>CAUTRN010000005.1:0-242393 GCA_963540925.1 uncultured Sphingomonadaceae bacterium
GGTTGCCGCACGACAGGGTCGGACGGTCCACCCCGCTGTCCCGCTCGCGCGCGATAAGGTCGAGATAGGACCGTCGGCCCAGCTTCGATCGCTCGATGATCCGGGCAGTGACGGTTTCGACGGCGGGATGAAGGGTCATCGGAACTCACTCATGCCAGGTGACGCCGTCGCGCTCGGTGAGCGCGATGGCGGCCGACGGGCCCCAGGTGCCCGCCGTATAGGGTCTCGGTTTCATCGCATTGGCGGCCCAGCCGTCGCGGATACCGTCGATCCACTCCCATTGCGCCTCCACCTCGTCGCGCCGCACGAACAGGGTCTGGTCGCCCTCGACCAGGTCGAGCAGCAGTCGCTCATAGGCGATGCGCCGCCGCACATCGGCAAAGGCATTGGGTAGCGAAATGTCGAGCGGGACTTCGCGCAACACGATGCCGCCCCGGTCGAGCCCGGGCTCCTTGGCCATGAGCTGGAGGCGGATATTCTCCTCCGGCTGCAGGCGGATGACCAGCTTGTTGGGAATGAGGGTGCGGTCGCCGAAGATCGAATGCGGCACCCCCTTGAACTGGATCACGATCTCCGACTGGCGGCTGGGCAGCCGTTTGCCGGTGCGCAGGTAGAAGGGCACGCCGTGCCAGCGCCAATTGTCGATATTGGCCTTGAGCGCGACGAAGGTCTCGGTGTCCGATGGCTTGCCGAGCTCGTCGAGATAGCCGGGCACCGGCCCGCCTGCCATCGCACCCGGCCCATATTGCCCGATCACGCTATGGCTCGCCGCCGTCGTCCGGTCGATCGGCCGCAGCGACCGCAGCACCTTGACCTTCTCGTCGCGCACCGCCGTCGCGTTGAACTGCGCAGGCGGCTCCATCGCGACGAGCGCCAGCAGCTGGAGCATGTGGTTCTGCACCATGTCGCGGATCGCACCGGCCCCGTCGTAGAAACCCACCCGGCCCTCCAGCCCCACCGTTTCCGACACGGTGATCTGGACATGGTCGATCCCGCCAGCCTTCCACAGCGGCTCGAACAGCGAATTGGCGAAGCGCAGCGCCAGCAGGTTCTGGACGGTCTCCTTCCCCAGATAATGATCGATCCGGAAGGTCCGGTCCTCGGAGAAGACCCGTGCCACCGCGTCGTTGATCGCCCGGCTCGACGCCAGGTCGAAGCCGAGCGGCTTTTCCAGCGCCAGCCGGACGTTCATCCCCGCGAGCCCTGCGAGCGACAGGCCCTCGATGGTGGTCTCGAACAAGGATGGCGCGGTCGACAGGAAGATCGCGACGCCGTCCGACCGGCGCGGCCCCAGCGCCTCGGCGAGCCGGCCGAAGCCCTCGGGCTGCGAGGCATCGAGCGGCACATAGTCGAGCCGTTCGAGAAAGGCCGTGATGCCCTTGGCAGCGCATAGTTCGGGCGGCAGATAGCGTTCGAGCGCCTCACCCGCCATCGCCCGGAACGCATCGCGATCCTCGTCGCTGCGCGCGGTGCCCAGGATGCGCAGGTCGGGCGCGATCAGCCCGTCGGCGTGCAGCCCGAACATCGACGGCAGCAGCATCCGCCGCGCGAGATCGCCCGTCGCCCCCGCGAGGATGAGGGTCTTGGCCGGATCGGGCATGGGCGGCCTACTGGTCCCCGCAGACCGTCATCGGCACCGACCGATAGTCGAGCCGGATGCCCGAGATCGACAGGGTCAGCCCCGCTTCGCCCGCGACGATGAAGGGGGTCGTGATCTTCGACATGTCGAGCCCGTCGCGCCGGAAACAGCCGAGCGGGATGGCGAGGGTCGACCAGCTGCCGGGCTTCGCCGCCCCGACCATCTTCGTTACTGTCATCAGCTGGCGCCGGTCGGCGGTGCCCATGCCGATCCGGACCGGCCCCCTGCCCGCCGCGTCCACCCGATAGTCGACGACCAGGCTGATCTCGCCATTGGTCTCGCGCGCATAATCGAGCGGCTTGCCCGCCTCGATCCGGGCCTCGGCCGGGCCGGTCCAGGTGAAGCGGCGCGAATCCTCCTGCTGGCCCCGGTCGACCGCCGCGATGGCGAGCGGCCCGCCAACCGGCACCGCCCCCAGGCTCCAGCCGTCGGGCAGCCGGCCCCGCGCCCAGAACGCCGTCGGCGTGCCCGCCGCCATGCCCTTCGGCCGGCGCTCGTCGAGCAGGCCGACCTTGCCGGGCTTGGCGTAGCTCAGGCCATAGCCATAGGCGAACAGCGGATCATAACCCGGGTCGCGCCGGTTGAGCCGGAACTGGTCGGGCCGCTTCGGCCAGGAGAAGCTCAGCCGCCCGCGGAAATCGAAGGGCATCGATCCGTCGGGCGCGCGGAACAGCATGTCCGCAACGCCGCCGCCCTCGGTGCCGGGCAGGAAGGCCGCGACGAACGCATCCGACGCGTTGATCTCGGCATTCACCCAGAGCGGCCGGCCCGACAGGAAGACCGCAACGACGGGGATGCCCGCCGCCTTCAACCGCCGCATGAGCGCTAGATCGGCCTCGTCGCTGGGGCTGACCTCGAGGTTCGGCCGGTCGCCACGAAACTCGGCATAGGGCTTCTCGCCGAAGACGATGATCGCCGCATCAGGCTTCTTCGCATAGCGGCCGTCGGGCGACAGCGTGGCGGTGCCGCCCGCGGCCTTCACCGCCTGCGCGATCCCGCCCCAGATCGACTGGCCGTTGGGGAAAGCCGAATTGGGCACGTCGGCGCCCTGCCAGGTGATCGACCAGCCGCCCGCCTGCTGGCTGATGCTGTCGGCCCCCTCCCCCGCCACGAGGATGTTCGCGCGGGGGCGGAGCGGCAGCACGCCGTCATTCTTCAGCAGCACCATCGACTCGCGAACGGCTCGCCGCGCGAGCGCGCGATGCTCGGGCGAGCCGATCGCGCCGAACTTGCCCGCCATCGCGCGCGACGAGGGGCGTCCGCGCTCGAACAGGCCGGCGCGGATCTTGACCCGCAGGATGCGGCGGACGGCGTCGTCGAGCCGTGCCATCGGAATGACACCGCTTTTCACCTGATCGAGCGTGTTGGTGTAGAGCTTCTGCCAGCCCGGCCCCGAATACATGAACATGTCGAGCCCGGCGTTGATCGCCTGCGGGCAGCTCTCGTTGGTGCAGCCCTTCACCTGGCCATGGCTGTTCCAGTCGCCGACGACGAAGCCATCGAAATGCATCCGGCCCTTGAGCACGTCGGTCAGCAGGCTCTTGTTGCCGCTCATCTTCTCGCCGTTCCAGCTCGAGAAGCTCGCCATCACCGACTGGGTGCCCGCCTCCAGCGCCGCCGGATAGCCGCCGAGATGGACGTCGCGCAGCTCCTGCTCGGAAATCCGCGCATCGCCCTGGTCGCGCCCGCCGGTGCCGCCGTCACCCAGGAAATGCTTGGTCGTCGCGATCACATGGACGGGCGACAGGAAATCGGGCGTCCCGACCTTGCCCTGCACGCCCTCCACCATCGGCCCGGCATAAGCGGTGGGGATCGCCGGTTCCTCGGAGAAGCTCTCATAGGTACGGCCCCAGCGATCGTCCTGCACCACCGCCAGGGTCGGCGCGAAGGTCCAGTCGATCCCGGCGGCGGCGGTCTCCAGTGCCGTCGCCGCGCCGATACGACGGATCAGGTCGGGATCGTTCGCCGCCCCCAGGCCGATATTGTGCGGGAAAAGGGTGGCGCCGACGATGTTGTTGTTGCCGTGGACGGAATCGGTGCCCCACATGATCGGGATGCGCGGACCGCCATCGATGCGGACCATCGACGCGTCATAATATTCGTCGGCGAGCTGGAGCCATTTGGGCGGCAGCGCGAAATCATCGCCATAGGGCCCGGAATTGCCGCCGCTGAGCACCGAGCCGATCTTCCATTGCCGCACGTCGGCGGGGGTGATGCTGCCGATGTCGACCTGGATCAGCTGGCCAACCTTGTCCTTCAGGCTCATCGCCGCCAGCAGCTTGTCGATCCGCGCCTCGACCACGGGATCGCGCTGGGGCTGCGCCTTTACCTCGGGCCATAGTTCGGGATGCGCGACCGGCGAATGGGGATCGGCCGGCGGCGGCCGGTCGCAGCCCGCCGCCAGGGCCAGCGCCGCGAACGAAGCGGTGATGCAAAGCTTCTTCATGGAACGATCCACATCAGGCCGCGACACGCCGGTGCCGGGCGGTTGTAACAAGGTGCGACATCAGGCTGAGCGGTTCCGCGCGACCGCGCGGCGGAGATGGCTCAACTCGGCGGGATGGCGGGATGGCGCTGGCAGTAACGGCCGAACAGCGCGATCAGCGCGTAGCAGATGGCCGGCACGATCAGCGCGAAGCGCAGGGTCGAGACATCGGCGGTCCGCCCGGCGAGCAGCGGGATGATCGCGCCGCCGACGATCGCCATGCAGATGATGCCGGAGCCTTCGGCGGCCCGTTCGCCCAGCCCCTCGCTGGCCAGGCTGAAGATGGTGGGGAACATGATCGCGTTCATCAGCCCGACCGCGAGCAGCGACCAGCCCGAGACCGCCCCGCTGCTGTTCGCCGAGAGCAGGATCAGCGCGATCGCGCCGCCGGCGACCGCCATCAGCACCTTGGCCGGGGCCACGACGCGCAACGCATAAGCGCCCGCGAAACGGCCGACGAGCGCACCGCCCCAGTAAAAGATCAGCAGCTTGCCGGCATCCTCGGCGGCGAGGCCGAGCACGTCGTGCTGCGCCAGATAATTGACGATGAACGAGCCGATCGCGACTTCGGCGCCGACATAGAGGAAGATGCCCAGGGTTCCGAAGGCGAAGCGCGGCCGGGCGAGCAGCCCGAAGGCCGCCAGGATATTGTCCTTCGAGCGCTTCTCGTGAAGCTGCCGGCGACCCAGCCAGACCACCGCCGCGATCACCAGCAGCGCCACCGCCAGCGCGATATAGGTGTGGACGATCGTCCGGGTCTCGGCGACGCGGAACGCCTCCAGCGCCGCGCCCGACAAGGTCTGGGGATCGACCGTCGCGAGGCTGCCGAGGATGACGATCGAACCGATCGGCGGGAAGATGGTGGTGCCGAGCGAGTTGAACGCCTGGGCGAAGGTCAGCCGGCTGTGCGCCGTCTGCGCGCTCCCCAGCATCGAGATCAGCGGGTTCGCCACCACCTGCACGATGGTGATGCCCGATCCCAGCACGAACAGCGCCATCAGGAACAGGCCGAAAGTGCCCGAGGACGAGGCCGGGATGAACAGCAGGCAGCCGCCCATCATCGTCAGCAGGCCCACTGCGGCGGTGCGCATATAGCCCATCCGCTGGACGATCAGCGCCGCTGGCAGCGACACGATGAAATAGGCCGCGAAGAAGGCCGACTGGACCAGCATCGCCTCACGATAGCTGAGCGTGAACAGCCCCTTCAGCTTGGGGATCAGCACATCGTTGAGGCTGGTGATCCCACCGAAGATGAAGAACAGCGCGAAGACGAACCATCGCAGGCTGGCGATCGACGCCGTGGCCTGTTCCGGATGATTGCCTGCCGCCATCGTCGCCGAAGCCGGTGCCGGACCCACCATCGTCAATTCTCCTCTCGGCCGCTCATGGCGTCATCCGCCCGGCGGTCAGGTCGATCGTGCCTTCGGCGATCATGTCGGTGGCCGACCGCCCGATGCGGAAGCGCCGTGCGCCGCCGTCGACGATCCAGCTCTTCGAAGCGGTATCGAAGCGCGCGAAGGTCCGCGGTTCGAGGGTGATGCGCACCCGCCCGATCTTGCCCGGTTCGAGCGGGACCCGCGCGAAGCCCGCCAGCCGCCATGTCGCGGCGCCCTTCGGCCCCTGGACATAGACCTGCGCGACCTCGGCGCCCGCGCGGTCGCCGGCGTTGGTGATGTCGAGCGTCACCGCCGGAGCGGCCCCGTCCTCGACGACCGGCTTGCCATAGGTGAAGCGCGAATAGCTCAGGCCATAGCCGAACGGGAAAAGCGGCTTCCGGCCGGTCTTCTCATACCAGCGATAGCCGACGTCGGCGCCCTCGCGATACTCGACGCTGAACGGCGCGACACCGGCGGACATGCCATAGTCGGTCTTGTCGCCCGCCTTGCGCCGCGCCACCGCCGCCTTGAGATTGGCGAGACCCATCGGCATCGGTCGGGGCGCCTGATCGGCCGACACCGGGAAGGTGATCGGCAGGCGGCCCGAGGGATTGACCTTGCCGATCAGGATATTGGCGATCGCCTCGCCGCCGCGCTGGCCCGGATACCAGGCCTGCAGGATCCCGGGCACCTTGCCGACCCAGGGCATCAGCACCGGACCGCTGGTTTCGAGCACGACGAGCGTCTTGCCGTTCGCCGCCGCCACCGCCTCGATCAGCGCATCCTGGCCGTCGGGCAGCGCGAGCGTCTCGACGTCCTGGGCTTCGCTCTGCCATTGCCAGGCGAAGACGATCGCCAGGTCGGCCCCGGCCGCGGCCTGTGCGGCGGCTTTCGCATCGGTGCCGTCGACATAGCTGATCTCGGCATCGGGCGCGGCGGCACGGAGCGCCTTGAGCGGCGACGAGGCATGCCAGGTCATCCGCGCGAAGGAAGCCGCCTCCCCCTCGGTCAGCGGAATCTCGACGGGCGCGCCACCGGTCGAGCGCACCTGCGACGATCCGCCGCCCGACAGCACGCCGACATCGGCATGCGCGCCGATCAGCACGATCCGCCGCACGCTCTTCGCCAGCGGCAGCAGGCCGCCATCATTCTTGAGCAGGACCATGCCCTGTTCCGCCACGGTCTGCGCAACGCCGGCATGGGTATCCAGGTCGATCGGTTGGGGCGTCTCGGGTACGGGATCGTCCATCAGCCCGCTCGCGATCACGCCGGTCAGGATGCGGCGGACCATGTCGTCGAGCCGTGCCTGCGGGACCGTACCGGCCTGAACCGCCCTGGCGAGCGGTTCGCCGAAGAACATGCCGCGATCCAGTTCCTGGCCCGATTGCTGGTCGAGACCATTGAGCGCGGCCTTCTCGGTCGAATGGACCGCGCCCCAGTCCGACATCACCCAGCCCGGATATTTCCAGTCGCCCTTGAGCACGCCGTTGAGCAGCGCGTCATTCTCGCAGGCATAGTCGCCATTGACCTTGTTATAGGCGCACATCACCGATCCCGGGCGGCCGCGCTCGATCGCGATCTGAAAGGCGAGCAGGTCGCTTTCGCGCAGCGCCGCCTCGCCGATCCGCGCGTCGACGACGTGCCGGCCGGTCTCCTGCGCGTTCAGCGCGAAATGCTTCACCGTCGAGACGATATGCGCGCTCTCGACGCCACGGATCGCCTCGCCGCCGAGCACGCCGGCGAGCAGCGGGTCCTCGCCCAGATATTCGAAGTTGCGGCCGTTCCAGGGATCGCGCGTCAGGTTCACCCCGCCCGCGAGCAGGATGTTGAAGGTCTTGGCGCGCGCTTCCGTACCGATCATCGCGCCGCCCATCCGGGCCAGTTCGGGATTGAAGGTGGCGGCGGTGGCGAGCCCCGCCGGCAGCGCCGTCGCGGTATCGCCCTTGCGCTGCTCGATCTGGTTGGCGACGCCCAGGCTGGCGTCGCTTTCGCGCAGGGTGGGAATGCCCAGACGGGGCACGCCGGGGATATGGCCCGCCGACGGGATCATGCCCATCTCCTTCGCCGGCTTGGCGAGCGGCGGAAAATAGCCGTGGACGAGCGAGAGCTTCTCCGCCGGGGTCATCGCCGCGACCAGCGCCGCGGCGCGCTCACCCGCGCTCAGCGAGCGATCCTCCCAGGGGTGCGCCGACAGCGCGGCGGGCAGCGCCAGGGCCGCTGCGCTCAGCAGCAGCCCCAGCCTGCGGAAGAAAAGGTGCGGCGACGCGGGGGAGCGCGTCGTCGCACGAGGGAGCTGACGGTGGGACGGGGTCATCACGGACGTCAGCGGAGGGACCATGATCATCGGGTTCAGAACGAGGCCTTGGCGCGCACGCCCCAGGTGCGCGGCGGCTGCAGGTTGGACAGGAACACCGGCGCGTAGCGGGTCGGCCCGAAGGTCGCCGCGTTGGTCCGGATATGGCCGTCCTCCAGATTCTGGACGAAGGCTTCGACGCTGTAGCGATCGCCCGGCGCCGTGTAGCGCAGCGACACGTCGGTGCGGCTATAGGCCTTCTGCTGGTCGAAACCCTTGCCATAAAAGACCTGCTGCCCGGCAGCGTTGGTCCGCGTGGTCCGGTCGCCGTTGAAGAAGGACAGCCAGCTGCGCGTCTCGTAATGGATCGCCGCGCGCGGCGTGATCCGCCCGCCACCGGCCAGTTCGAAGTCATGCTCGTAGCTGGCGGTGCCCGAGAAGCGCGGCGCATGGGCGAGTTCGTTGCCCTTCAGGTCGCGGATCGCGGTGACGTTGCTGGCATCGTCGAAGCGGGCGTCGATGCTGAGCAGCGTCTTCAGCTTGGTCTTCTGCAGGGTGCCCGACATCTGGATCCGGTCGTTGGGCGTGATGTTCGCGACCAGTTCGCCTTCGAGGCCGTAGGAGGTCGCGCCCTTGGCATTCTGGGTGACGACCTGGCTGGCGATGGTGTTGCCGTTGGAGTCGCGGGTCGCGACGACCTGGTTCACCTGATAGCCCTTGAAGTCCGAATAATAGGCGGCGACGTTCAGGGTCAGCTTGCGGTCGAAGAAGCGCGTCTTGAAGCCCACCTCATAGTTGGTGATGCTTTCGGGATCGGTGGTCTGGCCGCCGTCCTGGATGTTGCCCGACTTGAAGCCAGTGCTGACGCTGGCATAGCCCAGGATCGTGTCGGTGATGTCCGCATCGACCCGGGCGAGCCAGGTGAGCTTGTTCCAGCTGCCCTTCACGTCGTTGTTCGAGATCGAGAAATTGCCGCCCTGCGCGTTGAGCAGCGCGACCAGCTCCGCCGCGGTGGCGTGCGGGAATTGGCCGAAGATATTGATCCCGCACGAGACATCGGTGGGCGTCGGGCAGCCGAAGGCGGTGACGTTGCGGCCGCCCACATCCTTCTTCTTGTCCCGCGTGTAGCGCAGGCCGCCGGTCAGGCGGATCTTGTCGTCGAGGTGATAGATCACCTGGCCGAAGCCGGCCATCGAGTCGATCTGGCGATGCGCCTGGATGAAGCTGCCGACGAAGGCGCGGGTCGAACTGCCGCGATAGCCGTCGCGCTGGTCGACGTCGAAGCGGATCTTGTTGACCTCGTGCGAATAATAGGCGCCGAGGATGTAATCGAGCTTGTTGTCGCCGGTCGATTTGAGCTGAAGCTCGTGGCTCTGGAAATCATAGCGCGAATTGACCGTGCGGTTCTCGCCGAACGCGCCGAGGAACAGCTGAAGCCCGGTCGCGGGATCGAAGCCGCCGGTCGGCGGCAGGGCGCCCGCATCGGCATCGGTCTGGGTGCTACCGCCGATCCGCGACCAGCCTGCGATATAGCTGATCTGCGCGTTGTCGGTGATGTCGTAATCCATCGTGCTGCGCACCGCGACCGAGTAGCGGTCGGTGTCGGGCGCGGTGTCGCTCAGGGTCGACCAGCGCTTGGTGCCGGCGCGCGGCGTCTGCAACAGGGCGATGACGGGGGCGCCCTGGTCGAGGAAACCCTCGGCGCTCAGCGACCAGCGGAACTTGTCGCTGGGGCGGAAGAGCATGCTGACGCGGGCCGACTGCTGGTCCTGCGCATAATATTTCTTGCCGTTGGAGATGAAGACCGACTTGTCGACGTTCGGCACGTTCGGGGCGGCCTGATAATCGGCATAGCCGTTGTGCCGCTCGGTGACGAAGGCGACACGGAAGGCGAGCGTGTCGCTGACCGGCAGGTTGATCATGCCGCGCGCACCGAAGCGGCTGTAATTGCCCACGGTCAGTTCGACATTGCCATGGACGTCGTCGAAGGTCGGCTTGGCCGACACCAGGCTCAGCGCACCGACGGTCGCGTTGCGGCCGAACAGCGTGCCCTGCGGGCCGCGCAGCACCTCGGCGCGCTCCAGATCGTAGAACAGGGTCGATGCCCCCTGCGAACGCGGCGAATAGATGCCGTCGACATAGATCGCGACCTCGGGATCGGCGACCTCGGTATAGGCGCTGTCATTGCCGATGCCGCGCAAGGTCAACAGCACGGCGGACTGGTCGCCCTGCTGGGTGAACTGGAGGCTGGGGACGAAGCGGGCCAGGTCGGTGACGTTGCTCACCTGCTGCTTGTCGAGCGTCGCCTGGCTGAAGGCGGAAACCGCCACCGGCGTGCGCTGCAGACTGGTCTCGCGACGGGTGGCCGTGACGACGATGTCGTTGGCACTGCCCTGGTCGGCGGCCGCAGCCACCTGCGACTGCGCGGATGCCGATTGCGCGCAGGAGATCGCAACGCCGATCGCGGTGCCGGCGGCGAGAATGGCCCTGTTGTTCATAAACATCTCCCGTTGCCGCCGAAGCGGCATAAATCATTATTGTCGGAATCCTGGAAGACCCGATCATTTTTTAAATATGAGGACAGCAGATATCACGCGCCAAAGCCATTCGGCATGACGAAGCTATCTAAAAAATCTGCTGTTTTCGCGCTTTCGCGGGGTTTTCGGTTAGCTCGTGCTTTCCATGATTGTTCCTCTCTCGCGTGGAGGTTCGCCGACCTCCTGTGAATCGTCTTTAAGCAGAAATTGAGAACGTTCACAACAATAAATATCAAAGCCAGTTTTGGATTGCGGTTCGAACGATTTCATCGGATAGACCGGCAAGGATTTGGCTGAATCCGGCCATGTACCGGGGGTGCGTATGCGATCAGTGACGATCAGGCATGTGGCCGAAGAGGCCGGAGTCTCGCTGCAGACCGTATCGCGCGTCATCAATGACGGGCCCAATGTCACCGATGCGCTGCGCGCCCGCGTGCGCGCCGCGATCGACAAACTCGGCTATGTTCCCAATCTGGCCGCGCGGCGCATGGGCGGTTCGAAGTCCTATCTGCTGGTGGCGTTCAACGATCGCGAGCCGACGCTGGAAAAATGGCGCGCGGGCCGCGGCAGCGACTGGGTGGCGCAGATGCTGCTCGGCGCGATGCCGCGGTGCGAGCGCGACGGCTATCATCTGCTGATCGAACTGCTCGACGGCCATTCGAGCGGCCTGCATGGCCGGATCGACGCGGTGATTTCCTCGCTGCGGCCTGACGGCGTCATCCTCACCCCGCCCCACTCCCAGGACGCCACGATCCTCGACCAGCTCGAGAAGCGCGGCGTGCGCTTCGCGCGGATGAGCCCCGGCGACAGCGACCCGCGCGGCTTCCGGATCCAGATGGACGAGAAGGAAGCCGCGGTCGTCGCGACCCGGCACCTGATCGACCTCGGCCATCGCCGTATCGGCTTCCTCACCGGCAGCGCCGATTATGCGGTCAGCGCCGAACGCCTGGACGGATTTCGATCGGGGATGGCGGCGGCGGGCGCGGCGATCGACGAGAACTGGATCCAGCAGGGCGCGTTCAGCTTCGAGTCGGGCCTCGCCTCAGCTGACGTGCTGCTGGCGCTGGACCAGCGCCCCACCGCGATCATCGCCAGCAGCGACGAACAGGCGCTCGCGGTGCTGCACCGTGCCCAGCTCGCCGGCTTGTCGGTTCCGACCGACCTGTCGATCATCAGTTTCGACGACACGCCGCCCATCAGCTTCAGCCTGCCGCCGCTGACGGCGGTCCGCCAGCCGACGGCGGCGATGGCGGAACGCGCCGCATCGCTGCTGATCGGCGCCTGCGCCTCATCCGATCCCGAGGCGGCGCCGCATATCCTGCCCTTCGAGTTCGTCGTGCGGAAATCGACGGCCCGTCCGCATGGCTGAACGGGACCAGCGGCCATTTCTATGGCTCTACCCATTTGCCAATGCCGGCGCCTATATCGCCTTCCTGCCGCTCCTGACGATCATATTGCCGCTACGCGCCGAGGCGCTGGCGGGCGACGGCAAGGTGACGTTGCTGAGCGAGGCTTTGCTCGCGGGCGTGTGCGTCGCCACCATCGCCAATATCCTGGCCGGCCTGGCCAGCGACTGGACCCGCGCGCGCCTCGGCACCCGCATGCCTTGGCTGTGGGCCGGCCTGACGGGAACCTGGCTGTCCTATGCGGTGATAGGGCGCGCCTCCGATGCGCTTACGCTGGGCCTCGGCCTCATGCTGTTCCAGCTCTTCTTCAACATGTTCTTCGGGCCATTTGTCGCGCTTCTCGCCGACAAGGTGCCCGATCATTTCAAGGGACGGGTGTCGGGCTTCGCCAATCTCGCCCTGCCGGCGGGCATGCTCGCATCGAGCCTGGTGAGCCTGCCGCTGTTCGCGACCGACGCCGCCCGACTGACGGTGATCACCGCGCTGACCGCGTCGCTGATCCTGCCTCTGCTAATCATGGCCGCCGGCCGCTGGCGCGACATCGAGCCATCCGACGCCCCCGTCGAACCGGACGCCGCGATGCCGCAGCGTGGCTGGCGAGCCTTCTTCAGCCTGTGGGTCGCCAAGTGCCTCGTCCAGCTTTCGGGCAATGTGATGACCAGCTATTTCCTCTTCTATCTCCAGGACGAGGTTTTCCCGAAGCGCGGGTCATCGGGGCTGACGGCGCAGAGCGGCTTCGCCGCGATCATCGTCGTCGCTACCGCGGTCAGCGCAGTGACCTCGATAACCGTGGGCCGTTGGTCGGATCAGACCGGCCGACGGAAGCCCTTCCTGCTCGGAGCGATCGCATTGATGATCGCGGGGATCGCGACGATCTCCGTCCACAGTGGCTGGGCCGCCGCACTCTGCGGCTACACCCTCTTCGTCTCCGGGCTCAGCAGCTTCCTGACGATCGACGTCGCGCTCGTGGCGCAGATCCTGCCGTCTGACCAGCACCGAGGACGCGATCTGGGCATCATGAACGCGGCGAATACCTTCCCCGCGCTGCTTGCGCCGACGCTTGCGCTGACAGTCCTCCATCGATCGCACGACGGATATAGCATCTTGTTTCTGCTACTATTGGTAGCGCTGGCCGTTAGTTGCGTCACCCTGCTGGCAAGCCGGTTACTTCGATGACATTCCTCTTCGTTTCCGAAGGGTAACGCCGGCATGTTTGCGTCCTGTGCCAACGTCCGCATGCACGACCGCAACTGAGGAATTTTTCGTCTCCGCTGCCCGCGAAAGCCGAATCTTCTCACTCATATTCCATCAGCAACGAGACACGCGCTGCCGAATAGGCGGTTTCGGCCCAGGCGATCGGGCGGTCGCCATCATCGACCTGCAGCACCTGCGTAACGAGCACCTGGGCGCTCGGCGACATCTTGAGGCGAACCGTCTCCTCCCGGTTCGGCAGGCGCGACCGGATCCGCATCCGCTTGCGGCGGAAATCCGCTACCCCTGCGGCGCGGAACATGGCGGAGAAGGAGAAAGTCTCGGTCGGCTCATAGCCGATCCCGCCCAGATATTCCTCGATCCCCTGGAGGCGCTCGATCGGAAGATAATTGGCCGTGTAATTGACGGGCATGCCGTCGGCCTCGCCCAATATGGTAACGAACAGGATGGTGGCGCCCGCCTCGATCTGCAATTCGGCGGCGACCGCCGGTTCGGCCGGCATCCGCGACACCGACAGGAGCGTCCGGCTCGGCGTGCGGTTGCCCTCGCGCAGATTCTGCTCGAACCAGTTGCGCGCGCCCATGCGGAATTCGATCGGGTTGACGAGCGCATAGGTGCCGCGGCCCCGCTCCATGCGGACCAGCCCTTCGGTCTCCAGATGCGCGACCGCCTTGGTGATCGTGTGGCGGTTCACCGAGAAACGGGCGGCGAGATCGTCGGCCTTGGGCAGCCGCTCATTCGCCTTGAAATGCCCGGCCTCGATCTCCTTGGCGAGCCGTTCGGCCACTTGCCGCCAGACGCTGACTCCCGATAGCTCCATCGGCCTGCACCCAATCCCTCTTGCTTCGCATCGGGATTAAGGCCGTTCGGCCTATCTGTATAGACTTGAGAGCAAAATCGCCTCAGCGGTTCTGCAGATCGGCCTCGCTCATCGCCCGTGCCCGCGACTGGACGACGATCCGGTCGTACAGCGCCTGGCAGGCGGGATCGAAATCGCACATCGGCCGGGGCTCGGCGATGAAATGCCCATGGTCGCGACCGCGCACCAAGGTGGCGCTGTCCTCGAAGCCATCCGCCGGCGCGATATGGCCGGCAATGTAGCGGATGCCGATGCCGATCCGCGGACCCGCACTCCGATTGGGCTCCGATCCGTGGACGAGCATGACATGGTGGAGCGACATCTCACCGGGCGCGAGGACTAGGTCCACCGCCTCGGCTTCGTCCACCTCCACCGCGACCTCCTGCCCCCGGCTCAGCAGATTGCCGGTGCCGACGATCTCGCGATGCGGAATGCGGGCCTGGTGGTGCGATCCCGGTATCACCCGCAGGCAGCCATTGGCGGGGGTCGAGGGTGTCAGCGCGATCCAGGCGGTGGCGAGCGCCGGCTCAGACAGCCCCCAATAGGTCGCGTCCTGATGCCAGGCGTAGAAGCCGGTCTCCCCCGCCGGCTTGTTGAACAGGCCGACGCCCCAGACCATCAGGTCCGGCCCCAGCGCCTGCTCCACCGCATCGAGGATCGCCGGCGTGTGGGCGAGGTCGTTGATCGACTTGATCAGCAGATGCGGCTTGAGCTTGGTGCGCTGCCAGACGCCCGGCCCATGTTCGGCCAGGAGCCGGTCCAGATCGGCCGCCAGGGCGCTGGCCTGATCGGCGCCGATCGCCGGTAGCGGGGCGGCATAGCCGTCGCGGGCGTAGCGCGTGGCGATGTCGTTGTGGAGGCTGATCATGAAGCTGGTCCTTTCGGCTCGGGCAAGGCCGCGCGCCAGACGCGGACGGGTTCCATCGCGGCCAGAAGCTCGCCGATCGCGGCGGCGGCGGCCCGTGCGCCCCGCTCGCCGATGAAGAAGAAATGATCGCCGTCGACCGACCGGCTCAGCTGGTCACCGGCGTGCGCCGCCAGGGCGCGCAGCGTCTCCCATGCAGCCTCATCCATCGCACGCGTGCTGCCCTCGATCCTGCGGTCGGCTTCGCAGAACAGCATCTGGGCGTTCAGGAACCCCCAGGTCATCCGGTCGGTGATCGCATGGCGGCCGTCCTCGCGGCGGGTGGGGATCACGGCGCCCACCAGCGGATAGCCGGCATAGTCGAAGCCCTGTAGCGACGACGAAAGCGCTTCCAAGGTCATCGACGGCGGCTGCGTGCGCGGTTCGCCGCGCAGGGCCACGGGGTTATTGCAGCGATAATGGCGGGCATAGTCGGCCTGCGCGATCGGCTGGCGGCCGCAGGGCTGGCGAAGGCCATCGATCGCCGCCCGCCAGGGGGCTCCCCTCGCCTCCCCGTCCCAGAAGCCATCGGGGGTGAGCCGCTCCTCCGGTCCCGTCGCGCTGGTCAGCTTGGGAAGCTGCGCGCTGGCCGCAAGCGAGATCATCCGGTCGCAGCGTAGGCCATGCGCCATCGCGGCCATGCGGAACGGTCGGGCCAGCCGCCCCGCCATGCTCCAGCCGACCAGCAGTAGCTCGCGACCCGGCGCCGCGAAGCGGGCCGCGGCGGCGGCGAAGTCGGCGGCCCATTCGAGGATCGTCATGCCCTGGCACGGCGCCGGATTGGCGGGATGATCCGATGCATAGGACAGCGCCAGCAGCTCATGGCCGTCACGTTCCAGCCAGTCGCACAGAAAGTCGCGAGGCTCCGCACCGGGATGCCCATAATAGACCCGCCCGAGATGGCCGCCTCCGGGTGCCAGAATGACGAGCGGCCGGGCGCCATCCCCCGGACGATGGTGGCACAGCACCGGATAATGCGGACCCGCGACGATCCGCTCGCCGGGGAAGAGCGCGCCGTCGGCCGTCATCGCGGCAGCAGCTCGCGGGTCCGGGCGACCATCGCGGCCAGCTCGGCCACCGGATCGGCACGGCCAAGGATCAGGCGGCGCATCGCATCGCCGATCTCGTCGGTGATCTGCTCGCTGCGCTGGCCGGGAAAGGCGTACCAGGGCTCCAGCCGGTCGATGACGCCATAGAGCCGCTGGTAGATCGGCTGGCGCCGCAGGAAGCCCTGGAGATGGCGTGGATCCTCGATCGCGGCGCGGTTGGTCGTCAGATAGCCCGTCGCCTGTGCCATGATCGTCTGAGCCTCCGGCCCGCAGGCGAAGCGGACATAGTCCCAGGCCAGCGAGTGGCGGCGTTCGTCGCGGGTGACGATGGCGACGGCGTTGCCGGCGGCTGGCAGACGGCCGCCGGGCGCCATCGGCAGCGGCGCGACGATCAACTCATAGCCGGTGGCATTCTCCAGGAAGCGCTGCACGTTCGCGCTCGTATTCTGATAGCAGCCGAGCTGCCCCGCCGCGAAGGCCATCCGGGCATTTTCGCGGCTCAGGTCGAGCTGGCCGGCCCGGCCGAGCGCGCGCAACAGCTCGACGCTCCAGCTGCCGGCCGGTCCGCCGAACTGGATCGCCCGTTCGTCGGTCGACATCAGCCGGCCGCCGCGACTGGCGATCAGCATCTGCCAGGCAAGGCCCGAGCCCGCATAATAATCGAAGAAAATCCCCGACAGCGGCAGCCCCGCGCGGGAGACGGCGGTGGCGGCATCGAGCAGGTCGGGCCAGTCGGCGCCTATCAATGTCTCGGGATCGCGGCCGTGCCGCCGGATCAGGTCGGCGTTCAGATAGCTGACCGGCACCGACAGGGCGAAGGGCAGCGCATGGAGATCTCCGCCGACATGGCCGATCGTCGGATGGGTGGTCAGCGGTTCCGGAGCCCCCGCCGCGAGCAGCGGGCTTAGCGGCTGGGACAGGCCCCGCTCGACATAAAAACGGATGTGGTTGAGGCCGATATGGCTGACGTCGGGCTCATCGTCGATCAACGCCAGGCGGAAGTCGCGCTGCATCAGCCCCGAATAGGTGACCGACGGCATCAGTTCGATCCTGGTGCCCGGATGGCGGCGCTCGAAGGCGGTGGCGATCTTCCGGTACAGCGGCGTCAGCGTGGTGGGGCAGAAGGCGACGCGCAGGACGTTCGCGGGGCGGTGGCGCGTACAGCCGGTGGCGGCGAGCGTCGCCAGGCCGGCCATCCCGGCCAGAAGCTCGCGGCGGTTCGGTCCGTTCATCGGCCGCTGCCCGCGAAACTGTCGATGAAGCGCTTCTGCGCCAAAAGGAAGGCGATCACCAGCGGGGCGGTGGTGATCAGGGTCGCCGCCATCAGCGGGCCATAAGCGGTGCCCGCCTCCTCGTCGCGAAAGGCCAATATGCCCAGTGGCGGTGGCATCAGTTCGGTCGAGGTCACGGCGATGGTCGGCCAGAACAGATCGTTCCAGCGCCCGACGACGGTGAGGATCGCGATCGCCGCCAGGGTGGGCGTGGCCATCGGCACCATCAGCCGCCAGACGATCGCCCAGGCCGAGAGCCCGTCGATCCGGGCCGCCGAGATCAGGTCCTCGGGGACCGTGCGGAACACCTGGTACAGCAGGAACACCGCGGTCGGCGAGACGAGGCCCGGCAGGATCAGGCCCATATAGCTGTCGAGCACGCCGAGTTGGTAGCTGAGGAAGAACAGCGGCACCGACAGCACCTCGCGCGGGAGCAGCAGCGCCAGCATGACCAGCGCCAGCACCAGCTTCCGTCCCCGGAAATCGCCCCGCGCCAGGGCGAAGGCGAGCGGCGCGCCGATCGCGATCTGTGAGACGAGCGTCCCCGCACAGACGATCGCGCCATTGAGCAGGAAGCGGGGCAGCGGCGTGCGGGTCAGCGCATCGCGATAATTGGCGAAGGCCGCTGCGGGATCGATCGCCAGCGAGACGGTGCCCTGGCTCGCCAGGCCGGGCGGCATCAGCGAGAGCAGCAGCATCCACAGGAAGGGCGCCACGACCAGGGTCGTGGTGACCACCAGCAGGCCATGAGCGGCAAGGCGCCGGCTCATCGGTAATGGACCCGGCGATCGAGCGCACGCTGCAAGCCGGTGACCGACAGCAGCATGAGCAGATAGACGACCGTGATCGCGGCGCCATAGCCGGCGCGCAGCCGTTCGAAGCTCTCGATGTAGAGCAGGTGCAGCATCACCTCGGAGGAATTGCCCGGCCCGCCCAGGGTGAGGACCGTGACGGTGTCGTAGATCGCCATGGCGCGCTTCGCGGTGATCACCGTGATGAACAGCGCGATCGGCGCGATCAGCGGCAGGACGACCGTGCGCATGCGATCGAGCGGGGCGGTCGCCCCATCGATGGCGGCAGCGTCGAGCAATTCCTGCGGAATGGTGCGCAAGGCGGCGAGGAACATCACCACCGCGAAGCCGATATTCTGCCAGATGCCGATCGCCATCAGCGTGGGCAGGACGAGATCCTCGTCCAGCAGCCAGCCGCGCGGCGGAATTCCGAACAGGCCGATCGCCTGGTTGAGCAGGCCGACGGTGGGATGGAGCAGCGTTTCCCAGGCGATCGCCATCGCCGCCATGGTCGCCACGACCGGCAGGAAATGCGCGGCGCGATAGAAAGGCTTGAGCGCGCCCGCCCCCTCGATCGCATTGGCGATGGCGAAACCGAGGAGCAGCGTCACCGGCACCACGACGATGGTGTAGAGCGAGGTGTTGGCGAGGGCCGCGACGAACCGGGCGTCGTTCGCCAGCTCGACGAAATTGGCGAGGCCGATGAAGGCGATATGCCCCTTGCCGAACTCCCAGTCGGTCAGCGCGATCGGCAGCACGACGAGCGCGGGCACGATCATCAGCGCGATCAGCAGGAACGCGCCGGGTGCCGCAAGCAGGCGGATGCCCCGACCGGTCATGTCGCGTCTCCGCCGCGCAGCCGCAGGCCGTCGGCATCGAACAGCATCAGCCGTTCTCCCGGCACGTCGATCGCCAGCCGTTCCCCGTCGATCCGATGATCGCCGGGCAGCCGGATCACCGCGCCCGCGCCATCGTCGAACCCCAGATAGACGAGTTGCTCGGGGCCCAGATGCTCGATCCGCCGGATCGCCGCAGTGGGCGCATCGCCGCCGGTGGCCAGCGCGGCATGCTCGGCCCGGAAACCGATCTGCAGTGCGGTGCCGTCGGGCAGAGCATGGCCGCGACGCCAGAACTGGCCGCCCGCCTCGATGCCGCCCGATCTCGCGACGCCGGACAGCAGGTTGATCGCGGGGCTGCCGAGCATCTCGGCAACGCGAACGTCGTCCGGATCGGCATAGAGATCATGCGGATGGCCGATCTGGACGATGCGCCCCTCCACCATCACCGCGACGCGATCGGCCATCGTCATCGCCTCGACCTGGTCGTGCGTCACATAGACGACGGTGGCGCCGCTCGATCGATGAAGATCGCTGATCTCGCCGCGCATCTTCTGGCGGAGCTTGGCGTCGAGATTGGACAGCGGCTCGTCCATGAGCAGCAGGCGCGGACGTCTCACCATAGCGCGGGCGAGCGCCGTGCGCTGGCGCTGGCCGCCTGACAGCTGCGCCGGCCGGCGGTCGAGCAGATGGCCCAGCCGGACGGTCTCGGCCGCCTGGCGGACATCGGCCTCGATCCCGGCGCGGATCCGGCGCACCTCGGGCAGCCATCCCATGAGGGGCAGCCGCTGCCAGCCGGCGAGACGGCGCATCTCGAGCCCCAGGCCGATATTCCGGGCCACGCTCATCTGCGGGTAGAGCGCATAGGACTGGAACACCATCGCCAGGTCGCGCCGCTCGGGCGAAAGCCGGGTGACGTCGGTATCGTCGATCGAGACCACGCCTTCGTCCGGCGCTTCGAGCCCCGCGATGATGCGCAGCAGGGTCGACTTGCCCGACCCCGAGGCACCGAGCAGCGCGACGAACTCGCCGCTCTGGACGTCGAGGGCGACCTCGTGAAGCACGCGGGTCGCGCCATAGGATTTACCGATGCCGCGCAGCGAAAGAGCGGTCATCGGCGCGCGGTTGCCGATGGCGGGGACAGATCGACGCCGACCGCGTCGAACAGCGCGGAGACCGGCGCGATCATCGCATCAGCCTCCAGCGCGCGATCATGGTCGAGGATCGCCGCGGCGGCCTCCTGCATCGCGCGAAAGGCGGCCCGGATCATGTGATTGCCGTGGATGATGACCGACGCCCCCGCCTCAGCGAGCTCGGCGCCGGTGAAATGCGGATAGGCGGTGGGGATCAGCACCAGCGGCTTGGCGACACCCGACGCATCCTGAAGCGCGCGATAGCCCGCGCAGAAGGCGAGAATCTCGCCGCCGCTGCGGTCCTTCGAATGGATGACGATCCCGTCCGCCTCGCTCGCCAGATAATGGCGGGCGCGGGCGAGCGCATCATCG
The DNA here is from genome assembly GCA_963540925.1 of uncultured Sphingomonadaceae bacterium. GTDB lineage: Bacteria > Pseudomonadota > Alphaproteobacteria > Sphingomonadales > Sphingomonadaceae > Rhizorhabdus. Next base: position 20,164 of record CAUTRN010000005.1, read on the forward strand.
AGGCCTATGCCCGCGATCAGGCTCTCGATCCGGGCGAAGACCATCAGCTCGCCGCCCAGCATCGCCGCCTTGGCCGTGGCGATCTTGGCAGCGAAGACCGCAGGGTCCTCCATTTCATGATCGACCCCATCGGCCAGGCTGGTGCGCTTGGCGCCGGCCTTGTCCTCGACGATCACCGCCGAGACGCCCAGCGCCTCCAGCCGCAGGCAGAGCTGCGAGAAGGCGAGCGCATCGCCACCGGTATCGGCATCGACGATGATCGGCAGCGCCGTCGCCGCCGCGATCTCGGCGACGCAGCCCAGCTTGCGTTCGAGCAGGGTGAGTTCGGCGTCAGGCAGGCCCAGGCTGGTCGCATGGGCGAAGCCCGACGCCCATAGCGCATCGAACCGGAGCCCATCGGTTCCTTTCGCGGCGGCGACGAGCATCGCCGACAGGGCGTCGTGGCATTCGAGCGCGCGCAACGGCCGCCCGCTCTGCCCAAGCCGCGCGCGGAGAAGTCCGCGGCGCGTCTCGGGCAGGATCGAAGCTCGCAAGGTCATGCGTGGTCCTCGCATGCGATCATGTCAGAATTCCTGCTTGAGGCGAAGGTACAGGACGCGCCCGCGAAGGTCCGCGCCACCGAAGGCATCATAGCCGGGCCGGTCGACATAGGTGATCGTCGCATCGGTCAGGCGGTTCCCATTGGCGTCATTCTTCACAAGCGCGGGCGGATCGCGATCGAACAGATTGTCGGCGCCGATGGTGAACACGGTCGGCCGGTCACGCCCGAGGATCGGGAAGGCATAGGCCAGTGACACGTCGACCGTGGTGAAGGGCGAGACCCGCGCGTTATTGCCCTGGTCGTTCTTGTAGCCGCCAATGTAGCGGACGGTGACCGACGCGCCGACCCGCTCGCGCTCCCAGCCAAGCTGGGCGGTGCCACGCCAGCGGGGCATCGTGCGGAAATTGTTGAAGAAGTTGCGGCTGCCCGCGCCATCGAACGCGGGCCCGCCCGCCCCGAACACGTCGAACTTGTTCACATAAGTGGCGTCGACGCTGGCCCCGAACTGGCCGAGATCGCCGGGCGCGAACTGATAGCTCGCCGCGATGTCGAAGCCATCGGTGACGACCCGGCCGATATTCTCGTAGCTGGTCGTGATCTCGTCGATCAGGCCCGAGCCGCTGCGGCCGATCCGGGGATCGTTCGGAATGCCATCGTCAAGGCAGTCGCGGTCGACGATCGCCTGCGGGGTCTGCCCCGAAGCGATGAGGTCCTTGTAGCGATAGCGCCAGTAATCCACCGAGAAACTGGCGCCATGCACCGGCTTGGCGATGATGCCCAGGCTCCAGGCAAAGCTCTTCTGCGGCTTCAGATTGTCGTCGCCGCGCGTCCGGATCAGCGCGTTCGAGCTTTGATTGACGTTGCGGCAGACGAGCTGGCCGTTGACCAGGCTGGCCGGGTCGTTGACGAACTGGCGCCCCAGCGTCTCGGAGGTCTGGGTGATGGTCGGCGCCTGGAAGGAGGAGCTGACCGAACCGCGGAAGGACAGCCAGTCGGCCGCCGTCACCTTGGCCGCGAATTTCGGATTGAAGGTCGAGCCGACCGGCTTGCCATAATCCTCATAACGCGCCGCCAGCTGGGCGTCGGCGAAGCTCGTGATCGGCACCGAAAGCTCGGCATAGGCGGCATAGACCGAACTGGTGCCGTTGAGCGGGAAGAGCAGCGTGGAATTGTCGCCCTCCCCCGCCGCCTGGAGCGCGTCCGGAATATATTTGAGGTTGAGCCGGCGATACTGGCCGCCGATCGCGACCCCGACCGGGCCGGCCGGCAGATCGAACAGCTTGCCGCTGACCATCGCGTCGACGACATGCTGGGTGGACTCATAGGTGTCGACCGACGTCGACAGCACCGAGTCGATCACCGCCTGCGAATTGCCCGAGACGCTCACCCCGTCCTTGGGCGAGACAAGGTTCGGGTTGGAGATGGCGAGGCCGAACGGGTTGAGCTTGCCCGACAGGATCGCCGCATTGAGCAGGTCCGCATTATAGCGATAGTCCTGCAGATCCTTGGTGTCCGCCGAGGCGAACTGGTAGGACAGCCGCGCCTGCCAGTCGTGCGGCAACTCCACTTCGAACCCGCCCACCGCGCGGAAATAATTGGTCACGGTGCGCCGCTGGCCGCCGCCCTTCTTGCCCATATAGGGCTCGCCAAAAATGCGGGACGAGGTGACCAGGTCCACGGCCTTGTCGACCGCCGGGTTCCAGCTGGCGGGATCGACATAGATCAGCCGGTTCGGGTTGGTCGGATCGGCCTTGAAGAAGTTGAAGGGATGACTGCCCGGAATGAACACGTTGCCGGCGCTGTTCGAGACCGTGCTGCCATTGTTGTAGGAACCCGGCCCCTTCACCGAGATCAGGCTGTTGCGCGAGAAGCTCGCCTCGCCGAACAGCCGGATCCGGTCGGACAGATTATACTCGCCTTCGGCGAAGACCTGGATGCGCCGCGCCGCCGGGATGATGCCGACCTGGTCGGCGAAGTCGACGAGGCACTGGGAACGATCGACCGTGCCATTGTCGTTGATGCGGAAGACACCGCCGGCGGCCTCGCAATTGGGATCGGCGAAACCGACGCCGCCCGCGCGGCCGATCGGCTGGCCCGCGGCATTGAAGGCACCCGGCCGGTAGGTCGAGGGTGCGCCGGTCGCGTTCAGCAGCTGCGAGCGCCCCGCTATGCCATGGCCACCGACCCGGTCGACCAGCCAGTCGAAATCGCTGCGTACCGTGCCGGTCTGGCGCAGATAGGTGCCGTAGACGTTGAAGCTGCCGCCGTCGAACTTCTTGCCGGTGGCGAAGTTGACGTTCCAGTTGCGGTTGACCGAGTCCTGTACCCCGCCCGACAGTTCCAGCCCCTCATAGCCCTTGCGGGTGATGATGTTGACGACGCCGGCGACCGCGTCCGATCCGTAGATCGCCGAGGCACCGTCCTTGAGCACCTCGATCCGGCTGATCATCGCCAGCGGGAACTGGTTGATGTCGACATATTCGCCGCCGGTGTCGTCGGTGAGCGGGGAGACGCCCGCGCGGCGGCCGTTCACCAGGGTCAGGGTCGAGGTATATCCCAGCCCGCGCAGGTTGAACTGGGCGTTGCCGGCGCGGGTCTGCGCCTCGGTATAGGCCTCGGTGCCGCTATTGCCCGGAATCGCCTTCAGCACGTCGCTGAACTGCACCGCGCCGAAGGTCTCGATCGTCTTCTGGCCGACGATCTGGACCGGCACCGGTGCCGAAAAACCCGTGCGGATATTGGTGCCGGTGACGATGATCTCGCTCTCGTCGCGCTCGCGCCGCTCTTCGGGCGCGGGCTTGGGCAGTTCCTGCGCCGCGACGAAGCTTGGCGCCACCAATGCCGTCAATGACGCGGCCACCAGCAGATGCCGCCGCAAAACCCCTGATCGTACCCCCATGTGCCGCTCCTTCCGTCCGCGACTCGATCTTGAGTCGGGATATTGCATATAGACACATAGACGTATAGTCTTATTTGTGACAGGCAGATGACGGACGACAAGGTGATTCCCTGGATGACGGACGCAACAAGGATCAGGATGCGGAAGGATGGTTGCCTCGTGCGCCGGCCGGCCGCCATTGGGAGGCATGATTGAACGGCAATCCGATTGATTTCACGCGGTCGCTGCCGCCGGTGCCCGAAGGGCTCGGTGCCGCGATCGGTCAGGCGCTGCAGGCAGTGGCGGGTCTCGATCTCGAAGAGGTCGGCCGCGCCAGCCGGCCGGCGGGCCGCGGCGAGGATCGCGCCGCCGCCGCCGCCTGGCTGACGCCGCGTTTCGGGGAGGCGCTCGATCCCGAGCGCCTGCTGATCACCAACTCGACCCAGTCGGCGGTGCTGCTGCTGCTTCAGACCTTCGTGCCGACAGGCAAGCGCCTCGTCGCCGAGGTGCTCAGCTATGGCGTGCTGCGCGCCCTGGCCGATATCGCTAGGGTTCCGGTCGAAGGCCTGCCGATCGACGCCGAGGGGCTGATGCCCGACGCGCTCGACCGCGCCGCCCGCGCGGGCGGGGTCGGTGCGATCTACTGCAATCCCACTTTCCACAATCCGACCGCGGTGGTGATGGGCCATGAGCGCCGGGCCGCCATCGCGCGCGTCGCCCGGCATCATGGCCTGCCGATCATAGAAGATGATCCGCTGGGCTTGCTGGATCCCATGCTGCCCCGGCCGGTCGCCAGCTTCGCGCCCGAACTGACATGGCATATCGCGACGCTGACCAAGACGATCGCCCAGGGCATGCGGGTCGCCTATCTGCTATGCCCTTCGGCATCGGAAGCAGCCCGTTTCGTCGAACCTTATGTTCGGCTTTCCCACTGGGTGGCGGCCCCGCTGATGGGCGCCGCCGCCACCTGGCTGATCGAGAGCGGCACGGGAGACCGGATCCGATCCGCCATCGCCGCCGAGAACCTGGCCCGCGAGACGATCGCGCGCGGGATATTGGGGCCCGCCGGAATCAGCGGCGCCACCGGCAGCCCGCATCTCTGGCTGCCCATGCCCGAGGATCGCGCCGCCGAGATCGCGGCGCAACTCCAGGCCGATGGCGTGCTGGTGCGCGGGCAGGAGCTGTTCAGGGTCGACGATGGCGTCGCCGCACCCTCGGGCATCCGCCTGTCGCTGAGCAGCCCGGCCAGCCGCGATCTCGTCCTGGCCGGGCTGGAGGCCATCAGCCACCGCCTCGCCCCCTTCTCCACCGACATCCTCCAACTTCGAAAGCAGGTCCGATGAACCCGATCCATCCGATCCCCGCCCCTCGCGCGCCCTTCGACTTCAAGGATTCGCGCATCTGGACCGATCTCGATCTCAATGCGGAGGGGCACCAGCGCGGCTGGCTGCGGCTCAACGTCTCGAACAGCACGAACACCGGCTTCGTGCCGATCCCGATCTCGGTCTTCAAAAATGGCGAAGGGCCGCGCGTGCTGCTGCTGGGCGGCGTCCATGGCGACGAATATGAGGGCCAGGTGATGGCGATGAAGCTCATGCGCCAGCTGGAGCCCGACAATGTCCGGGGGCAGATCATCATCCTGAACGCGGCCAATGCGCCGGCGGCCTATGAAGGCACGCGGACCTCCCCGCTCGACGACGGCAATCTCAACCGGGCCTATCCCGGCGATCCCGGTGGCACGCCGACCCAGGAGATCGCCTATCTGCTCAACGAGGTGCTGCTGCCCGGCGTCGACTATCTGCTCGACTTCCATTCGGGCGGCGCCGGCAATTATGTTCTGCCTTCCGCCCATGTCTACTGGCACAAGGACCCGGCGGTGATGGAGCGGCTGCTCCACATGCTGCGGGTCTTCGGCATGCCGACCAGCGTCGTGCTGAAGGGGCTGATCGATCATGACAAGAAGGCCATCGGCGCCGCCGACCGGCTGGGCGTGCTTCGCTTCGCCAGCGAACTGGGCGGCGCCGGCTGCATCACCGTCGATGCCCTGCGCCGCGCGGAAAAAGGGCTGGCCCGGCTGCTGTTCGACATCGGCGCGCTGCACCGGCCGATCACCGACGAGCCGGCCCCGCCGGTGACCCTGTATCGGCGGCTGCCCAACCAGCAATATGGCTATGCCTTCGCCAGCGGCCTGTGGGAGCCCTATGTCGAGGTCGGCGACCCCGTCGAAGCCGGGCAGAAGCTGGGTGCGATCCATTTCCCCTGGGAGCCGTGGCGCGAACCGCTCGAACTAGAGGCCAGGGACAGCGGGATCGTCTATGCGATGCGGCGCCCCGCCAAATCGGAAATGGGCCAGATTCTGTTCATCCTGGCCGTTCCTTATGACGGCTAGCTTCCACGCGGGCGCCTAACCCGTTCGAAACATGGGCGCGATGCATCTCGCCATCGCTCCTGTCTCGAATCCGGTGGTGGGCAAGGCGCCAGCCGACGGGCCCACGGCCTTGGCCGACATGTCCTAGTCCGCCGCGATCTCCTCGGATCGCCAGGCCACGATCGTTGCCATGGCCATCGCGACGGCCCCCATGCCGAGCGTCACCCACAGCAGCCCGCCTGGCCAGCCATCCGCCAGCAGGCCAGCCATGGCCGGCCCCAATGCGCCACCGGCGAACAGGAGCCCGCCGCACAGCGCCGCCACCCTGCCGCCCGGATCGACGCGGACGGCGAGCTCCATCACATAGGGCCAGGCGAACAAGCTCACGCCACTCCAGAGGAGCAGCGACCCGACATAGAGGCCGGGGCCGTTGGCGCCCGCCATCACGCCCAGCACGACCAGCGCGATCAATTGCGTGACGAAGACGGTGGCGCCGCGGCCGAATCGCAGCCCCATGGCGGCGGCGGCCAGCGACCCGCAGAAGCCGATCAGCGATACCCCGGTAAGGGTCCATTGCAGCGTCGCCGTCTTCACGCCCAAAGCGGCCACACGATGATCGAGCATCGACCATGCCATCGCGTCGCGGGCCCAGAAGGCCAGCGCGCACAGGCCCAGCATCCCCGCCAGTCCCCAACGCCGCGGCGATGCCGATCTCGCGGTCACCGCCTCCACCATTCGATCCGGCCTGCTCCAGGGCGTCAGCATCACCGTCAGGAGCAGCGCCGCGGTCGCGGCCGCCTGGACCAGGAAGATACCGTCCAGTCCGCCACGTTCGGCAGCGATCGGGCTGACCCACCAGATCAGGATCTGCCACAGCACGCTGAGCCCCCACATGCCGCCATTGAGGCGAACCGGATCGCGCGACGCGGCGATCAGGGCATTCGCCCCCGCGCAGGCGATCCCGCAGCCGGCTCCGACCAGCAGCAACGCCGGCAGGCCCCGGGCGGCCGGGGCCAGATGCAAGGTCATCAGCACCGACAGCGACAAAAGCCCCCCGGCCATGCCGGTCACCTTCGCCCATCGCGGCCTGAGCAGCAGGGCGGCCATGGCCGAGATCAAGGCCACCGTACCGAGCAGGATCGTGCCGGCGACCCCACCCTGGGCGGCGCTGAGCCCCGTTTCAGCGGTCATCCCGGTCAACAACCAGGGCAAGGTCAGCGACGGCACATAGGATATGCCGTTGAGCGCGAACACGATCAGCAGCAGCTTGGGTTCGGCCGCGAACCGGTCGATCAGCGCGAGACGGCGCATGGCTTCAGCAATCTCCGCGCAACGATACCGGGCCAGGCGCATAGCCCCGGCGATGCCGATCGTCGATCCGCATCGTCATGCCCTTAAGCCTATGGACCTGTAATCGCAGGCATATCCGAAGGCACGCGGCCCCACTCTGTCCAGAGCGACGGGCGTGCGCAACTGGGCAGGCGCCTCGATCACGACCACCCGCACATTCTGCCCATAGCGGATCGCATCCGATGGCATGGGCTGCAGCGTGTCGGCGTCGACGATGGCGATGATATCGGGCGTCGAGGCGACCACATCGTCTCCGTCGAAGGCCACCAGGAACTCGTTCTGGAAATCGATCCGCATGGCGCCACCCCCACCGGGGCGGGCGATCGAAATGCGGCCTCGGTCGAAACCGTCCCGGCTGTTGCGTTCGCAGGCCTCGACCCGGCCGGCGAAAATCTGGGCAACCATGATGTCGCGTTCCTCGCGAAGTGTGCGGATCAGCGCTTCGAGCCGGGCATCGGGGCCCGGCGCGCTGGTGATGGCCAGGCCGATCGATCTTGCGAGCGAGAGGGTCTTGGGTACCGCATGGGCGCGCACCTCGGCCGCCGTCAGCGGATAGTCGACCGCGAAGGCCATGCTCCCCATCACGGTGGCGATCGCGCGGCCGATATCCTCGGCGCGCGCATTGGACGCCCGCTCGATGACGACGACATCGCCGGCCTCGCTCGACAGCACGGTGGGCAGGCAATCGACGCCGTTGATGGCGAAGGTGACGTGATCGGCGCGCGGGAAGGCACGGCCCATGCCGTCGGCGTCGACCACCGGCAACCCGGTGAAGGCGGCGGCGATCAGCGGCACCATGCCGTTCATGCCACCGATTTCCGCGGAGATCAGCGCCTGCACCGGCCGATCGAGCCGGCCGCGCATCACATCGATCGCCGCCGCCATCTCGCGGCCCTCGAAGAGCTTTTCGGAGAGCACGATCGGTGCCCCCATATAGCCCGCGTTGACGGTGAAGGCCCCGTCTTCCAGCGCGTCGGCGCCGATGATCGGGATGCGATGGCCATCGGCGAGCAGCGCCTTCAGCAGCAGCACCGCGCAATAGGTGTCGCCGCCACCGCCCGAGCCCAGCATCGCGCATCCCCGCGCGATCGGCTCGATATCCTCGGGCTGGAGATACCAGGTCATGCGTCGGCCAGTTCGCCGGCGACCCGCACCCGCATCCGCCGCGCCCCGCCGGGCATATAGGCCAGCGGCAGATCCTCGATGTCGACGATCGTAAGCGTGTCGACCGATGCCCCGGCCGCGACCGCCCGGTCGCGCGCTTCCTCGGTGGCGAGGCCGAGCGCCGCCTCCCGCGTCATGTCGGTATAGACGCGATCGACCTCGCCGCAGATCTGGGCCATCGCCGCGCCCACGGCATTGGCGACGTCGTGATGCTCGACGAACACCACTTCGGAGACCCCCGCCAGATCCTGCGGGATCAGGAAGGCGCCGCCGCCCACGGCGATGACGGGCAGATCGCCCGCGCGGGTCTTCATGCTTTCGATGCCGTCTTCCAGCAGCGACCGGACAGCCGCGTCAAAATCGCCGAGCAGCGCGCCCGACACGTCGGCCACGCGATCGGCCGCGCCGATGCCGGCCCTTCCGCCGGCCACCGCCAGATCGGTGGCGGTCAGCACCTCGCCGCCGAAGACGCGAGCATCCTCGGTCAGCCGATAGCCGACACTGTCGGGGCCCATGCGGAAAGGATCGGTGCGGATGCGGGTGCCGCCGCCCAGCCCCAGGCAGAGCACGTCGGGCATGCGGAACAGGGTGCGCACGCCGCCGATCTCGACGACGCCATTAGCTTCACGCGGGAAGCCGTTCACCAGCATGCCGATGTCGCTGGTGGTGCCCCCCACATCGATGACGATGCCATCGGAGCGGCCGCTGAGGAAGGCGGCGCCGCGCATCGAGTTGGTGGGACCGGAGGAGAAGCAGAGCACCGGCGCCCGCTCGGCGAGGTCCGCGGACATCACCGTTCCGTCATTCTGGGTCAGGAACAGCTCCGCCGCCAGACCGCTATGCGCGATCGCCTCCCGGAAGGCGGCGATGGTGGTCCGCGCGAGATCGAACAGCGACGCGTTGAGCAGCGCCACATTCTCGCGTTCGAGCAACCCGGTGCGACCGAGATCGCTGGACAGGCAAACCCGGACGCCGGGACAGAGCCGATCGAGGATTTCGGCCGCAGCGCGTTCCTGATCGTTGCGCAGCGCCGAGAACACGCCCGACACCGCGACGGCGGTGACACCGGAATCGGCGATCCGGCGCGCCGTCTCCGCCATCGCATCCGCGTCGAACGGCGCGATCTCGCGGCCATCGACCTCATAGCCGCCGGGCAGGAGATGAACGTCGCTGCGAACCAGTTCCCGCAGATCGGCCGGCCAGTCGATGAAGGGCGGGATGCTCGACGACGCCGGCAGGCAAAGCCGCACCGCCGCGACACGATTGAGCCGTTGCCGCTCGACCACCGCGTTCACGAAATGGGTGGTACCGATCACCACCGTGCGCGCGGCGCGGGTCTGCGGGCCGGCGCGCTCGATCAGCCCGGCGAGCGCGTTGGAGATGCCGCTCATCACGTCGGCGGTGGTGGGCGTCTTGATGGCGGCGATCACCCCGTCCCCATCCATCAGAACGGCATCGGTGTTCGTGCCGCCCACATCCACTCCAATTCTCATCATGTCCGAGGGCCCTGTCCCAGGTGAGGCGTTACATGGTCGAAGTCGTAGCCGAAGGCGCGCGGGCCCACGGCGGCCATGGCGTGCGGCGTCAGATGCTCGGCCATCGCAGGCAGCGAGATCACCGACACCTGCCGGGCATAGCGCAGTGCCTCGGTGCCGATCGGCTCGCCTGTGGTCATGTCGAGCAGGCACAGCAGGTCGGGCACGGTCGACAGCAACTCGTCGCCCCGGCTCGCCACCAGATATTCGTTCTGGAAGCGGACCCGGATCGGCACCGTGCCGTCTATGGGGGCGATCGTCGCCTCGCCCCAGACGAAGCCACCCTCGATCCGCCGGTCGACGTCGCTGATCCGCCCCCGCCCGAGTTCGCGGCCGCCGGTCTCTTCGAGGAGCCGGGCGATGACGTCGGCATGGGCGCGCTGCGCGGACAGGATCGTCTCGCCGATCCGGATCGCGCGGGAATAGCTGCCGATCACCGCATTCCGCTTGATGAAGGCGCCGCTCGCCGGCGTCGCGACCCCGGCCACCGAGCCCAGCGCCGTCGTGGCCGATCGCACCAGCGTCTCGGTCCAGTCGGGGTCGGCCGCGTGCGAGATGATCACCTCGTTCGCGCGAATGTCCGAAAGGACCATCGGCGTCATCGTCGCTCCGTTGATCGCGAAGCTCGACATGTTGATCTGCGGGAAGGATCGGCCGAGCGTATCCGCGTCGACCAGCGGCAGATCCAGCTTGCCCGCCACGAGCACGGGGATCATGGCGTTGAGGCAACCGATCTCGCAGCCCATGACGGCGTCGAAACCATGGCCCAGATAGCGTGACAGGCCGTGGACCGCCTGGGTGAAATGGTCGGTGTCGACCAGTCGTTCGAGCATGGCCAGCGGTGCGCCGACCATCGCGACCAGGGCGACCCTGGCGTCGTCGGCCAGCGCGTCCGCCGCGATCATCTCGACCTTCTGGCCACCGCGCAGCATTTCGCGGGCGTGGAGATGCTCCAGATAGGGGAAGGATCCCCCGCCCGCGCTCAGCACGGCCGCGCCCATGGCGAGGCTGTGGAGCCGCCCTTCGTCGATCATGGCCATGGGATCAGAAGGCCATCCGCCCCGACAAGCCATAGAGCCGCGGTGGCCCGTAGATATTCACGGTTGCGCCGTTGGTCGTCTGATAGGGCACCGCCGCGACGCTATAGGCCTTGTCGAAGATGTTCTGGACATAGGCCGAGATCTCCCAGGGGCCGGCGGACGGACCGAAGGTGATGCGGGCATTGGCCAGCGCATAGGCAGGCTGCCGGGTGGCGGGATAGTCGATCAGGTTGAGCTTGGTCGAGCTCATCCATTTGACATCGCCCTGCGTCGTCAGGCGATAGTCGCCGAGCGGCCAGATCTTGCGGCCATATAGGCTCACCGTCCGCTTGGGCGCGTTGGGCAGCGCCTGGCGACTGCGGCTGACGGTGCCGGTCAGGATGTTCGTCACGTCGATCGGATCGGTGCGGCTGTCGAGCAGCGAGCCGGCGAGGCCGAGATCGAAGGTCGACGAGACGCGCGCCCGCACGTCCAGTTCGGCGCCGTAGATCCGCGCGTCGCTGTTGAAGGTGACCGTCGACGTGCCCAGCTGGCTGAACAGCTGGACGCCCTTATAGTCATAATAGAAGAGGCTGCCGTTCACGGTCAGGCGCCGGTCGGCGAAGCTGGCCTTGAAGCCCCCCTCGTAATCGGTCAGCACCTCGTCGTCGAAGCGGGTCTCGGCCACGGTGTAGAAGGCCGTCGTGCCGGCATTGAACCCGCCGGCCTTGGTGCCGCGCGACACGCCCGCATAAAGCAGCAGATCGTCGGACGGCTCGTAGCTGAGCTGGATCTTGCCATCCCAGTTGCCGGTCGAGCGGACCGGCCGGGCGCCGGCGACCGAGGCGTTGTAGCCGGTGCCCTGCACGATATCGGGATTGTCGAGCCCGAACAGGCTGCAGCCCGCGCCCAGGCACGAGGTGCGATAGTCGATGCTCTTGCGATCCCAGGTATAGCGCAGGCCGCCGATCAGCTTCAGCCGCTCGGCGAGTTTGACCTCGCCCTGGCCGAAGATCGCGATCGAACGGGTGTTCAGCTTCCAGCGGTTCGATGCCAACGCCTGGAGATCGGGATCGGTCGGATAGAAGCTGAAGCCGCTGTCATAATCGCCATGGATGTTCAGATAATAGGCGCCGAGCAGCCACTGCCCCCAGTCGCCCTTGCCGGCGAGGCGCAGTTCCTGCTGGATGTCGCGGGCCTCCGCCCCCTGTTCGAACAGGAGGTAGTCGAGCGAGGTGCCGTCCGAATCCTCGTTGCGATAGTCCTTGTCGAGATGGCTGTAGGACGTGACCGACGTGAGGGTGATGTCGTCGGTCAGTTTGAAATTGGCGGTCAGCGTGCCGCCATAGGTGGTCCGTTTCAGCCCGCCGCCGGTGCGGTCGTTCTGGATATGATAGCGGTTGCCGCTCGCGACGTCGCCGCTCAGGCAGTCGGTAGGATTGGCGCCCACCTCGGTGCCGAAGAAGGCCGAGCAGAAGGCCGCGAAATCGGGACCGTTGCCATTGACGTAGAGGCCGGTGGCCGGATCGGCATAGCCCGGCTGGGTCCGGTTCGGGATGGTCGAGACGTCGTCATGCGAATAGCGCACGATCAGCGCGACATCGCTGCCGTCGGCGAACTCCTTGTAGAGCTGGCCCCGCGCGCTGACATTGTCGCCGTCACCCTTGCGCCCGCCACCCGCGAGATTGCGGAAATAGCCGTCATGCTGGTCCTCGACGACGCTGAGCCGGCCCAGCACGCCGCCGCCGATCGGCCCGCTGATCGCGCCCTCGGCACGGAGCGCCTGGTAATTGCCGTAGGAAAGCTGGCCATAGCCCGACAGTTGCTCGGTCGGCTTGGCGCTGATCATCTGGACGACGCCACCGGTGGCGTTGCGGCCGAACAAGGTGCCCTGCGGGCCGCGCAACACCTCGACCCGCTCGAGATCGAACAGGTTGGCGCCAACCGCGCTGAGATAGGGGACGTAGGAGCCGTCGGTGAACACCGCGACCGGCGATTCCTGATGGTCGCTGAAATCGAACTGCGAAACACCGCGCAGGGTGAAGATGGTGAAGACCGGATTGCCATAGTCGTTCACCGTCAGGTTGGGCACGACCTTGCCCAGCCCCACCGACGAGACGATGTTTTGCTCGCGTAGCCGCGCCGCGGAGGCGACCGCGACCGAAATCGGCACGTCCTGCAGATTCTGTTCGCGCTTCTGCGCGGTCACCACGATCGCGCCGTCATCGATAACGGGCGCGGCTTCCTGCGCGGCGGCAGGCGACATCGCCAGCAGGGATGTTCCGGCGAGCAAGATGCTCCATCGCAATGTCGACATGGCTGAGCCCCCTTTATGCAATCGTTCTCTCCATTGAGGCCCGATGCCGGAGGGAAGCCATCTTCAAGATTAGTAGGGGGGTCTATTTCGATTAGTAGGGAGGCAGTGTGGCCAGCGCGGCCCGAGCGAGTTTCTCGCAGGCTTCACCCCGCGTACCGACGTTGATCTGGGCGTAGGCCCGCTTGAGATGATAGCGCACGCCGTGCGGCGACAGGCCCAGTTCCAGCCCGATCTCCTTGTCGGTCTTGCCCGTCGAGAGCGCGGCCAGCACCTGGCGGGCGCGGGGGGTCAGCAGATGGTCGCCGCCGTCGGTCGTTCCAACCTCCCCTTTTCCCACCGCCGCGGCCATTTCGGCGCGCAGGCCGCGATTGACCGGATCCGCCAGGGCGGCATAGCGCGCCTTGCAGCGCCCCATTTCGTTATACACCGCCCGCGACATCCCAGCCGCCAGCAGCAGCGGCAGGCCGCGATCCGGCGTGATGCGATCGAGCAGCGCTCGCGCCTCCAGGCAGACTTCCAGCTCACGCCACGAACGGTTCAGGATGTGCTTGTCGTCCAGCGACCGATAGGCGGCCACCGCCTGCTGCGCGGCGGCCGGATTACCGGCCATCATGTGGATGATCGCCCGCTGGTGATCGAGAATGAAGACCAGCGGCTCCACCCCCTCGCGCCGCGCATAGACCAGCCCCGCGTCGAGCAGCGCCACCGCCCCGCGCAGATCGTCCGCCAGGAAAAGCTTTTCCGAAAAGGTGCGGAAGGCCGCCGCGAACAGATCGGGCCATCCCTCAAGCGAGGGCAGTTCGCGACAAATGGTGCGCAGCCGGCCCATCGGCACGAAATTGCGGGGGTTTTCCTCATGATCCAGCTCGATGAGGAAGGCGTCGAGGATCACACGCAGCCGCACGTCGGCGTGGATCACGTCGCGATAGTCCCGGGCGATGCGAGCAAAGGTCTCGCGGGCCAGCGAGCGTCGGCCCGCGATCGCCTCGATGACGCCAAGATCGCAATGATGGTAGAAGGTGGCGTATCGCCCGTCGAAATCGCGACACGCACTTATGCCTTCCAGCGCGGCGGCGCGGGCCTCGGCGATGCGGCCCATGGTCTGCGCCACCTGCGTCTTCACCGCCGCGATCCAGCTGCGCGCCTCGGGCAGCCGCTCCGCCCACCGCTCGGCCAGCTCCGCCATCAGACCGATGTCCCGCTGCGACAGCACCCTGCCCTGGTGGATGTCGAGCAGCGCCTTGGCGACGAAGAAATGGGCATTTTCCTCTGCCGTGGCGGCCTCTTCCGACGCAGCGACCCTTTCGGCCACCTTCTCCACCAGCGTGCTGGCCTGGCGGATCCTGCCGTTTTTCAGCAAGCTGATCACGCAGGCGCAGGCGATGCGCACGTCGCGATCCACCACCTCGCCAGGGATCAGCGCCGTGATCTTCTCGAGCTGGGCGACGCCCCGACCCAGGAAGATTTCCAGCGGGTCGCATATGTCGATGACCCTGGCGATAAAGGCATCGTCGCCAACCTCGACCGCGAACCGCATCGCGGCGACGTAATCGGCCCGCGCGAACAGTTCGGCGAAAGCCGTCCGCCTGACAGCGATCACCGCATCGGGCGTGAGGCTCGGCGCCAGCTGGATCAACAGCGGGTTCACCGCCAGGCCGAGACCGTCGCGCGTCTGCGCAGGGCCGATCAGGGTCAGTTCGCTCAATCGGACCAGGGAGGTTTCGGAGCCGAAGCGGCCGGCCAGCGGACGATCGAACTCCTGCAGCGCGGAGAGCTTCGCCAGCAGATCCAGGTCGTCAGGCGCCAGCAGCGGCGCCACCCGCTTACGCGCGAAATCCCTGACGATGACCTCCCCGATCGCGGGCGTGATGCTGCGCCGATATTGTTCGGTCAGCACCCCGACGAGCTTCGGCCAGCCCTGTGATTGCCGCAGCAGCGCCCGCGCCCGCCGCATCGATATGCTGCGCCCGCACAGCCGCTTCACCTCGTCGAGGTCGAAGCGAAGATCGGCCGGCCCCAGCACCAGATCGGCGTGCGGGGCAAGCGCCTGGTCCGCGAAACGAAGCGAGCAGACGATCGACAGATTGTGCGGGGCAAGCCGGAACAGCGGCAACAGCACCGCCTCCCGCACCTCGACCGGCCACAGGTCGACATCGTCAAGGATCAGGCAGGTCGGCGTCTCTCGCGCGGCAATCGCCGCGAGCAGTCCCTGTAGCGCCCGGCCCGTCGCCCGCTCCGCCAGCTCCAGAAGCGGTGCCGGATCGATCCGCAAGCCCGCAGCGAGATAGGCGATGATGGTCGACGGATCGTCGACGGGATCAGCCGCGAGCCAGGCCGCATCGATAGCGCGTTCCCCTGCCCGCCGGACACTTTCGGCCAGCAGATCGGTCTTTCCGAAACCGGGCGGTGCGACCACGATCGTCCGACGAAATCCGCCCCGCGACATCGCGGCGACGAGGCGCGGCCGCTCGATCGATGCCGCTTCGGTGGCAGGGGGACGTAATCGGTCTCGGATAAGCCATGCTGGCATCTGCCGGACGGATTCCATGGACAGAGGGTAGGCAGCCGCAGATGGGATTGCAATCGAGACGGTCCATGGCGCTTCGGTTTCGCTTCAAGACGCAAGGACGGTCACGCCTTTACCCAACACCGCTATCTCCGAGCGTCGTCCCTTCAGCTGGTACGATCGACTATGCTCGTCAGTTGTCCCGGCTGGTCACGCGCCGGATGGCCTTTAGCAGGTCGTCCGCCTGCACCGTCGGGGGATTGCGGCCAATGGCCTTCAGGCAGGCCTCGCGCAACACGTCGACGATGACGCCGCCCGTCAGCACATGGTTTTCCGCGATAGTCTTGAGGTCTATGTCGGGGGCCAGCGCGAAGCCCTTCTCCGCGAAGATATCGCGCCACAGCCTGAGCCGCCCTTCCGCATCGGGAATCGAAAAGGAAATGACCGACTGAAAGCGTCGCACAAGGGCCGGCTCCAGCGGGCCATGCCGATCCGTGGCGACTATGATGAGCCCCGGATGGGCATCGATCCGGTCCAGCAGCCAGGCAAGCCCGCAATTGGCTGCAGGCTGCCCTGCGCTGAAGCCACCGAAGAGCATATCCGCCTCGTCGAAGAACAATATCGAGTTGGACCGCTGGGCCTCGTCGAGCTGCGCTGCCAGGTTGCGTTCGGCTTCCTCTATATTCTTCGACATGAGCGACGACAGGTCGATCCGGTAAACCGCCGCTTGGAGCCGTTTGCCAAGCATGGCGGCGGTGAGCGTTTTTCCGGTGCCGGCGGGGCCATGAAAAAGACAGCGATAGCCAGGCTTCAATCGCCGCGAGAGCCCCCAATCGTTCATCAGCGTGGGTGAATGCTGCACCCAGCGCGCGGCGAGATCGATCTGCTCCATCGTTTCGGCGTCCAGCACCAGCTCTTCCCAGGACAAGACCGTCGTGATCCGGATCGCGGCGCCATCCTCAACCGGTTCGGGCCGTCCATCCGCACCGTCGAGCAGCTGCTGAATCGCCCGCGGTGAAAGGCGTAGAACCGCCGAATGCCGCGGTTCTTCGGGATGGCGATGATCGAGGATCAACAATCTTCCCTGTAACAGCCTATGGTCGGGGCCCAGCAGTCGCTCAAAAGCCAGTCGCCGCGCCAGGTCGCTGTTCGCGAGCAGGAACAGGGCGGTTTCCGCGGTCGGCAGGAAGCCCTGATGGGACTTGGCGGATATCCCGCCGAACTCCGTGAAGCGCTGCTGGGTCGCCTGATTGGCAAGCAGAAAGGGATCGAGCAGCGCCGGTTGGACATGGGGTGCGAGGGCGAGAGCGACGACGAGCCGCTCGGCGCCATCAAGCTCGTACCTCCGAACGAATTCTGCATAGGGACCACTGGCGTCATCGATAGAGGGTGGCGAAGGAAGCTCGTCATTGGCGACCTCCCTGCTTTCGCCATAGGCGGCGAAGCGCACCGACATGGCCGCGCTCAGCCAATCGAGCTCAGCCTGCAGAACTTCGATCTGGTTCGCGTGTCGCGCCTCAGTTTGGGGATGATCGTCGCGCGATGGCAGCTGGATCCGGACATCCAGCGTGTAACTGGGACCGCCCTGTCCCATTGCCGGCGTTTCCCCGTCGGTGCTCATTGGTCCTCCATGCGGCGCCGGCTTGCGCTTGGGAAGGCCCAGCGCCGACGTCTCCTCCGATCGTTAGACGGCCGGTCGGCGCGGTCAACTCGCGACGATATGTCTGTATCAGCCGTCTTTCGCTCGCGATCTTCACCAAGCGTATTCCGGAGAACCAACGCCGCACCACCTTGTCAATTCTCTCGATTTCAATGAAAGAAAATATGATTTATTATTTTAAATATGAATAATTTTTCTGCCTATTATCTTAGAAAATCCCGGAATAATTTCCAAAATATCAGCATTAATTTCAGAATATACTAATCAATACATTCTCATTATGCGAACATTATCAAACAAATAGGTAAATATGACAGTGATGTCATAAATTTTTCTTTCTGAAATTCTAGTTGCCCCTCGCTTTCGCAATCCATTGGGGCAAAGAAAATGTATCGCCGATCGAAAATCTGTACCCTCGCAACGGCGGCGTCGCTCGCCGCGCTCTCGCTCGCGTCCATGGCGCAGGCGGAAGTCGGTGCCGCCGAAGTCGCTGCCGACATGGCCGACGACACGGGCCTGGGCGACATCGTCGTCACCGCGACCAAGCGCGAGACGAGCCTTCAGGAGACGCCGATCTCGATCAGCGTCGTCAACCAGGCCATGATCAAGGACCGCCACGTCCAGAGCCTGTTCGACCTCGCCGATGGCGGCGTTCCCTCGCTGCGCGTGACGACCTTCGAGGCGCGCCAGTCGGCGCTCACCATCGGTATTCGCGGCATCGTTCCGCTCGACGCCAACCAGCCCGCCCGCGAGCAGGGCGTCGGCGTCTATATCGATGGCGTCTATCTGGGCCGCCAGCACGGCCTCAACGCCGCGCTGTTCGACACCGAGCGGGTCGAAGTCCTCAAAGGTCCGCAGGGCACCTTGTTTGGCCGCAACACCGAAGGCGGCGCGCTCTCGATCGTCACTCGCGCGCCCAGCGGCGAATTCGGTGGTCGGGTCGAAGGCGGCTTCGGCAATCTCGGCGCCTATAATGGCGCCCTCCACCTCGATCTGCCCGAGTTCAACAACTTCTCCGTCAAGCTCGACGCAGTGAAGCAATATCAGGGGCCGACGACGAAGAACCCGATGGAGGGCCAGACCGGCTGGGGATATTATGATCGCGTCGGCGGACGCATCGCCGTCCGCTGGCAGCCGCTCGAAGGCATCACCAACGACTTTGCCTTCGACAAGGCGCAGGACAAGAATTCGCCCTTCTACAGCCAGCTGTTGGCGTATAACCCTTATGGCTGCGCCGCCGGTCCCCAGTCGGCCTCGCCGAACTGCGTCCTGCCCGGCACCAACTACACCAACCTGACCGGCACCGTCCGCCCGGTCGGCCCCGGCGTCGTCACCAACGGCAAGACCCTGATGCGCACCGCCGATATCGGCGTGCCGCAGCAGCCCAGCATCGACAAGACGTTCGGCGTCACCAACAACTTCAAGTGGAAGATCGCGCCGGAACTCGAGCTTCGCTCGATCACCGCCTGGCGCGGGGTCAATGTGGAGCAGTGGGACAATGCCGGCGGCGCGCACCGTCCGCCGGTGCTGGCGATCGATCGTAACCCGACCACCGGCCTGTTTCCCACCGCCGTTCCGTTCAGCCGCTACAGCCTCGCAAACCTGCGCCAGCGCCAGTTCAGCCAGGAACTGCAGGCCGTCGGCACGGTGGGCACCGTCGATTATGTCGCGGGCCTGTTCTACTTCACCGAACATGTCAGCGACGACGCGGCCACGCCGAACTCCAACATCTGGAACGTCAACCCGAACACGGGCGAAGTCACCGGCATCTCGATCAATCCATTGGTGTTCACCAATCCCTTCGCTACGATCGACCGCGCGTCCGACGTCAAGTCGCGCAGCTATGCGGCTTATGGCCAGGCGACCTGGCACGCCACCGACGCACTGCACCTGACGGCCGGCGGTCGCTACACGCGCGACAAGAAGCAGGGCGATCTCCTGATCGCGAGCGGCGTCAACTATGTCACCAACCCGACACAGGCCACCCTGCGCGGTTATCAGCCGCTGCGGCGCACCTGGAACCGGTTCGATCCGATGGTCACCGTCGCCTATGACGTGAGCGACGACGTCCATGTCTACGCCAAATATGCGACCGGCTACCGCGCGGGCGGCGCCAGCTCGCGGACCATCAACTACCAGCCGTTCAACCCGGAATCGGTGAAGTCCTACGAGGCCGGCATCAAGGCGGATTTCTGGGACCGCCGCGCCCGTTTCAACCTCACCGGCTACATCATGGACCGCAAGGACAGCCAGGTCGACATCAACAGCTTCCTGTATCTGGGCGCCAGCACCTACAATAATCTGGAGACCATCAATCTGCCCGGCAATGCGAAGATCCGCGGCATCGAAGCGGACCTGACCCTGCGGCCGGTGGAAGGCCTGACGCTGAACGCGTCCTACGCCTACACCTATACCAAGCTGCCGCTGACCCCGATCACATACACCGCGCGCAACGCGGCGGGCGTGGTGACCGACCAGACCACGATGATGCAGCAATTCTACATCGTGTTCACCCCGCGCAATGCGGCCAGCGGCTCGATCGACTATGTCCTGCCGGTCGGCGGCGGCGACACCAAGATCAAGTTCCACTTCGACGGCAACTATGCCCAGGCGACGCAGACGTTCGACGCCTATGCGCGGAAGAACGACTCTTCGCTGGTGTTCAACGGCCGCATCTCGCTGGCGGATATCGGCATGGGCGATGGCGGCCAGAAACTGACCGTGGGCCTCTGGGGCCGCAACCTGTTCAACACGGCCTATGTCTATCGCCGCGATCCGACCCAGGCGCTGCCGGGCGCACCTAGCTCCAGCAATGTGCGGTCGGGCAGCATCGCCAATGTGATGGGCGAATATGGCAACTTCAACATGCCGCGGACCTACGGGATCGAAGCGACCCTCGCCTTCTAATCGCCGTTAGCAGACATCAAACTTCCGAGTTGGGGCGGAGACCATCATCAACGGCGCCGATTGGCGACGGATGGTTTCCGCCCCACACGGGCTCAGACAGCGCCAACCCGACCGACCACACCATTATCGCCGGTATGGCTCTACGACGGCCCGGCCGGATCCTACAGCGCGACGATGCGCGCGTTTCCAACCCGATGACGACAGGACGGAATGCACCGCCCTGTCGCCATTTCAGCTATTGCAAATCAATCTCAATAATTCCATCCGGGTAGCAGTTCACCGGTAGGACATTATGGCCAAGCGCATCCTGTTCCAGATTCATTGGTTTCTCGGCATCACCGCGGGTCTCGTCCTCGCTGTCATGGGCGTCACCGGGGCCAGCCTGAGCTTCGAACATGAGATCATGGAAGCGCTGTCGCCCGCCATCTACGCCCCCGGTCTCCATAGCGCCCCCGATCTGTCGCCCGACCAACTGATCGCGAAGGCCGAGCGCGCCCATCCCGGCTATCGCGTCACCTATATCGACTGGCAGGCCGACCCCGAACGATCGCACGGCCTGGCTCTGACACCGATCGAGAAGGGCAACCGGCTTCGCGGCCAGATCGATCGCGCCACCGGCGCCTGGCTGGGTGAATCACCCTTTTCGGGGCTGTTCGAAACGCTGACCCGCCTCCACCGCTGGCTCGCCCTGCCCGACGGCGGCAACGGCATCGGGCGCCAGATCACCGGCTTCAGCGCGATCGCGCTGATCTTCTTCGCGCTGTCGGGCCTCTATCTGCGCTGGCCGCGCCAGGCGCTCGACTGGCGCGCCTGGCTGGTGCTCGATCTGCGCAAGACCGGACGCAATCTCTGGCGCGCGCTCCATGTCGTGATCGGCACCTGGGTGCTGCTCTTCTACCTGCTCAGCGGTTTCACCGGCCTGTGGTGGAGCTATGGCTGGTATCGCCAGGGCGTCACCTATGCCCTGACCGGGGAAAGCCAGCCCGCGCGCAACCGCGGCGGCCGGCGCGACGCGGCGCCGCCGCCCAATCCCTCTATCGACACGGCCTGGAACGCCTTCCAGCGAGCCGCGCCCGACCGATATGCGCAGGTCGGCATCACCATCTCTGCTGATGAAAAAGGCAAGGGTAAGGGCAAGAACGGGGGCAAGGCGACCGCCCGCTTCGACGCCCTTCCCGTCGGCGCGCGCCATGAGCGGCAGGCCGATCGCTTCAGCTATGACGCAGCCAGCGGGCGGCAGGAAAGCGCCGACCTCTACGATCGCCGTCCGCTCGGCAAGGTCATCACCCAGAGCATGTACGAACTGCATCGCGGTGCCTTCTTCGGCATGATCGGCCGTATCGCGCTTCTGCTCACCAGCCTGTCGATGCCCCTCTTCACCATCACCGGCTATCTCCTCTATCTGTCGCGGCGGCGCACGAAGCGCGCGGCCGCGGCGCTGGGCGGCGCGCCGATCGATGGTCCTGCCGACCTGCTGATCGCCTTCGCCAGCCAGACCGGCACCGCCGAACTGGAAGCACACAATGCCGCCGCCGCGCTCGCGCAGGGCGGCGTGAAGGCGCAGGTCCTGCCCGTGGGCAAGCTCACCTCCGCCCTGCTCGCCGACACGGCGACCGTGTTGTTCGTCGTCAGCACCTATGGCGATGGCGAGGAGCCCGACATGGCGCGCGGCTTCGCCGGCCGCATGATCGAGGGGGCACCGCTCGACCTTGCCGGGCTACGCTATGGCGTGCTGGCGCTCGGCGACCGGGAATATGTCGATTTCTGCGCCTTCGGCCTTCGCGTCGACGCCTGGCTGGCGGCATCGGGTGCCACGCCCCTGTTCGACCTGATCCTGATGGAACAGGACGATGCGGCGGCGACCGCCGCCTGGCATGACGCGCTGCGCGGCCTTGGCGCCACCGAAGGGTCGCGCGGGCAGCAGGCGATCGCCTACGCCCCCTGGACCCTGGTCGCCAGGCACGAGCTCAACCCCGGCAGTTCGGCAGCGAAGGCGTTCCACCTTCAGTTCGAACCGTCGGCCGGTACCGATCCGGAGTGGGAACCGGGCGACATCGTCGAGGTGCAGCCCTGCAACGCACCCGCCGATGTCGATGCGTTGATCGAGGCGCAGGCGACCGAGGGCGAGGTGATGACGATCGAGCCGGCCCTGCGGGAGCAGCTGATGCGCTCGATCCTGCCCGGGGCGGGCTCCCCGGCGAGCAGCGCGGAACCGCATGGCCTGCGCCCCCTGCCCCCGCGCGAATATTCGGCGGCCTCGATCCTGGCCGACGGCACGCTCGACCTCGTCGTGCGGCGGGTGGCCCGCGAGGATGGCGGATGGGGCATCGGATCGGGCTGGCTGACCACGCACATGGCCATCGGCGATACGACGATGCTGCGGGTCCGCCCCAATCCGGGGTTCCGGGTTCCGGCTGACGGCCGTCCGCTGATCCTGATCGGCAACGGCACCGGCATCGCCGGCCTGCGCGCGCATCTCCGCGCCGCATCGCACGCCGGTACGACCGGCCACTGGCTGCTGTTCGGCGAACGGACGCGGGCGCATGAAAGCTTCTTCGACGCCGAACTGGCCGGCTGGCAGGCGAGCGGCATCCTCGCCCGGATCGACCGCTGCTTCTCCCGCGAGGCCGATTGCGGCCGCTATGTCCAGCAGGCGCTGGCCGAGCAGGGCGACGCCGTGCGGGACTGGGTCGATCGCGGCGCGACGATCCTCGTCTGCGGCAGCCTCGAAGGCATGGCGCAGGCCGTCGACGAGGCGCTGTCGGCCACTCTCGGCGCGGACGTGATGACCGAGCTGAGCGAAGAAGGGCGATATCGGCGCGACGTATATTGATCGGGTGGCGGGCTAGCGACCTGCCCGATGATCGTCGCGATGGTCGGCACCGGACGCCGGCCTGCCCGGCTCCCGCCATCGCGGGAGACCAGGCGGTTGCCTGTCAGCGCGTCCGGCTGTGATCCAGCGGTTTCCTAGCGAGTATGGTCGTCGTCCCACAGATGAAGACCATCGATCCACCGCTCCATATTTCGCGATACATTCACAAATTCACGTATTAAAAATGTCATCATTCAATAATCATAAAATAATTCCAAATGCATCGGCCCATATCTTCAATATTTATATTGGTTTCTGGCTAGATATTATATCGAATGACATCGAAATGTAACAGTGTTCGAACACAGCGCTCCCCGTTTTTCGTGCATCCAACACCAAAGAAATACGGGGGTTCTATATGTCTGATTTCTCTCGCGCCGCGGCGCGCCTCATGCTCGGCTGCTCGGCGCTCAGCTATGGCGCTTTCTTCGTTAGCGGAGCGATGGGGCAGCAGACCTCCGAAAGCATCGCCTTCGCGCAGGGGATCGCGCCGATCGGCGGGCGGGTCTTCGACGAGAATGGTACCGCCCTGCCCGGCGCCCATATCCTGATCCGCGAGACCGGGCAGCAGGCGACCACCAACCTGCAGGGCGAGTTCACGCTGACCGTTCCCGCCGCGAGCGGCTCGCTGACCATGGAGATCAGCTATCTCGGCCGGCCGTCCGTGACCAGGACGGTCGAGGCCGGCTCCGGCCAGCCCGCCCATGAGATCGTGTTGCCCGCCGCTACAACCAATTCCGATGACATCGTCGTGTCGGGCTCGATCATCGAGAACACCGCGCGCGCGCTCAACCAGCAGCGCCAGGCCGACAACACGGTCAACATCCTCTCCGCCGATGCGATCGGCCGCTTCCCCGATCCCAATATCGCCGAAGCGCTGCAGCGCGTCGCCGGTATCGGCATCGAGCGCGACCAGGGCGAAGGCCGCTACGTCAACGTCCGCGGTGCGCCGGCCGAGTTCAGCGCCGTCACCGTCGACGGCGTCCGCATCTCGTCGGTCGACCCCACGACCCGCGCCGTCGACCTCGACACGATCCCGTCGGACGTCGTCGCGAACCTGGAAGTCGCGAAGTCGTTGCTCCCCAGCCAGGAGGCGGACTCGATCGCCGGATCGATCAACATCGTCACCCGCTCGGCCTTCGACGCGCGCGGCTTCCGCATGGCTGCCTCGGGCGGCCTCAGCCACAACCAGCTCGGCGGCAATGATCGCCGCGCCGCCGCCTCGGTCAGCTCGCCCTTCGGCCCGTCGGACCAGTTCGGCATCGTCCTGGCGGGCAGCTATTCGCTGACCGACCGCAAGCCCGACAATGTCGAGAATGTCTGGACGCGCGGCGACGTGTTCGGGGTGACCGAGACCCTGTTCAAGGATTATGACACGAAGCGCGAGCGCATTGCCGGCACCGCCGGGCTGGAATGGCAGCCCACGGTCGACTCGCGGGTCTATGTGCGGGGCTCCTATTCCCGCTTCACCGACAACGAGTTCCGCAACCAGCTGGGCATCCTGTGGAGCGAAGGCACGGTGGCCCCGGGAGCGACCGATTCCAGCGCGACCTACAGCAACACCCGGATCGAGCGGCAGGTTCGCCACCGGATCCAGCGCAACCAGATCTACACGGTGACGGCGGGCGGCGAGCATCGCCTTGGCGGCGGCCGGATCGAATATAGCGGTTCGTACAACCGTTCGGAGCAGAGCTACCCCCGCCGCGACGAGCTGATGTACCGCTCGTCGCTGCGTCCCACCCAGAGCTATGACTTCTCGGCCAACCCCGACCAGCCGACCTATTCGCTGTTCGAGAGCCGCGAGCATCTCCAGCTCGGCAGCTTCGCCTTCCGCGAAAATGCGTTCCGGTCGAACGACACGGTGAACGACGAATATAGCTTCAACGCGAAGTTCCAGGCGCCGCTGTCGATCGGCGGCACCCCGGTGACGCTCACCGTCGGCGGCAGCTTCCGTTCGCGCGACACCGTCGCCGACGAGGAACGCCTGCGCGACCGTGCCGCCTCGGCCTCGCCCGGCAGCTTCGTCGACCTGCTGTCGAACAACCCCTCGCGCAACTTCGGCTATGATCTGGGCTTCAAATATCTGACCGGCCCAGCGGACGACTATTTCGATCGGATGAAGGGCAGCTCGCCCCGGCGCATCCCGCAGTCGATCACCGCCGACTATAGCGCGAGCGAGGAGATATTGGGCATGTTCGGCATGCTGCGCGCCGAGGTCGGCGACACCACCATCATCGGCGGCCTGCGCGTGGAGGCCACCGGCTTCAAGGGCGATGCCCCCACCTATATCGCCGATACCGGCGAAACCGGCACGGCGCGGGCATCGAGCAACTATCTGAACTGGTTTCCGAACCTGACGCTCCGCCACGCCTTCTCGCCGCGCCTGATCGGCCGCTTCGCGCTCAGCCGCGGCATCAACCGGCCGAACTTCGTGGATATCGTCCCAAGGGTCGTCGACAACACCGATGGCTCGACGGTCGAGGTCGCGCTCGGCAATCCCGGCCTGCGCCCCACCATCTCGAACAATATCGATGCCGGCCTCGAATATTATCTGAAGCCGCTCGGCGTGCTGTCGATCAACGGCTTCTACAAGGACCTGGAGAATTACCGCTACACCGTGACGCGGACCGGCAGCTATCTGGGCCAGACCGCGCTGCTCACCCGTCCCGAGAACGCGCCCAACGGCAAGCTCTACGGCGTCGAGTTCAACTGGCAGCAGCAATTCACCTTCCTGCCGGGCCTCCTCAGCGGCCTTGGCATCTTCGCGAACTACACCTGGGCCGACGCCGAGATAAAACTGCGCGAAGCTTATGCCGGCCGCTCGGTGATGCCGCTCCCCGGCCAGTCGCGCCACACCTGGAACATCGCGGCTTTCTACGAGCGCGGCCCGGTCAACCTGCGCGTCTCCTACACCAAGCGCAGCGACTATCTCGACGAGATCAATGCCGACGAGCCCGCGCTCGATTTCTACTGGGAGGGCCGCGGCCAGCTCGACGCGACCGGCAGCTTCCAGATCAGCCGGAACATCACCATGTTCGTGGAGGCCAAGAACCTCACCAACAGCCCCGGCGTCCGCTATTATGGCTCGCGCAACCGGGTCGGCGAATATGAGAAGTTCGGCTACACCCTGTTCGGCGGCGTGAAGCTGAAACTGTGACCGGAAAAGGACGCGCGATCGGCCTGGTCGCGCTCGCGGCCCTGGCACTCCCGTCGGGGAGCGCCAGGGCCAGCGCCCCTTCCACTGCCACCGACAACCGTGAGGAACTGGTCGCCCTCGTCGAAATCCCGGCGGGGGGATCGGTCAAATATGAGCTGGACCCGCGCAGCGGCCGCCTCGTCGTTGACCGCTTCCTGCAGATGCCCATGGCCTACCCGGCCAATTATGGATCGGCCCCGGGATCGCTGGCCGCCGATGGCGATCCGCTCGACATACTGATCTTCACACGGGAACCGGTGCTTGCCGGAGCGCTGATCCGGGTCCGCCCCCTCGGCCTGTTGCGGATGACCGACGGCGGCAAGGCCGACGACAAGATCATCGCCATCCCGGTGGACTCGGTGGATGCCGGCTTCTCCGCCATCCGCTCGGTCGCGGACCTGCCTGAGATGGATCGGAAGCGGCTGATAGCCTTCTTCGAGGCCTATAAATTGCTGCCGGCCGGACAGCCGGCGGTGAAGATACTCGGGATCGAAGGCGTGGATGCCGCCCGACAGGCGATCGCCAAAGCTTTCATCCCCGCCGGCGCGGCGGGCCATCGTTAGCCTTCATGCCACCCTTGGCAAATCTGCCGGCCATTGCATGGTCGCATCCAGGCCCGGCGCCGCATCCCCCAGGATCAGCCGCCCGCCATGAAAGCGTGCGACCGCGTCGGCAAGCGGAAGGCCCAGCCCATGGCCGGGCCGATGGCGGCTGGCATCGAGGCGGCCGAAGCGCCGGAGCGCCAAGGGGCGATCCCCCTCGTCTATGCCCGGCCCGTCATCCGCCACGCTCAACTGCACCACATCGTCGCCCGATCGCAGCGCGACGCGGATCGTCGTGCCGTCCGGGGTATGGACGAGGGCGTTGTTGATCAGATTGATCAGGGCCTGGCTCAGCAGCTGCCTGTCCCCATAGCCTTCGACCGGGCGGACCGGCTCCAGGATCAGGCGATGACCGGAGTCCGCCGCGGCCTCCTCCATCGACTCGCAGACATCCTGCACCAGCTCGTCCAGCCGCATGAGGGCGAAACTGGACCTGCGGTCGCCGCCTTCCACCTCCGTGATCCGCAGCGCGGCGGCGAACATCGCCAGCAGCGCATCGCACTCGGCGAGCGCAGCATCGATGTCGGGGCTCTGCGTCCGCGTGGCGGCAAGAGCCAGCCGGCTGCGCAATTTGGCAAGCGGCATCCGCATGTCGTGCGCGATGTCGTTGCTGACCCCGCGAAGCCCCTCCATCAGGCTTTCGATCCGGTCCAGCATGCGGTTGAGCGTATTGGCCTGGTCGGCGAAGGCGCCCCCATTCGGATCGACGGGCACACGCCGCCGCAGATCGCCGTCGATGATCGCCTCCGCGGTGGAGCGAAGTTCGGCGATCCGCCGTCGAACGATCATGCCGAACAAG
The DNA here is from genome assembly GCA_963540925.1 of uncultured Sphingomonadaceae bacterium. GTDB lineage: Bacteria > Pseudomonadota > Alphaproteobacteria > Sphingomonadales > Sphingomonadaceae > Rhizorhabdus. The sequence continues at coordinate 47,878 of CAUTRN010000005.1, forward strand.
GTCATGCCCGCGATCACGATCACGAGCATAGATCCGAAACCGAGGACATAGGTTCCGGCCCGGATCGCCGCATAGCCGTCGATCGGCTCGGTCTCGCCGATGACGATCAGCCGGAGCCCGCCACCCGCGTCGCGGACGAGCGCGCGCCCGGCGGGAAGGCCGGCGATGTGATCGTCGGGCCCGATCGCGGAGAAACCCAGCGGCAAGGGCCGCCGTACCACGACATTGCCGCCAAGCCGGCGGCCCTGCGCGTCGAACAGTTCATAGCCTATGTCGCCGCTGTCGCGGCGGCGCGAATAGGCATCGATATGGTCGAGCAGGGCTTCGGCATCTCCCAAAGGGAGTTTCGTGAGCAGCGACGCGCTCAATTCCTGGATGCGGCCGTCCACCAGATTGTCCAGCGCCGCCTTCTGCGCCGTGAGGGTCGCATATCCCGTGAGGACGGCGGCGGAGCAAAAGGCCAGCAGGAAGACGACCGTCAGCGACCGCAGCGACAGCATCTCAGCTCCGCAGCATATATCCGACGCCGCGGATCGTGATGATGGGATCGTCCCCCAGTTTCATCAGCTTCTTGCGCAGGGAATGAATCTTGGCGTCGACCACGTTGGTCGCCGGTTCGAAATCATAGCCCCACACCTTCTGCAGCAGCATCGTGCGCGTGAGCACCGCGTCCGGGTCCCGGACGAACTCGTGGAGGAGCTTGAACTCGATACGGGTCAGATCCAGCGCCTTGCCACTCCGCCAGGCGCGGTGCTTGGCCGGGGTGACGAGGATATCGGCGACCCTGATGCTGTTGTCCTGATCGTTGCTCCAGCCGCGGGCCCGCAGAAGCGCGCGCAATCGCGCATCGAGCTCGGCGGCCGAGGCCGGCTTCACGACATAATCGTCGGCCCCCGAATCCAGGCCCTCGACCTTGTCGGCGGAGCGCCCCAGGGCCGACAGGATGAGAACCGGCAGCGTTCTCCCCAGGTCGCGAAAGCGCTCGATCACGCGCGCGCCATCCATGCGGGGCAGCATGCGATCCATGATGACCGCGTCAAATCCGATAGCTTCGACGGCTTCGAGCGCGGCGCGCCCGCAATTCGCGACCGTCACCTCATGCTCGAGCGCCCTCAGCTCTTCGCTCAGGCTGGCCGCATATTCCACATCATCTTCTACAAGCAACAGGTTCATCGACACTCAGCCGTCATTGATCAAACCCGATGCCAGCCATTAAACGGGAAACTGGTCGACGCATGCGCCAGACCGTCCGACCGACATCATAGTTCCACTGACCTCAGCAAACCAGGATGTCGAGAAAAAAGGCGTTTTCGATCGGCAATTTATCCTCCCGAAAGGCAGCAGACTTGATTGCATCATTTTGGCATCATGTTGGCGATCTTCCTTTCGCAAGGCCACAGCCTTGGCGATTGCCTCAACCCGCTACGGAAGCGCTGCTTTTACTGATATGGAGCCGGGTCGGCACCGGACAGGATAAGGGTCAGGACACAAGGGCAGCGGTGAGCGGGATTGGCCGTTGGCGGCTTATCCGGATTTACGTCTTTTAACGGCTTTACATCGAGGCGCGGGGATAGACTCTCGCATTGGCCCGTCGACGAGGGCCGAGACGAAAGCGATATCCCATGGAAGCATCGATGCTCGCAGCGCTCCTGCCGGTGATCATATTGCTGGCGCTCGGCGTGCTTACCGTCATCGCCGCCCGGCTGCTCAGCATCAGCCCGATCGTCGGCTATCTTCTGCTGGGCCTGTTGCTGGGAGCGTCGGGCCTCGTCCGGAGCAACGAGACGATCGCGATGCTGGCCGAACTCGGCGTCGTCTTCCTGCTGTTCGACGTCGGCCTGCATTTCTCGCTCCAGCATCTCCGGGCGCAAGCGAAGGATATTTTCGGCTTCGGCCCGGTCCAGCTGATCATCGGCACGCTGGGCCTGGGGCTGATCGGGCTGGCGGCCGGGCTGCCGCCGCTCGCCGCCTTCTTCACCGGCGCCACATTGTCGCTCTCATCGACCGCCGTGGTGGCGCGGATCATCGCCGAGCGGCACCAGCAGAGTTGCCCGGTCGGGCTCACCGCCACCGCGATCCTGGTTTTCCAGGATCTTGCCGCGATCTTCCTGCTGATCGCGGCGACCGCCTTCGGCACCGGGGCGGCGCTCGGCCCGGCAATGGCGGCCGCCTTCGCCACATCGATCGCCGCCTTCGCGATTTCGGTGCTCTCCGCCCGCTTCCTTGTGCGGCCGGTGTTCCACCTGGTGGCGAAACTGCGGAACGAGGAGGTGTTCACCGCCATGGCACTGCTGATCGCGCTCGCCGCCGCCTGGGCGACCGGACGGCTGGGCCTGTCGCTGACCCTGGGCGCCTTCCTGGGCGGGATGATGCTGTCCGACACGCCGTACAAGGTGATCATCCAGTCGGAGATCAAGCCGTTCCGCGGCCTGCTGCTCGGCTTCTTCTTCATCTCGGTCGGGCTATCGCTGCAGGTCGAAATGCTGCTGCAGCAATGGGCGGCCGTGCTGGGCGTGGCCCTTGGGCTCGTCAGCGCCAAGGTCGTGCTCAACGCACTCGCCAGCCTCGCCTTTCGGTGGTCGGTCCCCGGCTCCACCCAGATCGGTTTCCTGCTGGCGCAGGGGTCGGAGTTCGCCTTCATCATCTTCAGCCTCCCGCCGGTCCGCGCGATGGTGGGCGATGCGACCAGCGACATCCTGCTCGCGGCGGTGGTGCTCAGCCTGGCGGTGACTCCCAATCTGGCCGATCTCGGGCGGCTGCTGGCCGGCCGCCTGCGGACCCGGAGCACCGCCCGGATGCAGGCCGAGCTGGAGGCGCAGGAGTTGAGCGGCCCGGCGCTGATCGTCGGCATGGGCCCGCGCGGGCGCACCATCGCCGATGCCCTGTCCGAGTTCGACATCCGCTATGCCGCAATCGAGAGCGATCCCGACCGGCTGCGCAAGGCGATCGCCGACGGCTATCGGGTGATGTATGGCGACCTCGCCGATCCGCGCATCTGGGAACCGGCGGCGATGCAGGATCGCCAGCTCAGCATCCTGACCGCCCCATCCTTCGAACGATCGAGCAGCATCTCACCGATCGCCCGGCAATATTATCCGGGGCTCACCCGCATGGCGCTGGTCGACAGCCCCGCCGAAGCGCCGCAGTTCGCGACGATCGGCCTCGTCCCCATCGTCGAATCCCTGGACGCGCCGGGATTGAACGCCGCCCAGGCGGTGCTGGACCATCTCGGGATCGATGCCGACGCGATCACCGCCTGGGCCGACCGGCAGCGCGACCTGCACGGCCTCACGCCATCCGCCCAACCGATAGCAGCGGCCTGATGCTCCCGCTCAGAAATAGCGGGGGATCGGCCCCCGCTGCGGCGTCTGGTCCGGCAGGTCGATCTCGACCTCGTCGACATAGCACCAGCCCCAGCCTTCCGGCGGATCATAGCCCTCGATGATCGGGTGCCCGGTCGCGTGGAAGTGGACCGTCGCATGGCGATTGGGGGATTCGTCGCAGCAGCCGACATGGCCGCAGCTCCGGCAAAGACGGAGGTGCACCCAGTAGCTGCCCGTCTTCAGGCATTCCTCGCAGCCGCGCGCGCTGGGCGTCACCTGGTTGATCGTGCTGCTGTGGATACAGTTGCTCATGCGTGCTCCTTCGCGGCCTGGCTGGCCAACATGGCGTGGATCTGGGAGACCACCGCCGCCCCCTCGCCCACCGCGGCGGCGACCCGTTTGGTCGATCCGGCGCGGACGTCGCCGATCGCGAACACGCCCGGCTTGCTGGTCTCCAGCGGCAGCGCGCCCTTCCCCGTGACGATGAATCCCTTCTCGTCATGTTCGACGCAGCCCTCGAGCCAGCCGGCATTGGGATCGGCACCGATGAACAGGAACAGGTGGCGGATCCGGCACAGCTCGGTCGATCCGTCGTGGAGGCTGCGGAAGGTGGCGCCGGTCAGGCCGGTGGCCGGATCGCCGTTCAGCGCCACCACATCGTTGCCGACATAGATATCGACGTTCGACAGCGCGTCGATGCGGTCGATCAGGTAGCGCGACATCGTCTCGGCCAGCGGGCGGCGGACGATCAGGCATAATCGCCTAACCTGCGGTGCAAGATAGACGATGGCCTGCCCCGCCGAATTGCCGCCGCCGACCAGCGCGATCTCCTCGCCCGCGCAGAGCCGCGCCTCGATCGGCGAGGCCCAGTAGGAAACGCCATTGCCTTCGAAACCGGCAAGGTTGGCGATCGCGGGCCGGCGATAGGCGGCGCCCGAGGCGATCACCACCGAGCGGGCCCTGACCTGCCGGCCGCCCGCCAGTTCGAGGCGGAAGCGCTCTCCCGAACAGTCGAGCCGCTCCACCCGCAGCGGCACCCCGATCTCGGCACCGAATTTGAGCGCTTGGTTGAAGGCGCGAGCGGCGAGCGCATGGCCGGAAATCCCGGTCGGGAACCCCAGATAATTCTCGATCCGAGCCGAGGCGCCGGCCTGGCCGCCGGTGCTGCGTTCGTCGAGCACGATCACCGACAAGCCTTCAGAAGCGGCATAGACGGCGGCGGCGAGCCCTGCCGGGCCGGCCCCGACGATCGCAACGTCGAACAGCCGATCGGCTTCGAGCGCCGGCATCATCCCCAGGCAGGAGGCGAGCTCGATATCGGACGGATTGCGCAGGATGCGTCCGTCCGGGCACACCACCAGCGGCAGCTCCGCCGGCAGCACGCCCACCCGTTCCACCAGCGCCCTGCCCTCGGCATCGATCGTCAGGTCGAGGACCTGGTTGGGAAAGCCGCTCCGCGCCAGGAAGCCCTGGAGGCGGACGAGATCGGGGCTGTTGGGACGCCCGATCAGGACGGTCCCCGCCTTCGCATCCTCGAGCAATTCCATCCGGCGCAGGATCAGCGCGCGCATCACCAGCTCGCCCAGATCGGCCGAACCGATCATCAGCGCGCGCAGATGGGCAGCGTCATAGGGCAGCGCGGTACAGCCATCGGGGCCGGCGCAGCCACCCGCGATCGAAGGCCGCCCCGCCAGTGCATTGACGTCGCCGCTGAACTGACCGCGCTGATAGGTCGTGACCGCGACCTCGTCGTTCAATCCATGGCGGCGGACGACCTCGATCGAGCCGTCCAGCACCATCCACGACGGCGCGCCAACCTCACCGATGCCATAGACGGTCTCGCCCGGCGCGAAGCGCACCGCCGGGCCGCTGGCGAAGCGTCGGGCGCTCGCCAACTGGGCGGCGTCGAGCACCGGAAACATCTGATAGCGTCGGGTCTCGAGCGTGTTCATGCGATCGGCCTTCATCCTGGTCGCCAGCGTGCCGGGAACCTGTCCCAGGACTGCATCGACGCAAATTGAACGAAAGTTTGTACCGTTGCACGGGCCTCGCCCGGATAACGCTGTGCAGGATAGCACAAGCGTGTCGCGGCATCTCGCATTGTCCGGAATGCCGCCCGCACCGACATCTGCGGCAGACCGCGCACGATCCCGCTGCGCGCCTGGCTAGCTTTGGGAGATATCCTCATGGCCCGTTGGATTTCGGTTCTGACCGCAGCGCTCCTCGCCGTCTTTCCGTCGCTCGCTCAGGCGCAGAGCGAGAAGCCCTTCTCGATCGTGCTCGTCCATGGCGCCTTCGCCGACGCCTCGGGATGGAAACCCGTCTACGACATCCTCACCCGCGAGGGCTATGAGGTGCTGATGGTGCAGAACAGCACCGTCACCCTGGATGGCGACGTCGCCGCCACCGAAAGAGTGATCGCGGCGGCCAAACATCCGGTGGTGCTGGTCGGCCATTCCTATGGCGGTGGGGTGATCACACAGGCCGGCGACAATCCCAAGGTGGCGAGCATCGTCTACCTCGCCGCCTTCGCCCCTGACGCGGGCGAGACGATCCTGGGGCTGGCCGAGCAGCCGACACCGGGCGAGCCGCACGCCCCGCTGGTGGGGCCGGCCGACGGCTTCCTGCTGGTCGACCAGGCCAAGTTCCCCGGCGCCTTTGCCGCGGGCGCCGATCCGTCGCTGACCAAATTCATGGCCGCCGGCCAGGTGCCCTGGGGCGTGGGGGCGGTGCAGTTCAAGTTCACCAAGGTCGCGTGGAAGGTGAAGCCGACCTCGTTCCTGGTCACGACCCAGGATCTGATGATCCCGCCGAGCCAGCAGCGCGCGATGGCCAAACGCACCGGCGGCCGGGTGCAGGAGATCGCCAGCAGCCATGCGGTGATGCTGGTCCACCCACGCGCGGTGGCGACCTTCATCGAGCAGGCGGCGCCGGCCGGGAAATGAGCCGGGGCGCGGCGCCCCTCCCGATCAGTCGTGCGGCGCCTGCGCGAAGATCTCGGCGATGATCGCGCCGATCGTCGAACGGAGCCAGCGATGGGCGGGGTCATGGCGATAGCGGACATGCCAGGCCATCTCGATCGGGAAGGTGCCGAGATCGACCGGCGCGGGCAGAACCCTGATCCGCGGATCATGCCGCAGCCGCTGGCAGATCAGCCGCGGCAGGGTGGCGCAATAGTCGGTGACCGCCACCATCTCCGCGACCGCGAAGAAATTGGTCACCGATATCGCCACCTCCCGCTTGAGCTGCTGCTGCGCGAGCGCCTGGAACAGGCCCGCGCGCAGCCGCCCCGGCGGCATGACATTGACATGCTTGAGCCGCTCGAACTGCTCGCGCGTGATGCTGTCGCCGACCTCGGGATGATCGGCACGGACGATACAGGCGAGCCCCTCGTCGGTCAGATGCTGCACCACCAGATTGTCGGGGGGATCGGTGATCCGGCCAAGGACGAGCGCGGTGGTGCCCGAGGTCACCCCGGTCTCGGCCAGGTCATTGCCATAGGGGGTGAGCCGCAGCTTTATGCCCGGCGCGCTTTCCTGGAGCCGTGCGACGATCGCGGGGACGAGCGCGAACTCGACATAGCCATTGGGCGCGATGGTGAAGAGGCGTTCGGCCTCGGCGGGATTGAAGTCCTGCTGCCCCAGCACCGCGTCGTCGAGCCGCGCCAGCGCATCGGCGATGCCGGGCGCAAGCTCCAGTGCGATCGGGGTGGGCTGGATGCCGTATCGCTCGCGGATGAAGAGCTGGTCCTGCAGCATCGCGCGCAGCCGGGCGAGCGCGTTCGACAGGGCCGGCTGCGTCATACCCAGCCGTTCGGCGGCGCGGGTGACGCTGCGCTCCTCCATCAGGGCGACGAAGATCGGCAGCAGGTTGAGATCGTAGCGCATCACTTATATTGCCATTGATATATCTAAAATCACAGAAATAAAGTTCTGGAATATATCTCGATCGACCATGTTGGCGACGTCCCAAGGGACAGCAACCAAAGGAGGCTGACATGACGAAGGGTAAGATTTTGCTGGTCGGGTCCAACGCCACCCGCATCGAGGTGCAGGGCGGCTGGGGCAAGACCGGCCAGTATCTGAACGAGACGGTGGTGCCGGCCATGGCCGCGATCGCAGCCGGCTATGAGGTGGTCCTGGCGACTCCGGACGGCACCAAGCCGCATATCGACGAAGCGTCGGACTCGGCGCAGCATTTCGAGAATGACGTGGCCGCCTATGAGCGGGCCAAGGCCTTCTGGAACGACAGCCCGGCGATGAACCAGGTCCGCACCCTGGCGTCGGTGATCGCGGAAGGCCTGGACGGCTATGCCGGCCTGTTCGTGCCCGGCGGCCAGGCCCCCGTGGTCGACCTGATGCAAGACGCCGAACTCGGCGAGATCCTGCGCCACTTCCACGACCGCGCCAAGCCGACCGCCCTGCTCTGCCATGGCCCGATCGCGGTGACCGCGGCGATGCCGAAGGCCCGCGAGTTTCGCGCGGCGCTGATCGCTGGTGACGGCGCGAAGGCGACGGAGCTGGCGAAGGGCTGGCCCTATGCCGGCTATCGCATGACGGTCTTCTCGGCGAGCGAGGAGAAGGTGGTGGAGGATTATATCCTGCACGCGAAGATGCATTTCGACATGCCGTCCGCCCTCATTGCGGCCGGCGCCGAGGTCGTCACCACGCCGATCGATTTCGAGCCTAATGTCGTCATCGACCGCGAGCTGATCACGGGGCAGAATCCGCGGTCGGACCACCCCATCGCGGCCCGCTTCGTCGAGGCCCTCGACCGCCAGCTGGCAATGGCATGAGAACGCGGATGACCGGCGGGGCGCTGCGACGGCGCCCCGCCGATCCCGCCAGGATGAAAGGAACTTACCCGATGACCACCCCCGTCAAAGTCATGGCGCTCCTCACCGCCCGTCCCGGGCAGGAGCAGGAGCTTCGCGCGCTGCTGGAGGGGATGATCCCAGCCAGCCGGGCCGAGCCGGGCAATCTGCGCTACGACCTGTGGGTCGACCAGACCGACCCGAGCCGCTTCGCGCTCGACGAACTCTATATCGATGCCGCCGCCAACGCCGCGCATCGGGCGACGCCGCACTTCCAGCTCTACCTGTCCCGGATCAACGACCTTGCCGAGCGCAGCGCGGTGGCGCTCGATCCGGTGCTGGTCGCCTGAAGGGGCGAAGCGATGTCCAGTAAAAGGAGGTGAATCCACCCACCTTCGATCCGGCAGATTTGCACGGGCGCCTTGCGGCTTCTCCGGTTGCGCCCGTGCCCGCCGCTGACGACCCTTGGCCGTGCCGGTGTCGTCCCATGCATCGCTGCTTGTGACAGCACAGCGCAGTGCCCCGACCCGGAAGTTGCTTCAAACCCTTTGGGCACGCACGGGGCGATGGTCGAAAAACGGCACAGGACATATCGGTTCGGGGACTATCTGTTCATCCCCGATCGCCAGCTTCTTCTCCATGCCGGAGTGCCCGTCACGCTCGGATCGCGGGCGATGGAACTGCTTCACCTGTTGGTCGAGCGCTCGGGCGAGCTGATCGGCAAGGATGAGCTGAGACAACATGTCTGGCCCAACACCCAGCTCCACGAGAGCAACCTCAAGGTGACGGTGTCGGCGCTCAGACGGGCATTGTCGCCCGGCGCCGGGGAGCGCCCTTTCATCATGGCCGTTCCCGGTCGCGGCTATCGGTTCGTCGCCGCGGTGGAGATGTCCGACGGTGCCCCGCTTGCCGCCGACAAGCCCGGCCTGTCGGAAGGAACGCCGCTGCCCGCCGCGCCTGCCATCGTCGGACGCGGCCAGGAGATCGGCGAGGTCGAAGCCCTCCTCTCCCGCCATGGCTGGGTGACGATCGTCGGCCCGGCCGGGGTGGGCAAGACAACCATCGCGCTGGGCGCCGCGACCCGCCTCGCCCCCCGGCTGCGCGATGGTGCCCGCTTCGTCGACCTTGCCGCGCTGACCGATCCCCGGCTCGTCGGCTCCGCCATCGGCCTGGCCGTCGGCATTGCCGGCGAACCCTCCGACAGGATCGCGGCCATCGCTGCCCTGCTCGCCGACCGCGAGATGCTGCTGCTGCTCGACAATTGCGAACATCTGCTGAGCGCGGTGGCGACGATCGCCGATGTCCTGCGATCGGCGGCCCCCGGCATCCGCATCCTCGCCACCAGCCGCGAAGCGATGCGATCGCGCAGCGAGACGGTCTATCGGCTGGAACCACTGGCCTGTCCGCCCGCCACTCTTCCGCTCGATGCGACGGCCGCGCTGGCCTATTCGGCGGTCGAGCTGTTCGTCCGGCTGGCGGAAACGACGCAGGGCTACGCGCTCAGCGACACGGATGCCCCGGCGATCGCCGCCATCTGCCGCCGGCTGGAAGGGATCGCGCTGGCGATCGAACTGGCGGTGGCGCGGCTGGCCGACGCCGATCCCGCCACGCTTCTGGCCCTGCTCGAGCGGAGTTTCGAGCCGCTGAACCAGGGCACACCCGACACGATAGCACGGCACCAGACGCTGCTGGCGACGATGGACTGGAGCTATCGGCTGTTGTCGCCGGAGGAAGTCGGACTGTTCCGGCTGATGTCGGTCTTCACCAACAGCTTCGCGCTCGACGATCTGATCGGGGTTGCCGCCGGGGAGCATGGCCCGCCCGCCGGGATCGCGGCAGCCACCGACAGCCTGGTAGCGAAATCGCTGCTGTCGGTGGCGTACGGCCACGGCGATCGGCGCTACCGGCTGCTGGAGACCACGCGCTGCTTCGCCGCGCGGGCGCTGCTCGACAGCGGCGAATTCCGGCAGGTCCATCACGGGTTCGCGCGCCAGCTCCTCGCCGTATTCCAGCGGGCCGAGCGGGAATGGGAATGGCGGACGAGAGCCGAATGGACCGCCGCCTACGGCCCCCGCGCCAACGACCTGCGCAAGGCGATCGACTGGGCTTTTGGCGAGCAGGGAAATCCCCTGCTGGGCGTCGAGCTGACCGCGGCGGCCATCCCGCTCTGGGACGAGCTCTCGTCGGTCGGAGAGAGCCTGAGCCGCGCGGGAAAAGCGCTGCGGGCGATCGGTACGCTGGAAGCGGTCGACCCGGTGCTGACGATGAAGCTGATCGCCAGCCATGCGTCCGGGCTGAACTTCTCCGAACATCTCGGCCCCGAGGTCGATGCCGCCTGGGAGCAAGGTCATCGCCTGGCCGAGCAGCTGGGGAATGTCGACTATCAGCTGCGCAGCCTGTGGGGCCATGCCGTCCTGCAGAGCTTCACCGGGCGCCATGGCGAGGCGCTGTCGACCCTCGACCGGTTCCTGCGCCTGGCCGGGACGGAGCATGAGCGATCGGCGATCCCGGACGGAACCCGGCTGGGCCTGATGACCCGCTTCTACATGGGCGAGGTCGAGGAGGCCCAGGCCGGGCTCGCGGCTTTGGCGCGGGATCATGGCCGGGCCGCGCCCTCGCGGATGGCGCGGTTCCAGATCGACCGCTTCGTGGGGATAAGGGTCGCGCTGGCGATGGCGGCCTGGGTGCGGGGCGACCATGGCGAGGCAATGGCCCTGATGCGGGCGGCGCTGGAAAGAGCGAAGGAGCTCGACCACCGCATGTCGCAGTCGAACGCGCTGGCCCAGATCGGCATCCCGTTGGCGCTGCAAATCGGCCATATCGACGAGGCACGCGAGCATGCCGCGGCGCTGGCGCGAAACCTCAGCCTACGGGAGACCGCGATCTGGGGCCCCGTCAGCCGCTTTCATGACGCGGCGATCGCCGCCCGCGACGGCGATGCCGATGCGCCGCTGGCCATGCAGGGCGCGGTCGAGGAGCTGATCGCGAACAATTTCCTGGTCCGCGTCCCCTTCTATCTGGCGATGACGGCCGAGGCGGCGCTGGATGCCGGCCGGATCGCCCAGGCCCGCAGCAATGCCGCATCGGCCCATATCCGGATGAAGGCGCAGGCCGAACATTGGTGCGCGCCGGAGGTGCTGCGGGTCGGCGCGCTGGTGCGGTGGCGAGAGGGAGAGCCGGCCGAGGCCGAGCGGGGCTTCATGGAGGCCGTGGAGGCTGCCCGGCGGATCGGCGCCGGCACCTTCGAACTGCGGGCGGCAACGGCGCTGGCCGAGCTGAGGATCGAGGCGGGGCGCCGGATCGAAGCCGCGCTCGGTCTCGCGCCGGTCTTCGCCCGCTTCGATCCCGATGTGCCCAGCGCCGACGTCCGGCGGGCAGGCGAAGTGCTGGACCGGCTGAAGGCCGGCGACAGGCCGCCGCGTCCCTGAGGAAAGGAACGCGGCAGCCCCTTTCGGAGATCAGGCCAGCACGACCACCTTGTCGAGCGCCTCGATCAGTTTCGCGGCGATCGGATGGTCGGAGCGCGGATTCTGCCCGGTGATCAGTTCGCGGTCGACGATCACATTGGGCGCGAAATCGGGCTCGGTGGTGATGACGGTGGCACCGGCGGTGCGCAGCGCGTCGGGCATGTTGAAATAGATTTTGGCGTGCAGGATCTGGTCCTCGATCACCTTCTCCTCGGTCGCCGAGAACACCGTCATCCTATAGCCTTCATATTGCCAGCCCTCGGCCCATTCGGCGGCCTTCACCTTGTCGCCGGCGATCAGCGCCGCGCGGAACTCGCGGGCATGCGGCATCGCCGCGGTCACCGCGATCGGCCCGTGGCAGAGCAGCGCGGTCGGCTTCCCCTCCTCATGGAAATGCCGCAGGATTTCGCCCATATCGGCGTCCTGCATCAGGTCGACGACCGGGGCCTGCCCGCCGGGCACGAAGATCGCGGCATAATTCTCCAGCCCCTCGTCGATCACCGAGCGCAGGGTGCGGACCTCGTTCATCGACGGATCCTCGGCCCAGAAGGCCTTGGCGCGCGCATAGGCCTCCTCATTTCCCTCGAAATGCGCCGCTGCGTCGGAGGCCGGATCGATCGTCATCTTGGTGCCGTCCGGGGTCGCCAGCACCACATCATAGCCCGCATCGATCAGCGCCATGGCGGGGACGACGGTCTCGTTCAGATATTGTCCGGTCGAGCCCCAACCGCCGCCCTGGGTTTCAATCCGGGTGGCATTGGAGCCGATCACGATCACTGTACCCTTCGCCATATTGCACTCCTGCGTTCGGTTCGATGGTGGTGGAGATCGAAGCCGACAGGGCAGCCAGAAACGGGCGCGGCGATGCGCGCGAAAAACCGCTTCTACCCTGTCTCGGCTCCGCAACGCAGTCATACGACAATATGGGGGGACCGGCCGGTTAAAGGAGATAAATTGGTGCAAAGCGGCTGGTCTGCGGAGGGTGCCGATGCCATTTTCCTGTCGAAGCCAGTTGGATCCCGTTCGCGATACCGCGCGTTCACGAACCTCCCCTCTGGCCGGAGCCGCGATGCCAGCTATGCATGACGGAGAGCCGTGCCGATGACATCGACCGAAAGAGTCCTGCACGATCGGGTTCCAAGCGGGACCGCCGCACGCTTCGCGGCGATCCGCACGCTGAGCCTCGATCTCGTCGCCCTGCTCTCCGATGCCGACGCCACCGCCCAGTCGATGGCCGACGCCTCGCCCGCCAAATGGCATCTCGCCCACACGACATGGTTCTTCGAAACCTTCGTGCTGCGCGATCATATTCCGGGCTACCGGATCCATGACGAGCGCTGGCCCTTCCTGTTCAACAGCTATTATGAAGCCGAGGGAGCCCGCCACGCACGGCCGCAGCGCGGCCTGCTGACCCGGCCATCGCTGGCCGAGGTGATCGCTTATCGCCGCTTCGTCGACGAGGCGGTGATCGCGGCCATGCCGATCATCGCGGAGCGCTGCCCCGAGCTGCTCGCGCTCGGTCTCCAGCATGAGCAGCAGCATCAGGAATTGCTGCTGACCGACCTCAAGCATCTCTTCTTCCACAATCCGCTCGGCCCCGCCGCCTGGCCGATCGCGCCGGAGCATATCGAGGGCCATTATGCGGCCGCACCGCGCTGGCTGGCCGGGCCGGTCGGGCTGATGGATATCGGCAGCGCCGACGACGGCTTTTCCTTCGATTGCGAGGGGCCGGCGCATCGCCATTATCTGGGCGCCCATGCGCTGGCGAGCCGGCCGGTCAGCAACGCCGACTGGTTCGAATTCATCGGCGACAATGGCTATGCCACCGCCGCGCTCTGGCTGTCCGACGGCTGGAGCTGGGTGAATGCGCAACACATCGAAAGCCCGCTCTACTGGCGGCGCAGCGGCCAGGGCTGGGAGCAGTTCACCCTGGCCGGCTGGCGACCGATCGACCCGGCCGCACCCGTCACCCATATCAGCCTGTACGAAGCCGACGCCTTCGCCGCCTGGGCCGGCGCCCGCCTGCCGACCGAGCAGGAATGGGAGGCCTCGGCGCGCGGGCTCGACCCCGATGGCGGCGTCCAGCTCGACACGGCCGGCCCCGCCCAGCCGCGTTTCGAGGCCGAAGGCGAAGGCCTTTCCTCGATGTTCGGCAATGTCTGGGAATGGACCGGCTCGGCCTATCGACCCTATCCCGGCTTCCAGGCTCCGCCGGGCGCGGTGGGCGAATATAATGGCAAGTTCATGAGCGGGCAGTTCGTGCTGCGCGGCGGCAGCTGCGCCACCCCGCGCGGCCATATGCGCGGCTCCTACCGCAACTTCTTCTACCCCCATCAGCGCTGGCAGTTCACCGGGCTGCGGCTGGCAAAGGATCTCTGATATGGGCGTGCATGCCGATCTGAAGCTGGTCGAACAGGATGCCGACGGCATCGACCTCGCCTTTCGCGCCGACGTGCTGCGCGGCCTGTCGGAACGGCAGAAGGCCGTGCCGGCGCGCTGGTTCTACGACATGGCGGGTTCGGCGCTGTTCGAGGAGATCACCCGCCTCCCCGAATATTACCCCACCCGCGTCGAGACCCGGCTGCTGGAGGCCCATGGCCGCGACATCGCCCGGCTGGTCGGGCCGCATCGCGCGGTCGTCGAGTTCGGTTCGGGCAGTTCGGTGAAGACGCCGCTGCTGCTGCGCGAAGTGGCCCCCGCCGCCTATGTGCCGCTCGACATCTCGGGCGACTTCCTGCGCCAGTCCTGCGCCGAACTGGTCGCCCGATTTCCCGATCTGCCGATCATCCCGGTCGAAGCCAATTTCCTGCACCCGGTCCAGCTGCCCGGTACGGTTCGTTCGTTCGACATGCTCGGCTTCTTCCCCGGCTCGACCATCGGCAACATGGTGCCGGAAACCGCGATCGACCTGCTCCGGTCGATGCGCGCCACTCTGGGCGACGAGGCCCAGCTGCTGATCGGGATGGACCGGGTCAAGCCGGTCGAGCGGCTGATCGCGGCCTATGACGACGCCCAGGGCGTCACCGCCGCCTTCAACATGAACCTCCTCCACCGCATCAATCGCGAACTGCGGGGCGATATTCCGCTGTCGCGCTTCCGCCATGTCGCGCGCTGGAACGGGGACTGGCGGCGGATCGAGATGCACCTCGAGGCGCTCGACGATCTCGCCTTCATGGTCGCCGGCCGGCTGTTCACGATGCGGCGGGGCGAGACCATCCACACCGAGAACAGCCACAAATATAGCCCCGATCAGGCGCGACTGCTGCTGCAGGCGAGCGGCTGGACGCCCCGGCATCTGTGGACCGACACCGACGAGGATTTCCTGATCATCCTCGCCGGGGCCACCGAATATCGATCAGCCCCTTAGAAGGGCATCGCCTCGAACTGCGGCATGTCGAGCGGCTTCACCCAGGGCAGTCGCCGCTTGACGAACATTTCCAGCTTCGGGACGATGCAGGACGGATCGTCGAGGCTGCCGAGCTGGACGAACACCAGCCCCGGAAAGCTCTCCAGATTGCTGGTGTAGAGCCGTGCGCTGCACGTCGGGCAGGCATTGCGGTCGAGCGTCTTTCCGGAATCCGCGATGTAGGAAAAGGCTCGGGTCTCGCCGCTCGTCAGCGTGAAATCGTCGGCCGGGACGCCGAACCAGGTGGCGGCCTCGCCGCCCGATGCCTTCTTGCAATCGAGGCAGTGGCAAATCGCGATGAAATCGGGATCGGTGTCGAACTCGAACGTGACGCTGCCGCAGGCGCAGCGGGCGGTGTGCTTCTTCGTCATGGCCGGCGTTCCCTGAAGATGGTGATGCGCGAAGCCACAGACGGCCGGTGAGCCGCCTGTGACCCGCCGAGACCGACAGTCTACATCAATATTGGATGACCGCGCGGCCCACGATCTTGTTGTCGCGCAGCCGATCGAGATAGTCGTTGATCTGATCGAACCCGATCGTCTCGATGGTGTGCTGGATCTTGCCCTCGGCGGCCAGCGCCATCACCTCGCTCAGATCGGCATTGTTGCCCCAGAAGGAGCCATGAAAGGTCTGCTCGCCCGACACGCGCGGGAAGAGCGGCACGTCGATCCGGTCGCCGACGAAGCCGACATCGGCATAATGGCCGGCGATCGCCAGCAGCGCGAAGCCGAGCTGCATCATCGCGGGCGCGCCGACGGTGTCCATGATCGCATCGAGCTTGGCCTGGCCGGTCGCCTGCTTCAGCTCCGTGCCGATATCGGCCGCCGACTTGCCCTCGATGGCGATGATGTGATCCGCGCCATATCGGGTGGCCACGGCGAGTTTCTCGGGATTGCGCGCGAAGGCGACCACCTTGGCACCGGCGCCCAGCAGCTTGGCATATTGCACGGCATAGGCGCCGAGCCCGCCGACCCCGAACACGCCGATCACCCGATCGGGCCCCAGGCCGCCCGCGTCGCGGATCTTCTTCAGGGCGCGATAGGGGGTGAGGCCGGCATCGGTGAGCGGCGCGAGCTGCTCGAACTTCAGATGCTTGGGCACCTTGATCACATAGCGCGCCGGCACCGGGATATATTCGGCGAAGCCCCCATAGGTACCGAAGCCGGGCCAGCGGACATTGGGGCAGATCTGGGCATTGCCGACCTGGCAATGGCGGCACACCCCGTCGCCCCAGCCGGGCGAGACCACCACATGATCCCCCTCCTCCAGCCCGGCGGCCTTCGGGATGACGCTGCCGATCTTCTCGATCGTTCCGGCGATCTCGTGCCCCGGGATCACCGGCGGCGGAATGTCGCCATAGCCCTGGAAGAAACCGTCGACCAAAAGGACGTCCGACCGGCACATGCCGCACGCCGCGACCTTCACCAGCACCTCGTCCGCCTGGATGTCGGGAATCGGGATATCCTCGAAGACCAGGGGTTTGTTATATTCCAGGATGCGTGCTGCCTTCATGAGGAAACTCCTTTCCGCGGGTGAATGATGCTGGCGGCGGCGGCCTCGGCCACCGCGATGTCCTGCTCGACCGATCCGGCGCTGGCGCCCACCGCGCCCACGATCGCGCCGTCGATGCGCACCGGCAGCCCGCCGCCGAAGATGACGACCTGCCCCTCGTTGCTCTGCTCGATGCCGAACAGCGGCGCGTCGGGCTGGGCGAGCTTGGCCAGGTCGGAGGTGGTCTTGTCGAACAGCCGTGCGGTCCTGGCCTTGCCGATCGCCAGGTCGATGCTGCCGATCAGCGCGCCATCCTGGCGGACGAAGGCCAGCAGATGCCCGCCGGCGTCGACCACCGCGATATTATAGGGAATTCCCGTCCGGGCGGCGGCGGCCTCGCCCGCCATCAGCATCTGCTTGGCGTCGGACAAGGTGAGCGTGGCGTAAAGGTGCGGCATGGAGCCCTCGCTTTCCATGCCAGTGTCGCGCAATCGCCGGATACGACAATCGGAGATGCCGAACGGGCCTTGTGCGAAAACGCCCGGCCCCAGCCTCTTCAGGCAAAAGCCTGCAAAACATCCCGAGCAAATTTACGCAGGCCGTTGATGTAAAAGGAACATCATCTTCTTTTTACGTCAATTAACGCGGCTCTGCCGGCCATCTCCGCTAGATATCGGATGCTATCGAATGTCCTGCCGGGAGCAGGCCATGAGCGCTCAGCGATCGGAACGATCTATGGAATGGAGCGACATCCGCATTTTCCTTCAGGTGGCCCGCGAAGGCACCATGGTTGGCGCCACCGGCGTGCTGCGCATGGATCATTCGACGATCAGCCGGCGCATCTCGCGGCTCGAGCGCGAGGCCGGGGTGCTGCTGTTCGAACGCGCCGGCCGTCGCCTCTCGCTGACGGCCGAAGGCGACAAGCTCAAGGGCTCGGCCGAGAAGCTGGAATCGATCATCCTGCGCGAGATATTGAGCCTGTCGGGTGACCGCGATCGCATCGTCGGCCCCGTCCGCATCGGCACCACCGAGGAGTTCGGCGCCCATTATCTGGCGCCACGGCTGTGCGCGCTGACCGCAGCCCATCCCGGGCTGGAGATCGAGCTGGTGCCGCTGCCACGGGCCTTCTCGCTGGCGACGCGCGAGGTCGATCTGGTCGTCACGCTCGACCGCCCCATGTCGGGCGACGTCCGCTACAAGAAACTGACCGCCGTCGAGTTCGGGGTCTATGGCTCCGGCGCCTATTTCGCCGACCGCCCGCGCCCGACGACGATCGCGCAATTGTCGCAGGAAACCTGGTGCGGCTACATCAAGGAGCTGCTCTTCACGCCGGAGCTCAACCTGCTGCCGGCGGGCACCGACGATATCAGCGTCCGATACCGCACCACGAGCATGACCGTGCAACTGGGCGCCGCCACCGGCGGCTATGCGCTGGCGGCGCTGCCTTGTTTCCTGGCGGACGGCCAGCCGACGCTGGAACGCCTGCTACCCGGTGACGCCGTTTTCGAGCGGACCTACTGGCTCGCGGTTCACGAGGATCTCTCCCGCTATCCGCGGGTGAGAGCGCTGATGAGCGCGCTGGAGGAACAGGTGCTGCAGGACCGGGCCCTGTTCCGGCCGGGCATCGCCGCCCTCGGCCAGGCCGCCTGCCTGCCGTTTCCGGACACCGGCCGCAGCGCCGACCGCGGCCATGGCCGCATGCCCGCGCCGATCGGGTGGCCCGAGCAGCGGTCGACGGGAACGCTCGGCTGAAGCCCCCCTCTCTTTTCCTTCAGGAGTTTCGCCATGCACATGCTCGACTGGAACGGCTATCGTGACCAGCTGATCGCCGGGGTCGGCACGATCGGGAAACTCTCTCCGGACACGACGCGCGGCTATGCCCAGCTGGCCGGAGCCGGCGCGAAGACCGGGCATCTCGACGCGAAGACCCGCGAACTGATCGCGGCCGCCTGCGCGATCACGCTGCGCTGCGACGGCTGCATCACCTTCCACACCAAGGCGGCGCGCGATGCCGGCGCGACCGAGGAGGAACTGGTCGAGGCGCTGGGGGTCGCGATCATGATCAACGCTGGGGCCGCGCTCGTCTATTCGACCCGCGCGGTGGACGCCTTCGCCGCTGCCGGGGAAATCTGACGCGGCGATCAGCCGGTGACGAACGCGAGCCGGGAGGAGGCGTCGAAACATTTCGCGACCTCCGCCAGCAGCCGCACTAGGACTTCCTGCGTGCCTCGGTCGGCATCGACGACGATGACCAGCGGCCGGGGCGTGGCACTCTCGGCCGGCGGGACCACCTGCGGCGAAGCCACCATGGGCGCGTCGTCCAGCACCAGCAGATAGCCCCGCCCGGAGATCGTCTTCACCCGCCAGCGCTCGGCCCCCAGCGCGCGCCGGAGCAGGCTGAGCTGGACCTTCAGATTGCTGTCGACGACGGTGACGTTCGGCCAGACCCGGCCCAGCAAGGCCTGCTTGGACACGACCTGTCCCCGCGCCTCGACAAGCCCCATCAGCAGGTCGAACCCGCGTCCGCCCAGATCCACCGGCACCCCGTCGAGCGTTACGATCCGCGCGGCGACGTGGATTTCCAATGTGCCGAGGCGCAGCGGTTCCGGAGGCTGGAGCGTCGCTAGCCCCTCGGCCAGAGGCACGGCGATCGGCCGCATATCGGGTGCCAAGCCCGCCGCCGCTGCGTGGCGCCGCTCCCGCCTGATCGGCCGGCTGGTGGCGAAGGCCGTCCCCTGCCCTCTCCCCGTCCGCCTATCGCTCGAACTTCGCATCTGCCCGTCCCCACCCAGCTTCGGTTGGAAAGACGCGCTCGCGGCGAAAATCTACACCGCCTCGCGCGAAATATTTCGCGGACCGCAGCGGAATATCCTGCGTCCCTCGGTCAGTGTCGGCTGACGATCTCCAGATTCCGGTCGGGCGTAGCGACAGCCCGCACCGGATAGAGCGCCGACAGCGTCTCGACGAACTGGTCGGGCTTGCCGGTCGGGAAGGCGCCGCTGATCCGCAGGCCCGCCACCGCCGGCTGCCGCACCACCAGCTTCTTCTTGCTGTAACGGTTCAGTTCCTCGACCGCATCGCCCAACATGTCCCCATCGAACTGGACGAAGCCGTGTCGCCATTCGAGGCCGGCCGCCGGATCGACCTTGCTTACCCGATCCGCCATCCCGGCGCGGGCCACGAGCTGATCGCCGGGGGAGAGTTGCCTGAAGGCTGGCGCGGGATCGGCCGGATCGCCGCCCTTGCTCACCGCGATCGCCCCCTGAACCAGCAGGATGCGGGTCTCCCGAGACGACAGCTTCGCGTTGAACCGCGTACCGAGCACTGACACGACCCGCTCGCCGACCCCAACCCGGAACGGACTGGCCGGATCATGGGCGACATCGAAATAGGCCTGGCCGCGCAGAAGTCGCACCAGCCTGTCCTTGCCGCCCATCGCGATATCCACGGCGCTGTCGGTATCGAG
Organism: uncultured Sphingomonadaceae bacterium; assembly: GCA_963540925.1. Classification (GTDB taxonomy): domain Bacteria; phylum Pseudomonadota; class Alphaproteobacteria; order Sphingomonadales; family Sphingomonadaceae; genus Rhizorhabdus. Next base: position 67,844 of record CAUTRN010000005.1, read on the forward strand.
CGTCACCTTGCTCCCGTCGGCCAGCGCGACCGTTTTCGTCTCGCCGATCGCGGTCCGGTAATCCGCCATCCCGAAGCGCTGCGGATCGGGCGCTTCGACCCTGGCGATCCGGCGCTCCGCATCCCCGTCGGTCGGCGGCGCCAGCGTGAACCAGCCGACCGCGCCGACAGCGGCCACCAGCGACGCGGCGATCGCATAGCCATGCCAGGGGAAGGCCCGACGATCCGGCGGCATCGACAGGGCTTCGCGCCGCAGCGCCTCCAGCTCTTCGACGCCATCCGCCACGTCGAAACTGTCCCACAGGTCCAGCGCGCGATCCCAGGCGTCGCGGTTCGCCTCGTCCGCCGCCAGCCATATCTGGAACAGCGCCTCGTCGTCGTCGGCATCATCCTGCAGGCGTTCGAGCCAATAGGCTGCGGCCCGATCGGGGCCGAGCGCCTGCAGGGCGGCCAGGCTGCCGGTTACCGCTCTCATGCGTCGCTCCTCCCGGCCACCATCAACGCCTCGATGGCGCGCAGCATATGCTTCTGGACGGCGCTGACCGAGATATCGAGGCGTGCGGCAATCTCCGCATAGCGCAGCCCCTCCAGCCGGCAGAGCAGGAAGATCGCGCGGGTGCGCTCGGGCATCGCCATCAGCACCGCCGTGGCCTGGCGCAACTGCTCGCGCGCCAGCAATCCGCGCAGGGAGTCCGCTTCGTCGACACCCTCATGTTCCGGGGCCAGGGCGACATGGGCATCGGCATGCCGCACCTTACGGCGTCGCCGACGATCGAACAGGACGCTTTTGGCGGTGCGGTAAAGATAGGCGTCGAAATGCGAGACGATCTCCTCACCATCGCGATGGGCGATCCGCAGAAAACATTCCTGTGCCAGGTCTTCCGCCTCGCTCGGATCGCCGATCCGCCGCCGGAACCAGGTAACCAGCGCCGGGCGGGCATGGCGAAAGCGATGCTCGAAAGCATCCGGCTCGCCAGCGTTCGCCCGTTCATCCGCCATGGGGCGAAAGTGATACACATGGATAGTGAAATCCAGCGACAGCCAGGACCATGGAACCCACTGCCATGACCTTCCGACTGTGCCTGACGCACGGTGCCGGGAAAGCTGCATCCGGCCCTGCGGTAAAAAGAGGTAAAGTCACGAAGCCCGTCCACCCCGGCGCCGTGCCCGCTCCACCATGAAAGACGATACTTTCTATTATTTGCAAAGATTTACGAGCGACTTCAACGACCCCTCCCTAGCTTTCCGGACGGACCTCGCTGTCATCGGAAAGGAAAGATCATGCGGGACTTCAAGAACAAGGTGGTCGTCATCACCGGCGGTTCGACCGGCATCGGCTTCGCGCTGGCGAAGCAGTTCGCCGGCCAGGGCGCCGACATCCTGCTCGCGGCCAGCCGGATCGAACGCCTCCAGGCGGCGCAACAGGCGCTAGCGGGGCTGGCATCGCGGGTCGAGATCTTTCCGTGCGACGTCACGAAGCTGTCCGATGTCGAGGCGCTGGCCGACCATGCCTGGAAAAGCTTCGGCCGGGTCGACGTGATCGTGAACAATGCCGGCGTGGGCCCGATCCCCTCCAGCGTGATCGATGCGAAGCCCGAGGATGTGGCGAAGGTCCTGGCGGTCAATCTCTACGGCGTCTGGCACGGCGTCTCGGTCTTCGGGCGGCGTTTTCGGGACGAAGGAAAGCCGGCGGCGATCTTCAACGTCGGTTCGGAGAACGCCTTCTTCAACGCGATCCCCGAAGCCGCCGGCTATGTCGCGAGCAAACATGGCGTGCTGGCGATGACGGTCGCGCTGCGCGAGGAGGTGCCCGACCATTTCGACGTCGCGCTGATCTGCCCCGGGCTGGTCCGTTCCGATCTCGCTCGCGAAACCGAGCAGGGGATGGACACCGACGCCTATGCCGCGCTGGTGATGAAGCAGCTGCTGGCGGGCGAGTTCTATATCATGTCCCACGCCTTCAACCTGGTGCGGATGAGCGCGCGCTGGCGCGAGGTCGAGCGCGCCTTCGATCGGAATGCCCCGCGCTATCCCGATGACGACGAGTTCGACGTGCGGACGCTGGGCGCGAAGGGCCATTGGTATCCCAAATATCCGGAAGCCGGGCCCGACCTTCCGGTGTGATCGTGTCAGGCGGCGTGCGTCGCCATCACGAAGGCCTTCGTGGTGGCGAGCAGCCGATAGGACGGCACGTCGCTGCGATGGTCGACCGACAGGAGCGACTTCTCGTACAGGCTGGACAGCGCTTCCGGGGGCCGCTCGCACCCCGCCTCCTCGCATTGCGCGATGCCGTCTTCCACCGAGAAGGCCCCCGGGATCATCGCCAGCCGCCGCAAGCTTTTCTGCTCGATTTCGCTGAGGAGCCCATAGCTCCAGTCGAGCGCGGCGGAGAGGCTCCGGTGGCGGGGCAGCGCGGTGCGGCGTCCGCGCGTGAGGATCGAGAAACAGTCGTCGAGGCGCGCCGTGATCTCCCGCAGGCCCAGGTCCGACATTCGGGCCGCCGCGAATTCCAGCGCCAGCGGGATGCCGTCGAGCCGGCGGCAGATTTCGGCGACGGATTCCAGATCCTGAGCCTGGAGGATGAAGTTCGCCGACGATCCGGCGCGCTCCAGGAAGAGCAGCACCGCCGAATAGTCGCCGATGTTCGCGGAGGTGAGCGCCTCGCCGGCATCGGGCACGGTGAGCGAGGCCAGCCGGTGGGTCCACTCGCCACCCGCGCGCAAGGCCTCCCGACTCGTGACGAGCAGCTTGAGCGCGGGACAGCGCGCCAGCAGCATCTCGGACAGCGCGGCGATATCGTCGACGATATGCTCGCAAGTATCGAGGACGAGCAAAGCCTGGAGATCGCGGATCTGATCGCAGAGGATCGCCGCGGAGATGACCGCGGCCTCGATGCCCAGTGCCTGCGCGATGATCGCCGCGGCCTCGTGGCCGTTGCACGCCTGCGAGAGATCGATGAAGGCGACGGCACCGCTCATGGAGGCGGCATAGCGCCGGGCGGTGGCGATCGCGACCATGGTCTTGCCGATCCCGCCGGGGCCGGTGATCGAGATCAGCCGGCGGTCGGCCATCGCCGCGCACAGCAGGTCGATGGCCTCGTCCCGCCCCACGATCGGGGTGAGGATGGGCGGCAGGAGCGCGCTGGCCAGATTGGGGGTCACCGTCCCTTCGGCCGAGGCGAGTTCGTGGCGAACGGGCAGGATGAAGCAATAGCCGCGCAGCGGGATGGTCTCGATCGCGCGGCGCGCATCGTCGCATTGCGAGAGGATCTTGCGCAGCATGCCCATCTGCACGCGCAGATTGGCTTCCTCGACCGTGACCGAGGGCCAGACGAACTCCATCAGCTCGTTAAGGCTCACCACGGTTCCGGCGCGCGACACCAGCATCAGCAGGACGTCGAACGCCCGCCCGCCGATCGGCACCAGGTCGCTGCCCCGCCACAGCGAGCGCTGCTGCGGGAACAGGCGAAAACTCGCGAAGGTGAAGCATTCCTCTGTCGGTTCGGATGTCATCGTCTCATCCTCCCGGGTGCGACCGGCACTGGCGCCGTTGCCGCGCGAAGATAGCGCAGCGGCCGCGAGCCTGTCGGTTAGGTGAGGTTAAATCGGGTGAATCGCAGAGCGCCCGCCCCCCATAGGCAGGGCGCGTTCGGCGTCGCGCCACACGCATCCCATCCAGCGTTCCGATCAGGGAGTGCATCATATAGCCTCGTGCCATGGGCGCCGGCGCTCTGCCGCCACTTCACCAAGACTAACCCTAGGGAAGTCGATCTCCGACGCCCTTATGGGGAAAGCCCATTACCCGATCGGGTAGTTTGCGGGACACCGATCCGCTCGCCTATAATGACGGAGCATATCACCGGCGCCGGGGCGAGAGAGTTTCACACATGTCGCCAGAGCTTGGGCATTGCCAGCCGATCCGGATCCTCATCGCCGACGATCACCCCTTCGTGCGCGACGGCATCGTCGCGCTGATCGAACGGCAGGCGGACATGACCATCGTCGCCGAAGCCGGCGACGGCGCGGAAGCGATCGCCCTGTTCCGCGAAGTGCAGCCCGATCTGGTGCTGATGGACATCCAGATGCCCCGGATCGGCGGGTTGCAGGCGATCGAGGCGATCCGGCGCGAGGCGCCGACCGCCCGCATCCTGGTGCTGACCACCTATCCGGGCGACGCACAGGTGGTGCGCGCGATCCAGGCCGGGGCCGCCGGCTATCTGCTGAAGAGCGTGGTCCGCAAGGAATTGCTCGATGCGATCCGCTCGGTGGTGCTGGGGCGGCCGGTGCTGAGCCCCGAGGTCGCGCATGAGCTGGCCGCCCATGCGCTGGACGATCACCTCACCGATCGGGAGGTGGAGATCCTGCGCATGGTGGCCGACGGGCATGCCAACAAGGAGATCGCCTGGCGGCTCGACCTGTCGATCGACACCATCAAGGCCCATCTGAAGAAGGCGTTCGACAAGCTGGGCGTCGACGACCGCGCCCATGCCGTGACCGTGGCGACGCGGCGCGGCTTCATCGAGCGCTGAGCCGCCGCCAGAGGCTCTTGAGCCGGTCGCCCAGCCCGGGGCGATGGTAGCGATAGGCGATCCATCCGGGCACGGTCAGGCGAAGCCGGGTTCCGGTGGCAGGGTCGCTTGCTATGTCCAGCTCGCCGGCCAGATGGCGCGCCCGCTCATGCATGCCGACCAGGCCGAAATGGCCCTTGCGCCCACCGTCCTGGATGATGTCCGCCGGAATGCCCGCCCCGTCGTCGGCCACCGTCAGGCGCAGGCCATCGCGATGATAGCCGATCTCCGCCGAGATGACCGTCGCCGAGGCATGGCGCACCGCGTTGCGCAGGGCTTCGTCGACGATGCGGAGGATTTCCCTTGTGGCCTCGACGGCCAGCGGCTGGGGCATGCCTTCGACCGACAGCCGGAAACGCGGCCCGCGATCGGGAAGGATCATCGCCGCCGATCGGGCGACGGCATCCGAAAGGCTCTCGTCCATCGCATCGTCGCGCAGGGCGATGACCTGGTCGCGCCCTTCGCTGATCACCTGATCGGCGCGGTCGAGCGCCTTTTCGATGGCGTGGCGCGAGGGATTGCCCTTGGGAAGCTCCTCGACCGCCGACTGGACGACGAAGGTCAGCCCCTGGACGCCCTGCAGCAGCGTATCGTGCAATTCGCGGGCGATCCGCTCGCGCTCGGTCATCTGCGCGTCGAACAACGCCTGCATCCGCGCCCGCACCGATCGCGTCCGAAGCCGCACGAGCAACAGGACGACGAGGAGCAGCCCCAGCAGGCACAGCAGCTTGAACCAGATCGACTGGAGGAAGGTCGGCGGGATGGTGATGTCGAGGGTCGCCCCTTGGCGGTTCCACACCCCGTCATTGTTCGCGGCCATCACCCGGAAGCGATAGGTGCCGGGGTTGAGGTTCGTGTAGAAAGCCTCTCGCCGCCCGCCGGCATCGACCCAATATTTGTCGACCCCCTCGAGCTGGTAACGGAACTTCATCCGTCGCGGCAGGGTGAGGCTCAGACCAGTATATTGGATCGCGATGCTGCTCGTCCCCTGCGCGAGTTCGAGCGCTGCCACCGGATCGCGATAATGGACGGTCCCCGCGGTGAGGCCGCGAATATGCACGGGAGGCACGACGTCGTTCCGAACGAGCCGGGCCGGATCCAGCCAGGCCACCCGCCCGACCAGATTGAACCAGAGCCGCCCGTCGGCGCCCCGCACGGCGCCGCGCTGGCCGACGAGGTTGCGCACTTCGGGCAGGCCGTCGTCGAAATCGAAGACGGTCGGCCTGATCGGCGAGCCCGGATCGTCAAAGGCTCGATCCAGCGCGGCCGTGCTGACCCTGACGATGCCGGAACGGGTCAAAAGCCAACTGTTGCCATCGGGGGTTTCGACCAGATCGGTCGGCCCGGACAGCCAGGGAAAACGCTTCGGATCGAGATATTGGAGCGCGCGGCCCTTCCGTCGCACCAGACCCGATTCAAAGGTGGCGACGACGCCAGACGCGGTAACCCGGATCACGCGGTCGGTCGGGAAAGGCGACAATGCCCTGCCCTCATGCACGACCTTCGTCCAATAGGGCCGCGTGATCACGCCGTTGCGGTCGAGCGGCCCGACCATTCCCGATTTGAGCAAGGCGATGGGCTGGCCGTTCCGATCCCGGGCCAGCCCCTTCGGCCAGTATCGGGCCGGGGTCGGCAGGCTCCGCCAGGAACCGGCATGATAGGTGTACAGGCCCGCTCCGGCATCGCCCTCGATGAAACGGGAAATCCACAGGGTGCCATGATCGTCGAGGGCACAGCCCCCGATCGTGTACCGGTTGGGCGACCGGGAGAACATAGCGGGCAGCGGAAATCTGGTTATCCTGCCGTGCAGGACACGAATGAACACATCACGGGCCATCACCCAGATTTCACCGCCGGCCGCCTCGCAAATCATCCGCGGCTCGATGACGTCCTTCACCAACAGGCGGGGCCGACCATGGGGCAGCACGCGAAACACCGTATCCGACGTGCCGATATAGACCGCGCCATCGGACGCGGCGAGCAAGGCTGCTCCCAGGCTCACCGCGCTGGCGAGCGCCGGTTCGTTGAAGATATTGACCTTCCGAAACTCGTCGAGACCGCGGGTGGTACCAACCCAGATATTGCCTTCGCGATCCTCGAAGAGCGGCGTCGTGGTATCGGCGGTCAGACCGTCTTTCGCGGTCATGCCTTCGACGCTGGACTGCCGGACGGCCTGCCCTCCCGACATGTTGGCATTGGGCTGGCTGACACGAAACAGCCCTTCGCCGTTCGCGATCCAGATATTGTCATCCTGGTCAAACAGCGTGACGGCCGTCCAGCGTTGGAAGGACGGGGTCGGGAAAACATCACCGGAGGCACCACCGTCTTGAAACAGGGCGGTTCCGCGATCATCGGAAATCCAGAGCCGGCCTCGCCGATCCTCGCTCAGCTTCGTCCGTCCCACCTTGGCGGAAACGCGCCTGAAATGCTTGCCAGCGTCGTCGCTCACATACAGCGACTGGACCGTCTCGACCCACAGAGACCCGCTTCGCGCCGCGAAGATGCCCACCGGCTCGGAATGGTCGCTCACGTCATAATCGAGATTGACCCTTTGCCACCGTCCCCCGGCATATCGAAGGAAGGGACGGTCGGTGCCCTGAAGCACGACCCAGATCGCGCCATCGCGGGCCTGCGCCATCCCCGCCGGCTCGACATCGAATTTCGGCGCGGATCGATCGAGCGTCAATATGCCGTTCCGATAGGTGGCGATCCTGCCGCTGTCATAGGCGACCCAGATCCGTCCATCGCGGGCGTTCAGGAGGTAAAGAATCCGCCCCTGTTCGAGTTCGCGGTCCTTTGGCGTCACCTGCTCGAAGGTGATCCCGTCGAACCGGTAGAGGCCTACCGACGTCCCGAGCAGGATATAACCGCGACTGTCCTGGGTGATCGCGTAGATGATCGGCGGAACCCCCTCGGCGGCGGTCCATCGCGAATGTTTGTAGTCGATCAGCCGGCGTTCCAGGCCCTGCGCCTCGCCCCGGACGGGAAAGGCCATCACCAGCACGATGGCTGCGGCCAGGACGGCCAGGACATGCCAACCGTGCGCAACGAAACGGCGCCAGTCGCGGAAAATCTTCGCCATCCCTTACCCCTCGACGGCGACGGTAGCGCACAATCATGGGCGAGGCTGGTTAAACGAGGTAAATTCAGTATGTGCCGCCGCGATCGCATGCGGCTTTACAAGCTTTTATTTGAGCCGCCCCGGCCGCCTCCCGCATCATGTCCGCACCGGATGACCCTGCCGGTCTCGGCAGGATTCACGCGTCAGGGGAGATGCGCATGAAACCCGATTATTCGCCGCGCTCGGCCGAACTTTACGCCGACACGCCGACGCCGATGCTGCCCGGCACCGACATGGCGCTGGACAAGACCAGGATCGCGCTGGTCGTCATCGATCCGCAGGTCGACGTGATGAGCCCGACGGGCAAGGCGTGGGACGCGGTGGGCGAGAGCGTCACCGAGAATAATCTGGTCCCCAACCTCGTCGAGCTGTTCGCCGCCGCCAAGCGGGCGGGCATCACCGTCGCGGTCTCGCCCCACTATTATTATGACTGGGACCATCACTGGCGGTGCGAGGCGCCGCTGGAGAGGTTCCAGCATGTCGTCGGCGCCTTCGATCGCAAGGGCCCCTATACGCTGGACGGTTTCCGAGGGTCGGGCTCCGATTTCATGGAGGAGTTCAAGCCCTTCATCGAGGACGGCAAGACCATCATCTGCTCGCCCCACAAGGTCTATGGCCCACAGGCCAACGACCTGAAGCTCCAGCTCGGCAAGCGGGGGATCAATCAGGTGATCCTGGCGGGCATGCTCGCCAATATGTGCGTCGAATCCCACATGCGCGACCTGCTGGAGGCGGGGTTCGAAGTGGCCGTGGTGCGCGATGCCGTCGCCGCGCCGAAGCTGCCCGACGGCGACGGCTATCTCGCCGCGCTGATCAACTTCCGCTTCATGGCCAATGCGATCTGGACCACCGACGAGACCGTCGCGAAACTGGGCGCCACAGCCTAAGAGGTCAGCTGCGTGAAGCGACCGGCTGGGGCACGGAGGGGCGACATGACGCGATCGAACATCCCGATGGTACCGGCGTCCTTCTTCGGCATGGTGCTGGGGCTGGCGGGGCTCGGCAGCGCCTGGCGCCTAGCCCATGTCGCCTGGGGACTTCCGGCATCGATCGGAGAGCTGACGATGCTGGCGGCCGGGATCGTCTGGCTGATGGTGACCTTGCTCTACGCCCTCAAATGGGGCCTGGCGCGGGAGGCCGCGCTGGCCGAGGCCGATCATCCGGTACAGTGCTGTTTCATAGGGCTCGCCGGGGTGGCGACGATGCTCGTCGCGGGCGGAGTGGCGCCCTATTCGCACCAGGTCGCGTTGGCGCTCTATGTCGGCGGCGCGCTGTTCACCACGGGCTTCGCGATCTGGCGCACCGGCGGGCTGTGGCAAGGCGGGCGCGATCCGGCGATGACCACACCGGTTCTCTACCTCCCCACCGTGGCGGGAAGCTTCGTCGCCGCCACGGTGGGGAGCGCGCTGGGTTTCGCCGATCTCGGCCAGTTCTTCCTCGGCATGGGCATGTTCGGCTGGCTGGCGATCGAATCCGTCCTGCTGCACCGGTTGCTGACCGCGCCGCCGATGCCGCCCGCGATGCGCCCGACCCTGGGTATCCAGCTGGCCCCACCCGTTGTCGGTGCGGTGGCCCTGCTGGCATCGGCTCCGCAGGCGCCGGTTTTCCTCATCCATGGCATGATCGGCTATGGCATTCTTCAGGCGCTGGTCCTTTTGCGCCTGCTCCCCTGGATCCTGGAAGAGCCCTTCGCGCCGTCTTATTGGGCTTTCACCTTCGGCGTGACCGCGCTGGCGATCGCGCCGATCCGGCTCATGATCCTGGGCGACCATGGCGTGATCCGCTTCATCGCGCCGCTGCTGTTCGGCTTCGCCAATCTCGTCGTGCTTGCGATCGCGGCCGGCACGGTGCTGCGTCTGCTGCAAGGCCGCCTGCTGCCCCGCTGATCAATAGATCCGATCCAGCGGCATGCGCAGTTCGACCAGGGTTCCGACCGAACCCTGGCAGAAGCGCATCGTGATGCCGGCGGTGCGCCCCAGTTCGCGAACGATCGCCGTTCCGGCGCGCGGTCTTGCCGCTTCCGGCCTGATACCGCCCCCGTCGTCGCCGACCCGGCAGACGATCTCCTTCTCGCGACGGATCATGTCGACCTTCACCAGCCCGCCCGGCCTCGCAAAGGCATGCCGCGCCGCATTGGTGAGCAGTTCGGAGACGATCATCAGCAGCATCCAGCCGCGGGTGGAATCGATCTCTACATCCACCGCGCGCAGCTGGACGAAGACGCCCAGCTCGGCGAAGCGGGCCTGGGCATGATGATGGCAGAGGTCGCCCAGCTCGTTGCCGAGATCCATCACCGCCGCGCGCGGCGGCTGCAGCAGCCGCTGGATCGCGGCGAGCGAGTAGAGCCGTTCGACCAGCCGGTCGAGCCGGTCGCGCGTGCCCTCCAGCGTCTCCTGGCGCCCCGCGACATGCGCTTCCGCGCAGGCGACCGCGAAGTCGTTGGCCGACCGGTGGATATATTCAGCGAGCAGCAGCTGGTTGGCGAAGGCCGCGGCCATCGGCCTGTCGACCGGGTCCGGCTGGCTGATGGGATTGGGCATCCGCGCGTCTCCCCGAAATCTCGCAGCGCCGGCGCCAAGTCGGCCGACATCGCAAACTATCAGCAGCGTCGCGGCCGGTGGCGTTAAGCGTTGTGAAGCCTCGCAAAGCGACCTGCCGCCATCCTCCGATGACGATGACGAAAATCGATTTCGTTCAGGGATTTAGATCAGCTTGCCTGCCGGGCGACGGACTACAAGAAATTGCATCCTTTTACCTGCGCCGATCGCCGCTTTGGCTACCCTCCAGATCATCGGAACGGAGGGACCTATGAAATACGCCATGCTTGCCGCCGCACTGCTGTGCGCCACCACGATGACGCCCATGTCTGCGCAGGCGGCACCCCCGGCCGCTGCGTCGCCGGCCATCCCCGTCATCCACTACAAGAGCACGACGATCGACGGCGTGAAGGTCTTCTATCGCGAGGCTGGCCCGGCGAACGCCCCAGTCGTGCTGCTGCTGCACGGCTTCCCAACCTCGTCGCACATGTTCCGCAACCTGATCCCGCTGCTCGCCGATCGCTATCATGTGATCGCGCCCGACTATCCGGGCTATGGGCAGAGCGACGCGCCGGACCACAAGGCCTTCGCCTACAATTTCGCGCACCTCACCGACATCGTCGAGCAGTTCACGGTGAAGCTCGGCCTGCAGCGTTACGCGATGTACGTGATGGATTATGGCGCGCCGATCGGATACCGCCTCGCGCTCAAACACCCCGAGCGGGTGAGCGCGCTGATCGTCCAGAACGGCAATGCCTATACCGAGGGGCTTCGCGAATTCTGGGATCCGATCAAGGTCTATTGGGCCGATCCTTCCACGAAGAACCGCGAGGCGCTGGCCGGGCTGGTCAGCCTCGAGATCACCAAGTTCCAATATACCGACGGCATGTCCGACGTCAGCCGGATCAGCCCCGACAATTGGATGATCGATCAGGCGCTGCTCGACCGGCCCGGCAACAAGGACATCCAGCTCGACCTGCTGGGCAATTATGGGACGAACGTCCCGCTCTACCCCGACTTCCAGGCCTTCTTCCGCAAATATCAGCCGCCGACGCTGATCGTGTGGGGCAAGAACGACAAGATCTTCCCCGAGCCCGGCGCCCATCCCTATCTGCGCGATCTGCCCAAGGCCGAGATGCACATCCTCAACTCGGGCCATTTCGCGCTGGAGGATCAGCTCGACGTGATCGCCCCGCTGATCCGGGATTTCCTCGGCCGGACCCTCCACCCCTGACTGCGGCCGCCGTCCGGTCCCCCCGCGGACGGCGGCCCGCCTTTTCGAGAAGCGACGGGACAGGAGACGATCGGCATGATCGACGATGACATGACAAGACTAGGTCCGCCGTCGGACCTGGTGGGCAGCAACATGGCGGGCGCGATCGAGGCGCTGAACGCCATCGTGGCGGATCTCTTCACGCTCTATGTGAAGACGAAGAATTTCCACTGGCACATGACCGGCCCGCATTTTCGCGACTATCACCTGCTGCTCGACGAGCAGGCGAGCCAGGTGTTCGCGATGATCGATCCGGTCGCCGAGCGGGTGCGCAAGCTCGGCCATGCCACCTTGCGCTCGGTCGGCGACATTGCCCGCCGCCAGACGATCGGCGACAATGATCGCGAAGTGGTGTCGGCGCGCGACATGCTGGTCGAACTGCGCGGCGACAATCTCGCCCTGGTGCGCGCGCTGCGCCACGCCAAGGCGTTGGTCGACGATGCCGGCGACAATGCCACATCCGGCCTGATCGACGGCTGGACCGACGAGGCCGAGCGCCGCGCCTGGTTCCTGTTCGAGGCGAGCCGGGCGGCCTGAAGCCTTCGCTCAGAACAGCGAGAATTGCGCCCCCAGCCAGATCGTCCGGCCATTGTGCCGGACCTGGCTGGCGAGGCGATAGTCGGTCGCGGCGTCGCTATCGACGATGGCCTGGTCGAGCAGGTTGCGTCCCTCCAGCACGATCCGCGCGCGCGGGCTCAGCGCATAGCCAAGCTGGGCGTCGACCAGAGCGCCATAGCGGGTGCGCCGGTCCTGCGCGGGATCATAGTTGCGGATCGGCAGCGACGACTGTTTCTGGAGGAAGAGGTTCGCGGAAAAGGGCCCGCGCACATGGTAGAGGTTCAGGTTGAGATAGTGCCTCGGCGCGGCATCGACGAGCCTCGTATCGGTCGCCGCCACGCCGTCGCCGCCATTCACCGCGGTCGTCCGATAGCGGATATAGGCATAGGACAGGGTCGCCCCCAGATTGCCCAGGCTTGGCGGGAAGAAGCCCAGCTGCGGATCCGACCAGGCCAGTTCGACGCCGCGTGAAAGCCCGTAGACCTTCTGGCCGTTCACCCGCCGCACATTCGACAGATAGGACAATATCTCGACCACGCCGTCGGCCCCGATCGTCCGCGTGCTGCTCACCGCCGGGATGTCGCGCAGATATTTGCGAAACATGGTCAGCGCGACATAGGCATTGTGGTCGCCATAATAATATTCGGCCGCCGCATCGATGTTCGAGGATCGGATCGGCTTCAGATAGGGGCTGCTATAGCTGATCGACCGGGTGACCGGCGTGTCATAGCTGGTGACGATGCGTTTCGCCGATCCATTGATCGCCGGCCGCTCCAGGGTCCTCGACAGCGCGAAGCGCAGCTTCCAGCGCGGATCGAGGTCCTGATATGCGGACAGGCTGGGCAGCAGGTTCCAATAATGCTGGCGATAGCGCACCGGGCCCCAGACCCCGCCGATATCGGGTTCCAGCGCGTCCAGCGTGCGGCGCGTGCGCATTGCTCTCACCCCCACCGACAGGCTTGAGCCCTCTTCGCGATAGGAGAGGATTCCATAGCCGCCGGCGACCTGCTCCGATCCGTCGAAATCCTGGCCATGGCCGTCGGCCGGATCGGCGGCGTAGAGGCCATTGGCGTCGGGGATGGGCCCGCCGCGACGGGCGATGAGATCGAGCAGCGCCGATCGATCCCAGGCGGGTGGGCCATCGCCAGACCGAGCGACCTCGGACAGGCGGATCGTCGTGCCGGTCCGAAGCATGTTCCTGAACCCATATTGCCGGTTGCGGCGGTCGAGCGTCTTGATCTGCGCCCCGGCCTTGATCCCTAGCCCATTGTCGCCGTCGGCCCCGTTCCAGGCATAATCCATACGTCCGAACAGATTTCGGTCGCGGCTGCGCAGCCGGTTGACGGTGACGGCTGCGCCCAGTTCGAAGGGATCGAGGCTGTCGCCGGCCAGGCCATCGAGCGATCCGAGCCCTATGCCACCCCTGGACACATCATAAGCCAGCGGCGAGGCCAAGGTTGACGGGCCACCGGCAAAACCGCCCGTCGCCACGCCGTCCTGATGCACCCGGTTGAAGGTTACGCCCGCACGAAAGGACAGCAGCCCGCTGCCCTCCGGCGTCAGGTCGCCGCCGATCTGCACGATATGATCGCGGATGTCGGGGCTCTGAAGATAGTTGAACCCGAAGGACGGCATGCCCTGTACGAAGCGGCCCCGGCCATCATCGCCGACCATGGCCTGCCTCGCGTCGACGGCGAGATTGTTCGTCCGCTGGTCGGTGGCGAAGCGATGCGCGAAATAGAAATATTCGGCGAAGAGCGCGCTGCCGTCGGCCGGGCGCCAGTCGAGCCGGGCCATGGCGGATCGCCGTTCGGTCCGGGTGCGGGTCTCGCCCCGGGTCAGCAGCCCATCGGGCACCAGCCCTCTGCCAAAGTCGCTATAGCGCGCGATCGATACCGCATCCTGCGTCGAGCGCAGCCGATGGAAGACCGCGCCCAGCGCCAGCCCGATCCGGCCATCGCCGTCGAGCTTGCCACGCCACATCGCCGAGCCACGGAAGGGAACCGCCTCCGAATGGGCGCGGCGGCTATCCCCTACCGACAGGCGGATGTCGAACAGCCGCTGGCCACCGCCATCGAGCCCGCTGATCGTCGCCAGCGCGATATGGCCGCCATTGGCATTCTCGTCGATGTTGGCGCCGCCGGTCGCGATCGCCTCAAAGGTCTTGAAGAAGGCCGGGGTCAGCACCTCGGTCGAGGTCGCGCGCGATCGCGCGACATGGTTGGTCAGCAGCACGCCGTCGATCGACTGCGACGCCGCGGCATTGTTGAGGCCGCGGATCGAGACATAGCGGTTCTCGCCGCTCTGGGTCTCGTTGCGGCGGATGCCCGGTAGCTGGATCAGCACGTCCGAAACCGACATGTTCGGGAAACGCTTGGCCTCCAGTTCGGTCACCGGGTTGACGATCATCGCGCTGTCGCGCTTCAGCGCGGCCGAGCGCAACGCACCGGCGACGATGATCTCCTCCGGCTGCGACACCAGGTCGGGCGGCCGGCGAGCGGCCATCTTCCTCGCCTCATAGATGACGATCGTGCGCGCGGCCGTGCGGCGATAGGCCAGTCCGCTTCCGGCGAGCAGCCGCCTCAAAACGCGCGATCGAGGTCCATCTGGCCGGCGACCCTGCGGGCCTGCCGGCCTGCCACCACATCGGGCGCGGACAGGATGCCGGTTCCGCTCTGGATCGCCAATGTGCGGAGCGCATCGTCCAGCGGGCCGGCGATCAGCTCCACCCGGAACGGCGCATCGTCCGCCGCCAGCACGGGCGCCGCAAGCGCCATGGCCGCCAGCACCGCCGACGGCTGAAATGCCGCTCTTACCCGCAACGGAGCGCTCCCAACCCTATGCTCTCCGGCGACGGTGATAGGCAGGAAGCTTTCGCCGAGCAACGACGCTTTACAAGCGTCGAAAGCTCGGTCTTATTATATAGAAGATAATAAAGATATCAGGGGAGGTATCGGATGTCTTCAACAGCGATGGCGCCTGTCGGCATTCCGACGGGCTGGCGCGGCAAGGGATCACGCCTGGTACTGCTGGGCGGGGCGCCGCTGATGGCACTGATGTTCGCCGCGCTGGGCCCGGTCCTGCCCTCGATCGCCGAGCATTTCGGGGGCAAGAGCGGCGGCGCCTTCGCCGCGCAGATGATCCTGACGATGCCGGCGATCGGCGTGATCCTGGGCGGGATCATCGGCGGCCTGTCGGTCGAGCGCTGGGGGCCCCGGCCAGTGATGATCCTGTCGCTGCTGGGCTATGGGCTGCTCGGCGTCAGCGGCTATTTCATCGACCAGCTGGCCGTCCTGCTGGTCGCCCGCTTTGCCCTGGGCTTCTGCGTCGCGCAGATCGGGACGGCGGTCGGGGTGATCGTCGGCAGCTGGTATGAGGGCGTCGCCCGCGCCCGGCTGCTCGGCTATCAGAGCGCGGTGGCGGGAGTCTTCGCCGTCAGCGGGCTGCTGCTCTCCGGGGTGCTGGCCGAAGCCGGCAGCTGGCGCACGCCGTTCCTGCTCTACACCATCGCCTTCGCCATCCTGCTGCTGACGGTGGGCACGCTGCCGCAGGGCGTGGGCCGCGCGGCGCGGCGCGAGGAGAAAGCCTCCCTGCGCCCGCTGGTCGGGATCTGGCCGGTCTACGCGCTCGCGATGTTCCTGTTCGTCGGCTATTTCATGACCTCGATCCAGCTGTCCTTCCTGCTGGCCGAGGACGGGCATGACAGTGCGCTCATCCGATCGGTGGTGATCGCCTCGGGCGTGCTGGCGGGTGGCGTCTTCGGGGGCTGCTACGGCCAGTTCTACGCCAGACTCGGCGAGCGCGGCACGCAGATCTTCCTGGTGGCGATGATGACCGCCGGCCTCGCCCTGATCGGCTTCGCCAACGGCCTGCCGATGCTGATCGCCGGCGCGATCCTGTCGGGCGGCGGTGGCGGGATGATCCCCCCGCATATCGGCGGAATCCTGCTCAACCGCGTCCCGCCCGAAATCCGCGCGCGCGCCGTCGGGCTGGAGTTCACCGTGCTCTACATCGCCGATTTCGTGAACCCGCTGATCATGACGCCGCTGCGCGCTGCGATCGGCATCCACGGCGCCTTCCTCGCTTCGGCGGCCATCCTGGGAACGGCCGCGATCCTCATGGCGCTACGCCGACAAAGGTGATTGCTTTTACCTTTCTATTATATAATAGATAGTGAACATAAATAAAATAGCGTCAGAACTGGGGAGGGGTACCGCAACGAGCGCGACAAGGGTCGCGCGCGAACGGCGGCCTGCAGCATCCTTCCCCCGGAAAGGAGAGGGCATGCAGCTTCGAGACAAGGTGGCACTCATCACGGGCGCGGGCGCCGGGATCGGCCAGGCGACCGCCCGGCTGTTCGCCGAACGCGGCGCGAAGGTCGTCGCGACCGACATCGACGAGGCCGGCCTCGCCGAGACCGCGCAAGGGCTGGACAACATCGTCGCCCTCACCTCCGACGCGACCAGCGCCGCCGATGCCGCCCGCGCAGTGGCGATCGCCAAGGAGCGGTTCGGCGGGCTCCATCTGCTCGTCAACGTCGTCGGCGGCAGCAAGCCGGGCAAGACCGTCGTCGACTATGACGACGAGGAATGGGACTTCTGGGTCCGCCTCAACCTCACCTCCACCTTCCTGATGTGCCGCGCGGCGATCCCCGTGATCGCGGAAGCCGGCGGTGGCTCGATCGTCAACATCGCCTCGGGCGCCGGGGTCACCGGCATGGGCAAGAACCCGGCCTATGTCGCGGCGAAGGGCGGCGTGATCGCCCTCACCCGCTCGCTCGCGATCGATCATGCGGCGCAGGGCATCCGCGCCAATGTGATCGCGCCGGGCCCGATCCTGACCCCGCTGATGAAGCGCAACCGGTCCGAGCCCGAGATCGCCTTCATGTCGAAGCTGTCGCTGGTCGGCCGCCTCGGCAAGCCCGAGGAGATCGCCGGCACCGCCGCCTTCCTGTGCAGCGAGGACGGTGCCTTCATCAATGGCGAGCTGATCAACGTGGCGGGCGGGCGCGGCGGGCCGATCTGAGCCCCCTGCCCCACCGCAGCGACCAACAGCGACGAGCAAGAGGAGAGAGACGATGTACGAAGCCTATGCGGTCTGGCGCGACCTGACCCCCGCCATCGAACGCGAGCGGACGACCCTGGAGGACCAGGTCCGGTTCCTGTCCGACAAGATGCGCATCCAGGAGATGATCCACGAATATGCCTTCGCCTGCGACAGCCGTGGGTGGGACATCCTCGAACGTCTCTATGACGAGAATATCGAACGGGTGATGAAGGGCACGCTCGACGAGACCGTGCGCGGCCGCGACAATCTGATCGGCCTGCACGCCAAGCCCGCCTTGCCCCGCCGCGAAGGCGTCGTCGCGCCGCCGCGCGACCTGTCGAAGATCAGCGGCCTCGAGATCCGCCACCTGATCGGCACCCAGGTCGTCCGCGTCGCCGACGACAACCAGTCCGCCTGGGCGCTCTGCCATTACCAGATGGCCCTGGTCGGCCAGGAAAATGACGAATGGCAGCACGGCCTGCACGAGGGCACCTATCTGTTCAGCTTCAGCAAGGCGACCGGCCAGTGGCGCTTCACCCGCCACCAGATCTGGACCAACAACGCCGCCAATCCGATGTTCTCCGACCCGCGCGCGAGGAAGGCCGCATGAGCCGCTTCGCGGGCAAGGTCGCGGTCGTCACCGGCGCCGGTCGTGGGATCGGCGCCGCGACGGCGGCCGAACTGGCGCAGGGCGGCTGCGCCCTCGCGCTCAACGATGTCGACGAGGCGCGTCTTTCGGACACCGCCGAGGCGCTCCGCGCCCATGGCGTGACGGTGACAACCCATGTCGGCAGCGTGATGGAGGCCGACTTCATCCGGCGCTTCGTCGATGAAGCCACCGCCGCGCATGGCCGGGTCGACCTGCTGGTGAACAATGCCGGCGGCGGCCCGCCGATGACGCCATGGGCCGAGTTCGCGAAATCGGACTTCGCGCATTTCCGTGCGATCTTCGAGATGAACTTCTTCACCCAGGCGATGCTGCTCCACGCGCTGCTGCCGGGCATGGTCGAGCGTGGCTATGGCAGGATCGTCTGCGTCAGCTCGATGTCGGCGGTGCTGGGCCAGGAATCGGGCAGCGCCTATGCCTCGGGCAAGCTGGCGCTCCACGCGCTGGTCAGCTCGGTGTCGAAGGAGGTCGCCCGCCACGGCGTCACCATCAACGCCGCCGTCCTGGGCAACCCGCCGCACCCCAGCCGCACGCCCGAGCGGCAGGCCTATCTCGACAAGCTCTCGCATTTCGACCGGGTCGGCCGGCTCGACGAGTTCGGCAAGGCGATCGCCTTCCTGCTGTCGGACGACGCCTCGTACATGTCCGGCGCCGCGGTGCCCATCGACGGAGGGCTGATCACGCCGCGCCTCAACGAGTGAGGGGGATCCCGCGCGTCCCGAACAAGCAAAGACAGAGCGCGATACAGGAGAGGAAAAGGGAAATGAGGAAGCAGCACTATCTGCTGTGCGGCGCGATGCTGCACATCTATGTGTCGGCCGCCTGGGCGCAGGAGGGCAACAATGCCACCGCCCAGCCCGCGCTGAGCGACAGCCAGATCGCCGACATCGTCGTCACCGCCCGCCGCCGCGAGGAGGCGTTGCAGGACATTCCGCTCGCGGTGCAGGCCTTTTCGGGCGAGGCATTGCAAACCGCGCGCATCCAGAATGCGGTCGATCTGTCGAAGATCGTCCCCGCGCTCACATCGTCGCAGAGCAGCCGCGACGAGGAGAATTATGTGATCCGTGGCCAGTCCGGCTCGGGGGCGTCGATCTCCGGCCAGCAGGTGACGGTGCCCGCCTATTTCGCGCAGGTCCCGCTGCCGATCGGCGATGGCGGCGGCCCCGGCTATTATTACGACCTCCAGAACGTCCAGGTGCTGAAGGGACCGCAGGGCACGCTGTTCGGCCGCAACTCCACCGGCGGCGCGATCCTGTTCGAGCCGCGCACACCGGGCAAGGAGTTCGGCGGCTATGTGATGGGCGAATATGGCAACTATAATAATCGCGGTCTCGAAGGCGCGCTGAACATCCCCTTCAACGACACGCTGCGCGTCCGTCTGGCCGCCAAGGGACTGAAGCGCGACGGCTTCACCTACAACGCCACGACCCGCAAGCATCAGGACGACCGCAGCTTCTTCAGCGGCCGCGCCACCATATTGTGGGAACCGTCCGCCACCTTCTCGAACATCCTGGTCGCCGACATCTTCCGGTCGGCCACCAATGGCAGCTCGAACATCCTCGCCGCGGTCAATCCGTCGGCGCTGATCCCCACCTTGCTGCAGGGCCAGGTGCAGGCCGCCCTCGCCCGGCAGAATGCGGCGGGGCCGCGCACGACCTTCAGCAACATCGACGGGCTCGACCGGAAGCGTTCCTTCGGCGTCTCCAACATCACCACCTTCGAGGTGGCCGACGGCCTGACGCTGAAGAACATCTTCGGCTATCGCCGCTTCAAGCAGGTCAACCGCTTCGACTATGACGGCTCGGCGCTGACGATCCTGCACTTCGATACCTGCGCGACCGCCACGTCGTGCAACGCCCGCGATGCGGACGAACCCTGGGGCATCAACATCCGGCAGGTGACCGAGGAGTTCCAGCTACAGGGGCAGGCCCTGGACGACCGGCTGAAATATATCGTTGGCGTGTTCGGCGCGGACCTGAAGACCCCCGACGCCAATTATGCGCACCAGACATCGGTGTTCGGATCGGTCACCGACGCCAACCAATATATCAAGGACAAGTCGCGCGCCGTCTTCGCCAATGTCAGCTATGCTTTTGGCGGCAGCCTCGACGGGCTCACCCTGACCGGCGGCTATCGCTGGACGCATGATCGCCGCGCGCTGACCCTCTACCAGGTCACCAACGGCCGCTGCGTGACCGGCGCGACCGGAACCCTGGTGCCGAACCCGGCGCAGGCCGACGCCTGCGGCGCGTCCTTCGTCGCCAAGGCGAACAGCGATGCCTATACCATCGGGCTGGACTACAAGATCTCGCAACGGACGATGGTCTATATCGCCCATCGCCAGAGCTACCGCGCCGGCGGCACCAACCCGCTCGCCGCCCCTGCCC
Organism: uncultured Sphingomonadaceae bacterium; assembly: GCA_963540925.1. GTDB lineage: Bacteria > Pseudomonadota > Alphaproteobacteria > Sphingomonadales > Sphingomonadaceae > Rhizorhabdus. The sequence continues at coordinate 87,999 of CAUTRN010000005.1, forward strand.
TGCTCGCCAATCCGCCGATCCCCAACGCGATCGGCCTGTTCTCCTACCAGCCGGAGACGGTCCGCGACGTCGAGCTGGGCCTGAAATCGGATTTCCCGATCGGCGACTGGAGCGTGCGCACCAACCTGGCGGCCTATTATCAGTGGCTCGACGACGCCCAGCTCAACCAGACCTTCGGCGTCGGCACCGCCAATGTCAGCGCGCTGGTCAACGCCGCCTCGGCGAAGATCAAGGGCATGGAGGCCGACGTCACCATCGCGCCCACCCGCGACATCAGCCTGCTGATGTCCTACGCCTATACCAAGGCCAGCTATGGGGCGTTCCTCGACTATTCGCGGCGCGATCCAGCCACCAACGCGCCGACCCGCCAGGCCGGCCGCATCTTCCCCTTCACGCCCCGGCACAAGCTGAACGTCAGCGCCAACTGGACCCTCCCGGTCGATGAATCGCTGGGCAAGATCTCCGGGTCGATGAACTGGGCGTACAAGAGCTCGATCCTGCTGGGGCTGGTGCCGTTCATCACCCTGCCCAACGGCACCAACGTCTTCGACGGCGAGAGCCGCCAGGGCGCCACCGAGACGGTCGACCTCAACCTCGACTGGAAGGGCGTGTTGGGCAGCCGCTTCGACCTGGGGTTGTACGTCACCAACCTGACCAACAAGGCCTTCAAGATCGGCGGCGCGTCGCTGATCAATTCCAGCCTCGGCATCAACCAGCGCATCTACAACGAACCCCGGATGTACGGGATGACGTTGCGCTATTCTTTCTAGAGCCTGGTCGTTTGAGGCGGAAGCGCTCTGCGCTTCCGCCGAAAGCGTGAATCAGGCTCTTTTCATCAAGGAAGGAGCTTTGGATTGGCCGATATCAAGCGTTTCGCGGCTAATCCCCGGATGAGCGGCGCCGTCGTGCACGGCGGCGTCGCCTATCTTTCGGGGCAAGTGGCGATCGATCATCGCGGCGGCGCGGTCGCCGACCAGGTGCGCGAGGTGCTGGAACGCATCGACGCGCTGCTCGTCGAGGTGGGCAGCGACCGTTCCCGCCTGCTCACGGCGTCGATCTTCCTGTCGGACCTCGCCGTCCTGCCCGAACTCAACGCCGCCTGGGACCCATGGATCGTCCCCGGCTGCGCGCCGACGCGGACGACCATGCAGGTCGTCCTCGCCTCGCCGCTCTACGCGCTCGAGATCGCGGTGACCGCCGCCGTCGACTAAGGGGTTTTGGCGCCGGCCGCTCAGGCCGGCGCCATCACCATTTCCCGCGCCAGCAGGCCCAGCCGGCGGACGCCCTCGCGCGCGGGTTCCTCCCCGATCATCGAGAAGCTGAGCCGGAAGGTATTGCGGCGCGGTTGCACATTGGCGGCGCCCGCCGGGTAGAAGGCCGCGCCCGAAATGATCGACACCGAATGCTCCAACAGCGCGCGCTCGGCGAAGCGGGTGCCGTCGACGCCCTCGGGCAGCTCGCCCCAGACATAGAGGCCGCCTTCGGGCCGGGTCCAGCGCACGCCCTCGGGCATCTCCTCCTCCAGCGCCTGCAGCATCGAGGCCAGCCGCGCACGATAGACGGTGCAGGCCGTCGCGATCGATGAATCGAGGTCGGTCTTCACCACCTCCAGCAGCAGCATCTGGTTGAGCGCACTGGTCGCCAGGTCGCTCGCCTGCTTGATCAGCACCAGCTTGCGGATCGCGTCGGCCGGCCCGGCGATCCAGCCGATCCGGAGCGACGGCGCGATCGTCTTGGAGAAGGTCCCGGTGTGGAGCACGGGCACCTTCTCGATATCGCCATGCCGCCGGATCGCGAGCGCTAGCAGCGAGGGGATATCCTCGCCTTCATAGCGAAGCTGTTCGTAGCAACCGTCCTCGATCAGGGCCATGCCGGTCTCGGCCGCCAGATCGAGCAGCGCCTCGCGCTCGGCAAGCGTCATCGTCGTGCCGGTCGGATTGCGGAAGTCGGGGCCGACATAGCAGAATTTCGCGCCGCCCAGCTCGGTCGGTCGCCAGTCGCCGGCCTGTTCGGGCAGACCCAGATAGCGCGGCTGATAGGCATCGAACGCCCGCAGCGCGCCGATGAAGCTCGGTATTTCCACCATCGCGGTGTCGCCGGGCGACAGCAGCAGCTTGGCGACGAAGTCCAGCCCCTGCTGCGATCCGTTGGTGATGACGATATTGTCTATGCCGCAGGGCGTGCCGTTGCGGGTCATATGATCGGCGATCCACTGGCGCAGCGGGGTATGGCCTTCGCTCGGGGCATATTGGAGCGCGGTGCGCGCCAGCGCCGGATCGGACCAGATCATCTCGGATGCACGCGCCAGTGGCCCATAGGGAAAGATCGCCGGATCGGGCAGCCCGCCGCCCAGATGGATGATCTGCCGTGCGTCGAGCAGCTTCATCCGCTCGCGGATGTCGGACGCGACGACCCCGCCCATGCGATCCGCGTAAAGGGCCTGCCAGTCGGTCATCTTGGGTCTTCCTTGCTATAATGTCGGGGGAGCGCATAGGCGACGACATGGTCGCCGCGCGGAGTACGCAGCGATCCGTGGCCGCCGGCGACGATCGCCACCATCTGGCGGCCGTCGCGCGTGGCGTAGCTGATCGGGGTGGCCTGGCCGCCGGCGGGCAAGGTGGCGCGCCACAGCTCACGGCCCGTCGCGGTCTCGATCGCGCGCAGGCGACTGTCGGTGGTCGCTCCGATGAAGGTGACGCCGCCCGCCGTGGTGACGGCCCCGCCCAGGTTGAAGATGCCCAGCGGCAGGTCGATGCCGAAGGGCGCGAGACCTCGCGTCGAACCGAAGGGGCGTTCCCAGGCCAAAGTGCGGCGGTCGAGGTCGATCGCGGCGATCCTGCCCCAGGGCGGCGCCACGCAGGGGAAGCCGATCGGCGACAGGAAAGGGCGCAGCCGCAGGCCATAGGGCGTGCCCGCCATCGGCATTGGCGGCATCGGCTGGCCCGGAACGGGGCGCGTCGGGCGCCCGGCATCGGGATCATAGGGTTTCGCGCCGGCCGCATCGGCCTCGGCGCGCGGGACGAGCTGGCCGACAAAGGGCATGTTCGAACTGTTGACGATCATCAGCCGCCGACCGCGATCGATCGCCACCCCGCCCCAGTTGATCGCGCCGAAGGTGCCCGGCGAGAACAGCCACGGCTCCAGTGAGGGCGGCGTGTAATCGCCCTGGTAGCGGAGCTGACGAAACTGCAGCCGGCACAGCAGCATGTCGACCGGCGTGGCCCCCCACAGCCCCCGCTCCTCGATCCGCGCGCCGCCGAAGGACGGCAGGCCGACCGAATAAGGCTGGGTGGGTGCCGCCCGCTCACCCGGAATCCACGATCGCGGCACGGCGCGCTCCTCGACCGGGGCGATCGGGCGGCCGCTGCGGCGGTCGAGCAGGAAGACCTGCCCCGTCTTGCCGGTCGCCACCAGCGCGGGGACAATCGCGCCGCCAATGGGCAGGTCGACCAGCGCGGGCTGGGCCGGCATGTCATAGTCCCACAGATCGTGGTGCACCGTCTGGAAGGACCAGCGCACCGCCCCCGTCGTGGCGTCGAGCGCGACGATCGCGGTGCCGAAGCGCTCGGCCGCCGGGGTGCGCAGGCCGCCGAAGAAGTCGGGCGAGCTGCCCCCGGTCGGCACATAGACCAGCCCCAGCTTCGGATCGGCGCTGAACACCGCCCAGGCATTGGGGTTGCCGGCCGAGAAGAGGTCCCCCGGCTTGCGCGAGGCGCCGGATGGCGCGCCGGCATCCCAGGTCCAGCGCAACGCGCCGGTCGTCACGTCATAGGCGCGCACCACGCTGCGGGCGGGGTCCAGCCGCTGGTTGTCGATCACATAGCCGCCCAGCACGGCGAGATCGCCGATGATCGCGGGCGGCGAGGTGCCGTAATAATAGCCGTCGAACCGCCGCTCCACCCCGTCGACCAGGTCGACCGCCCCGGCGCGGCCGAAGCCCGCGCAGGGCTTGCCCGTCCTGGCGTCGACCGCCAGCAGGCGCGCGTCGAGCGTCGCCTCCAGGATGCGCGCCGCGCAGGGCCCCTCGCCGCCCGAACTGTGGAAGGAGACACCCCGGCAGACGATCGAGAAGGCCTTGGACGAGACGACCCTGGGATCGTGGCGCCAGCGCAGCTGCCCCGTCGCGGCGTCGAGCGCGATGATCCGGTTGCGCGGGTCGCAGAGGTAGAGGGTGTCGTCGACCGCCAGCGGCGTGGCGGTGAAGCGGCTGTTGGAGCCGAGATCGTCGAGCCCGCCGACGCGATAGCTCCAGGCGGGTCTCAGCATGGCGGCATTGGCCGGGGTGATCTGCCCGAGCGGGCTATGATGATCGCCGCGCCAGTCGCCGCCATAGGAAGGCCAGTCGGCTCGCGCGGCGGGGATCGGCTCCGTACCGCCCTGCCCCGCCGGTGCCGTCCCGCTGTCCTGCAGCGCCATCCAGCCCAGGGTCAGCACGATGAGTTGCGCCGCCGCGAAGCCCAGCAGGCCCCGGCCAGGGACCCGCCCGCGTTCGATCCGGGCCGGTGCGAGCAGGATCGCGATCGGGGTAAGGAACAGGAGCAGGACCAGCGGCGCGAACAGCCGTGCCATCAGCCCCCAGCGATCACCACCGACTTCCCACAGCGCCCAGCCGATCGTGAGCAGGACGAGCGCGATATAGGTCCAGTAGCCCGTCCGCCGGCGCAGCAGGAATAACAGCCCCGCCCCGCAGAGCATCGCGCCCGCCAGGACATAATAGGCCGATCCCCCCAGCAGGACGAGCTGGCCGCCCCACCAGACGAGGGCGCCGCCGATCAGGATCAGCAACAGCCCCGCCAGGATGGCCGGCACGACGCGCGCTATCCGCCCCAACGCCCCTCTCCATCATTATAATCTTAGCATAGTAAGAGCATTTGACGGGAGGCTTGTCGAGTCCGTTCAGCCCATCCGCACCGGCATATGCTTGATCCCGCCGACGAAGTTCGAGCGCAGCCGGCTCACCGGCCCGGCCAGGTCGAGTTCGGGGAAGCGGGTCAGCAGCTCCGACAGCACCGCGCGCAGCTCGATCCGCGCCAGATCATTGCCCAGGCAGCTATGGCGGCCGAAGCCGAAGGTCAGGTGGCGGTTGGGTTTGCGCTCGACATCGAGCTTGAAGGGATTGTCGAACACGCTCTCGTCGCGGTTGGCCGACGGGTAGAAGAGCACCACCTTCTCGCCCTCGCGCACCGTCTGGCCGGCGATGTCGATATCGCGGGTCGCAGTGCGCGCCATATAGACGATCGGGGTCACCCAGCGGAGCAGTTCCTCCACCGCCGGCACCATCAGCTCGGGATTGCCGGTCAGGGTGCAGCGCGCCTCCGGATTCTCGATCAGCGCCAGCATCGCCCCGCTCGTCGCGTTGCGGGTCGTCTCGTTGCCGGCGATCGCCAGCAGGAAGCAGAAGCCGAGGATTTCCATGTCGGTCAGCGGCGTCCCGTCGATCCGCGCCTCGACCAGCAGGCTCACCAGATCCTCGCGTGGCGCCGCGCGGCGCTGGGCGATGAAGCGCGCGAAATAGCCGAACATTGCCTGCTGTGCGCCGACGATCGCCTCGCGGGGCAGATCGACGTCGCCATATTCGGGGTCCTCGCTACCGATGACGGCGTTGCTCCACTCATACATCTGGTCGCGATCGTCGGTCGGCACGCCCAGCAATTCCAGGATCACGTCGAGCGGCAGGCGCATCGCGATCGCGTCGACAAAGTCGATCACCGGCTCCCCGTCGGTCGCGGCGGCGATCCGGGCGGCGGCGACGTCATCGGCGATCTCGCGGCAGCGCTCGATGATATGCGCCTCCAGCGCGCGCATCACGCTGGGCTTGAAGCGCTCGCGCAGGATCATGCGGTTCTTGTGATGCTCGGGCGGGTCCATCGTCAGCATCAGCGGGACGCGCGGCGCATTGCCCTCCACCATCTGGTCCTTGCGCAGAATCGTCACGCCCGGACTGCTGATGAAATTGTCGCTGTCCTTCCCGATGGCGGTGATGTCGTCATAGCGGGTGATCGCCCAGAAAGGCTGGCGCAGCCCGTCGTCATGCCAGGCGATCGGCTGCTCACGGCGCATCTTCGTCCAGATGTCGTGCGGATAGCCGTGGCTGGCGAAGCGATCGGGATCGAACAGGGCCGGGTCGGCCAGGGGGCGGGTTTGAGTCATCACGCATCCTCTTAGTGAACGATCGATAACTAGCGTTTTTCACAGAGCTGCGCTAGAGCCCGGATCATGAAAACGGACGGCATCGACGAAGGCGGCGAGATCGGCGGCGGGGGCGGCAGGAAGCGGACGCGGCTGACCCGCGAGGCGAGGCGCGCGATGATCCTCTCGGCAGCGGCCGAGATGTTCCAGAAACATGGCTATGCGGCGGCCAGCATCGATGCGATCGCGCTGGCATCGGGGGTGAGCGGCCCCGCCATCTACCGCTATTTCCGGCGCAAGAGCGAATTGCTGGTGGCGCTGCTCGAAGCCGCGGCGACCGAGGCGGTCGGCACGATGGAGTCCGCCATCGCCCAGGGCGGCCGGGACGGCATCGTCGAGGCGATGGCCGGGGTGATGGTCGATCGGGCGCTGCGCGAGGGGGCGGTGATCGGCCTGCTGCAGGCGACGGTGATGGACATGGACGAGGCCGACCGCATCCAGCTCGGCGCGGTCCGCACGGCGCTGGTCGGCCGGCTGGCGGCGATGCTGTGTGAAGCCCGCACCGGCCTGACGAACGACGATGCGCGCATCAACATCGAAGCGGCATTGGCGATCGTCGGCCAGGTCGCCCGCCGCGCGCCGCAGCCCGAGGAGCTACGGCGCCTCGGCCATATCCTGGGCGCGGTGCTGGCGGCCTGAGGCGATCAGGCCGACGCTTCCTGTTCCTCGAGCCGTTCGCGCACCAGCGCCACGAAATTGGCGATCAGGGCCGACAGGCTGCCGGCGGGCCAGAGCATGCTGAGCGGCAGCGGCAGATCGAGGTCGACCAGGTCGCGCAGCACGATCCCCGGCGGGGTGCGATCGGCGCGGGCGGCGGTGACCACCCCCAGCCCGATCCGCGCAGCGGCCAGCTCATAGGCGATGTCGACCGCGGTCACCTCCACCGCGATATTGGGCGAGATGCCCTGCGCGTCGAAGGTCGCGATCATCCGGTCGAACAGGCGCGGCGAGATATGGCGCGCCGGCCACAGCAGCGGTTCCCCGGCGATGTCGCGCAGATGGATGCTCTCCTGGGCGGCCAGCGGGTGATCATCGGGCAGCGCCAGCACGAACTTGTCCTGCCCCATCGGCAGAACGTCGAACTGCTCGCGATCGCTATTCTCGTCGATCACGAAGGCGACGTCGATCTCGCCCGCGATCAGGCGCGAGCGCTGCGCGTCCGAGGTGAGCGGAAAGGCGCGCAGGTCGACATCGGGATAGCGCGCGCGGAAATCGCGGAGCACCACCGGCAGCACCGGCCGGCGCAGCATCGCTTCGGAGAAGGAGACGCGCAGCATCCCGCGCTCGCCTTGGGCGACGCTCTTCACGTTCCGCCCGGCTTCCTCGATCGACATCAGGATGCGGCGCACATCCTTGGCGAGCTCGCGGCCCGCCTGGGTGATCGCGACGCCGCGCGCCTGGCGCTCGAACAGCGCCACGCCGCCCAGCTCGCGCTCGAGATCGGCGATCCGACGCGACAGCGCCGACTGGGCGATGTTGAGCCGCTCGGCCGCGCGGTGGAGGTTCTGCTCCTCGGCGACCGCCAGGAAGAAGGGGAAATGCTTCGCGATGCGCAAGGTGCGCAGGGTCGCGACACCGCTGGCGATGGCGGGCTCCAGGGAAACGGACATGTCGGGACCATGCGGCATTTGCGACGACGGGGCGAGAGCGCTGGCGGGATCGCGGTACATGCGCGTCAGGCCAGGGTGACGCGGACGACGGCGCGGGCCCGCACCACATCGTCCACCTGCATCAGCACCTCGACATCGGCGCGGTTGCTGCCGCCCAGATGCCGGCCGACCACCGACGCCGCGATGTCGTTGGCTGCCACCATCGCGGCGTGCTCCTCGCGGATCGAGACGAGCGACGCCGTCGGCGCGCCCGACCATTGTCGCACCATCTCGCAAATCCGGTCGCCGATCGGGGCGGTCGCGCCATGGCGATCGGTCAGCGGCACGAGCTGGCCCAGCCTGATATCGTCGAAACGAAGGATCGAACCGTCCATCACACCCTCCACTCAAAGCACGTCGCCACGAGGTCAAACGTATATATTGCTATCTTTTATATAATAGGGGTTGACGGTCGCCCGAGTCAATCGGATTAGGAAGGCCTATCAAGGAGAGCGATCATGGCCACAGCCGCCGATTTTCAGCCGATTTCCGCCACCGAGCTGCTGGCGACCCGCCGTTCTCCCATGCCGGACGCGCTGGTGGGCCCCGGCCCGACCGAAGCGGAAATCGCCCAGTTGGTCGAGATCGGCCTGCGCGTTCCCGATCATGGCCGCCTCGCCCCCTGGCGGCTGATCCTGCTGTCGGGCGAGACCAAGCAGCGCTGGGTCGATCGTCTGCTCGAAATCGCCGAGTCCCGCGAGGACGCCGCCAAGGCGCGGGTCACCACGCGCAAGCTCGCCTCCGCACCGCTCGCGATCGTCGTCGTCTCCACGGCAGTGGCCGGCCACAAGGTGCCCGAATGGGAACAGTGGCTGTCGACCGGCGCACTCTGCATGAACCTGCTGAACGGCGCCCATGCGCTGGGCTATGGCGGCCAGTGGCTGACCGGATGGCATGCCTATGATCCGCGCGCCACGGCGCTGCTGGGGATCGGCGAGCAGGAGAAGGAAGCGGGCGTGATCCTGATCGGCTCGGTCGCCGAAGCCGCCCCGCCCCGCCCCCGGCCATCCGCGCAGGATATCGTCAGCCGACCCGAGATCTGAGAGGTGAAGCGCCGGCCGACGCCCGCCTCAGGGGCGCAGCGAGTCGGCGACCACCGTCACGGTGGTATCGAAGCCATGGCGACGCTCGCCGCCACCGCCCGAATAATGTTCGAGGATCGCGCGCTCAGCGCCCTGCGCGTCGCCTTCCTCGATAGACCGGTAGATGCGCTCATGCTCATGCGCGAGCGACAGTCGCACCGACCGGTCGGAGAAGGTCCCGTGCACCGACTTGTTGAGCGCCAGCGCATCGACCTGCGCCGCCCAGAGCTTCTCCAGCGCGCCGACGACCAGGCTCATCGTCTCGTTGCCGCAGCCGGCGACCAACTCGATATGGAAGGCGCGGGCCAGACCGATGAAGGTGTTGGGATCGTCGACCGCCGCCAGGCTGGCGTCGATATTGGCGCGCAGCCGCGGCAGCACCGTGGTGCCGCGATCGGGCCGCTGCGCCGCCTGCGCCGCGCAGGCCGGCTCCAGCCGGCGCATCGCCTCGATCAGATCGGTGAGCGGCACCCGGCGGGACTGGAGCACCAGGCCCAGCATATAGGCCGCGGTGCCGGGCTGCGGCACATGGACGATCGCGCCGCCGACATTGCCGCGGATGACCGTGATCAGCCCTTCGGTCTCGAGAATCCGGAACGCCTCGCGGATGCAGGGCGGGCTCACGCCGAATTCGGAAAGAAGTTCATCCTGCTTCGGCAGCAGATCGCCATCGCCCAGCGCGCCGGACAGGATCCGCGACCGCAAGCTCGAAGCGACGATTTCCGCCAGTCGCGGCTGACGCAACCGCTTCTTGCTCCGGTCCTGCATGCTTGGGTTCGATCCCTCCAGATAGTGCGGCCCGCAAGGCGCGGTCGGTCGATCAGCAATACGCGCGGGATCAATCTTTGCAAGACTTAGCGCTTTTGGATCAACGAATAGAGGGAGAGAAACCATGGTTGCCGATCCGGCACGATACAAGACCTTCACGATCAGCATCACGCCGTTCACCGCCGACGGCGCGATCGACGAGGCCGCCTTTCGCCGCCATCTTCGCAAGCTGAGCGACGCCGGGGTCGGCGTCTATGTCGGCGGCGGCGGCAGCGGCGAGGGCTATACGCTGTCGGACGAAGAGACCGAGCGCCTGCTCACCATCGCCGCCGACGAGATCGGCGGGCGTTCGCCGATCCGGGCGATGGGGGTCGAACCGCGTACCGCGCGCCAGATGATCGCCTTCCTCGACAAGGCGAAGCGCGCCGGGGTCGACGCGGCCCAGGTCTATTCGCTCGACGTCGGCCATGGCCATGTCCCCACCCCGGTCGAACTCGATCGCTATTTCTCGGAAGTGCTCTCGAACAGCGACATCCCCTCGGTGCTCTCCACCCATCAGTCGGTGGGCTATGTCATCCCGGCGCCGGTGATCATCGGGCTGTTCGAGCGGCATCCGCAGCTGATCGGCCTCAACATCAGCCACCAGGACCCCAATTATCTGAAGACCCTGGCCGATGCGCTCGGCGACCGGATCGACATCCTCGTCGGCGGGCCGCACCAGGCGCCGCTGGCGCTGGCGTTCGGCGCGCATGGCTTCCTGTCGTCGGAGGCCAATCTGGCGCCGCGCCTGTGCGCCGGGGTGATCGCCGCCGCGCAGGCCGGCGACAACACCGCCTTCCTCGATCGCTGGGGCAAGCTGATGCGGCTGTTCCTGGCGCTCTACGGCAATGGCGGCATCCGCGTCACGAAGGCGGTGCTGGAGCACTTCGGCCTGGCCGGCGGCGTCCCGCGCCCGCCGCGCCTGCCGTCCGAACCCGATGCGCTCGCCAAGGCGCTCGCCGTGGTCGAGGAGATCGGCCTGGCCGAGATCGAGGGCTGGTAAAAAACTGCTCGTGTCAAGCCCTGAGCGCAAATCGCCCAGGGCTTGAAACTCTATATGGGACGCGAGGTTAGCTCTGTTTCGGGCAGTTTGGATTGACTGCTGCGTTGTGGGCTAGGTGCCACATAAGAGCGATGAGGAAGAAAGCCGGAGCGCGTTGCATCGGGGGACGTTTCCCAACAGCAGGCCGACTTGCCTTTCTCCTTTCTCTATAGTAGCCCAACTGCCCCCGGAACGACAAAGCGCAGCCTCAGGCTGCGCTTTGTCGTTGAAGTGGCGGCAAGGTCGTCAGGTCTGTTTCTGCGGAACGACCTTGGCGGTCGTTCCTTTCCTGAATCCACGATCCCCCGCCATGAATGCCTCCAGCATGTGCGGGATCAGCGTCGCCGCATCGACCGTTTCGCCGTAGGTCTGCGCATGTAGCGCGGCATAGCGGTCAAGGTCTGTCTTCAAGCCAGCGGGACATGCGAAGGTCAGCTTGACACTCTCGGTCTTCGGCAGCGGCCCCAGCCGCAGCTTCTTGGTCGTGCTCATCGCATCGCTCCCCGGTTGAAGAACAACGGTTGGTACGGCCGAAGCACGAGATCGCGGTTCACGATGATGCGAACCGGCAGGCCCGGCCGCTCGGTCAACGTCGGCTGGATGTTCATGTTGCGCCGGGTCATCTCCTGGCCTACCTGGTTCACGCTGTCCTGCAAACTGCCCTGTCCGGCGATGATGACGCGGTTGCCGTCCTGCCGGTTCTGCGGCGCGGCCAGCTCGGCGCCCACGCCCAGCAGCGTGGTCAGAGCCGCGCCGGCAAAAACGCGATCCCAATGCCAATCGACCCCATCCTCCAGGCCGGCATAGCCGGCCGGGTCGGTACCCGCCAGGTTGTCGAGCGTCAGCGAAGACGTGTCCGGCAGGATGATGCGGTTCCACACCACCTGCACGCGGCTCTGCCCGTAGCTCACCTGGCTGTTGTACTTGCCCATGAGGCGCGAACCCTGCGGGATCAGCAGGAACTTACCCGTGGCCGAGTCGTAGACAGGCTCCGTCACCGTGCCGATCACGTCGCCCGGCAGGTCGGACTTGATACCCGTCACCAGCGCGCCAGCGATCACCGTTCCGGCCATGACCTGGTACGGCGAAGCCGGCAGGGTCAGTTGGCCGGAATTGCGGGTTTCCGTAGAAGCGCCTTTCAGGAAAGCCTCTTTCTGGTCTTGTCGGTTCTGCACGGCGGTCGGGTCGGACGCGGATTGTTGAGTTTGTGCCGCCGTCGAGGCCGGCCCGGCGGCGAGCGGATCAAAGCCCGCCAAGGCCGATGCCGGGCCCGCCGCAGCGGCTTGCGCAGTCGCCGGTGCAGCGGTCTTGCCTGGATTGCCCGAGCGGAAGAACACCGTCGAGGCCGCAGCGGCATCGGCTTCCTTGCGCCGAGCATCCTCCGGGTCGTGGCCTGGCGGCGCATAGGCCGGTGTCACCGGCTGCTGTGACTTCACGATGGCCGGGCCGAGGTCGCCCGGCAGCGGTGGCCCCAGCTCCGGCACCTTCGCCGGCAGCTTGGAATAGTCGGAAGGCAGGCCGTCCAGCCCTTCGGACTTCGAGACGCGATCCACGTTGTACAGCTCGGTTTGCTCGCCCGCGCCGCGCCGATGCGGCTGCAACGACCAGATCGTGGCCCCAAGCACGGCGACCGACAGGCCGCCGGTGAGGATGGCTAGCGTGCGCCGATTCAACCGAGTCACCGGACGCGGCTGCGCGCGCAGCGCCATTGCCTCGGGCGCCACCTTGCCGGTCTGCGGCGCGGCATGGTCGGGAATGTCGTCCTGGCTCATGGTCAGTTCCTCCGCGTGCCATCCGTGCGCTCGATCCGCACCACGTCGCCCTTGTCCCCGCCCAGGCGCAGTTCGGCCGCGCCAAACAGCCGATCCACGATGTAGTACGGTGAGCGGAATCGGTAGTTGACGAGCTGGCCGTCGCCCTGCGCGCCGATCACGAACAGCGGCGGCAGCTCGCCTTGGGCAATGCCCGGCGGAAACTGGATGTAGACCTTCTCACCGTCATCGAAGGCACGCAGGGGCTTCCACGGCGGATTGCTGCCGCTGACCGCGTAGCGGAAACGGATCTTCTCCAGCGACAGGCCCGCATCGACCGGCGCAGCGGCGCTGGCCGCCTGCGCCTGGCGCTGCAGGGCCAGCATCTTGTCCTTGGGGTACTCCCAGGACACCGACGCCATCCACGTCTTCTCGGTCGAGGTCAGCTCCAGCAGGTAGGTGCGTCGGCTTGTGGTGATGACGAGATTCGTCTTCAGGCCCGAGCGGATCGGCTTGACCATCACGTTGACGCGCAACGCCTCACCGCTGCCGCTCGATGTGTCGCCCACGATCCAGCGCACCGTGTCGCCAGCGGCGACCGTCACCAGTTCCTCGCCGGGCTGGAGCGCGATCACCGTCACACGGCCCACGGCCGCATAGACCTGGTACAGCGCGCCATCAGTGAAGGGCCACACCTGAATCGCATTGACGTAGCCCTCGCGCGTGGGCGCGATGCGCGCCTCGGCATTGGCGCGGGCCACGCGCACGGTTTCATCGGCGGGTTCCACCGCAGACTTGGCATCCGGTACGGGCTTCATCTGCGCCGGCATCGGCAACACCTCGGGCACGGTCACGACCTCCACCGGCTTCGGCGCCTCGGGCAGCGGCTGGGCTTGCACCGGCTCGTCGAGCGAGATGACCGGCGGCGGCTTGCCCTGCGTGGCGCAGCCCGAGAACAAGACGCTGGATGCCAGCAAGATCAGCGGCAAGGCGGATTTACGGAAAATCGCATTCATGGTTTTGCTCCTTCGTTTCCTTCCAGTTCGCGGCTCCACGACAGTCCGTTGACGTAGATGCCTAAGGGGTTCTTACGCAGGCGCTGCTCGGTGCGCGGGGTCTGCTGCACGATGGAAATCACCGCGTTCCAGCGCTCGGTGCGATCCAGGGCGCCGTTGACGTAGCGCGTCTCCGTCCAGCGCACGTTGAAAGACGTGTCGCTGGCGCGGGTCACGCTGGTGATCTGCACCGTCACCGACTCCTTGCCGATGCGCGCGAACGGATCGTTCACGCGGGCGTAGTCGTTTAGCACCACGGCGCCCTTGTCGGTGGTGTAGTTGTAGGCATCGAGCCAGTTCTGCCGAACCACGATGGGGTCGATGGACAGCGAGCGCACCAGGCCGATGAAGCGGCCCAGGTGGTAGGCCACCTGCGCATCGCTGGGCCGGTACGGCGTGGCGGCTTCGCCCACGGTACGCACCTGCCCAGCCTGATCGACCTCGATCACATAGGGCGTCACGATGGACTGCGCCGAGCGCCAGACCAGGCCACCGGCCATCAGCAATGCGAGAGCGAGGCAGCCGAAGGCCATCAGGCGCCAGTTCTTCGCCTGCACGCGCGGCGAGCCGATGCGCTCGTCCCAGACCTGGCCTGCGGCTTGGTACGGCGTGGCGGGCTGCGACGTGTCGGCGTAGCGCACCTGGGGTCTTTTGAATCGCATGGTCTATCTCCTTATGAGTCGGAATCGCGCAGGCTGGGGCCTTGGCTGGAGCTGCCGCCATCGCCACCGCGCAGCGTGTGGGCGGCAGTCGTCGCGGCATGGGTCAGTTGCTGCCTGCGATGCAGGCGCTTGGCCCAGGCGGGCTGTTCGGCAGCGGTAGGCGCTGCCGAATCGGCTGCGCTCTGCGGGCCACTGGATGCAGGGGCGTCATCCGGCCGGAAGGCAGCGGCGACACGCTCCTTCATCGAGCGCGCGCCATCGGCCACCTTCTGCCCGGCGGCCTGCGCGCCGGTCTTGGCGACATTGCCCACGCCGGCGGCTGCGCCTTTGAAGCCACCGCCAGCGGACGCGGAGCCGGCCTGAAACGCCGACTTCGCGCTGCTGGCGGCCCCGACGGCGGCACGTGCACCGCTGCCGGCCAGCTTGGCCGCAGCCGGAGCCATGCGCGCGCCGGCTGCGACAGCACCGCCGACGCCCGTGGCCGCTGCACCCACGGCAACCGCAGCGCCGGCCGCGCCCAGCGCGGCACCGGCCATCGCGCCCGCGCCGAGCTGCGGGCCACCCGACACCAGCCCGGCCGCAATGCCTGGCCCGAAGATGCCCAGCGCCAGCAGGGTCAGCGAGGCCAGCATGACAACGACCGAATGGTCGATGGATGGCTCGGCCGGCTGCACCTGGAACTCGGCGAACAGGCCCGAGCCAATGCCCACGATGACGGCCAGCACCAGCACCTTGATGCCCGAGGACACCACGTTGCCCAGCACCTTTTCTGCCAGGAACGCGGTCTTGTTCCACAGCGCGAACGGCACCAGCACGAAGCCCGCGAGCGTGGTCAGCTTGAACTCGATCAGCGTGATGAAAAGCTGGATCGCCAGCACGAAGAAGCACAGCAGGACGATCAGCCAGGCGAGGAACATCACGACGATGGGCGTGATGTTCACGAACACCTCAGGAAATCCCGCCATGTCGCCGATCTGCTTGAGGATCGGCGCCCCGGCGTCGATGCCGACCTTGGCCAGCCTGCCCGGTTGCAGGAAGTTCTCCATGCTCAGGGTCGAGCCGCTGGCGGTCAGGCCCAGGCCCGCGAACGAACGGAACACGATGCCGGCCAGCCAGTTGAAGTTGCCGATGATGTAGGCGAAGGCGCCGACGTACAGCACCTTGCGGATCAGCTTGGCGATCACGTCCTCGCCCTGGCCGGTGGCATGTCCCATCGCCCAGAAGAGCCCGGCGATGGTCATGTCGATGACGATCAGCGTGGCAGTGAGAAAGGCCACCTCGCCATGCAGCAGGCCAAAGCCCGAGTCGATGTAGCGCGAGAACGTATCGAGAAAACGGTCGATGATGGTCACGTCGTTCATGGCGAGTCCTCCTGCCCTGGCCCGTTGCCATCGGCGGGCTCATCGAAGCTGGGCGGAATCGGCGGCAGGTCGGCGGGCGTCTGGTACTCGCCGGGGCCGGCCTTGCCGGAGAGAAAGCGGCGCAGGTCGGCTTGCGCCACCTGCGCGCAGAACGCGCCGCCGTGCTCGCCCGCACGGCATTGCGCGCGCAGCGTGTGCAGCCGGGACGGGTCAGCGGCCAGTGCATCCACCGCGGGCGGCCGGTCGCAGCCGGCCAACAGGGACGTGAGAGCGAACAGGACGGGCGCGTTCTTCATGGCCGTCCCCGTCAGCGGTTGTAGAAATGGACGGGCTGCGGCGTGTACGGCGTGCCTTCGCCCAGGAAGCGGCGCGTCACCTCGCGCCCGCGCTCCGTGGCCGCGGCCTGCCTCGCCAGCTCCAGCGAGGCGGCCCGGTCTTGCGTGATCTGGAGCCGCTGCGTCTGGATCGACTGCTTGGCCTGCAGGGCGAGCAACTGGTTCATGGCCTGCATCGCCTGCAACGCGCCCTCCGCCGACTGGCTCTTGCCCACGAGGTCGGCCAGCACGCTTTCGTCGTCGCTCAGGTTCTGCGACGCTTGGGCCTGCATCTGCATGGTGGTCTGCAGGCCGTTGAGCGTGTTCTTCCAGCGCTCCTGCGCATCGAGGTACATCTGATTGCCGCTCACCGTGGCGGCGTACTTCTCGGGGTACAGGCGCGAAAACTCGCGGTCGATGTTCGTCACGTCGTAGGCCAGGCCTTTGGCCTGCGCGATGAGGCGCTGGGTGGTCGCCAGGTTCGCGCGCAACTGGCCCACCACGCTGGACGGCAGGCTGGCCAAGTTGCGCGCCTGGTTGATGAGCATCTGCGCTTCGTTCTGGAGCTGGCGGATCTGGTTGTTGATCTGCTCCAGCGTGCGAACGGCGGTGAGCGTGTTCTGCACCAGATTGGTCGGGTCGAGCACGATGTCGCCGACGCCGAACAGCGCGTGCGCGGGCTGCGCGATGCCGAAGGCGAGCACGCAGGCGGCGGTCAACGCGGCGAGCTTGGGAGCATGGGTTTTCATGGGTGGTTCTCCTGCGGATGGGTGGGAACAAAGGCGGCGCCCGGCGGCGTGCCGGGGAAGTCACGCAGCAGCTCGGCCGCCCAATCGAGGCTGCGGTGGCGCAGCCATGCGGCTGCGAACGTGGAAGAAGCGGTGGAAGCCACGGTGAGCACCGCGTCGATGTCGCGCTGGTCTTGCGGCGTGGAAGCGCCCGCGAAGGCCAGCACCGCCGGCCCCAGGTCAAGGTCGAACAGGCGATTGCCGAGACGGGATTGGTAGTAGTAGTCGCGCTTGGGCTGCGCGGTGGCGACGATCTCGATCTGCCGGCTGTTGAGGCCGAAGCCTTCGTAGATCGTGCGAATCTGCGGTTCTGTCGCCTGCGGATTGGCCAGGAAGATGCGGCTGGCGCAGCTCTCAATGATGGCCGGCGCGATGCTCGAATCCTTGATGTCCGCGAGCGACTGCGTGGAGAAGATGACGCTGACGTTCTTCTTGCGCAGCGTCTTGAGCCACTGGCGAATGCGCGCGGCAAACGCGGGCTCGTCGAGGAACAGCCACGCCTCATCGAGGATCAGCAGCGTCGGCGCCCCGTCGAAGCGCTCATCGAAGCGGGCGAACAGATAGCGCAGCACCGCCTGCACCGCAGCCTTGCTGTGCATTAGCTCTTCCATCTCGAAGCCTTGCACGTCGGCCATGCCCAGTCGGTCGCGGTCGGCGTCCAGCAGCTTGCCGTGGGCACCGCCCAGCACATAGGGCGCGAGCGCCTGGCGCAGCGCGTTCGATTGCAGCAGCACCGACAGGCCGGTCATGGTGCGCTGTTCCACCGGCGCACCGGCAAGGCTGCCAAGTGCCGACCAGACCGCCGCCTTTTCTTCGGGGCCGACGGCGACACCTTCGTGCAGCAAGCGGCCCTCGATCCATTCGGCGGCCCAGGTTCGGTAGCCATCGCGGTCGATGCGCGCCAAGGGCTGGAAAGCGATCTCGCCATCCAGCCCGAGGTCGTAGTGCTCGCCGCCGAGGCCCAGGATCGTGGCGCGCATCGAGCGCCCCATGTCGAACGCGAAGATGCGCGAGCCGCGATAGCGGCGGAACTGCATCGCCAGGGTGGCGAGCAAGACCGACTTGCCCATGCCGGTCGGGCCGGCCACCAGCGTGTGGCCCACGTCGCCGATGTGCGTCACCAGCCGGAACGGTGTCGCGCCTTCGGTGCGCGTGACGATCAACGGCGGGCCGTCGAGGTGTTCGTTCTTCTCCGGCCCGGCCCACACGGCGGACACCGGCATCAGGTGCGCCAAATTCAGCGTCGAGACGATGGGCTGGCGCACGTTCGCGTAGGCATGCCCCGGAATCGAGGACAGCCACGCATCCACGGCGTTGAGCGTTTCGGGGATGGTGACGAAGCCGCGCCCCTGGATGACGCGCTCCACCATGCGCAGCTTTTCATCTGCCACGGCGGGATCGGCATCGAGCACCGTTACCGTGGCGGTGAGGTAGCCGAAGGCCACTTGATCGCTGCCCAGCTCCTGCAAGGCGGCGTTCGCGTCGGCGGCCTTGTTGCTGGCATCCGTGTCCACCAGCGGGCTTTCCTGCTGGAAGATCGTTTCGCGCAGCAGCGCGATGACGTTCTTGCGCTTGGCGAACCACTGGCGGCGCAGGCGGGCGAGTTCTTTTTCCGCCTCGGATTTGTCGAGGCAGAGAAAGCGCGTGCTCCAGCGGTACGCAAACCCCAGGCGGTTGAGGTCGTCCAGAATCCCCGGCCAGGTCGAGGTCGGGAAGCCCCGCACTGTCGCAATACGCAGGTGCTGGTCGCCCAGCATCGGCGCGAGGCCGCCGACCAGCGGGGCATCGGCCAGCAGCGCATCGAGGTGAAACGGCACTTCAGGTACGCCCACACGGTAGCGCCGCGTCGAGATAGCCGCGTGCAGGTAGGTCAGCGTCTGGCTGTCGTCCAGCCAGGCAATCTCCGGCATCACGCCATCAAGCAGGTCAAAGACGCGATCTGTTTCCGCGATGAAGGCGGTCAGTCGCTCGCGCCAGTCCACGCCTTCGGTGGGACGGTTCTCGTACAACATGCCCGCCGCGCGGGCGCGGGATTCCTCGGGCGGCAGGTACACCAGCGTCAGGTGGTAGCCGCTCTCGAAATGGTTGCCCGATTCCTCGAACGCTGCCCGGCGTTCCTCGTCCACTAGCCAAGACAACGGTTCGGGAAAGTCGGAATGTGGGTAGTCGGCCGCAGCGCGGCGCTCGGCCTCGATGAACAGCGCCCAGCCCGAGCCCATCCGGCGCAGCGCGTTGTTCAAGCGGGCCGACGTGGCGATCAGCTCGCCTTGCGTGGCGCTGTCGAGGTCAGGCCCGCGAAACCGCGCCGTGCGCTGGAAACTGCCGTCCTTGTTCAAGACGACGCCCGGCGCGATCAGCCCGGCCCAGGGCAGCCAGTCGGCCAGCAGCGCGGGCCGCTGGCGGTATTCGGCAAGGTTCAGCATGGCGGCGTCCCCTCACACGTCCAGCAGCGGGCGGTGCTTGATGTGCCGGGCAAACACGGCCATGAACTGCGGATCGACACGCGCACCCCAGACCGCCAGCGCGTGGCCGACGATCCAGAGCACCACGCCCGGAATCCACAGTTGCAGGCCCAGCCCGACGGCGGCGGCCAGCGTGCCGTTGGCAATCGCCACGGTGCGCGGTGCACCGCCCATCAAGATCGGCTCGGTCAGCGAGCGATGCAGCGGCACCTCGAACCCGGCCGCGAAGGTGTCAGACCCGCTCATACGACAGCTCCGCCGGAGAAGCTGAAGAAGGACAGGAAGAAGCTCGAAGCCGCGAAGGCGATGCTCAAGCCGAACACGATCTGGATCAGCTTGCGAAAACCGCCCGACGTGTCGCCAAAGGCGAGCGCCAGGCCCGTCGCGATGATGATGATGACCGCGACGATGCGCGCCACCGGCCCTTGAATCGACTCCAAAATCGACTGCAACGGGCCTTCCCAGGGCATCGAGGAGCCGGCGGCCTGCGCGGTGCCGGCCAGAAACAGCAGCAGCGCGGACAGCAGCAGCCCTTGCGCCGCAGGGCGACCCAGGCTGTGCAGCCGCGACCGTGTGGGCAGGCGCAAAGCCGGATTTGCAGAAAAACGGAAAGCAGGAACGATCATCTGCGTCATGGCAGTTCTCCAGGTTGGTCAGGGGACGGGGAAATCGCCGCAGCGGGTGCGGCATCGGGAAGTGGCAGCAGCTCGGGGAACGGCGTCTCCAGTGCGTCCGCCAGTTGGTAGCCCACGCCGTCGAAGCCGACGACGCGGGCGATGCTCTCGATGCGGCGCTTGCGCCCACGCCCAGCGATGTGGATCACCACGTTGACCGCCTCGGCGATCAGCGCACGCGGCGGGTTCACCGCCACTTCGAGAATCAGTTGCTCCAGGCGCAGCAGCGCGCCCAGTGCGGAGCCGGCGTGGATCGTGGCGATGCCGCCGGGGTGGCCCGTGCCCCATACCTTGATGAGATCCAGCGCCTCGGCGCCGCGCACCTCGCCAACGACCACGCGATCCGGGCGCAGGCGCATGGATGAGCGCACCAGCTCGGTCATGGACACCACGCCAGCGCGGGTGCGCAGCGGTACGTGGTCGCGGGCCGCGCATTGCAGTTCCACCGTGTCTTCGAGCACCAGCACGCGGTCGCCCGTGGCGGCTATCTCGGCGAGCAGAGCATTGGCAAGGGTCGTCTTGCCGCTGCTGGTGGCCCCGGCGATCAGGATGTTCTTGCGCTCGCGCACAGCGCGAACCAGAAAGCCCGCCTGTGCGGCCGTCATCATTCCCTCCACGACGTACCGCTCCAGCGGAATGACGCCGATGGCGCGCTTGCGCAGCGCGAAGGCCGGCCCCGGTGCAGCGGGCGGCAAGATGCCCTCGAAGCGTTCGCCGGTTTCGGGCAACTCGGCCGATAGCAGCGGCTGGCCGCGATGCACTTCCGCACCGACATGGGCCGCGACGAGGCGGATGATTCGCTCGCCATCGGCTTCGGGCATCTCCACGCCCATCGGGGCGCGACCCGAGGACAGGCGATCCACCCAGAGGGTGCGATCCGGGTTGAGCATGATTTCCACCACGTCCGGGTCTTCGAGCGCGGCGGCGATCAGCGGCCCCATTGCCGTGCGCAGCATCTGGATACGTCGGTCAAGCGCCGCAGTGGTCATGGATTGGGGAGTGGTGCTCATGACGCACGCTCCTGGGCCTGGGCGGCTGCCGCCGTGCCCCCCATTCGCATCGGGTCGGGATGCAGTTCCTCCACCACGTCACGCACGAGGCTGCGCCCGCGCAGCAGGTGGCGGCCGAGCTGTTCGACGAACTGCTCGAAGCGCGCCTTGCCCTGGGCGCGGGCCGCGTCTTGGTGGGCCTCGGGAACCGGCGTGCTGACCGTGAGGTAGTAGCGGATGAACAGCGCCAGCGTCTCGATGGCGATGTTCTGGTCACGCTCCATGCGCTCGGCTTGGCGCGACAGCCGATCCAGCCGCTTGGCGATGGCCGCTTCGCGCTGGTCGGCCGCGTCCGGCGACAGCCAAGACGCTAAGGCGGCAGCGACGATGCTGGACTTGGACACGCCTTTCTTGGCGGCCAGTTCATCGAGCCGCTGGGCGTGCTCGGGCTGGATAAAGAGGTTCAGGCGGTAGTGGCTCATAGCTCGATTCCGTCGTTGGGGTCGAGGGATGCCAGCCGGGCCGTGCGCTGCATGGCCGGATCAAGCTGGCGCGGAAGGGGAAGCGGCAGGTCGTCGTCGTCATCGAGCAGGCCGAGGTCGGCCGCGGGCGCGGCGCTCTCGGGGTCGTAGGCGACGGCCTCAGTTAGCTCTGGCTGGCGGCGCGGGCAGCCGTCGTCGGCCGTGCCCAGGTGTTCCAGGCCATCGGCGGATGACGTAGCCGGTGCGGCAGGCGTCGGCGGAATCGCCAGTCCGCTCCAGTCGTCGGGGCGTACCGGAGGAACATCGGCATAGCGCCCGGCAGCGAGCACAGGCGGTGACAGCACGCGCCGCTTGAAATTGCTGTCTGCGTAGTAGCGCAGCTTCTTGGCCTTGATCGGCGCGACGCTGGAGACCATCACCACGGCCTCGTCGGGCGGAAGCTGCATGACTTCGCCCGGCGTCAGCAGCGGGCGGGCCGTCTCCTGCCGCGACACCATCAGGTGGCCCAGCCACGGCGCGAGCCGATGACCAGCGTAGTTGCGCTGCGCGCGTAGCTCGGTAGCGGTGCCAAGCGTTTCGGAAATGCGCTTGGCGGTGCGTTCGTCGTTGGTGGCGAACGTCACGCGCACATGGCAGTTGTCCAGAATCGAATGGTTCTGCCCATACGCCTTGTCGATCTGGTTGAGCGACTGCGCGATGAGAAAACTGCGGATGCCGTAGCCCGCCATGAAGGCCAGTGCCGTCTCGAAGAAGTCGAGCCGGCCCAAGGCCGGGAATTCGTCGAGCATCAGCAGCAACTTGTGGCGGCGCTCGATGCCATCGCTGCCGTCGAGTGATTCGGTGAGCCGCCGGCCGATCTGGTTGAGGATCAGGCGGATGAGCGGTTTGGTGCGCGAAATGTCCGAAGGCGGCACCACGAGGTACAGCGATACGGGGTGCTCGACGGAAATGAGATCGGCGATGCGCCAGTCGCAGCGCGAGGTGACTTCGGCCACCGTCGGGTCGCGGTACAGGCCGAGGAACGACATGGCCGTGGACAAGACGCCCGAGCGCTCGTTGTCCGACTTGTTGAGCACTTCGCGCGCCGCAGAGGCAACCACCGGATGCGGGCCATCGCCCAGATGGGGCGTGGTCATCATCCGGTGCAAGGTCAGCTCGAATGGGCTGGCCGGATCGGAGAGGAAGTTGGCGACGCCGCGCAGCGTCTTGTCCTCGCCCGCGTAGAGCACATGCAAGATGGCCCCGACCAGCAGCGCGTGCGAAGTCTTCTCCCAATGGTTGCGCCGCTCCAGCGCGCCTTCGGGATCGACCAGAATGTCCGCGATGTTCTGCACGTCGCGCACTTCATGCGCGCCGCGTCGCACCTCCAGCAGCGGGTTGTAGGCCGCCGACTTCGCATCCGTGGGGTTGAACAACAGGCAATGCGAGAAGCGCGAGCGCCAGCCGGCGGTGATCTGCCAGTTCTCGCCCTTGATGTCGTGGATGACGGCGGACGCGGGCCAGGAAAGCAGTGTCGGCACCACCAGGCCAACGCCTTTGCCGCTGCGCGTGGGCGCAAAGGTCAAGACGTGTTCTGGGCCTTCATGGCGCAGGTACTGCCGGTTATGCTGGCCGAGGAACACGCCGGCTGGCTGCGTTAGACCCGCCTTGCGAATGTCCTCCGCGTTCGCCCAGCGGGCCGAGCCGTAGGTGGTGACGAGGCGTGATTGGCGCGAGCGCCAGATCGACATGCCGATGGCAACCAGCACGGCGACAAGGCCGCTGCCGCCGGCAATCGCGCCGCCAATGTCGAAGACACGCGGTGCGTAGGCGTCGAAGAAGAACCACCACTCGAACAGCCGCCACGGGTGATAGACCGGCGTGCCCAGGAAGTCGAACCAGGGCGAGCCAAGGCGTACTTGATAGCCAAGGGCTGCTGCCGTCCATTGTGTGGCTGCCCACACGCCGGCGATCACGATGCCGAATACGACGGCAATCTGACCGAACAGCACGTTCGTCCCTTGCATGACCTTGTCTCCAATCACGGCACACGGAGGTGCCGCAGCACTGAGGATCAAGGCGCGTGCGCAGGTCGGTCAAAGGCCGTTCTGGCGGCAATTCAGGCTGAAAAGGCCAGATTTCTTGCAAGGGCGAAGACAATAAAAACGCCGCGAACGCGAGCGCGTTGCGGCGTGATGAGGTAACGGCGCGAATTCTGTCGCGGCGTAGCGACTGCGAGGGGCGCTACTTGGATTTCTGCTCGGGTCGATCACCGAAGAAGCGCCGATTGGCGGCTTCGGCCGCGCGCACGCAGAGTTCGTCGCCGACCTTCGCGCGATCCTCCTTGCATTGGCGCTGGAGTTCCTTGATGCGCTCAGGATGGGCCACAAGGTAGTCCACAGTTTCCGAAGGTTGGGATTGACCGCATGCCGCCAATGCGGCGGCGATCATCAGCAGCGGTAGCAATTTGTTCATGGCTCCAGTCCTTTCATCGCAGTTCTGGAAATCTTAGGCAGTGCCAATGTCATCTGTTGAATCGAGGCAAGCAACTCGTTCAATGAAGCGAGTCAACATCTCGCATGGCTCCATGTCGCGGCGAAGTAGATAGGTTGTCAACATCGGTGGTTGTCCCGCTAACGGCCGACCTATGACGCCAGGCTCGCGGCTGCCTGTGATGTGCGCCGTGCCGGCCAACCCCAATGCAATTCCAGCAGAAACGAGTGTCATCATCAGATCGAAGCTGGCGACGTGCTGGACGATCAACGGCTCTTGTTCATGTTTGCGCAGGATACGTTCGACCTGCCGTGCATGGCCCTCGCATACGGCTGGATCGCCCAGAACCAGCGGATGGCGCAATACTTCCTCCAACGGAACGCGCTTATAGGCCAGCACCGGATGGCGTGCCGGCACCGCCAGCATCAATTCATCTTCCCAGGCGGGAGCAACCAAGATGCCATCACCCACGTCATCTGCCATCGAAAATCCAGCATCGTATAGGTCATCGTGAAGACCCTTGATCTGCTGGGCTAGTGGCACTTCAAACAGCCGTATCTCTACTTCGGGATCTTCTTCACGGCATCGTGCCAGCAAGGCCGGCAAGCGCGAAGGCGTCACACCATCGGACAAGGCGATGCGCAACTGACCGTGAAAGCCGTTGGCAGCGGATTTGACGCTATCGCGCGCTTGCTCCAATGCAGCGAAGATGCGCGGCACGTGCTCCAAGAGTAGTCGGCCAGCGCGGGTCAATTGCGTGCTGCGGGTGGTGCGAACGAAAAGGCGTGCGCTAAGTTCTTCCTCTAGTTCCTTGATGGTACGGGATAGCGGCGACTGGTCAATGTGCAGTCGTTCGGCGGCACGAGCGAAGTGGAGTTCCTCCGCAACCGCAAGAAAGCATCGTAGATGACGTAGCTCCATGTTCGTGGATCGAGCTACAGCAGCGACTTGCGCTCGTTGCGAACCCGAATGGCTTCCATTAGTCCCGCGAGCCAGCAGGCGGGACACCCGCGCATAAGATAGATGGCCAAACCAAATAGCCCTGCCGCAGGCCAAAAGTTAGGGGTTAAAACGATGGCGCCCGCAATGGATGTCACGGCCAATGCGCCACGAACCAATTGCGCTTTAACAGAAGTGCTGCAATACATGATGCGCTCCTATCACCTGGGAACGGTGCGACGGGAAGAACTGAGAGATGCTGAGGACGCCCCCCTTGGGCGGCCGCACTACTCCCTCCTGCCAATAAGAGGGGCGCAACCGCCAAAACGGTTCGCCGCATGTGCAAAAAAGCTGGCCCTGCCAAAAGCGGGGACAGATTCCGCAGTGCGGCCTCGCAGATTTTTTTCGCTCGGATGCGAACCATCTTGACGACTCCCCGCCTCTTAGGAAGAGGCCGTCACTCTTGGCGACCGTGTTCGCCCGCGCGAGTCATCGCCTTGGGCGGTTCTCCCCTTATTCAGGATTACGCCCATGAAACTACGTATGACCGCCGCCTTTCTCGCTCTTGCCACGTTCGCCAGCATCGCCAGCGCCGGGGAGATCAAACCGTTCAGCCAAGCCGAGTTCGACCGTCTGACGCAGGCTGGCCAGCCCGTGGTAGTGGACGTCAGCGCGACGTGGTGCCCGACCTGCAAGGCGCAGAAGCCGATCTTGGAAACCCTAATGAAGCAGCCCGCCTACAAGGACGTGACCTTGCTGACCGTGGACTTCGACAGCGAAAAGAGCACCGTCCGGGCCTTCAAGGTCAGCATGCAAAGTACGCTGGTAGGCTTCAAAGGCACCCAGGAAGTGGCCCGCTCCGTGGGCGACACCACCGAGGCCGGCATCGAGGGCCTGATTCAGAAGACCACGCGCTGATGACGCTCGGCCTCGGTTCCTACGGCCTCGGACTGCTCGCGGGGGTGCTTTCCACGCTGTCGCCTTGCGTCCTGCCCATCGTACCGATCCTGATTGGCTCGGCGGTCAACGCCCATCGGCACGCGCCGTTGGCCCTGGCGGGCGGCCTCGCTCTGTCCTATGCCATTGTCGGCACGGCGCTGGCCTGGGCAGGCGCCTCGCTCGGCATCGACACAACGATCTTCCGGGGCGTGGGCGCGGCCGTCCTGGGACTGTTAGGCGTGGTGCTCATGTCCAGCGCCCTCCAGCAGCTGTTTGCGTCGCTGACGGCCGGCATCGGCAATGCCGGGAACGACCTGCTTGCGCGTGTCCAACTGGACGGGCTGACGGGGCAGTTCGTGGTGGGCCTAGTGCTGGGGCTGGTCTGGAGTCCCTGCGTGGGGCCGACGCTTGGCGCGGCCATCGTTCTGGCCAGCCAGGGTACGAACCTGGCGCAAGCAGGCTCAATGATGGCGGTGTTCGGTATCGGCGCGGCATTGCCCCTGGTTGCACTGGCCTATGTGTCGCGCAGCGCGATCGGCCGCACGCGATCCAAGCTCCTGCACGCCGGCAAGGCCGGGAAAGTCCTGTTGGGCGCGATCATGCTTGCCCTGGCCGCCCTGATCCTGACAGGCGCCGACAAGCCGATGGAAGCATGGCTTGTGGAACATTCACCGGCCTGGCTCACACAACTGACGACGAGGTTCTGAGCCATGCCGCGCCCGAATTTCACCTTCGTTTCGACAGGGTGACGCCGTGGGAAACATCTTGGACAGCATCGCGCGCCGCTGTGGAGAAGGACTGAGCCGCTACCTCAGTCGGCCCCACCATGTGCATAGCGTGGCCCCGCCGACCGATCCAGACCTTCTCATGGCGTGCCTGCAGCCCGGCGACGTGCTGCTGGTCGAAGGTCAGAGCCGGGTCAGCGTGGCCATCAAGTACCTGACCCAATCCACCTGGTCGCACGCGGCACTGTTTGTCGGCACGGCCGGCAGGCCGACCGATGCCGAAGGGCGGCCCCGTTGCTTTCTTGAAGCCGATCTACGCGAAGGCGTGCGTCTGGTCAGCGTGGCCGAGTTCGCCGATCTGCATACCCGAGTGTGCCGGCCCGTGGGCCTGACCGCTGCCGAGATTGACACCCTGGTCGGCACGGCGGTGGCTCGGCTGGGCCATCAGTACGACTTGAAGAACGTGATCGACCTGGCCCGATATCTGTTGCCCACGCCGCCGGTGCCGGTGCGTTGGCGCCGTCGCATGCTCGGCCTGGGCAGCGGCGACCCCACCCGCGCCATCTGCTCGACGCTGATCGCCCAAGCTTTCCAGTCGATTCGCTATCCGATCCTGCCGCTGATCGAGACCGTGCCGTCGCAGGACCCGATGTGCCCCGGCTGTGTGGCCGAGATTCTTCATGTGCGGCACCACAGCCTGTTCGCCCCGCGCGACTTCGACGTCTCGCCCAACTTCGCCATCATCAAACCCAATCTGGAAGCCGGAATATTTCCACTTAGGAGCACTCCATGAACGCCAAGCTGACACTGCCTCTTCTTACCGAAGACACCGCCCCTGAAAGGAGCCGCGAGTTCCTGAGTAACACGCGCAGGAAGCAGGGATTTGTTCCCAACATGTATGGAGAAATGGCCCACGCCCCTGGCGCGCTCTCGACCTACCTCCATGGGTATGACTGGTTCCGCAAGGAATCCGGCTTCACGCCGGCCGAGCAGGAAGTCGTGCTGCTGGTCATCAGTCGGGAAAACGGCTGCCACTACTGCGTGGCCGCTCACAGCATGATCGCCGAGAAGGTATCGAAGGTGCCGCCGCAGGCGCTCCAGGCAATCCGTGAGGGCACGCCGATGGATGACCCGAAGCTGCACGCCCTTACCGCCTTCGTCAAGGACATGGTGCAGACGCGGGGCAATCCGTCGCAGGCGAGTTTGCAGACCTTCACCGACGCGGGCTACAGCGAGCAGCAGGCTCTACAGGTGGTGCTCGCCATCGCCGTCAAGACGATCTCGAACTACACCAATCACCTGTTCGACACACCCGTGGACGCGGCCTTTGCGTCCTACGCTCTGCCGATAGGGACGAAATAAGTACGGCGCCCCACCTTGGAGTCAACCATCACTTGCCCGAGGTGGGCCTTCAAGAAAATGGATGTCGTGGATGGAAGGCATGAGATTGTTTGGTATACGGCGATCGTCGCTGCCGTGGGGATTCTTTGGGGAGTTGCTGACGGCGCTCTACATGGGTGTCATCGCGTGGATCGCGGCGGCCACGCATGTTCACTACATTCTTTTTCCCGAACTAGGCGCCCTGGCCCATGACATCATCAAGCGACCGCACGGCACCTGGGCCAAAGCGCCGGGGATGCTGGTTCTCACACCGCTTCTTACCGGGCTGGTAGGCACGATCTTCGCCCGAAGCATGGGCAGCGGGATCGTGCCGATCCTGCTGGCGACCGCAGCCGCGATGCTCATCATCCGCATATTGAAGTCATCGATTGCCCCGGCCATTTCGGCGGGCGTGCTGCCAATCTCACTCAACATCACAAGCTGGTACTACCCGGCATCGTTGCTGGTCGGCCTGATATTGCTCGCCGCGATCTCCCTTGTCTGGCCTCGCTTCGTCCCGCTACCGCCGGTGCGAACCGCCTCCGATGTGGCCGATGACGTTACCGAGGAAACTCCAAGCACCTACTCGTGGCTCCCGTTCTTTCTGGTGTTTCTGGTAGGCACGGCGATTCTGGCCGAAGCCACGGGTTGGCGGTTGATCCTGTTCCCGCCGCTTATCGTGATCGGCTTTGAAATGTTTGCCCATGCGGACGTTTGCCCTTGGGTCAAGAAGCCGCTGCTGCTGCCGGTCGCGTGTACCCTGAGCGCATTGATCGGGGTTGCACTGGTCACGACGTTCGGGGGCGCCCCGCTGGCGGTGATCTCCAGCGCGGCATGCGGCATCCTAATCTTGCGATTATTCGATCTGCACGTGCCGCCGGCGCTCGCCGTGGGCCTGCTGCCGTTTATCATCCCAGCCGTCGATTACCGATTCGCGGCCTCCGTGGGCATTGGCACCTTAACTCTGACCATGCTGTTCCTCGTATGGGGCAGGCTGAGAAGGATGCGCCTTTCACCGTCCTGAGGGGGCGCAACCTTCTTAGCTTTTGCTATCCAGCGCAGCACGATAGCTGCTTCACGTCCTTGCTGAAGGTCTGCGCGGCGAGCTTCAGGCCCTCGACCATCGTCAGATACGGGAACAACTGGTCGGCCAGTTCCTGCACCGTCATGCGCGCGCGGATCGCCAGCGCCGCTGCCTGGATCAACTCGCCCGCTTCTGGGGCCACCGCCTGCACGCCGATCAAACGGTGGCTGCCTTCCTCGATCACCAGCTTGATGAAGCCGCGCGTATCGAAGTTGGCGAGCGCGCGCGGCACGTTGTCGAGGGTGAGCGTGCGGCTGTCGGTCTCGATGCCGGCGTGGTGCGCCTCCTGCTCGCTCAAGCCCACGGTAGAGACCTGTGGGTCGGTGAACACCACCGCTGGCATGGCGGTCAGGTCCAGCGACGCGTCGCCGCCGGTCATGTTGATCGCGGCGCGGGTACCAGCCGCCGCCGCGACGTAGACGAACTGCGGCTGGTCGGTGCAGTCGCCGCCGGCGTAGATGTCCGGGGCGCTGGTGCGCATGCTGAGGTCGATCTCGATGGCCCCTTGCTTGTTCACCGCCACCCGGGCGGCTTCGAGGTTGAGGCTGCGCGTATTAGGTGTGCGGCCCGTCGCCACCAGCAGCCGGTCGGCACACAGTTCGCCATGGTTGGTGGTCAACACAAACTCGCCGTCCACGTGCGCGACCTGGCTGGCTTGCGTATGTTCCAGCACCTCGATGCCCTCCAAGCGAAACGCCACCGTCACGGCTTCGCCGATGGCCGGGTCTTCGCGAAAGAACAGCGTGCTGCGCGCCAGGATCGTGACCTTGGCCCCAAGCCGGGCGAAGGCTTGCGCCAGCTCAACAGCCACTACC
Organism: uncultured Sphingomonadaceae bacterium; assembly: GCA_963540925.1. Classification (GTDB taxonomy): domain Bacteria; phylum Pseudomonadota; class Alphaproteobacteria; order Sphingomonadales; family Sphingomonadaceae; genus Rhizorhabdus. Next base: position 117,660 of record CAUTRN010000005.1, read on the forward strand.
GATGAGCCGATCACGGCTAGGCGTGCGGGAATCGTGTCGCTCACCAGCGCCTCGGTTGAAGTCCAGTAGGGCGTGTCCTTGAGGCCTGGGATCGGCGGCACCGCCGCGCTCGCGCCGGTGGCGATCAGGCAGCGGTCGAACGAAACCACGCGCTCGCCGCCCTCGTTCAGCCGCACGGTGAGGTTGCGGCCGTCCTTGAAACGGGCTTCGCCCGCTAGCCGCATGATGGCTGGGTTGCCGTCCAGGATGCTTTCGTACTTGGCATGGCGCAACTCATCGACGCGCGCCTGCTGCTGGGCCAGCAGCCGTTCGCGCAGGATCAGCGGCGGGTTCGCCTGGATGCCGCCATCGAACGGGCTTTCGCGGCGCAGGTGGGCGATGTGGGCGGCGCGGATCATGATCTTCGAGGGCACGCAGCCGACATTGACGCAGGTGCCGCCGATGGTGCCGCGCTCGATTAGCGTCACCCGTGCGCCGCGTTCGACGGCCTTCAGCGCCGCCGCCATCGCGGCCCCACCGCTGCCGATGACGACAATATGCAGGCCGCCGTCGTGGCTGGCCTTGTCGCCGCCGTCGACCCAATCGCGCATGCGGTCGAGCAGTCCGCCTTTGGGAAGCGCGTTCGACGCATCGGCCAGCGCCGCGCGGTAGCCGAGTCCGGCGACAGCCGCGATCAGGGCATCGGGTGAAGTGCCGGCCGCGATGGCGAGCTGGGCGCTGCCCTTGGTGTAGGACACTTCGGCCGATTGCACGCCAGGCACGTTTTCCAGTGCTTCCTTGACGTGGACCGCGCAGGAGTCGCAGGTCATGCCGGTGATCTTCAACTGTGTCATGAAGTCATTCCTTTCAATTCGTTGTGGCGCAAGCCAGTCAGCCGTGTTTCGCGGGCAGTTCGCAGCCGTCAGGACCGCAGCGGCGGTTGGCCTGAGATACCAAATCCCAGACCGAAACGACGGCCATCAAGGCGATCCCCGTATAGACCAGGGGCCGCATCCAAGCGGTGCCAAGCAGCCAGACCGCGCCCACGATAACGATGGCGGGACCGACCATACCCAGCAGACTCCGGTGCCATTGCCGGTGGCGTAGCCAACCGAGCGCGTTGGCCGCAAGCGCCAATGCAGCAAACAATGGCAACAGCCTGGAAATGAACAAGCCTTCGTATTGCTGGAGAAAACCCAGCCCGATGGCCGCGCCTAGGCTGGCGAGTGCGGGAAAGCACATTGCGCAGCCCATCGCGGAGACGAGGGTGCCCAATGCCCCGGCTTTGTCGGCGATACGCGCAATCGGTTTCATGGCATCGCTCCCGGTTTAGCGCTTGACGCTGGACGGATAGCCCGCGTCTTCGGTGGCTTTGGTCAGCTTCTGGACGCTGGCCTTGGCATCATCAAAGGTGACGACCGCTTCGCGCTTCTCGAAGGTCACATCGACTTGGCTGACGCCCTCGACCTTGGAGAGCGCCTTCTTGACGGTGATCGGGCAAGCGGCGCAGGTCATGCCGGGCACGGCCAGCGTGACGGTCTGGGTAGCGGCCCACACTGGAACGGTGACGGCAACGAGCGCAAGGGAGGCAAGCAGTTTTTTCATGGTGAACTCCCGATCAATAGAAGAAAGGCAACACGTAGGGAAATCCGAGCGCGACCAGAACGAGCGCTGCCACGATCCAGAAAATCAGCTTGTAGGTGGTGCGAACCTGCGGGATCGCACACACCTCGCCCGGCTTGCAGGCAGTTGCCGGCCGGTAGATGTGTCGCCAGGCGAAGAACAACGCCACCAGCGCCGCGCCGATGAAGATCGGGCGATACGGTTCCAGTGCGGTCAAGTTGCCGATCCAGGCACCGCTGAAGCCCAGAGCGACCAGAACCAGTGGCCCCAGGCAGCAGGTCGAAGCGAGGATGGCGGCCAGCCCGCCGGCGGCGAGGGCGCCGCGCCCGTCTTGCGATTCCGACATCAGGTTCTCCTTTCGAGGATTTGCTCGTTGGAGTAACGTTACTTCCGTAGTCAACTACGGAGTCAAGCGGAATGGAAAACACCTTGGAAAGCCTGACCATCGGCGCCTTCGCCAAGGCAGCCGGGGTCAACGTGGAGACGATCCGCTTCTATCAGCACAAAGGGCTGCTGCCGACGCCGAACCGGCCCTACGGCAGCATTCGACGCTACTGCAGCGCCGACGTGGCGCGGGTGAAGTTCGTGAAGGCGGCGCAGCGGCTGGGATTCAGCCTCGATGAAATCGGGGAGTTGCTGAAGCTGGAGGACGGCACCCATTGCAGTGAAGCAGCCGACCTTGCCGCACTGCGGCTGGCCGATGTTCGCACCCGCCTGAACGACCTTATGCGGATGGAACAGGCGCTGTCAAAATTGGTGAACGAATGCTGTGCGCATGAGGGCCATGTGTCCTGCCCGTTGATTGACGCGCTGCATGGCGGTTGAACTGGCATATGGACGGCTGCTGACACTACGGCGTGATCGCAGCGTTCGTCAGTACCGCCCTCGATTGCCGATTCGCAGGCTCTGTGGACATTGGCGCCTTGTCTCTGAACATGCTGCCCCCAGTATGGCGCAGGCGGAGCAAAACAGGCGCTTCACTGCCCTGACGGTGAGGCCAAGACGGACGAGCGCGCTCACTTCCGAATCGCCTCCTGCGTCATGCCGCCCAGCGCCTTGGAGATGTTTTCCACGACGGGGCCGCAGTTGTCGGCGCCATGGCGCGATGCGAGATACTTCGGATCGTTGTAGCCAAGCCACACTTGCCCAGTCGCGTCCTGCCAGGCCAAGGCCTTGAGCGGAAGGTCGATACCGGCAGTCTGCGCGCATTCCATCAAGGGGGTGCCGCCCTGGGGATTGCCGAACACCAGAAGCTCGGTCGACCGCAAGTCCTTGCCGACCTTCTTCGCGCCCTGCGCGTGATCGAGGCGCAGGAAGATATAGATGCCCCGAGACTTGGCGGCCGTCTCGAAACGGTCAATCGTTTCCTTGACACTGTACGGGCTTTGTACCGCAATCAGCCCATCGGCAGCTCCGGCCCCCGAAGCAAAGAAACCTGCCATCACGAGGGATATGGCGCGCAATGCAAGCATGCTGACCTCCTTGTCAGGCCGAAGCCTCGCAATGCTCCAAGAAGCCGCGAATCCCATGGTCGAGTGAAAGCCGGCCCGGCCCGATAGCGATCAGGGCAATCGCCATCGTCGCCCAGGGCAAATGAAAGTTCGCCCACCCGTCCGGCACGATGAGCTGGATCACCGCCGTCATGCCGAGCAAGCCCAGGGCACTCATGCGCGTGCCAAGTCCGAGAATCAGCAGGATCGGAAAGATGATCTCGGCCGATCCACTGGCGAAGGCGAGTACGTCCGGCGCAGGCAGGTCATAGACCTTCCCCAGGATGTGCAGCTTGAATTCATCTTCAAACAGAAAACTCGCCGCTGGCGACAGCGACAGGAGACCGTCCCATTTGGTGAGGCCCGACTTGAAGAAGGGCAAGGCCAGCGCCACCCGAAGGAACAGCGGCGCGGCCATGCCGGCGATCTTTGCCAGCCAGTGCAATGCACAGTTCGCCGCGCCAAGTATTCCGGGCCAACCTTTCGGCACTTGGAAGTTACTCATGATCGTTCTCCCCGGCTTCCAACGCGAAGCCGACAAAGGCGCCCATCTGGATCAATTCCCGCAAGTTCTCCGACAGGTCAAAATCGCCGTCGGTGGCGAGGGCCGTTTCCATGGCCTGCGATAGCGTCAGGCCCTGGCCGAGCGCGGCTACGAAGTCATGGCTCGCGGGAAGTATCTTGCGCACGTCCACCTCGGCGTCGGGGCGTAGCACCATCGTGTCCTGCGCTTCGGAGAGGTCAACGGGTGCTGGCGTGCCATCCGAGGTGTTCATCCTCCAGATGGTGAAGGCTGGGAATGGCGAACGCACCAGGCGCACGGAAGGGTGGAGCCGAAACCGCAGCATGGAAGCTTGGTCAGGCGGTACTCCTGCAAGCACGCTGGGCGCCAAGGGTTCTGCCTCGTGCGCGTGGTACGCCTCGGTCGCGGCGCGCTCGATGCGGGCCACGTCGGCGAGATAGGGTAAGGGTTCCGCGGGTGGAAAGGACGCGATGAAGTCCGGGAACTCGGCGCCGTAGTGCAGCAGCACCGGCGAGCTGGGCGGCGTGGCGGCCGCGAAGACGCGGGCCATCGCCGCGAAGAATTCGTCGCCCACCAGCTTGACGACGCAGGGAAAGCCCGCGCGCAGCGCGTCCGTCAGGCCAACGAACACATTGTTCCGATAGACGGCAAAGCGCCGTGCGCTCGGCTCGCCGTCGGGGCCGACCAGCCCCTCGGGCACCGCGCGTTCCGGGTCGAGCAGCGCCGAGGCGAATTCCTCCAGGCGTTCAGCCAAGCGTGCCATGGCGTCGCTCCTGTACGTTGGACATGCCCATCAGCACATCGGCCATCACGGCCTCTGTTTGCAGCTCGGGCCATGCGGGAATGTTGGAATCCCACTCGATCAGCGTAGGGACTGGCCCGATGCATTGGATGACCTGCCTAAAGAGGTTCCACACCCGCTCATCCACTCTTTGGTCGTGTGAGTCGATCAGCAAAGGGCGTCCCTTCTCGTCCGTCTGAAGGGAGTGGCCGGCCAAGTGGATTTGCTGCACATGGTCGAGGGGGAAATCGTTGATGTAGGCGCGCGCGTCCCATTGCTGATTCGTGCTCGCCACGTGGACGTTGTTCACGTCCAGCAGCAGACCGCACCCGGTTCTCCGGGTGATCTCCCTGATGAAATCCGTCTCGCGCCATGTGCTCTCCTTGAACCAGATGTAGGTCGCGGGGTTCTCCAGCAGCATTTGCCGGGCCATAGCTGTTTGCACCTGGTCGATGTGCTCGCAGATGCGGTTCAGCGTGTCGTCGGTGTACGGCACCGGCAACAGATCATCGAGGTAGCTGGTGCCATGTGAAGACCATGCCAGGTGTTCGGAAAGCAGGCCGGGTTCGTACCGCTCGTTCAGCGCCTTGAGACGCAGCAAATGCGCTTGGTCGAGTGGCCTGTCGGCACCGATGGACAGGCCCACGCCGTGCAACGACAGGGGATAGTGTTCTCGGATGGCCGTCAGGTAGCGATGGGGCGGGCCGCCAGCGCCCATGTAGTTTTCCGCATGAACTTCAAAGAAGCCCATATCCGGCCGCGTTTCGATGATGGTTCGGTAGTGGTCGGCCTTAAGGCCTACGCCGGCTCGCGCAGGGATTCCCCGCCCGGCGGCGTGCGCAGTTTGGTGAATGCCCATGTTGATCCTCGTTGTCACAAGCTGGCGGGCGGGGCGACAGGCCACCGCCCACCAAGGTGAATGCTCGCGTCAGGACTTGGCGCTGAGACTGCCGTGCCCGTTGGGCGTCGAGATCGTGGTGCAGGTGCCCTTGGCGACCAGCTTCCAGGCGTTCCCCTGGTAGTCGGCGGTGCTGGTACCCGCGCAACTTGTGCCGGCGCCGGCGAAGCAGTCGTTCTGCCCCTTCAGGGCAACGCCATAGCACTTGTCGAACTTGCCGGTCTTCATCATCTCCATGCTCTTGGCTTGGTTCTCCTGCATCTTCTTCTGCATGTCGGCCTGGCTCATGCCCTGCGAAAAGGCGGGGGCGGCGAAGGCTGCGACAAACGCCGTGGCGACGGCGGCGGACAACATACGGTTTGACATTGTGATCTCCTGATAGGAAAGAAGCAGCCGAGTGAGCTGCGGGTAATCGGCCAGCAATCGCCAGCCTCATTTCCTAAGAGGCGACCGCCGTGCAAAACGGTTCGGTAGAAAGCAAAAAAACCTCAATCACTGGCCTGGGCCTAGCAATTGAGGGTTATCCATGACAATGCGCAAGAAATTGCCGCCTCGCTTGGCGAGGCGGCCCGGACGAGGACTCAGCTTGGCTATTTCGTCGGTGTGCGGTGTCCGTGCCCCGAGGATGGTTCTGAACTGAGCATGTATTCGCGCACTAGCTCGCGGGCACGATGGAGCCGACTCTTGATCGCGCCGGGCTGCTCACCCAACTGAGCAGCGATCTCGGCAATGGTCAATTCCTCGAAGTCGCGCAGAAGTACCACTTCGAGGTAATGGGCAGGCAACGACTCCAGGGCATTGGCAAGATCGATTCTCAATTCATCGTCGGGACGATGAAGCAGCAGCTCCTCGGCTACTTCATCAGGCAGTGGCTCGTGCTTGAACATCATCCGCGCGAGCTTGCGGCATTCGTGCTTGATGACCGTGAACAGCCACGATGAAAAGGCCGCAGCCGCTTTTAGCCCGCTGACCTTGCGAGAAATGATGAGTAGTGATTCTTGAACCGCATCATCAACGTCGCTCGCATGGCAGTGCTTGTACGCATAGCGGCGTGCATCGGCTTGGCACACTGCCAGCAGACGGGAAAGGGCGGCCGCGTCTCCAGTCTGTGCCGCCATGATTAAATTGTTGCGGTCGCCAACAGGGGTGCCCATGCTGATCTCCTGTGCTGACTCGATGATTGGTTAATTCAGCGAGCCTTTATTTGTATTTCGCTCCGATTCTCGGGTCTTCGGCTACGATTCCTAATTTTCTGATAAACACCTGTCGCAAGCAAAGCGGGAGCTGCTACAACGCAAACCGGGCAGACAAAGCCTGCTAAAACGCTGGTGGCTGTCACATAGCTACCCAGTCCAAGGCCCAACCCGACGTAGAGCGTACTGTTATCCGGCGGAATCTCGCGTTCCGCCGTAGCCTCTGTGTCCTTCATCATTTTCGTATCCTCAATATGGCAATTTCTGCTCATTAAGAAGTTGCAGTCCGAACAGCGCACGAATTGGCATTGAGCCGACCATAGGTGTAGCCCAGCACTGCGCCCCAAATGAGGTGCATCATCAGGGTCATCATCGGCGCCATCATCCCCAGGTTCATCCCGAACAGGCCTGCGTCGGCCATTGGCATCGGACCGATCATCATCATGAGCCAAGCTAGCAAGGAAAACGACATTCCCTTGAGCAGCGCACTGCGCCCTGGCAGCCTGCCATACAGCAGTTGGAACAGGATGCCCCACACGACGGTGCCAATCATGAAGTGCGCCACCCATCCGACCATGGGCGAAGCCGGCATACCCATTTTTGCGTGCGCCATCTCCGTGAGCATGGCGATTGGATTCAATTCGGGCATCAAGCCCATGGCGCCCTTCATCAGCATCAGCAGCGACAGCGCTACAGTGGCGACAAATCCAGCCACCATCGAACGAACGTAACAAGACATGGTTACAAGCTCCTCAAGGTTGGGGATCGTTGATCCCGGATTGGATGGAGGCACCGACTGCTCCCATTTTTCCTATAAGAGGCGCCGAACTGGAAAAACGATTCGGTTGATCCGCTAAATTGTTGGGCCGAGTTGCCGTCCCCACCTCCAGGACACCTGCCCGCCGCGCACCGTTGCGGCGATTTGCTGCCCCAAGCGCTGCTCGATCACCGGCCGCCACGGCACGAGGCTAAATCCCATGCCGTCATCCAGCATCGCGTAGCGCCCGCTGGCAAGCATGACGCTGCGCCGGTAGATGCCGGCCACGCGCTGCCCGTCGGCCACGGGTCGATGCTCCAGGCCGGTGTCGGCGGCAATGTCCTTGGCGGACTGCGCCAGTTCCCGGTTGCGCAGCGTGCCCAGCAGGTTGCGCGCCAGGATCACGCGCTGCCCGCGCCGCTCGGCCAGCCCCTGTTCGGCCAGGAAGTCGGCGCGCTGCTGCATCGCCTGCTTGGCCTCACCGCCAAAGCCCAGGTCGCCCAGGCCGGAGCCGCCGCCGATCAACTGCTGGTCGAGCCAGGTGGCCCCGATCACGCGGGCCTGCCGCTCGATGGGCAGGTGCGATTTCAGCTCCACGGCTACGCCGCCCAGGCGTTGCGCGTCGTAGCGGCGGCCCTGCTCGGGCAGGTCGCCCGGCACCTTCCATAGCCCCTCGGCCACCCGCTCCACGATGCCCGCCCGGCGCAGGGCTTCCAGCCTGCGGACGTGGGCCGCCACGACCTCCTGCGGGTCGCGGCCGGGCACGGCCTGGCCCTGCGCGATGGCGAGGTGATGGTCGGTGCGGTACAGGCCATCGCTCGCCAGCGCGGCGATGTTCTTGTCGGCCGCGCGCACGTCGGCCGATCCCTTGACCTCCACCACGGCGCCGGTCGGGTAATTCGCCAGCTCGTCGTGGGCGTTGAGCGCGACGTAGTGCGCCTTGCCGTCCACGCCGTCGATGACCAGATAGCCCCGATCACGCAGTTCGTCGGCCAGTCCTTTCGCGGCCACGCGCCCGAGGATGCTGCGGCCACTTCCATCCGCGTCCTGCCCTGGCTCGAACACCGCCAGCTCGCGCGGCTCGCCGCGCATGGCCCGCTGCATGGTGCGGATGATGTCGCCGCGCTCGCCCAGGGCGCGCAGGGTCTTTTCCGCATCGGCATGCACGGCCCAGGTGCCGGGCTGCGTCTCGTCGGCCAGGCCCAGGCGCTGCAAGCGTTGCAGGCGGCCGATCAGCAGCAGGCGCTGGCGTTGCAGGCGGGGTTCGTTGAGCCGTTCGACATGCACCAGGCCATCGTCGCCGGCCTCGCGCTTCAAGGTGCGATCCAGGCTCGTCCACCGCTCTTGCTCTACCTCGTGCTGCAAGGTCTGCTGGATCTCCAGCTCGGTGCGCGGCCCCAGCCATTCGGTCGCCAGTTCGGCGGCGCGATGGCGGAAGCCATCGGCAATGTAGTCGCCCGCGATGATGAGGTCTTTGCCCGTGTCGTCGCGCCCGCGCACGACGATGTGCGTGTGCGGGTTGTCGGTGTTCCAGTGGTTGACCGCCACCCAATCGAGGTCCGTGCCCAGGTCGGCCTCCATGCGGCCCATGAGATGCCGCGTGTAGGTACGCAGGTCTTCCAGCTCCGCGCCATCCTCGGGCGAGAGGATGAAGCGGAAATGGTGCCGGTCGTCGGCGCAGCGTTCCTTGAAGGCGTCGAGGTCGGCCACGTCGGTCTGCGGCCCGTAGGCTTGGCCCGGCTCGCCGTCGCGGCCCACGCCGTCGCGCTCGATGTAGTGCAGGTGCTTGGCGAGCGACTGCGGGCTGGCCCGCTGGTGATTCACCAACAGCGTCTTGATGGTCACGCGCCGAGACATGGGCGTCAGCTTCGCCCCGGCGAAGCGCGCCGCTGTGTAGCCGCGCCCCAGTCGCGAGCCGGGCCGCTGGCCCGTGCCACCCGTCGCGCCAGGACGGCGCATCGTGGACTTGCCGCTGCTGGCCTTGCCTGCCTGCTTGAGCACCTTGGAAACGAAGCTCTGGCCTTGGCCCTTGCCCCGGTTCTTCGGGGCGCTGGGGCGCACGCGGAAATCGTCATCGCGGCGGTCAGTCATGGTCGTTCTCCCTGCAAGCTCTGGCGTGTCTGATCGTGCGAAGCACGCGGACATGCCCGTATTGGCGCGGGCCTCGCGCCACAAGCGGCACGGCGGCAAAGCCGCGCCGTGCTGCGCCAACCCCACGTGCAGACTGGCTTTCGACGCGGCCCGGTGCCGCGTCCTTTTGTCTTGCCTTCCGCCTTTGCCCCTCGCTGGCGCTCCGGGCAGCGGCGGCCCGGCGGCGCTGCTGCGCGAGCAGCCAGCACGCCGGCGAACGCGGCGACGGCCACAGGCCGGGCGCGTTCGAGGCAAGACGCCTGCACACGGGAAGGCAGCGCGAAGTGCGGCGCCCGATACGCAGGATCGGCGCTCGCACGACATGCGCGACGGCACGAAGAAAGCCACCGGATCGACATGCCCGATGGCACGATGAGATGCACGGCGACGTGCATCTCATCGGCAGCCATCATGGACGCTTCTCCAGCCAGACCGGGTGCGCGATGCCGATCACGGCGGACGTGCGCACCGGCCCGAAATACCGGCCATCGAACGATGCCGGATTGGTCACGCTCAACAGGAGCAACTCGCCCGGTTCGAGGCGGCGGCACTGCTGCCAGGATGGCAGCGGCCGGCCCCAGCGGTCGGCGCGCAGCACGGCGGCCGAAGGCACGCCGTCGATGCGGACGATGCCGCCAGCGATGCACACCTCCTGCGGCGCGATCGCGCCCACGCGCTTGAGCAGCGGCACGCCCGCCGGCAGGTAGCGGCGTTGCGCGGCCAGCGCTGCGGCATCTGGCGGCAGCGAGGCCAAGACGATGCTGCCCACGGACAAGGGACGTGGCAGCGAGCCGGGCCGATGGTTCAGCGGATCGACGCGATACCAACCCATGGGAACGCTGTCGGACGGGTTGTAGATCAGGCGCGGCAGCGGATGCACGAAGGACGCCCAGGCCAGCGCAGCGAGGCCGCAGGCGGACAAGCCCGCCAGGACGAGGCGCGCGCGAGAACGCGGCGCAGTGCCGATGGTGGAAGCGGCGGTCATGGCAGCGCCCTCCCGGCTAGCCAGGCGGCGTGCCGCTCGGCGCTGTAGTCCGGCAGCGGCAAGCGCGCAGCGAGCCGATTGCCCAGCGTGCGCCAGTACGCGGGGGAGGCGTCTGCGGGCGCGATGCCCAGCGCCTCGACGCCGTCGATGCGTTCCAGCACGGCGCGCACGTTGGCGTCGCCTTCGGCGTGTAGCAGCAGGCGCGCGCCCGGCTGCACGCCGGGGATGCGCTGCGCGCCGGCCAGCGGCGTGCAAGTCTGCATCACCATGAGTTGCCAGCGGATCGTGCCGTAGGCGTTGGCCTGCCAGCGGATGCGGCAAAGCATCGCGCCGGGCAGGAACAACGCGCATCGCCGCCAGTGGTCGAGGCGAAGGATGCGCGACGGCTCGCCGAAGCGCAGATAGAGGTCGAAACGCTGGTCGATGTAGGCGAGCGCCACGCGCGTCATCGGCGCACTGGCAGGCTGGCCGATAGGCGCAGCCAGTGCAGCCGTGGCCGCGACAGCGGCAGGCGAAACGGATGCGGTCATGGTGTGTTCTCCCTGCGGTTCTCGGGAAACTCTCGCTCTAGCAGGCCGCGCAGCAGGTCGGCCACGGTCACGCCTTGCGTGAAGGCCGATACCTTGATGCGCGCCCGCATGGCGGGCGTGATGTCGAGAGTGAGGCGAGCCGTGTAGAGGTCGCCCTTGCCCAACGCATCGGCGTCGCCCTGGCGAATCCACGCTTCAGCGTGCGGATTCGCAGGCGGACGCGCGCCGATGCCGACGCGCTTTGCCGTGCGTTTGCTGTTGGGTGGCGGCTTCGCTGTCATGTCGTCCACCGCAGCAATTCGTCCACTAGGGCGGTGATTTCGCGGGCGGCGGCGCTGCCCGGCGCCGTCTCGCGTGAAAGGCGGCCAGCGGCCACGCTGTCGGCGAACACGATGCGCTGATGCACTTCCGCGCGCAGCGCAGGAAGCGGCTGGTCGGCGAGCGCCTGGCGCGCTTCGCGCCCGATCACGGTGGTGCTGACGCGCCGGTTGATGACGAAGGCCGCGCGCAGCGCAGGCCGGAACACTTGGGCCTCACGGATCAGTGCGACCATCTCGGCACTGGCCCACAGGTCGTAGGGGCTGGGCTGCACCGGGATCAGCACGCGCTCGGCCGCGAGTAGCGCGGAGCGCGCGAGGGCGGCGATGCGCGGCGGGCCGTCGATGACGACGTGATCGGCCCGCCTGGCGAGTTCTGGCGCTTCCTGATGCAGCGTTTCGCGTGCGAGGCCCACGGCGCTGAACAGCCGAGGCAAGCCTTGCTGGCTGCGTCGTTGCGTCCAGTCCAGTGAAGAACCCTGCGGGTCGGCGTCCAGCAGCACGACATGCTGGCCGCGCATCGCCAGCTCGCCGGCGATATGGGTGGCGAGCGTGGTCTTGCCCACGCCGCCTTTCTGGTTGAGCAGCGCGACGATCATGGCCTGGCCCTCCATGCTGGAAGAGCAGGCTTTGTCTGCTGCGTTTGTGGCCGCGCAGCGGTTGTCCACCGCGACGGCGTTTCCCTACTACAAGTTAGAGAATTTAAGTTAGGTAAGTTAAGGGAGGTCGAAACCCGCGCCGTTATTGGCTTTGCGGACGATCCGTACTCCTGATAGCACGATAGTCGTACTCCCGATAGCACGATACCCCGTACTCCTGATAGCACGAGCCCGTCCACCGCTTTTCCCGAAGTTATCCCCGTGCCGTGAACGGCACGGGCCGAAACATCAGCAACTCGACTCCATCGCCCGGCATCCGCTCGATGCTCAGGACATAGCCGGGCAGCGACTGCCGCGCGACGAGCGCGCGCAGGTCGTAGGCAAAGTCCGAGAAGCGCGTGACGCTGCCCGATTTCCGGTACAGGTGCCGGAAATCGAATTGCCAGCCGCCTTCCTGCCGCCCGCCGTGCTTGCGCACCAGGCGGTACAGCCACCGTTCGATGCCGCCCGTCAGCCGGAAATACGCCGGGTCGATGGTCAGCACCAGAGCGGCATCCATCACCCCACCAAAGAACCAATCCGGCAGGATCAGCTCCAGCCCCAAGGGCGTGCCCTTGGCATCGGCCAGTTCCTTCCACTCGTTGATCCACGAAAACCGATGCAGGCGTCGCCCGGTTGTCTCGCGGATCGACGTGGCCACGGTCGTGGATTGCAGCCGATCCAACGCGGCTTTGAGGCGCTGGTAGTCGCGCAGCGACGTACCGCGCCCGATGAAGCGCAGGATCTCGTAGGGCGTGGCCTGCATCAGCCGCGACGGGCGTAAGCCTGCGTCGCGCGCCTCCACGATCTGCGAAGCAGCCCAGATCAGCACGTCCGCGTCCCAGATCGTGGCGATGCCGTGCTCCTGTGTGCCTTCCACGCGGATCGTGACGTTGCCCGCCCGGAAGTCGATGGGCGCCGTGCGCCGCGACTTCGCCAGCGAGAAGAACGGAAAGGCCATCAAGTCCTGGCTGTCGCGCGGCGCCATGTCGCCCGGCAAGGCACGGAACAGGTCGAGCTGTTCGCGTTCTTGCGAGGGCCGCTGCCGGGACGGCAGCGCGGGGCTGGGCATGGCGGTGGCCTGGCGCGTGCCAGCGATCAGCGCGCACGGCTGTCCGCCGAGTGCTGTTCGGCGTACTCAGGATCGGAAGTCGTCTCGAAGCTGCGGTCGGCGGCCCAGGCGTCGAGGTCGGCCACGGCGTACATGACGCGCCGGCCGAACTTGCGAAAGCGCGGGCCACCGCCGATCACGCGCTGCTTCTCCAGCGTGCGCGGCGACAGGCGCAGGTACTCGGCGGCTTCGTCGTTGGTGAGGTAACGCTGCGGTTGTGCGGCAGCGGTCGGGACAGTGGCGGCAGGCCGCAAGGGAGCGGGACGCATGGTGTGAACCTCCATAGCTTTCAAAGCTCCGGCCACACAGCGCAACCGGATGGAGGCAGTCTCAGAAAACGAAGCTCCGCTGCTCAGGGACGTTTTGCGTCCCCATCAAAACGTCCCTTCTCAAGCGGCGGCAGTTGTGCTAGCCGGCGATAACCGCCGCGCATCAGTGCATCGCCGCGCCGCACCAGGCGGCGCACGCGGGCGCGCAGGTCGCCGTCGGCGTGCCAGTCCGCCGCCACGGCATCGGCACCGAACAGCCCTTCGGCCACGTCGCGCAAGGACGCACCCGCCAGGGTCGCGTCGAGCGCCTGCAGGGTGTGCAACTCCAGCATCGCGGCCGGTGTAGGCCGGGGCCTGGCCGCGGCCAGCGTCGCGCTGCGCGTAGGCGCAGGTGCGGCAGCGCCGCCGCCACCTCCGCGATTGGCATAGGCGACCGCCATGCCATCTTCCAGGCCGGGCGCCAGCGCGAAGCGCGCGCAATGGCCGGGGTTGTGCGCGATCAGCGCCAGCCCTTTACCGTCGTGCAGCAGTTGCTTGTGACCGGGGATGTGCCAGAACGCGAAGGCCGCCGCATCGGGCGGCGGATCGGCATCGGGATGGAGTTGCACCACGGCATCGTGGCCGGGCAGCCAGGCCGGATGCGCGTCGCGCGCATCCAGGGCCGGGTCTTCCAGCAGACGCAAGCCCCAGCGAAGCGCCGCCTGTTGCGCCGCTTGCGGTCGGCGCTGGTGGCGCTGCCAGTCGAGCCGGTAATCGGGGTGGCGGCGCAGGTACTCCCAGGCCAGTGCGAGCGTGTCCAGGCACAAGATGTAGAGGTACGCGGCGGTCGGATACCAATGCGCGATATGGTGAGGATTGACCATGACTCAAGCTCCCGTCGAACAGCAGGAACGTCGTCACGGGCGTTCAAGAACGGAGCCACCGCATCCACATCAAAACATCATCCGAACCTGTTTAAGCTGTACATCAAGTGTCAAGACCGATTGGCTCCGGGGTATTGCGCAATGCGTCCGAATACGACGGCCGCGCAGTCCAAAAAAGTCACGCGGCACAAATCAAGGTGCCGTAACTCGCGCCAAAGATCGTGGCCGTTTCCGTCTCAAAGGCCCTGTTTTGGTGCAAGAGTGCGAATTGAGACCGGACAAATCCGAATTCCGACGGAAATAGTCTCAATACGTCCGGCTGCGCCGGAACGCGATTGGCTTAATCGACAATGCCGCCGTTCTCCTGGGCCAGCCGGACATATTCCGACAGGGGCCGCGCCGCCTGGAAATACCGATCCCGCATCACAGGCTGCTTGCGCGGCCCGACGATGGATGCCAGATCGGACAGCTTCACGGTGCCCAGCTCAGGCATCCCCAGGCCCAGGTCGATCAGGCCGTAGGCCGTATCGCCGTCGGCCGGGTCGAGCGAAGCGAGCAGCCAGGTGAGGTGTGCGTCCGGTGTGAACAGGCGCACCACGGGCAGCGGGTCGCCGGCCTGACCGTCAGCACGTGCCTGGCCGTGGGTCAGCAGGCGTTGGCGCTCGTCCTCGGTGATGAGTGAGTTCATGGCGATCTATTCCCAATTCACAAATCCGCCCAAGCGTGAAAACGCAAAGCCGCATCGGCGGATTTGGGAAAAAGCACGATTGTGATTCCGTGGCTATGCGCCTTTGTGGAAATCCGCAGAGGCACAAATGCGGATTCCCGTAAAAACGCAAAACAGTGAGGTTTCACTGAAAGAGTTAAAGATAACGTGGTTTTAATTGTGCTGCGACTTGACGCTTCTGTCTATGCAGAAGCGACCCATTCAGCGCGGCCGACCGGCCGGCGCCACCACCTACGATGCCGAGTTGGCGCAAGCCTTCGGCGCGGCGGTGCGCGCGTTGCGGACGGAGCGCGGCATTGCGCAGGAATCGCTGGCGCACCTGGCTGGCGTCGAGCGCTCGCACATGGGCAAGGTCGAGCGCGGCGAGCACATGCCCACGCTGGCGATCATCTTCAAGATCGCCGGCGCGCTCGAATGCAGCACGGCAGTGCTGATGAGCGAGGCTGAAAGCCAGCTCGCAGCGGCGGCCCATCCGTAGGCTCCGGCTGCATCGAGGGGCGCCAAGCTGTGCGCGGCGGGGATAGCTCGTAGGGCTTTCCCTCGGAGGCAAGCGAAGTGCGCAGCGCCGCAGGCGCGAAGGCGTGAGGGATTGGAGCCGGATGGCCGTGACGGCAAAGACGGCACGGGGCGTAGCCCGTAAAAGTCCGGCGGCGGGTCGCGCCGACACGCCATGCCCTGATTGCAACGGCAAGCACCGCGTCCCCGCATAGAAGTGCAGCCCACACTATGGGCCACCGCCTGCCACCAGGTTCGGTACGAACCAACACAACAGCGCAGCGCCCCGCCCTGTGGCGGGGCGCTGCGGGCGGCGGGCACGCCGCCTGGGGCTTGCTGCGCGACCAGATCAAGTCGTGCGTGCCGTCTTCGCCTTCGATCAGGCGGGCGTAGACCGTGGCCGGGAACGATGGATCGTCGAGGGTCACGGAGATGTACTCCCGCCCGGCCTCGCTGGTCTTCTTCCACGCTGCGCCGATGTCGTGGCTGGCGGCCTGCAGGCGGAAGTCGGGGGCCTTCTCGTTGTCGCCCTTGTCGTTGGGCACCAGCTTGACCTTGACGTTGAGCGTCAGGGTGCGAAGCGTGCCGGTGAAGCCGTCTTTGTCTGCGGTGAAGGTGCCGATGTTGGCCATAGTGAAATCTCCGTTCGGTGGAACAAGGTTCGCGCCCATCGCGTCCTTGTTGTGATCCGGCCGGCGGGGGACGGGCTGGCTGCACCGCTTGCGGTCGAAACGCAGTGGAGAGCCGGGAGGCGAAAAGAATTTGTCCCGCGAGGAATGCACCGAACGCAGTGACAAAGCAGGGGAAATTGTTTTCGCCGGACGGTTGCAGCCATGAAGCCCGAGGCGCAGCCGCGCCACCGCCAGGATTCACAACAACACAAGGACGCCTTGGGCCGAACCGCACCGCAAGGAGATGTGGCCGGCTCGGCATCCCCGCATGAAGACTGCTCCGGCTCGCCCACTGACGCAGGCCAGGTCAACCACCCGATGACAGGCAAGAACGCCTCCGCCGCAACTTGCGGCGCCGGTCTAGTGGCGTGGCATAGAAACTCCATAGCGATGCTGGGCGGGTTGTCCGTGAACAGTCCTTCATGGACGTGATGGGCAAGAACCGCCAGCGTTGAGGACGGCACGCATTTGCACAACCCGCCGCAGCAAACGCCAGCGTGTTCGCCAGCGCCCCGTCCATCGTGGCGGAGCGCTGGCCGGGCCGATCCGGCGAAGCCGGTTCGGCGGCATCGAGGGGCGCCAAGCTGTGCGCGGCGGGGATAGCCCGCAGGGCTTTCCCCTGGAGGCAAGCGGAGCGCGCAGGTGTGGGCCGGGCGGATGCTCGGCTGCTTTAACGCCGCCACCTGAGCCACCGCGAGGGCGGCGGCGTTCTGATTCGGCAGTTGGCCTTGAACACCGGGCGCGGCCACTGCCGCGCCCGGATTTTGCTTTCACCGCGCCCAGGACGGAACGGCATGGGCGCGGTGCTGATCGGGTTATTCCTTCGTCTCGATGAGCCACCATACGGCACGCGGCAAGGCGCGGCCCGTGATGGGGTGAATGTCGGTCAGGTCGGCGCGGGCTGACCAGCCCGAGGGCGGGCGGTAGCCGCGCACGTCGCCATCGCCGTGCCAGCGGCGGGCGCGTACCGTGCCGGGGGCGTAGATCGCCGCCATGCGTGGGCGGCTGGTGGTGGTACGTGTCATGGGGTGTTCTCCTTCCAGCAAGCGCCCCGGTCGAGACCGGGGCGCTTGCTGTCGGCGCGGGTCAAGCGGCTAGCGCCACGGCGGTTTCATTCGCCATTGCCTCGGCATCCTCCGGGGCGTTGTCCTGGGCCTGCGGCGCCGCCGGCGTGGTTTCCTGCGTGCCTTCGGCCTTGAAGATGGCAGGCATCCAGCCAGTGCCATCGGCCAGCCGCTCCGCTTCGCTGGCAATGTCGGCCTTCTTCAGCTTCGCCAGCCGGGTGACGTGCGACGGGGCGAACTGCTCCACGGCTTCCAGAATCGCGGCCTTCGGCACATGCCGGAAATAACCCTCATTGGTGGGCTTCCACCATGCGGCCATGTCCAGCCCCACGGCCTGCGCCAGTTCCTCGCCCGGCTGCTGCCGCATGGTGCGGGGTGTCACCACGTCCACCGTGACGGCCACGCATACCGCCAGCAGTCGCACCAGTTCGTCTTGCGAATTCGCCAGCAACGCGGCGAACAGTTCGGCGCTGTCCTGCGGCAAGGCTTCGCCCGCCACCTGTTGCAGTTCGCGCAGCGCCACGGCAGCGGGCGATTCCGGCCAGTCCGGTGCCATGCCTTCCAGCCGGTCTTGCACTTTCAGGCTCACGCCCAGCGGCAGGTCGTGGCCGTAGTGGCTGCCGTGCAAAACGGTCTGCACCATGCCATGCACCAGCGCGGCCAGCGCCACTTGCGGATGCTGCGCCACTTCGATTTGTAGCGCGGCGGTGCGGTGGGCACTCAACCGCTGCGCCAGTCGGTCGGACATGGCGGCGGTCTTGGGCTGGTCGTCGTCCTCGCCTTCGTCGCCGTTCTCGGCATCCTCACCGCTGAAACCTTGGCGCAGGCGTTCCAGCGTGCGCAGGGCCTTGGCCTCGGCTTCGCGCATCAGGCCGTGATGGATCACGGCCTGCCCGTTGCGGTCGATGGTGACGATGGCACCGGCTGCGGCCTTCACGGTCGGGCTGTAGTCCTGCAAACCATCTTCCAACGCCTGCAACTGCTCGCCCACGGCTTCGCCTTCCTCTTGCAGCGCGTCGGCCTTGTCCTCGTCCTCGGCTTCCAGCGCACCATCGAGGGCTTCGCCAATGGCCTGCACCTTGGCTTGCAGCTTTTCGATGCGCTGCGCTTCGCGCTTGGTCGGTTCGCGCCGCTCCCTCGGCGCACGCTGGAAAGCGTGCAGGTCGGCATGGGTCACGCCCGGCGTGGCATCCACCCATGCCCAGCCTTCGGCCTTCACCTCGGCGGCGATGCCCGCCAGCCGGTCTTGCGCCAGCCTGTCCAGCAGCGCGGCATCGGTCAGATACACGCCCGCGTCACCTTCCGCGAACAGGTCACGGCGCACGCCACCGCCTGCGGCCTCGTAGGTTTCCAGCCCGACGAACCGCACCAGCGGATGCCGGTAGGCGTCGATTTCCCTTTCGGTGAGGCGGTCGCGCAGCGCGGACGGCTGGCGCTGCCACGTTGGCGCATCGTAGAAGGCGGCTTCCTGCGCGGTGTGGTCATCGGTGATGGCAAGGGCCATCAACTGGTCAAGGCTCACGGCATCGGCGCGGTAGTCGGCCATGAGGCGCGGCGAGACGTTCGCAAGCTTCAAGCGGCGCTGCACCACCAGCGGCGTGACGGAAAAATCCGCTGCGATGTCCTCGATGGGTCGGCCTTCGGCCACCAGCGCGGCGAAGGCTTCAAACTGGTCTGCCGGGTGCATGGCTTCACGCTGCACGTTCTCGGTGAGACTGGCAGTGCGGGCCGTGCCATCGGCCACTTGCAAGCAAGGCACCTCCCAATCCTTGGCGATGCGGTGCTTTTTCGCCAGCAGCTTCAGCGCAGCAAGGCGACGACCACCGGCGACCACCTCGTAATGCTCGCCATCGGCGGATGCGATCACGATCAGGTTTTGCAGCAGGCCCACGCGCTGGATGCTTGCAGCCAGTTCGGGGATGGACATGCGCGGGGTCTTGCGCACGTTGCGGCCCGTGGGGCGCAGCACCAGCCGCGACAGCGGAACCAGAATCAGGTTCTTGGTCGGGTCGGCGGCTTCCAGCGGGATAGCGGCGGCGGCATTGACGGCGCGGGCTTCGGTGGTGGTGATGGCGTTCATGGTGGTTCTCCAATCGAGTGAAACAAGGAATGGAGGGGAAACCGCCCCTCCTGCGGGGGACGGGTCAGGCTTTCAACTGGCGCAGGCCATCGGCCAGCATCCACAAGGCGCGATTGAGGCGCACATCGGAATCAATGCCCTGTATCGGACGGGTCTGCTGGCGGCGTCCGTTGGCGCTGCGACCATGCAATCCGCCTTTGGTCAGGTTCTCTTGGGTGCGGTTGAACACGCTCCACAAGTCGGGGCGGCGGTCTTCAAACCGGCGCGGCATCAGAATCTGGCTTTCGGTGATGGGCGCGGGCTTGTTCGGGTCGTCGTACTTGAGGGTCAGCGCGGCGCGGGCGAACACTTCGGCTTCGCCTTCATCGAGCGTGATAGCGCGCATGGCGTCGCGGGAATCGCGCACAAGGTCGAAACCGCGCAGCACCTCGAAAGCGCCTTCGATGACTTGGCCCGCCACGTCGCCTTTATGGGGGACGCGCACATCGGCCACGGTGTCGCCGCACACAAGGCCATTGCTGCAAACAAATCGGAACTGGCCCGCCAGCATCTGATAGCTGCTGGTGCCATCGTGCGAGTTCAGCAGGATGATTTCATTGGCTTCCGCGCCGTTGATCTGGCTGGCGTGGCGCAGGCGCAGCATGTGTTTCGTGTGCTCGCGCTTGCCTTCATCGCGCACGCGGGTTTGCGTCACCATGAAAGGCTGAAACCCTTCTTTGCGAAGCTCGGTCAAAACCGCCGCCGTAGGGATATAGGCGTATCGCTGCGAACGACTTTCATGCGGGGCATCCGCAAAGATGGACGGCGCTACACGGTGAATCTGGTCATCGGACAGCGGGTAGTCGCTGCGCAGTGCGGGGGAATGGGAAGCGAAACGGGTTGCAAGCATGTCGTTCTCCTGACTTGGCTGTTGAAGAAAGCGCACACCGGATTCCTAGATTCGGAGCCCAGCCTTTCGGCTGTTCGGTGCGGTCGGCACGAGGAACCCGGTTGGCCCTGTTGCCACCGTCTTTCCTGAGTTCATCGCCCGCGACGGTCAGGAGCGCGCGGACGGGGGCCGTCACGGAAAAAAGCGCAGGGTTGGTGCGGCCCGCAGGCGAAGCCGAGGACACGGCCCTGCGCGCCTTGATGGCACACGGGAGCGGGCTACAGTCGCGGACAAGGTGATGGAGTCAGGGAAGACGGCTGGACATGGCAACGGGCACCTTCCACGCCGACCGCACGGCAAGCGCAAGCGCGCAGGCCCGAAGCTGGAAGCTGGGCCGGAGGCGTCAGCCGAGCGGAGCGAGGGAACGATGGAAGCCCGACAGGGGCGAGACGCCGCAGGCGGCTCGATGCGCAGCACGACAGCGCGACCGGCCATCTCCCAGGTGGCCGGGGACGCCCAGACTTCAAAACCGAATGGACAACAGGGTCAGGACGAGCACGCGCAGGGCATCGTGGATCTGCTGTGGATGCTGTCTGGCCGATCCGGCGCAGCCGGGTCGGCGATGTTCAGGGGCGCCAAGTCTGCGCGGCGGGGATAGCCCGCAGGGCTTTCCCCTGGAGGCAAGCGAAGCGCGTAGCGCGCCGCAAGGGGCGCGAAGGCATCAGGCCGAGTCGTCAGGACGCAGGCTGGATTGCGCAACCGGCACCCACGGCGAAGTCGAGTTCAGCAGATAGCGCGCTCCGCGCGCATAGTGACCACAAAGCCCGCTGGGCTGGTAGAAACCGGTGACGCGGCGACGGAACTGCACGCCGAACTGGTTGGTGTAGATCACCGCGTCGCCGATCTTGAAGCGCAGCGGCTGGCCGTTCTCCGGCGCGAAGGGCTTGAGCGCATCGTGCTGCGCCGTGATTTCGATGATGTAGTCGTGATGGCTGCTCATGGCATTGATCTCCTGAAATGATCGAGAAAGCGCAAGGAGCGCCTTGAGGCGCTCCAAGGGCGAGGTCAGACGACGATCCGCCCCGCCAGCCGCGCATCGCGCACGTAGGCGCTCAACCGCTTTTCGCCACGGAAAGACAGGTCGCGCTCGATCGGCAGGCCCAGCCCGCCGCGCACGCTCGCCAGCTCGTTCAAGCTGACCCAGCCGAGTTCCGGCATCCCCAGCCCCAGGTCACAAAGACCGAAAGCGTGGTCATGGTCGTCGGGGTCAATCTCGGTCAGCAGCCAGGTCGCGCCGCCGTCCGGCGTGAACAGCTTGACCACCGGGGCTGGGTCGAAGTCCGGGTTCTCCAGCGATGTGCTGCCGTTGGCCAGCAGCACGACGCGCTGCTCGGCAGTGATAAGTACGTTGTTCATGGTGAACTCCTGAAAGGTTGCCGGGCGGAATTGCCCGACCCTTCCGGGGCACGGCGCAGCGCAAGCAGTCAGGGGTCGTAGACGGCCGCCAGGACGCAAGCGCCATTGGCGCGCAGCCCTTGACGGCGAGAACGCCGTGGCACGATGAGGGGAACAGCAAGACCGCCTCCCTCACAACCTCCACGCACCTCCGGCTTTGGGGCAAGTGCGTAGCACGCGCAGGCCCGCGAGGGCCGGAGTTGCGCCAGCAGGCGCAGCAAAAAGGGGGCCGAAGCCCCCTCGGTCAGATCAAGCCACGTTCGGCGAAGGACGTAGTGAGGCTGCCCGCCACGATGATGTGATCCAACGTGCGAACGTCCACCAGCGCCAGCGCGCTCTTGAGTTGCAACGTCAATGCCCTGTCGGCCGCACTTGGCTCTGGATTGCCGCTCGGGTGGTTGTGCGAAACGATGACCGCTGCCGCGTTGAGCCGCAGCGCTTCCTTCACCACTTCGCGCGGATACACCGATGCGCTGTCGATGGTGCCGTGGAACATCTCGGCATACTCGATAAGGCGATGCTGCGAATCGAGGAACAGCACCGCGAACACCTCATGCTCGAAGCCGGCCAGTTTGGCGCGCAGGTACTCCTTGACTTCCGACGGTGAACTGAATGAGGCACCGCGCTGCATCTTGTGCTCGATGGCCTGGCGCGCGGCCTCCAGAATCTGGTCGGCCGTCGCCGGCAGGTAATGACCTTGGGAGTCGCGCACCATCAGCGCGGCATCGAACGAGGAAAAGGACAGTTGCGACATGATCGTGCTCCGGTTGCTCGGGCGGAATTGCCCGGAACCGTGTCCAGCACGGCGCAGCGCAAGCAGTCAGGGGTCGCAGACGGCCGCCAGGACGCAAGCGCGCAACAGCGCGCGCCGCCCTTGACGGCGAGAACGCCGTGATACGGTGAAGGGAACAGCAAGACCGCCTACACCCCGCCCACTGCACACCCTCGGCTTTTGGGGCAAGCGGAGCGCGCAGGCCCGTCAGGGCCGAAGGCGTCAGCCGAGCAAAGCGAGGGAACGATGGAAGCCCGCAAGGGGCGAGACTCGCGCAGCGAGGCTCGATGCGCAGCACGACAGCGCGACGGCGGAACGCCGGGATGCCCGACTGCTTGGGACAGGACTACTCGGTGTCCGTCTTGCGCTGCTCGATCTGCAACTGCGCCCGCTCTGCTGCCTGTTGCAGCCGTTCCACCAGCACGCCCCTCGGCGGCAAGGCAGTCAGGTACTCGGCGACGTGGATGCCTGACTTGTCCAGCTCCAGCAATTCGATCTGCTCGCGCTTCTTGCCGGTGCAAAGGATGATGCCCAGCGGCGAGGCTTCCTCCGGCTCGCGTTCGTGCTTGTCCAGCCAGCGAAGGTAAAGCTCCATCTGCCCCTTGTAGGCCGCCTTGAACTCGCCGACCTTCAACTCCACCGCCACCAGCCGCCGCAACTTGCGGTTGTAGAACAGCAGGTCGAGGTGGAAATCCTCGTCGTCAATCGGGATGCGCTTTTGCCGGGCGACGAAGGAGAAACCGGCCCCCAGCTCCAGCAGGAAGGATTCCATTTCGCGGATGATGGCCGCTTCCAAGTCGCTTTCCTGCCAGGTGTCACGCAGCCCGAGAAAGTCGAGAATGTAGGGATCGCGCATGACCAGCGCCGGCGTCATGCGCTGCGCATCGCGCATCGTCGCCAGCTCCTGCGCGATCGTCTCGCCCGGCTTCTGCGACAGCGCCGTGCGCTCGTACAGCATCGAGTCGATGCGCTCGCGCAGCGTCCGCACGCTCCAGCGTTCGGCGCTCGCCATCTGCACGTAGTATTGCCGTTGGAGCGGGTCTTTCAGCGGCAGCAGCGCCAGGAAATGCGACCAGCTCAATTGTCGTGACAGCGTCACGACAATTGGCTCGTCCGGGTAGGTGGCGGCGAACTGCACCATGCGGCGCAGGTTCTTGTCCGCGAAGCTGCGCCCGTAGTCGCGCACAAGCTGCGCCGCCAGGGTCGGCAGGATTTCCTCGCCGTACCCGGCCCGCTGGCCGGCCAGCACCTCCGTATGGATGCGCTGGCCGATACGCCAGAACAGCAGGGTCAGTTCGGCATTGACCGCCAAGACGGCGCGCTGCCGCGCCGCCTCAATCAATGCCCGAATGTCGCCCAGCAGCGCCGAAGGCGCTGCGGAGGACGCCACGGATACTTTGCGCCGGTTCATGCTGCTACTCCCTCGGCCTGCCGCGCACCCGTGATCGCCTGACGACGGCTCGCCACCAGCTCGGCCGCCTCGCGTACCGGCTTGTCCTCGGTGTGGACGTAGTGCATGAACATCGCCACGGTCTTGTGCCCGGTCAGCTTCATGCCTACCTTGGTCGGCACGCCCGAATTGGCAATGTCGGTCGTCGAACGATGGCGGATGCCGTGCGTGCCGACGTGCGGCACGCCGGCGGCCTTAAGCGCCCGGCACCATCCGCCATAGTGCTCGCCAAAGGTCAGGTGCTTGTCCGGGTCGTTGGGCGATGGCAGGACATACGGGCAGCCTTCCCGACGTGGCGCCGTCGAGAGCAGCCGATAGGCTTCCGCGCTCATGGGCTTGGACATGCCGCCCGTCTTGCTGTCGGGCCACACCACTCGCCGGTTCTCGAAGTCCAGCCAGCTCCATTCGAGCGGACAGATTTCGGAGCGACGCGCGGCGAACTCGAATTGCAGGCGGATTGCCAAGGGGATGACGTAGTTCTCCAGACCTTCCGCTTCCAGCTTGTCCAGGTGGCGGAAGATCAACGCCAGTTCGTCATCAATGATGAGCCGGGTTTCCTTCCCAGGTGGGTACATCGGGACGTGACGGCACGGGTTCGTGCCGTCGGGACGGTAGCCCCACACTTCGGCCAGGTTGAACATCTTGCGCAACACGCCGAAAGCCTTGTTCGCTTCGGTCGGCTTGTAGGCCAGCTTTTGCATCAGGCCGGCAATGTCGGGCCGCTTCACGTCCTGCACCTTCTTGCGGCCCAACAGTGGAATGATGCAGCGGTCGATGACGCCCTGATAGCCCTCCTGCGTGCTGGGCTTGTTGCGCTTCTTGGAGTATTCCTCCATGAACTTTTTGCACAGCTCCGTGACGGTGGGCGCCTTGCGCGCATCGGCCTTGGCGCCGCCAGGATCGCCGCCCCGGCGAACCTCGGCCAACCAGTCCTGAGCCATGACGCGGGCCTGTTCAACGGTCAGTTCCCCGAACAGGCCCAGGGCGGGCTTGCGTCGCTCGCCCGCGTTCGTGCGGTACTGGAGCATGAACACGCGGCGGCCCGCCGGGGTAATCTTGCACAGGAAGCCAGGCACCACGGTATCCCGTAGTTCGACGGCCTGCGGCTGGGGTTGCGCCGCCTCCACGGCGGTCTTGGTGAGCTTGATCTTGGCCATGATGACTCCTCGGAAAGACCCGTTTCCAAGAGCCACATGGGAGCCATGAGAGCGGAAGCCGGGTCAGGTTTCAGAAAGCACCGGCATATGATGGACGCGCGTAAGTTATTGATAAACCTTCTGTATCGGGTTCTAGCGCAGTCCAGCAAAGTTCGGTGCTGGAGTCATCGTGAAATAAAAAAAGGGCCTCCCCGGTGCCGTCGGGGAGGCCCTGTCCACAGGCTGTCGCCCGCAGCGCCGATTATTCGGCAGCGACCGCCTGGGACGTGGGAGGCTCGAAGGTCGGCGAGAACTCGTTGAAGAAGTCGCTCTCCCGCGAGGTGTCGATCGTCCGCGCACCGCGCACGCCGAATTTGCGGCGCGCTTCCTCCAGCGGCAGGTCCAGCCATTCCTCATATTTCGGCAGGAACAGCGCGTCGGACTGTTCGCCCACCTTCATCGCATAATGGGCGAGATCCCACATGCGCGGGAAGATCTCCGGATAATGGAGCGGCCCGCGGATGAACATCGGGATGGTCAGCAGCGTGTTCTGGACGTTGAGCAGACCCGCCAGCTCCGCCGTGAAGTGGCGGAACAGATTCCCATATTTCAGGAAGGCGGGCATGATCTCCCCGAGCCCGTCGAACCCGCCGCCGCTCAGGATGTGCATGAAGTCGTGGATCTGCACGCCGCGCAGGAAGAAATATTCGAAGCTCGACCGCGCCTCGAAGGTCGGGATGATGTCGACCTCCATCTGCGCGCCCGACAGCTGCTTGTACCAGATGCCGCCCAGCGACCCTTCCGGGCAGGAGCGCATGTCCTCACGCGTCAGCCGCGACAGCCAGCGCTCGTCGAGCCATTTGTCGAACTCGGGCCAGTCCTTGCGCGCCTCGTTGAACAGCACCTCGATACGCTCATGATCCTGCACCTCGCGGATCGCATCGATCAGCATCGGGATGCCGTAGGTCGGCGGATAATCGCGGCCGTTGCGCTTGAGGCTCTGGGTCACCACCCATTCGCGGATGCGATAGTCGTTGAGATATTTGGACGAGCTGATCAACGCGGTGCTGGTGGTTTCCACCTTCTGGCGGCCGCGCATCAGATAGGGGAGATCCTCTTCCTTCATCCTCTTCCTCCTGTGCGTTGGGATGGACGGCGGCTCAGGCCGCCGCCTCCTCCACCTTGGCGATCACCGGGCCCACCATCTCGCCGGGCAGCGCGCCGGTGAAGGCACCGTCCTCGAAGGTTGGCTCGCCATTCACCAGGGTCAGCCGCATCGGCGCGGCATCGCGGGTGAAGCGCCAGGTGAAACCGCCCTTGCCGTCGGGCACGTCGAACACGCGCTTCAGCGGGCGAGCCTCGACCTCGTCGAGCTTGAACACCGCGATATCGGCGCGATACCCCACCTTCAGCGCGCCGCGATCGCCGAAGTTGAAATGCTCGGCCTGCTTGCCCGTCTGGACGTGAATCGCCTCTTCCAGGGTCAGGTCCTTGTTCTTCACGAACTGGGTGAGCAGCAGGATATTCTCGCCGCCGCCGCACAGCATCTGCCCATGCGCGCCCGCGTCGGAGATGTTCGCGACGGTCTGGCTGTCCTTCAGCATCTGGACGGTCTGCTCATAGGCCATCGGATGCGGCACGCGGTTGATGATCGAATTGACGCCATTGGCGATCACCCAGTCGGCCAGCGCATCCGAGGGATGGACGCCGCGCTGTTCGGCCAGTTCCTTCAGGTTGAGGCCCAGCGGCCCGGCACCGGTTTCCGAATCCATCAGCAGCATCATGTGCGGATTGGCGACCAGCGACTGGCGGAACGCCTTGTTGTCCCAGCTGTCGCGCGCCCGCTCCCGGAAATCGGGGTCGGCGAGCAGCGCCAGCTTCGCCTCGGCGGTCTCGGCCTGCACCACCTCGTGCCAGACATATTCGTTCGCCTGGGCGAAGGAGGAGGAGGTGAAGAAGTTGAGCGCCGTCGTCGGCGGCACATGCGCGAAGCTGGGCCAGAAGTCGAAACCGTCGGCCTTCTGCTTCGCGGTGATCTCCCACATCCGGTCGCGGATCGCGTCCTGGAAGCGCAGCAGCCCACCGGCGCCGGCCATCTGCACCCGCACGCCACGGCCACGGCACAAATTGCCCAACCGCTCCATCTGCTCGGGCGCCTTCAGCTTGAAGAAGGTATCGAGGATCACCTGCAGCTGGCTGCCCGGCCGGCTGGCGAGCACGCCGATCAGCGCCGACCATTCGGCATCGTCGGCCACCAGGCTGGGCACGGGCCGGTCCTGGCTGTCATGGTCCATCAGGTTGGACGACAGGCCCAGCGCGCCCGCGTCGATCGCGTCCTCGAGCAGGGCGCACATCTTCGCGATCTCGTCGGCGGTCGCGGCGCGGGTCCAGGCATCCATGCCCATCACCGCCAAGCGCATCGCGATATGGCCCGCATAGCCCGCGATGTTGGTCGAGGTCGGGCATTTCGCCGCCATCGACGCGCGATATTCGGACCAGCTCCGCCAGTCCCACGGCAGGCGCTCGAGGAAAGGCTGCTCGGGCACCTCCTCGAAGAAGGTGAAGATCTTCACCATCTCGCGGCGGACCTCGGGATCCTCATGCACCGGCGCCGCGGTGAAGCCGCAATTGCCGATGACGACGGTGGTGACGCCATAGCCGGGCAGCGGATCGAGGCTGGGCTGCCACCACATCACCGCGTCCATATGGGTGTGCGGCTCGATGAAGCCTGGGGAGACGATGCAGTCCTTCGCATCGACCAGCTTTTCGCCGGCGGCGGGAGCCAGGCCCTGGCCGATCTCGGCAATCCGGCCGTCGCGCACGCGAACGTCGGCCGCATAGGCCTTCGCGCCGGTTCCATCGACGACGGTGCCGCCCTGGATGAGAATATTGGTCATGGCTCTCCTACCTCCTGATGGCATCGAATAGTTCATATTATCTATAAGATTGCAAGTTTAGAGAATTGCTCTTTCGGCCTCGCTGGCCGCGCCATCAGCCGATCGCGCGCGCGGCCGACAGCGGCCGGTGCTCGACGATCTCGATGCCGTAGCCGTCGAGGCCGACGAAGCTGGTGTCGCTGTTGCTGAGCAGGATGATCCGCTGGATGCCCAGGTCGGTCAGCACCTGCGCGCCGATGCCATATTCGCGCATCGCCATGCTGTGGCCGGCCGCCTCCTCGCGCCCTTCGCGCCGGGCGCGGATGATGCAGGCGACCAGATCGGGCGCGGGCGAGCTGAGCACGACCACCACGCCGCTGCCCGCGCCGGCGATCGCCTCCATCGCCTGGCCGAGCAGGCCCGAGCGCTCGCCTGCCTCGGCGAACAGGTCCGACAGCGGCGAATGGACGTGCATCCGCACCGGGACCGGCGCGGCCGGATCGATCTTGCCCTTGATCAGCGCGACCACCTCGGCGCCACCAGCCTTGTTGCGATAGCTGGCGACCCGCCATTGCCCGCCCCATTCGCTCGTGAACATCATGTCGGCGCGCCGCTCGACGAGGTGATCGTTGCGGTGGCGATAGGCGATCAGGTCGCGGATCGTGCCGATACGCAGTCCGTGCCGCTGGGCGAACGGGATCAGGTCATCGAGCCGCGCCATCGTCCCGTCGTCGTTGAGGATTTCGCAGATCACCCCCGACGGGTTGAGCCCCGCCAGCCGCGCGACGTCGACGGCGGCCTCGGTGTGGCCGGCGCGGACCAGCACGCCGCCCGCGCGCGCCGCTAGCGGGAAGACATGGCCCGGCGTCACGATCTGCTCGGGGCCCTGGGCGGCGTCGATCGCCACCGCGATCGTCCGCGCGCGATCGGCGGCGGAGATGCCGGTGGTGACGCCGGTCTTCGCTTCGATCGAGACGGTGAAGGCGGTTTCGTGGCGGGTGCCGTTCACCCCGCTCATCGGCGGC
The DNA here is from genome assembly GCA_963540925.1 of uncultured Sphingomonadaceae bacterium. GTDB lineage: Bacteria > Pseudomonadota > Alphaproteobacteria > Sphingomonadales > Sphingomonadaceae > Rhizorhabdus. Next base: position 146,366 of record CAUTRN010000005.1, read on the forward strand.
AGGCCGAGCTGGTCGACCCGCTCCTGGGTCATCGCCAGGCAGATCAGGCCACGGCCGTGCTTCGCCATGAAGTTGATGATGTCGGGCGTCGCCATCTGCGCCGGGACGATCAGGTCGCCCTCATTCTCGCGATCCTCGTCGTCGACGAGGATGAACATGCGCCCGTTGCGCGCCTCGTTGATGATCTGCTCCGGCGTCGACAGGAAGCCGTGCGGCAGGGCGGCGGGGCGCGGCGCGGCCATCACAGCACCTCGAACAGGCCGGCCGCCCCCATGCCGCCGCCCACGCACATGGTGACGACGACATGGCGCACCCCGCGCCGCTTTCCCTCGATCAGCGCGTGGCCGACCATGCGGGCGCCCGACATGCCGAACGGATGCCCGATCGCGATCGCGCCGCCATCCACGTTCAGCCGCTCGTCGGGAATGCCGAGCCGGTCGCGGCAAGGCAGCACCTGCGCGGCGAAGGCCTCGTTCAGCTCCCACAGGCCGATATCGTCGACGGTCAGCCCGTGCCGCTCCAGCAGCCTGGGCACCGCATGGATCGGGCCGATCCCCATCTCCTCGGGCCCGCAACCCGCCACCGCCATGCCGCGATAGGCGCCGAGCGGGGTCAGCCCCTCGCGCGCGGCGGCACCCGCCTCCATCAGCACGCAGGCGGCGGCGCCATCGGAGAGTTGGCTGGCATTGCCGGCGGTGATGAAGCGCCCCTGCTCGACCAGTTGGCCGCCCGACCAGACCGGCTTGAGCGAGGTCAGCCCCTCCAGCGTGGTGTCGGCGCGCGGCCCCTCGTCCTTCTCCAGCCGCACCTCGCGCTCGGAGACCTCGCCGGTCGCCTTGTCGGTGACGAGCATCGTCGTGGTCAGCGGCGCCAGCTCGGCGTCATAGCGGCCGGCGGCATAGGCGGCCGCGGTGCGCTGCTGGCTCTGAAAGGCATAGGCGTCCTGCGCCTCGCGGCTGACGCCATAGCGCTCGGCGACCAGCTCGGCCGTTTCGATCATGGCGATGTACATGTGCGGGCTTTCGGCCAGCACCGCCTGGCTCACCGATCGATAGCTGTTCTTGTGCTTGGTCTGGGTCAGGCTGATCGATTCCACCCCGCCGCCGACCGCGACCTCCATGCCGTCGTCGATAATCTGCTTGGCGGCGGTGGCGATCGCCATCAGCCCCGACGCGCATTGGCGATCGAGCGACATGCCCGCCACCGACACGGGCAGCCCGGCCGCCGCCGCTGTGAGCCGCCCGATATTATAGCCTTGCGTCCCCTGCTGCGCGGCGCAGCCCATGATCACGTCCTCGACCCGCGCCGGATCGATCCCGGCGCGGCGCACCGCCTCACGCACCGCATGGCCGGACAGCAGCGGCGCCTCGGCATCGTTGAAGGCGCCGCGATAGGCCTTGCCGATGGGGGTGCGGGCGGTGGAGACGATGAGGGCTTCGCGCATGATGGATCCTGGCTGGTCGGTCGGATCGCCGACGGCAGCCCGATCTATCGGCGCCCACCCCACCCCTCTATTGCCATTGGGCTATCGCCTTGTTCGCCGCGCGGCATCGCCCGTCCTGTCACCCCGGCCGGCAACGATGCCGGGCCGCTATGGGTCCCGCCCCTAATCGGCATTTGAAACCGCACCGGGCCGCGTCGAGGGTCGTGGGGACATCACAGAACCAGCGGGACCGAGAGAGGCAATGCGTTTTTCCCTTATTTTTGAAGCACAAATCGTCGACGCATCCCCCCGCGGCGAACGGCAGGTGTTCGACGAACTCGTCGAACAGGCGCTGCTCGCGGAGCAACTGGGCTTCGACGTCGTCTGGAGCGTCGAGCACACGTCGCTCACCCATTATGCGCATATGAGCGCACCGGAGACCTTCCTGGCCTATATCGCCGGGCGAACCTCGCGCATCGGCATCGGCCATGGCGTGGTCTGCCTGATGCCGGCCATGAACCACCCGATCAAGGTGGCCGAACGGGTCGCCACGCTCGACCTTCTGTCGAAGGGCCGCGTCCATTTCGGCGTGGGCAAGGGCGGCAGCCAGCAGGAGGCCGGCGCCTATGGCTACGACCTGCGCGAGCTGCAGCCGCTGATCGACGAGGCGATGTACCTCATCCCCAAGATGTTCGTGCAGGACGAGATCGAGCATAACGGCCCGCACATCACCATCCCGACGCGGCCGATCCATCCCAAGCCGTTCCAGGAACCGCATCCGCCGATGTACCTGGCCTGCACCAACCCCGACACGCTGGTGCGCGCCGGCGAGCGCGGGCTGGGCGCGCTGGTGCTCGGCTTCGGCGGGCCCGAGGAGGTGGCGAAGAAGAACAAGCTCTACCGCGACGCCTGGAACGGCCGCGACGTCGCCGATCAGGTCGGCTATCGCCCGATCCAGCATCTGGCGGCGCTGTGCCCCACCATCGTCCTCGACGATGCGGAGCAGGCCCGCAAGATCGGCATTCGCGGCCAGCGCTATTTCTACGAGTCGCTCAACTACTGGTATGGCGGCGGCCCCCGGCCCGAGCCGGAGACCTGGGGCGACGACCTGATCGAGGAAGGCACTGACACGATCATCACCACCAAGCTGGCATCGGAAACGATCAGCATGGACCTGCGACCCGACGAAAATGGCCGCCGCCCCAGCTCGGGCATCCTCGACGCGCGCAACGCCTATGGCTCGGTCGACGATTGCATCAACTATGTCGAGCAGCTCGTCGCCGCCGGCGCCGACGAGATATTGTTCATGACCAACATGGGCACAGTGCCGCAATGGGCGCAGCTGGAGACGCTGCGCAAGATCGGCACCTATGTGATCCCGCACTTCCGGTGAGGGCGCCGCTCGAACTGGCGGGGCGGACGGCGGTGATCACCGGCGCCGCCTCGGGGATCGGGCGGGCGCTCGCCGTCCATGCCGCCCGGCAGGGCATGGCGGTCGCGGGGTGCGACCGCGACATCACCGGTATCGACAGCCTGAAGGCCGAGCTGGCCACGATGGGCTGCCGGGCCGAACTCCATATCGCCGATGTGTCCGATCCGGCGGCGATGGCTGCGCTCGCAGAAGCGCTCAGGCCCCTGCCCCCGGTCGCGCTGCTGTTCGCCAATGCCGGGCTCCTCCGCAAAAGCTCGCTGCTCGACACCAGCTTCGCCGACTGGCGCACCCTGGTGCACGTCAACCTGCTCGGCGTCGTCGCGACGCTCCAGGCCTTCCTTCCCGCGATGATCGCGGCGGGCAGCCCCGCGCAGGTGGTCGTTACCGGATCGACCGGATCGATGGTGATGGCCCCCGGCCTCTCGGCCTATTGCGCGACCAAGCATGCGCTGTGGCCGATGGTCGAGACGCTCCGCGAGGAACTAGCCGGCAGCGTCGTCGGCGCGTCGCTGCTGATGCCGGGCGCGGTCGCCACTCAGATCTTCAACACGGCCGATCCCGATCGCGCGCGCCCGGCGGACTCGATGGAGCCCGCCCAGGTCGCCGAGATCGCCTTCGCCGGGGCCTCGGCCGACCTACCGAAAATCCTGACCCACCCCGCCTTCGTCGATCGGGTGGAGGAAAGGTTCGGGCGGGTGCTCGACGAGCTCGCCGCCCGATAACCTGGCTCACGCCGCCGGGTGGAACTGCTTGTACCAGTCGCGATATTTCAGGATCGGGCCATCGGCCGACGACAGCATTGGCTGTTCGACATAGGCCTTGAACGGCCAGATCTTGCCGTCGCTATACTGCTCCTTCAGCCCATGTTCGGCCGCCATGGTGGTGAAGCGCTCGATCTGCTCGGCGCTCATCGGGCAGTCGTCGTCCTTCAGGAAGAACTGATGGACATAATAATGGCTGAGCGACGCATCGACCGGCGTCACCGACACATAATAGATGGTGATGACGCCCGGCGCGTGCGGCGTGCGGCTTTCGACGCGCGACAGGCCCCCGCCGATCACCTCCGAATCCACCGTCGACCCCACCGACCGGTCGACCGGCCCGTCATGACCCATCGGCAGGATCCGCACCGGGCTGAAGAAGCGATGCCCCTCGGTGCGGATATCGCCGTCGGAGATCGCCTTTCCGGTGCCATGGACACCAGGGAAATGAGCGAAGTCGACGCCGTTCTCGAACACGTCCTGCGGATGCGCCGAGCCGAAATCGTCGTGCAGCCGGTGGAAGCCCGCATTGGCGATCTTCCGGCTCTCGTCATAGACGGGCAGCTCATATTGCGGCTCGCTGCCGCCCAGATCGTGCCAGACGAAGATCATCCCACCCCGCTCGACCGTCGGCCAGAGCTTCACCTGCGCGCGCGGCGGCACCGCCTTGGCATGGGGGACGTGGACGCATTTGCCGCGCGTGTCGTACTTCCACTGGTGGAAGGGGCAGACGATCGTCTCGCCCTCGACCCAGCTGTCATAGCCCAGATGCGCGCCGAGATGCGGGCAGTGCGCGTCGGTGACGACGGTCTTCCCGCTTTCGGTGCGGAACAGCACCAGGTCCTGGCCGAAATAGCGCAGCGGCCGCACATCGCCGGGGGCGAGGTCGTCGGCGAAACCGACGCTGAACCAGCCCGTGGGATAGGGATGAAACGGATAGCGCGTACCGAAACGGCTGATGGCATTCATGGCTGTCTCCCTCCTGCGTTCAGATGATCGTGGCGCCGCCGTCGACCACCAATATCTGTCCAGTGATGTGCGCGCCCGCGTCGGTCGCGAGCAGCAGCGTCGCACCCTTCAGGTCGTCGGCGCCGCCCAGCTGGCCGCGCGGCGTGTCGTTGCGCATCTCCTCGCCATGCTTGTCGATGACGTAGCCGGTGAGCTTCGACGGGAAATAGCCGGGCGCGATCGCGTTGACGTTGATGCCGAAGCCCGCCCATTCGGCGGCCACCGCGCGGGTGAAGTTGATCAGCCCGCCCTTGCTGGCATTATAGGCGATCGTGCCGATCATCCGGGGGTGATGGCCCAGCAGCCCTTCCACCGACGCAATGTTGACGATGCGCCCCCAACCCTGCGGGATCATGAACTCGCGCGCCACCGCCTGGGCGAGCAGGAAGGGCCCGGTCAGGTTGACCGCGAGCAGCTTGTTCCAGGCGTCGAGCGGCATCTCCTCGGTTTTCGAGCCCCAGGAGGTACCGGCATTGTTGACGAGGATGTCGACCCGGCCGCCGGCCTGCTTGATCGCCTCGATCACCCGCGCCGGTTCGTCGGGCTTGCCGACGTCGGCGGCGATCGCGATCGCCTCGATGCCCTGCGCCGCCAGATGGGCGACCGCCTCGTCCAGCTCGGCCTGCTTGCGCGCGGTCAGGATGATCCGGGCGCCGAACTCGCCCAGCGCCTCGGCCATGGTGAGGCCCAGCCCGCGCGAGCCCCCCGTCACCAGCGCGGTCTTGCCGCTGAGATCGAACAGGGTCTTCAGGGAGGTCGACATGATCTTATAGGTCTCCAGGGTCAGCCGGCGGTGTAGCCGCCGTCGACGAACAGGGTCTGGCCGGTGACGAAGCCGGCGGCGGGCGAGGCGAGGAACAGCAGCGCGCCCATCAGATCCTCGATCTCGCCGAGGCGGCCGAGCGGGGTGCGCTGCACCACCTTCGCGTAGAGTTCGGGCTGGGTGCGGACGAGTTCGCGGTTCAGATCGGTCACGATCACCGTCGCGCCCAGCGTGTTGACGGTGATCCCGGCCTCACCGAACTCGAAGGCGCAGGCGGCACCCAGATTGGCGAGCCCCGCCTTCGACGCGCAATAGGCGGCCCGGTTCGCCATGCCGCGCCCCGACAGGATCGACCCCATATTGACGATGCGGCCATAGCGCCGCCCGATCATCGTGGGCGCCACCGCGCGGATCGCATGGAAGGCGCCCGCGACATTGACCTCGAGCAGGCGCGAGAAATCCTCGGGCGCGATGTCGAGCACCGACTGGGGATTGGTGATCCCTGCATTGTTGAAGAGGATGTCGATCCGCCCCAGGCCCGCGACCACGGCATCCGCCGCCACGACCATCGCCGCCGGGTCGGACACGTCGGCCTCGACGATCATCGCCTTGCGGCCGGCCGCCTCGACGGCACGAGCGGCATCCTCCAGCTTCGACCGATTGCGCGCGACCAGTGCGATGTCGGCGCCCGCCTCGGCCAGCGCCACCGCCCCGGCCGATCCCAGCCCGCCGCCCCCGCCGGTGACGACGGCGACCTGGCCGTCCAGGGCAAAGCGGGCGGTGCCCGTCACGCGGCGATCTCCGCACCCAGGCCGCGCAGCTCGACCAGCGCGGCGATGCGGGCGCGCAGATGCGCATATTGGCCCGCCATCAACGCGTCGTCGGTCTCCACCAGCCGGTCAGCCAGCGCGAGCATCTCGGCGAGCAGCGCATCCTCATCCATCTGTCGGGTCATCGCTCCGCCCTTTCCTACAGCCGATATCCGTCCTGCCGCTCGTCGGCCCAGCGCCGCGCCTTGTAGGCGAAGCCCCGGAACTCGGTGCGCGGCACCTCGCACACGTCCATCCAGACGTTGCTGCGTTCCTTGATCGCGGCGCGCACCGAGGAAACGAGCCGGGCGCGTTCGTCCTCGCACAGGCCGCTATGATGATCGGCCACGGCGATGCAGACCTCGATCTCGGTCTTGCCGTCGCGGGTGTAGACCCGGCCCTTATATTCGCCGACCTCGGGGTGGGCGAAGACGGCGGCGTCGATCATCGACGGCCAGACATTGTTGCCGCGGATCTTCATCATGTCGTCGAAGCGGCCGATCGTGCCGCACTCGATCGCGTTCCAGGCGCCGCCGCCGGCCTCCTGCCACGGCACGAAGCGCGCCGCGTCGCCGGTGCGGAAGCGGACCGTGGGGCTGCCCTCCACCGACAGGTTGGTGACGACCATCTCGCCCTGCTCACCGGGTTTCACTGGCAGGCCGCTGACCGGATCGACGATCTCGATCAGATGTTCCCATTCGAACAGGCGGATCAGGCCGCGCCCGCCCTTCTCATTGACGACGCCCGCCGATGCGGTCGAGCCGCCGAAGCCGTTGAGCTGGGTGCTGCCATAGCCTTCCTGCAGCCGGCAGCCCCAATAATCCTCAATCTTCGCGGCCCATTCGACCGGATAGCCCTCGGCCGCGATGAACAGGCCGTGCATGTCGGGAAAGGCCTCACGCGGGGTGATGCCCCGCGCCACCAGCGCCTCGGTCATCGTGTGGAGATAGTTGGTCGAGGCGTAGATGAAGTGGATGCCGCCCAGCTTCAGCATCAGGTCGATCTTCGCCTCGGTCGACAGATTGCCGCCGACATGGAAGCCGGTGGCCCCCACGATCCGCAGCGCCTCGCCCGGCCCCCAACCGCCGGTGGTCATGCCCCCGGCGGGCACGCAGTTCAGCGCGGTGTCGCCCTTGCGCAGGCCGGCCAGGAACCAGGGCAGCGCGTGGAGATAGCCGAGCATGTGAATGTCGCGCTGGGTGCGTCCGTACATCTCCTGCCCCTGGCCGGAGGTGCCGCTGGTCATGCTGATATGGACGACGTCGCCGCGATCGACACCCAGGCGGGTGCCGAAGGGCGGCGCGGTCTTCTGGTCCTCCAGGAAGTCGGCCTTCGCCGAGGTCGGGAAGGCCTTGCTGAAGCGGTCGAGGCTGTCGACCACCCCGCCCTTCAACCCGCCCTGGTCCATCCGGGCACGGTAATAGTCGCTCTTCGCATAGAGGCGCGCGCAGAGCGCCTGCACCTTGCGCAGCTGATAGGCTTCCAGTTCCTCGCGCGACAGGCCGGCGAAGCGGGCGAGCAGCGGCGAGGCCGCGAACGGATCGGCAACGGCGGGCGATCCCATGGCTCAGCCTTTCGCGGGCCGGAAAGCCGGCAAGGTGATCTCGGGGGTGACCCGGTTGAAGACGATCTCCACGGCCATGTCGGCGCGCAGGTCCTCGGGGGCGCAATCGACGATGTTGCCGGTCATCCGGCAGCCCTCGTCGAGCGTGACGAGCGCCACCACATAGGGCACCTCGTCGGCATAGATGTCGCGCGGCACCGGATGGCGCACGGTGATCCAGCTGAACACCCGCCCCTTGCCGCTCACCTCGACCCATTCGGGTTTTTCGAGCGAGCCTGGGCAGAAGGTGACCGGCGGGAACAGATGCTCGCCGGTCGAGGCGCAGCGCTGCAGCATCAGGCGGCCTTCGCGCATCCCGTCCCAGAAGGGGGTGCTTTCGGGATCGGGCACCGGCAACGGCTTGGCATAGGCGGTGGTCTGCATGTCAGTTCCTCAGGATCATGGCGCTGCCGCAGGTCATCGCGCCCGCGGTGGTAAGGGCGATTTCGGCATCCTTGATCTGGCGTTCGCCGGCGACGCCGCGCAGCTGCTCGACCGCCTCGATCACATGGTTGAAGCCGTGGATGTACGCTTCGGAGAGAAGCCCCCCATGGGTGTTGACCGGCAGTTCGCCGTCCAGCGCGATGCGCCCGCCCATCACGAAGGGCCCGCCCTCACCATCCTTGCAGAAGCCCAGCCCCTCCAGCGCCATCAGCACGCTGTAGGTGAAGCAGTCGTAGATCTCGGCGACGTCCACGTCCTGCGGGCCGATGCCGGCGCTGCCCCACAGGTCGTCGGCCAGATATTTGAAGCAATTATGCGAATGGCTGGGCCAGCGGATCGCGTCGAACAGGTCGTCGCCCTGGCTGGGGCCGCCGCCATAGGCGCCGCCCATGATGTAGACCGGCTTGTGCCGCAGGTCGCGCGCCTGCTCGGCCGAGGTGATCACCACCGCGCAGGCGCCGGCGCGTTCCAGGCAGATGTCGTACATGCGGAACGGATCGACGATGAAGCGCGAGTTGAAATAATCGTCCTTCGTCATCGGCGTGCGCTGCATCGCGCGCTCGTTCAGCACCGCATTGGCGCGGAAGGTGGTGGCGATCTCGGCCCAATGTTCCTCGGTGGTGCCGTAATCGATCATGTGCCGGCGGGCCCACATCGCCATCGCCTGCGGATAGGTGATCCAGCCCAGCGGCGCGGTATATTGGGTGACGCCATAGGCGGACATGTCGCGCCCGCCGCCCAGCCGGAAGCCCGAGCGGCCGTTCATCGCGCGGAAGCAGACGACATTCTTCGCCAGCCCCGCCTCGATCGCGGCGGTCGCCGCCAAAGTGATCAGGTTGGCGCCATTGCCGCCCGCCGCATAGTCGACCGCATAGCCGGCATTCTCGATGCCAAGCTCGGTGGCGACGCCCATGGCGGGGGCGCTGTCGTTGAAGTTGAAGCTGACGATGCCGTCGATGTCGGCCACCGTCAGCCCGGCATCCTCGATCGCCTTCAGGCAGGCCTCGGTCGCCAGGCTGCGCACCGTGCGGCCTGAGAATTTGCTGTATTCGGTGTTGCCGATACCGGCGATCGCATATTTGTCGCGTAGCTTGAACATGGTCAGTCTTCCCTCGGCGCGCCGAAACGGGGCGCGCGTTTTTCCTTGAAGGCGATCAGGCCCTCGGTGGCGTCGGGTTCGGTCGTGGCGTAGCGGTGGACGAGGGCGATCTCGGCCCGCAGCCCTTCCTCATAGGGGGTGTCGAGCGTCATGTTGGCGAGCCGCTTGGCCCCCGCCAGGCCGACCGGGCTCTTGGTCGCCATCTTGTCGATCCAGCCCTGTGCCGACGCGATCAGCTCGGCGTCGGGGACGACCTTCGTCACCAGCCCCCAGGCCAGCGAGGTCGCCGCGTCGAGCAGCTCGCCGGTCAGCATGAGATGCTTGGCGCGCAGCAGCCCGATCGCGCGCGGCAGGCGCTGCGACCCGCCGGCGCCGGGGAGCTGGCCGAAGTTGAGATGGCCGTCGCCGATCTTCGCGCTCTCCGCCGCGATCGCCATGTCGCACGCCAGCAGCAGCTCGATCCCGCCCGCCACGCAGACGCCGTTGACCGCCGCCACCCAGATCGCCCGCGCCTGCTCGATGCCGGTCAGCATGTCGTAGAAATCGTCGAGGAAGGCCTGGAACTCGTCGGGCTCGCGATACAGACGGATATAGCCGTCGAGATCGCCGCCGGCCGAGAAGCTGCGCCCCTCGCCGGTGAGCAGCACGAAGTCGATCCCGGCCCGCGCCTCGATCTCGGCGACGGCGGCCGTGAGCTCCTTCACCGTCGACCAGTCGAGCGGATTGAGCTTGTCGCCGCGTGCCAGGGTGAGCCGGGCGGTGCGCCCTTCATAGCTGAGGAGGAGGTTCTGGTAGGTCATGCGGGGATCGCCCAGCGCTGCTTCGCATCGGCGGTGAGCGCGCCCTTGGCGACCTTGCCGCCCGACGAGCGGGGCAGGTCGTCCATCAGGACGAGATATTCGGGAAACCATTCGCGCGAGACGCCGCGCGCCGCGAGATGGGCGGAGATATCCTCCAAGGTTACCTGCTGGTTCGGGCGCGGCTCGACATAGATGCACACCCGCTCGCCGAACACCGGATCGGGCGCGGGCACCGCCGCGACCAGCGCGACCGCGGGGTGGGTCGCCACCTCGGCCTCGATCGCAGGCGCCGACAGATTCTTACCGCCCCGGATGATGAACTCCGAGGTGCGGCCCACCACGCGCAGATAGTCCTCGTCGTCGATCTCGACGATATCGCCCATCAGCATCCAGCCATCGGCGGTGAACAGCTTGGCGTTGGCCTCGTCGTCGTCCCAATAGCCCAGGCAGGTGGCGGGGCCACGACAGGCGGGCTGGCCACGCCCCTCGGTATCGGCACCGGTCGCGGGATCGAACAGGCGCACCTCCATTTCGGGGATGATCCGGCCCGCCGTCGTAAGCCGGCGATCGCGGCTGTCGGCGGCGGTCGTCCGGCTGAGCGCGCCGGTCTCGTTCGAGCCGTAGAATTGCAGCACCGCGGCGCCGGTCACTTCCTCGAACTCGGCGGCGCGGCGATAGGGCACCGCCTCGCCACCGGTGAACATCGACCGCAGCGACGACAGGTCGCGTGGCCGTTCGGCCTGTTCGTTGAGTAGCATGATGAACTGCGTCGACACGCAGCACAGCACCGTCACCTTCTCGCGCTCGATCATGTCGAGCGCGACCCCGGCGTCGAACTTCGGCAGCACCACCGTCGGGCAGCCGAGGATCGTCGGCGAGAAATGCGCGGTCCACAGGCCAAAGCCGAAGGGCGCGGGCACCGCCCCCATGAAGCGCTCGTCCGCACCGAAGCGCCCCGCCTCGGCCGCGAGCTGGTGGAAATAGAACCAGCGGTTCTGCGTGTGCATCACGCATTTAGGCATACCGGTGGTGCCCGAGGTCGAGTTGATCAGGAACAGCGCGTCGGGATCGCCGGTCGGAAAGCCCGTGGGATCGACATCGCCCTGCCCGGCCCAACCCGGCTCCGCGATCAGGTCGGGCACCGCCAGCCAATCCGCCAGCGGCGCACCGTCGGCCCTCACGGCGTCGACCAGCTCGGCCAGGGTCCGGTCGCGCATCCGCTCATGCCCGATCAGAAGGGTAGCACCTGTCCGCTTGAGAAGATGGGATATTTCGGCAACCCCGGCGCGCGAACCGATGCCGATCGCGACCATCCCCGCCCGCTCGACGCCGAGCAGCGCGGCATGGACGGCGGGGCCGTCGGGCAGCAACACCGCCACCCGCGCGCCGGGCACCAGGCCCCGTCCGATCAGCAGTGCGGCGATGCGATTGCCCGCCCGGTCATAGTCCGCCCAGGAGCATCGCCCGGCCGGCGTGATCCAGGCGTCGGCATCGGGCTTTGTCGCCGCGAGTTCGGCGACCCGCTGCGACAGGGTCCGCTCGCTCCACCAGCCGGCGGCGCGGTAGCGCGCCGCGACCTCAGGGTCGGCACGGCCGCTGCGGGCCACCTCAAGCGGCTTCATCGCGGGCCTCCTCGATCGCGCCGTCGAAGGCCCGGTCCGCGCCGAGCGGAGCCGAGAACATATGATCGGTGACGCGGGCGCGGTGGAAGCCGGGCGTTCCCCAGGCCTGGCCCAGCGCCAGCGAGCGCTTCAGGAAGAAATGGACGTCGACCTCCCAGGAATAGCCCATCGCGCCATGGACCTGCACCGCGGCATGGGTCGCGGCCTCAGCGGCAGCGGTCGCCGCGAGCTTGGCATGGCTGATCCGCACCCGCCGCAACGGGCCCTCGGCCATCGCAGCCGCGGCCAGCATCACCGGCCGGGCGAACTCGATCTTCACCTGCGCGCTGGCCAGCAGATGCTTGACCGCCTGGAAGCTGCCGATCGGCTTGCCGAACTGATGCCGCTCGGCGGCATAGGCCACCGCGATATCGATCGCGCGCTGCGCGAGACCCAGCAACTGCCCCGCCGCGAACAGCGCGCCGCGATCGAGCGCAGAGTCCCACAGATGCGCCCCGGCGATCCGGGTGGCCGCCATCGGCGTCCAGTCGACCCGGAACAGGCGCCGCAGCCCATCGACGCTCTCCTGCCGGGTCAGCGACACCTGGTCGGCGGGAACGAGGTGGATCGCATCGCCATCGCCCAGCAGCAGCGCGACCGCGCCATCAGCATCGGCGACGAAGGGGTGGGCGGGATGGCCCACCGCCAGCGTGGCGCCCGACACATAGCGGCCGGGATCGACACCGGCCTGGATCAGCAGCGGCAGCGCGACGCCGGCATGGTCGACCAGCGGCTCGGGCAGCGCGACATGGCCGCAGGCCACCGCGATCAGCGCCATCTCGACCGCGCCGAGCCCGGCACCGCCCAGCGCCTCTGGCACCATCGCGCCGGGCAGCCCCATGTCGACGATCGCCTGCCAGCGCCCGGCATCGCGCGGTTCGTTGCTGTCGAGCAGGCGGCGCAGGTCGGCGCCGGTGCAGGTCTCGACCAGCATCGCCTGGACCATGTCGGCCAGCATCTGCTGCTCGTCGTTGAGACGAAAATCCATGGCTCAGCCCTTCGGCAGGCCGAGCATCCGCTCGGCGATGATGTTGCGCTGGATCTCGTTCGCGCCCGCATAGATCGGGCCGGCGAGCGCGAAGACATAGCCGTCGAGCCAGCCGTCGAGATCGGCGGAGGCATCGGGCGCCGCCGCGGTCAGCTCGGCCTCCGCCCCCAGCAGCGACAGCGCGGTGCGGTGCAGCTCGAGGTCCAGTTCGGACCAGAAGATCTTGTTGGTGCTCGCCTCGGGCCCGATCGTGCCGCCGGCCATCAGCCGGCTCGCGGTCGCGTAGATCGACAGCGCATAGGCATCGGCGTCCATCCAGGCCTGGGCGACGGCGGCACCCACCGCCGGATCGACCCGGTCGGCGCGCCCGCGATAGAGCTCGACGAGTCGGGCCGCCGCCATCTGGAAGCGGGCCGGGCTGCGCAGCATCAGCCCGCGCTCGAACCCGGCGGTCGACATGCACACCGCCCAGCCCTGCCCCTCGTCCCCGATCCGATCGGTAGCGGGGACGCGCACCTCGTCCAGGAAGATCTCGGCGAACACCGGCTTGCCGTCGAGCCGGCGGATCGGCTTCACCGTCACGCCGGGCGCGTCGAGCGGGAAGGCGATCAGCGACAGGCCCTTGTGCCGCTCGCTGCCCGGCGCGCGGAACAGGCCGAACGCCCAGTCCGCATAGACGCCGCGCGAGGACCAGATCTTGTGCCCCGACAGGACATAATCATCGCCGTCGCGCACCGCGATCGAGCGGACGCCGGCGAGGTCACTGCCCGCCCCGGGCTCGGACCAGGCCTGCGCCCAGATCACCTCGCCCGAGGCCATCGCCGGCAGGATGCGCGCCTTCTGCTCGGGCGTGCCATATTCCATGATGGTGGGGCCGAGCAGGAAGATGCCGTTCTGGTTCACCCGGAGCGGCGCCCCGGCGCGGTAATATTCCTCCTCGAAGATCAGCCAGCGGATCAGGTCCAGCCCGCGCCCGCCATAGGCCTGGGGCCAGGTGACCATCCCCCATCCACCGGCGTGGAGCGTCCGTTCCCAGCCACGATGGGCTTCGAACCCCTCGCGCGAGGAATCGAAATCGGCCAGCGGCTCCGACGGGACATGCGCCGAAAGCCATTCGCGCACCTCGTGGCGAAAGGCCTGCTCCGGGGAGGTGTAGCGCAGGTCCACGTCAGTAGTCCGCCGGCTTGCCCGACGCCACGAAGGCATCGCGCGCCTTCTGGCTGTCTTCGTGGAGGTACATTTCCAGGGTGAAGCCCTGTTCGAAGCGATAGCCATGGTCGACGTCGCGCGGCTCGATGCCGTTGAGCGCCTCCTTGGCGATGGTAAGCGCCTTGCGGCTCTTGCCGGCAATGACCGCGCAGAAGGCCAGCGCCTCGTCGACCAGCGCCTCGCGCGGCACGACCTTCTCGACCGCGCCGAGCCGATAAGCCTCGGCCGCGTCGATACGGCCGGCGGTGAAGAAGGCCGCGCGCACCTTCTGGAGCGGGAACATCCGCATCAGATGGCTGGCCCCGCCCATCGCCCCGCGATCGACCTCGGGCAGCGAGAAGAAGGCGTCCTCCGCCGCGATCACTACGTCGGCGGCCCCGCAGATGCCGATCCCCGATCCGATGATGAAGCCGTGCACCGCCACCACCACGGGCACCTCGCAGGCGCGGATCGCCTGGAAGGTACGGTAATTGCCACGGTTGAGCGCGACGATGCGTTCGGGATGCGCCTGCATCTCCTTGATGTCGACGCCGCCGCAGAAGCCGCGCCCCTCGCCGCGGATCAGCACGCAGCGCACCTCGGGATTGCGGCCCATTTCGGCGACGATCGACGGCACTTCGTTCCAGCCAGCGCTGTCGAGCGCGTTGACCGGGGGATGATCGAGGATGATCTCGCCGATCCGATCGGCGATGCGGGTAATCACGGGCATCAGGCACGCCTCCGGCTGTCGAGGGCAATGGGGCAAAGCTCGGCGAGACGATCGCGCGCATCGCGCTCGATCCCCGCCAGCAGATCGGCGACGCTGGGAAGATCGGTGAGCCGGCCCGCGACCTGGCCGGTCGCCATCAGCCCGCCATCGGCATCGCCATGGACCACGGCGCGCTGGATCAGCAGCGGCGCGGCGGCGGCGCGGATCGCCTGGGGCAGCGACAGGCCGCCATGGCTGCGCATGCCCTGCGCCGCGCGCAGCAGATCGGCCCAGGAGGCGCCGGTGCGCCGCTTCATCTCCCAGCCGGCGGCGATCGCCGAGATCCAGGAAGCCAGGCCGGCGCCGCGCGCATAGCGGTCCATCGCCGCGTTGCGGATCATCCGCTGGGGCAGGCCGTCGATCTCGCTCGACACGATGATGTCGTCGGTGCCGGCGGTCAGATATCGTGCCTTCACCGCCTTAGGCAGCGGGCTTTCCTCGGTCATCAGGAAGCGGGTGCCCATCGCGATCCCCGCCGCGCCATAGGCCAGCGCCGCCGCCAATCCGCGTCCGTCGGCGAAACCGCCGGCCGCGATGACCGGGATGTCGACCGCGTCGAGCACCTGCGGCAGCAAGATGGTGGAGGCGACGGCACCGGTATGGCCGCCCCCTTCCCCGCCCTGCACGACCAGCATGTCGACGCCCAGCTCGCGCATCTTGCGGGCATGTTTCACCGCGCCCACCGTGGGCACGCAGAGGATGTCGGCCTGGCGGAAGCGGTCGATCATCCGGGCGTCGGGTCCACGACCGAAGCTGACCGCGCGGACCTGGTCGCGGTGCGACAGGATGATGTCGACCAGCCGGTCCGCGCCGGGCTGGAACATGTGGAAGTTCACCCCGAAAGGCCGGCTCGTCGTCTCGCGGAGCTGGGCGATCTTCGCTTCAGCCTCGCCCGGCGTCATCACCGCAGCACCGAGGAAGCCGAAGCCCCCCGCCTCGACCGTCGCCGCCACGAGCGCCGGCTCCGCGACCCAGCCCATCGCGGTCTGGATCACGGGCAGCCGGCAGCCCAGACTGCGAGTCAGCGCGGTGTCGAGCGGGTCGGTCATTCGCCGCCGTCTTTCCCGCCGTCACGCCCCTGGTTGCGCGCGGCCGCGCTTTTGCCCGTCACCCCGCCCAGCGAATGGCCGGTGGTCAGGTCGTTCTGGGCATGGGCGAAATGGTGCATGTGGTAGACCGCATCCATCGCCGTGCGCTTGCCGCGCAGCTCCTCGACATGATTGACGGCCTGCTTGGTCAGCCACATGCCGAGCGACGACTGCGCCACCAGCTTGGCGGCGATCTCCGCCGTCGCGGCGCGCAGCCGGTCGCGCGGCACCACCCGGTTGACCATGCCGAAGCCATAGGCGCGCTCGGCCGGCATCCGCTCGCCGAGCAGCAGGAATTCCTTGGCCACCCTTGGCGGCAGTTCGAAGCCATGGGCGAAATATTCGACCCCGGGGATGCCCATCAGCGGGCACACCGGATCCTGGAAAAAGGCATCCTCGGACGCGACGATCAGGTCGCACACCCACGCGAGCATCAGTCCGCCGGCGATGCAGCCGCCCTGCACCATCGCGATGGTCGGCTTGGCGATCTCGCGCCAGCGCCGGCACATGCCCAGATAGACCTCCTGCTCGCGGGTGTAGAGCATCTCGGCGCCGGGCCGCCCGACATGATCGGGGACCAGATGGACCCGGTCGAAGCTGCGCGCCACGTCGCGCCCCGGCGTGCCGATGTCGTGCCCGGCGGAGAAATGCTTGCCCGCCCCGGCCAGCACGATCGCCTTCACCGCCGGATCGTCGACCGCGCGGCGGAAAGCGGCGTCGAGCGCATAGGTCATCTGGCTGTTCTGGGCGTTGTGGAACCGCTCGCGGTTCATCGTCACCCAGGCGACGCCATCCTCGACCGCATAGAGGACCGGCTCGTCCGTTTCGTAGATGATCCCGTCGCCGGCTTCCACGCCCTGCCCTCCCTCTCCGCGATGTATAAATTATCTATCATTTATATGATTCTGCCCGTCAACGACAGGGCCGATAGCATCGAGGCAAGGCTGCGGTGCCCTGCCGGTATCGCAGCCGGCGGACGGGTCAGCCGGCGCGAATGGCGGGCGGATTTCCCTTGAGCAGGGTCGCGCGGATGCCGTGCGGGTCGAGCCTGGCAATCACCGCCAGCGCCTCGGCCGAGGGCAAGGGCGTCTCGGCCACCTCCCCTTCAGGCATGACGATGTCGAAGCCGGTGTTGTCGCGCACCTCCTCCACCGGCACGCCGGGGTGGAGCGAGCGCAGGCGGATACCATGATCGGGGCCGCCAAAATCGAGCACGCACAAATTGGTGACAATGCGGCGCAGCTCCAGCCGGTGCGGCTTGCGGCCGTCGAGCCAGCGCGCCGGATTATAGCCGACCGAGCAGACGAAATCGACCTCGCCCTCCACGAAGGCGCGGCGGTTATGCTGGGGCACGAAATAGCTGTTGGGGTGCGAGATGCTGTTGCCGGGAAAGCCGCGCGCGCCCAGCAGCGCCGCCTTGGGCGCCGCATGATCGCCGATCACGCTGATATTGGCCTGCCCGAACCGGTCGATCTGGACGGGCGCGACCAGCGCGTGGCGCCGCCCGCCCCACAGATTGTCGAAGGTGCGCGCATAGGGCGCCCATCCCTCGACCGACGGGCCGCCGTCGCGCGGCCCGATCGGCGCCGGCTCCTCGAGCAGCATATTCTCGGCATCGGTGATCATCAGCCGCGGGTTGAAGGTCAGCTTGGCGAGGCTCGCGCCCAGCCGCGGGATCGGGGTGATGCCCGTCGCCAGCCATTCGGGATCGTCGCGCCACACATCGGCGCAGGCGGTGACGAGAAGGTCCGCCAGGGTCGCGGCTTCGCAAAGCTCGGTCATGACGTGGCTCCTCAGTAGATCGGTCGCGGCAGCGCGCGGATCGCATCCGCCCCGCCCACCGCGGCAAGATAGTCGGCCTCGGGAAGCTCGACATAGGATCGGCTATAGTCGCCCCAGGCTTCGCCTTCGGCCGCAGCATAGGCCCGCAAATGCTTGAGATCGATGTGATAATCGGGCGCGGCGCTGGTAGGGTGCGCCCCGAAGGGCACCTCCGCGACGCCGCTGATCAGCGCGCGTTCGACCATATGGAAGCGGGCATTGGCCGGCAGGTCCAGCTCGGCGGTCGAGACGATCTTCTCGGCGGTGACGAAGGTGCGATCGGCGGCGCGCGCCATCAGTTCGTCGAAGAAAGGATCAGGCGACAGGGTCAGGATATTGCCGCGCTCGTCCGAGCGATGGACGTGAAGCAGCGCGACGTCGGGCTTGATCGCCGGCATGGCGATCAGCGTCTCGCCATCCTCGAACGGACTCTTGATCCGGCCGAAGCGCGGATCATCCGCCAGCGCGGTACCGATGCCCACGCGGGTGGGCAGGAAGGGCAGATGCATCGCCGCGGCGCGCAGGCCCCAATGGAGCATCCCCTCGTCCATCTCCCACACGTCGAGCCCGGCCTGGCGGGCGGCCTTGAAATGCGGCTCGATCGGGATGTGATCCAGCGACACGAAGGCGAAGATCAGCCGGCCGATCTTGCCGCTGGCGGCCAGCATGCCCACGTCGGGGCCGCCATAGCTGATGACCGTCAGATCCTTGAGCGACGAGCGCGCGATCGCGCGGATCAGCGCCATGGGCTTGCGGCGCGTGGCCCAGCCCCCGATCGCGATCGTCATGCCGTCGCGCAGTTCCGCGACGACGGCCTCGACCGACATCCTTTTATCGAACATGTCTTTCCTCGGGCGAGCGAGCCGGGGCCGCGCCCCCGAACGGGCGCGACCCTCAAGCTCATCGGGTCGGGACGGCTTGCGTCAGGCGGCGAGCGCCGGCTTGCCCTCCGCCTTGGCCTCAGGGATCGGGAAGCCGTAGAGCTTCTCGGCATTGCCGTGCAGGATCGCCGCCTTGGTCGGCGCCGGAACCCCGGCCATCGAGGCCTGGATCGTCCGCCAGCTATAGGGATAGTCGGCGCTGATGTGCGGATAGTCGGTCGACCACAGCACCCGCTCGGGGTTCATGTAGTTCAGATTGTCCAGGCCGAAGCTGTCGGTCATGTAGCCAAAGTAGAAATGCTCGTCGATATATTCGGACGGCAGGCGCTTGAGGCCGAAATGGCTGACCTTCTCGAGGCGCTGATAGTTGTTGTCGATCTGCTCCTTCACATAGGGCACCCAGCCGAAGTCGACCTCGGCAAAGGCGACCTTCAGGTTCGGGTAGCGATCGAACACACCGTTGAAGACGAACTCGATGCAGCGGTTCGGTGCATCGAAGAAGCGACCATAGCCGGGCAGCTTCGCCTTGTGCGGCGACGGCTTGTAGATGCCCAGCGCGACATGGATGTTGAAGCTGACGTCGCGCTCGTGGATCGCCGCCCACAGATAGTCATGCTCATCGCTCATGACGGTGGTGCCGGTCGGATAGGCCTGCGCCATCACAGCGCGCATGCCGGGGCGGCCCAGCACCCGATTCATCTCGTCGACCGCCACCTTGGTGCCGCCGCGGTTCGGCAGATAGACGAGGCCGCAGAAGCGGGCCGGATCATAGGCGACATATTCCGAGACCCAGTCATTATAGGCCCGCACCAGCGCCAGGTGGAATTCCTCGTCCTCGACCAGCGCGATCGCGGCCTGGATCGACGGGGTCGGGTACATCACCTCGGCGGTCACGCCGTCGCGGTCCTGCTCCTTGACGCGCTCGGCCGGATCCCAGCCGCCCTTGCGCATGTCCTCGAAGCGCATCCAGGCCTTCATGTCCTCGGGCGGCAGGCCGGCGCAGGCGTTCCAGCCGAAGTTGCGCGGTCCATCCAGGCCCTCGAAGATCCAGCCATCGCCCTCCGGGAAACTCTCCATGCGCGGTGCCCGGTCCTTGAACTTGGCGGCCACGCGCTTGGTGAACAGGTCGCCCGGTTCGTTGAAATGGCTGTCGCCCGAGATCAGGCGGCTGCTTCCGAGGGGCATCTTGGATCTCCTTTGTTAGCTATCTTTTATATGATAGCAAATTGCTAAGCTTGGTCAACGATAGAACCGCGCCGACAAGCGCGTTTTTCAGAAGGCTCGGGCTGTCCCGCGAAAGGCGGCCGTCCAGCAGCCGATCAGCACGGCGACGAGGATCAGCGCGGCGCCCACCGTCACGAAGGTCGCGTGAATCCCCAGCGACAGGCGGACCGGCGCGGTGAGCAGCGGGTTCAGGAAATGGCCCAGGAACAGCGATGCCTGGACCAGGCCGATCGCCGAGCTGCGCTGCGACGGGCTGACCTTATCGAGGATGCGGTTGAGGAAGAAGGGCATCGTCCAGCCGGCACCGATTCCCTCGATCACCACGCAGAGCAGGACCAGTTCATAGGTGGGGACGAGGCCCGCGCCGATGAAGCCGGCGCCCATCAGGATCGCCGCCGTCACCAGGGTCCAGGCACCGAGGCGCGCATAGACGAAGCCGAAGGCGAAGGCGGCGAGGATCGAGATCGCCGAGCTAAGCGCGGGCACCCGCGACACCAGCACCGCGCTGGTGATGCCATTATCCTTGAGCAGGAAGGGCATCTGGAAGGACGGCATGGTGTGGCCGATCGACATGATCAGCGACAAGGCCAGCAGCGGCCAGAGCTGCCAGACCGAGAATTTCTCGCCCTCGCTCCCCGCCCGCTCCAGCACGATCGGGCGATCGAAGGCGATGAAGGACAGGATCAGCAGGATGCCGGGCAGGACGAACATGATGCCAGGCGCGCGCCAGCCATAATGCTGGGCCAGCCAGCCGCCCAGCAGCATCGTCGACACCGTCCCGATCGAGGAGATCGCCTGGCGATAGCCGATCAGCTTGGAGCGCAGCGCGCCACCGAACTGCGCGGCGAGGATGCTCGTCATCGCCACATCGGCCACGACCGCGCTGAACCCCAGCACGAAGCGGCTGGCGAGCAGCAGATAATAGCTGTGCACGAACAGCTGCATCAGGCCGGCGACGGTGCAGATCCCCAGCGCCAGGAACATCGTGTTCCGCAGGTTGCGGGTCGACACGATCATGCCGGCGAGCAGGCCCGACAGCGCCATGCCGATCGGCGCGAGCGTGACGACGAACTGAGCGCTGAGCACCGCGTCGCCGCTGCCGCCAAACTCGGCGGCGATCAGCTGAAGCGCGGGAACGACGGTGGTGAAGGCCAGCGCCGACTTGATGCCGCCGGTCAGCAGGATGAGGATGATCAGTCCCCGCCGCCAGGCGGGCAGATCCGTCGCGGGTGACGATGCCGGCGATTCGGTAATGACGCCTGCGACCCCGGCCATGGGCAACCTCCTCCAAATTCTATAATTTTCATATGATAGCATCAGGACATAGCGCAGGCCGTTCCCGATGAGGCATCTCTCCCTTGCCCAGCCTGCATCATTCCGATCGGCCGAGACAAGGGTCTGCGAAGCGATCCGCCGATCATGTCAGCGTGGCGCCTCCATCGACCGTCCACACCGCCCCCGACACGAAGGATGCCGCCGGGCTGGCGAGGAAGTGGACGACCCGCGCGATCTCGTCGGGATCGCCCATCCGGAGCCCAGGCCGATCGAGCGCACGGCCAGGCGTCGCCCCGGCGGAGATCGCCGCGACCCGCGCTCGCACCGCTTCGGTGAGCACCGGCCCCGGCGCCACCGCATTGACCCTTATGTCCTGTGGAGCCAGTTCGATCGCCAGCACCCGGGTCAGCGCCTCCAGACCGGCCTTCGAAGCGGCATAGGCAGCCTTGCCCGCGGTCGAGTGCTGCGCCTGCACCGATCCGATGTTGACGATCGCTCCACCCTGCCCCGCCTCGACCATCGACCGCGCGACGATCTGCGAGACCCGCAACGTGCCCTTCAGGTTGATGTCGAGCACGGCATCCCAATGCGCCTCGTCGATCGCCGACAGCGTGGCCGAAGGGAAGATCCCTGCCGCATTGACCAGGATGTCGGGCGCCCTGCCATCGAAGGTCTGGGTAAGCACGAGTTGGAGCCCCGCCCAATCGGCGATGTCCACGGCGAGCGCCCGGGCATCGTTCAAGCCGGCCGCTGTGCGGTGAGCGGCCTCCCCGTCGCGATCGACCAGGATCAGGGCCGCGCCGGCGCGGTCGAGATGGCGGGCGACCGCCTGGCCGATCCCCGATCCCCCGCCCGTCACCAAAGCGACCCGCCCATCAAGGCGGGTCGCTTCAACCAGATAGGGGGCGGCACGCTCCGTCACGGGCCGCTCCGCTTCGATCAGAACTCGATACCGATCGAGCCGCCATAATAGCGCGGACGGGTATAGGTGCCGGCCATGATCGCGCCGAAGTCCGACGCGAAGGTGATGAAGCGGTTGTTCGACAGATTCTCGCCGAACACCTGCGCCCGCATCTTGTGGCCCTTGGCCATGAACTCCCAGATCAGCCGCGCGCTGTAATTGGATTCCTTGCCGTAGAGCGGAACCTGCGCGGTGTTGGGGGCCTGCGAGATCAGCGTGTAGGTCGGCGCGTTGCTCTTGCCGTTATAGTCGCCGCGGATCGTGAAGGTGCCGGTATCGCCCGCATCGAGGCGATATTGCGCGCCCGCATGGTAGGTCCATTTCGGCACGTTCGCGAAGGCCGCCTGCGACGCCACATTGGTCGGCACGCCGTTCACCGCCAGGATGTAGCGCTTATATTCGGGGTCGACATAGCCGAGATTGCCGTCGAGCCGGAAGCCGCCCAGCGCCACGATCGCCTCGACCTCGAAGCCGCGATAGCGCGCCTTGCCGGCGTTGGTGAGCTGGTTGGTGTTGGTGGCGATGTTGTAGCCGTTGACCTGCAGATCGTCATAGTCGGTCTGGAAGGCCGACAGGTTCAGCCGCAGGCGGCGATCGAACAGGTCGCTCTTCACGCCGGCTTCGTAGCTGATCGCCTTTTCCGGATCGAAGGGCTGGGCGCCCACGGTCGGCGCATTATAGCCGCCCGAACGATAGGCCGACGAGGCGCGGGCATAGAGCAGGATGTCCGACGTGAGCTGGTAGCTCGCCGAGCCCAGCCAGCCGACATTGTCCCACTTGTCCTTGCGCGACTGGGTGGTCGTGGTCGTCGTGGTGGTCGTCTGGACCTGGCGGGAATCCAGGCTCTTCTTGTCCTCGGTATAGCGGATGCCACCCACCAGCTCGAGCCGGCCGTCGGCGAAGGACGGCTTCCAGCCGAACTGCGCGAAGCCCGCATAGGATTTGGAGTCGATCGCGTAGGTGGTGCTGCGGTTCAGGCGGATCGCCAGGGTCGGCGACAGCGGCGAGTTGAGGATCGTCGTGATCGTCTCGTCGACCTTCTCGTCATAATAATAGAAGCCGACCAGATAGTTGAAGTCGCCGACCTCGCCCAGGAACTGCAGCTCTTGGGTGAACTGCTTCTGCACGCCGGGATTGGTGGGGGTGACGTGCGCGGTCACGGGCTCGAGATTCTGGCCGGGGATGACCGGGTTGGCGACCAGGCCACGGGTCGATCCGCCGCCGATATTGCCACGCAGATTCTGGTCGATCTTGGTGTAGCCGGTGATCGACTTGATGTTGAAGGCATCGCTGACGGCATAGTCGAGCGTCAGCACGCCGCCATAGGTCTCCACCGCCGACTTGCCGTCGGTGCGCGGATCGCGGACCGAGAAGTCGCGCGGGCCCACGCCGATCGGAAAGGCCGGGCCATAGGTGGTGCCGGCGCCGCCGAAATAGGCACGGCCGACGGTCGAGGCGGCCAGCGCTTCCCAGCCGGTGTAGGAATTGATCTTGTTGTAGCGGCCCCGCAGATCGATCGTCAGCGCGTCCATCTCGCCACGGATGGCGCCGCCGAAGCCATAGCTGTCGAGCGCCCCGCCCCAGCGCGACTTCGAATAGCCGGGGGTCTCGACCCAACCGTCGCGGCTATGGGTCTGCGCCGACAGTTTCGCGGTGAAGGGCGAATTGCCGAGCCGGCCCAGCTGGATCACCGTCGAGGCGATGATCTCGCTGCGCGATCCATAGGAGAAGTCGGCCTTCAGCCCCGCTTCCTCGGACGGAGCACGGGTGGTGAGGACGATCGCGCCACCGGTGGTGTTGCGGCCGAACAGGGTGCCCTGCGGGCCGCGCAGCACTTCGACGCTGGAGATGTCGGGCAGGTCGAAGGTGTTGCCGCTGGGCCGGGGCGTGTAGACGCCGTCGACATAGACGCCGACCGCGGGCTCGACATAGAGCGCGGTCGACAGGGTGCCGATGCCGCGGATGTAGATCGCCGGCGCATTGCCGCTGCCGCTCGCCTGCGTCACGCGCAGGCTGGGCGCGAGCTGGGTGATCCCCTCCAGCCGGACGATGTTGAGATCCTGGAGCTGCGAGGCCGAAATCGCGCTCACCGACAGCGGAGTCTTCTGCGCGCTTTCCTCGCGCCGCCGCGCCGTGACGATGATATCCTCGATCTGGCTGGTCGCCAGGGTGGAGTCCTCGGGTGCGGTCTGCGCCATCACGGGCGAAACACCGCCCAACAGGGCGATCACGCCCGCCGTGGAAAGCAGCCCCCGGAACGCCGAACAACGGTTCGTTCGAAACATAATCCCCTCCGCGTTTTTTTCTTATGGATGATGTGTAGGGGCAAAGATTGATAGGACAATTCTGAAACCGGCACCGCACCAATCCCAAAACGGCATCTTATCGCTGCCCCTCGGCAAGGCTCGTCAAGCAGCTTGACGAGCCCGCCGTCCCGGTCAGTTCGCGACCGACAAAGTCAGCCAGTCGGCGATCAGCGCGGGCTTGGCCTCGCCCTCGATCTCCACCTCGATCGACCACAGGAACAACCAGCCGCCCGCCTTGGGCGCGAGCGACTGGAGCGTGAAGCGGCCGCGCACCCGCCTGCCCGAATGGACCGGCGCCAGGAAGCGGATCTTCTCGAAGCCATAGTTCATCCCCATCGCCTCGCCATCGACGGCGGGGAGGCAATCGAACACCATCGCCGACAACATCGACAGGGTCAGATAGCCATGCGCGATGGTGCCGCCGAAGCGGGTCTCGGCGGCGCGCGCCGGCTGGGTGTGGATGAACTGATCGTCCTCGGTGACATCGGCGAAGCGATCGATCCGGTCCTGATCGAGCTTGAACCAGCGCGACTGGCCGACCACCGCGCCCACCAGTGTCTGGAAATCGGCGATGGAAAGCGGCGCCGGCCTCACCGCGCGGCCCTCCGCTCGATCAGCGCATCCAAATGGCGCGCGAAATCGACGTCGCGTTGCGACAGGCCGCCGGCGTCATGCGTGGTCAGGACGATGTCGACCCTGTCATAGACGTTGAACCATTCCGGATGATGGTCCGCCTTCTCGGCGAGCATCGCGACCTGCGTCATGAAGGCGAAGACTTCGGAGAAATCCGGAAATCGGAAGCTGCGGGCGATGGCATCGCGGCCATCCACCAGGGTCCATGCAGGGAGTTGCTGCGCCAGGGTGGCGCGCTCCTGCTGGGTCAGGGCGCTGATCATTGGTCTTCTTTCTCTCTTTGGGTTTTCGGGGGAACGCGCCTCAGGCAGCCGCGATTTTCTCGGCGATCAGCGCGCCCACGGCGTCGACTTCGACATTGGCGGCCGGCAGCAGGTCGACGAGAGTCAGGAAGCCATGCGCCATGCCGGGATGTTCGCGCAGGACC
Source organism: uncultured Sphingomonadaceae bacterium (assembly GCA_963540925.1). Taxonomy (GTDB): domain Bacteria; phylum Pseudomonadota; class Alphaproteobacteria; order Sphingomonadales; family Sphingomonadaceae; genus Rhizorhabdus. The sequence goes on from CAUTRN010000005.1 coordinate 171,730, forward strand.
ACCTCTACCCCGGCGCTGCGCAGCGCCTCGGCATAGGCGACGCCCTCGTCACGCAGCGGATCGCAGGCGCCGATCACCAGGATCGCAGGCGGAAGGCCGGCCAGGTCCTGCGCCGCCAGTGGCGTAGCCTCGGGATGGGCGCGCACCGCGGGATCGGCATAATGATCCCAGAACCACATCATGTCCGACCGGGTGATGAAATGCTGTCCGGCGCCGTAGCGCTGATAGGAAGGCCGATCGAAATCGGGCGACAGGACGGGATAGGCGAGCAGTTGCAGGGCGATCTCCGGCCCGCCCCGCTCGCGGGCCCGAAGCGCCAGCGCGGCGGCCAGATTGCCCCCCGCGCTGTCGCCCGCCACCATGATCGGCCCAGCCATGTTCGCGACGACGAGCAGCGCCGCCCAGGCATCGTCGAGCGGGCCCGGAAAGGGGTTCTCGGGGGCCAGCCCATAGTCGACGCTGACCACGTCGAACCCGCTGGCGTTCGCGAGCTGGCGGCAGACCGGATCGAACCCGCCGAGCGTGCCGAACACCCAGCCGCCGCCGTGCAGATAGAGAATGGCGCCATCGCCCCTGCGCGTCAGCGGCGTGTAGCGCCTCAGGCCGATGCTGCCGCGCGGGCCGGCGATCACCATATCCTCGATCGCGGCGACCTTCGCGCCACGGTCGCGCGGCAACGCCGCCTGGGATTCGGCGAAGCTCCGCCGGGCATCGGCGACGCTGCCCTCCGCGAAGCCGGGCAGGCCCAGTGCCGTGCGCCGATCCAGCATCGCCTGCATGTCGGGATGTAAGTCGCCCATGTCCCTGCCCTCCTCCGGCCCCGGGAGGATCGCCGGTGGAGGCGTCGCGGCAATTGCCGATTTGCGATCCCAATGATCGGGCTTTGATATTCGACGGGGCGCGGACCCCTTTTTATTCGCAACTGCACAAGGCCGGTCCGGAACCGATCCGGGGCCATGGGAGGGCGATGAGCGATATCCTGATCCTGCGCGAAGAAATGGACTTCCTGCTCTGGGAATGGCTGGGGCTGGAGGACGTGCTTGCGCGATCAGGGGACGACGCGCTCGACCGGGCCGGCGCCGACGCCATCCTCGACCTGTCGCTGAAGCTGGCGGAGAAAGCGTTCCTGCCCCATTTCAAGGCGACCGACCAGCAGGAGCCGACCCTCGACGCCGACGGGGTCCATGCCCATCCGGCGATCCGCGAGGCGCTGCGGCAATATGCCGAGCTGGGCCTGTTCTCGGCCAGCTTCCCCGCCGAGCTGGGCGGCATGGCGCTGCCCGGCCTGCTCGCCAACGCCTCCTTCGCGCAGTTCCTGGCGGCACATGTCGCGATCTCGGCCTATCCGATGCTGACCACCGCGAACGCCCGGCTGATCGCCGCCTTCGGCAGCCCGGCCCAGATCGACCGCTTCGCGCGGCCGCAGATCGAGGGCCGCTGGTTCGGCACGATGTGCCTGTCCGAGCCGCAGGCGGGGTCGAACCTGGCCGACGTCACCACCCGCGCCACCCCCGATGGGGAAGATGATCTCGGCGCCCGCTACCGGCTGAGCGGCCACAAGATGTGGATCTCGGGCGGCGACCACGACCTGTCGGAGAATATCGTCCACCTCGTCCTCGCCAAGGTGCCCGACGATCAGGGGCGGCTGGTGCCGGGCACCAAGGGCATCTCGCTCTTCATCGTCCCCAGGACGCTGCCCTCGGGCGCGCGCAACGACATCTCGGTCGCCGGGCTCAACCACAAGATGGGCTATCGCGGCACCACCAATTGCCTGCTCAACTTCGGCGAACGGGATGGCGCGACCGGCTGGCTGGTCGGCGAAGTCGGCCAGGGCCTGCCGCAGATGTTCCAGATGATGAACGAGGCGCGGATCGGCGTGGGTCTCGGCGCCGCCGCGCTCGGCTATCGCGGCTATCGCCATGCGCTGCGCTATGCGCAGGAGCGGCTGCAGGGCCGCGCGCCGGGCACGCCCAAGGGCCATGAATCGCGCGCCATCATCGAGCATCCCGATGTCCGCGACATGCTGCTCGCCGCCAAATGCTATGGCGAAGGCGCCCTCGCCCTCACCCTCTATTGCTCGCGCCTGGCCGACGATGCGCGGCACGACCCGCAAGCCGAGGCGCTGCTGGGCCTGCTCACCCCGGTCGCAAAGACCTGGTCGTCCGAATATGGGCTGGCCGCGAATGACATCGCGATCCAGGTCCATGGCGGCTATGGCTACACCCGCGACTTCGACGTCGAGCAGCTGTGGCGCGACAACCGCCTCAACCCGATCCATGAGGGCACCACCGGCATCCAGGCGCTCGACCTGGTCAACCGCAAGCTGCTGCGCGATCGCCACGCCTTCGCCTTGCTGCGCGACCGGATCGCGCGCACCTGCGCCACGGCGCGCGATGGCGGGCTTGCCGACGAGGCCGACGCCCTGCTCGCGATCTGGGACCGGATCGCAGCCGATATCGACCTGATCGCCGGCTGGGACGCGCCCCGCATCGCCGCCCATGCCACAGCGATGCTGCGCGCCTTCGGCCACGCCGTCTCGGCCTGGCTGTGGCTGGATCGCGCCTTGCTCGGCACCGATCCAGCCGATCCCTTCCGCCACGGCAAGCTCTGGGCCTGCCGCTATTTCTTCGAACGGGAAACCCCGCGGATCGACGCCTGGCTGCGGCCGCTGGAAAGCGGCAGCGACCTCGTCGCCGCCATCCCCGTCGAATACCTCTGATACGGAGTATGCTACCGATGACGATCGACCTGAGCGGCCGCGTGGCCATCGTGACCGGGGCCGGCGGCGGCCTGGGCCGCGCCCATGCCCTGCTGCTGGCCCGGCGCGGCGCGAAGGTGGTGGTCAACGATCTGGGCGGCGCGCGCGACGGCAGCGGCGGCAGCAACGCGATGGCCGACGCCGTGGTCGAGGAGCTTCGCGCGGCCGGCGGCGAGGCGATGGCCAATGGCGCCAGCGTCACCGACAGCGATCAGGTCGAGACGATGGTCGCCGAGGCGATCGCGCGCTGGGGCCGGGTCGACATCCTCGTCAACAATGCCGGCATCCTGCGCGACCGTTCCTTCCTGAAGCTCGACCTGGAAGACTTCCGCGCCGTCGTCGAAGTCCATCTGATGGGCTCGATGAATTGCACCAAGGCGGTGTGGGAGACGATGCGCGCCCAGAATTACGGGCGGATCATGTTCACCACCTCCTCCTCCGGCCTCTACGGCAATTTCGGCCAGTCTCATTATGGCGCGGCGAAGATGGCGCTGGTCGGCGTGATGAAGACGCTGTCGCAGGAAGGCGCCAAATATAACATCCGGGTCAACAGCCTCGCCCCCTCGGCGGCGACCCGCATGACCGAGGACATCATGAACGAGGCCGAGCTGGAGGCGCTCGCGCCCGAGCGGGTGTCGCCCGGCATGCTGATGCTGGTGTCGGACCAGGCCCCCAACGGGATGATCCTGTGCGCCGGCGCGGGCAGCTTCGAGGTCGCCAACATCACCCTGACCCAGGGTTTCCACCTCGGCACCGGCGACGACGTGCCCGAGCAGCTGCTCGCCGGCCTCGACCGGCTGACCGATCGCACCGGCGAGATGGTTCCCCCCACCGGGCTCGACCAGTCGCGCCTCGAAATCGCCCGCGCGCTGGGCCGGCCGGCGCCCATGATGGCCCATGGCTGAGCGGGGCCTCGCCCCGGTCCGCGAGGCGCATCGCTTCGCGCAGGCGCCGCTGGAAGCCTGGCTGGCCGACACTGTGCCCGGCTATGCCGGGCCGCTGGAGGTCAGCCAGTTCGCGGGCGGCCAGTCCAACCCCACCTATCGCCTGCGCACCCCGGGGCGCGACTATGTGCTGCGCCGCAAGCCGCCCGGCATCCTGCTGAAGGGCGCGCATGCGGTCGACCGCGAATATCGGGTGATGACCGCGCTGCACGGTGCCGGTTTCCCAGTGCCGCGCACCTTCGGCCTGTGCCTCGACGAAGCGGTGATCGGCACCGCCTTCTACGTCATGGAGCTGGTCGAGGGCCGCAACTTCTGGGACACCGCCTTCCCGGACATCCCGGCCGCCGAGCGCCCCGCCTATTTCGACGCGATGAACGAGACGATCGCGCGGCTCCACAGCCTCGATCCGGCGGCGATCGGCCTGGGCGACTATGGCCGGCCCGGCAATTATTTCGAGCGCCAGATCGCCCGTTGGTCGGGGCAATATCTGGCCGACGAGCAAGCTGGCCGGGTCGCGGCGATGGACGCGCTGATCGAATGGCTGCCGGCGAACATCCCGCCCGGCGACGACGCCAGCATCGTCCATGGTGACTTCCGCTGCGACAATATGCTGTTCCACCCCACCGAGCCGCGCGTGGTGGCGGTGCTCGACTGGGAGCTGTCGACGCTCGGCCATCCGCTCGCCGACTTCGTCTATCATCTGATGATCTACCGGATGAAGCCGGGCTTCTCGACCGGCCTCGACGGGCTCGACCTGGGCGCGCTGAACATCCCCAGCGAGGCCGACTATGTCGCGGCCTATTGCCGGCGCACCGGCCGGCCGGGGATCGATCGGCTCGATTTCTACATGGCGTTCAGCCTCTTCAAGCTCGCCGCGATCATCCACGGCATCAAGGGCCGCCTGATCCGCGGCACCGCTTCCTCCCCGCAGGCGGCCGAAGCGGTCGCCCAGCTCGACGACATCGCGGCGCGCGCGCTCGCCCAGACACGGACCTGACGATATGGACTTCACCCTTTCCGACCGGCAGCAGCATTGGCGCGACCGGGTTCGAGCCTTCATGACCGGCGAGGTCGTCCCCGCGCAGGAACGTTATCATCGCGAATTGGCCGAAGGGCCGACCCGGTGGCGGGTGCTGCCGGTGATCGAGGAGCTGAAGGCCAAGGCGAAGGCCGAGGGCCTGTGGAACCTGTTCCTGGCGCCGGCCGAGCATGACGAGGGCCCCTATCGCGGCGCCGGCCTCAGCAACCTCGACTATGCGCCCTGCGCCGAGGAGATGGGCCGCATTCCTTGGGCTTCCGAAATCTTCAACTGCTCGGCGCCCGACACCGGCAATATGGAGGTGCTTCACCGCTATGGCACCGCCGAGCAGAAGGAACGCTGGCTGGCGCCGCTGATGGCGGGCGAGATCCGATCGGCCTTCGCGATGACCGAGCCCGCCGTTGCCAGTTCGGACGCCACCAACATCGCCACCCGGATCGAGCGCGACGGCGACGACTATGTGCTCAACGGCCGCAAATGGTGGATTTCCGGCGCGGGCGACCCGCGCTGCAAGCTGCTGATCGTGCTGGGCGTCAGCGATCCCGACGGCGAGCGCCATCGCCGCCACAGCCAGATCTTCGTGCCGGTCGACACGCCCGGCGTGACGATCGGCCGCAGCCTGCCGGTGTTCGGCTATGACGACGCGCCGCACGGCCATTGCGAGGTGATCTTCGACAATGCCCGTGTGCCCGCCGCCAACATGATCCTGGGCGAGGGCCGCGGCTTCGAGGTGGCACAGGGCCGGCTCGGGCCGGGCCGCATCCACCATTGCATGCGCGCGATCGGCCTGGCCGAAATGGCGCTCGACGCGATGGTCGCCCGCCTGCTGGCGCGCGAGGCGTTCGGCAAGCGGATCGCCGACCAGTCGCTATGGGAGCAGCGCGTCGCCGAGGCGCGCACCGCGATCGAGATGACCCGCCTGCTCTGCCTGAAGGCCGCCGACATGATGGACAAGGTGGGCAACAAGGTCGCCCAGCTCGAGATCGCCATGATCAAGGTGGCCGGCCCCCGCCTCGCCCTGCAGGTGATCGACGACGCGATCCAGGCGCATGGCGGCGCCGGCATGTGCGACGACTTCCCGCTGGCAGCCGCCTATGCGCTGGCGCGTTCGCTGCGGCTGGCGGACGGGCCCGACGAGGTCCACAACCGGGCGATCGCCCGCCTCGAATATCGCAAGCACCAGCCGCATCGGGGGTAGGGCGCAGGATCGTCGGGCAGCGCCCTAGAACCAGGCGCGAACGCCGATCACCGCCCTGAGCGCACCCGGCTTCTCGCCATCGGCACGCGCGAAGCGAGCGGTCTGCCCGATCCGGCGTTCCCAGTTCACCCCGACATAGGGCGCGAACTCGCGGACGATCTCGTAGCGCAGCCGCAGTCCGAGTTCGACCGAGGTCAGCCCCGATCCGGTCTCCAACGCGCGCATGCGCTGGGCGGACAGATTGAGCTCGGCGCGCGGTTGCAGGATCAGCCTTTGGGTCAGGCGCTGATCATAGCTCGCTTCGGCACGCGCCGTCAGTTCGCCCTTCTGGGACAGGAAGACTTCGCCCTCGACCTCGAACCAATAAGGCGCGAGCCCCTCGATCGCGAGGACGGCATGGGTTCGTTTCGGTCCGCGCTGCAGGTCCTGCCGCGCGCCGACGCGAAGGTTGAACCAGGGATCGAGGGCATGGAACCATCCGGCCTGCACCTCGGCCTCCTCGGCCCGGCCGGCGAAGGCGCCCTCGCCCTTCGTCTTCACGGCGAGGCGATCGATATCGCCGCCGACCCAGCCCTCGGCCTCCCAGGCATAGCCGTCACCCGATCGGCCCGGCCGCCATTCGAACTGGTCGATCATCAGCTTGGAATTGGGCATGCCGCCCGCTTCGTAGCGCAGCAGCTCGCGGGCCTTGGCCATCTCCGCCGGATCATAATGGGCATCCGCCGCATGGTCGGTCGGCGCCGGCGGCGCCGGCTGCATCACGGCCGGGGCCGGAGCCGAGGCCGAGGCCGCTTGCTCCATGACGTGGCCGGCATGACCGCCATGATCGCCATGCCCCGAATGGTCCTGCGCCAGCACCGGCCCGGCAAACAGCGCGCACAGCGGCAGCGCCAGCAAGGATAGGCGGCTCATGCGGCCGCTCCTTCGCGCACCGTCACCACGCGGAACATGCCCGCATGCATATGCAGCAGCATGTGGCAATGAAAGGCCCAGTCGCCCAGCGCATCGGCGGTGAGATCGAAGGCCGCCTTGCCGCCCGGCAGCACATTGACGGTATGTTTTCGCGGCTGCTTGTCCTCCGCGCCGTTGACCAGTTCGAAGAAATGGCCGTGCAGATGGATCGGGTGCGGCATCATCGTGTCGTTGACCAGCGTCACCCGCACCCGTTCGTTATGGCGGAACGCGATCGGCTCGGGATTTTCGGACAGCTTCACCCCGTCGAACGACCACATATAGCGTTCCATATTGGCGGTCAGGTGGATCTCCAGTTCGCGCTCGGGCGGCCGCCGGTCGGGCGACGGAACCAGCGCCTGCAGGTCGGCATAGGTCAGCACCCGATGATCGACCGTCTCCAGCCCGGTCGGCCTGTCCGCCATGCGATCCGCGGGGGCGGCGGAGATCGTCGCGACGCCGGGCCCCAGCCGCATCGTCGGCGGCGCCAGCGAGGTATCGCGCATCTTCATCGCGCCATGGCCGCCCATGGCATGCCCGGCATGGGCATCGGCGGGGGCACTGAGGTCGAATGTGCCGCTGGCCATGTCCATGCCGGCCATGTCCATGCCCATGTCCTTCATGCCCAGCAGCGGACGCTGCCGCAGCGGCACGACGGCCGCCGCCATGCCGGGTTGGGGAGCGAGGGTCGCGCGGCAGAGGCCCGATCGATCGAGCGCCTCGGCGATGATCGCGACCGGCACGGCCTGGTCGGGCCGCACGATCACGTCATAGGTCTCGGCGATCGCGATCTGGAATTCGTCGGTCTCGACCGGCACGACGTCCTGGCCGTCGGCCTGGACCACCGTCATCGCCAGGCCGGGCAGGCGCAGGTTGAAATTGGTCATCGCCGAGGCGTTGATGATGCGCAGGCGGACGCGCTCGCCCGGCACGAACAGGCCCGTCCAATTGTCGGCGGTGGCGTGGCCGTTGATCAGATAGCTGTAGGTGGAACCGGTGACGTCGGAGATGTCGGTGGGGTCCATCCGCATCTTGCCCCAGTCGATGCGCTCGGACAGCGGCTGGTCCTTCCCCGCGAGCAGGCCGCCGAGCGTCTGCTTCTGCATATTGTAATAGCCGCCCATCTGCTTCAGGCGGCGCAGCAACATGTGCGGATGGACCGGGCTCCAGTCCGACAGCACCAGCACATGCTCGCGATCATAGGGCGCCGGCTCGGCCCCCACCGGATCGATCACGAGCGGCCCGAACAGCCCCATCGCCTCCTGCATGTTGCTGTGGCTGTGATACCAATAGGTGCCGGCCTGACGGATCGGGAATTCATAGTCGAACACCTGGCCGGGCTTGATGCCGGGAAAGCTGATGCCGGGCACGCCGTCATATTGGAAGGGCACGATCAGGCCGTGCCAGTGGATCGAGGTATCCTCGTTCAGGTGGTTGGCCACCGACAGCCGCACCTTCTGCCCTTCGCGCAGCCGGATCAGCGGGCCAGGCATCGTGCCGTTGGCCGTGATGATATGGCCCGGACGGCCGCCAATCTTCTTATGCGTCTGGCCGATGTCGATGCGGATATGCTCGCCCGTCAACACGCCGCCGGACGCCACGCCGGCCGTGCCCGCCCGCGCCCAGGCGGGGAACAGGCCGCCGAGCGCCGACAGGGCACCCAGCCCTGCCATTCCACGAACCAAGGATCGCCGGTCGATTACGGCGCTGGGCATCAAGGGGTCTCCGGATTGCTGTCATGCCGATGCATGACCCTCGACCATCATACGCGAGGCCGCAGATCAACCCTCAACATTTCCAGCGATTTCCGGCAAGCCCGGACGAGGCCCGCTCAACGTCAGGCCTACCGGCCAAGCCACTTCGGGCGGCGTTTCTCGGCGAAGGCCCGCGGGCCCGCGACATAGTCCTCCGATGCGATCATCGCCTGCAAGGCCAGTGTCTGTGCCTGCCGCCCCATCGCCTCCGCGACGCTGGCATGGGTGAGGCCGTCATGGGCTACACGCTTGGCGGCGCGCAGCGACAATGGGCTGCATTCCAGCATCTGCTCGGCCCAGCGCCTCGCTTCGGCCAGCACATCGTCGGGCGCGACCACGGCATTGACCAGCCCCATCGCCTTCGCCTCGACGGCGGATACGCGGCGCGCCGTCAGGATCATGCCCATGGCGGCCTGCAATCCCACGGCGCGCGGGAGACGATGCAAACCGCCGCACAGCGCGGCCATCCCGACCTTCGGTTCGGGAAGCGCGAAATAGGCGCTCTCGCTGGCGACGACGATGTCGCAGGCCAGGACGATCTCGAAACCGCCGCCCATCGCCAGGCCATTGACCGCGGCGATGACGGGCTTGTCGAGGTCGAAGCGCGAGGTGAGCCCTGCGAAGCCCGACGCTGGCCGGTCGAGTCCCCCGCCGCCGGCCTGGAACTTCAGGTCGTTGCCCGCGCAGAAAGCCCGGCCGCTGCCGGTGACGATCGCCACCCACTGGTCGGGATCGGCCGCGAAATCGTCGAAGATCGCGCTCAGCTCATGATGGGCCGGGCTGTGCAATGCGTTCAGAAGCTCGGGCCGGTCGATCGTGACGATCGTGATCCGGCCTTCGCGCGTCACCTCGGCGAATTGATGGGGCCGCGACATCGGCTCCGCCTCAGCCATTCTGGACATCCCATTCGAGCGGCAGCGAGATCAGCTGGTAGATCGCGCCCTTGCGGAAGCGCGGCTGGAAATCGGCGGCGATGCGAAAGCTGGGGATGCGCTGGAGGAAGCGCTCGACGAACAGCTTCAGCTCCGCCCGGGCGAGATAATGGCCCAGGCAGATATGCGGCCCGGTCGAGAAGGTGATGTGTTGGCGCTTGTCGCGATCGATCGCGAACTCGTCGGGCGCGGGGTTCGCCGCATCGTCCATGTTCGCCAGGTAGAGCGGCGCGCAGACCATGTCGCCCTCGCGGAAGGTCACGCCGCCCAGCTCCTTGTCCTTCTTGACCACGCGGATGCCGTTGACGACCGCGAAGCGGCGCAGCGCCTCGTCGACGAACTCGGGAATGTCGTCGCGGTTGTCGCGCAGCCGCGCCTGCAGTTCGGGATGCTCGGCCAGGAAGCGGAAGGTGAAGGTCATGACGTTCGCCACCGTGTCGAGCCCGGCGAGGAACAGCAGCATGCAGATCGAATTGAGCTCGCTGCGCTCCAGCGGCTTGCCGCGCACGGTTTCACGCACCAGCTTGCTGATCATGTCGTTCTGCGGCTCGGCCATGCGCGCCTCGATCGTCACGCCGATCTCGGCGACGATCTCCTTCTGGATCTCGACATGGCGCTCGACCGGAATGTCGCTGAAGAACTCATAGGCGAGCCGGCGGAAATGCTCGAACTTCTCCAGCGGCAGGCCCATCATGTCCATGAAGATCGACACCGGAAAACCCGCGCCCAGCGTCTCGGTGAAGTCGCAACCGCCATCGTCATAGACCTTGTCGATCAGCCGGTCGGCCCAGCCCGAGATCAGCGGATCGAGCGCCGCGATCGTCTTGGGCGAGAAATATTTGGTCAGCATCACCCGATAGGGCGTGTGCTCGGGCGGATCGAGGTTGATCGGCAGCGCCTTGATCGGGCTCGACGTGCGCGGGATCTCCAGCTCGCGGTTCGAGAAATGCTCATGGTCGCGCATGATCTCGTTGATGAGGTCCCAGCGCGTGACCACCCAATGGCCGCCATTGCTGCGGGTGAAGAAGATCGCGGGCGAGGTCTGCTGGATCAGCCGATAGCCCTTGTGGATGTCGGCGGTCAGCCGGTCGTCATGATGGACGTCGAACGGATGGACCAGGCCGGGATCGACATGATCGGGCAGCGTTTCGATCAGCGGGGACGGGGTGCTGCTATGCACGGGAAGCTCCTATCGGGCTGGAAGGGGATGAGCGCTCGATCGCGGCGTCGAGACCGACGACGCCAAGGCCGGCCGAGCGGACGAGAAGCGGGTTGATCTCAACCGACGCGATCTGGTCGGCATGGGCGGCAACGAAGCGCGAGAAGGCGGCGATCGCCTCGGCGGCGGCATCGACATCGCAAGGTGCCTTGCCCCGCGCGCCGTCGAGCAGCGGCCAGCCCTTGAGCGAGCGGAGCAGATCGCCCGCGCCGGCCTTGTCGATCGGGGCCAGCCCGATCGCGACATCGTTGAAAATCTCCACGAACACGCCGCCGATGCCGCACACGACGATCGGCCCGAAGACCGGATCGATGCGGCCGCCCAGCAGCAGCTCGGCTTCGCCCTTCTCCATCGCGCCGACCAGGAAGCCGCGCAGTTCGGCATCGGGCACGGCAGCGCCGACCTTCTCGAGCATCGCGGCGGCCTTCTCACGCGCGTCGTTGGGTTCGACGAGGCCCAGCGCGACGCCGCCGACATCCGATTTGTGCGCAACATCGGGCGAAAGGATCTTGAGCACCGCCGGGCGATCGAGGCCCGCGACGATATCGGCGACGGCGACTGGGTCGGCGGCGAGCGACAGCGCGGCCATCGGCACGCCGGCATCGCGCAGCAATTGGCTGGCCTGATATTCGTCGAGCGCTGCCGACGGCAGCGGCGGCGCGGCCGGGACGGTTTCGATCGAGCGGGGCGCCGCGCGCAACGCCTCGCCGACCCGGCGCGATCCGGCGAGCGCGCGGATCGCGTGGCTGGGATCGTCGAACGCCAGCATGCCCGCGCGATCGAAGGCGGCCACCGTATCAGGGCCGGCGTTCATCGCGATCGCGACGGTGTGGCCGCTGCGCCCCTCGATCGCGCCCGAAATCGCGGCGCGCAGCTTGGGGGCCAGCGCCGGGCTGTCCGGCCAGTTCATGAAGAAGCCGACCACGGCATCATAGCCGGCATCGTCCAGCATCGCCTCGATCGACTGGCCGACCAGCGACAAGTCGTTCATCGCCTGCGCGGTGGTGTCGACCGGATTGACGGCGGAACCGAACGGCATCGCCGCCTGCAACCGCGCCTGCGCCGCTTCGGGCATGGGCGGCAACTGGAAACCATATTGCGAGGCCGCGTCGGCCATCAGCACCCCTGCCCCGCCCGACACGGTGACGATCCCAAGGTCGGGACCGGCCACCGGCAGCCGCCGGTCGAGCGTGTAGAGCAGGTCCACGAATTCCTGGGTGGTATCGACCCGCAATATGCCCGCCGCGCGCGCGACCGCGTCGAACACCGCATCGTCGCCCGCGACCGAGGCGGTGTGCGATTGCGCGGCCTTCTGCCCGCTGGGGCTGCGGCCGACCTTCATCATGACGACCGGCTTGCCGGCAAGCCGCGCCCGTTCCACCGCCTCCAGGAAGGCGCGGCCATCGCCGATGCCCTCCGAATAGCAGCCGATCACCCCGACATCGGGATCGCCCGCCATATGCGCGATGCAGTCGGCAAGGGTCACGTCGGCCTCGTTGCCGGTGGTCACGAAGCGCGAGATGCCGACGCCGCGCGCCAGCGCGAGCATGGCGAGGTGAGCACCGAAGGCCCCGGACTGGGAGACGATCGCCAGCCGCCCGGGCAGCATGGCAGAGGTCTCGATGACGCTGCTGAACGTCGCGCAGACGCCGGTGCCGTTGGCGATCAGGCCCAAGCTGTTCGGTCCGATGAGGCGAAGGCCGCCGTCGCGCGCGATCCGGCACATCTCGGCCTGGAGGCGGGCGCCCTCCTCCCCCACCTCGGCGAAACCGGAGGAGAGCACGACCGCCCCGCGAACGCCCTGCGCCGCTGCCGCTGCGACCGTCGCCGGAACCTCGGCCGCCGGGATCGCCAACACCGCCAGGTCGACGGGAGCGCCAATCGCCTCCAGGCTAGGATAGGCGCGGACGCCCTGCACCACGTCGCGGCCGGGATTCACCGGATAGATGTCCCCGGAAAAGCCGTCGCGCAGCGAATAGGCCAAGGGCCTGCCACCGATGCGGCCGGGATCGTTCGAGGCGCCGACGAAGGCGATCGACCGGGGCCGGAAAAAGGGATCCAGAATAGTCAATTCGCCTCTCGATTCTGCCGCTCTCATGCGGAAGCTTGCCCTCATATCTTGCACAGCGATTATTCTATATCAAGAATGATATTCGCTGTTCTGGATTATTCGCCAGCTTTCGGTTAGGCCGCTAGCCAGCACGGATCACAATCGGAGAAGGATATTCGCATGGCCTCGTCAGCATCGCCGCCGCTCAAGCAACCTGGCCGCTTCTTCATCGATGGTGCCTGGCGCGCGCCGTCGACCGACGCGACGATCCGGGTGATCGCGCCGGCCACCGAAGATCTCTATATGGAGGTCGCCGAAGCCGCCGAGGCCGACATGGCCGCCGCCGTCGGCGCCGCGCGCCGCGCCTTTGACGACGGCCCCTGGCCGCGCATGAGCGTGGCCGAACGGGCGGGCTATCTGCGCGCGATCGGCGCCGAACTCGATGCGCGCGCCGACGACGTCGCCGCGATCTGGCCGAACGAGATGGGCATCCTCCATGCGACCGCGCGGGCTTTCGCGGGGGCGATCGGCGGCGCCTATCGCTATTATGCCGGGCTGGCCGACAGCTTCGCCTTCGAGGAGGTCCATTCGACGCTTGGCGGCGCGGGGGTCGGACTGCTCGTGCGCGAACCGGTGGGCGTGGTCGCGGCGATCATTCCCTGGAACGGGCCGGTCTCGCTGATCGCGTGGAAGGTGGCGCCGGCCCTGTTGGCGGGATGCACGGTGGTGATCAAGGCGTCGCCCGAGGCCCCCGGCCACGCGCTGCTGATGGCCGAGATCGCCGAGGCGGTGGGCCTGCCGCCCGGCGTGATCAACGTGCTGACCGCCGACCGGGGCGTGTCGGAAAGCCTCGTGCGGCACCCCGGCATCGACAAGGTGACCTTCACGGGCTCGACGATCGCGGGCCAGAAGATCGCCGCGATCATGGGCGAGCGCATCGGCCGCTACACGCTGGAGCTCGGCGGCAAGTCCGCCGCGGTGATCCTCGACGATTATGACGTGGAGGCCGCCGCCGCGACGATCGCCCAGCGCTCCTGCCTGCTAACCGGCCAGGTGTGCGCGGCGATCTCGCGCATCGTCGTGCCGCGCGCGCGCCATGACGCGATGCTCGCGGCGCTGGCCGGCCATCTGCAACAGATTCGCGTCGGCGACCCGTTCGATCCCGCCAGCCAGATGGGCCCGGTGGCGACCGCGCGGCAGCGCGAGCGGGTCGAGGGCTTCATCGCCTCGGCCATCGCCGATGGCGCCACGCTCGCGGCGGGCGGCCGGCGCCCCGCCCATCTCGACCGCGGCTATTTCATCGAGCCGACCGTCTTCGGCCATGTCGACAACGACTCCCGCCTCGCGCGCGAGGAGGTGTTCGGCCCGGTGCTCGCCGTCATCCCGGCCGACGACGAGGACCATGCCGTCAGGCTGGCGAACGACAGCGATTTCGGCCTGGCCGGCGCGGTCTACACCCAGGATCCCGACCGCGCCTATGCGATCATGCGCCGCCTGCGCACCGGCACGGTGAGCCACAACAGCCCGCGCATCGACTTCGGAATCGCGTTCGGCGGCTTCAAGAAATCGGGGGTCGGCCGCGAGGGCGGCGTCGAGGGGCTGCTGCCCTTCCTCGAGACCAAGACGCTGCTGTTCGACGCAGGGCCATCGCACGTCCGCCCTGTCGCCTGAGCAACGGGCGGGACGACACGATTCGAAGCGGGCCGGGTGGAGGGCGTGTGAAGGCGCCTTCCACAACCCATCGCAGCAACTGGGTGAAATTCACCAATAACCTACTGAAAATACTATAATTCTCTATAGAGAATGCCTTTCATTTTTTATTGACAAGGCCGACCGGCTCGCAATAGTTTCGCGCTCGACAGCGATCCGGCCGGACCATCACCCGCCCGGATCGACCGATTTTTTCGCGCTGATGGCGCGGACAATGCCCGAGCAGAAGGCATTGAAGCGACCGATCGAAGGGGAGAGACAATGTATTATCGGCGAACCATCCGTGCGGCCCTGCTGGCCACCGTCGCAGCCTCGGCAGCCCTGCCCATGGCCGCCCACGCCCAGAGCGACACGACACCGGAAGCCACCGTTCCGCAGGCCGCCGCCGAGGCGGAAGTCCAGGACATCGTCGTCACCGCACGCCGCCGCAACGAGACCTCGCTCACCACGCCGGTCGCGATCTCGGCCATCGGCGGCGCCGAGCTCGATCGCCGCGGCATCAACAACATCGACTCGCTGGCCCGCGCCGTGCCCACCCTGCTTACCAGCGAGGCGACCGGCTCGGCGCAGGGCGGCGTCGTCGCGATCCGCGGCCTTTCGGGCGTGGACGGCAACCCGTTCGGCGACCAGGCGGTATCGTTCAACATCGATGGCGTGCAGGTCGCCCGCTCCTCGGTGCGCCGCCTCAGCCAGATGGACATCGCCCAGATCGAGGTGCTGAAGGGCCCGCAGGCGCTGTTCTTCGGCAAGAACAGCCCGGCCGGCATCATCTCGGTCCGCACCGGCGATCCGACCAGCACTTTCCAGGGCCAGCTCTCGTCGGGCTATGAGTTCAAGGCGGACGAGACCCGCAACGAGGGCTTCATCTCGGGCCCGATCACCCCGACCCTGGGCTTCCGCGTCGCGGCCTATTACGACCATATGAAGGGCTATGTGAAGAATGTGGCGCCCGAGACCGGCACCGGCGTCTTCGCGCCTTTCGACCGGCGCACCCCCAACGGCACCGAATATGCGCTGCGCGGCACCCTGAAGTGGGAGCCCAGCGACCGCTTCGATGCGCGGCTGAAGCTGTCCTATACCGATCTCGACACCTCGTCGCCGACCGACAGCATCGAATATGTGAACTGCCCGCTGGGCACGCCGCAGAACAGTTTCGCACCCGAGGATTGCCGCCCCAACGGCCGCAACACCGTCACCGACAATATCGGGCCGAACTTCGGCGCCTTCAATCCGCGCTTCAAGCAGGAGACCTACCTGAAGTCGAAGCAGACGCTGGGCGGCCTGGAAATGAACTACAAGCTCAGCGACGATTTCACGCTGTCGTCGATCACCGGCTATTACAAGAACAAGACCGGCTATCTGGGCAATTTCACCGCCACCTTCGCCGAGACGGGCGCGATCCCGCGCACCTTCCTGCCCTCGGTCAACGACCTGTCGATCCACGAGACCTCGCAGGAACTGCGCCTGACCAGCGACCTTTCGGGCCCGGTCAACTTCCTGCTCGGCGGCTTCTACCAGGACTCGCGCGCCTCGCAGGCCGCCGCCGTGCTGCGCAACGCGCTCGCCCCGGTGTTCAGCGCCAATTATCTCTATGTCCAGAAGGGCACCGCCTACTCGCTGTTCGCCCAGAGCCAGATCAAGCTGCTGCCGACGCTCGAACTGTCGGTGGGCGGCCGCTACTCGCATGAGGAGAAGAAGCTGCCCGTGTTCCGCGCGGCGACGGCGGGCAGCCCCAACAACCTGATCGAGGTGAACAGCCGCCGGCAGATCAGCTTCAACAACCTGTCGCCCGAAGCCACGCTGTCCTTCCGGCCGAACCCGCGCCTGACGATCTTCGGTTCGTACAAGGAAGGCTTCCTGTCGGGCGGTTTCAACGCCACCCAGCCGGTGCTCGCCGGCGGCCTGGGCGCGGACGGTCGCTATAATTCCGCGATCGACCCGAGCTACGACCAGCAGCTGATCAAGGGCTTCGAAGGCGGCATCAAGACCTCGCTGCTCGACGGCGACCTGCGGCTCAACCTGATCGCCTATACCTATGAGACCACGGGTCTTCAGGTCGCGGTGCTGGTCGGCCTGCAGCAGGTTCTGTCGAACGCGGGCGCGGTGCGCACCAAGGGCCTGGAGTTCGACTTCAGCTATCGCACCCCGGTCGAGGGCCTGTCGCTGACCGGTGCGCTGTCCTACGAGAAGGGCCGCTACACCGATTATCAGGGCACCTGCTATCGCGGCTTGGCTGCCCCGGCCTGCGTCAACCAGGTCAACCGCTTCACCAACCAGGTCGGCCTGCTGCACGACCTGAGCGGCGCGCAGCTCGCCCGCGCGCCCGACTGGAGCGGCAATGCCGGCTTCGACTACACCTCGCCCGCCTTCTCCGGCATCAAGATCGGCGTGAACGGCAATATGAGCTTCTCCAGCGGTTTCTTCACCGACGTGATCAACTCGCCGGGCGGCCGCCAGAAGGCCTATGAGCTTTACGATGCCGGCGTCCGGGTGATGGACGAGGACCAGAAGTGGGAGCTGGCGCTGATCGGCCGCAACCTGTCGAACACCCGCTACTTCACCCGCTCAGCCGAAAATCCGCTGTCGGGCGCGGCGCCGGGCGGCACCGGAACCCTGCTCGCCGACCAGACCGCCGTGCTGAGCCGTGGCCGCGAAGTGATGCTGAAGGCGACGATCCGCTTCGGCCAATGATCCCAAGCCAGTGAAGTGACGACCTGTGGGGCCGGCACCGCATGGCGCCGGCCCCACCCTCTTTTCCCGCTCCTCTCCCCGAAAGCCGATCGCTTGACCTTTGCCTTCCCCCATCGGGTCGCGGTGATCACCGGAGCCGCCAGCGGCATCGGCCAGGCGCTCGCGAAGCGCTTCGCCCACGTGGGGATGCGCCTGATCCTCTCCGACATCGATCCCGAGGCGATGGCGCGGACGGCGGAGGAGATCGCGACATCGGGCACCGAGCTGCACTGGACATGCACCGACGTGTCCGACCAGGCGGCGGTCGCCGCGCTGGCCGATCTGACTTTCGATCGCTTCGGCGCGGTCGACCTGCTCTGCAACAATGCCGGCATCTCGCCCGGCGGGCGGCATCGGCCGGTTTGGGAATTCCCGGTCGAGGACTGGCGCTGGGCGTTCGACGTCAATGTGCTGGGCGTGGTCCACGGCCTGCGCGCCTTCGTGCCGCGGATGATCGAGCAGGGCACCGCGGCCCACATCGTCAACACCGCGTCGCTCGCGGGCCTGCTCGGCGGCGGGCGCTCCCCGGTCTACAGCGCCAGCAAGCACGCGGTGGTCCATATCAGCGAAGCGCTCTATGCGCAGCTTCGGGCGATTGGCGCGCCGATCGGCGTCACCCTGCTCTGCCCCGGCCAGGTGCGCACCGCGATCTATGAGTCCGAGCGCAACCGGCCCGCGTCGCTGCGCCCCGCTGATGGCGTGATGGAGGATCCGGCCGCGCTGCGCGGGGATTCCCCGGCGATCCTCGCCGTCAGCCAGGATGCCGAGACGATCGCCGAGCTGACCTTCGACGCGATCATGGCCGACCGTTTCTACCTGATCACCAATGATGTGGCCGACGCCGCCATCGCCCATCGCTTCGAAGCGATCCGCACCCGCACCAACCCCCGGTTCCGGGTCGAGATGCCCCGGAGCTAGTCACGCTCGCCGGACAGCCGGCCCCAGTCCGGCAGGCCCGCATAGGCGAAGGGCAGATAATCGCCCGCCGGAACGGTCCCCAGCGTCCGCACGGCCATACTGGTGTCCAGCTCGGCATAGGAGGCATCGACGATCTCCTCGATCGCAATCCCCTCCAGCCCCCCGCTACCGCCCAGGGCCAGGCTCGCCGTTCCGGCGCAGCCCGCGCGCATCTCCGCTCGGGTCTCGAGCGCCAGCAGATAGGGATCCCGATCAAGCTCGAGCCCGCCCGGCTTCCATGCCGTCAGATAGGTGAAATTGGCGCCCTCGACGACCGAAGGGCCGATCGCGGCGCCGCTGTCGAAGGCCAGTTCGATGCGATCCGTGGCGGTCTCGATCCGCGCCGTCTTGCGGGCGCCGTCGAACGCCAGTTCGGCGCGGCACAGCGTCTTGGGCTCGCCGCACAATTCGCGGCCGAAGATCATCGATTCCGCCGTGTCGACCCACATGGCGAGCACATACATGCCCACCAGATCGCCATGCCGCGCCAGCGCACGCACCGAGGCGCCCCGAAAGGGCCCGCAGGTGCCGGACGCGAATTGCGAAACGCCGCAGCGCATGATCGGCGAGGCGACCGGCTCCAGCCCCGGCGGCAGCATCGCGGCGATGAGCGCCGGATCGGTGCGGAAGGTGACCGACAGGCTGCGCCCGCCCTGGAAGCCGATCGCGCGCAAGGCGGCGCGTGACCGTTCGACGAGGGCGTCCCCGCTTTCCTGCATCATCATCCTGCTCCCGGCCATTGCGCGTTGACGATCGAGGCGGCCTTGCTATCAAGAGAATGATATTCTGTATAGCAAATATCCTTGGAAGGATGCCCGCATGATCAACCGGCAATGGCTGCTCGCCATCCACCCCACCGGCGGCTTCGATCCGTCCTGCCTCGACAGAGTGGAAAGCAGTGTTCCCGATCGTCCAGCGCCCGGCATGGTCCTGGTGCAGCAAGAGCTGATCATGTGTGCGCCCACCGTGCGCAACTTCATCAGCGGGCGCCGCGACCGCCCCCATCCGGTGGTGGAGATCGGCCAGCCGGTAATCGCCCCGTCGGTGTGCCGGGTGGTGGAGAGCGACGATGCGGCGTTCAAGGTTGGCGATCGGCTGGTGGGCGGTGGCAGCTGGCAGGATTTCGCCTGGATCGATCCGAGGCGCGGCTACCGGAAATTGCCGGCGCATATCTCGTCGGTGGACGCGCTGGGCCGGCTCGGCCTCAACGCCCGCACCGCTTATGGCGGGCTGCGCTATGTGGGCACGCCGAAGCCGGGTGAGACGCTGGTCGTGTCCGGCGCAGCCGGCTCGGTCGGCGCGATGGTGATGCAGATCGGCCGCAACCTCGGCTGCCATATCGTCGGCATCTGCGGCGGCGGCGCCAAGGCGGCCTGGCTGCGCGACACCTGCGGCATCACCGACCTGATCGACTACAAGAAGGAAGATGTCGCCGCGCGGCTCGACGCGCTCTGCCCCGGCGGGGTCGATATCTTCTTCGACAATGTCGGCGGGCCGCTGCTGCGCACCCTGCTCGCCCGGATGAAAAAGGACGGGCGGATGGTGCTGTGCGGGCAGATCGCCACCTATGACGGCGACGGCGCGGGCGAAGATGGCCCCGCGCTCGACATGATGCGGATCATCTATGGCAGGGTCCGGCTGCAGGGCTTCATCGGCACCGACTTCGAAGGCGCCTATGACGAGATCGTCACCGACCTGGAGCGCTGGTACGCCGAGGGTAGCCTGCACCACCGCCAGGACATCCGCACCGGCTTCGCGCTGTTGCCGGAGGCGCTGATGGCGCTGTTCTCCGGCGACAATTCCGGCACCTTGGTGGTGCGCGTCAGCGCGGAGGACGGCACCCCGCTATGAGGCGATCGTCCATCGGGCAATCCCCTCCCCATCCAGGCTGACCTGCCCCGTCATACCCACGACGCCGCGATCGGACTGGATCGCTGCTACGGTCGCGGCGTCGTCGGCCGGGACGCGCGCCAGTTGGCGCTGGCCGGTCGGCGTGGTGAGGATCACCCCGCCATGGCGGACATTCCCATGGCGGTCGTAGAGCAGGGTCGCGCTGTCGGCGCGGGCCGGCCCCTGATGATCCTGCGCCATCACCATCAGCGCCGTCTCCTCCGGGCGCCGATAGCTCTCTGCGAGCGGCACGCCGAGCGGCTGGCGCCCCACCACCAGCGCATGATGCTTGGTGACATATTCGCCCTGGGCATAGAGCAGCCCCCTGCCCCCCTGCTCGCGCAGGCGCTGGACCATCGCCACCGCGGCGTGGGTCATGTAGTTGTTGAGCGGCGCGCCGAAGAAGGTGAGCCCGCCCGCCACGCTGAGCGGCGCCTCGTCCGACAGGCCGAGCGTCCGGCGCGCCATCTTCGGGACGACCGGGAAGCAGCTGTACAGCTCGGTCGCGTCGAAGCCCTCGGTTCCCGCCTGGCCCTTCGCCCGCTCCAGCACCCATTCCATCGCGGGCGAGCGGGCATAGGTGGTGCGGGCCAGATAATCGCGCGGCTCGTCGGCGGCCGCGCCGCCATGGACATGGATCAGCCGGTCCTCGGGCACGCCCGCCTCCCGCGCGAAAGCGAGGCTGCACATCAGCACCGCCGCGCCCTGGTTCACGCCGGGATTGGCGCTCATCAGCTTGGTATAGGGCCAGGCGATCAGCCGGTTGTCGATCGAAGGCGTAGTCACCGTCTCGGGCGATATCTCACGCCGGATCCAGCCCGCCTCGCGCGTCCGGGCGACCGCGGCGTTGTTCGCCCAGATCCGGCCGGACTCGGCCTGCGCCTCGGCGAAGCTCTGCCCCCAGGCCGCGCGGGTCGCCGCCTCGTAGAAGGGATAGACATGGGTTGGGGTCGCGAAATCGAGCGCGCGCGCGATCGGCTGCTGATAGGTGCCGCCACGGACGGGCACGAAATCCTCGATGCGGGGCGCCCAGGGCAGCGCGATCCCGGCGCGCTGGGCGGCGGTGACGGTCGACTGCGCCTCCGCGCCGCACAGCGCCGCCACCCGCCAGCGGCCCTGCTGGATCGCCAGCGCGGCCTGGTGGATCGCCAGCATCGGCGTCTGCCCGCCGACCGGATGATAGGTGCAGGCGACGTCCCCGCCCCCGCTCAGTTCCGCACGCAGCAGCGCGCACGGGTCGGGATAGGGCCAGGATATCTCGTTGATGATGTCGATGCCATCGAGATGCGCGAGCAGCGCTGCCCCGGCATCCCGCTCCGCCAGGCGCAGCGCCTGCGCCATCAGCTTGATCGGCTCCAGTCCCTTGTCCGGGCTCGCGGGCCGGTCCACCAGTTCGCCCACACCCACGATGACAGGAATATGATTGTCGTCCATCCGCCCCTCTTCCGGCACCCATTGTAGCAATTCATTCTGTATGGCAAATAGCTTTCTGAAAGTCGAATGTTGAGGATGCGGATGTCGGACTCTTATGACCTGGTGATCCTGGGCGGCGGCGCGGCCGGCTGCGTGCTGGCCGAAAAGCTGAGCTGCGATCCGGCGCGGCGGGTGTTGCTGGTCGAGGCCGGGCCGTCCGATCGCCACCCGATGATCCACATGCCCAAGGGCGTGGGCAAGATCCTGGTCAAGCCAGACCATGTCTGGGCCTATCCGGTGCGCGGCGGACCGGGCGACAACAGCCCCGCCAAGCACTGGCTGCGCGGCAAGGTGCTGGGCGGGTCCTCCTCGGTGAACGGGATGATGTATGTGCGCGGCCAGCCCGCCGATTTCGACGCCATTGCCGCGACGACCAGCGCCGACTGGGGCTGGTCGCAGATCGGCCGGGTCTACGGCGAGGTCGAACGCCATGCGCTGGGCCCGGGCGACGGTCGCGGCACCACCGGGCGGCTCGGCATATCGATGCCGACCGCCGACAATGCCGCCCTCGCCGCGCTGATCGACAGCGGCCCGGCGGCGGGCCTCGCGCCCGTGGCGGATTTCAACGCACCCGGCGACGGCGAGCGGATCGGCTATTGCCCGCAGACCATCTGGAAGGGAAAGCGCCAGAGCGCCGCCGCCGCCTTCCTGAAGCCGGCCCGGCGCCGCGCCAATCTGACGGTGCGGACCGGCCTGACCGTCGATCGCCTGATCTTCGACGGCACCCGCGCCGTCGCGGTCGAGCTGGTCGGCGCCGGGGGCCGCGAGCGGATCGCGGCCAAGCGCTTCATCGTCGCCGCCGGCACCTTCGGATCGCCCGCCATCCTCCAGCGATCGGGGATCGGCGACGCCGGCCGGCTGGCCGCGCTCGGCATCGCCTGCATCGCCGACCGGCCCGAGGTGGGCCGCAACCTGCGCGAGCATTGCAGCATCACCCTGCAGTGGAAGCTGACCGCCGGCACCTCGCGCAACGCGCAATATTCGGGCTGGCGCGTGCTGCTCAACGGGCTGCGCTATTATCTCACCCGCAGCGGCCCGCTGGCGCTCGCCACCTTCGAGCTGGGCGCCGCCTTCCGCACCCACCCCGACGCGCCGCGCCCCGATGCCCAGCTGCTCGCAGCACCGCACAGCCTGGACCGGTCGAGCGCGAAGATGGCGATGGAGCGTTTCCCGGGCATGCAGATGGTGATCTATCCGCTGCGCCCGCGCGCGACCGGCGAGGTCCATATCACCACCGCCGATCCCGCTGCCCTGCCCGATGCCAGCCTCGACTTCTTCTCCGACCCCGAGGATCGCAAGGAACTGGTCGCCACGGTCCGCGCCGTGCGCGGGCTGGTGGCCAAGCCGCCGATCGCGGGACTGGTCGTGGAGGAGACCCGGCCGGGGCCGGCGGTCGAGAGCGACGAGCAGATCTTGGACGCCTATCGCCAGATGGGCATCCCCGCCTTCCACGCCGCCGGCACCTGCCGGATGGGCGCGGACGAGGGCTCCGTGGTCGATCCGATCACCCGCGTGCGCGGCGTCGAGGGGGTCCATGTGGTCGACCTGTCGATCATGCCGCAGATCCCCAGCGGCAACACCTTCGGACCGGTCGTCGCGACCGCCTGGCGGGCGGCCGAACTGATCGAGGATATCGAGGCCGGCCGGAGGCGGTGACGCCCCCGGCCCTGCGCCGCATCAGGGGCGCGGCGGGCTCATAGAGGCCGGCCGTGCCGCCATGTCGGCGTAGAAGCCCTTCAGGTAGCGCCGGTCGATCTTCTGGTTGGCGAGGCGCGGCAGCGGCGCCCGATCGATCTGCACATAGCGCGGCAGCTTGAACCCCGCGAGCTTGCCCCGGCAGCGCTCGACCACCAGCTCGGCGGTGATGTCGACCTCGACATGGAGGCAGGCGAACGGCACCTCGCCGAACTTCTCGTCGCTGACCGCGAACACCGCCGCCTCGATCACGCCGTCGATGTCGACCAGCACCGCCTCGATCTCGGTGGGCGAGATGTTGAACCCGCCCGACTTGATGATCTCCTTCGAGCGGTCGACGAAACGGAAATAGCCCTGCTCGTCCACCGCACCGACGTCGCCGGTGTGCAGCCAGCCGTCGACGATCGTCGCGGCGGTCGCCTCGGGATCGCGCCAATAGCCCGCCATCATGCCGGGGCCGCGCAGCCAGATGTCGCCCGGCTCGCCCGGCGCGCATTCGCTGCCGTCACCGCGCAGCATGCGGAAGCGGGTGAGCGCCAGGCCGCGCCCGCAACTGTCGGGCGCGATCCGCGCCTCCTCCTCGCTGGCGATGATCGATCCGCCGCCCATTTCGGTCATGCCGTAGAGCGCGCGCACCGCCACGCCCTTGTCGAGCCAGGCCGCGTGGGTGGCGGGATTGAGGGTGGCGCCGCCGCAGCGGGCGAAGCCCAGCGCCGACAGGTCGGCCCCGGCAAAGTCCGGCAGGCGGGAAATCTGGTCGTAGATCATCGGCGCACCGATGAAGAAGCTGATCCCCTCGTTCGCCAGGGTCGCCAGCGTCTCTTCCGCCCGATATTTGCGGGTGACGTACAGGCTGCCGCCCAGCAGGCCGGTGAACAATATGCCCCAGGGCAGGCCCGGCGAGGAATGGAGGCCCAGCGGCATCAGCGCCCGGGTGTCCGGACCCAGCCGGGGATCGAGCATCATCATCTCGAAGAATTTGGCGAGATAATTGCCATGGGTCATCATCGCGCCCTTGGGCCGCGCCGTCGAACCACTGGTGAAGATCACCATCGCGACGGCTTCGGAGGTGACGCGCACCTCGCGCCACCCCGGCGCCGCGCCATCGCGGAAGGCATCGAGCCGCTCCAGCGCCACCACGGGAACCGGCAGCCCGGTCTCCGCGACGATCGCCGCGCGCGGCTCGTCCGCGATCACCACTCGCGGCTCGGTGAGCGCCAGCAGATGCTCGACCTCGTCGGCGACATAGCGGTCGTTGACCGGGACGATGATCGCTCCGCATTTCAGGATCGCATAGGCGGCCGCCATCCAAGGCAACGAGTTGCCACCGGCCAGCGCGACCCGGTCGCCCGCCACGACGCCCAGCGCCTGGAGATGCTGGGCAATGCCATCGGTCCACGTCGCCAGCGCGCCATAGCGCACCACCTCTCCGTCGATCGAGCCGAAGATCTTGTCGGGATGCCGGCGCGCGCCATAGGCCAGGCCATCCTGCAACAGTCCGTTATGCATCACAGCCGCGCTTCCAGTTGCCGGTAGTACATGGGGATGGTCGTCTCCATGCCGCCATAGGTGACATGGTCGAGCGCCCCGGAGGCGAGGCCCGCATGGGAAATCTCCGCCGCGCGGAAATCCTCGTCGCCGAACACCTGCAGCACGAGCTCGAAGGAGCGGCGGTACAGCTCGGCCACCTTCTCGTTGGGCGGCGGGCCGGGAACGAGGTTGAAATATTCGACCGTCGTCTCGTCCACCGACTTGGGCATCAGGGTCATGAAGCTGATATAATAGGGGCTGGTGATCAGCACCGCGTTGGGGAAGATCTGATAGGCGTGGGTCACCGTCTTGTGGATGTTCTCGCCCGGGATGTCCGCCATTTCCGGCTTGTAGTTCACCTTGCCCGCCACCTTGCGCTGATGCGGCCCGAGTTCGTCGATCACGCGCGTCACGTCGCCGAAAAGGTCGCCGATCGAGGCGGCGTGGAGCCGCGGCACATGGTAGCTCTCCATGAAGGGCTCCATCACCAGCTTCCAGTTCGCCTTCACCTGGAAGGTGCGGCGCCCGTAGAGCATCATGCCGCCTATGCCGAGCGCGTCGAGATCGGCCTCCAGCTCGGGGATCAGCCCCGAGAAATCGGGCTCGGCATGGCGATTGAGCGACACCCAGACGATCCCGCCATGTTCGCGGCAGGCCAGTTCGGTCAGCCCGTAGCTCGCCTTGTCGATCGCCTCGAACGCATCGCTGCGCGCCACGGCGAGCAGCTTGCCGTCGAGGCCGAAGGTCCAGGCATGATAGGGACAGGTGAGGCGCGACATCTTGTGATGCTCGCAATCCTCGACCAGCTTGGCGCCCTTGTGCTTGCAGGCGTTGAGGAAGGCGCGGACCTTGCCGTCCTTCGCCCGCGCGATGACGAGCGGCAGCCCATAGCCCTCATGCCCGATCACCGATCCCGGCTCGGGCAGCGCCGCCGACAGGGTGACGGGCACCGCCATCCGGCGGAACACCCGCTCCTGCTCCAGCGCATATTGCGCGGGATCGAGGAAGATCGACACCGGCCTGGTCTCGGTCGCGACCGGTGGCGGCACCGTGTTGAACTCGGGAATGGCGCGGATCGCCGCGATCTGGCTGGGGCTCAGCGTCTCCAGGGTCGCGACCTTGCGCGCCGGCGGCGCCGCTTCGGTTTTCAACTCCATCGTCCGATCTCCCTCAAAGCGTCTCTGCCGCCCCGAACAGGCCGGTGCTGGTCATCGAATCCCCGGGGCCGCCCGCCATCATCGACAGCTTCGCGCCCGGCACCTGGTTGGTGGAGGTGCCGCGGATCTGGCGCACCGCCTCCACCACCATGCCCATGCCGTGGATGAACCCGTCGGCCATGTTGCCGCCCGACGTGTTGATCGGCAGCGTGCCGGACGGTGCCACCAGATTGTCGAAGGTCAGGAACTCGCCCGCCGTCGCGGCGGTGCAGAAGCCATGGTCGATGATCGACTGCACGGCCATGCCGCTGAAATTCTCGTAGATCTGCGCCACGTCCACGTCGCCGGGACCATAGCCCGATTCCGCCCACATCCGCCGGGCCAGCCCTGTCATCCCCACCGAGCTGTAGGGCTCGTGATTATCCTCGCGCGATCCGCCCGAGGCGGTGGCGCCCATCGGTACCGAGAGCACATAGGCCGGCTTCTGGGCCAGATCGCGGGCGCGCTCTGCCGACACCAGGATCACCGCCGCCGCGCCGTCATTCTCGCGCGAGCAGTCGAACAGCCGATAGGGCTCCGAGATGAAGCGCGACCCGACATATTGCTCATGGGTCAGCATCTTGCCGTAGGCGACCGCCGAGGGATTGTTCTGGGCGTGGTGATAACTCACCCGCGCGATCGTCTCCATCGTCTCGGCGGGCACGCCATCGACCTCGATCATCCGGCGCGAGCGCATGGCGGAGCGCTGCAGCACCATGTCGATGCCGTTGACCAGGAACTGCGCGGGCGTGTCGCTCTGCGTCACCGCCACCCGCAGCCGCTGGTTGCTGCCTTCCGCCATCGCGCGATAGACCGCCACCACATCGGCCTGCCCGGCATGGATCGCCGCGGCGGCGATGCCGACCGCCGCCGGAATGCCGCCGCCATGGGTCCAGGCGAGCGCGCCGAAGCGCAGCTCGCGGATGCCGAGGCCCGGCAGCAGCTTCTGCCCATTATTATGCTCCGACCCGTAGGAGACGAAGCCGTCCACCTCGCGCGGATCGATGCCGGCATCCTCGCACGCGGCCACGATCGCCTGCAGCGCCAGCTTCATCTCGGGATGCGGCGAGGTGCCGCGCCGGTAATAGGGCGTCTGGCCGATGCCGACGATCGCCGCGCTGCCCCGCATTGAACGGCTCATCGCGCATCCCCCGCGATCGACCAGACGACCGAGCCATAGCCCTTCGCCTTGTCGCTCGGCGGCAGCAGTCGCCCCACCACCTTCGCGCCGATCTTCAGCCCCTCCTCGGACCCTTCCAGCACGCCGGCCACCCGCGCGCCGCCCGCCTGGGGCAGCTCGACCAGCAGGGTGACATAGGGAAGATCGGCCTGCCGTTCGGCGAGCACTTCCGACACCGCATGGTTGCGGGTCCAGGTGTAGATCACCCCTTCCGCCGGCACCTCTTCCCAGGCGATCTCCCAGGAGCCGCAGTCACCGCAGCGGAAATTGGCGGGCCACATCCAGGTGCGGCACGACGCGCAGCGCGAGATGCGGAACTCGCCCCGCTCGATCGCCAGCCAATAGTCCTCATCGGCACCGATGCCGCCGCGTATCCTCGCCACCCCGCTCACCGGGACTCTCCCACGTCAGAAATCATGCTTCAGCATCCCGTGCCGGGCCCGATTTGTCAATATTCAGAATATCATTCTGTATAAAGAATATTATCAGGAAAGGGCGATGCCATAATCGGCTTCGGTCGCGGCCCGCACATCGTCGAGCGTCACGCCGGGCGCGAGTTCGACGAGCGTCAGCCCGCCGCCCGCCTTGTCGCATCGGAAAACCGAGAGGTCGGTGATCACCAGATCGACGACCCCGGTGCCGGTGAGTGGGAGGCTGCAGCGCTTCAGCACCTTGGGCGCGCCCTCGCGCGAGCGGCTGTCCATGACGACCACGACGCGCCGGACACCAGCGACCAGGTCCATCGCCCCGCCCATGCCCTTCATCATCTTGCCGGGCACGGTCCAGTTGGCGATGTCGCCATTCTGGGCCACCTCCATCGCCCCCAGGATGGTGAGGTCCATATGCCCGCCGCGCACCATCGCGAAGCTGTCGGCCGACGAGAAATAGCTCGTCTCGGGCAGTTCGGTGACGGTCTGCTTGCCGGCGTTGATCAGGTCGGGATCGGCCTGCCCTTTCAACGGGAAGGGACCGATGCCGAGCATCCCGTTTTCGGAATGGAAGCTCACCTCCATGCCCGCCGGCACATGGTTGGCGACCAAAGTGGGGATGCCGATGCCGAGATTGACATAGGCGCCGTCGGTCAGCTCCTGCGCGGCGCGCGCTGCCATCTGGTCGCGGGTCCAGCTCATGCCGCCGCCTCCTCTTCGCGCTCGGTGAGCCGCTCGACCCGCTTCTCGTTGATCGACGCCATCACGACATGGTCGACATAGATGCCGGGCGTGTGGATGAAGTCGCTGCCCAGCGCGCCGGGCTCGACCAGTTCCTCCACCTCGGCGACGGTGATCGTTGCGGCGGTCGCCATCATCGGGTTGAAGTTGCGCGCAGTCTTGCGAAACTGGAGGTTGCCTGCCGGATCGGCCCGCCACGCCTTCACGATTGCCAGATCCGCGCGCAGCCAGCGCTCGCGCACATAGAGTTCGCCGTCGAACTGCTCGACCGGCTTGCCCTCGGACACCACCGTCCCCACCCCGGTCTTGGTATAGAAAGCCGGAATTCCCGCACCGCCGGCGCGGATCCGTTCGGCCAGCGTGCCCTGGGGATTGAGTTCCAGCTCCAGTTCGCCCGACAGATAGAGCTGCTCGAACAGCTTGTTCTCCCCGACGTAGGAGGAGATCATCTTGCGCACCTGCCCGCCGTTCAGCCAGTGCCACAGGCCATGTCCGTCGGCGCCGGCATTGTTCGAGATGACGGTCAGGTCGCGCACGCCCGAGCGGCGCACCACGTCGATCAGCGTCTCGGGATTGCCCGACAGGCCGAAGCCGCCCGACATGATCGTCATGCCGTCGCGCAGCAGCCCGTCCAGCGCGGCATCCGCGCTGTCGCGAAGTTTCGATCTCACAATTCTTCTCCCGCAGCCCGCGCCCGCTCGACGACGCTCGCCTCGGCGGCCGGCAGTTTGAAATAGAGCGCCACCAGGCAGGCGACCGGCAGCGGCGTGATGCACAGCATCAGAAGGAGCGCGTTCGACAGGCTGCCCGTGACCGGCACCAGCCGGCCGACGCCATAGGGGCCCAGCGCCAGCCCGATCAGCGTGAGCGCCAGCAGGAAGGTCGCGGTCGCGACCCCGCGCATGCGCGGCAGGACCAGATCCTGCGTGGTCGCGGCGGACGCCCCCATCCCCAGGCTGGTCAAGACGATCGTCGGCAGGTGCAGCACGTAGAACAAGGTCTCGCTGCTCGTGGTGAAGCTGATCGCCATGGGAATGACCGGCAGCCCGGCGCAAGCGAGGATGACCAGCACCCGGCCCGAAGGATGGCGGCGGCGCAGGCTGTCGGCCAGCCGCCCGCCGAGGATCGCGCCCAGGAAGCCCCCGGCTGCCCCTGCCCCGCCGATCAGCAGCCCAGCGGTCGACTTCTCGACATGGAAGGCGGTCTCGGCATAGGGCAGCGACCAGAAGACGACGGCATAGGCGACCAGTGCGGCAAGCCCATGTCCGAGCAGGAGCAGCAGGAACGCCGGCGATTTCCAGATCAGCACGAAGGCCGGATAGTCGCGGCTGCGCAGCGCCGCCGCCCAGCTGAACACCGCATAGACGCCGATCCCGACCGACGCCCATTGCAGCACGTCCCCGGTCAGCCGGATCAATCCCCCCGCGATCGCGGCGATGATCGTCGCGCCGGCGAGATTGCCCAGCAGCGCGCCCACGCCCCGCCGCGCCGCGCCGATCAGGGTCAGCGGCGGCACCATCGTCAGCAGTTCCTCGCCGAACGCGCGGAAAGGATGCGGCACCGGCGGTGCGATCATGCCGTCCGACAGGCCCCGCGCCGGCTCCTTCAGCCGCGCGACGACGAAGGCCAGGACGATGCCGGGCAGCCCCATCGCGACGAAGGTCGCCTGCCAGCCGACGATGCCGTGCCAGCCATCGGGAAAGGCCGCGTTCCAGCGCTTGAGCACTTCGGCGCCCAGGAACAGCGACAGCCCCGCGCCGATATAGGTGCCGGCGGTATAGGTGGCGAGCGCGGTGGCCCGCTTCTCGCGCGGGAAATAGTCGGACAAGATCGAATAGGCGCAGGGGCTGGCCGAGGCCTCGCCTACCCCGACGCCGATCCGCGCGGCGGTCAGCTGCAGCCCGCTGCGGGCGGCGCCCGACAGCGCGGTCATCACCGACCAGAGGGCAAGGCCCACCGTCATCAGCCGCACCCGGTTCCAGCTATCCGCCAGCCGCCCGAGCGGGATGCCGAACAGCGCATAGAAGACGCCGAACGCCGTGCCGTAGAGGAAGCCCAGATCGGCGTCGGACATGTTCAGGTCGCGCTTCAGGTCCAGCGCGACCACCGCGATCACCTGCCGGTCGATGAAGTTAAGCGCATAGAGCGCCGCGAACAGGCCCAGCACATAGTTGCGGTACGCCGCGGGCGGCGGCGTCGTGACGACCTCGCCGAACTTCATCAGAGTTCGACCCAGATGGCTTTCGTCTTCAGATATTTGGTGTAGCCGGCCAGGCCCATGTCCTTGCCCAGGCCCGAGCGCTTGTAGCCGCCGAAGGGCGCGGTGAAGTCGCTGCGCCGGCCCCAGTCGTTGATCCACACCGTGCCGCTCTCGATCGCGCGCGCGGCATGGAGCGCGCGGCTGATGTCACGGGTGTGGACCGAGGCAGTGAGGCCATAATCGTCATGATTGGCCAGCGCGATGCCCTCGTCGACATCGTCGAATTCCTGCACCGCCAGCACCGGGCCGAAAATCTCCTCGCGCAGCGCCCGGCTGGCGGCCGGCACGCCGCGCAATATGGTGGGCGCATAGAAGGCGCCATCGGGATGATCGACCGGCGCGCCGCCGCACAGCGCGACCCCGCCGTCGGCGATCCCAGCGCGGACGATGCCGTCGATGCGCTCCGCCTGCCGCGCGTTGATGATCGGCGGCATGGTGGTGGTTTCGTCCCAGGTCGGCCCGACGCGATAATCGCGCATCACCGCCGCGACCGCATCGAGCAGCGGATCGGCGATGCCGCGCTGGACGACTAGGCGCGATCCGGCGAAGCAGACCTGGCCGGAATTATAGGTGATGCCGCGCGCGATCATCCGCGCCAGTCGGTCGATCTCGCCCGCATCGTCGAACACGAGCTGCGGCCCCTTGCCGCCCAGCTCCAGGCTGACCGGCTTGAGCCCGGTCATCGCCGCATCGGCCATGATGCGCGCGCCGGTCGCGCTCGATCCGGTGAAGGTGACATAGTCGACGCCTGGATGCCGCACGAGCGCCGCGCCCACCGTCGCATCGCCCTGCACCACGTTGAACAGCCCGGCGGGAAGGCCCGCCTCCACCGCCAGTTCGGCGATGCGCGCGGCGCTGAACGGGGTCATTTCGGACGGCTTGAGCACCACCGCATTGCCCGCCGCCAGCGCCGGCGCGAACTTCCACGCCGACAGGATCATCGGAAAATTCCAGGGCGAGATCGCCGCCACCACGCCATAGGGTTCGTGCACGGTCAGCGAGAGCGAGTTCTGCGGCGTCGGCGTCACCGTGCCGTCCACCTTGTCGGCATATTCGGCGAAATAGCGCAGCACGCCCGACACCACGCGCACGTCGCGCGCCATCGCCTCAGAATAGATGCGCGCCGAGACGAGCGATTCCAGCCGGCAGATCTCCTCGGCATGGGCGTCGACCAGATCGGCGAAGCGCATCAGCACCGCCGCCCGCTCGCGCGGCCCGCTCCGCCCCCAGTTGGTGGTCTTCCACGCCGCCCGCGCCGAGCGGACCGCCGCGTCGACCTGATCCTCCGATGCCCAGCTGATCGGGCGCACCATCGCCTTGCTGGACGGGCTGACGACCTCGGCCGCCCGCTCGCCCGCGATACGGCGCCCCCCGATGATCTGATCGCTGACGACGTCGACTGCGGCCGGCTCGAAAAACATGGTACGCCTCTCCATATTGCGCTGCGTCGATTTGAGAATGATCTTCTCTATACCGAAAAGCCAGAGTCGCACAACAGGCGTTCGCTTGATTTTGGGATGGGGCCACAATACGAAGACGCATGAGCGAAACGGAAGCCGCGAAAACCAAGTTCAAGCCTGTCGGCGCCGTATTGCAGACGATCCGCCTGCTGCGCGTCCTGGCACAGAACGACAAACCCATTGGTGTCAGCGCCGCCGCGCGGCTCGCCAACGTCAACACGTCGACCGCGTTCAACGTGCTGCGCACCCTGGCGGCGGAGAATATGGCGACCTTCGACGCGTCGACCAAAAGCTATGGCCTGGGGCCGGGCCTGTACGAGCTGGCCAAGGGGCTGGGCGACAGCAAGCTGGTCGAGCTGATGCGCATTGAGGTGGAGCGACTGGCGTCGGACGCGCAATGCCTGATCGCGCTGTGGCAGATCACCGACGAGCGGCTGGTGCTGATCCACCGCGCCGTTGCCGCCCGCCCGGTGCGGCTCGACATGGAGATCACCCAGCGCATGCCGATGCTGCTGGGCGCGCTGGGCCGCGCGGTCGCGGCGGCGAAGAACATCCCGGACGCCAAGATCCGCAAGCTCTTCCCCAGCCTGCGCTGGCAGGTGCCGCTGACCGCCGACCAATATATCGCCGAGGTGCATGAGGCGCGCGAGCGCGGCTATGCGGTCGACCGCGAGGTCCTCTATCCCGGCATCGTCACCGTCGCGGCGACGATCAACGACGAGCAGGGCGAACCGCGCTTCGGCATCTCCGCGATCGAGTTCGCCCATCTCACCAGCGACGCGGTGATCGAGGATATCGGCGGCAAGCTCGTCAGAGCCTGCCGCATCTTCTCCAAATAAGCGTCCGGAATCGCCCTAGCGCGCGGCCATGCGGATCGCCCCGTCGAGGCGGACGTCCTCGCCGTTGAAATAGTCGTTCTCGATCATCGCGAGCGCGAGCTTGGCATATTCGGGCGGATTGCCGAGCCGCTTGGGGAAGGGCACCGACTGCGACAGGGCATCGACCACCTTGTCGCCCGCGCCCAGCATCAGCGGCGTCAGGAAGATGCCCGGCAGGATGGTGTTGACCCGGATCCCCTCGCTCATCAGGTCGCGCGCAATCGGCAGGGTCAGGCTGACGACGCCGCCCTTCGACGCCGAATAGGCCGCCTGCCCCATCTGCCCGTCCTCGGCCGCCACCGAGGCGGTCATCACGATCGCCCCGCGCGCATTCTCGGCCAGGGGTTCGAGCGTCAGCATCCCCGCCGCCGACTTGGCCACGCAGCGGAAGGTGCCGACCAGGTTGATCTGGATGATCTTGTCGAAGGCATCGAGCGGGAAATGCTTGATGCTGCCATCCTCGCGCGAGCGGCTCGCGGTCTTGATCGCGTTGCCGGTGCCCGCGCAGCAGACCAGCACCCGTTCCTGCCCATGCGCCGCCCGCGCCTTCGCGAAGCCCGCGTCGACGCTGTCGTCCTTGGTCACGTCGACCTGGCAGAAGGTGCCGCCGATCTCGGCCGCCACCGCCTCGCCCTTCTCGGCGTTGAGATCGAAGATGGCGACCTTCGCGCCCTTCGCCGCCAGCGCGCGGGCGGTCGCTTCGCCCAGGCCGGAGGAGCCGCCGGTCACGACCGCGGCGATGCTGCTGTTGATATCCATGATCTGTCCTTCCCGGCCTCAGCCGTCGATGCGTTCGATGATGATCGCGGGGGCCATGCCCCCCGCCGCGCACATGGTGACGAGGCCATAGCGCCCGCCGGTGCGCTCCAGCTCGTCCAGCACCGTGCCGATCAGGATCGCGCCGGTGGCGCCGATCGGATGGCCCAGCGCGATCGAACCGCCGTTCACATTCACCTTCGACCGGTCGAGATCGAGGTCGCGGATGAACTTCTCGGCGACGATGGCGAAGGCCTCGTTGATCTCCCACAGGTCGATGTCGTCCTTGGTGAGGCCTGCCTTCGCCAGCACCTTCTTCGCTGCCGGCACCGGCGCGTTGAGCATCAGCGTGGGATCGTCGCCGACATTGGCGGTCGCGATGACGCGCCCCCGCGCCTTCAAACCATGCTCGCGCGCATAATCCTCGGACGCCAGCAGCAGAGCGGCGGCGCCGTCGACCACGCCCGACGAATTGCCGGCATGGTGGACATGCTCGATGACGAGATCGGGAAAGCGCCGGTTGATCTGGCTGCGGAAGGTCCTGCCCTTCTCGTCATAAGGGCGATCGGCGAGGCCCGCGAAGGCCGGCTTCAGCTGCGCCAGCCCCTCGGCGGTGGTCTCCGGCCGGGGATATTCGTCCTTCGCGAGGATCACCGCGCCATCGTCGCCGATCACGGGGACGATCGACTTGTCGAAGCGCCCCTCCGCAATCGCGACGGCGGCCTTGCGCTGGCTCTCCAGGCCGAAGGCGTCCAGCTCGGCGCGGCTGATGCCTTCCAAGGTGGCGATGGCGTCGCCGCAGATGCCCTGGTGCGATTGCGGATGGGCCTCGTCGAGCCGCGCGTTGCACGCGCCCATCAGCGGGGGCTCCATGCCCGCCGCCGCCTCCTCGGCGGTGATCGTCGCGGTCAGGCTCATCATCTCGGTGCCGCCGGCGATGACGAGGTCTTCCATGCCGCTCATGATCTGCGCGGCGGCCAGCGCGACCGAGGTGATACCGCCGCCGCAGAAGCGGTCCAGCGTCACCCCCGACGCGGTGATCGCATAGCCGGCGTCGAGCGCCGCCATGCGCGCGAGATCGCCCGACTGGCGGCCCTTCTGCATCGAGGTGGACCAGATGACGTCGTCGACCAGGGCGGTATCGATGCCGTTCCGCTCGGCGAGCGCCTTCAGCACCGTCGCAGCGAGATGCTGCGGATGGAGATGGGCGAGCGCGCCCTTGCCCACCTTGCCGATGCCGCGCGGCGTCCGCACCGCGTCGATGATCAAAGCGTCACTCATGGATGGTCCCTTCAGTCTCTTAGGATATCGTCGTCGGGCCGCCGCCGGCCGGCATGTGCATGCCCAGATAGTCGATCACGCTGCGCGCAAAGGCGTCGTTGCGGTCGCCGGCCACCATGTGCCCGGCCCCGGAAACCTCGGCGATCTCGAGCGATGGCAGCATCACCTGGAAGGCCGCCACCGAGGCATCGCTCAGCACATCGCTGCGCAGGCCGCGCACCAACAGGGTGCGCAGCCCGTCGACCTCGGCCAGCTTCCGGCTCGATGCGTCCAGGTCGCCCCGGATGTCCCCCTGCCCCTCGCCCAGGATCGCCGGGTCCCAGTGCCAGCGGAGCATCCCGTCGTCACCGACGCGCAGATTGCGCCGTAATCCTTCATGATCGCCCCCGTCAGGTCGGTGGGGATTATAGGCCGCGACCGCCGCCGCTGCTTCCTCGATGCTCGCGAAACCGTTCGGAGCCGACAGCATGAAACGGCGAATACGCTCCAGGCCGGCGCGCTCGGCATTGGGCACCACGTCGACCAGGATCAGCGCGTGCGGGCGCATCCCCTGCGCGACGGCATGGATCGCCGTGGCGCCGCCAAGCGATGCTCCGATCAGCGCGAAGGGCGTCTCCTCGCTTTCCAGAATCGTTCGAAGATCGTCGGTGCGGCGATCGAGATCATATTTGCCGTCGGTCGCCCAGTCGCTCTCGCCGTGGCCCAGCGCGTCGAAATTGAGGACATGATAACCCTGCCCGGCGAGCACGCCCGCCGTCCGGTTCCAGCTATGGCGCGTCTGGCCGCCACCATGCATCAGCACGACCCTGGAACCACCAACGACTCCCAGCCGATCGAGCGCAAGCCGCGTTCCGCCCCGTGCGACGACATGCTCGGTCATGAAGGCCTTCCCACAGCACTCGGCCACAGCACGACCGATCCACATTCAATTCCAGATAGAGAATATTTATCTTCATAGAGAAATCAACACCTCTATGGAAACGGAAAAGCGGAGGGGCGACAGAACGCGCAGCTATCGCACAAAAGGCGCCAGCGGCGACCGTCGTGGCCGGCGGCGCGATCGCTCAACGACCAGCGTCCCGATCACCCGAAAACGGCCCCGCCTAGCGCCCCTGACGCACCGCAGCATTTTAAGACAAAGATTTTATTGAAATTGATTCTTATTCTCAATAACGGCAAACCCCATCGCCTTCAGATCGGGGAAATTGAGTGAATCACTGGGTTTTTTGCGGCGTATCCGCCTTCGCCGTTCATCTGGCTGCGCCGGCTATCGCGCAGCCCCTCGTCCCCGCCGACAGCGGGCAGATCGAAGACAAGATCGACGTCGACGACATCCTGGTGACGGGCAAACGCGAAACCCTGAAAGCCAATATCGTCCAGGTCGGCGGCTTCCGGAATCAGTCGGTGCTCGACGTCCCTCTGACAGTCCAGGTCCTGCCCCGCTCGCTGCTCGAAGCGCAGGCGGCTACCGGGCTCGACGACGCTTTGCGCAACACGCCCAGCATCAGCCAGCAGAACACCAATCCGCTGACCGTCAACGGCTTCGTCGTGCGCGGCGTGTTCGTGCAACCGCGCACCAATTATCGCCTGAACGGATCGCTGCCAGTCATCAACCTCGCCTCCGTGCCGCTGGAGAACAAGGAGCGGGTCGAGGTGCTGAAGGGCGTGTCGGCGCTCTATTATGGCTTCACGACGCCATCGGCGATCTTCAACCTGGTGTCCAAGCGCGCCGGCCCCACCCCCTTCATCAGCTTCACCGCCAATGGCGACGGCTTCGGCAGCGTCTCCGGCCAGGTCGACGCCGGGCGGACCTTCGGTTCCGAGGATCAGTTCGGCATCCGCGTGAACATGCTGCAGGGCCGCATCGGCAGCTATATCGACGGGGTGGAGGGCAAGCGCAGCCTCTATTCCGCAGCGATCGACATCCGCGCGACCGATCGACTGTCGTTCAAGATCGATGCCGAACATTATCGGCGCGAGGTGGACGAACCCGGATCGATCCAGGTGCCCAACGCGGTCAATGGCGTGATCACGCTGCCACGCATCCCCCGGCCGTCTGCCCGCACATCGCCCTATGGCGCCGACTATTCGGGCAAGGCCACCAACATCCTCGGCCGGGTCGACTATCAGATATCCAAGGACTGGGCCGTCGTCGGCGAAGCCGGCATCGCCCGCACCACCCGTTCGCGGACGACCTCGATCATCACCCTGACCAACATCGAAACCGGCGCGGGGACCCTGTCGGGCAATTATCAGGAGGGGCAACTCTACCGAAATCGCAACGCGCGCGCCGAACTGCGCGGGCGGATCGAGACCGGCCCGATCGAGCATAATCTGACGATCGGCTACAGCTATAATTCCCAGCTGCAGACGTCGGTCCCCTCCTATGGATTGCCGACCGGGCGCACCGCGCTCGTGCAGAATCTCTACGACCCCATCCGCATCGATTTCTCGACCATCACCCTGCGCGCGCCGACCCAGGGGACCGACAGCACCAATATCGACCAGGGCATCTATGCGCTCGACCGCATGGTCTGGGGGCCGCTGTCGGTGATCGCCGGCATCCGCCACGCCAAGTTCGGATATCGCGAAATCGGGGAGGATTATAACACCCGGTCGACCACCCCGATGGGAGCGGTCATCCTGAAGGTCGCCCCCCGTATCAGTCTCTACGGCACTTATATCGAGGGCCTGGAAGCCAATGGATCGGCGCCCGACACGGCCGCCAACGCCAATGAGGTCCTGCCCCCTGCGGTGAGCAAGCAGATGGAAGCCGGGGTGAAGGCGGAACTGGCCGGCATCCTCCTGACCGCGGGATATTTCCGCATCGACCGCGCGCTGACCTACACCAATGCCGCCAATGTCTTCGTCGCCGACGGCCGCGCCCGCTACCAGGGCTTCGAACTGTCCGCACAGGGCCAGGTCACCCGCGACCTGATCGTGGTGGCGACGGTCGGGCATACCGACGCGCGCCAGCGCAAGACCGCCAACGGCACCCTCGACGGCCTGATCATCGAGAATACGCCACGCTATTCGGGCTCGCTCTTCGCCGAATATAGCCCGCCCGTCCTTCCCGGCTTCGCGATCAATGGCGGCGTCTATTATACCGGCGAGCGTCAGCTGAACCCGCTCAACCAGGGGATATTGCCCGATTATACGCTGTTCAGCGCGGGCCTGCGTCACCAATTCTCGCTGGCCAACGGCAACCGCGTGACCCTGCGCGTCAACGCCGACAATCTGACCAACAAGCGATATTGGGCCGCCGGCAACCGGCAGTTGACCGTCGGTGCTCCCCGCACGGTGAAATTCTCGCTGCGCTACGATCTGTAGAGCGGCGCTCCCCTTCTCAAACATCATCCTTCTGGAAGGAATCGTCTCGATGCGAGCTGGAATATCGACCGGCCTCCTGACTCTGGGGAGTGCCATCGCCCTTCTCTGCGCGGCGGGTGCCCCCGCGCAGTCCGTCGCGGCGGACACCCAATTGTCCAGCATGGGCGACGCCAAGATGGGGGCGCTGATGGATGCCTGGATGGCCGACTATCATCAGGTCGACCCCAAGGTCGCCAAGGGCCGCTGGGTTCACTTCGGCGCCACGGCGACGCCGCATGGCCTGACCAATGGCGTCGCCGATGTGGCGCCGATCGTCGGCGAGCCGTCCGCGATGACCTACCGGATTCGCTTCCAGCGCAATGGGGTCGAGAAGCCCTTCCTGCTGAAGATCGGCACCTTGGCCGAAGGCAGCGACGAGACGCCGCTCTATCTCGCCGCCAATGGCGGGACCAACCGTCCGCTCGAGCCCAAGGTGGCGGCCTTCTTCGCCTATGTGCTCAGCGCCAGGGGCCAGGCGATCGTCGCCCGCCAGCCGGGCTACCGCCCCCTGTC
This sequence comes from uncultured Sphingomonadaceae bacterium, assembly GCA_963540925.1. Lineage (GTDB taxonomy): Bacteria > Pseudomonadota > Alphaproteobacteria > Sphingomonadales > Sphingomonadaceae > Rhizorhabdus. Next base: position 210,622 of record CAUTRN010000005.1, read on the forward strand.
GACCGCGGACATCGACAAGGGCCGCAGCGATATCGCCGGGCTGCTGTACATCGAGCCCGCCATGGCGCCGTACAAGCCTGGGGCGGAGGTGGCGGGCCCGATCGAGAGCGTCGGCTCGATCCAGATGGCCGAGTGGATCGACCGCGCCTTCGCGCAGTTCATCGCCCTCCATCCGAAGGTGTACAAGGGCTATAACTGGCGCCACCCCGGCAGCTCCGCCGCGATATCGGGCATATTGACCGAGGTGGCCGACATCGCGCCCCTGGGGCGTGAAGTGAGCCGGGGCGAACTGAAGGACTATCGCGCCCGATTTGGCGACGACAAGCTGCTGACCATCGAAGCCGCGCATGGCGCGCGGGCGTCCGAAATCCGCAGCAATGCCGTGGCGATCTACGTCAACGCGGCCAACCCCATAAAATCGCTGACCGTGGCGCAGCTCGACGCGATCTTCAGCAAGACCCCGAAGGCCGGTGCGCCCGCCGCGATCCGCACCTGGGGCCAGACCGGTGTTACGGGATCGCTGTCGCCCGCGACCATCCATCCCCTGATCTATGCGGACTCCGGTGCCCCCGGCTCGATCCAGAGCCGCAACTTCCGCAACGATGCATGGAGCGACGAGGTCAAGCGGAAGAGCATGGCGGAGATCGCGGCCGCGGTAGCGGCGGACGCCTCGTCGATCGGGTTCGGCGAGTTCGACGATCCCACACCGGGCATCCGCCAGGTCCCGATCGCCTATGACGACAGGACGCCGCCTTCCCTCGGATCGCTGGAGGACGTCGCCCGGCAGGTCTACCCGCTGACCCGCAGCGTCTTCATCCTGCTGCGCCGCAATCCCACGCCCCAGACGAAGGAATTCGTCCGCTTCCTGCTCAGCCGCGACGGCCAGCGGCTGGCCGTCCTCGAAGGCTATTCGGCGCTGACGCCCGCGGAAGCCGCCGCCCAACTCGCGAAACTGGATTGACCATGGCCCGCCACCATCTCGCCGCCGCCGTCGCCACCATCGTCATGATCGCCGGCTCGGCGGCCCTCGCCCAGGAGGAGGGCGAGCGCGACCGCCCCGTGATGACCCCCGAGGTCAGGGCCCAGTCGCGCTATGTCTGGATCGAGGACGCGCTGTGGATCGAGCCGGGTGCCGGCGGCGCCCTGATCCTGCGCTATGGGCAGGCCGAACGCCTGCTGGAGACCTCGCCCGGCGCGCTGGATCGCCTCCCCGCGCCCACCGCCTGGTCGATCGTCGACGAAAGCAACCAGCCGGCTCCACTGGAGAAACGCAAGGACGGCTTCCTGATCGCCGGGACGAATGCGGGCCAGCCGGTCCAGGCGGAAGACAGCGGCGTCGCCATCCTCAACCATGGGTCGAAGCCGGGCCGCAAGCCGGTCCTCTACGCCCGCTGGCTGCCCTCGCGCGCGCCGATCGAGGCCCCTGCCCTCACCCTGGACATCCTTCCCATGAGCGCGACCCACTTCCAGGTCCTGTTCCGCGATCGGCCATTGGCGAACGCCAATGTCACCTTGATCGCTCCGGACGGGACGCGGACGAAGCTGACCGCCGATGCGGCCGGCCGGGTGGAGGTGCCGACGGCCGGGACCGGACAGTTCCAGCTGCTCTGCAGCTTCAGCGAAACCCTGCCCGTCCATGTCAATGGCGAGGCCTTCAAGGGAACCCGGCATGTGAGCACCGTCACCTGGACGAACCGGCCATAGGGGCCCGCTTCGCGTCAGGAAGATCGGCCACCGCTGCCCGCCCAGCCGCAGCGACCGGAACGGCATAGACCTGGCCTATGCCTGTCATCTGGATTTAACACCTAGTGCACGCACCTTGCGCGGCTAGCCTTCCGCCATGACGTCCGGTCGCCCCTTCCGCCGATGACCCTCCCGCCGCCTGGTCGACGCGATCGCGGCGGTTATCGGCATCGCCAGGCCGTCCATCTTCTCGTTGCAGGCCTGAGCTGGAGCGGCCAATTCCTTCTCAAGGGGCTCGAAGCGCGCGCCAGCGCGACCATCGGCTATCGGCCCGGCGCCGATGCGCGCCGGCCACAGGGCCCTGCCGAACGAGAATAGAAAACCGGGGCGAACCCCATGCGAGATTTCGTCGGACCAGAACCGCGGCGGCCGATCTCACCGATAGCGGCGGGCCCACAAGACGCCCAGCCTACTCCCAACAGCAGCAATGTGCGCGAGCCGTTTTGACGATGTCGACATGGCCTTCCGCCGACTCGTCAGGGCGTGCCCATCCTCGAGGCGCGTTGGCATGGCAGGACATAGATGATATCTATGAGGCATATACCATATTGGCCTCTGGCACGATCACCAGGCTTTGGAGATGTTCCACCGATCACATCCGATGGGCTGCCGACGCCATCATCGACATTTGGCGTAGCTGACCAGCCCCGGGAGATGAAGCAAGCATTTGCGAGGGCGGGCATATGGGCGGAGTTCGCGTAGGCAAGCGACTGATCGGCGCAGAGGCGCCCGTCACGATAGGCTGGGAAAACGTCGCCCGCGTGGAAGGCGGCCCACTCAAGCAGTTCGTCTTCACCTGGTTCCAGCCGACGGCGCTCTTCGCGCTGATCCTGTTCTGGTATTATGCGCCCAATTCGATCGCCAAGGCGTCGACCGCGATCGGCATCGGTATCGGCTTCCGGGTGCTGCTGCTGGCGCTCGAATGGGTCAATCCGCGCTATGACAGCTGGCGGCTGACCTGGAAGGAACTGGTGACCGACCTGTTCTATGTCGGGCTGGGCTATACGATCCTCGATCTGGTCGAGCATTATATCGGCGCCGACGCCATGATCGAGGCGATCCAGCACTCATTCGACTGGGACAAATTCGCGTGGTTCACCGGCCTGCCGCTGCTGCTGCAGGCCTTCCTGATCTCGTTCACCTTCGATTTCGGGCAATATTGGATGCATCGCGGGATGCACAACTGGTACCCGCTGTGGCTGCCGCATTCGGTGCACCACTATATCACCCAGCTCAACATCAACAAAGGCGCGGTCGGCAATCCGCTCGAACTGTTCCTGATCGGGCTGGGCATCGGCGGATTCTTCGATTTCCTGCCCCGCGCGGCGCTGCTCGCCGGTACGATCGGCCTGGCGGTCGGCAGCTACCAGCACATCAACGTGCGCTTCAACACGCCGCGCTGGTGGCGCTTCCTGTTCAACACCACCGAGCATCACAGCCTGCACCATTCTCGGGATTATGAGGCGACGCGCAGCAACTATTCGAACAGCTGGATCATCATCGACCGCATGTTCGGCACCTGCGTCGACGGCGAGGCCGAACTGCTGGGCCTGGAAAATGGCCGCCGCATGTCGATCCGCGAGCAGATGACCTATCCCTTCACCGAAGGCTGGAAGACGATCAAGGAGCGCTTCGGTCGGCAGCCGGCAGTGGTGCCCGCCGAGTGATCGGCCAGGCTGGGTCGGCGCCCTTCCCTGCCAACCCGCCCAAAACCCTATCGAATGGAGATCGTGTGAACACCCGCTTCACCGACTGGATCTGGCATATCAAGGGCAGCCAGCCCCTCCCGCTCGGGCAGTCGAGCGATGACGCGTTCGGCCGGCTCGACCCTCTGTTCCGCGAATCCGGCACCAGCTACGAGCGAACCGGCGACACGCTGACCTTCCGCAAGAAGGATCAGGCAGCGCAGGACAAGATGTCGATCTTCGACGGCGGCGTGCTGCGGATCGAAGAGGGCTCGGAAGGCCCTGTGCTGCGCTATCGGCTGACCAGCCGGGCCCTGCTGTTCTGCTTCCTGGCGCCGCTCCTATTCCTGAGCTTTGCCGGACTGGCCGTCGCCCTCGGCAAATACGACCCATCCTGGGCCGAAGAGGCGAAGAAGAAGGACGAAAAGAAGGACAAGGTCCAGCCGCAGAACCCGATCGACAAATTCCTGGGCGCCCCCGCCCCCGAAAAGCCCAAGGACAAGGACAAGAAGGCCAAGAAGGAGGAGGAGAAGGACAAGAAGCCCGATCCGACGCCCGCCTATGTCCTGGCCGGGCTGTTCGCCGCGCTCTATGTCGTCGGGCGGATCCTCGAGGACAGGCTGATCAAACGGGCGTTCAGGAAGAAGCTGGAGGACGAATAGGACTCAACCGGAGCAAGGCTAGGCTCCGCCGTCCATCCCGAAGGAATCGAGCGGCAAGGCGTCGTTCAACACAAGATCCCCATTGGCGACCCGGTGCTTCAGATAGGCGAAGGTCTGCGCCGTCTGGTTGAACAGATGCTCGCCCCCCTTGAGTGGCGCATAGCGCGGCGCCTCGCCGCGCACGACCGGGGCCACGACATAATCATAGTCGCAGGCATGGAAGAGCGCGAAGGAATAGCGCTCTTCCCGTACCGTCTTCACGCGATGCCGCGTCGCGACATAGCGACCGTTGGAGAGTATCTCCATCATGTCGCCGATGTTCAGGATCATCGCGCCCTCGACCAGCGGGACGTCGATCCACTCGCCCTGCTTGTCGACGATCTGGAGGCCCGGCGCGGTCGCGAACAACAAGGTGAAGCATTCATAATCGGTGTGGGAGCCGATGCCGGGCCGGTCCTCGGCGGTCGGATCGAACGGATAGTGGATCAGCCGGAGCTGGCTCGGCGGATGGCGCAGATGATCGTCGAAATGGTCTTCGTCGAGGCCCAACGCCAGCGCGAAGGCGCGGAAGAGCTGGCCGCCGATCGCCGTGACCTGGCGGTAATAGGCCTGCGCATCCTCGCGGAAGCCCGGCATCTCTGGCCACAGGTTCGGCCCCAGCAGCGGCCGCCGACCCTCGCGGTGCGGATAGTCGCAATTGACGTCGAACGCCTCCTTCAGGTCGCGCTGGCCGACCGCGAACTGCTCCTCGCCCACCGGGACATAGCCACTGTGGTTCTCGGAGCCGCCGATATAGCTCCGCATCTTGATCGCCGGATCGAGCGCAAAATAGGCCTTCGCCCGCGCGAGCAGCCTGGCGGAGGGGACTGCGTCCAATTGCGCACCGGCGATATAAAGGACCCCCGCCTCGGCGCAGGCCCGGTCGAGCTGCCGCGCGACGCGAAGCCGATCCTCGGGCCGATCGCTCGCGAGGCCCGAAATGTCGATCAGAGGCAGGATGTGCGACTGTGTCATGGCTCGGATACAGCCATAGATCGCCCGGGTCATAGCGATAGATGGGGCGATCCTATGATCTCCATCGATTTGATCTATGAGCGAACGTCCACGCCGCGCTATCGTGCGTGCGAGCGAGGGATTCCTCCGAAAAGGACAGCATGCGCATGAGCAGCGATCGGACACCGCTGATCGACAGGAAATTCGCCAGTCGCGTCGACTGGAACCTGATGCGGACTTTCGTGGACATCGTCCGTGCCGGCGGCATCGGCGCCGCAGCCCGCCAGCTCAACCGGCAGCAGCCGAGCATCAGCGCCGCGCTCAAGCGGCTCGAGGATCATGTCGGCACCGCGCTGCTCCACCGCACCGCCACCGGGGTCGAGGTGACCGCGGCCGGCCGGGCGATGATGGCGCTGTGCGAGGACATGCTGGAATCGGCCCGGATGATGCCGCACGTGATCGCGCAGGCGACCAAGCGGGTCGAAGGCATCGTGCGGATCCAGATCGTATCGGGCTTGGCATCGCCCGAGTTCGATGAGGCGATCGCCAGCTTCCATCGGCGCAACCCCGCCATCCATATCGAGATTCGCGTCTCGCCATGGCGCCAGCTCCTCGACGCACTGGAGCAGGGCGAGGTCGAGATCGGGGTCGGCTATGACAGCAGCGTCCGCGGCAGCCTGATGTACGAACCCCTGCTGGTCGAGCGCCAGCAGCTCTATTGCGCGCGCAGCAATCCCTATTTCGGCTATCGGGTGAACCGACTGGGCGAACTCAAGGACCAGGGCTTCGTGCTCACCGGCGACGACGAGATCGAGACGATCACGCATCTCCGCCGGCGCTATCGCCTGGGCACGATCGTGAGCGGCCTCGCGGAGGACATCAACGAGGCGCGGCGCCTCATCGCCCAGGGCGTCGGGATCGGCTTCCTGCCGATCGACGCCGCCGCGAACGAGGTTGCCAGCGGCAAGCTTTGGCCGATGCTCTACGCGGATGCCGAGCCCTCCTACGACATCTTCCTTCTCGCCCGGTACGAGCAGGCGCGGGACACGGCGACGCAGCTGTTCTGGGACGAGGTCGTGCGGCGGATCCGCGCCCAGCACAGGTCATAATCTCAATCTATGCCTTTCATCGGGATTTTCGATCTCCCTGAATGACGCGATGCAACGCAGTGTGGCGGGCACTGATCGGAGCCGCGACATGCAGACGAGCATCAAGGATCGGATTTTCAACCTGATACCCCCCGCGATGATCGGGGTGGTCCTGCTGTTCTGGGGGCTCGGACCCAAGGCCCTGGTCGATCATCCCCTGGCGCTCACCATCACATCGCCGCTGATCGTGATCGCCATTCTCCTGCTCGAATTCGTCCACGAACGGCATGCCGGCTGGCGGATGAACCGGAAGGAGTTCTTCACCGATCTCTATTATTCGGTGCTCAGCGCCACCGTCATCGTCTGGCTGACCCAGACGCTGGCAGAGGACCCGCTCAAGGCGACCAAGGCCGCCCTCGGGATCAAGACCGCCTGGGTCACCCAGATGCCGTGGCTGGTGCAGGTCGCGCTGGCGCTCTTCCTGATCGAATTCGGCCAGTACTGGATGCACCGGCTGATGCACAACTGGACGCCGTTCTGGCTGACCCACGCGCCGCATCATCACATCACCCAGCTCAACGCGGCGAAGGGCGCGGTCGGCAATCCGATCGAGCTTTTCCTGATCAGCCTCAGCGTGCTGGCGCTGTTCGACATCTCGGATACGGCGCTGTTCGCCGCCCTCAACATGATGGGCGTGATCTCGGTCTTCGCCCACGCCAATGTGCGGTCCAATCCGCCGATCTGGTACAGCTTCTTCTTCACGACGATCCGCCATCACAGCCTGCACCATTCGACCGATTATGAGAGCACGCGCTGCAATTACGGCAACTCGCTGATCCTGCTCGACCGGATCTTCGGCACCTACAAGGAAGGCGAAGGCGTGCTGGTGGGCCAGGACGACCGCCGGCGGCTGTCGATCTGGGAGCAGACCTTGTTCCCCTTCCAGCCGCTGATCGACAGATACAGGGCCCGCAAGGTGGCCAGGGATAGTGCCGGCCTGGCCGCGAACGACCAGAGCGAGCCCGCGGCAACGGCATGACGGAAGTGCGCGCCGCGCGGGTGGAAGCAGCGCGGCGCGCGCTAACCAGCGGCGATCTGGGCGCCGCCCACCGCTTCGCGACGACCTTGATCAGCGAAAATGCGAAGGACGCCGAGGGCCATTTCCTGCTCGGCATCGCCGAATCGAGCGCCGGCCGGGTCCGCGCCGGCATCGAGCATCTTGGCCGGGCGGTGACGATCGATCCGCAGGGCGAATATCGCGCGCAGCTCTCCAAGCTCTACATCCTCGTCCGCCAGGACGGCGAGGCCGCGGCCACCTTGCGCGCGGCCGAACAGGCCCCGCCCGCCGATGCGCTCAGCCGCGACACGATGGGCTGCGTCTATGCGCGCCTGGGCGACCATGCCGCCGCGCTGGTCCACTTCACCGAGGCGGTGCGGCGCGAGCCGCGCAACATCGAGTATCGCTACAACCAGGCGGCGACCTTCAATTTCCTGGGCCGCACCGACGAGGCCGAGGCCGCGCTCGAAGCGCTGATCGCGCTCGCCCCCGGTTATGCCCGCGCCCACCATCTGCTCGCGAGCCTGCGCAAGCAGACCCCCGCCTCCCATCACATCGCGCGACTGAACGAGACCCGCGCCCGCGCGCGGGACGGCCGCGATCGGCTGCTGCTGGGCTATGCCCTCACCAAGGAGCTCGAGGATGTCGGCCAGCCCACCGAGGCGCTGGATGCCCTCTGCGCCACCAATGCCGAGCATCGTGCCACCCTGCCCTACAGCTTCGCGCGCGATGCGGAGTTGTTCGACGCGGTCGAGGCGGCCTGGCCGCTGCCCGAAGCCGCGAATGGTGCGCCGGCGGACGCTCCGATCTTCATCATCGGCATGCCGCGCACCGGCACCACCCTCGTCGACCGCATCCTCTCCTCGCACCCGGCCGTCGAAAGCGCCGGCGAACTGCAGGCGATGCCGCTCGCGGTGAAGAAGGCCGCCGGCACGCGCACCCGCACCGTCATGGACGCCGAAACCATCGCCGCCGCCGCGCAGACCGGGATGGGCGCGATCGGGCGCGACTATCTGGAGCGGGCGCGCCATCACCGGCGCGATCCCGGCCTGCGCTTCACCGACAAATTTCCCGGCAATTTCCTTTATGCCGGCTTCATTGCGCAAGCCTTGCCGAGCGCGCGGATCGTCTGCCTGCGCCGCAACCCGATGGACACGGTGCTCAGCAACTTCCGCAACCTCTTCGCGGTGTCCTCGCGCTATTATGACTATAGCTACGACCTGCTCGACATCGTCGCTTATTATGTCCGCTTCGACCGGCTGATGGCGCAGTGGCGCGAAGCCCTGTCCGATCGCCTGATCGAGCTGCGCTACGAGGACCTGGTGATGGACCAGGAGGGCGAGACGCGCCGGCTGCTCGCGCATTGCGGACTGCCATGGTCGGACGCCTGCCTGTCCTTCCACAGCAGCGACGCCCCGGTCTCCACCCCCAGCGCCGCGCAGGTCCGCCGGCCGATCTATCGCGACTCGGTGGCGCGCTGGAAGCGGCACGAAGCGGTCCTGGCGCCCGTGCGACGCTTCTTCGAACAATCCGGCATCACCGTCGAATGAAGGGAAAACCCGCCATGACGCCATCCGCCAAAGCCCTTGCGATCGCAGTCGCCCTCGGCGCCGTTCTGGCGTCGCCGGTCGCGGCGGCCAGCGAACCGAAGACGCGGCTGGTGTCGTGCGACGCGGGCAACTGCCTGATCGTTACGGGCCGGCGCGCCGATGCAAGCTCGACAGTGACGATCAACGGCCATGCGGTCGCGGTTCAGGGCGCACGCCACTGGCGCGCGAGCCTGCCGGTCGATACCGTGCGCTCATGGTCCGCCCCCTATGCGCGGACCCTGACGGTCTCGATCATCGGCGCAGGCACCAGCGAGGGCGCGTCGGCCGAGGCCGATCTGCCCATCGGGCTGCTCGGCCACCGTGCCGATCTTGCCATGCTCGTCGTCCGGCCCAAGTAATACTGTCGCAAGCCTAAGTAATAAAATCACTTTTCTGCGACTCTCATTGAAATTTTCATCGCCTGCTTCTATGTGAGCTGCAGTCGCCGGAGAGAGCGACGCTCGTTCGACGCAGGAGATGATTATGAAGATCGGCCTCGCGGCGCTTGCCGCGTTCGCTATCGCGACCTCGGCTTCCGCCGAAACCACCACCGCCAATCCCTTCGCGCAGGGCCAGACGACCCTGAACCTCCAGGACCTGAACCTCGCGACCGCCGACGGCCAACAGCGCCTGGCGATCCGGATCGACCAGGCCGCCCGCGCCGTCTGCGGCGATCGCGTGTCCGGGGTGCACCTGGCGCTCGAAGCCAAGGCGCAGGAGTGCCGCACGGCCGTCACCGCCGATGTGCGCGCCCAGATCGAAGCGCGCCACGCCAACGCGGCGACCGGCTCGTCGGTCAAGCTCGCGGCTGCCCGCTAATATCGGGATCTTGTTCCGCGGCCCGGGCTCCGGGCCGCGGACAGGTCATTTCGCCAGCTTCGCCGGATCGGGCCACCAGGTCAGCGTGTGCACGTCATGCGCCGAGGTCCAGATGCCCGTATCGGTGAACCGCAGCGCGCCGCTGCCCTCGGCCTTGCCGACCCGCGCCACCACCGCCAGCGACTTCGGATCGATCACCACGAAGGTCTGATCCTCGGTGGTCCGCAGCCACACCAGGCCACCGCCGGTGTCGATGTCGCCCCATTTCAGCACCTCGCCGACCTTGGTCCGACCGGTCACCTCGCCGCTCTGCGGATCGATGCGGGCGACGGTCCCGTCGCCCTGTTCCTGCACCCAGACACCGCCCTCGCCGGCCGCCAGGAAGCCCGGATCCTTGCCGAGCGCTATCGTCTTGGCGACCGCATTCGTGGCGGGATCGATGCGTTGGAGCGAGCGGCTCTCGCTGCTCGCCGCCCAGACCGAACCGAAACCGAAGGCGAGATAATGGGTACCGAGATTGACCTGGATGGTCGCCGTCACCTGGTTGGTGGCGGGATCGACGCGGGACACGACGCCCTTCTGGTCGCTGGCGACCCAGATCGATCCCGCGCCGGCCACCACGTTGAGCTCGCCCTTGGGATTGGCGATGCCGGTGGCGATGGTGGCGACCTTCTGCGCGGTCTTCGTATCGATGCGGACGAGCGTGCCTTCCTTGCAATCCGCCACCCACAGCGCGCCGTCGGCTATCGCCATCGCGCCGCAGGGCTTCGCCATCGTGACGGCGGCCAGCTTGCCGTCGCGCGACCAGCGCTCGACCCGGCCGTCGTTCGTCGCCCAGACGCTGTCGCCATCGACCGCCAGGAAATCCGCGAAGCCCGGCACGGTGATGACCTGTTCCGCATGCGCCGCCGACGTCGCGGCACATCCCATCGCCACTGCCATGATCAATCCCCTAAGCCGTTGCATCCCAAGCCCTTTCGTTGCGAAGATCAGGCGCGCTGCGCGATATAGGCGCGCCATCCCCCCAGATGCGTGATGTCCTCGGCGCCGGTCAGCGCGCGCGGTTCGGCGACGAAGCCCTTGACGCTGCTGCCGTCGGCCAAGGTCACCGTGCCGATCGCCAGCGGCGCGGGGACTTCCACGGTGAAGCTGCCGAACTCGGCGACGCCCAGCTCGTAGATCTCGACCTTGATCGGCGCACCGTCCTGGCTGTGCACCAGCGCCGGCTTGGGCGGCACGCTGTCGGCGATCGCGTACAGCCGATAATTCGGCGCGGTCTCGAACGCGCCGACGAAGGTCGCGTCGCGCGAGGTGAGCTGCCAGTGGAGCGGCATGTCCTTCAGATGAGCGCCGACGACGGCCAGTTTCACGGTTTGCATCTTGCCCTCCAGATCGAGCGGTGGCGGCGACGGGATATCCGCCGCCGAAAGATAGGCATCGGCCGCATCGAGCAGCGCCAGGTCGCTGTCGGCGGGGCCGATCAGGGTGATGCCGAAGCCGGTCGCGTTCGCGCGCATGCCGGCGGGCACGGCGACGGCGGCCATGTCGAGCAGGTTCACGAAATTGGTGTAGAAGCCGAAGGCGCTGTTGAGCGCGATCGGCGCGGCGCCGAGTTCCGTGACGCGATAAGTCGTGCCGGTCGTCGGGAAGGCCAGCAGATCGATGCTCTCCCACAGCGTATCGGCATGGCGCTTGAGTTCGGCGAGGCGATAGATGCCGTCGAACAGCTCGACGGCGCCGATCTCGAGACCCGGCTCGACCACCTCGCGGACGGCAGGATCGATGGCGTCGGGATCGCTCGCCAGGATGCCAGCCATGGCGGCCGTCCGTTCGGCGACCCAGGGGCCGCTATAGAGAAGCTGTGCGGCTTCCTGGAGCGGCGCATAGTCGATCTCGACGATGTCCCCCAATCCCGAGAGCGTTTCGAGCGCGCGATCGTAGAGATATTCGGACTCGGCATCGCCGAAGAACACGCGCTGGTCGCGGCGCGGGACGCCGATGGCCTTGCGCCCCAGCGACCGGTCGGCTTTCGGCTTGGAATAGGCGTCGGCCGCATCGAAACCCGCCACCACCGCATCGACCAGGCGCGCGTCGGCGGTGTCGTCGGTGAAGACCGTGATGCAGTCGAGTGTGCGGCATGCCGGCACCAGGCCCCGATTGCTCCACCGGCCCTTGCTGGGCTTGAACCCGATCAGGTGCTGGAAGGCTGCGGGCACGCGGCCGGAGCCCGCCGTATCGGTGCCGAGCGCGAAGGCCACGAGCCCGGCCGCCACCGCGACCGAGGAACCCGAACTCGAACCGCCGCTGACATAGGCGAGATTATAGGCGTTGCGCGGGCTGCCATAGGGGCTGCGCGTGCCGTTCAGCCCCGTGGCGAACTGATCGAGGTTGGTCTTGCCGACGCAGATCGCCCCCGCGGCGGTCAGCCGTTCGATGACGGTGGCCGAGACTTCCGGGCGATAGGCGAAGGCGGGACAGGCCGCCGTGGTATCGAGCCCTGCGACGTCGATATTGTCCTTGGCGGCGAAGGGAACCCCGGCCAGCGGCAGGACTTCGCCCGCGGCCACTCGCGCATCGACGGCACGCGCGGCGGCGAGCAGCGCTTCCGGCGACGCCCGGCTGATCCAGATCTGCGGCTGGATCGCGTCATAGACGGCGAGGCGCACGATCGTCTCCTCCATCACCGCGACGGCGCTGCCGCGCCCCGCGTTGACGGCCTCGGCGATCGCCGAGACGCTGCGGCGGGTCAGTTCGCTCATGCGTGTGCCCTCAGCGCCATCATCGGCGTGCCCGGCTGCAGCGACTGCCGTTCCTGCACATAAAGCGCCTCGACCGTTCCCGATCCCGGGCTCTGCACCGCACATTCCATCTTCATCGCCTCGATGATCGCGATCGTGTCGCCGGCCTCGACCTGGTCTCCGGCCGCGACCAGCAATTTCCAGACGCTGCCGCCGAAGGGTGCCTCGACCAGATCGGTTCCGTCGGGAATCTCGACGGTGCCCGACTGGGGCTGCTCCGCTTCGGAGAGATCGGCCAGGCGGTCGAACTCGCCGTTCCGCTGCCACTCGGCCCGCTCTTCGTCGAAGGCGGTCTGCCGCTTCGCCTGGAATTCCGAGATCGCTTCCCCATTGTCGGCCAGGAAGGCGCGATAGTCGGCAAGCCGGAATTCCGATGGCTCGATCCGGATCGAACGGCGGCCGCTCGGGAAATCCCGGCGCCATTCGACCAGTTCGTCCGCGCTCACCGGATAGAAGCGGATCTGGTCGAAGAAGCGCAGCAGCCACGGCTTGCCTTCGATGAAGGCGTCGGTCTGGCGATGGGTGTTCCACACCTGGATGGTGCGGCCGAACAGCTGATAGCCGCCCGGCCCTTCCATGCCATAGATGCACATATAGGCGCCGCCGATCCCCACGACATTGGGCGGCGTCCAGGTGCGCGCGGGGTTGTATTTGGTGGTGACGAGCCGGTGGCGGGGATCGACCGGGGTCGCCACGGGCGCGCCGAGATAGACGTCGCCGAGACCCAGGACGAGATAGTTCGCCTCGAAGATCAGATTCTCCACGGCGGCCGTATCGGGAAGGCCGTTGATCCGCCGGATGAACTCGATGTTGTCGGGGCACCATGGGGCATCGTCGCGAACGGCGCCCATATATTTCTCGATCGTCTCGATCGTCGCCGGATCGCGCCAGCTCAGCGGCAGGTGGACGATGCGCGAGGGGATGGCGAAATCGGCCAGGTCGCCCAGCCGGTCCTCGGCCGCCATCAACATGGCCAGCGCGGCGCCCTGGTCCATGGTCTCGCCGTCGAAATGCAACTGGAGCGAACGGATGCCGGGAACGATGTCGACGATCCCGGCGGGCGCGAGCCGCTCGAGTTCGACCATCAGCGCATGCGCGCGGATCCGCAGCTCGATGTCGAGCACGATCGGGCCATATTCGACCAGGATGTTGCGGTCGCCCTGCTGGCGATAGACCGTGCGCGGGCGGTTCGCCCCCGCCTCGATCACCGCGAGGATCGGGGTGAGCCCCGAGATCGGCTGGGCCGGGCTCGTCCCCTGTGCCTTACCCGAGGCGATCAGGCCGCGCTGGAGCTGGTCCGCTGCCCGCGCATCCTCCACGTTCACCGGAGCGAAGCGCAGCTTGTCGCCGGGAGCAAGCTGCCCGATCATCCAGCGGTCGGCGGCGATCACCACGAAGGGGCAGACGAAACCGCCCAGCGACGGGCCGTCCGGACCCAGGATGATCGGCATGTCGCCGGTGAAGTCGACCGCGCCGATCGCATAAGGATTGTCGTGGATGTTCGACGGGTGCAGCCCCGCCTCGCCGCCATCCGCCCGCGCCCATCGCGGCTTGGGGCCGACCAGGCGAACGCCGGTGCGGTTGCTGTTATAGTGGATCTGCCACTCCGCTGCGACGATCTCGTCGATATCTTCGTCGGTGAAGAAGTCGGGCGCTCCGTGCGGGCCGTAGAGGACGCGCAAGGTCCATTCGTTGGTGAACTGCGGCAGCGTCACGCCGGGCAAAGCCGACTGGGTCGCATCGCCCGCCAAGTGCAGCGTGTCGCCTGCCAGCAGCCGGCGCGCGGCATGGCCGCCGAACTGGCCGAGTTCGAAGGTGCTGCGGCTGTCGAGATAGGGGGCGATATCGAGCCCGCCCGCGATCATGATATAGCCGCGGATGCCGCCGCCGGTCACTCGGCCGAGACTGAGCGTCTGCCCCGCCGCGACATCGATGGCGACACCGCGCTGGACCGCCACCCCGTCGAGCGTCGCGCCGAAATCGGCGCCGGTCAGGCAGATGCGCGCCGCCGCGGTGAAGCTTAGCGATGGGCCGGTGTGGATCACCTCCAGCCCGGCGGTGCCCTCGGGATTGCCAAGCAGGCGGTTGCCGAGGCGGAAGGACTGGTCGTCCATCGGGCCCGACGGAGGCACGCCGACCGCCCATAGTCGCTGCCGCCCCGGCCAGTCCTGCACCGTCGTCGCGGTGCCGCCGCTGATCACGCGGATGCTCTGCGGATGATAGGCGATGCCGTCGAGGACGCGGGTCGACACCTCGCCGCTGGTGAAGGCGGAGGAGCGCACCACCTCGCGCAGCCAGCGCAAATTGGTCTCGATGCCGTCCACCCGGCTCGCGTCGAGCGCCGCCTGCATCGCCGCGACCGCCTCGTCGCGGCTGGGCGCGTGGACGATCAGCTTCGCGAGCATCGGATCATACCAGGCGCTGACCGTGCTGCCCGCCATGCACCAGGTCTCGGCGCGGATGTCGGCCGGGAAATCCACCGCGGTGAGCGTGCCCGAGGTCGGGCGATAGTCGAGCGCCGGATCCTCGGCATAGAGCCGGACCTGCACCGAATGGCCGCTCGGCATGGGCGGCTCGCGGTCGAGGAAGGCGAAGTCGCCAGCGGCGCCGCGGATCATCCACTCGACCAGATCGATGCCCATCACCTCCTCGGTGACGCCATGTTCGACCTGAAGCCGGGTGTTCATCTCCAGGAAGAAGAACTCCTCGCGCTCGGCGTCGTAGAGGAACTCGACCGTCCCAGCCGAGCGATAGGCGGCCGCCTCGCCCAGCCGGGTCGCGGCCTTGATCAGGCTGGCGCGCACCGCCTGGGGCAGCAACGGCGCCGGGGCTTCCTCGACGACCTTCTGGTTGCGGCGCTGGAGCGAGCAGTCGCGCTCGCCCACCGGCAAAACCCGTCCCTCGCCGTCCCCGAACAGCTGCACCTCAATGTGCCGCGCGCGCCGGATGTAGCGCTCGAGGAAGATGCCGGCGTCGCCAAAATTGCTCTCGCCCTGGCGCGCCACGGCGGCAAAGCCGTCGCGAACCGCCGCCTCGTCCTCGCAGACGCGCATGCCGATGCCGCCGCCGCCAGCCGTCGCCTTCAGGATCACCGGGAAGCCGATCTCGCGAGCGGCCTGCACCGCTTCCGCCTCGTCGGTGAGCAGATCGGTGCCCGGCGCGAGCGGAACGTCATGCGCGGCGGCCAGCGCGCGGGCGCTGTGCTTCAGGCCGAAGGTGCGGATATTGTCGGGCGTGGGGCCGACGAAGACGATCCCCGCCGCCGCGCAAGCCTCTGCGAAGTCGACATTCTCTGCCAGGAAACCATAGCCCGGATGGATGGCGCCGGCGCCCGTCGCGCGCGCCGCCTCCAGGATCGCGGCGATGTTGAGGTAGCTTTCCGAGGCACGCGCGCCGCCGATGCAGACGGCTTCGTCGGCCATGGCGACGTGGAGCGAATCCTCGTCGGCTTCCGAATAGACGGCCACCGACCGCAGGCCCATCCGCCGCAAGGTGCGGATGATGCGGGTCGCGATCGCACCGCGGTTCGCAATGAGGACGGTATCGAAGCTCATGCGGCGACGATCATGCGCACGGGGGTGGGGTTGAAGCCGTTGCAAGGGTTGTTGATCTGCGGGCAGTTGGAGACGACGACGATCACGTCCATCTCGGCGCGCAGGTCCACGGTCAGCCCCGGCGCGGAGATTCCGTCGACGATGCCCAGCGATCCATCGGGCTCCACCGGCACGTTCATGAAGAAGTTGATGTTCGAGACGATGTCGCGCTTGCCCCGGCCCTCCAGCAGGTTCGCCTCGAGGAAATTCTCGACGCAGGCATGCTCGGCCTTGGTGTGGTGGCCATAGCGTAGCGTGTTCGATTCACAGGAGCAGGCGCCGCCGATCGTGTCATGATATTCGACGGTGGTGCCGACGATGGTCATCATCGGGCGCCCCTCGTTCGACCGCAGCACGGTGCCCTTGCGAAGGAACAGATTGCCCTGCGCGGCGACGGTATCCTGCGCGCTGTAGCGCTCGGCATCGTCCTCGGCGGCGTAGAGCAGGAAGTCGACCGCCTGGTTCCCTTCCAGATCGACGATCCGCAGGGTCTGGCCAGCGGCCACATGATGCAGCCACGGCGCGCGCGCAGGGACGATCGCATCATGGACGACGGAACCGGGAAGTCCGGCAAAGTGGATGTCAGCGCTCATTCGGCCGTTTCCTGTTCAGCGACGGAAATAATCTTCGACATTCTCGAAGGCGCGCAGGCCTTCGGGCGTCGCGGTGCGGACGGGATCGTCCATCGGGGTCACCGGTCCCCGCCAGGCGGTCGCGCGCAGCGGGGTCACCGTCCACTCCTTGCGGGGGTCGAGGACATGCGGGCAGTTGGCGATCACCACGATCACATCCATCTCCGCGCGCAGGGTCAGGCTCCGGGCGGGTTCGAACGGCCCGATCTGCGGCACGATCGTGCCGTCGGCCTCGATCGTCGCGCCCTTGAACAGATTGATGCACGGGTGGACGTCGCGCCGCTGCAGCCCGTGCTTGGCGACGCCGAGCAGGAAACGGTCGCGGCCGCTGGGCGTGAGACCGCTATTGGTGCCATTGCCATATTTGGCGGCGTTGGACGCCGGGTTGGACGTGCCGCAAAAGGCGTCATGCGTGCCGGCGCCGTCTTCGAGCAGGCTCATCAGGACGCGGCCCATGTCCGACAGCAGCAGCTTGCCGGCGCCGAGATAAGCGTTCCACTGCACCTTCACCGTGTCCGCGACGTTCAGCCGCTCGGTCGGCATGTCTGCGTTGAAGACGAGCAGCGAGGCGCAGGCATCGCCCTTCAGGTCGATCAGCCGCAGACGGGTGCCGCGCGTCAGCCGCCGCGTCGCATAGCCACCCGCGGCGATCGTCTCCTCCCACAGCAGGTCGTCCGCAGGCACGCCCTCGGGCAGGTCGGCGGCGACGGGCGGCAGCACCGGCATGGCTTCGGCCACCGTGCCCGCCATGCGGCGGGCATGGTCGCGCGCCGCCATGGGGTTTGCGAGATTTCCGCTCATGCCTTGGCTCCCATGTCCTTGTCGCCGGCTTCCTGCTCGTAGAGCTGCGGCAGCAGCGCGGTCGTGGTGACGAGCTGGAGCTGCTGCACGCCGCGCACCCGGCGCAGCGCGTCGCAGAGCGCCTTGAGCAAGGACGCCGGCCCCTGCACGAGCAGCACTTCCAGCGACTGGTCGTCCTCCAGGAAGACGTGCTGGGAGGAGATCACTTCCTTGAGATAGTCGGCCTGGGTCTGCGCGAGCTGATGGCGCACGCGGCCACGATCGCCGCGGTAGACCATGGTGATGGTGCCCGCGAGCGTCTCGTCGGGGCGGGTGAACGCCTCATGCTCGGCCAGGGCATGGCGGATCAGTTCCGCCATGAGCTGCGAGCGCGACGGCAGCCCCCGCTCTTCCACCATCATGTCGAGCTGCCGGAACAGATCTCCCGGCAGGCTCATGCTGAGCCTGGCCAGGCCGGCGGGTTCGCTACCCATGTCCAATACCTTCCTTATGGTCGCGCCGGCTTTCGAGCGCGATGATCGTCGCTTCGCCGGTCGCATCATCCGCCCCCTTGCGCAGGGGCAGGTCGTAGATCGCCGTCGCGCCATAGCGGTGCGGGGCGTGTGGATCGTGACGACGCTTGTCGAGGGCGAGCACCCGCGTGCCCAGCGAGAAGGCCTCGCGGATGTCGTGGGTCACCATGATGATCGTCAGCGAATAGTCGCGCCACAGGCGCGTGATCAGCGCGTGCATGTCGGCACGGATGCCGGGATCGAGCGCACCGAAGGGTTCGTCGAGCAGCAGGATGCGGGGCCGCTTGATCAGCGCCTGGGCGATCGCGAGCCGCTGGGCCATGCCGCCCGAGAGCTGGGCGGGATAGAGATGGAGGCTGTCGCCGAGACCGACGGCGTTGAGCATCTCGGTCGCCTCGGCAACCGCCGCACGGCGCGCCGCACCGAACAGGCGCGCGGACAGCGGAGCCTGTGCGCATTCGAACCCGAACAGCGTGTTCCGCAGCACCGACAGATGCGGGAACACCGAATAGCGCTGGAAGACGACGCCCCGGTCGGGCCCGCATTCGGGCGTGAGCGGCGTTCCGTCGAGAAGGATCGATCCCCGGGTCGCGGCTTCCTGGCCGAGGATCAGGCGCAACAGGCTGCTCTTGCCCGCGCCCGACGGCCCGACGATCGAGACGAACGATCCCGCCTCGACATCGAGCGTCACCCGTTCGAGGACGATCTTGTCGCCATATTCGACCCAGATGTCGCGGAGGGAGAGGAGCGCGCTCAATGGCCCGCCCCATGCGCCCAGGGGAACAGGCGCTGGCTGAGGAAGGTCAGTACCAGGTCGGCCAGCACCGCCAGCACGGCGATCCAGGCGACATAGGGGATGATGACGTCCATCGCGAGATAGCGGCGGACGAGGAAGATGCGGTAGCCGAGGCCGACGTCGGACGCGATCGCCTCGGCCGAGATCAGGAAGACCCAGGCCGGCCCCAGCGCCAGGCGCATTGCGTGCAGCAGGCGCGGCATCGCCTGGGGCAGCGCAACCCGGATCATGATCTGCCAGCTGCTCGCCCCCAGGGTCTGCGCCTTGATGATCTGTTCGCGCGGCAGGCTGGCGACATGGGCGGCGATGTCGCGCACCATCACCGGCGCGATACCGATGACGATCAGCGCGACCTTCGCCGTCTCGCCGAGGCCCAGCGCGATGAACAGGATCGGCAGCAGCGCAATGGGGGGGATGACCGCGATCCCCGTGACCAGCGGCCCGAAGGTCGCGCGCACCGGCGGCAACACGCCGAGCGCCAGCCCGACCACGAGCGCGGTCAGGGTCGCTATGCCGAGGCCGATGCCCAGCCGCTGCAGGCTTGCCAGCGTGTCCGCCCAGAAGAGGAGCTGGCCGGTGAGCTGGTCGGGCTGGAACAGCAGGGCCGCCATCGCCTCGGCCATGCCACCGGGCAGCGGCAGAATCTTGTCGAACGGGTTGGCAGCATGGCGCTGCGCCGCCACGACCAGATAGACCAGGACCAGCAGCAGGATCGGCAGCGCCCCGTAGAGCAGCCGGTCACCGCGGCGAACATGTCGGTTCACCCAACGCATCTCGTCACACCCCCAATATCAGAGCCCCGATCCAAGCCGGAACCCGGCCAATGCCGGGGCCCGGCACGGCGGTTCACAGCGCTCCGTCGACGGCCTGCTTCATGAAGCTGTCGTCGAAGCGCAGCGTCACATGCTGCGGATCGCCGAGCGTCTTGCCGCCGGGAAAGGCCATGCCCACCGCGTCGGCCGAGGCCGCGCCCTTGAACAGGCCGTGCGAGAAGCTGAAGTCGCGGACCTGGGTCATCGTCTTGACCAGCGCCGGCGCGGTCGTCGCGGCGACGGCGGCCTTGGGGTCCGAATAGAGATAGGTGGTGCTCAGCTGGCTGTCGAAATCCTCGGGCGTCGCACCCGAGAGCTTCGCCATGGCAGCGCGCGCTTCCTTGCCCTGCGCATCCTGCCGCTTCATCAGCGCCATCGTCTCGTACCAGATGCCGGCCAGCGCCTTGCCCAGGTTGGGATTGGCCTTGATCGTCGCGGTGTCGACCACCAGCAGATCGAGGATCTCGCCAGGGATTTGGGACGAGTTGAACACTTCCTTGGCGCCCGCCTGCCCCTTCATCACCGACAGCTGCGGGTTCCAGGCTACGGCCGCGTTCGCGTCCGGGCTGCCGAAGGCGCCGACGATATCGGCGTCGGAGGTGTTCACCGTCTTGACGTCGGTGGGCTTCATGCCCGCCTTTTCGAGCGCGCGCGCCAGCAGATAATGCGAGACCGACAGTTCGACGAGATAGACCTGCCGTCCCTTGATCGCCGCGAACTGGTCGGCACCCTTGAGCAGGATGCCGTCATTGCCGTTCGAATAGTCGCCGACGATGATCGCGCTGGTGTCCTTGCCGCCGGCAGCGGGGATCGTCAGCGCGTCCATGTTGGTGACGGTCACGCCGTCGAACTTGCCGGCGGTGTATTGGTTGACCGATTCAACATAGTCGTTGACCTGAACGATGTTGATTTTGATGCCGTATTTGTCGGCCCATTTCTTCACGATGCCGGCTTGCTGAGCATAGGGCCAGGGCATCCAGCCGGCGTAGATCGACCAGCCGATATTGAACTCGGTCCTGGGTTTCGATGGGGTGTCGGGCGTCTTCGAACAGGATGAGGCCAGAAGCGCTCCAGCCATCAGTGCGATCATGCCTGCCTTGCGCAACATCCCGACCATGATTCGATCCCCTTTCGCAGTGCAATATTGCCACGCCGGAGCACACTGTCCAGCCAAAAATATTACCAATTCAAAAGTAGGTAATACCGAATGATTCCAGAAAGCTGGCTCCGGCCGCCATCCGGAGAGCCGCGCGATCACCATCGCCCCGGACACGTTTTCGCCACAGGCCCCGGAATTCTGCGGATGCCTGCCCTCACGATCCATCGCGCATCCCCGACACACGCCATCGGCCGCGATTCGCGAATCGGTAACAATCCCGTTCTCGACCGCCAATCCACAGCCCATATTTCCCGGGACAAGCGCAGCGGCTCAGAAGCTAAAGACCAATAAAATCAGGATATTGTGCACTGCATCATCATACTGAGCAGGTGCAAAAGTATTACGCTTGACGAGTTATGTAATATCCATATCGTATCGATCGTCGCTCTTCGAGGCGGCAGAATAAAAGGGTGGATGCGCCACAGGCGGCCACCGGGCAAAATGCGAGGGTTCGTGGATCGGAAGCTGGCCCACAATGCTGCTCTCTGGGGTGCCATGCCGCCGGTCGCCGGCCATGCCCGGCAGCCGGGCTCGTTCGATCCGTGCAACTATCGAGATATTCCGGGGATCACTGGCATAGTTCCGCTTCGCTGCGGCCTTACGGCCAAGAGCAGCAGCGAAGGCGACGGACGATCGGGAACGACATGCCGCGATCCGGCTGATCAGGTGCCGGCCTAGCCAGAGCGCCAAAGGGGAAGGGTGTCACTTAAGGCTCAACCGAAAAAAAGGGGGGCTGAGTGACTATGAAACTGTTTCGCACCACGCTGCTCGGCGCAACCATATTGATGGGCGTCGGAACCACTCCCGCATTCGCGCAGGACGCGCCGGCGGAAACCGATGACGTCAACGCCATCGTCGTGACGGCCACCCGCCGCGCGGTTTCGATCCAGGATGTGCCGATCAACATCAGCGCGGTCGGCCAGGAGCAGATCGCCCGGCAACGCATCGACGACGTGCGCGACCTCGCCGACTTCACGCCCGGCCTCACCATTTCGGACACCGGCCCCGGCTCGACCGGCACGATCGTCATGCGCGGCCTGAACGCCTCGGACTCCAACACCACCGGCGCGTCGTACGACAGCGCACTCGGCATCTATCTGGGCGAGGTCCCGCTCTATTACGACTTCAAGCTGCTCGATATCGCGCGCGTCGAAACGCTGCTCGGTCCGCAGGGCACGCTGTACGGTCTGGGCACCCTGGCCGGCGCCATCCGCAACATCCCCAACCGCCCCAACACCGACGAGGTCGAGGGTGAGGTCCATGGCCGCCTGTACGGCAAGAGCCACGCCAGCAAGGGCGGCTATCAGATGGACGGGGTGTTCAACATCCCGATCCTGAAGGACCACATCGCCTTCCGCTCGGCCACCGGCTATTATTATGATCCGGGCTTCATCGACTACACGCTGCTGCTGCAGAACCCCGGCGTGTCGCTGCCGCAGCCGAGCGGAACCGTGAGCGTCTCGCCCGCGGCCTATGATGCTAATCTGCGCAAGGAAAAGGATCTCAATTTCGAGAAGACCTTCACCACGCGCAACCAGCTGCTGTTCCAGTTCAATCCCGACCTGAAGGTCAACTTCACCTACGCCTATCAGCAGACCAAGACCGATGGCGGCCAGTATAACAGCGCCGGCGTGCTCGGGACGGGCAAATATGAAAGCGCCGCCCGCTACAAGGAGCCGGTGAGCCGCCGCGCCCATCTCGGCGCCATGGAGATCAATGCCAATATCGCGGACATCGCCGACCTCGTCGCGACCACCGCCTATACCGACGTCAAGAACGACACCATGGCCGACAATACCGACCTGCTGCTCGACCTCGACTATGGCTATGAGGAATTCCCGGCCTTCTCGAGCTGGAACGAAAGCCATGACCGCCGCAAGCAGTGGAACCAGGAGGTCCGCCTGGTCTCGCGCCATGGCGGCCCGTTCAGCTGGGTGATCGGCGGCTTCTACAATGAACAGAAGCGCCTGCGCGAATATACCGAGCATGTGCCCAACCACCCCTGGGTCGAATTCGGCACCCAGCCGAACCCCGACGAGGTCGAGTACAACTCGTTCAACAAATCGAAGGTCACCGAGAAGGCGGTCTTCGGCGAAGGCACCTTCCGGATCACCAAGGAATGGCAGGTCACCGCCGGTGCGCGCTATTTCGGCTACACGTCGGACGTCGCCGGCCGCGCGGTGCTGCCGCTGCTCGGCGATCCGGTCAGCCCCTATGACCTGCCGTCCGCCGGCGGCAGCTCGAAGAAGAGCGGCTGGGTCTGGAAGTTCAACAGCTCGTATAATTTCACGCCCGAGCTGATGCTCTACGGCACCTACAGCAAGGGCTATCGCATCGGCGGCCCGAACACCGTCGCGCCCTGCGTCCTGCCGCTCGATCCGACCCAGCAGAATGTGTGCGCGCTTCCGAACGAGATCCAGTTCGGTCCGGACACCACCAAGAATGCCGAAATCGGTGTCCGCACCCAGTTCTTCGATCGCAAGCTGACGTTCAATTTCAACGTCTTCCAGATCAAGTGGAAGGGCATCCAGGTCCAGTCCGCGACGTTGAACGGCATCGTCGGCATCACGGTCAACGGCGGCAAGGCCAAGTCGGAGGGTTTCGAAAGCTCCTTCCAGTTCCGCCCGATCCCCGAGCTGTCGATCCAGGGAACCTATTCCTACACCGATGCCAAGCTGTCGCAGGACGTCCCCGGCATCATCGCGGTCAACGATCCGCCGGCGACCTATCCCAGTTCGCCGATCCAGCTGGACGCGCTCTCCGGCGACCGGCTTCCCGGCTCGGCGAAGAACAGCGGCAGCCTGGGCGTGACCTATACCCAGCCGTTCAAGGACGGAAACCTGATCGCCGACTGGACCGCCACCTATCGAGGGAGCGTCGTGACGCGGCTCGGTTGGGAACGCGCCTATGGCGACAAGCTGCCCAGCTATGTGCTGCATCGTGCCTCGCTGGGCTATGAAACCGAGAAGTACAGCCTGATCCTGTTCGCCAACAATATCTTCGACAAATATGCGGTCTCGTCGGTCAACAACGACAAGTCCCGCATCGGCACCAATGATGGCGTGCTGCTGCGCTATTATACCCGATCGGTGGTTGCCCCGCGCACCTTCGGCCTCGAAGCGCGGTTCAAATATTGATCCGGTGAAGGGGGCGTCCTTCCGCAAGGAAGGCGCCTCCCCGCTTTCGACGCGATGTCTGGTGCGCCAACGCCCCAAAGGGCGCGAGTTTTCAGGGAGAGGAACGCGATGGCCCTCGGTCGACACTCCATGATCGCCGGTCTTGGCCTGGCGGTGCTGCTGTCCGCTTCCTCCGCGAACGCCAAGGGCGCTCCGCTTCCGAAGCTGTTTTCGCAGAAATGGATCGACGGCACGCAGGCCGACGAACCTGTCACGCAGGTGCAGGCGCTCGACGCCGACAGCTTCGTGATCCGCCAGTCGGTCAAGACCAACTTCGAAGCGCCCTTCCTCTACCTGCTGTTCGGGCAGGACCGGGCGCTGCTGATCGACACCGGCGCCGAGGGTGGCCAGATCAGGCCCACCGTCGATCGCCTCATCGCCGGCTGGCTCGCCCAACATGGCCGCAGCGCGATCCCGCTGGTCGTGGCGCACAGCCATAGCCATGGCGACCATGTCGCCGGCGACGCCGCCTTCCGCGACCGCCCCGATACCACTGTCGTCGGACTCAAACCGGCGGACGTGGCCGGCTTCTTCGGCATCGACGACTGGCCGAACCAGATCGCCCGGTTCGACCTGGGCGGCCGCGCGCTCAGCATCATCCCCACGCCGGGACACCAGGCCGCGGCGATCATGGTCTACGATCCCAAGCTCCGGATCCTGCTGTCGGGCGACACGCTCTATCCCGGCCGCCTCTATGTTCCGGTCAACTTCCTCGCCGACGACCGCGCCAGCATCGATCGACTGGCGGCCTTCGCGGCGAAGCATCCCATCCGCGCGGCGCTGGGCGCCCATATCGAGATGACGCGCACGCCCGGCCGCGACTATCCGCATGAAGCGCCGATCCATCCCGACGAACATCCGCTGGAACTGCCCGCACAGGCCATAAGCGAGCTTCAGGCCGGCCTGAAGGCACCGCTCGATACCCCCGACCAGCCGCAGGTCCATGACCGCTTCATCATCGTCCCGGTGCCCGCGCGCGCCGAATGACCGGAGCCATCCCGGGCGAGGATGGACGGTGGCATATATGATCGGGATCGAATCTTGGGGAATTCGATTGGCTGGGGCGCCAGGATTCGAACCTGGGAATGGCGGCACCAAAAGCCGCTGCCTTACCGCTTGGCGACGCCCCAGCATCGCTCGGAGTGGCGCCCTTATAGGCATCGGCGCGGCAATGGGAAGCCTCGAAGATCGGTTTTCCTTCGCCGTCCGACCCTCTAAGGATAGGGCATGACGACCCTGGTCACCGGCGCCGCCGGATTCATCGGCATGCACGTTTCCCTGCGCCTGCTCGCCCGTGGCGAGACGGTGGTGGGGATCGACAATCTCAACGATTATTATCCGGTCCAGCTGAAGCATGACCGGATCGCCGCGATCGAGGCGGCGGCGGAGGGGCGCTTCCGCTTCCTGCGCTGCGACTTCGCCGATCATGAGGCGCTGGAGGCCGCGCTGGCGCCCTTCGCCTTCGACCGGATCGTCCATCTCGGCGCCCAGGCGGGGGTGCGCTACTCGATCGAAAATCCGCGCGCCTATGCGCAGAGCAACCTCGTCGGCCATCTCAACCTGCTCGAACTGGGCCGGCAGCGCGGCGCGGGCCACCTCGTCTACGCCTCCTCCTCCTCGGTCTATGGCGGCAACGACAGCCTTCCCTTCCGGGTCGAGGACCGGGTCGATCATCCGCTCTCGCTCTACGCGGCCACCAAGAAGGCCGACGAGCTGATGAGCGAGACCTATGCCCACCTCTACCGGCTGCCGCAGACCGGCCTGCGCTTCTTCACCGTCTATGGCCCCTGGGGCCGGCCCGACATGGCGCTGTGGCTGTTCACCGACGCGATCTTGCGGGGGCGGCCGATCTCGGTGTTCAATGGCGGCGAGATGCGGCGCGACTTCACCTACATCGACGACATCGTCACCGGCGTGGTCGCGGCGCTCGACCATCCGCCCGCCGACGACGGCGCCGAGAAGGCCGGCGGCAGCCGCTCGCCCCATGCCGTCTATAATATCGGCAACCACCAGTCGGAGGAGCTGACCCGGCTGATCGACCTGATCGAGCAGGCCTGCGGCCGCCCCGCCGTCCGCGAGATGAAGCCGATGCAGGCCGGTGACGTGCGCGAGACCTTTGCCGACATCAGCGCGATCCAGCGCGACCTGGGCTTCCACCCGACCACCGGCATCGACGTGGGCGTGCCCCGCTTCGTCAGCTGGTTCCGCGACTATCATGGGATTTGAGACGATGCGCCGCGCGCTGCTGACCGGGCTGTTCCTGCTGGCGTTGGCCGGCTGCAAGAAGGAAGCGGCCAAGCCGATCGAGGACGAGGGCAGCGGCCCGCAGATCGCAACCAGCCTCGACGATGCCGACCTCCCGGTCGACCGCTCCGACCAGGTCAGCGCGATCGACGCCGCCACCGGCGACGCCCATGGCATGCCCAAGGACGGCGGCAGCGTGGTCCGCACCCCGAAACCCGAGGCGCGTCCGGCCGTTGAGGCCTCGGCGGCCAGCAATGGCGCCGAAGCGCCGGTGACGACGGCACCGCTGGTGACGCCGCCGCCGCCACCCACATCCACCACCCCTGCCCCGCCGCCCGCGGGCAATTAGTCAGGAAAGGGCCCGAAGGATGACCGATGACGAGACCCTGAAGGCCCGCGCGATCGCGCTCTACGATCGCTTCACCCACGAGCATCACGACCGCCGCGCCTTCATGGCCGACATGACGCGGCTGGCCGGTAGCGCCGCCGCCGCGCAGTTGCTGGTCGCCACCATCGCTGCCGATCCGGCCGCCGCCGCGATCGTCGCCGAGGACGACAAGCGGATCGATGCCAAGATGGTCTATTGGGACGGCGCCAACGGCCACAAGCTGTTCGGCTATATGGCGATCCCAAAGAAGCACGCGAAGAAGCCCGCCGCAGTGCTGGTGGTCCACGAGAACCGCGGGCTCCAGCCCTATACCAAGGATGTCGCCCGGCGGCTGGCGCTGGCCGGCTTCGTCGGCGTCGCGCTCGACTTCCTGGCGCCCGAAGGCGGCACTCCGGCCGATGAGGACAAGGCCCGCACGATGATCGGCGCGCTCGACATCTCCGCCGCCACCGCCGATGGGGTAGCGACGATCGACTGGCTTGCCGCCAACAAGCTGCTGAGCGGCAAAGTGGGCGTGGTCGGCTTCTGCTGGGGCGGTGCGATGGTCAACCGGCTCGCGGTCGCGGCCGGGGCCAAGCTGCAGGCTGGCGTCGCTTATTATGGCCCGCCCCCGCCGCCTGTGCAGGCGGCGCAGGTGAAGGCCGGGCTGCTGCTCCATTATGCGGGCACCGACGATCGGGTGAACGCCGGTGCCGCCCCCTGGGTCGACGCGCTGAAAGCCGCCAAGGTGGATGTCCGCCGCTTCGATTATCCGGGCACGCAACATGCCTTTCACAACGACACGTCGGCAGCGCGCTACAATGCCGAGGCGGCCAATCTGTCGTGGGAGCGGACGATCGCCTTCTTCAAGGAGAAGCTGGCATGACCGCGAACGGCAAGGACGAACTCGTCTTCTACCATAATCCACGCTCGCGGGCGCAGATGGTGGCCTTCATGCTGGAGGAGATGGGGGTGCCCCATCGCACCGTCGTCGTGAAGTTCGACGAGGGCGAGGGCCAGAAGCCCGACTATCTGGCGATCAACCCGATGGGCAAGGTGCCCGCGATCACCCATCGCGGCGTGACCGTGACCGAGACCGGCGCGATCATCGCCTATCTGGCCGATGCTTTCCCCGAGACGGGCCTCGCCCCCGCCCTGGACGATCCCGCGCGGGGCACCTGGCTGCGCTGGCTGTTCTTCGGCGCGGGCGCGTTCGAGCCGGCGCTGCTCGACACGATGCTCCAGCGGCCCGAGGCGCCGCGCGCCACCGTCGGCTATGGCAGCTATGCCCAGGTGCTGGCCGCGTTCGAGACGATGCTCGATCCCGGCCCGTGGATCCTCGGAGAGCGCTTCAGCGCCGCCGACGTTTATGTCGGCGCCGAACTGTCCTGGGCCTCCAGTTTCGGCGCGCCGGGCATCGCCGACAGCCCGGCGATCAGCGGCTATATCGAGCGGATCAAGGCACGCCCGGCCTATCAGCGCTCGATGGGCGGCTGATAGCTTTTCAACGCCGCCTGGATCGCCAGGCGAGCAGGAAGATGCGCGGCCCTTCGACCAGATAGCGCCGCCACATCCGCCGGGGGTTACCGAGCAGCCGGTGCAGCCATTCGAGCGAGAGCCGCTGCATCCAGCGCGGTGCGCGGCGTTCGCGGCCCAGCAGGAAGTCGATCGAAGCGCCGATACACAGGCCCGTGCCGCGCGCATCCGCCACGCCTTTCGCCTCGGCCGCGATCAGTTCCTGCTGGGGCGAACCGACCGCAAACAAGGTGAAGCGCGCTCCGCTCGTCGCGGCAAAATGCGCGGCGACCGTCCGGGCGGCGCCATCGCGGCGTAGCCCCATCGGCGGGATATGCTGGACGACCTCGACGTCGGGCCGGAGTGCGCGGAGGCGATCGACGTCCCCTGCCTCACCGCCGACCAGACAGAGCCTGTCGCCCGCTTCCAGCACGTCGCGCAGCAGCCGCGCGGTCAGGTCGCTGCCCGGCACCACCGGCAGGCTTACACCCTGCAGCGCGGCCAGCTTCGCCAGGATGCGGCTGTCGCAGAGCCGCCAGTCGGCCTCGACATAGGCCTGCGCTTCGGGATCGCCCGGAGCCAGTTGTGAGAGGCGCACGACATGGTCGACATTGGGGGTGACCAGCCAGGCATAGCCCATGTCGGCGCGGCGGCTGGCCAGCAAGGCAACCACGCCCTGCTCGTCACGCTCATCGAAGCTCAGCCCCAGATAGTCCATCGATCCGACCATAAAAGAAAAAGGCCCGGTGTCGCCACCGGGCCTTTCGAGCTTTCGCTTCCCTGCGGGATCAGCGGCGGTCGCCGAGGAACTGCAGCAGGAAGGTGAACATGTTGATGAAGTCGAGGTACAGGGTGAGCGCACCCATCACCACCGACTTGCCGGCGAAATCGGTGCCGGCGACATAAGCGTACATGCTCTTCAGCTTCTGCGTGTCATAGGCGGTGAGGCCCGCGAACAGCAGGACGCCGATCGCGCTGATCGCCAGCTGCAGGCCCGAGGACTGCAGGAAGATGTTCAGCAGCGACGCGATCAGTAGGCCGACCACACCCATGATCAGGAAGGTGCCGAAGCCCGACAGATCCTTCTTGGTGGTGTAGCCCCACAGGCTGAGCGAGGCGAAGGCGGCGGCGGTCGCGAAGAAGGTCGTCGCGATCGAGGTGCCGGTGTAAACCAGGAAGATCGACGACAGCGACAGGCCCATGGCCACCGCGAAGGCCCAGAACAGCGCCTGGGTAGCGAAGGTCGACAGGCGGTTGATGCCGAAGCTCAGCACCATCACGAAGGCGAGCGGCGCCAGCATGATCACCCAGCGCAGCGGGGTGACCAGCACCTGCTCGGCCAGACCGGAGGTGGCGAAGCCCAGCGCGACGATACCCGTCAGCAGCACGCCCGACGCCATGTAATTGTAGATCGAGAGCATATAGGAGCGCAGGCCAGCGTCGAAGGCCGCGTCGGCCGCACCCGCTCTTGTCGCGGCGGGCGCGGCATTCACTCGGGGGTCAGACCAATTTGCCATGATGGTAATACTCTCCAATAGCAGCGGCGGATTGCCGCTCGGCTGCCAATATCGGCAGAACCGCATATTTTTTCAAGCACAAGCGGCCTGAAACTGGGCTGAACGGCCTTGCGTTACCGTCACATCTGGCGACACAAGGGCCCATGCACAGGCTGTTTGTCGCGCTTAGACCGCCCCGCGCCATGCGCGAGGCACTGCTTGCCGTGATGGGTGACATGGTGGGCGCCCGCTGGCAGGACGACGAGTTGCTGCACCTCACTATCCGTTTCATCGGCGAGGTCGACCGGCACCAGGCCGAAGATATCGCCGCGGCGATGGGATCGGTACGCCATCCGGCGTTCGACCTGCGGCTGGACGGGATCGGCAGCTTCGACAAGCGCGGCCGGATCGACAATATCTGGGCCGGCGTGTCACCGCATCAGCCGGTGCGTTCGCTGTTCGCCGCGGTCAGCTCCGCGCTTGGCCGGGTCGGCGTGCCGCCCGAGGAGCGCGCCTTCGTGCCGCACATCACCCTCGCCCGCTTCCCTCGCACCCAGGCGCCGCTGGAGCCACTGCCGGTCGAACGGCTCTGGCCCGCGCCGGTGGAAGGGCGGTTCGATCATTTCCTGCTCTATGAAAGCGAACTCGGCGCGACCGGGCCGAGCTATTCGGCGGTCGCGCGTTACGCGCTCGGCTGAGCCGCCAGTTCGGCTAGCAGCCCCTCGGCGCCCGTCGTGACGTCGGCCCAGGTCACTTCGAAACCCTCATCGCCACCGAAATAGGGATCGGCAACGTCCTGTCCCGGCTGGCCGGCATGGTCGAGCAGCATCGAAAGCTTTGCCCGGCCGTCCGCCGGCGCGATCTTCTTCAGATCGGCGAGGTTCTTGCGGTCGAGCGCGATGACATGATCGAAGGTGGCGAAGTCGTCCTTGCGCACCTGGCGCGCGCGCAGACCGGTGATGTCGAGGCCGTGGCGACTGGCGGTGGCGATGGCGCGCCGGTCGGGCGCCTCACCGACATGCCAGTCCCCCGTCCCCGCGGAATCGACCTCGACCGCCACACCTGCCCGCTCCGCCACGGCCCGCATCGCTGCCTCCGCGAGCGGAGAGCGGCAGATGTTGCCGAGACAGACGAACAGGATGCGCGGCGGTCGAGCGTCGCTCATTCGGCCTTGATCACCCCGCAGGCGAGACGGCCGCCGGCATTGCCGGTGGGATCGGTCTTGTAATCGTCGGCCGCGGCATGGACGACGACCGCGCCGCCATCGGCGTCGATCAGCGGGCTGTCGCCACCCGTCAGCATCGCACCCTTGACGAAGGTCTTGAGCTCGCCGGTGCCGTCGGCCGCCACCGTCATATTGGGCATGTCGCCCATATGCGCGCCGGCCGGATTGTCATGGCCATGCTGCTTCTTGGCCGGGTTCCAATGCCCGCCGGCGCTGGTGAAGTCGGGGCCGGTGCAGGTGCCGACGGTGTGGAGGTGGACGGCGTGGACACCGGCCGGCAGGCCGACCGCCTTCACATGAACCTGGATGCCATCCTTCATCTGGATCAGCTGGGCCTTGCCCTTCTCCTGGCCCTGGCCATCGAGGAGATCGACATAAGCCCGCCCGCCGCCATGACCGTCATGGCCATGATCATCATGCGCCATTGCAGGTGCCGCCAGCGCAAACGGCGCGATCAGCAGCATGGTCCTCGACAGGAGTTTCTTCGCGAACATCGTCTCATTCTCCAATGGGGTGCCCAGGTGGAACGATCATGGCGCATCGAAGGATGCGAATAAAGGATTGAGGACAAAGAAAAAGGGCCGGCCCGAAGGCCGACCCCAATTCTTGTCCGTCATCGAAGGATCGATGACGAAGCCGCTTACTGACCGAAGGTGATTTCCACGCGACGGTTCTGCGGCTCGCGGACACCGTCGGCGGTGTCGACCAGCGGACGGCTCTCACCGAACGCTTCGGTCGCGATCGCCGTATCCGGCACGCCCTTGCCGACCAGGTAGGCTTTCACGGCGTCGGCACGACGCTGCGAGAGACCGACGTTGTACTGGTCGCTACCCGACTTGTCGGCGTGGCCGGCAAGCTGGACGCGGGCCTGACCCGTGGTCGCATAGGCGTTCGCGGCGTTGTCGAGGATCGACGCGGCCTCAGCCGTGATGTCCGACTTATCCCAGTCGAAGAACACGATGAACGGACCCGGGGTCTCAACCACCGGAGGCGGCGGCGGGGGCGGAGGC
>CAUTRN010000006.1:0-228443 GCA_963540925.1 uncultured Sphingomonadaceae bacterium
CTACACGCGTAAGATCGTCGGCAGCGTCAGATGTGTATAAGAGACAGGCGCACCGTCTACCCCCGCGGGGGTAGACGGTGCGCTTGTCAGCCCGCCCCCGCCGGCGCGCACCGTCACCCTCGCGCTCGATCCGGGGCAGGTCTCCACCCTGTCGCTCGCGAAGAACACCGGGGCGCTCTACCTGTCGCTGCGCAACCCCAACGACCAGCAGATGGCCGATGCCGAGGTCGCCACCAGCCAGTCGTCGGCGCCCGCACCGAGCGCGCCGGCAGCGGCCCCGCGCCGCATCTCGCGCCCGGCCGCCGCGCCGCACGCGATCGAGCTGGTCGTCGGCGACCGCCGCGAAACCATCTATTCGGGGGAGAGCACGCGATGAGGACGACGATCGCCCTGGCCGCGCTGCTGGCCACCAGCCTGTCGATCCCGGCCGCCGTCGATGCCGCGAGCCAGTCGATCTACATCAAGGCGCGCAAGACCCTCTCCTTCCCCCGCGCGATCGGCCGGATCGAGATCGACCGCGACGACGTGATCAAGGTCGCCGCGCCCACCGCGCGGTCACTGAGCATCACCGGCAGCGGCCTCGGCGAGGCCCGGCTGAGCGTCTACGGCACCGACGGCAAGCTGCTCGACCAGTCGACCTTCGCGGTGGTGCGGCGCCCCTCGGCGGCATCCTCGGCGCTGGCCGCCGATCCCCGTTTCGATCGGGTCCATGCCCTGCAGGGCGAGACCGAGACCAGCCTGTCGGGCGATACCGCGAGCCTGGAGGCCCGCGCCGACGCCCAGCGTATCGTCGCCGACGGCGACCAGGGCAGCATCGTCAACCGGGTCGCGGTGAGCGGCGAGCAGGTCGTCGCGGTCGACGTCCAGTTCGCGGCGGTGTCGAGCTCGACGCTCAAGGCGCTCGGCTTCAACTTCTCGAAGCTGAGCGGCGACATCCAGGGCGCGGTCGTCTCGCCGAACAGCCTCAACGGTTACGCCTTCGGGCAGAACCTGGCGCTCGACACCAGCGCGCCGATCCAGAGCGCGTTCAACCTGTTCCTCGCCGCCCCCAATCGCGGCATCGGCGCGGTGCTGAGCGCGCTGTCGCAGAACGGGCTGTCGCAGCTGCTCGCCCAGCCCACCCTGCTCGTCCGGTCGGGCGAACAGGCGAGCTTCCTGGCCGGCGGCGAGGTGCCGATCCCGATCCCGCAGGGCGGCAACAGCAACACCATCGCGATCGAATATAAGGAGTTCGGCGTGCGGCTGTCGGTCTCGCCCTTCGTGCTGTCGAAGGACCGCATCGTCCTGAAGATCGCGCCCGAGGTCAGCGAGCTCGACTATAACAACGGCGTCCAGCTCCAGGGCTATGTGATCCCCGGTCTGCGCCGCCGCTCGACCGAGACGACGGTGCAGCTGGGCAGCGGCCAGAGCTTCGTCATCGCCGGGCTCACCTACAGCAACAGCACCGTCACCCGCGACAAGACCCCACTGCTCGGCGACCTGCCCGTGCTCGGCGCCTTCTTCAAGCGCCAGCAGAACCAGAAGGAACGCCAGGAGCTGATCATCGTCGCCACCCCGCGCCTGGTGGGGCCGATGGACCCCGGCCAGGTGCCGCCGCTGCCGGGCAGCGCCACCGCCTCGATCGATCCGTCGATCGGCGACATGATCCTGGGCACCGACGGGCTCGACCAGCACAAGGCCCCCTTCGGGGTGGTGCGCCGCTGATGGCCGGCATCGTCCTCCTCTCGGTCGACCGGATGCTCGCCGGCCGGATCGGCAGTGCGCTCGGCAGCCGGGTCCGGGTCGACCTCGTCCAGTCGCTCGACCAGCGCCTGACCGACGGGCCCACCGTCATCGTGATCGACCGGGTGGCGATGCCCCCTGAACGCTCGATCGCCGCTACGATCGCCGGCGTCGTCGAGCAGGCCCCCGGCTGCCCGATCGTGCTGGCGACCGACGATCGCGATGCCGACCAGGTGCTCGGTGCAGTCCGCGCGGGCGCCAGCGACGTGATCGACCGGGAGGCCGAGGGCGCCGAGATCCGCGACGTGCTGATGCGCCTGCTCAACGCCGCGCTCGTCGAGCGGGGCGAAAATGGCGGGCTCACCCTGGTGCTCGGCACCGATCCCGAAGCGACCGCCATGGTCGCCACCGACATCGCGATCACGCGCGGCCAGGGCCGCCCCGGTGCGATGCTGATCGACTGCACCCTGCCGACCAGCGCCGCCGAAACCTATCTCGATCTCAGGGTCGACTATGGCCTCGCCTCCGCCGTTGCCGATCTCGAGCGGCTGGATACCAGCCTTTTGTCCAGCGCCGTTGCCCGCCACGAGCCCAGCGGCCTGATGTTGCTTAGCTTCGACGGGGGCACCGGCGCCGAGCCGGTCGGCATCGCTCCCAACGACATCGCCTCGCTCGTCCGCCTGTTGCGCGCGGCGTGCAGCGACCTCGTCTTCTGCGCCGGTAGCCTGCGCCATGGCGGCCTGCTGCGCGAACTGGCCGCCAGCGCCAACCGGATCGAACTGGTCTGCTCGCAGTCGATCCGCGAGCTGGAGGCGTCGCGCCGCCTGCTCGACCGGATCGGCGCCGACACCGCCACGCTCGAACGGATCCGCCTGCTCGTCTGGGATCACCAGCCCGCGGTGCTGCTCGACGGACGGCGCATGGCCGACGCGCTCGGCCTGGGCGGGGTGCTCGGCGTGCCCGTCGACCCGATCCGCCGCCGCAACGCGCTCAACGCCGGCCAGCCGCTGGCGATGGAGGCCGATGGCGGCGCCTATATGCAGGCGATCCGCCGCGCCTCCGGGCTGCCCGGCCCGCACCGCGCGATATCGATCGGCGGCTCCGCCGGCGGCATCGGCCGACTGAAGCAGGCCGTCCTCAAGGTCGTGGAGCGGCGCGCATGAGCCTGCTGACCGACGATCTCGCCCCGCTGCACCCGCCCGCCACGCCCGCCGCCGCGCCGCGCGGTGCGCCGCACGGCGCCCCTCAGGCCGAGGAGCGCGGCTTCGCGCCCGTCACCCAGCCCGCCACCCAGCGGATGACCGACAGCTACCAGGCGGCCAAGGCCCAGGTCTGCACCCAGGTGATCGAACAGCTGGAGGCGCGCGGCGCCACCGCCGAGGGGCTGGGCCAGCGCGCGCTGCGCCAGGAGATCGAGCTGGCGATCAGCAGCCGTGGCCGTCGCGGCCTGCTCGCGCTCAACAGCGCCGAGAAGCTGCTGCTGATCGAGGATGTCGAGGACGAGGTCGCCGGCCTCGGCCCGCTCGCCCCGCTGCTGCGCGATCCCGGCATCGACGACATCATCGTGAACGGCGCGCAGAATATCTATGTCGAGCGCGGCGGCCTGCTCGAACGGCTCGAGACGCGCTTCCAGGATGATGCGCATCTGATGAACATCATCCATCGCATCGTCGGCCCGATCGGCCGCCATGTCGATGAAGCCACCCCCTATGTCGATGCCCGCCTGTCCGACGGCTCGCGCGTCAACATCGTCATCCCGCCGATCGCGATCGACGGGCCGCTGCTGTCGATCCGCAAGTTCCGCATGCAGACCCTGTCGATCGACGATTTCGTCGAGCGCCAGACGATGAGCGCCGACATGGGCGCCTATCTCTCCGCCGCGGTCCGCTCGCGGCTCAACATCCTGATCTGCGGCGGCACCGGCGCGGGCAAGACCACCTTGCTCAACATGCTCTCCACCTCGATCGGCGACCATGAGCGGCTGATCACGATCGAGGACGCGGCCGAGCTCCAGCTGCGCCAGGAACATGTCGTCCGGCTCGAAACCCGCCCCGCCAATCTCGACGGCAGCCGCGAGATCGGCCCGCGCGAGCTGGTCCGCAACGCGCTGCGGATGCGGCCCGACCGGATCATCCTGGGCGAGGTGCGCGGCCCCGAGGCGGTGGACATGCTCCAGGCGATGTCGACCGGCCATGACGGCTCGATGGCGACGATCCACGGCAATTCGCCGCGCGACGCCTTCTCGCGGCTCGAAATGCTGCTCGGCTTCGCGGGGCTCCAGAACGATATCCGCGCGATCCGCCGCTTCGTCGCCAACAGCGTCCAGGTGGTCGTCCATGTCCAGCGCCTCGCCAATGGCAGCCGCCGGGTGATGTCGGTCACCGAAGTCACCGGCCTGCAGGGCGAGGCCTATTCGCTCAACGAGCTGTTCGCCTTCGACGAGCAGCCGGCGATGTCGGGGCTCGGCGAGTTCCGCACCCTGTCGCCCCGCCCCTTCTTCGAGCGGCGGCTGCGCGACTTCACCCTGAACGGCGCGGGGGAGAAGCTATGCTGACCGGCTTCGGCTTCCTCACGATGGCGCTGCTGATCGCCGGGCTGGTCGCCTATCATGTCGCGGGCGACCGCGGCCGCGCGCTCGCCCATCTCGACCGGCGGATCGGCAATTATGCCGCCCCGGTCGCCGCGCCGATCCGCCGCCATGGCCCGGTGCCGGTGCCCGAACTGGTCGCCCCCCTCCTCGCCCAGGCGCAGATCGAGCTGACCCCGCGCTCGCTGGGGATCCTGGCCGGCGTGACCGCTGCAGGCTTCCTGTTCACGCTGCTGCTGCTCGGCCCCACCGCCGCGCTGCTGACCGTCGCGCTGCCGACGATCGCCGCGATCGGCTATGTCCGCCATCGCGCGCGTCGCCGGATCGACGGACTGATCGAGGCGCTGCCCTCCTATATCGACACCGTCCGCCAGCTGATCAGCGTGGGCAATTCGCTGGCGCAGGCGCTGGTCCGCGCGGTGCCCACCTCGCCGCGCGCGGTGCAGACCTATCTCGCCTCCACCGTCCGCCGCATCGAGCTGGGCGCGCCGGTGAGCGACAGCTTCCAGCAGGTCGCCGACCGGCTGCGCATTCCCGAAATGTCGATGCTCGCCGCCGCGATCCGGGTGAACATCCGCTTCGGCGGGCCGATGACGGCGGTGCTCGCCAATCTCGGCAAGGTCGTGCGCGAGCGGATCCGCATCAAGCGCGAGCTGCGCGCCGCCACCGCCGAGATCAAGGTCAGCACCTGGGTGCTCACCGCGATGCCGCTGGCCGCGATGCTGATGCTGTTCATCATCAACCCCGCCTATCTCGACTTCTTCCTCAACGATCCGCGCGGCCACCGCTGGGCGCTGATCGCGGCGATCCTCCAGGGCCTGGGCATGCTCGTCATGCGCCGGCTGATGCGGCTGCACTTTTGATGGCGGCCCTCACCCTCCTCTTCTTCGCCTTCGCGCTCGGCGGCGTGGCGATGGCGGCCTTCGGGACGATGCAGCTCGTCGCCGACCGCCGGCTGGAGGCGCGGCTGACCCGCGTCACCGGGCTGGCCCGGCCCGAGCGTGCGGCGCTGCCGCTGCCCTCGATCCTGTCCGCGCGCGGCCGCGACCGCCGCGAGATCGAGGCCAAGCTGCGCCTCGCCGGCTTCGACCAGGTGCATGCCGTCGAGCGCTTCCTGTGGTTCCGCGCCGCGGTGACGGCGGCGGTCGCGCTGCTGATGATGCTGGTCTCGGCGCTCGCCTGGGGCAGCCTCTTCGCGCGGCCCTGGCTGGTGATGATCGTGGCGGGGCTCGGCTATGTCGCCGCCAAGCAGATGCTGACGATGGCCGCAGCCGCCCGCACCCGCCGCATCACCGCCGAGCTGCCCTTCCTGCTCGACCTGATGCTGATGATGCTCGAAAGCGGCGTCAGCCTCGACCAGTGCCTCCGCTCGATCGCCCGCGACGAGAATGGCGCCGCGCCGCTGCTCACCCGCTCGCTCACCGGCCTGATCGCCGATCTCGACCGTGGCATGAGCTATGACGCCGCGCTCGAGCGCTGGGCCGCGCGGGTCTCGGTCAGCGGCGCCACCGAACTGGCCGCCCTGTTCCGCCAGGCGCTGTTCCAGGGCGTCGAGCTGGGCCCGGCGCTGCGCGACATGGTCCGCGAGTTCACCGAGCGCCGCGTCGCCGCCGCGCGCGAGGCGATCGGGCGGATCACCGTCCAGATGATCGTCGTGATGATCCTGTTCTTCATTCCGGCACTGTTCGTGGTGCTCGGTGGCCCGCCGCTGGCGAGCATGCTCGATACCCTGAAGGGGGTGAAATGATGCGTAGCCTCGCCCTTCCCCTGCTCCCGCTCGCGGCACTTGTACTGGCGCTGGTCGCCCAACCCGCCGCCGCGGCCCCGGCCGGCGAGACCGCACCCGCCGTCGAGACGCGCGGTTTCTATCTCCAGCTGATCCACCAGGCCCGCGCCGACGGCCGCCCTCGTGCCGCGCTCGCCTATCTCGAGGATTTCGATCGCCGCTATCCGGGCGA
Source organism: uncultured Sphingomonadaceae bacterium (assembly GCA_963540925.1). GTDB lineage: Bacteria > Pseudomonadota > Alphaproteobacteria > Sphingomonadales > Sphingomonadaceae > Rhizorhabdus. Next base: position 6,268 of record CAUTRN010000006.1, read on the forward strand.
TGTCGATGCCCGGCTGCTGCGGGTCGACAGCCTGCTCGACCTGGGCCAGGTCGATGGTGCCGAGGCGGCGCTCGCGAGCCTGCCCGGCAATGCTTCGGGCGCGCGGGTCAGCGCGGCGCGCGGCCATATCCTCGCGGCGCGCGGGCAATGGGCGCAGGCAGTGCCCTTCTACCGCGCCGCGACCGGCACGAACCCCGCCGATCCGCTGCTGCGCAACGCGCTCGGCTATGCGCTGCTACGCGCCGGCGCGACCGGCGAAGCGATCGAAGCGCTGCGCGGCGCCACCGATCTCGCCCCGAGCGACGCGGTGATCCGCAACAATCTGCTGCTCGCGCTCGCGGTCGGCGGACGCGACGCGGATGTCGCCGCCGTGATCGGGCAGATCCGCGACCGCCAGGCCCAGGCCGAGCTGCGCGGCCAGATCGCCGCCGAGGCGCGGCGCATCGCGCTGCCGCTGGCGGCCACCCCGGCAAAAGGGAGCCACTGATGATCCTGCTGCTGACCCTGGCCGCTGCCGCCGCGACCGCCGAGCCGCCCGTCCCCACCCCGCTGCCCGCCGGCGGCGAGGCCCGGACCGTGATCGACCGACAGCTCGCCTCGCCGCCCCGTTCGGGGACCGCCGCCGGCCTGTCCGCCGCCGAGGCCGACGCGGTGATGACCCGCTACATCGCCTCGATCGGCACCCGCATCGAGCGCGAGATGCCGGTCGAACGCAAGGCTCCGCGATAATGGTTCGCGCGCGCGCCCACCTCCTCTCCCGCGTCGCCCGCGATCGGCGTGGCGCCATCGCGCCGATGATGGCGGTGATGGGCACGGTGCTGGTCGGGGCGGCGGGCATGGCGCTCGACGCCGGCCTCTATTATGTCGGCAACCGCTCGCTGCAGGCCGCGACCGAGGCCGCCGCGCTGTCCGCCGCTTCCCTCGCCGACAACCCCAGCCAGGCCGCCGTCCGCGCGCGCGCCATCCTCGCCAGCAACGGCTATGGCCCCACAGTGCTCAAGTCGGTCGAGGTCGGCCGCTATTGCGCCGACGGCCGCGCCGGCGTCGCCGCCGCCAGCCGCTTCGACCTCAACGGCGCCGCCGGCCTGTGCCCCGGCAATGGCATCCGCACCGCCGTCCGCCTGCACACCGAAAGCCCAAGCCGCCAATATCTGTCGAAGGTGCTGGGGTCGATGGCCGTGATCCCTGCACTCAGTGGCACCGCCACCGCCGCGCGGATCGACGAAGCCGGGCTTGGCATCACCTCGGGCGTGGTGTCGGTCAGCGGCGGGCTGGTCGGCGCGGTCAACGATCTGCTCGGCGCACTGCTCGGGATCAAGCTGACGCTCAATGCGACGCAGGTCGGCACCTTGATGAACAGCAATATCGACGCCGGACGCTTCTTCGACAAGCTTGCCGAGCGGGTCGGCGAGACCGGCACCTATAGCGACCTGACCGCCCGCTCGGTGCCACTGTCGGACATCCTCGCCGCTGGCGCCGACGCCGCCACCGCCGACGGCAACAGCGCCACCGCCGTTGTTCTCACCGCCGTCGCCGCCCAGGTCGGCAGCGGCTATTCGGTGCCGCTCAACGGGCTGTTCGGCCTGGGCGTCTGGAAGAATATGCCGGTCGGGGATGCGAACAGCGCGGCCGGCCTGCGCGCGGGGCTCAACGCCTATCAGCTCCTCGCTTTCGCGATCCAGGGCGGCAGCGGCAAGGTCGACCTGTCGGACACGATCAGCCGGGTCGTCTCGGGCAGCACGCTCAGCGTCGCCGGCGTGGCGACCGGCCCGGTCGAGCGGCCGCGCTTCTCCTTCGGCCCGGCCGGCGAGACCCAGGTCGGCACCTCGGCGCTGCGCCTCCAGATCAAGATCGGCGTCGGCGACATCAGCGTGCCGCTGCTGCTGCTCGCCCCGATCAAGGTGGAATCGGTGCCGGTGCTGATCGACGTGGCGGCGGCGACCGCCGAGATCCGCTCGATCAGCTGCGGCGAGGAAGCGCGGACCGACACCGCCGTCACCGTGCGTGCGAACAGCGGCCTGGTGAACGCCTATATCGGCGAGGGGCCCGCCAACGCGATGACCAGCCCGATGCCGGCGATCACCGCCGCCAACATCAGCGCCGCGCACATCGTCAACGTCGCCAATATCCTGACGGTCGACGCGCGCGCGGTGGCGCAGCCGGTGCTCGGCAACACCCGCGACGTGGTCTTCGGCTCGGGCGGCGCCGGCACGATCGGCACCCCGCCGGCCGCCGGCACCGCCGTCTCGATCGGCAACGGATCGCAGGTCGGCCCGCTGCTCACCTCGCTCAACAGCAATCTCGCGCTCGACATTCGGCTGCTCAAGCTCTGCCTGCCGTTGGTGTGCAGCGACAGCCTGCTGACCGCCGGCATCCGTTCGTCGCTCACCGACGGCATCGTCACCCCGATCGCCGGGATCGTGAGCAACACCGCCGATCCGCTGGTGGACAATTTGCTCGGCGCGCTCGGCATCCAGCTCGGCAACGCGACGATGTGGGTTACCGGGGCGCGCTGCGGCGTGCCCGTGCTCGTGTAGCTTTTCTTGGCTTGGCGACCGGCCACCCCCCGGGCCGGTCGTCCACTTTGTTCGGGGGGAGTGTGAAAGGACCGAACATGTTGAGCTTCGCAACCAAAGTGATCGTTCGTCTCGTCCGCGACCAGAAGGGCGTGACCGCTGTCGAATATGCCATCCTCGGCGCGGCTCTGGTCACCGCCATCGGCACCGCGACCAGCGGCTTCGGCACCGCGCTGGCCGGCGCCTTCACGAACATCCTGAACTGATCCGATGTTCGGGAGCATGTCGCGAGTCCGCGCCTTCGCGCGCGGACTCGCACATTGCCAGCGGGGTCTGGCCGCGGTCGAGTTCGTCATGATCGCGCCGATCCTGTTGTCGATCAGCTTTTCGGCGATCGTCTACTCCTTCTACTTCATGGCGCTGTTCGGCGTGCGTGAAGCGGCAGCGGAAGGCGCGCGGGCCGCGGTATCGGGGCTCAGCACCGCCGAGCGGACCAACCTGGCGCGAACCGGCGCCCAAGCGGTGATGGGAAATTACCAGTTCCTGCAAGCCCAAAGCGGCCAGGCCCCGCAGATCAGCGCCACGCGGATCGGCACGGGCCAGCTCGAGGTGAAAGTCAGCTACGACATATCGGGCAGCCCGATCATGCGCGCGGGCAGCTTGCTGCCGCTGCCCAATCCCGTCCTCAGCGCCAGCGTCGTCGTCGCGAACGGGAGCTATTGAATGAACGCGGTCGACCTGATCGGCGCGGCGCTGCTCATCGTCCTGCTGCTGCCCGCGGTGGTGGCGGAGTGGGAGCGCTTCCGCCTGCCCGACATCTTCCACGCGGCGCTCGCCGTGGGCGGGCTGGCGATAGCCGGCGCCACCGGCGGCGGCGCGGCGATCCTCGTCGCGCTGCTCGTCGGCCTGATCACCCTGCTGCTGCTGTCGGCAGCGGCGGCGCTGGCGCGCTCGACCTGGGGCTTCCGGCCGATGACGGGCGGCAACATCAAGCTGCTCGCCGCCGCCTCGATCTGGCTGGGGGCCAGCGGCACGATCGTGCTCGTCCTCGCGGTCGCGGCGCTCACCGTGCTGATCGCGATGCTTTTGCGCGCGCGCAACGGCCAGACGGTGCGTCCGGGCTTCTCGCCGCTTGCTGCCGGCGTAACGTTAAGCATCTTTTTGTCGCAGGGCCTGACGCATGCCGTAGCGTAAGGTAAAATATCATCGGGACATTTACGTATTTGAGAGCTACAAATTCGCTGATTAGGGTCTGAATTCAATAGTCTTGGCCAGGGGAGAGGCGAATGACTCTTTTGAATAACATCGGACGCCCTGAAGCCATCGCCAGCAATACATCCATTACTGGACCTATCCTCATCATCGACGATGAGTCCGACTGGGTCGTCGAGTGTAGTTTCATGCTCGGCAGCTTCGGCTACACTTCGCTGAGCGCAGCGAATGCCGAGGAAGCCTTGCGCACAATTGCCGATCCGCGGATCGAGCTGGTGATCATCGACTACAACATGCCCGGCTGCGACGGGCTGGCGCTGATCAGCGAATTGTCCGCGCGCGCCGCCGCCGATGGCCGGCAGCTGCAGTTCATCATGGCCACCGGCCATGCCACCCTGGAGGTCGCGGTCGGCGCGATGCGCGCCTCGGCGGTCGACTTCCTGCAGAAGCCCGTCTCGCGCGACGATCTGCACAAGGTGTTGCTGCGCGTCAGCGGCATCCAGTCCCCCGCCCCCGCGCGATCGGCGCTGATGGACCGGCTGGCCGGGCTCAGTGCCGAGATGCAGCGCCTAGCCGGCCTGATCGGCGGCGAGCCCGAAACCGGCGCGCCCCAGTCCCCGGCGCCCCAGCGCAACGGCCAGGTCACCACCGATTTCATCCGCAGCCTGCTGCGCACCGAAGCCAAGCGCCGCAAGCTGGGCAATGGCACGCTGTTCGGCGATCCCGCCTGGGACATGCTGCTCGACCTGCTGCTCGCCAAGCTTGAGAAGCGCACCGTCTCGGTGTCCAGCGCGTGCATCGCCTCGGGCGCGCCGACCACGACAGCGCTGCGCCTCGTCAACCGGCTCGTCGCCGACGGCATCCTCTGCCGCCAGCCCGACGCCCAGGACGGTCGCCGCGACTTCCTGACGATCAATCCCGGGATCGAAGAGCCGCTGCTCGGCTATCTCGAGGAACTGGCGCACAGCTGAGGTCTCGACAGGGGCACGGGCCCCTCTACTTCCTCGCTCGTCTCTAGCCGTCCTTCCAGCGAAAGCTGGAATCTCAGGCGGCTCCTGCGGCTGCCTCTTCTCCCCTCTCCCGAGACTCCAGCTTTCGCTGGAGTGACGGGTTGTGGGGAAGAAGTAGAAAGGAAGCAGGAAGGACGGCCGAAAATCACTGCAGGGTTTCGGACACCCCGGCCTCGCGCCGCGCGGCCAGCAGCGCCTCGCGCAATTCGTCGAACAGCGCATCGAGATCCGCGCCGGCCGGGATGGTCAGGTCGACGCCGATCGCGCCGGCCTTCAGCGGCCGGACCCGGCCGATCGCCTCGCCATCGGCCATGATCGTTCCGCCGGGCTGCGCCGTCCCCTCGCCCGCAGGCGGGGTCGCCGCGGCCTTGAGCCGGGCGAGCACGGTCGGCGCGGCGATCATCCGTTCGTCATGCGCTGCCCGCGCCTGCTGTTCCTTGCCCAGCGCGATCGCGGCGGCGATGATCCGCTCGCGGCTCTCGGCCTTGCGCAGCAGCGGGGTCAGCACCTCGCTGTGCCGCACCCGCAGCTCGTCGCGCGAGCCGAAGGCACCGACCACTTCGTCGGGCATCTGCGCCAGCGAGAGCAGCCGGCTGAGCTGGCTGTTCGACAGGCTCAGCGCATGCGCCATGCGCGACTGCACGCCGTCATAATAAAGGTCGACGGCATTTTGATAGCTGCGCGCGCGGTCGAGCTCGGTGATGTCGGCGCGTTCACGATTTTCGATGTCGGCGAGGCGAAACGCCTCTTCATCCGACAGATCGACGATCAGCGCGTTGAGCCGAAGCTCGGGCCGGCCATTATGGTTGAGCCAGTCGGTCGCGAAGCGACGACGGCTGCCGACCAGCAGTTCATAAGGCCGGCCGGCATCGGGGCCGTTGAGGCGCACCAGCACCGGGATACGATTGCCCCCCTCGGCCGCGATCGATTCGATCAGCGAGCGGCAGCTCTCGGCGGTCAGCCCCGGCTGGTCGCGCGGATTGCCTTCCCACACCGAACAATCGTCGGGCTGGATACGCAAGGTGGTACGCTGGCCGCCGCCAGCCTGGCCCAACCCCACCAGACGCTGGTCGAGCCGGCTCAGCGCGTCGCCCGCCCCGCTCGCCATGTCCGCCGGTGCCGGCGTCGGTTCATAGGAAAGTGTGGTCAGGATATCGCGCATGAAGCCGCCCATTGCCCTAAGCCTCCATATCGGACTCGCGGCCCTGCCCGCCGCTTTCGATCAAGCTACACCGAGCGCCGCCCGGACGCTCGTCCAGATCGGTTCGATCCGGTTCTAAAGCCCGATACATCGACGTTCAGCGGCGGCAGGCTCCGACAGAAAAATCCGGATCGGATGTTAGTCGGAACCGACCGCCTGCATCAGAAATAGCCCTCCAGCGCTTCGAGCACCGCCGCCTGCAGCTCGGCGCGCTGGGCATCGCTGCGCGGCAGCACATGAATGGTCAGCGCCTTGCCCCGCCCCTTCGCCTCCACCTTCAGCATCGGCCGGCCATTGGCCGCCATCACCTGGCGCGGCGCGCTGGCCTTGCGGCGCGGCGCACCGCTGGCGGAGGCGAGCAGCGCGGCGACCACCTGATGCGCGTCGAGCGGCACCCCGCCCGCCACATGCTCGTCGCGGATCTCACCCGCGCGTTCGATCATCCGCTCGCGGATCTCGGCTCGCCGCAGCGACGGCGCGAGTTGGCCGGCATGACGCGCGGTGACGTCATGACTGTCGGCGAAGGCATCGATGATCTCCTGCGGCAGCCGGCCCACTTCCAGGATGCGGCTCATCCAGCTGTTCGACACGTTGAGCCGCGCCGCCATCGCGGTCTGCGATCCGTCGTAGAACAGCTCGAGCGCGCGCAGATAGTCGCGCGCCCGCTCGAGGTCGGAGATGTCGCGCCGCGCGCGGTTCTCGACGTCGGCGAGGCGGAAGCCCTCCTCGTCGGTGATCGTCTGGATCGTCACCAGATAATCGAACTGCGGATAATTGTGGCTGCGCAGCCAGCCGATCGACCACCAGCGCCGTACTCCGGCGATGATCTCATAATCATGGTCTGGGTCGTCGCGCAGCCGGCGGACGATCGCGGGGATGCGCTGTCGCCCTTCCGCCTTCAGGCTGCTGATCAGGTCCGCGCAGCTCGCCTCGTTGAGATGGTCGAGATCGCGGTTATGGAGCGACCAGGGTCGGCAGCGCGCCGGATCGACCCATTCGGTGCGGTCGATGACGAGCTTGCCGCTCGCCAGCTGCGACAGCGCATCGCTGCGGCTGCCCAGCACGTCGCGCGCGGCCGATGGCGCCTCCCCAGGCGGTGCCGCCGCGATCCCGGCGGCGATCGAGGCGCCGAAGCCCTTGTTTCCCTTGGTCATCCAACATCTCCCGAGAATGAGAGAAAGACTAAATTTATCAATGAATTGATCGTGATTTGCTCGCGAGCAAATCAGGCCTGGGACGTCGCCCAGGCCCGCTTTATCTCGCGCTCGATCTCGTCATTGACCGCGTCGAACTGGCGCAGGCAGCGGCGATGGACGCTATGCGAGGTGATCGGCCGCTCCAGCTCATAGACGGTGCGCAGCCGCGAGATCGCGTTGTCCACCTCCGCACTATCCCGAAGCGTGGCGCTCAGCATCGACGATCCGAACAGCTCGGCGCTCATCGCCAATATCTCGCGGTGCATCGACTTGGACTCGTCGGCCTTGCTCGCGACCAGCTTGACGAAGTCATAGACCGGCCGCTTCGAGGTCATCGCCTCCAGCGAGCGCATCGTCATGTGCAGCATGTCGAGGAAGGATGCGGTCGACGAGAAGTCGACGATGCTCGGCGGCATCGGCACGATCAGCGCGTTGGCGGCGCTCAGCACCCCCAGCGAGATCATTCCCAGCGCGGGCGGCGGATCGAGCAGGATCACGTCATAGTCCTCGGCGATGGTGCCCACCGCCTGGCCGATCTGGTCGATGATGTCGAAGCTGCGGTGCCGCGCCAGATGGGCGGCGATCTCATATTCGAGATTGTAGAGCTTCAGATTGGCGGGGACGAGGTCGAGCCCGTGGAAATGGGTCTGCCGGGCGCGGCTGCGCAGGCCGCCGCCGGCATCGTCATGCATATAGCCGTAGAGCGTGTCGTCCTCGTCCAGGTCGACGTCGGGGACATAGCCGAACATCATCGTCGCCGAGGCCTGGCTGTCGCAATCGATCAGGCAGACGCGATAGCCGCGGATCGCGAGATATTGGGCGAGGTGGACCGCGATCGTCGACTTGCCGACCCCGCCCTTGAAATTCTGGCAGGCGATGATCGACGGCCTCGTGCCCGCGGCCCGCCACGGCCGCGTGCCGAACAGCGCGCGGATCGCATCGATCTCGGCCAGCGAGTAAGCGATGCGGTGACCGTTCGCCATCCGCGGCCGCGCTGGCAGCCGCCCGTCGCGCTCGGCGTCGCGGATCTGGCGCACCGACACCCCGGCCAGATTGGCCGCGCGGCTGATCGGGAAACGCGGCCCTTCCTTGCGGCCGGTCTCGCGGTTGACCGCGCCCGCTCGCAAAGTGGCCATCACGGCCATCGCCTTGGCGTAGAGCCCGCCGATTTCGCTGCCGCCCGCCGCCAGTGGCCCGTCGATATCACCCATGTCCCGATCCTTTCCCTGCTGTTGCGCGACAAGGGGCGCAGGGCGGTTTCTTGTCAAAAGGAGGTGCAGCCACATCGGGCGCCCGCACGATCGCAACCATTTCGGCAGCGCGGCAGCGCCATGACAGCAGCGTCAAAAAAGCCCGATAAACCGGGCGATTTTTCCGTTTGAAAATGGCCTCGCTCCCGCAGCGGTCTACCCTTTGAAGCAACCGATCCGGTTTTTGTTGCGGATGTGCACCGGAGCCTTTCGATCCATCGTCGCGCGGTGGAGGGCGATTCCGTTCTCCGGGGTGAACAGGGCATGGAACGCGCAATCGCGATATTGCGCCGCCTGCGGGCGGTTGCACGCACCTGCAGGGTGCGGAGCCTGCTGCCGGTCTTCGGGCTGGTCGCAGCCGCGCCCGCGCTTGCCCAATTGCCCGGCGGCGCCGCGCAGGCCGTGGCCGCGCAGGGGCTCGCAGGACAAGGATTGGCCGGACAAGGATTGGCCGGACAAGGTCAGGCGCGCGAAGGCGTGGGCATCGGCCTGCCGACGATCGATCGCGACCGCAGCGACCGCACCACACCGTCGCTGCCCGTGGCGCCGAAGGTGAGCGTCCCCACCCCTGCCCCCGTCGTGAACCAGGCGCCCTCGGCCGCCACGATCGCGCTCACCAAGGTGCGCTTCGCGGGCGCCACCCTGGCGCCATCGACGCTCGACCGCGCCGTCGCCGATTATGTCGGCAAGCCGCTCAGCACCGAAAATCTCCAGGCGATCGCCAATGCGGTGGGCAAGGCCTATGCCGGCAGCGACATCGCCTATTATTCGGTGTCGATCCCCGGCCAGACGCCGGTGGGCGGCGTGCTGACCGTCCAGATCGTCGAGGGGACGGTGAAATCCTACACGCTGAAAGGCGCGAACGCGGCCACGCCGACCGAGCTGATCAAGGCCAATGTCGAGCGGATGATGCGCGACGCACCGCTGCGCAAGAGCACGCTCGAACGATCGCTGTCCTTGATGCGCGACCTGCCCGGCCAGACGATCGGCGCGCAGATCCGCCAGGTCGACACCGGCGGCGGGCTTGTCCTCGATCTCACCGTCAAGAGCCAGCGCGCCCGGCTCGACCTGACGATCGACAATAATGGCGTCGTCAACGTCGTCAGCGGCGTACAGGTGCAGGCGGCGGTGACGGTGAACGGGCTGCTGCGCGAGGGCGATACCACCCGGGTCTCGGGCTATCTGCCCTTCCAGGCCAAGCGCTACCAATTCTACTCGGTCAGCCACAGCACGCCGATCGGCAGCAACGGCCTCACCCTCGGCGCCAACGCCGCGCATGTCGAATCCCGCTCGCGCGATCGGCGGATCAAGGGCGACGCGACCCTGGCGGGGATCACCCTCAGCTATCCGCTGATCCGCACCTACAAGACCAACCTATCGCTCAGCGCCTCGCTGGATGGCGTCGACAGCAGCAATTATTATCTCGACACCGCCTTCGGCGACTATCGATCGCGCGCGATCCGCCTCGGCACCTCCTTCTCGAAGATCAGCGAGACGTCGGGCTACGCCACCTCACTGGTGGTCAGTCGCGGCCTCAACATATTGAATGCAAAGGCCTTTGCGGGCTTTTCCGAGAAGGAATTCGCCAAGGTCAACCTGCAGAGCGTCGCCATCAAGGGCCTGTCGAAGACGATCACGGCCACCGTCAAGCTGAACGGCCAATATAGCCGCGACAAACTGCCCGTCACCGAGCGTTTCTCGCTCGGCGGGCCCGGCGCAGGCCGCGCCTATCGGATCAGCACGCTCACCGCCGAGCGCGCCGCCGCCGGCAGCGTCGAGCTCGCCTGGACGCCCCCGATCGCCTCGCCGATCCTGAAGGGCACCGCGCTGTTCGTCTTCGCCGACGGCGCGGTGGCACGGACGGTGGCGCGCCCGGTCTATGCCTTGCCCGCGGAAAACTACTCGCTCGCCTCGGCCGGCGGCGGCGTGCGCCTCGCGGTGGGCCCGAAATGGCGCGCGAGCGTCGAGGTGGCGGTGCCGGTCAAGCGGCCGATGCCCAGTTACAGCCGCAAGCCGCAATTCTTCTTCGGCCTGGGCAGCAGCTTCTGATCCGGTTTTGCGCATACGCAAAAGCCGTTGCGGCATCCGGTACCTGGAACCGCCCCGGCCGCGATTTCTGACCCGCGGGGACGATGCATGAACAATGTCTGGGAAGTCTGGCCGTCGGCGCTGAGCAGCGAGGAGTGCGACGCGATCGTCGCCAGCGCCGAGCGCTATGCCGACCAGTCGGCCACGGTCGGCTTCAAGGAGGCGATGCGCTCGGACCATGGCTATCGCTCGTCCACCATCCGCTGGCTCGACGTGCGCGCGGAAGCCGTGCTGGTCGATCGGCTGATGCATTTCGTCCACTCGTCGAACCGCACCAATTTCGGCGTCGAGATCAGCGCGCCCTATGATCTGCAGTTCACCGAATATCATGGCAGCGCCAACGGCAAATATGACTGGCACCAGGATGTGTGGCTGGAATCGACGCGGCCGTTCGATCGCAAGCTGTCGCTGGTCGTCCAGCTCTCCGATCCCGGCGATTATGAGGGCGGCGCCTTCGAATTCTTCGGCATCCAGCATCCGGGCGCGACCTTTGCGCCGCGCGGATCGATGCTGATCTTCCCCTCCTTCCTCCAGCACCGCGTCCTGCCCGTCACCAAGGGCCTGCGCCGCAGCCTGGTCTCCTGGGTCGAAGGCCCGCGCTGGCGGTGAACGCCGAAGGGGGCGCCGTGGGACGACAACATGGTTAACGGCCCTGCCCTCCTGGCCCCGCTCCACGCCGATCTCCCGGCCGCAGCCCACGTCACCAGCCCGATCGCGGCGCTCGCCTGCCTCGCCCTGGTCGCCGCGCTGCTCGTCGCCGCCGCCATCGGCGATGCCCGCCATCGCCTGATCCCAAACCGTCTATGCGCCGCAGTGGCGCTGCTCGCTCTGGCCTATTGGCCGGCGGCGACCACCGCCCCGCTCGGCCCGCTCGCGACCCAGGCGGTGCTGGCGCTGGCGGTGGGGATCGTGCTGGTCATCCTGTTCGCGATCGGGGTGTTCGGCGGCGGCGACGTCAAGCTGCTCGCCGCGCTGATGCTGTGGATCCGCCCGGTCGAGCTGCCGGCGATGCTGATGATCACCGCGCTCTGCGGAGGCCTGCTCGGCATGGTGCTGATCGTCCATGCCCGGCTGCGCCGCCGGCCGCTCCCCTCGGTGCCCTATGGGATCGCCATCGCGCTCGGCGCCCTGCCGATCATCGCCGACCGAGCGATCTCGCTCCTTCGCTAGAGCGTTTTCCAGGCCGATGGAAACATCCGCCGGCTTGGACATCGCGGTACGACAAAAGCACCGTGACCCGCTCTGGACGGGCCGGCTCGACGATCTCCGCCATCGCCAGATCCCCTATCGGCCGGCAGCACGGCGGCGCTGGCGGCCCTGACCTTTGGCGACCGGTACGCCGGTTTGCGCGAGGCATTAGGCTCCCAGGCGATCCTGGCGCTTATGGCGCCGGCCAGGTTGGCGCCACTCAGGGAGGCGTTCGACCATAGAGATGCCAAGCGGCCACCGCCGCTTCGAACGACAGCTCATAGTCCGGCTATCGCGATCCACGCGCTATCGACCATCGTCGACCGAGCCCTCCTGTTTGCCCATCTGACGCGCTGAGATGCCCTCTCGGAAGAGATCCCTCCGCCCTTGATTCGAGCCAGCCGGCCGATCCCTCGTCCAGCACTCGCCATGGCCACCGATTTTCGTCTCGCCGCAGCCGGAATGGTTCCCCAATACATCCGAACCGAACCCGATGCCGCTGCGGGCCACGGCCCCCTGCTTGCGTATGGCCTGGCCGAAACAGCCCGCTTTCCGCATCGGCAAGTGCCGAAATCAGCGGCTTTTTGAAGCTTTTGCGTATTCGCCGAACGGCTTTTGCGTGCCCGCGCCACCGGCGGCGGCCCCGACCCTGCCGCTTTGGTTTCTGTTCGACCACAGGAACCGCCCACCCCGCCGTACTCATCATGGCCTGTGTTTTCGTCGCACAGTTCTCAGGGGAGATTAAAGATGCCCACCAACAGTCGTATGCCCAAGCGTCGCCAGTTGCTCAGTGCCACCGCGCTGTCGCTTCTTCTGCTCACCGCCGCCTGCTCGGACGGTGTCGGCCTGCGGGTCGGTACCGGCGGTACCGGCGGCAACACCCCCACGACGCCCGTCGACCCCAGCGGCCCCACGGGCCCGAGCGATCCTTCCGGTCCGAGTGGTCCTTCCGGCCCGAGCGGCCCCAGCGATCCGAGCGGCCCTTCCGGTCCCCCCAGCTCCGGCAACCCGACCAGCCCGACCGATCCCAGTGGCCCGACCGGCCCCGGCGGTCCCTCCGGTCCGAGTGGTCCCAGCGGCCCGAGCGGCCCGAGTGGTCCGAGTGGCCCCAGCGGTCCGGGTGGCCCCAGCGGCCCGAGTGGCCCCAGCGGCCCGAGTGGCCCGAGTGGCCCCAGCGGCCCGAGTGGCCCCAGCGGCCCGAGTGGCCCCAGCGGCCCGAGTGGTCCCAGCGGCCCGACCGGTCCTGGTGGTCCGAGCGGCCCCACCGGCCCCAGCGGTCCCGTCAGCGGCCTGACCGGCGGCCTGCTCGATCCCGTCGCCGGCGCCACGCTCAGCGGCTCGAAGGTCCTCGGCACCGACGGCACCGACTCGATCGTCGGCGTCAATGTCCTGCCGGGCGGCAGCAGCTCGACCGGCCAGCTCGCCACGGTCAGCGTCCTCCCCGGTGACGGCACCGTCGCCGACGTCAGCCTGGCGACCACGACCGATGAGGTGAAGGCAGGGCTCGCCCCGGCCGGCACCCTCGTCGGCAGCATCGCCGGCGAGGCGGCGGGCGACACCGTCACCAAGCTGACCGACTCGCTGGCCCCCACCGTCGCCACGGTCACCTCGGCCGTCGATGGCATCGCCCAGCCGCTGCTCGGCGCGGTCAACCAGGCCACCGCGCCGCTGACCACGCCGCTCACCGACGCGCTCGGCCCGGTCGCCAGCCTGCCCTCCACGGTGGTCGGCGCGGTTACCGGCTCGTCGCTCGGCATCGGCGGAACGCCGGCCTTCGTCGGCCCGATCGCCGCGATCGACCTGGCGGGCACGCCGCTGCCGGGGGCCTCGACCGGCAACACCTTGGCCGGCGTCAACCTGCTGCCCGCCCCCGCCGGCAGCACGCCGGTGGCCGGCACCTTCGTCACCGCCAATGTGCTGACGGCGGATCAGGCGATCGGGGTCACGCTCCCGGTCACCGCTCCCACGGTCGCGGCCGGGCTCCAGCCGGTCGTCGGTCTCAGCGGTGCGCTGCTCGGCCCGCAGGCCGGAGCGACGGTGGGCCAGGTCGTCACCGCGGTGTCGCCCACCGTCGCGGCGGTCACCTCCACCGTCCAGGCGATCGCCAACCCGATCGTCAGCTCGGTCAACACCCTCGTCACCCCGCTCACCAACCCCGTCACTGGCGGCCTTGGCTCCATCGCTCCCGTCACGGGCGCTGTGACGGGTCTTATTGGTGGCGGCACTTCCCCCGCTGGTCCCGGAGCGGTTCTCGCCCCGGTAACCTCCGTCGTCGGCTCCGTGCTCGGCGGTGGTGGCACTACTCCCAACGTCGGCACTGTCATTGCCCCGGTGACGTCGGTTGTGGGTAGCGTCCTCGGCGGCGGCACCGTCCCCACTGATCCGGGCTCTGCCCTGGCGCCGGTCACTGCCCTGACCGGATCCCTGCTCGGATCGGTGGGGTCGGGTACCCCTGGCACCGGGACGGTCCTCGCCCCCGTCGCCCAGGTGGTGACCACTGTAACCTCGACTGTCACTTCGGCCCTCCCGGGCGTCACCGGGCTGGTCTCGGGCGTCACGGGCGCCCTTGGTTCGGGAACCGGTGCCTCCACTCCGGTTACCGGTTTGCTCGGAGGCCTTTTAGGCCATTGAGCAGCAACCGACCCGGCGGCTCCCCTGGGTCGCCGGGTCGGATTTCTTCCCGCCGAACCGCCAGCGGAGCTTAGCCGTGATCGAAGCCTTCTTCCCGACCACATGGCTGGACCAGCGCATCACGCCCCGCGCCAGGGTCCACCTGCCCACCTATGCCGGCACCTATTCCTACGATGACCTTCACCAGATCGTCATCGGCGACCTCTCGGCCGGCGGCGCCTCTGCCCGCGATATCGGCGGCCTCAATGTCGGCAGCATTCTGCGCCTGAAACTGCCCCGGATCGGCTGGCGCAATGCCGAGCTTCGCTGGGTCCGCGACGGCCAGGCCGGCTATCGCTTCCTGCTGCCGCTGCGCGACGACGAGCTTCGCTCCATCATCGCCTCCAGCCCGACGCCGGACGCCGTGCCGGAAGGCCCCCTGCGGGGCTACCCGCTCGCCCCGCCCCGCCCCGCCAATGATCGGCATCAGGAGGACCGGACCGTCGATCCGGCGTCGATCCTGGTCGGCATCATCGCCGGAGCCCTGGTCTGGACCCTGCTGAGCCTGCAGTTCTGATCTGCCCGAATTGACCTTGATCGCCCCTCGTCCCGGGCAGTTTCCCTCCGCCGAGCTCTGGTTGCCGACTGGCCAGGTCCCGGCGCCAGCCCATGGCGGGACGAAAGCCATGGGCATCCTGTTGGTTGCGTAGCGTATCCGTCGGCACCCGTATGCTTAAAGAACCGCTCCCGGAAACGGGGGCGGTTCTTCACATCATCCCCACATCCACACGCATCCGCTCCAGGTCGCGACGCGGCGGCGCCCCGAAGCAGCGGGCATAGTCGCGGCTGAACTGCGAGGCGCTTTCATAGCCCACCGCATAGGCCGCGCGCGCCGCATCGGGCCGCGTCGTCATCAGCCGCCGGGCGGCTTGCAAGCGCAACTGCTTCTGGAATTGCAACGGGCTCATCGCCGTCGCCGCCTTGAAGTGGCGGTGGAAGGTGGACAGGCTCATGCCCGCCAGGTCGGCCAGGGTCTCGATCGGCAGCTTCTGGTCGAAATGGCGGCGGATCCAGTCGATCGCGCGGCGGATCTGCGCCAGCCGGCTGTCGGTGCGCAGGAACTGGCGCAGCATCGCGCCATGGCCGCTCTGGAGCAGCCGGTAGAGCAGCTCGCGCTCGCGCAGCGGGCCGAGGACGGGAATGTCGGCGGGGTTGTCGAGCAGCGCCATATATTGGTCGAACGCGGCCAGGAACTCGATCGTCACCGGGGCCACCCCGAAGCCTTCTATCGGAACCGCGTTCGACGGTGTCGGTACATCGTCGATCAGTTCGGCCACCTTCGCAGGATCGAGCATCAGGCTGGCGGCGACATAGGGCGTCCTGGCGGTGGCATCGATGATGCAGCCCATCGCCGGCACCTCGATCCCGGCCAGGAAGCAATGCGACGCGTCATAGCGGATCACCCGGTCGCCGATCAGCGACTGCTTCGCCCCCTTCAGGACGATGCAGACCATCGGTTCATAAACCGTCGGCGTCGGCATCGCCGGCTCGCTCGCCACGCCGATCGCCAGCCGCGGCACCGGGGTTTCCAGCATCATGCCGTCGGTGTGGCGCATCACGCGCTCGCTCATGCGATCGAGAAGAAATTGCATGGGCCGAAGATGGCGGTGGATTTCCGCGCCGCAAGCCCGGTTGACAGGATCGGGCAAGAAATCGCGACGATCGGGCGACGGAAATCCGCCGATCCCGCCCATCTGGGGACCAACGCCAGCTCCAGTGGCGTGCAATCTCAGAAGGATTTCAACAATGACGACGATTTTCGGCGCGACCTCGACCACCGACGAGGTGCTGGCGGGCCAGCGGCTCGACGGCAAGCGCGTGCTGGTGACGGGCGCCTCGGCCGGCCTCGGCGTGGAAACGGCGCGCGCGCTGGCCGCGCATGGCGCCCAGGTGGTGGGCGCGGTGCGCAACCTGGCCAAGGGCGAAGCCGCCACCGCCGCGGTGCGCGAGGCGGCGGCGGCCGGCGGCGGCAGCTTCGAGCTGGTCGAACTCGACCTCGCTTCGCTCGACAGCGTGCGCGCCTGCGCCGACCGGCTGGTCGCAGACGGCCGCGCCTTCGACATCGTGATCACCAATGCCGGGGTGATGGCCCCGCCCTTCGGCAAGACCGCCGACGGGTTCGAGACCCAGTTCGGCACCAACCATCTCGGCCATTTTCTGCTGGTCAACCGGATCGCCTCGCTGATCCCCGCGAACGGCCGGCTGGTGAACCTGTCCTCGGCGGGGCACCGCTTCTCCGATGTCGACATGGGCGATCCCAATTTCGAGCGCAGCGATTATGATCCCTGGATCGGCTATGGCCGCTCGAAGACCGCCAACATCCTGTTCGCGGTCGAGTTCGACCGGCGCCACCGAGAGCGCGGCGTGCGCGCCGCCGCCGTCCATCCGGGCGGGATCAGGACCGAGCTGAGCCGCCACCTCGACGCCGACGCCGAACAGGCGCTGATCGCCTCGCTCGACGCCCAGAACGCCGAGGCCGGCCTGCCGCCCTTCGAGTATAAGTCGATCCCGCAGGGCGCCGCGACCTCGGTCTGGACCGCTGTCGTGGCCGACGCCGACGAGATTGGCGGCCTTTATTGCGAGGATTGCCACGTTGCCGAACGCGTCGACACCGATGGCTTCGGCATGAGCGGCGTGCGGGGCTATGCGCTGGACGAAAGCCGCGCGCGCGACCTGTGGGCGCTCAGCGAGGAACTGGTCGGCGAGCGCTTCTGACCGGACGCCGGCGGGCGTCCCTCCCGGGGGCGCCCGCCGGCCCGCATCCGAAAGCGGCGGGCCATCGGTATCGGGGGGACGGCGCGGCCATCGGTCGGACGCGCCCCGATCCCGAAGGACCCCAGACATGATCGAGATTTTCGGCCTGCCCATCGCCGTGCATGTGCGCAAGGTGCTGGTGACGGCCATTCACAAGGGCATTCCCCACGACAATATCCCGGTCTTCCCGTTCGATCCGCCGGCGGGATGGCGCAATCTGAGCCCCACCGGGCTGGTCCCGGTGATGCGCGAGGGCAGCTTCACCCTGCCCGATTCCACCGCGATCACCCTCTATCTCGACGCCAGCCAGCCCGGCCCGCGCGTCATCCCCGAAGACCCGCGCGCGATGGCCCGGGCGATGTTCTACGACGCCTATGCGGGGCAGACCCTGTTCCGCAACGCGATCCACGGCCTGTTCTACCAGCTCAGGATCGCGCCGGGCGTGTTCGACCAGCCCACCGACCAAACTGTCGTCGACGCTATCCTGAGCGGCCCCCTGCCCGGCTTCCTGGCCTATCTGGAACAGAGCCTGGAGGACCGTTTCTTCGGCGGCGCGACGCCGGGAATCGGCGACATCGCCATCGCCTCCAACCTCGTCAACTATTCCTATCTCGGCTTCTGGCTGAACCCGATCGAGCATCCCCGGCTGATCGCCTTCCTCGATGCGATGGTCGATTGGGCGCCGTTCGCCGAAGCGCTGCAGCGGGAGGCTCCGGTGGCCAGGGCGATGAGCCTCAACCGCGACTATCTGACGACACGGCTGGGCGCCTGAACAAGCCGCTCAGGCCGCCCCGCCAAGCGCCCGGACCAATGCGACGCTCGCCCGCATCCGCTGCACCTCGGCCGAGAGCAGCGCGCGGCGGGCGTCGAGCGCGTCGGTCTGGGCGGTCACCACCTCCAGATAGTCGGCGGCGCCGTCGCGATAGCGGGTCATCGCCAGCTCGCTGGTGCGCTCGGCCGCGGTGGCGGCGCCGCGCTGCTGGACG
The DNA here is from genome assembly GCA_963540925.1 of uncultured Sphingomonadaceae bacterium. GTDB lineage: Bacteria > Pseudomonadota > Alphaproteobacteria > Sphingomonadales > Sphingomonadaceae > Rhizorhabdus. The sequence continues at coordinate 24,339 of CAUTRN010000006.1, forward strand.
ATCTGCTCGGTCAGGTGCCGGCTCGCCGCCAGCGCATCCTCCACCTCGCGGAACGCGGTCAGCACGGTGCCGCGATAGCCGGCCGCCAGCTCGTCATATTCGGCCTGCGACAGGCGCACGCCCGCCTTGCGGCGGCCGCCGTCGAATATGGCGAGCACCGCCGACGCGGGCCCCAGCCCCCAGAAGCTGTTGGGCTTGGCGAACAGGTCGCCATGGGTGGTCTGCCAGCCGCCGCTCAGACCCAGGGTCAAGGTGGGGAAGAAGGCCGCCTTGGCGACGCCGATGCGGGCATTGGCGGCGAACATCCGCCGCTCGGCCGCCGCGATGTCGGGCCGGCGTTGGAGCAGTTCGGAGGGCGCCCCCGCCGGCAGGTCCGGCGAGGTCAGCGGCTGCACCCGCGCGGGGATCGTGAAGTCAGAGGCGATCGCCCCCACCAGCGCGGCGATCTCATGCTCGGTCGCGGCGCGCTGGTTGGCGATCGCCGAGATCTGGGCGCGGGCATTGTCGAGCACGGTGCGTGCGCGGTTCACGTCGATGCCCGAGGCGATGCCGCCATTGTGGCGCCGGCTGGTCAGGTCATAGGCCTTGCCGAAGGCGTCGACGGTCTTGCGCAGCAGCTCCGCCTCGGCGTCCAGCCCGCGCAGCCGCGCATAGGCGTCGGCCACTGCGGTCTGCAGGCTGAGCCGCGCCGAGGCGAGATCGTCGCCGCTCGCCTCGGCATCGGCGCGCGCCGCCTTCGCGCCGTTGCGGATGCGGCCCCACAGGTCGAGCTCATAATCGAGCGTCCCGCCCACGGCATAATCATTATAGGTCGGCGCGCTGCCATTGCCGCCGAAGCGATTGCCTGACAGGCGCTGGCGGCTCGCGTCCGCCCCCGCGCTGATCTGGGGAAAGAGATCGGCGGATTCGATCCGCGCCGCGGCCCGCGCCTGATTGTAGCGGGCGAGCGCCGCGTCCAGCGTGGGGCTCGCCTCGGCCGCGCGCGCGACCAAGTCGTTCAGCACCGGATCGCCAAAGCCCTCCCACCAGGCGCCGCGCGCGATGTGGTCCATCGGCTGGGCGGGCGCCCATCCGTCGAACTCCTTGAAGCTCTGCGGCGCGGCAGTCTGCGGCGGGCGATAGGCGGGCGCCATCGAGCAGCCTGCCAGCAACGTCAGCGCCAGCGCGGCGACGCCGCCCTTAGCCCGCATTGGCGCCGCCCTTTCCGCCCTTGGGCGCGGCACTGGCGCTGGCTTCCACCCGCACCCGATCGCCATTGCGGATCGCATCCGGCGGCGCGTCGATCACGCGCTCGTTCGGGGTCACGCCCGAGGAGAGCATCACCGTCGCACCCTCGTCGCGGGCGATGGTGACGGGCTTCACCACGACCTGGCCATTGCGGCCGACCACGGCGACACTGGGCCCGGCATTGCCATAAAGGATCGCGCTGCCCGGCAGGCTCACGCCATTGCCCTTGCCCGCGCGCACCTTGAAGTTGACCTGGGCGAAGGCGCCCGGCTTCAGCGCGCCGTCGCGATTGTCCACCTGCAGCTCGACCAGCACCGCGCCCGACTGGGCGTCGACCGCGCCGGCGCTGCGGGTCAGCGTCGCGTTGAAGTCGCGCCCCGGATATTCGGGCAGGCTCAGGGTCGCGCCCATCCCCGAATGGATCGCCGAGGAATAGCCTTGCGGCACCCGCACATAGATGCGCATGCGGTGCGTGTCGGACACGGTGAACAGCGGCTGCGCGGCGGCGTTGCCCGCCACCACCAGCGCGCCGATCTGGGCCGAGCGGCTCGTCACCACCCCGTCGAAGGGCGCGGTCAGCCGGGTGAAGCCCTGCAGCGCCTGCAGCCGCTTCACATTGGCCAGCGCGGCGTTGGACAGCGCGATGCGCGCGGCGAGGTCGCCGGCCTTCTCGTCCGATTCCTGACGCGACACCGCATCCTGCGCCAGCATCGCGCTCCAACGCTTCGCGGTGGTCTCGGCGAGGCGCTGGTTGGCGAGCGCGGTCTGATAATCGGCCTGGGCGGCGGCGAGCTGCTGGTCCACCTCGGGCGCGTCGAGCACGGCGAGCGACTGGCCCTCATGCACCCGGTCGCCGATGTCGGCGAGCCAGCGGCGGACATAGCCATTGGTGCGCGCATAGATGGCGGCGCTGTTGAACGCCTGGACATTGCCGGGCAGCAGCAGTTCGCCGCCCTTCCCGTCCGCGGTGGGCATCACCACCGACACGGTGGGGATCGCCGCCTCGGCGGCGGTCTGGCGCAGCTCGTTGGTGGCGCTGATCCGCGACGCGACACCGAGACCGACAACGAGCAGCGCGACGGCGCCGGCGCCCATCCCCACCCGCTTCAGGGTGCGGCTGTCGGGGCCCGTCTCGACCGGGGTTTCTTCGGGGCTGATGGGCTCAGGCATGGCTCGACTGCATTTCCAGAACGGGGGCCTTCTCCGCGCGCTTGCGGTGCGCGAGGGCGAAGACGGTGGGAACGAAGAACAGGGTGGCGATGGTGGCGCAGATCAGGCCGCCGATCACGGCGCGGCCGAGCGGGGCGTTCTGTTCGCCGCCGTCGCCCATGCCGAACGCCATCGGCGCCATACCGATGATCATCGCCAGCGCGGTCATCAGCACCGGACGGAAGCGGACCAGGCCCGCCTCCATCGCGGCTTCGGTCGCGTCCCCCAGCTCGGCGAGCCGTTCGCGTGCGAAGCTGACCACCAGGATCGAGTTGGCCGTCGCAACGCCCATGCACATGATCGCCCCGGTCAGCGCGGGCACCGACAGGGTGGTGCCGGTGGTGAACAGCATCCAGACGATGCCGGCCAGCGCGGCGGGCAGCGCCGAGATGATCACCAGCGGGTCGATCCAGCTTTGGAAGTTCACCACGATCAGCAGGTAGATCAGCACGATCGCGCCGATCAGGCCGAAGCCGAGCCCCGAGAAGGCGGTGTTCATCGTCGCATATTGGCCGCGCATCGTGACGGTCACGCCCTTGGGGCGTTCCTTCTCGAGCGACTGGATCGCGCTCTGGATGTCGGCGGAGACGGCGCCCAGGTCGCGGCCTTGCGTGCTCGCAAAAATATCGAGCACCGGCGCGATATTGTAGCGCGAGACGACCGGCACGGTGTTGGAGCGCTGGATCGAGGCCAGGCCGCCCAGCGGCTGCACCGGCGCATTGGCCGAGCCCGACACCGGCAGGTTCGACAGGTCACCCATCGATCCGATCAGATATTCGGGTGCCTGCGCCACCACCGGATATTGCACGCCATTTTCCGGGTTCACGAAGAAGACCGGCGCGGTCTGCGCGGTACCGGCCAGCTGGCTGGCCAGGCTGGTGGTCACGTCGCGCTCGGTGAGCCCATATTGGCCGGCGCGCGAGCGGTCGACATCGACGTTGAGCTGCGGCGCGCGCGCCGGCTGCTGGATGCGCGCATCGGCCAGGCCGGGGATGGTGGCGACCTTTGCGAGCAGCTTCTGCGCATAGTCGCGATTGTCGGCAGCCTTTTTGCCCGAGATCTGGATGTCGATCGGCGCGGGGGCGCCGAAGTTCAGGATCTGGCTGGTGATGTCGGCCGGCAGGAAGGAGAAGGTGGTGCCGGGGAAGCGGCGCGGCAGTTCGCGCCGCAGCTCGGCCACGATATCCGCGGTCGGGCGATGATCGTGCTTCAGCGCGATCAGCATGTCGCCGTCCTGCGGGCCCACCGTTCCGCTGTTGTTGTAGACGACGTTGATGGCGCTGATCGGCAGGCCAATATTGTCGGTGATCGACCCCAGCTCCTCGGCGGGGATCAGCTTGCGCACCTCACGGGAGATACGGTCGAAGCGCGCCGCCGTGTCCTCGATGCGGGTGCCCGCAGGCACGCGGACATGCATCGCGATATTGCCGGAATCGACCGCCGGGAAGAAATTGCTGCCCAGGAACGGCAGCAGCCCGAAGGACAGGAGCACGATCGCCATGAAGCCGAGCAGGAAGGGCTTGCGCGCCTGCAGCGCGCGGCGGAGCAGGCCGACATAGCCGCTGCGCACCTTTTCGAAGCGATGCTCGAAGCCGCGCTGGAAGCGCACCAGCGGATTGCGCGACGTCGCGGTGCCGGCAAGGTGCTCATCCTCGTCGCCCACATGGTGCGGCTTGAGCAGATACATCGCCATCGTCGGCACCAGGGTGCGCGACAGGATGAACGACATGATCATCGCGAACACCACCGACAGCGCCATCGGCACGAACAGGAAGCCGGAGACGCCGGGCAGAAAGAACATCGGCACGAACACGATGCAGATGCACAGCAGCGAGACGAAGGCCGGGGTCACGATCTGCGCGGCGCCGTCGAGGATCGCCTCGATCACGCCCTTGCCCTGCTCGAGGTGCCAGTTGATGTTCTCGATCGTCACCGTGGCGTCGTCGACGAGGATGCCGACCGCCAGCGCCAGGCCGCCCAGGGTCATCACGTTCATCGTCTGGCCGAAGGCGGCGAGCGCGGCGAGCGCACCCAGGATGGCGAGCGGGATCGACAGCGCGATGATCACCGTCGAACGCCACGAGCCCAGGAACAGCAGGATCATCAGCGAGGTCAGGGTCGCGGCGATCGCGCCCTCGTGGATCACGCCTTCCACCGCCGCCTTCACGAACAGCGACTGATCGCCCACCGGCACCATCGTCAGATTGTCGGGCAGGGTTTCGGCGAGCTGCGGCAGCTTGTCCTTCAGCCCCTGGATGATCGACAGGGTGGAGGTGGCGCCATTCTTCAGGATGGTCAGCAGCGCCGCGCGCTTGCCGTCGACATGGACCACATTCTGCTGCTGCGCGCTGCCGTCGCGGACATAGGCCACGTCGCGCATATAGATGGTGGCGCCGTTGACCACCTTCACCGGCAGGTTGTTGAGCGCCTCGATCGAGCCCGGCGCGTTGTTCAGCCGGACGCTATATTGCGTGTCGCCGATCTTCACGAAGCCGGCCGGGTTGATCTGGTTCTGCGCGGCGATCGCGGCGCCCACATCCTGCGCCGACAGCCCCTTGGACTGGAGCGCGAAGGGGTTGAGGTCGATCTGCACCTGACGCTGGCGGCCGCCCGACGGGAAAGGCATGGCGAGGCCGGGGATGGTGACGAGCTGCGGCCGGATCTGGTTCTGGCCGATGTCGAACAGCTGCTGTTCCGACAGGCCCTTGCCCGACAGCGCGACCTGGATGATCGGCACGGTCGAGGCGCTGTAGTTCAGCACCAGCGGCGGGGTGATGCCGGGCGGCATCTGGCGCAGCACGGTCTGCGAGATCGACGTCACCTGCGCGGTCGCGGTGCGGATGTCGGCGCCCGGCTGGAAATAGATCTTGATGATGCCGAAGCCCTGGAGCGACTGGCTCTCGATATGCTCGATATCGTTGACCGTGGTGGTCAGGGTCCGCTCGAACGGGTTGACGATGCGGCTCGCCATATCCTCGGGCGAGAGACCGGCATATTGCCAGGCCACCGCGATCACCGGGATGCGGATCTCGGGGAAGATGTCGACCGGCGAACGGATCACCGCGAGGATGCCCGCGATCGCGATCAGGATCGCCATGACGATGAAGGTCAGCGGGCGATGCAGGGCAACCTTGACGATACCGATCATTCACGACTCCCGGATGCGCCGTCGACGGAAGCTGTGCCGCGACGCAATACCATATACCTCTCCTGACGGTGCCGCGCCTCTGCGGGCGGGCTAGGACGAGATCGGAACCGAGGCAGGCGTAGCCAGGCCCCCTGATCCGGGAACGACATGGTGCTGCGGACGTCGGCGGCGCGCAAGCCCTTGAAGTGATTCATGCGCATCTGGCGGCGACCGGCGCACGGCGCCGTCCCATGCGGATGCCCATGCCGCGTTGTACATTGCTCGTCTAATACATAATATGGCTCAATCGATGCCCAAATGGAATTGATCGATGGACCTGCGCCACCTGCGCTATTTTCTCTGCATCGCCGAAGAGATGCATTTCGGCCGCGCCGCCCAGCGGCTGGGCATTTCCCAGCCGCCGCTCAGCAAGCAGATTCGCGCGCTGGAGGAGGAACTGGGCGTGCTGCTGTTCGAACGCACCAGCCGCCGGGTGCGGCTGACCGAGGCCGGGCGCCTGTTCGAGCCCGAGGCGCGCAAGGCGCTGGAGCAGGCCGACAGGGCCGCGCAGATCGCCCGCCTCGCCCACCGCGCCGAGATCGGCCGGCTGGGCCTCGGCTTCACCACCTCGGGCCCGTTCGTGCCGCTGGTCGCCCGCGCGCTCCACCGCTTCCGCCAGACCTATCCCGACGTCGAGCTGATCCTGCGCGAACAGGGCCGCGACGAGCAGATCGAGGGGGTGCGCAGCCGCGAGCTCGACATCGGCATCGTCCGCGACTTCCGGAATCCGGTGCTGCCCGACGGGATGGTCGCCGAGCTACTCCAGCGCGAGGAGATGATCCTGGCGCTCCGCTCCGACCATTGGCTGGCGCGACGCCCCGAGCCGCCCCGCATCGCCGACCTTCGCGACGAACCGCTGGTGCTCTACGGCCCGCCCAACGGATCGGGCTTCACCGAGCATTTCGAGGCGCTGTGCGAGGAAGCGGGTTTCGCGCCGAAGATCGCGCATGAGGCGCGCAGCCTGGCCACCCTGCTCGGCCTGGTCGCGGCGGGCTTCGGCCCCACCATCATCGCCCAGTCGATGACCCGGCTGCACATCGACAATGTCGTCAACCGCCGCTTCGCCACCCCCACCCCCAGCGCGCTATGGCTGATCCACAACCGCGACCTGCCGCCCACCGGCGCGGCGTTCCGAACGACCATCCTCCAGGAACGCGACAGCGAGGATCAGGCCCCGGAACCCGCCGAATAGCCTTCATGCCAGGCATACCAGCCGGTGTAGGAGCGCAGCGCGGAGAAGGCCGGGGCGGCCATCCAGGGAAAGCGGCCGCGCAGATGCGCCTCCAGTGCCGGATAGAAGGTGTCGAGCTTCACGACCCCGGCCTTCGCGGCATCCTCCAGGAAGTCGCCGGCCGCCTTGAAGATCGCCCTCGCCGATCGCTTCACATCGGCGCGCAGCGCGGCGGGCACCTCGGCCAGAAAAGCCTCGAGCCGTGCGTCGATCGGGAAGGTGCTGATCCAGGCGGCGACCGCCGCGTTGCGGAGCGCATCGATATCGGGCGCAGGCTGGTTCGACATGATCGCGCTATTCCCTTCCAATCAGGGCAGGTCGACGATCGGCTCGACCGGCGGCTTGCGCGGCGGCACCGCGCGCAGGCGCAGCAGGCTGAGCCCGGCGGCCAGCGCCGCGACGAGCGCGGCGCCCTCCAGCAGGGTGGTGGTGGAGCCGATCCCCAGACCGAGCCAGTGGAAGCCCGCCGCCACCGCGACCGCGCCCGAGGTCTGCCCCAATAGCCGCGCGGTCGCCAGCGCCCCGCCCGCCGCCCCCGAGCGGTTGCGCGGCGCCGCGCTCACCATCGCGCGGTTGTTCGGCGACTGGAACAGGCCGAAGCCCACCCCGCACAATGCCATCCGCCAGGCGATGTCGAGACCGTCGGGATGGCCCGACAGCATCGACAGCGAGAACAGGCCGCAGGCGAAGACGGCGAGACCGATGCCGCCGAGCAGCCCGGCCGGATAGCGATCCGCCAGCCGCCCCGCGAACGGCGCGACGCAGCCCACCGCCAGCGGCCAGGGCGTCATCAAAAGTCCCGACTCCACCACCGAACGGCCGAACACGCTCTGCAGCAGGAAGGGCATCGCGACGAAGGCGAGCATCTGCGCGGCAAAGGAGGCGATCGAGGTGAGCACCGACAGGCCGAAGATCGGGATGCGCAGCAGGTCCAGCGGCATCAGCGGCGCGGGCTTGTGCCATTCGCGCCGAGCCAGCACGGCTCCGCACAGCAGCCCGGTCAGCAGCAGGACCAAACCGCTGCCGGCCCCCTGCCGCACGAGGGATTCGGCGCCATAGAGGGTGAGGCCCAGCATCCCGGCGCTCAGCAGCGCCGCGACATAGTCGGGCCGGCCGCCCTGGCCCGGGGCCTTCGGCAGATAGCGGCTGCCGACCAGGATCGCCGCCAGCCCGACCGGCACGTTGACCGCGAACAGCCAGGGCCAGCTCGCGACGCTCAGCACCAGCGAGGCGATCGTCGGCCCCACCGCCGCGGCCACCGACAGGACGAGCGCATTATAGCCCATCCCCCGGCCGAGCAGCGACGAAGGGTAGATCGAGCGGACCAGCGCGGCGTTCATGCTCATGACGCCGGCCGCGCCGATCCCCTGCACCATGCGCGCGGCGACCAGCTCCCCCAGGCTGTCGGCCATCGCGCAGGCGAGCGAGCCGGCGACGAAGATGCCGAGCGCCGGCAGGTAGACGCGACGATGGCCGATCCGGTCGCCCATCGCCGCCAGCGGCAGCAGCAGGACGGTGATCGACAGCTGATAGGCGTTGATGATCCACACCGCGATCGACGGCTGGGCGCCCAGCTCGCGCGCGATCGTCGGCAGCGCGATATTGGCGATGGCGCTGTCGAGCACCGCCATGCCGATCGCCAGCCAGATGGCGAGCGCCGCATAATAGCGGCGCGGCGTCGGAAGGCCGCACGGTTCGTCCGTCGCCGGTTGCGCTGTGCTGGATGTCATCCCGACCGGCCCTTACCGGTTTCGGGGCGAAAGGTTCAAGCGGTCGCGTAGGTCCGCACGGTCTGGGCCAGGGTCAGCGGATCGAACGGCTTGGCCAGCACGCCATGCGCGCCCAGGTCCATCAGCGCCTTCTGCTCGGCCGGCTGCACCCGCGCGGTCAGGAACACCACCCGCACCGGGTCCAGCTCGGTGTTCTTGCGCATCTCGGCGAAGGTCTCGGGGCCGGTGAGCCCCGGCATCATGAAATCGAGGATCACCAGATCGGGCCGCCAGCTGGCCGCTTCGGCCAGGATCGCCAGCGCCGCGGTGCCGGAATCGGCAGTCCGCACCTCGAACTCCTCGTCGAGGCCCAGCGACAGCATGACGATCTCCAATATGTCCGGATTGTCGTCCACGACCAGGATCTTCACCATTCACCAACTCCCGCATCATGGACCAAGGACGAACCGGAACTGGAGCGGTTCCTATCCGATATTGTATCGAACCGCACGACCGACCATCAGCTAATAGACCATGAGCCAGCCCGCCGAGCCCACCTCCGTTCGCCGACGCGCGGTCCTGAAAGGGATGGCGGGGCTTGCCGTAACGGCAGGCGCGGGGCCCGGCGTTGCGCAAACGCAATCGCGGCCCGACGCCCTGCGCGGCTTCAACCTGATCGAGACGCTGAACGCGCCCTTCGGCTCGCCGGCGGCGGCCATGACGATGCGGGCGATGCGCGACAGCGGCGCCAATGCGGTCGCGCTGGTGCCCTTCCTGTGGCAGGCCTCGGCCGCCAGCCCGGACATCGTGCTGGGCGACGCGCTGCCGCTCGACCGGCTCCGCGCCGGCATAGGCCAGGCTCGGGCCGCCGGGCTGGCGGTGGTGCTGAAGCCGCACGTCTGGGTGCCGGGCGCCTGGGCCGGCGCGGTGACGATGGCGAACGCCGGCGACTGGCGCCGCTGGTTCGCCGGCTATCGCCGGATCGTCACCATGCTCGCCCAGCTCGCCGCCGAGGAGAGTGTCGACCAGTTGGTGGTGGGGACCGAGCTGCGCCACGCCGCCGCCGACCCGGCCTGGAAACCGCTGATCGCCGAGGTCCGCTCGCTGTTTCGCGGGCCGCTGCTCTATGTCGCCCATGGCGCCGACGAGGCCGAGGCGACCAGCTTCTGGCGCGATCTCGACGCGGTGGGGGTGTCGCTCTACCCGGCGCTGGGGCCGGCGCGCGACAAGGGCGCCTGGCATCGCGCGATGGCGGCCGAACTCGGCCGGGTCCACGCCGTCGCCGAGCGCGCCGGGCGACCGCTATGGGTGGGCGAGATCGGGATCCGCTCGGCGAACGATGCCACCCTGAAGCCCTGGGAAAGCGCCGAGGAGCGCGCCGCCGCGCCCGACCCGCAGCTCCAGGCGCATGTGATCGGCGCCTGGCTCCACGAACTGGCCAAGGCGCCGCCCGCCGCCACCTTCGTCTGGCGCTGGCTCACCGACCCCGGCGCGGGCGGCCCGCAGGACACCGACTTCACCGTTCAGGGCAAGCCGGCGGTCCCGGTGATCCGCGCGCAGTGGATCAGAAGCGGTACCAGAGCCCAGCGATGAGCCCGCGCTCGCGCAGCGCGTTCTTGCCACCCAGCGTCGCCAGTCCGCCGAGCTGGACCGACCAGCGCGGGTCGATGTCGTAGACCCCGCTCACATAGGCGTTGTAGTAGCGATAGGAGGGGAAGATCCCCTGCCCCCGCCCGTCCGAGAAGACGTTGAACGACTGGGCGAGCAGCAGCACCTTCGGCGTCGGCCGCACCCCGAAGGTGACGTCGGCACGATATTCGCTCGGCGGGTCGCCCGCCCGGACGCGATAGCCGCCCTGCAGGTCGATGAAGGCGTCGGCCTCGCCGATCTTGAAGCTGTGGCCCAGCAGCGCGCGGACGTCATATTCCTCGTCGGTCTGGCCGACCTGCGCCTGGCTGTCGCGCTGTTTCTTGCCGGGGATGCGCGCGGTGCCCTGGACCGAGAAGACCCAGCCATTCCCCTCGGTCACGCGATAGCGGCCGCCCAGCTCGGTATAGCCGAAGCCGGTGACATCGTCGCCGCCGTCGATCCCGACATGGCGGACGCTGGGCGACAGGATCAGGGTCAGGTCGTCGGTCACGCCATATTCGAGGAGCAGATAGCCCTCGGTCTTGTTGTAGTCGGCGATGTTGACCTTGTTGCCGCCGGCGTCGAAGCCCTTGGCGCTGTGCGAATAGACCCCGGTGAAGATGATCTGGCCGCCGCCGTCCTTCTGCGTCCAGGCGGCCGCCTGCGCGGCGCCGGCGCCCCCCAGGACAAAGCCGGCGGCGGCGAGACACAAAGCAACGTTCTTCATAGGTCCTTCCCCAGCCTGATGATGCGGCCGTCCGCTTGGCGCGGGCCATTGTCGATCGCGTCGATCAGCCGGGACGGCAGGCGCAGCAGCGCCTCGTCCTGCGCGGCACCGGTCGCCACGCGCACCCGCACATTGTCATTGTCGGCCGAGCTGCCATGCGGCAGCCGCAGCGCGTCGACCGCGCGGACGACCTCGTCCGCCAGCGGTTCGAGCCGGTCGGCGGCATGCGGCGCCACCACCATCATCAGACCCGGCCCATAGCGGCCAAAGGTCGTGCCCAGCGGCGCCGGCAGTTCGCCCAGGGTCAGCGCCAGCCGCTTTACCAGCCGGTCTCCCTCGGCCTCGCCGCGTGCCCCGACATAATCCTCATAGGCGTCGATCGACACGACCAATACCGCCGCGCCCTCATGGCCGTCGGCGATCGCGCGGACATGCGCATCGAGCGCGTGGCGATCGACCAGACCCACCGTATCGTCGATGCAATAGCCGCCGCCGCCCGCCCTCGCGGTGCGCACTTGCGCGCGCAGTTCGGTTTCGCGCGCCTTGCGGCGGTCCAGTTCGCGCTTCAGCCGCAGCGCCGAGCGGACGCGCGACAGCAACTCGATCTGCTTGATCGGCTTGGTGACATAGTCGTTGGCGCCGGCGACGAAGGCCTGATTGAGGATCTCGATGTCGGCGAGCCGGCTGAGCATCAGGATCGGAACGTCGCGATAGCGCCGCGTGGTGCGGATGCGCGCGCAGGCCTCGATCCCGTCGACCTGGGGCATGACGATGTCGAGCAGGATCAGGTCATAGGTCGGCGGCAGTTCGGGATCGTCCTGCTCCAACTCGAGCATCGCATAGGCCTGTTCGGCCGAGTCCGCGGCGTCGATCTGGTCGAAGTCGCCCTCGGCCAGCACCGCCACCCCGATCTCGCGACCGTCCTCGCTGTCGTCGACCAGCAAAATGCGCGAAATATGCGTCATCCTTCCCGCCCTTTTGCCAGAACCATGTTTGGCTGTTGCTTCGACCAGACCCGCCAGCCGTCCTGATCGAAGCTGATCCGATAGCCGGGCGCACCGCGCTCGTAGAAATCCGGAAGCACCTGGCTGATCGCGTCGTCGCTCTCCCCCGGCTGATGCTTGCGGACGACGACATGGTCGGCGTCCACGCGGCGCTTCAGGGTGGCGACCTTGAAGGCCGGCAGCTTCGCGGGCACCAGCCCCTCGGCATGGCCGCGCGCCGAGACGATCGAGGGATGCCGATCGGCGTCGATCATCACGTTGCTCTTGTCCTCGATGAAGCGGCCCACCGCCTCCTCGCCCTGGGGAATCTCGGGCTGGCCGTAGAGAATATAGCCGACGCCATGGGGGTGCGGCACCGGATCGTTCACCACCACCGCCCCCGCCATCAGCAGGCCGATCACCGAGAGGATCGCGGTGCGGACGAAGCGCCCCGGCTCCGAGGGCCAGCGCACCACCACCACCGCGGTGGCGGCGGCGCAGGTCATCAGCGCGTTGGTCAGGGTCTGGGCGATGCCGGTGAGGACGAGCAGGACCGAACCGAGCGCCACCGTTCCCAGCAGCGCCGCCGCCGGGTCCTGCAGCGGCCGCCGGTGGCTGGCGCGCAGGATCAGCCCCAGCACGATCATCATCACCCCCACAACGGCACCGAGGGTATAGGCCGCGGCCACCCACCATTCGCCGCCATACCAGGTCTGCCAGGCCAACATGCGCGGCGGAATGAAGGCGAAGGGATCGTGCAGGAAGATCCCCGAGATCACCGCCATCGAGAAGAAGGAGAAGAGCAGCGGGAAGAGCAGCACCGCATAGACGCTGCCATAGGCGCGCTGCATCAGGTTCGGCGGCACCGCGAGCAGCAGGAAGGGCGCCGCCGCGATCGCCAGCACCGCGCCCTCGGGGCTGCTGAACGCCATCAGCGGCAGCGACAAGGCGAGCAGCAGCAGCCCGCGGACATTGCCATTGGCGCGGAACGAGAAGAGCCCCAGCCCGTAGAACCACAGGCTCCAGATCAGCAGCATCGTCTGCGGGCCGCGCGCGACCGCGCCCACCATCAGCGGATGGAAGGCCAGCAGCACCACCAGCGCCAGCACCGCGAACAGCCCATAGCGCGCCCGGCCGAGCGTCACCGCATAGGTGGCGATGAAGCCGCCCGCGAGCAGCGCCGAGCCCGCCCCCAGTGTGTCGAGATGGACGAAGCGCGCGAGCGGATCGATCAGGGTGGTGAACAGGAAGGGGATCGGCGGATAGGCCGCGAACAGCAGCGACAGGTCGGCCTTGCCCGACACCGCCAGGATCGCGCGGCCCGAGATGGTGTAGGCGGCCGGCGACCAGGCCGACAGCGTGTCGATCCGCCAGCCCAGCCAGGCCGCCGCCGCGAAGGCGGCCAGGCCGCACAGCCAGGCGGCCCAGCTGCCGCGCCGGATCGCCTGGCTTCCGGTTTCGCCGGCGCTCATGCCGCAGCTCCCGCAGAGGGTTCCGGCTGCATCGCCTCGGCCACCTCGGCGGCGGTGTGCTTCGACAGGCCGTGCTGGGTCTTTTCCCAGTAGAAGGGCTTGGTGATCAGCTGCCACGCCCCCTTCCACGAGGCGATCGACAGCAGCACCCAATACCAGATCACCGTCAGGCTGAACGGCGCCAGCTTCACCCATTGCCGCCGGAACGGCGCCAGCATCATCAGGAACATGAACATGCCGTTCCCGGCGAGCAGGTTGAGCAGGCTGAGGTAGAGCAGGATCGGCGGGAAGACGAGATCGAAGCCCGCCGTCCGGGTCAGCGCCCAGAACAGGAAGACGCCCCAGAAGATCGGGTTGAGCAGGCCCGACAGCACAGTGCCGCCGATGAAGGAGACGAAGCCCAGGGTGCCCAGCGGCCCGATCGTCCGCATCAGGTGGATCGGCCGCCGCGTGTGCACCAGACAGGTCTGCATATAGCCCTTGATCCAGCGCGAGCGCTGCCGGACCCAGTTGGTCTGGGAGACGTTCGCCTCCTCATAGGTGGTCGAATCCACCAGCGCGACGCGATAGCCCTTCTGGGTCATGCGGATGCCCAGGTCGGCGTCCTCGGTGACGTTGAACGGGTCCCAGGCATAGAGTTCGCGCAGCACGTCGATCTTGAAATGGTTGGAGGTGCCGCCCAGCGGGATCGGGATCTTCAGCCGTTCCAGACCCGGCAGCATCAGGTCGAACCACAGCGAATAGTCGAGGGTGAACATCCGCGTCAGCCAGTTCTCCGACGCGTTGTAATAGTTCAGCCGGCACTGGATGCACGCCACCGACGGATCGGCGCTGCGGAAGGCGGCGACCACCTTCTTCAGCTGGTCGGGCTCGGGTTTGTCCTCGGCATCGAAGATGACGAGATATTCGCCGCGGGCGTAGCGCAGCGCATAGTTGCACGCCTTGGGCTTGGTCTGCGGCTGCGACGCAGGCACGCGGATGATCTCGAAAATGCCCTCCAGGCCCAGCGACTTGGCGGCCTCGATCGTCTCGTGGTCGCCCTCCTCCAGCACGATCTTGATGTCGAGCTTGGCCAGCGGATAGTCGAGCTTACGCAGCGCACCCGCCAGGATCGGCAGCACCTCGGGCTCGCGGAACATCGGCACCAGGATGGTGAAGACCGGCAGGTCGTCGTCGCGCAGCAGCTTCACCTCGGCATCCAGCGCGCGGCTACGCCGCTGCTGCGCGCCGCCGGCCCAGACCAGGATTCCCTTGAAGACGAAATTGCCGAGATAGAAGACGCTCATCACCGTGTTGACGATGATCAGGGTCGGGATCGGCGCCCAGGCGAGCCCGGCCAGCACCACGCTGATCAGCACCCAGGCGATCACGATCTGGCTGCGGGTGAACACGATCTGCGCCGACATCTCGGGATCGGTGTCGGCCAGCTCGAACACCGCGCGGTGCGAATGGCTGGTCGAGAAGGCGCGCTGCATCGCCCAGAGGATGTCGAACTTGGCGGTGACGACGATGTCGATCTCGGTGCCGAACCGCCGCCGGGCATAGAGCATCGCCTCGGGCCCCGGCCGCGCGGTCGCGATGACGAGCCGGCCGTCGCGCATCCGCCAAGGCATGGTCAGCTCGCGCATATAGTCGTCGACCTCGGCCTCGACGAGCAGCGCGACGTCGGGCGCCTCGGCGCGCAGGTCGACGAAGTCGATGCCGAAGCGATCCGCCAGCGCCTGATAATAGTCCTGCGGGCTGATCCAGCGCCGCGCCATCAGCACGTCGGACAGCGAGGAATCCCAGGCCTCGGCCAGGTCGGTCGCCTCGTCGAGCTGCTGGAGGGTGATCATCCCGCGCTCGACCAGATAGTCGCTGGTCCAGATGTCGCTCGGCGTCAATGCACCCATCAGGCGGCCTCCCTGCGCGGCACCACCGGCAGGCGGCGATAGATGACGATCAGGCCGATCGTCGCCAGGATCCACAGCCCGAACATCGACCAGCGCCAGATCCGCACCGAGCGCTGCTCGCCATAGACGTCGACGCCCTTGCCATATTCGATCCGCACCGCACGGTCGCGCAGCGAGGAGAAGGCGATCACCCGGCCGCGCGTCTCGGTCTCGCGACCGTCGAACAGGGCGACGTCGCCATGGTCGAGGTCGAGCCGGGTGGGCAGCCGGTCGGCCCTGCCGGGGCGGATCCAGATCAGCGGCCGGTCGCCCGCGCGCAATATCTGCACCACGGTCATGTCGGCCACCTCGTCGGGCGAATAGAGCGACACCCCGTCGCTGCGGGTCAGCCGCACGGGCCCCAGATCGAAGCGCAGCGGGGGCACGAAACCCTCGGGCTGTTCCTTGCTGACGACGATCCGTCCGGGCGGACGCGGCTGGCGCATCGACCTGGGCGCAAGCGCCGCCACCGCCATTGCCGCCAGCGCGCGATCGGGGTCGTTCATCGCCTCCACCGTGAAGCCGGCCTTGTAGCGGGTGACGAGCTGGGAGAAGTCGGTCGGCGCCGGCTCGGGCTTGGCCAGCCCGAAAACGGGGGCCGCGACCAGCTTCACCGCCGCCACGGCTTCCTTGCAGCCGCGCTGGCGGCAGCCCTCGACCACCGCGGCCACCTCGATCCGGTTGCGCACCGAGAAGAGGCGGTCGGTCAGCGGCACCTGCAGCCACACCGGGCGCTGCGCATCGGCGCGGGCATGGGCGATGACATTGCCGTTGAGCGCGATGCTGACGGTCGAGACCAGCCCGATATCGGCGATCGACCGGGCATCGACCGCCATCGTCACCAGAGCCGGCCGGGTGGCGGGCGGCAGCCGGCGCAGGTCCAACCCGTAATTCCAGGTCCGCGACAGCGGCGCGGGAGGAAGCGCCGCCAGTGCCGGGCCGGCCACGGCCAGCAGGCCCAGGGCGATCAAAAGCCCCCGCATCAGCCGCGCGGGGCCCTGGCGACGGCCTCGCCGACCGCCGCGACCGCCTGGCGAACGGGACGCAGATCGTCGAGCGACGCGCCGTCCCCGGCCTTCATCGCCTCGACCGTGACGGCCTCGGCCTTGGCGGCCGCCTCGCCGATACCGTCGAAACCCAGCACCGGCGCGGTGCCCGACAGGTCGTGCACGGCGATGCGTATATCGGTCAGCAGCGCGGCGGGCGCGACGTCAGGCGCATCCAGGCGGCGCAGCAGTTCGGCCACGCGCGGCTCGGCCCGCGTCAGATAGCCGGCGCGCATCGCCGCCAATTTGTCCGACAACCCCATGCTCCACCTCGCCCTGCCCACTACAATCACTACCGACGGCGCGAATTGTTCCCGTTTTTCTAATATCGATTAGCTTTTGTTGTCACGACCTTACGCATGATTGCGGACTATGATCGTTCCGCGTGATACTTTCGTCTAGTCCACGGCCAAATCGGTGCCAAAGAACTTCGACGGCGGTAGCGCGTTGCGTAGGAGAGGTGCAGACCGACGCCATGAACGATCGGGAACGAAAAGCGCTGGACGCAGCCGGGCTGCGGCTCGACGGGCCGCTGGCCTGTCGTCACCGTGCGCGTCTGGTGGGCGAGGGACCCGATCTGATCGTCTTCTCGCACGGCTTCGGCACCGACCAGACGGCGTGGCGCGCGGTGGTCGAGCGGCTGCCCGCGCACTGCTCGGCGCTGCTGTTCGACCTGCCGGGC
Organism: uncultured Sphingomonadaceae bacterium; assembly: GCA_963540925.1. GTDB lineage: Bacteria > Pseudomonadota > Alphaproteobacteria > Sphingomonadales > Sphingomonadaceae > Rhizorhabdus. The sequence goes on from CAUTRN010000006.1 coordinate 41,372, forward strand.
GCGAGCCCGCTGGTCCCCGAAGGTTTCAACCCCGACGATTATCGCAGCATTACCGCCTTTGCCGACGACGTGCTCGCGCTGCTCGACGAGGTTGGGGTCGAGCGCTGCACCTATGTCGGCCATTCGGTGTCGGGGATGATCGGCGTGCTGATGGCGATCGAGGAGCCCTCGCGCTTCCATCGGCTGGCCCTGCTCAACGCCTCGCCACGCTATCTCAATGAGGCGGGCTATGTCGGCGGTCTCGAGCGCACCGACCTCGAGGGGCTGCTCGGCGCCATGTCGGGCAATTATCAGAGCTGGGTTGCCGGCTTCGCTCCGCATGCCATCGCCGCCGACGTGCCCCAGGCGGTGCGCGACTTCTCGTCCTGCCTGCTCGCGATGCGGCCCGACATCAGCGTCCGCATCGCCCGCACCATCTTCGAATCCGACTATCGCCGCCTGCTGCCCAGCGTGACGGTGCCCACCCTGCTGATCCACGCCCACCACGACATCGCCGTGCCGGAGGCAGTGGGCCATTATCTGCACGACCATATCCCCGACAGCCGGCTCGCCTGGATCGACACGGTCGGCCACCTGCCCCATCTGTCGGCACCCGACGAGGTAACCGCCGTGCTGAGCAGCGCCCTTTGACCGAGCCCGCCTTTCCCCTGGCGGCAGACGTGCCCCGCCCCCTGCCCGCGATCCTGCAGGCGCTGTCGCACCAGTTCGACGGCGCACTGGTGCTGCTGCTGGCGCGCGGCGGCGAGGATCGCGCGAAAGTCGAGGAGGCCAGCCCCGATCCGGTGGCGCCCGGCCGCCTGGTCCGCTGCCCGGCGGACCTGCTGGGCGACGCGCCCATCGAACTGGCGACCGCCGAGATCCGGTTGCCGCTCGACTGGATCGACATGTGCGGCGCTCGTCCGATCCGCCTGCTCGTCGCTCCCGTTCCCGGCAGCGACCTCCTTGTCGCGCTCGCCGACACCCGCGCCGACGCGATCGGCGGGCTGGACCGCGTCACGGCCGCGGCAGCCTCGGTGGCCGAGATCCGGCAGGGCGGCCAGGCCACCCAGCGCGAGCGAGACGTTTCCGCAAAGATATCCGAGCTGATCGACAATCTGCCGGCGCCGCTGATCTTCGTGGACTCGGGGTCGATCGAGGTGTTCCTCAACGATCGCGCCCGCGCGCTGCTCGGCCTGCCCCAGGACGCCCCCGTGCAGGAGGCGACGATCTCGGCCGCGCTGCGCCAGTTCATGCCGGGCCACGACATGTCGGCGGTGATCGACCTCACCTCGGACCAGGAAGCGGGCCAGTCGCTGGAGATCCAGCATGGCGAGCAGCATTACAAGGTCGAGACCCGCTGGATCGAGGATGGCGTCCTCCAGGGCCGGGTCTGGCTGTTCCGCGACATCACCGTCGAGCGCGCGCTGTTCGCCGAACTGAGCGACCTGACCGCGCTGCTCCAGCTCACCGTCGACAATGTCAGCGAAGGCGTGGCGCTGGTCGACAAGGATCTGCGCCTGATCCTGTGGAACGACAATTTCCGCGAGCTTTTCGACTTCCCCTCGAAGCTCCTCTACCGCGGCGGCGACTATCGCGCGTTGATCACCCTGCTCATCGAGCGTGGCGAGACCGCACCCGCCGAGGACGAGCATGGGCTGGACGGCGAACAGACCTTCCACGAACGGCGCACCCGGCTGCCGCGCAATGACGGCAGGGTCCTCGACGTTCGCCGCCGCTCGCTGGCCGGCGGCCGCTCGATCATCACCGCGCGCGACATCACCGACGAGCAACTCGCCGCCAAGCTGAAGGACGAGCTGGTTTCCACCGTCAGCCATGAACTGCGCACCCCGCTCACCTCGATCGCGGGTGCGCTGGCGCTGCTCGCCGCCGGCAAGCTGGGCGAGCTGCCGCCCAAGGTGAAGCAGATGATCGACATCGCCCATCGCAACAGCGATCGGCTGACCCGCCTCGTCAACGACCTGCTCGACATGGACAAGCTGCGCCGCGGCCAGGTCGAGTTCCACTTCGCCCGTACCGACCTCGTCAGCCTGGTCCGCGAGGGAGCGGCGCAAAACGCTTCCTATGCCGAGCGCTTCGGCGTCGGGATCGAGGTGGAGGCGCCCGATACTCCCCTGGTTGCCGTGGTGGACGGCGACCGCATCCTCCAGGTGCTCGGCAATTTCCTGTCCAACGCCAGCAAATTCTCATCGCCGGACAGCGTGGTGACGGTGCGCCTCACCGCCGACGCGACAACGGCGCGGATCGAGGTGGCCGATCGCGGGCGCGGCATGTCGCCCGCCTTCCAGAAGCGGCTGTTCACGCCCTTCGCGCAGGAACATGGCCCCTTCGAGCGCGGCCAGGCGGGCACCGGCCTGGGCCTCGCGATCAGCCGCACGATCATGGACCGGCATGACGGGGTGATCTCGGTGACGTCAACCGAGGGGATCGGCACCAGCTTCACCATCTGCCTGCCGCTCGCCGGCCCGAAGGACGGCGACCGCCTGGCCTAGCCGGAAACGATGGGGTGCCGCCCGCGCATGTCGTCGAGCAGCCGTTCGATCGCGGCATTCTCCCGCGAGGAACCCGAGGGGGCCACCGCCCAGTTGCAATGCGGGTGGGTCTCGACGTCGTAGAGGCGGATCGGCCCCATCGCGGTGCGCCAGCGGCGGCGCTCCCCGCCATGGTTGCGGACGAGCGCGGACAGCAGCAGATCCTAAAGCTGGTGGATGTTCATGCCCCTAACATGGCGGGTGGGGCGCGATCGATCCAGTGGCTTTGAGTTGGCCGCCACCCCAGAAACGTCGCCCCGGCGAAGGCCGGGGCCGCCACGGGTTCTTGCCTCAAGCTGGCCGCGCACATCGTGGCGGCTCCGGCCTCCGCCGGAGCGACGCTCTTTCCCGCCTCCCCACGCCGTTCGTGTCGAGCGGAAGTCGAGACACGTCCCCTTGAGAACGTCCCTCGACTTCGCTCGGGACGAACGGTGCAAGGAGGCCGGGTCGGCGTGCGCCTACCCCAGCAAAATCTCGTTATGCGCAGCCCCGGCCGGCATCATCGGATAGCAGTTCGCCTCCTCCTCCACCCGGCAGTCGACCAGCACCGGGCCCGGCGTCGCGATCATGCGTTCGATGACACCATCGAGATCGGAGGCGCGTTCCACCCTGAGGCCGGTCCAGCCATAAGCCTCGGCCAGCTTCACGAAATCGGGCAGCACGGTCGACACGCTTTCCGAATAGAGCCCGCCATGGTGGAGCTGCTGCCACTGGCGCACCATCCCCATATGGCCGTTGTTGAGGATGAAGATCTTCACCGGCAGCCCATATTGGACCGCCGTCGCCAGCTCCTGGATGTTCATCTGGATCGAGGCCTCGCCGGCCACGTCGATCACCAGTGCGTCCGGAAAAGCAATCTGCGCGCCGATCGCGGCGGGCAGGCCATAGCCCATCGTGCCGAGCCCGCCCGAGGTGAGCCATTTGTTCGGCGCCTCGAAATCGAAATGCTGGGCGGCCCACATCTGATGCTGGCCCACCTCGGTGCTGACGATCGGGTCGTGCGCGCGGGTCAGCTCGAACAGGCGGCGCACCGCATGTTGGGGCAACAGCCCCTCGCCCGCCTGCCGATAGGCCAGGCAATCGCGCGAGCGCCACTCGCCGATCTGCGCCCACCAGTCCTCGAACTGGCCGGGCGCAGGCGGCGTAACGGCGGCGATCAGCGCCGCCAGCACATCTGCCGCGTCGCCGACCAGGCCGACCTCGACCGGCACCAGCTTGCCGATCTCGCTGGGGTCGATATCGACATGGACCTTGCGCGCGTGCGGCGCGAAGTCGGCCAACCGCCCGGTGACGCGATCGTCGAACCGCGCGCCGATGCACAGCATCAGGTCGCAGCCATGCATCACCAGATTGGCCTCATAGGTGCCGTGCATGCCCGGCATCCCCAGCCAGGCGGGGTCGGAGGCGGGAAAGGCGCCGAGGCCCATCAGGGTCGACGTCACCGGCGCCCCCGTCACCCGCGCGAAATCGCGCAGCAGCGCCGCCGCACGCGGGCCGGAGTTCACCACGCCGCCGCCGCTGTAGATCAAAGGCCGCCGCGCCTCGCGCAGCATCGCCGCCACCTTCGCCACCGCGTCCCGGTCGATCGGCCCCGGTGCGCGGGTGGACAGCGGCGGTAGTTCGCCCTCGAAGCTTTCGGGCGATGCGCTCATCGCCTGGATATCCTTGGGCAGGTCGACCAGCACCGGCCCCGGTCGCCCTTCGGACGCCAGCGCCAGGCAGCGCCGCAGCACCGGCCCGAGCTGCGAAGGATCGCGCACCGCCGCATTATATTTGGTCGCCGCGCGCGACAGCGCGATGGTGTTGGCTTCCTGGAAGGCATCGGTGCCGAGCAGCATCCGGTTCACTTGGCCCGCGATGCAGAGCACGGGCACCGAGTCCATCAGCGCGTCGGTCAGCCCGGTGATGGTGTTGGTCGCCCCCGGCCCGGAGGTGACGAGCGCCACGCCGGTCCGCCCGCTCGCGCGGGCATAGCCCTCGGCGGCGTGGATCGCGGCCTGTTCGTGGCGCACCAGCACATGGCGGATGCGATCCTGCCGGGCGATCGCCTCATAGAGCGGCAGCACCGCGCCGCCGGGATAGCCGAAGATGGTATCGACCCCGGCATCGGCGAGCAGGTCGAGCAGATAGGCCGCGCCGCTGGTGACGGCCGGCTGGGCCGCGACAGCGGCGTGGGCGGGGGTCACGGCTGGGCGGCGAGCGCGTCGGCGCGGCGCACGCCGGGGATCGCCTGCATCTTGGCGAGCAGGCGCGGCTCGGCCGAGACGCCGGCCGCGAGCGCCATCGTCACCGTCATCCGCTCCTTGTCGCGGACCAGGTTCATGCTGTGCGGGAAACGGTCATGCGCGACGAGCAGGTCGAGCAGCCGGCTGGTCACGCCCAGATCGACATCGGCCTCGACCTCGATCTGCGAAAGCCCCTGCTGACGGGCGGGGGCAAGGACGGCTGCGGCTGCGCTCACGGGAAACTCCTGTCGATCGATCGGGCGCTTCTACCGCAAAATCGCGGAAAAACTTTTTCGACTTTCGTGTATTTCGGCGATTTTTCCAAAAATCATTTCCGAAATTCGGGATATATGAGAATATCATTCCCATGAAGCTCGACAGCTACGAACGCAAGATCCTCGCCCTGCTGCAGGAAGACAGCACCCTATCGGCCGCGGACATCGCCGAAAAAGTGGGCCTGTCGACCACCCCCTGCTGGCGCCGCATCCAGCGGATGCGCGAGGCCGGGATCATCGCCAAGCAGGTGGCGCTGGTCGATCGCCGTAAGATCGGCCTCAACGCCCAGATCTTCGCCCAGGTGAAGCTCAACGCCCATGGCCGCCAGCATCTCGACGAGTTCACCGCCGCGATCCGCGCCTTTCCCGAGGTGCTCGAGGCGTTCGTGCTGATGGGCCCGGTCGACTTCCTGCTGCGCATCGTCGCCGCCGACATCGAGGCCTATGAACGCTTCTTCTTCGACAAGCTCAGCCGCCTCCAGGGCATCCAGGAGATCAACTCGATCGCCGCCCTGTCCGAAGTGAAGTCGACCACCGCGCTGCCGCTCGACCAGGCCTGATCCCCACTCGATTGGGCTATCCTCTCCTTGTCATCCCCGCGAAGGCGGGGATCCATATTCTCTGAAGCAGGAGACTCTTGCGGTTCGGAGAATATGGATTCCCGCCTTCGCGGGAATGACGATATTGTTTGCCCGCTCGACTATGAGCCCCATCCGCGCTCCTATCACCAAAGCTCGTTTGCCGATCGCCGGGCCGCGCCCTAGCCCCGGAGCCGACACGCCCTATATCCGGAGCCTATGACCATGGCCCTACGCGATCCCTCCCCGCTCGATCCCGCCGCCATCGCCGCGCTCGACGAGCGCTATGGCGCGCAGCACGCGCCGGCCGGCATCCTCTGGAACGACCAGATCGCGCATCTGCTCGCCCACCGCTCGGTGCGCGCCTATCGCCCCGATCCGCTGCCGGAGGGAGCGATCCCCACCCTGATCGCCGCCGCCCAGTCGGCGGCCAGCTCGTCGAACCTCCAGCTGTGGAGCGTCGTCGCGGTCGAGGATGCCGATCGCCGCGCGAAGCTCGCCGAGCTGGCGGGCGGGCAGAAGCATATCGCCCAGGCGCCGCTGATCCTGCTGTGGGTGGCCGATCTCGCCCGCCCCCATGCGATCGCCACCGATGCCGGCCAGCCGGCCGAGGGCTTCGCCTTTCTCGAAAGCTTCCTCGTCGCCTCGGTCGACGCCGCGCTGGCCGCGCAGAATGCGGTGGTCGCCGCGGAATCGCTGGGGCTCGGCACCGTCTATATCGGCGCGATGCGCAACCGGCCCGAGGAGGTCGCCGCCGTGGTGGGCCTGCCGTCCAACGCCGCCGTGGTGTTCGGGCTGGTCGTCGGCTGGCCCGACGGGGCCGCCCCCGCCTCGGTCAAGCCGCGCCTGCCGCAGGCCGCGGTATTGCACCACGAACGCTATGCGCTCGACCAGCGCATCGCCTGGGCCGCCTATGACGAGACCTCGCGCGCCTTCCAGCGCTCGCAGGGGCTGGAGCCGGTCGGCTGGCTCGCCCAGCTCGTGGCGCGGGGGCGCAGCGCGGCCTCGCTCAACGGGCGCGACCGGCTCAAGACGGCCCTCCGCGCGCTCGGCTTCGGGCTGCGCTGATCCTCGAAGGCGGGGCCATCCCCCCGCTTTTGCGGGCCCTTCGTCGCATCATGCTCCAGCAGGCCGCTACGGAAGGCTAGCATCGGCGTTCGAACCAGATCGTCGACGAGGGACATCCGATGAAGATGCTCGGCCCAGCGCTGTTCGCCACCCTGGCCCCCGCCCTGCTGGCCTCGGCCAGCCCGTTGCAGGCGCAGGAATGGGATCCCGGCCCGATGACGATGTATGGCGGATCGGTCGCCTCCGAATATGAATCGATCGAGCGCTCGCGGCGCATGGGCGTGCCGGTGATGCGCGGCTCGGAAGCCCAGCGTTATCTCACCGCCAAGCGCGCCCGCGAAGCCAAGCTCCGCGCCCAGCGCCGCGCCGAAGCGCGTGCGGCGGCACGACGGGGAGCGGCCTCGCCCTATCGTTAATCTTATCCGCTCCCTTCCAGGGAGGGGAATTAGGTTAGCCTCGCCTCAATAATGGATCGCCCGCGCCGTCCCGCCGCCGGCGGCGATCGCGTCGCCGGTGATCGCGGCCGAGCGCGGCGAGGCCAGGAACAGCACGATGTCGGCGATCTCCTCGGCCTCGACGATCCGGCCGATCAGCGATCCGCCATAGAGCGCCTTCTCGGCCTCCGCCTCCGAAACGCCCGCGGCTGCCGCCTTGGTGCGCACCGTCTCTGCGGTGCGTTCGGTGCGGGTGGTGCCAGGGTGGACGACGGTGACGTTCACCCCCTTGGGGCTCAGCTCGTCGGCCAGGTTCTTGGTGAGCGCCGCCACCGCGACGTTGCGCACCGATCCGGGGATCGTGCCGGTCTGCCGCGCCGCCAGCCCGCTGATGTTGATGATCCGGCCCCAGCCATTCTTCACCAGATGCGGCGCCGCCGCCCGCGCGACTCGCAGATAGCCGACCAGCTTGGTGTTGAGCTCGTCGAGGATATAGTCGGACGCGACCCCGGCGATGCCCGGCACGGCGGGCTGCGCCCCCGGCCGCGCGGCCGCGTTGACGACGATGTCGAGCCCGCCCAGCCGCTCCACCGCGCCCTGCACCAGCGTCTCGACCGCCGCATCGTCGCGGGTGTCGGCGGGAATAGCGAACGCCTCCCGCCCGGTCTCGTCGCGCAGCCGCGCCACCGCTGCGTCGAGCGCGCCGGCATCGCGCCCGGCGATCACCACCGCGACACCTTCGTCCAGCAGGGCCCGCGCGATGGCGAGCCCGATACCGCGGCTGCCGCCGGTGACGATCGCCCGCTTGCCGCTGATGCCGAGATCCATGGCCGTCCTCCTATTTCCCTACGATGAGCGGCGGTTTCGGCCATTTCGGCGGCGGCGTCCTATTGGGATTTCCAAAGCACCGCGCAGGAGAACTCAATATTTCAAGGCCAGCCCCAGGCCTATTCCTGCCGTCCTCACAGCCGCACGGGACCAACGGACATGGCGCACAAGCAACTGCATCTCGGTGCGATCCTCAGCGGGGTCGGCACCACCCAGAATGGCTGGCTCCACCCCGATCTGCCCGGCGACGCCAGCGTCGACATCGACTGGTACATCGCCAATGCCCGCCGCGCGGAGGCGGCGAAGTTCGACCTCGTCTTCATCGTCGACTCGCCTTTCATCACGCCCGACACCGCGCCGCATTTCCTCAACCGGCTGGAGCCGCTCACCCTGCTCTCGGCCGTCGCGGTCGCCACCTCGAAGATCGGGCTGGCGGGCACGCTCACAACCTCCTTCTGGGAACCGTATAACGTCGCCCGGCAATTCGCCTCGCTCGACCTGATCAGCCGGGGCCGTGCCGGCTGGAACGTCGTCACCACCGGGCTCGAGGGTGCCGCGCGCAACTATGGGCTCGACGAGCATTTCGACCATGAATTGCGCTACGACCGCGCCGCCGAGTTCGTCGAGGTCGTCCAGGCGCTGTGGGACAGCTATGAGGACGACGCCTTCCCGCGCGACAAAGCGCGCGGCCTGTTCCTCGACAAGCACAAGCAGCACCGCATCGACCATAAGGGCCGCTTCTTCTCGGTCGACGGTCCGCTCAACATCCAGCGCTCGCGCCAGGGCCAGCCGGTGATCTTCCAGGCGGGCGAGTCCGACAAGGGCCGCGCGCTGGGCGCCGCGATCGCCGAGGGCATCTACAGCAATGCCGAGGATATCGAGCAGGCGAAGGACTATTATGGCGACGTGAAGCGCCGCGCGGCCGAGATCGGCCGCGATCCCGACCATATCGTCATCCTGCCCGGCCTGATCCCGGTGATCGCCGACAGCGACGCCGAGGCGCAGGAGCGCGAGGAGGCCGAGAATGGCAAGCTCGACCTCGACAAGGCGCTGGTCCAGCTCGGCCGCCCGTTCAACTATCACGACTTCGGCCAATATCCGCTCGACGCCCCCTTCCCCGACGTCAGCCACCTCACCCTCAACAGCTACAAGGGGCATGCCGAGCGCGTCGTCCGCACCGCCCGGCAGGAGGGGCTGAGCCTGCGCGAGACCGCGTGGCGCTTTGCGGCGCGGCGCAACCCGTTCGTCGGCTCGCCGAAGACGGTGGCCGACGAGATCGAGCGCTGGTTCGTCGAGGGCGCCTGCGACGGCTTCAACTTCCGGGTCACCAACCCGGCCGACTTTGCGATCTTCACCGATCGGGTGGTGCCGCTGCTCCAGCAGCGCGGCCTGTTCCGCACCGATTATGCGGGCAGCACGCTGCGCGACCATCTCGGCCTGCCCTATCCGGCGAACCGCTATAGCGAAGCGGCGCTGGCCCAGGCGATCGCCGCCGAATGATCCGCGCCCGCTCGCTGCTGGCGCTCGCCGCGCTGCTCATCCTCGCCGCCTGCGGCCAGCCGCGCGAGGATGTCGCCGCGCCGGTGCTGCGGGTGGGTGACCAGCGCGGCGGCATCCAGGCGCTGCTCACCGCGGCGGGCGAGCTGAAGGACATGCCGTACAAGGTGGAATGGGCATTGTTTCCCGCCGCCGCCCCGCTGGTCGAGGCGCTGGGGGCCGAGGCGGTCGATGTCGGCGGCATCGGCGGCGCGCCCTTCGCCTTCGCTTATGCCAGCGGCACGAAGATCAAGGCGGTCTACGCCTATCGCCCGCAGGGCCCCGATGCCGGCAAGGCCTCGGCGATCGTGGTGCGGCCCGACTCCCCGATCCGCTCGGTCGCCGACCTGAAGGGAAAGCGGCTCGCGACGATCAAGGGCTCGGCCGGGCATGATCTCGCGCTCAAACTGCTGGAGAAGGCCGGGCTCAAACCCGCCGATATCCAGTGGGTCTATCTCCACAATGGCGAGTCCAAGGCGGCGCTGGCGGCCGGATCGATCGACGCCTGGTCGACCTGGGGCAGCTATGTCGGCATCGCCGTGCTGGAGGACAAGGACCGCATCGTCGCCGACGGCAGCCAGGTCCAGCCCGGCGCCGGCTTCTACGCCGCCACCGACAGCGCGATCGCCACCAAGCGCCCGCAACTCGCCGATTTCCTCGGCCGGGTCGCCCGCGCCCGCGACTGGGCCCGCGCCCATCCCGACGATTATGCGAAGGTGCTGGCCAGCGAGACGAAACTGCCCTTCGAGGTCGCGAAGTTCGCGATCAGTTCCTATCTCGGCGTCTCGGTGCCGATCGACCCGGCCCTGGTCGACGAGCAGAAGGCGATCTTCACCCGCTATCGCGCCGCCGGCATCGTCACCAAGCTGCCCGATATCGACGGCGGCTATGACGGATCGTTCAACACGGCGGTCCTCCGCGGATCCCACCCCACCGATTGACACCGAACCGTATTATTTTATTAATACAGCAACGACGCCGTGCCGGCCTTCGCGTCGCTGGCACGCTTTCGGTGCCTTGGCGCGGGTCGGCAGGGGGAATGATGACACGTCCGGACCGCGAGCATCGCCCGTTTCGGGCCTGGTTTCCGCTGCGCCTCGTCGCCTATCTCGCCGCCATTGCCGGAGCCGCGATCGTCGCGACGATCCTGAGCCGGTTGCTCATACCACCCGCCCCCTCGCCGTGGCACCAGCTCGTCTGGGTCAAGAACCTGCTGCTGCCGGCCGCCCTGCTCGCGGTCTATGCCGGGCTGGTGCGCTGGTTCGAACGGCGCCCGGCCGCTGAAATCTCGTTCCGCGTGGGTTGGCACGGCCTGGCGATCGGCACACCGGCCGGCATCGCGCTGATCGCCGCCGCCTTCCTCCTGCTCCAGTCCCTGGCCATGGCCCGCATTGCCCCAGGCGCCGGAGCGAGCGGCTGGAGCATCGCGCTGCTGATCGCGCTCGTCACCGCGCTGGGCGAGGAGCTGCTGTTCCGCGTCATCCTGTTCGGGCAGATGGAGAAGATGTTCGGCTCGGCGGTCGCGCTGCTCGCCTCCTCGGCGCTCTTCGCCGCCGCGCACGCCGGCAACCCCGGCGCCACGCCCGTCGCCCTCGCCGCGCTGGGGCTCGACCTCGGCCTGCTGCTCGCCCTGGCCTATATGCTGACCCGCAACCTCTGGCTCGCGGTCGGCCTCCACCTCGGCTGGAATTTCGCCGAGGGCTTCCTGTTCGGCGCGCTCAACTCGGGGATGCGCGAGCCCCATCATTATTTCGAGACGACGCTGACGGGCCCCGACCCGATGACCGGAGGTCTGTTCGGGCCCGAAGCCTCGCTCGTCACCGTGCTGATCAGTCTCGCCGCTTCGGCCATGCTCTTCCGGAGCGTGAGGCGGCGCGGCGAGTGGCACGCCACGCGGCTGCGCCTGCACGCCGCCGGTTGACGTCCCGCCCCGATACCGCTCTTGTCCCGCCGCAAAGAAACGGGACGAAGGGAGCGGCATGGCACGGGGTGAAGCGGAGATCGGCGGAGCGCAGCCCCTGCCCTATACGCGGCTGACCGGCCGCGCCGGGCTCGTCGTGGCGCTGCTCTGCCTGATCAACATCGTCAACTTCATCGATCGCCAGCTCCCCTTCGTGCTGATCGATTCGATCAAGGCCGATCTTGGCCTCACCGACGCGCAGATCGGCCTGATCGGCGGCCTGAGCTTCGCGCTCGTCTACAGCTTCGGCTCGCTCCCGCTCGCCTGGGCAGCCGACCGCTGGAGCGCGCGCAACCTGCTCGTCATCGTCCTCGGCATCTGGAGCCTGATGACGGCGGCGGCCAGCGGCGCGCAAAGCTTCGGCCAGCTGCTCGTCGCGCGGATCGGCGTGGCGGCGGGCGAAGCCGGCTGCACCCCCGCCGCGCACGCGCTGATCGCGCGCAGCTTCGCCGCCGAACGGCGCGGCCTCGTCCTCGCGCTGTTCTCGATCGGGGTGCCGATCGGCGCGATGATCGGGCTCAGCCTGGGCGGCTGGATCAACGACGTCGCCGACTGGCGCACCGCCTTCCTGTTCGTCGGCCTGCCCGGCGTCGTGCTGGCACTGGTCTGCTGGATCGCGCTGCCCGACGTGCGGGCCACCGGCACCCGCGAGGACGCACCTGGCTTCGTCGAAAGCTTCTCGGCGATGTTCCGCTTCAAAAGCTTCCGCCACATGGCGGCGGGCAGCTCGCTCTACAGCTGCGGCTCCTATGCGATGAACGTCTTCGCCGCCGCCTTCCTGATGCGGGTCCACGGGCTCAGCGCCGCGCAGGCCGGGCTCGGCTTCGGCCTCGCCTTCGGGATCGGCGGCTTTGCCGGCACCTTCCTCGGCGGCGTCCTCGCCGACCGGCTCGGCCAGCGCGACCCGCGCTGGTGCCAGCGCATCCCCGCGATCGGCCAGCTGCTCTCCGCCCCCTGCGCGATCGGCGCCTGGCTGGTGCCCAGCCCGGTCGTCTCGGTGCTGCTGCTTGGCTTCGCCTATCTGTTCGGCCTGCTCTACTTCGCCGCCTCTTTCGCGACCGCGCAGCGCCTCGCTCCCGACAGGATGCGCGCCAGCGCCTCGGCGGTACTGCTGTTCTGCCTCACCCTGGTCGGCGCCTCGGTCGGCCCGGTGGTGGTCGGCTGGATCAGCGACGCGCTAACCCCGACGATGGGCGTCCAGGCGCTGCGCTATGCGATGTGCCTGATGGGCATCACCATAATCTGGTCGGCGCTCCACTTCTGGATCGCGGCGAAGCATCTGCCGGAGGACCTGGCGGGGGAGCGGTGAGGAGAAGCTGGCCCGTTCCGCCACTCCTTGCGTCACCCCGGGCTTGACCCGGGGTCCCGCTGCCTTCCTCCGTGCATGACGCATCCGGGCGAACAGACCCGAAGCAAACATGCGTCGCGCACGATATGAGATGGAGGAAAAAGCGGGACCCCGGGTCAAGCCCGGGGTGACGATCCGCCAAATCACGCGATCGGCGGGCGACCCGAAAACAGACAGACGGGGCCCGGCCACCGGCCGAGCCCCGCCATCAATTTCAGAACTTCATCGTGCCCTGGATCGCGATCTGGCGCGGGCGGAGCATATAGGCGCCGTAATTGCCCGCGGGGGCCAGGGTCGCGTCGGAGGTGACCACCGGATAATATTCGTTGGTCAGGTTGCGGCCCAGCAGCGCCAGTTCCCATTTGCCGTCCGCCGCGCCGACGCGGATGCTCGCGTCGAAGCGCCAGAAGCTGTCGACCACGCCCGCCGGATTGCCCAGCTCGCTGGTCTGGAAGTCGCTGTTGAAGGTCGCGTTGCCGCCGAAGCCGATCTTCAGATTCTCGCCCACCTCGCGGCTATAGTCGAAGCCGCCGGTCAGCACCCATTTGGGCGAGCGCGGCAGCACCTGGCCGCTGCGGTCATAGCCGCTCGGCGTACAGGCCGCCGTGCCGACGATGTCGGTGTAGCATTGCGCGTTCTGGAAGGTCAGGAACTTGGCGTCGGTGTAGGACGCGTTGCCGTTCAGGGTCAGTTCCGGGGTCGCCTTCCACGCCACCGAGCTTTCGACGCCCGTCGTCCGCGACTTGCCCGCATTGTTGACGAAATAGGTGACGATGTTCGGGTTGAACGTGCTCAGCTGCAGGTCGGTGAAGTTGTAGCGATAGGCGGTCACGTCGAACCGCACGGTGCGGTCGAACAGCTCGCCCTTGAAGCCCGCCTCGAAGCCCTTCGACTTTTCGGGGCGGAAGGCCAGCAGGTCGGGATTGGCGACATAGACCCGCGAGATCGTCGCCGCGGTCGACAGGCCGCCCGCCTTGAAGCCGGTCTTGTAGGCGACATAGGTCGTCAGGTTGCTCGCCGGCTTGTAGCGCAGGGTGATCTCGGGCGACCAGTTGGAGAAGCTGTTCTTCTTGCGCACCACCTGGCCCACCGGCGCCAGGCCGAAGGCGGCGATGGCGAGCTGGTTCAGGTAGAGATTCACGCCGGTGCCGGTCTTGGTCTCCTTGCTGTAGCGCACGCCGCCCGACAGCTCGACCTGCTCGACGATCGCCCATTTCAGCTGGCCGAAAGCCGAATAGGTCTTGCTCTTGGTGTGCCAGATATTCTCGAAGGTGTAGGCCGATCCGCCATTGGCGGGGTCGAAGCCCACGAAGCCCAGGATCGGCTGGAACTTGTTCGAGCGCTTGGCATCCTCGAAATAGCCGCCGGTGACGAAGTTCAGCGGCCCGTCGAAGCTGCTCGCCAGGCGCAGTTCCTGCGACCAGGTCCGCGCCCGCTCGGCCGGGGCCGAGACGATCACCGCGAAGGAGGTGCGGTCGATATTCTGCAGGCCGCGATTGTAGAGCTTGGCATAGCCGGTGACCGAGGTGAGGGTGAGGTCCTCGGTCGGCTCATAGTTCATCGTCAGGTTACCGAGATAGGTATCCTGCGCGTTCCAATATTTGCCGCCCTTCTTCTGCGCGGCATCCCAGTTCGCGGTCAGTTCGGTCGGCAACAGGCCTACCGAGGTCTTCTGGTTGAGTTTGCAGTCCGACGCCGGGTCGAAGACGACGCCCGGCAGGCCCGCGAAGACCAGGCCCAGGCTGGTGATCGACATATGGCCGGTCGCCGCCTGGGCGCCGCCGCAATAGCCTTCGGACTGGCTGTCATTATTGCTGTTCAGCCGGCCATAGGTGAACTTCAGGTCGGCGGTGAACTGGTCGGTCGGCGCCCATTTCAAGGTGCCGCGAATGGCATAGGCCTCATCCTGCGGGGTCGCCTTGAACGACTTGCCGGGGATCTGGAAGGCGGGGAAGGCCAGGTTGGTGCCCGACGACAGCGCGTTGTTCTTGATCCAGCCGCTCATCTTCGAATAGCGGCCGGCGACGCGGAAGCCGAGCGTGTCGGAGATCGGGCCCGAGACGAACGCCTCGGCATAGCGCTCCTCGGCCTCGGTCTCGTACCCGGCGCGGACCTGGCCGGAGAATTCGGCGGTCGGCCCGGCCGAGGTGAGCGACACCACGCCGGCCGGCGAGTTCTTGCCGAAGAACAGCGCCTGCGGGCCCTTCAGGATTTCCACCTGCTGGATGTCGAACTGCGACGCGCCGACGATCTTGCCGCGGCCCACGGTGACGCCGTCGATGTTGATCGCCACCGACTGGTCGAAGCCGGGGTCGAAGCCCGCGGTGCCGACGCCGCGCACCGAGATCGCCGCGCCATTGTTGGTCGACGCGATCATCACGTTGGGTGCCAGCTCGGCGATGTTCTGCAGATCGTTCACACGCGCCCGCTCCAGGGTATCGCGCGAGATGGCGGACACCGCCACCGGCACGTTGAGCAGCGATTCCGACTGGCGCCGCGCGGTGACGACGATGTCTTCCAGGCCCTGGGTGGCGCCGGGCGCCTCCTCGGCGGGCGCAACCTGCGCCAGCGCGGCGGCCGGCATCACGAACATGCTGCTCGCGAGCAATAGAGTCCCGATACGTGCTTTCATGTCATCCCCTCTCCACGACTTTTGTCGTCCTGGGACGCGCGGGTCCGGTCCACCGCCGGCGCCTGTCATCGTCCACGGTTAAAGTTTATGGCGTAAGCATAAATGCGTCAATGATACAAAATTCGTCAATTTGACATTCTGAGCCGGTCGCCCATGATCGGTGCGAACCGCGAGCGAAGGAGCGCGAAAGGGAACCTCCGGCGAGGTTCGACCGCACCGGGGAAAGCTGAGGGCGACAGCCATCATGTCCGACGAAATAGGCCGGCATCAGCATCCTGCTCCCATCGCGGTCTTTGGCCGCTGTCCGGGAGACTAAACATTGTGCCCAATATGGGTCCAATAGGGAAAGCAAGCGGAACGAGTGCGATCCGCTATATGCTAACCAGCGTTTCCTTATGGGTCAGGGGGCTATGCCCAAGGGATGCCCCCCAATTCCTCCCCGGCACGGGGAGGGGGACCGGCGCAGCCGGTGGAGGGGCGGCGCGCAAGCGCCGGCTTCGCCGTCGCCCCCTCCACCATCCTGCGGATGGTCCCCCTCCCCTGCAAATGCAGGGGAGGAATTGGCTCCCCTACCCCACCGTCCGGATCGGGTCGCTGCCGTCCCAGTCTACCGCGGCATCGGCGATCATCCGGAACAGGCCCAGCACGCCCTCCTCGCGCTCCAGCACCTCGGTGAAGCCGCCCAGTTGGGCGCGCGTGTCGAAATAGGCATATTTCACCGCGCCGAACCGGCCATGGAAGCCGGTCTCGATCCCCTGCCCCTCGTGGAAGGCGATCTCGTCGGCCAGGCTGTCGGCGAAGTAGCAGAGATGGTGGTAGACGATGCCCTTCTGTCCCTTGGGCAGCACGTCGCGATACACCGAGGGCGCGTCATTATGCTGCTCGATGAACTCGATCTGCACCGGCCCGGCCTGCGCAAAGGCGCAACTGAAATCCACCTCGACCGGCTGGCCGCGATAGATGCCGACATCGGGGATGACCCGCGGCAGGATGAACCAGGGTCCGATGCCGGTCATCCGTCGCCAGGTGGCGATCGCGCTCTCCAGATCGTCGACGATGTAGCAGACCTGGTCGAACTGGCGGGCTATCATGGACCTCTCCTCCTTCTGCTGTTTCACGCGGACATTTCGATGATGTCCTGCTTGATCCGGTTGCGCTGGATCTGGCCCGTCGCACCGGTCCTCGGCAGCCGATCGATCCGGGGGTGGACGATGCGCGGATGCTTGTAGGCCGCCAGCCGCCCGCCCAGATGGGCGCGCACCGCTTCCACCGTCGGCATCTCGCGCCCCGGCGCCATCACCAACACCGCACACACCAGTTCGCCCCAGGCCTCGTCGGGCAGGCCGACCACCGCGACCTCCTCGACCCCGTCCATCTCCAGGATCGCCGCCTCGACCTCGGCAGGCGCCACCGTCTCGCCGCCCGAGCGGATCACTTCGCGCCGACGCCCGACGATCTCGTAGAAGCCGTCGCCATCCACCTCGACGAGGTCGCCGGTACGATACCAGCCCTGCTGGAACACCTCTGCGGTCTCGGCGGGCAGGTTGTAATAGCCGTCCATCGCGGTCAGCCCGCGCAGCAGCAGTTCGCCATCGTCGATCCGCGCGTCGATATAGGGCATCGGCGTGCCGACGCTGCCGGGATGGGCGAAGATGTCCTCATGGCCGATCCCCAGGGTCACGCCCATCTCGGTCGAACCATAATAGATGCCGTTGCGCGCCTTGGGGAAATGGCGGCGCAGCCCCTCGACCAGATCGAGCTCCACCCGCGACGTGCCGGTCAGCGCCTGGAGGATGCAGCTGCCGTCGCGGCGCGCGCCGTCCTCCAGCAGGCGACGCCACACCGCCGGGATGCAGTAGAGTTCCTGCGGCTGGTGGCGCGCGACGATGTCCCATAGCGCGCCGGCGCTCGCCTGCGGGGTCAGGTGGATCGGCCGCCTCCGCCCGAACGCCTGCAGGATCATGTACCAGCCCGCCATGTGGAACAGCGGGAACATGCAGGCATGGCCGCGCCCACCCGCCACCGCATCATAGCTTTGCGAGCTGTAGGTGCGCAGGAAATGCGCCCGGTGCGAGACGATCACCGCCTTGGGCCGGCCGGTGCTGCCGCTGGTCAGGAAGAAGACATTGGGGTCGCCGCCCGAGGCGAGCGCGATCGGCAGCGCGTCCGAAGCCCGCGCCGACGCCGCGTCCAGATCGATGCCTGCCCCCGCACCACCGATCACGCCCAGCGTCGCCCCCACCCGCGCGGCGCCCGCTGCCGCCTCGTCCTGCCGGGCATGATCGGCGATGATGAAGGCGGGCTGGAGATAATCGAGCACCGCGTCGAGTTCGCCGGACGAGAAGGCCGGGTTGGCGGGGACGAAGACCCCGCCCGCCTGCGACACCGCGAAGAAGATATCGATCGCGCGCAGCGAGATATCGGCCCAGTAAAGGACGCGGTCGCCCTTGCGCAGGCCGATATGGGTCAGGGCATGGGCAAGCCGCGCCGCTGCCTGTGCGCACTGGCGATAGGTGACGGCGTCATCCTCCAGCGTCGCGGCCACCTTGTCCGGCACCGCTGCCGCCGCGATATCGAGGATGCGCGAGATGGAGATGTCCACCACCTAGATCCTCCCTATCGCGAAGCGATGGGGAGGGGGACCATCCGAAGGATGGTGGAGGGGTTTCGACCTCTTCGATTGCGGTGACATTTGATGAGGACGGAAAACCCCTCCACCACGCCTTCGGCGCGGTCCCCCTCCCCGCGCTTCGCGCAGGGAGGATCTTAGGTCACACCACCCCACCCCCTCAGCCCTTGATCGTGATCGGCGCACCCCCGCCGACATCCTTGATCTCGCGCAGCGGATAGGCCTCGCCCAGCGTCTCGATCAGATATTCGGGGCCGCCCGGGGTCGGAATCAGCCAGCCGGTCGGGCACATGGTGAGGATCTCGACCAGCCCGAAGCCCGCGCCTTCCATCTGCCGCTCGAAGGCGCGGCGGACCATCTTCTTGGTCTGGGCGATCGCGGCGTTGCTGTGTACCGAGCCGCGCGCGATATAGGCGCTGCCGTCGAGCTGGGCGACCAGATCGCCGATCGTGATCGGCATGCCATGATAGCGCGCGTCCCTGCCCTCCAGCGTGTTCTTGGTGCGCTGGCCGACGACGGTGGCCGCCGTCATCTGCCCGCCGGTGTCACCGAACACGCCGTTGTTGAGCATGATGCAGGTGATATTTTCACCGCGCGCGGCGGTGTGGAGCACCTCGGCAAGCCCCTCGCTCACCATGTCGCCATCGCCCTGCATCGTCCAGATCAGGCAATCGGGCCGCATCCGCTTCATGCCGGTCGCCACAGCGGGCCCGCGCCCGTGCAGGCACAAGGTCGTCTCCACGTCGAGCGCGGCGACGAAGGGGCCGTAGCAGCCATGGCCGAACACCGAGATGGTCTTCTGCGCCAGCTCCATCTCGGCGATCACCTCGGCGACCATGCGGATCGCCACCGGCTCGCCGCAGCCCGGGCAGAGATGATGGTCGTTGGTCTGCATCAAGGTCGCGTTGAACGACGCCGCCTTGCGCGCCGCCTGCTCGGGCGGGCGGGAGGTATCGACATAATTCATGACGGCACCGCCTCCATGGCTTCCAATATCCGGCGCTTGATGAAGCCCGCGTCCATATAGGATCCGATGTTCAGCCCGCTGTCGTCGAAGCTGATCCCGCCGATCGAACGGATCGGAATGCGCTTGCCCAGGCTCAGGCGGACATCCTCCACCATCTGGCCAGCGTTCAGCTCGAAGACGAGCGCCAGCCGGGCGCTCGCGCAGGCCGCCTCCAGCGCATCCTCGGGGAAAGGCCACAGGGTGATCGGCCGGAACCAGCCCACCTTGTGCCCTTCGCGGCGCAGTTCATCGACGACATATTCGACGAACTTGCCGCCGGTGCCGAAGGCGGTCACCACCACCTCGGCATCCTCGGTATAGCCCTGCTCCCAGCGCTGCTCGGCCAGCCGCATCCGCTCGAACTTCTCGGCCACCATGCGCCACTGGCCTTCGGGGCCCGGCCCCGGCGTGTTGTGCTTGCCCAGCGCCCAGGTCCAGATCTGCTTGGAGCGGCCGGTCCCGCCGCTCGATCCGTCGAACGCCCAGTCCTTCGGCGGCAGCGGCCCGAAGTCGATCGGCCCGGTGTCGACCGCCGAGATCGTCCGCGCGAGCATATTGTCGCCATAGAGGATCACCGGCGCGCGATATTGGTCGGCCAGGTGGAAGGCGAGCTGGGTCAGCTCCACCGCCTCGGGGCCATCCTTGGGGCAGAGCGCGATGGTGCGGTAATCGCCCCAGCCGCCGCCGCGCGTCGCCTGGAAATAATCCTGCTGGTTGCGTCCCATGTTGAAGATCACCAGCGGGGTCTCGTTCAGCGCGATCTCGGCGATCGCCTCCTGCATCAAGGACAGCCCCTGCCCGGTCGATCCGGTCGCGGCGCGAAAGCCGGTCATCGCCGCGCCGATCGCCTGGTTCACCCCCTCGATCTCGGTATCGGCGTTGATGCACACCCCGCCCTGGCCGGGCAGCTTCTTCGCCAGCTGCTCCAGCAGATCGGTGGCCGGCGACATCGGATAGCCGGCATAGAAGCGCAGGCCCGCCGACAGCGCCGCCTCGGCGATCGCCTCGCTGCCGTCGATCAACTGCAGCGCCATCAGGCCGGCTCCTCGAACTGATAGACCTCGAACACGAAGTCGGGACACACCTTCTGGCACGCCGTGCAACCGGTACAGCCTTCCACCAGCAGCGGAAAACGAAAGCCATTGGCGTTGAACCGGTCGGACATGCTCAGCACGTCGACCGGACAGGCCGGGATGCACAGCTCGCAGCCCTTGCAGCGATCGGCCTCGATCACCACCGTGCCGCGCGACAGCTTGCGGGCGGGCGCGGTCATGCTGCCTCCAGCGCGATCGGCGCTGACAGCGGCGCCACCGCGGCCGCACCCAGCCGCAGCGCCGCCTCGTTCGTCTCGACATGCTGGCGGCGATAGCTGGGGACGAGCTGCTTCATCGCGCCGACCAGGCTGTCCAGGCGCACGATGCCGGTGGCGGTGGCGAAAGCCGCGAGCATCACGAACCCCGCCGCCTGCGCATTGCCCGCCTGCTTGGCGAGATCGTAGACCGGCACCGCCTCGACCGTGCGGCCCGGCGCGATGATCTGGTCGCGCAGGCTGCTGTCGGTGAAGATCAGAGCGCTGGGCGCTACCCGGGTCAGGATCTCGTCCCAATATTTCTGGTGGAGCGCGATCACGTGCGAGGCGCTGTAGACCACCGGCAGCGCCTTCAGCCGCTCTGGCCCGATCACCACATTGACCAGCGACTTCCCGCCCCGCATCTCGCCGCCATATTCGCCATAGACGAGCGCATGGCGCCCCTCGTCGACGGCCGCCTGGGCGAGCGCCTTGCCGATCAGCTGGATTCCCTGACCGCCGATCCCCGACAGGACGAGTTCAAGCTCCAGTGCCGCCTCCCCGCATGTTTTGCTGTGGATGGGATGCTTATACGCCGCCCGGAAAGGTCGGCAAGATTTTTCTATGCCGTATAGAGAAATTGGAAAACCGCCCTCACCTCCCCACCCCGTTCGTGTCGAGCGAAGTCGAGACACGTCGGCGTGCGAGAACGTCCCTCGACTTCGCTCGACACGAACGGAGTGGGGAGAACAGGTCCCCAAAAAAGAGGAAAGGGGCGGGACCATCGGCCCCACCCCTCTCTTTCCATCGATCGTCGGACGATCAGAAGGCGTAGCGCGCCTCGACCCCGATCATCCGCTTCACGCCCGGATTGACGGTGTTGGTCGCACCGCCCGACGAACTCGGATTACCGCCGGTATAATATTTCTTGTTGAACAGGTTGCGCGCGAAGGCCGCGACCTGAAGCTTGCTGCCCATGATGTCCGCCCAGGTCAGGCGGGCATTCACCAGCGTATAGCCCGGCAGCGCGGTGTTCGGGTTGGCGGTCGCCGCGACGTTCGAGAAATACATCTTGGTCTGCGCGTAGAAGTCGCCGCGCAGGCGCAGCGAGCCGGCATCGCCCAGCGGCGCGCCGAGTTCGGCGAACAGAGTGCCGCTATATTTCGGCACGTCGGCGAACGGGCCGTAGAACACGTTGCCGCCCAGCACCGACACCAGGTTGCTGGTATATTTGGCGTCGGTGTAGTTGCCCGAGGCGCCGAACTGGATCCACTGGTTGGGGCGGAAGGACAGGTCGGCCTCGACGCCGCGGATCCGCGCCTTCGGCACGTTCACCGTCAGCAGCGAGACGCCCGCCGGCGTCGAGATATAGGCGGCGCGCTGGATGTTCTTCACCCACTGGCTGAACACATCGGCGTTGAAGGTCATCGGCATGCCCAGGCTGCTGCCCGAATATTTCACGCCGAGTTCGACGTCCTCGGTGGTCTCGGGCAGATACAGGTTGCCGCCGGCCGCCGCGGTCACATTGGCCGGGAACACGCTGTAATTATAGCCGCCCGCGCGCCAGCTGCCGCGCGTCACCGCGTAGAACATCAGCTCCGGGGTCACGCGATAGTCGACGCTGACGTTCCAGCTCGGCTTGCTCGCCTTGGTCCGCTCGACGTCGTTGGCCGGTGCGAACAGCAGCCACAGCGAACCGGGCAGCTGGACGATCGAGGTCTTGTCGCGCGTATAGCGGAAGCCGCCGGTCAGGCTGAGCTGGTCGCTGAGCTTGTAGCTGGCCTGGGCGAAGCCGGCGATCGACTTGGTCTTGATCCGCGCGGTGTAGGTGAAGGTGAAGGGCGCCGCCACCGGCGCGAAATTGCCGGAGTCGAGGTTCGAGCTGACCTGGAATTTCTGGTCGAGATAATAGACGCCCGCGACGAAATCGAGGCGATCGTCAAAGCCCTTGCCGTTGACCTGCAACTCGTCCGAAATCTGGCGGGTGCTGACCAGGAAGCCCGGATGGTCGGTCACCTTCGCGGTCGGGATCGCCTTGATGCCGGTCGCGTCGAGCACGCCCTGATTCTCGAAGAAATGATAAGGCGAGCCGTCATAGTCGTAGCCGTCATTGGCGTTCGACTTATTGTATCCGGCGATGTTCTTGATCGTGATCTCGGGCGTGACCTCGAAATTGGTCGTGTTCATGATGTAGCGGCTCTTCGCCTTGTGGAAAGGCGGATAGCTGGCCAGGCTCTGCCACGGGCCCAACTGGCGCTGCAGCCGGATCGCCGCCTCGAGGCCGCCCTGGAACACCTGCGGATGCGCCGCGAGATAGGCCGCGAAGGTCGGGTTGGTCGCCGCGTTCAGCGCGCAGGAGGCGCCGTCGACGAGGCCCTGGGCGCTGGAGCCGCAAGGGTTGGTCGACCACAGCTGATAGGGCGTGTTGGTGCCGTCTTCCTTGGTGTACTGGCCGACGGTGGTGTTGGTCAGCCCCTCGACCGGTTCGAGGAACAGGGTGACGCGCACCGACTTCTGGTCGAGATCGCCATATTTATCGTCGGTGAAATAGTCCTTCACGAAGGCGCCGCCGCCCGTGTAGCTCGCCGCGACGCGCAGCGCCGCCTTCTCGCCCAGCGGCGCGTTGATCGCGCCTTCGACATGGCGGGACTCGAAGCTGCCGTAGCGCCCCTGGATATAGCCGCTGAACGCGTCGGTTGACGCTTTGGCGGTCTGGTACAGCACCGCGCCGCCGGTGGCGTTGCGGCCGAACAGCGTGCCCTGCGGACCTTTGAGCACCTGGATGCCAGCCATGTCGTAGAAGGTCGACGCCGAATGGGTGACGATCTGCACTTCGTTCACATAGGGCAGCACGCTGGGCGGCGAGTTGGTGAAGGTGTCGACGCTCTGACCGCGGATCGCGTAGTTGAACGAGTGGATGCCGCCATTCTGGCGGATGACCAGGCCGGGCACCGCCGACTGCAGGTCGTTCTCGTTATAGATGGCGCGCTTGGCGATATCCTCGCCGCGGATCGCCGTGATCGCGACCGGCACCTTCGACAGCGCCTCCTCGCGGCGGCGGGCGGTGACGATGATGTCCTGGCTCGGCGGCGCCTCCTCGGCGCCCGGGCCGGCCTGCGCATGGGCCGGCGTCATCGACAGAAAGGTGCCCCCGAGCAGAGCAGCCTGCATAAGCCTTTTCATAGATCCTCCCCTGTGCCTGTTCGAACGGGTTCAACGGCGTTTTTTGGGACGTTCGGGATCGGCGATGAGGTCCGGTTGCGTCAACCGATATCCGGGGGCCGGCTTGACCATGGCTGCACTGTGACATGCAATCAGTTGATCTTTGCCGGACATCATCAAACCGTCCGACAATCTCCCTACGCCGATATTTCTATTGACACCAGAAATCTTGAAAGCCGATAGAATAAGGCAGGAGCGGATGCGCGAGCGTTCGGGCCCCATGGCGGCTGGGAAGAAGCCGACATGGGTCGCCGACGCGAACCCGGTGGAATCCGCCCCGGCACGACGGAGAAGGTCCATGGCCCGGCTGATCTTGACCAACGCCCTGCTGATCCCGGGCGATGCGCCGCCGCGCCCCGCCACCACGATCCTCGTCGAAGGCGAGCGGATCGCCGCGGTGATGCGCGACGCCGATGCCCCCTCCCCCGAGCCGCAGGATCGGGTCGTCGATCTCGGCGGCCGCGCGGTGATGCCGGGCATGGTCAGCTGCCACCATCATGCCGGCTATCACCGCATCGGCGCGATGCCGCTGCCGGTGGGGTTCGAGGCGCCGCCCGCCTATCTGGCGCTGGCCGGCGGGCGCAGCATGCGCAAGCTGATCGAGGCGGGCTATACCGGCGCGGTCGGCGCCGGGAACGGCTTCGCGATGGACGCTTCGCTCAAGCTGGCGATCCAGGACGGGCTGATCCCCGGCCCCCGGCTGATGCCGTGCGGGCGCGGGCTCAGCACCACCGGCTTCTCGCTCGATTTCCAGCAGCCCTGGTTCTGGAAGGCGCCGACGATCGACGTCCGCTGCTGCGACGGCGCCGACGAGTTTCGCAAGGGCGTGCGCGAGGAGATCAAGGAAGGCGCCGAGATCATCAAGCTCTACAGCACCGGCGGCCACCTGTCGGTCACCCCCGGCACCCAGATGGAGATGACCCGCGAGGAACTCGACGCCTGCATCCAGGCCGCCCATGCCCATGGCGCGAAGATCCGCGCCCATGTCAGCAACCCCCAGGCGGTGATCGAGACGATCGAGGCCGGGATCGACGTGGTCGACCATGCCGATTTCCTCGACGAGGCGGGGATCGACGCCTTCCTGAAGTCGGGGGTCTTCTTCGTCCCCAGCCTGCGCCTAGCGATCGAGTCCCTGCGCAACGGCTTCGCGCAAGGCACGCCGGGCGAGATGGAGGCCGAGATGGAGCATATGCGCCGCATGGTCCCGCTCGCCAACGCTGCGGGAGTGCGCATGGTGCTGGGCGACGATTATGGCGTCACCATCATGGACCATGGCCAGCAGGCCGAGGAGCCCGCCTTCTACGCGAAGGAGATCGGCATCCCGCCGCTCGACGTGATCCGCTGGGCGACGAAGAATGGCGCCGAACTGATGGGTCGCGGCCATGAGCTGGGCACGATCGAGGCCGGCAAGCTCGCCGACCTGCTCGTCGTCGACGGCAACCCGCTCGACGACATGGGCCTGCTCACCGACAACGCCAACCTGCTCGCGATCGTAAAGGGCGGCGCCTTCTTCAAGGACGAGCTGGCCACGCTCGCCCCGGCGGCACCCGGCCGGGTGCGGGTGAGCGAGGTGGCGTAGGAGCCGACCGAACGCCGTCATCCCCGCGAAGGCGGGGATCCATATTCTCAAGGGCAGGAGACTCTCGCGGCTCGGAGGTTATGGATTCCCGCCTTCGCGGGAATGACGGACAGGGGTGGACGCCGAGGGGATAGGAATGAAGATCGAACCAAAGGACCAGCAATGAACGACTTCGGCATCGCCGATAAGGTGGCTCTCGTCACCGCCGCCACCTCGGGCATCGGCGAGCACAGCGCCCGGCTCCTCGCCCGCCACGGCGCGAAGGTGCTGATCGTCGGCCGCAATGCCGAGCGCGGCGACGCGATCGTCGGCGATATCGTCGCGGCCGGCGGCGAGGCGGCCTTCCACCGCGCCGACCTGTCCGACCCCGCCGCCGCGGTCGGCTGCGTCGAGGAGGCGGTGCGGCGCTATGGCGCGCTCGACATCGCCTTCAACAATGTCGGCGACCGCGAGGACAATGCCCTGGTCGGCGACCAGAGGATCGAGGAGTTCGACCGGGTGATGAACATCAACCTGCGCTCGATCTTCCTGTCGATGCAGGCCGAGATCGCGGCGATGGGCGAGCGCGGCGGCGTGATCATCAACAACGCCTCGGTCAGCGGGGTGCGCAACAACCAGCCGGGCCTGGGGGTCTATGCCGCATCGAAGGCGGCGCTGATTTCGCTCACCCGCACCGCGGCGATGGAATATGCCGCACGCGGCATCCGCATCAACGCCTTCTCGCCGGGCAAGATCATGAGCGGGATGATGCGCAGCTACAAGGCGATGAACCCGCAGGCGATCGCCGACAGCCTGCCCGCCAAGCGGATCGGCACCGAGGAGGAGGCCGCGCAGGCCGTGCTCTTCATGGCTTCGCCGCTCTCCTCCTGGATGATCGGGCATAATCTGTGCGCCGACGGCGGCTATCTCGCGTCCTGACGCAGGTCATTTGCGATCGCTATCGAGCCAGTATAATCGAGGCGCCCATATGGCCTCCTCTCCCCCCGCACCGGATCACAGCTCGCGCAAGGCGCGTGGCCGCAAAGCCTCGACCAAGTCGGCGCTGACCCGCAAGGTGATCCTCGACGGCGCCGCCGAGCTGTTCGCCGAGCGCGGCTACAAGCTCACCACGCTCAACGACATCGCCGAGAAGATCGGCGTCCACCTGACCGGCCTCTATTATTATTACGACAACAAGGAGCAGCTCGCCTCCGACGTGATCGCCAGCAGCGCGGTGACGATCCGCGAGGCGCTCGACGCGGCGATCGCCGAGCTGCCGGAGGGTGCGACCGCGCTGGCCAAAATCGAGGTGGCGGTCGACGTCTATCTCGAATGCGTGCTGGGCCCCGCCCATCTGATGCGCGCCGCCGCCCGCATCACCTCGCAGATCTCGCCCGAGATGCGCAGCCAGGCGCTCACCGGCATCCGCGAGAACAACCAGCTCTGGTTCGGCCTGATCGACGCGGCGATCGCCGAGGGCACGATCCGCCCTGACCTCGACCCCAAGCTGATGCAGATGACGATGCTGGGCGCGATGAACTGGACGATCGAATGGTTCGACCCCAGCCTGGGCCCCACCGCCCCGCTGGCGACGACCCTGAAGACGATGTTCCTCGACGGGATCAAGCTGAGGGGCTGAGGCGCCCCCTCTTCCCTCCTTCTACGGCGTCACTCCAGCGAAAGCTGGAGTCTCGGGAGAGGAGCGGCACACCCATCTCCCCACTCGTCATGCTGAACTTGTTTCAGCATCCACCAAGTCGCTCAAGCTGGTGGAGAGGAGGCTCGTAACGTCACAACAGGAGCCTGCAGACCACGGCCAAGGCTCCCGGTGGATGCTGAAACAAGTTCAGCATGACGGAATGCTCACTGGCTCCGATGCTTGCGATAGTTCCGGCACGCGGCTGCCTTGGCCTTGTCCCCCTCGGGGTCGATCGTCACGGTGGCGCCCTCCCCACCCCGCCGCCGCGCGACAGAGGCACAGGCCGCGCTCGTCGCCGTCTTGCTGGGGGGATGCGGCGGCATCTGCGACAGGCCCGCCTCGTCCAGGGTCACCGTCTCATAGCCTGCCTGGTTGACCGGTCGCGGCGGCTGGGCAGGAGCGGCGGACGAAAGCGCCAGGACGATCACCCCGGCAAGCGCCAGCACCATCTTCAAGGACACCTCCCCGAACAAGCCTCGCCCCTTGAGTCGCAGCCTAGGGACGGACAGTGCGCCGGGCAATGCCGTGGATCACTCACGAAGGCCCTGAAAAACCTCCGCCGGAGCGACGAATTAGGATAGCGGCAGAGCCTCGTAATCCCCCGTCGTCAGCTCCGCCGCATCGTCATCGCCAGCCCGATCCCCACCAGCGCCAGCGCGCCCGTGAAGCCGACCACGCCGATCCAGCCGACATGACCCCAGAACCAGCCCGTGCCCCAACCGGTGAAGGTCGCGCCCAGATAGTAGAAGAGCAGGTAGAGCGACGCGGCATGGCCCTTGGCGCTGCCCGCCAGCCGCCCCACCCAGCCGCTCGCCACCGCATGCGCGGCGAAGAAGCCGATCGTCATCAGGATCACGCCCAGCACGAAGGCCGGCAGCGGCGTCGCCAGCGACAGCCCCGCCCCTGCCGCCATCAGCGCGAAGCCGCCCGCCAGCACCCCGCGCGCGCCGAAACGCTCGGCCAGCGCCCCCGCCTGCGACGACGACCAGATGCCGAAGCCATAGGCCAGGAACAGCGCGCTGATCGCCCCCTGGCCCAGCCCATAGGGCGGCTCGGACAGATGGAAGCCGGCATAGTTGTAGAGCGAGACGAACACGCTCATCAACAGGAAGGCCGTCAGGAACAGTTTCAGCAGCGCGGGCTTGCGCAGATGGCCGACCCAGGCATCGAGATGGAAGCGCAGGTCCAGCCCCCGCTGCGCGACGAAATGGCGCGACGGCGGCAGCAGCAGGATGAAGCCGATCGCCGCGGCCAGGTCGACTGCGCCGACGATCCCCATCGCCTCGCGCCACGAAGCCAGCTCGGCGATCGCCCCGATCGCGACCCGGCCGATCATCCCGCCGAACGCGGTGCCCGCGACATAGAGCCCCATCGCGCGGGCCATGTCGCGCGGGTCCACCTCCTCGGCCAGATAGGCCATCGCGATCGCGGGCACCCCGCCCAGCGCGATCCCCTCCAGCAGCCGTGCGGCCAGGATCAGGTCCCAGTCGCCGGCAAAGGCGGTGGCCAGGTTGAGCAGCGCCGCCGCGGTCATCGATACGAACATCAGCCCGCGCCGCCCCACCACCTGCGACACCGCCCCCGCCACCATGATCGACGCGGCCAGCGCGCCGGCGGTGAGCGACTGGGCGAGCGAACTCGCCTGCGCGCTGAGCCCGAAATCGCGCGCGAACTCGGGCAGCAGCGGCTGCGCGCACCAGAGCAGCGAGAAGGTGGAGAAGCCCGCCAGGAACAGCGCCAGGCTGGCCCGCCGATAGGCGGCATCGCCCCGCCGCATCGATCCGTCGCTATGCTCGTCCGTCACGCGAGGCGCCATGCACTGGCTGTGCGCCCTCGTCCACTTCTAAGCCCTCTCCCGCAGGCGGGGCTGCTGCGAAAGTCATCCGTCGGCGTCATCCCCGCGAAGGCGGGGATCCATATTCTCAAAGGCGGGAGACTCTCGAGGTTCGGAGGTTATGGATTCCCGCATCCGCGGGAATGACGTGGGATTTTGCAGTGATCCGGCAGGCGAGAAAGGGAAGCCCGAAAGATGCCTACAGCCGCTCCCAGATCGCCGCCGTCTGCGGGAAGGACACCCTGAGCTGCCCGCCGATGAAGCGCGCGTCGAACCCCAGCCGGTCCTCGCACGACAGCGCGTCGTCGAGCAGCAGCTCGCGCAGATGGTCGAGCAGATCGGCCTCGGGAAAGGATATCCCCAGCACCGCCTCCAGCGGCAGGTGCCGCGCCACGCTCCGCGAGATCACCGGGGGGCCGAGCGGGAAACCCTCGCCCAGGCTGGTCAGCTCGGCCGGCGACATGGCGTGGACGTGCGAGGGATCGCGCAGCCGCTCGAACGCGTCGTAGATCTCGGTCTTCGACGGCGCCGGGGTGATGTCGCGCACCACGATCCGTCCACCGGGGCGGCACACTCGCACCATCTCGGCAAAGGCCGCGCGAGGATCGCCGATATGGTGGAGCGCCGAGCTGCACAGCACCAGCGAGAAGGCGCCGTCGGCGAAGGGCATGCGATAGGCATTGCCCTCCACCCATTCGACATTGGCGACCCCGGTCTCGGCCTGGCTCAGCCGTGCCTGGTCCAGCATCGCCGGGGTGAAGTCGAGCCCGGTCACCCGCGCCACCAGCGGCGCCAGGTCGAGCGCCAGCGAACCCGCACCGCAGCACACGTCGAGCGCGACATCGTCGACCGCCGGGCGGATCAGCTCGATCAGCGCGAACTGCCGGCCATGCGACAGCCGCTTGGTCAGACGGCTGTAGCTCTCCGCCATCTGCGAGAATTGCTCGACCGCCTTCGCCTCATGATCCGCGCCCACCGGCATCGCATCCCCTTCCTCCGAAATGGAGGCATAGCGCGATATCACCGGCCAGGCACGTCCGCGGGGGCGATATTGTCGTCCGGCCACGCCGGCCTAATAGCCCAATGGGCGAAGCTCCCGGATCAGATCGATCAACAGCCGCAGCCCCACCGGCACCTGCCTGCGCCCGGGATAATAGATCTGCATCGCCGGCCCGACCGACGCCCAGTCCTCCAGGACGATGCGCACCTCGCCCCGCGCCACGGCATCGGCGACCGCATATTCGGGGGCGTACATGATCCCGGCACCGCGCCGCGCCAGCGCGAGCGCCGTCCCGCTGTCGTCGATCGTGACGGCGCCCGGCACCGCCATCTCGACGGCCTCCGACCCGCGCTCGAACTCCCAGCGATAGATGCGCTCGTCCCCCAGCCGGATCTGGAGACAGCGATGGCGTGAGAGGTCGCCGGGATGATCGGGCACGCCGAACCGCTCGAAATAGGCCGGCGCCCCCACGGTGACCCAGCGGATTTCGGCGGACAGGCGCTGGGCAATCATATCCTCTGGCACGGTGCCGCCATAGCGTATGCCGGCATCGGCCCCGGACTCGATCACGTCGACGATGCCGTTCGACACGCGCAGATCAATCTCGATGTCCGGATATCGGTCCATGAAGACCGGCATCACCGGCGCGATCAGATGGGTGGCGGCCAGATCGAGCAGGTTGAGCCGGATGCGGCCGGCGGGCGATCCCCGGAAACGGTTCAGCCCGTCGAGCGCATGATCGATGCGGTCGAACGGATCCGCGATCTCGGCAAGCAGTTCCTCGCCCGCCGCCGTCAGGGTGACGCTGCGATTGGAACGGTTCAGCAGCCGCACCCCGACGCTCTCTTCCAAACCGCGCAGGCTATGGCTGAGCGCCGACGTGCTGATACCGAGTTCGAGCCCCGCGCGGCGGAAATTGCGGTGGCGGGCGATGGCCAGGAAATAGCTGAGATGGGCGACATCGGAACGGCGGGAACGCGCCCGCCTGGCGGGTGTCGTCCCCTCCGAAGGCTCGGCGATATCGTCGGTCATGGCAGCCCGGTCCTTCCATGGCCGCCCGTCCCGGCTGCGGCCAACGCCACAGCCATAGGCCGTGCCGCCGCGCCCGTCATCCGGCGGTTGGGCCGCTCACCGCGCCGCGCGTTTCGCGAACACCTCCTTCGCCACGGGCAACGCCGAAAAAGCGTTCGGCCAGCCGGCGTAGAAGGCGAGATGGGTGATCACCTCGCCGGCCTCCGCCTGGGTGAGGCCATTATCCATCGCCCGGTTGAGGTGATAGGGAATCTGGCCCACCTGCCCCGCCGCGATCAGCGCCGCGACGGTGACCAGGCTGCGGTCGCGCGGGGCGAGCCCCGGCCGCAGCCAGAGGTCGGTGAAGAGATAGTCGGTGGTGTAGCCGACCAGCCCCGGCGCGACGTCGCCAAATTGTTCGCCGACGGTCTGGCGCCGAGCGGCTTCGCCGGCCTCGTCGATCGGGAGCTTCGGGGCATCATCCCCCGGGAGCTGACTGGCCGCGATGCCATGGCGAGCGAAGACCTCGCCGACCGGCCCGATCGCCGCCATCGCATTTCCCCAACCCGAATAATAAGCCAGGTGGTGGATCGTCTCGGAAATCTCCGCCGGCTTCACGCCATTTTCCAGCGCCTGGTCGGCATAATAGCCGAGCGCCGGAGCCTGCCCGCGCGCGATGAGGGCCGCGATGGTGATCAGGCTGCGGTCGCGACGGCTCAGATCGGGGCGCTGCCAGAGTTCGCCATAAAGCCGCTGCTGGGTATCCCGCTCCAAGGCTGGCGCCACCGCCTGCACCTGAGCCGGTGTCACGCGGCGAAGCTCGACATGGGGTTGCTGCGCTTCGACCGAAGATGCGGTCATCGCCAATACTCCTGCAAGAAAGGGGAAGAGGCGGACATTGCCGGGCCTCTGGTTCATGACAGTCTCCATCGCCCATCGACGGGCTTTCTCAATGCGCGGTGAAGCCGCCATCGACCGGCAGCGCCACGCCGAGCACGAAGCTGGCGCCGGGGCTGCACAGCCACAGGACGGCCGCCGCGACCTCGTCGGCATGACCGAGCCGGCCGATGACCTGCTCCTTCATGATCTCGGCCATCGCCTCGCTCTGCCCCTCCAGCATGTCGGCCACCATCGGCGTATCGATGGTGCCGGGGCAGACGGCGTTGATGCGGATGCCGCGCGGGGCATATTCCATGGCCGCGCTCCGGGTCATCCCGATCACCGCATGCTTGGTGCCGTGATAGGCCGCGCGCTGCGGCAGGCCGACCAGTCCGCCCAGCGACGAGCAATTGACGATGGCGCCCGAGCCCTGGCCGCGCATCACGCGCAGTTCGTGCTTCATGCAGGCCCAGACGCCGCGCTGATTGACGGCGGTCACCCGTTCGAAAGCCGCCAGCGGTTCATCAGCGGCATCGCTGGGGGGCACCTGGATCCCGGCATTGTTGAACGCCATGTCGAGGCGGCCATAGGCGGCGACGGTCGCGTCGATCGCGGCCGCGACCTGCGCCTCATCCGCCACATCGCAGGCCACAGCCATCGCCAGACCGCCTTCGCGGACGATACGCTCGGCCTCGCGCTCGGCCCGGTCGGGTTCGACGTCGGCCAGCACGACCGACGCGCCGGACTGCGCGAAGGCGCGGGCGGCGGCCAGCCCCATGCCCTTGGCCGCCCCGGTGACGAAGGCGACCTGGCCCTTGAAGTCATAGGTGGGATTCATCGATTCAACCCTCCGGACCCTGCAGATATTGTTCGTCGCTCACCGGCTCGAGCCACTCCACGGCCCTGCCGTCGAGCGCTTCCTGGACCGCGATGTGGGTCATCGCCGTCGTCGGCGCGGCGCCATGCCAATGCTTGTGGCCAGGCGGGCACCAGACCACGTCCCCCGGACGAAGCTCCACGATCGGACCACCCTCGCACTGGGTCCAGCCACAGCCGGCGGTGACGATCAGGGTCTGGCCCAGCGGATGGGTGTGCCAATGGCTGCGCGCTCCGGGTTCGAAGGTCACGGCCGCACAGCTGTGGCGCGCCGGAGCCGGCGGGTCGTTCAAGGGATCGATGCGGACGGTGCCGGTGAAACATTCGGCCGGGCCCCGTCGCGAAGGCTGGGTGCCTGCACGTTTGAGTTCCATGTTCGTCTTCCATGATGCTGTTTCGATGGTGCGATTAGAACAGCTCCGCGCCCCGGCGGTGTCATGAGAAGATCGCCACAGCTCGTTGAATTAATTTCAACATCAGCTTCGTGAGCCCATGCGTTAGAAAGGCATGCGGCCATGCGGATCGGCTGTAATCACAGCCGGCCAGGCACCGCGTGTTGAGCGAGGCTTGATGAAACCGATAATGTTCAGAACCGGCTTCGCCCTGATGGTCGCGGTCGCCGCCACCTGTTGCTGGAGCCTTCCCGCCATGTCGCAGACCACGCCGCAGACCACGCCGCAGGCCATGCCGATCGTCCGCCTCGCCGAACTGGAAATCGCGCCCGACAAGGTCGCCGCCTATACCGCCCATCTCCGAGAGGAGATCGAGACCTCGATCCGGATCGAGCCGGGCGTGCTGATGCTCTACGCGGTCGCGATCAGGGGAAAGCCCAACCTGATCCGCCTGACCGAGGTCTATGCCGATCAGGCGGCCTATGAGGCGCACATCGGCAGCCCCCATTTCCTGAAATACAAGGCGGCGACAGCCGACATGGTGCAATCGCTCGATCTTCTGGAAACCGACCCGATCCTGCTCGGCAGACGCTGAGCAGGGCCGTTCGCCGCCGGATCAGGCCCCGATCGGCGCCGCCACCGCCGCCTCGCTCACCGCCGGATCGTCGAGGCTCTCCATCAGCGACTCGATCTGCGCCAGGGTGATGTTCTGGACGATGAACACCACGCGGGTCCGCCGGTCGTCGCTCGGCCAGGCGTCGAGCCGGCTGACCGGGTGGAAGACCTGCTGGACGCCGTGGAGCACCGCCGGCCGGTCGGGCTCGCCCTCGACGTTGACGATCGCCTTCACCCTGAGCAGGTCGGGGCCGCGCAACTGGCCGATCAGGCGGAGCAGATAGTCGATCCGGTCGAGCTTGACCGGTTCGTCGCGGGTGAAGGTGAAGGCGCGGATCGCATCATTGTGGCGGTTGACGTCATGATGGTGGTGGCCGTGATGATGATGACCGTCAGCGGGCCCCTCGGCGCGCAGCCAGGCCTCGACATCGGCCCCCTTCGCCTGCGGATCGAAGGCGCCGAGGTTGAGGATATCGGCCGGCGCCACGCGCCCCTGCTCCACCGTCGCGACCGGCGCGGCCGGATTGAAGTCCCTCAGCCGCGCGACCAGCGGCGCCGGATCGGCGAGGTCGGCCTTGCTGACCAGCAGCCGGTCGGCCACCGCCGCCTGCTTGCGCGCTTCCTCATGCCGCTCCAGCGTGTCGAGCCCGTTGACCGCGTCGACCACCGTCACCACCCCGTCGAGCCGGAACAGCGCCAGCAATTGCTCGTCCGCCATGAAGATGTGGAGGATCGGCACCGGGTCGGCGAGGCCGGTCGTCTCGATCACTACCCGGTCGAAATCGCGCACCTCCCCCGCCGCGCGTCGCGCCAGCAGGTCGAGCAGCGCCTGGCGCACGTCGCCGCGCACGGTGCAGCACAGGCACCCGCCCTTCACCTCGATGATGTTGGTGTCGACGATGCGCTCGACCAGTTCATGGTCCAGGCTGATCGCCCCGAACTCGTTGATCAGCACCGCCGCGCGCGCCAGTTCGGGCTGGCGGACGAGATGGTTGAGCATCGTCGTCTTCCCCGCGCCGAGGAAGCCGGTGAGCAGGGTGACGGGGATGCGGTCGGTGGTCATCGGGGATCCTCGGGGACTATTGGTTTCGTTGGTTCGGAAGTTCTACCTACCCACCCTATCAACGTCACCCCAGCGAAGGCTGGGGTCCATGTCTCTCATCTCCAAGTTGGCCATCGCAGTTGGAAACAGACATGGATGCCAGCCTACGCTGGCATGACGTTCAATTTTTGAACCCCGCAAACCCCACAGCCGCCGCGTGCAAGGCCTTCGCCCAGCCCAGCGCATCGCCATGCTTCGCGCGCTCGACATCGTTCGGACATTCCACCGACAGCGGACATCCCTCCGGCAAGGCCGCAACGATATTGGCCAGCGGAAACGCCCCCATCCCCGGCAAGGCCCGGTCGTGCATCGCCTCATGCCCCTGCTCTTCCTCGGGCCGGGTCAGCGGACCGTCGCAGAGCTGGACATTGCCGATCAGTGCCGGGTCGAGCGCCGCGACCTCGGCCGCGCTGCCGCCGGTGCGGACCAGGTGGAGCATGTCGATCGCGATCGACCTGGCCGGCGCCCCCGCCGCCGTCACCAGCTCTACCGCCTCGGCCAGCGAGCGGACCGCCGCCAGCCGCATGAACTCGACCGCGGCCGAAATCCCCATCGGCCGCGCCATTGCGCAGATCCGGGCGAAATTGTCGGCGGCGCGGTTGCGGTCGGGATCGCCCACCACCACCGTCGCGCTCACCGCGCCGAGCTCGGCGCCCAGCGCCAGCGCATCCTCGTAGCGGGTCACGTCGACGCTCGGCCACAGGAAGATCGGGTCGACGTCGAACAGGCTCAGCCCGGTGTCGGCCAGCGCCGCCCTGGTCTCGCGCTCCAGCGCGCCGCGCGTCACCACCGGAAAATCGAAATCCTTGCTCGGCCAGGCCGCGGTGAACAGGCAGACATGGTCGAACCCCGCCCCCGCCGCCGCGCGGACCAGTTCGGGCGCCGTCAGATCGAGCGCGCTCAGATGATGCAGCGACAGCGGATGCGCCATGGTCCTCTCCCTTGGGATCAATCGTTAGCGCAGCCTGCACGTCACAGCAAAACACGTCGCCCCGGCGGAGGCCGGGGCCGCCACAGGCTCTTTCGGCGAGCAAGCCGCAAACATCGTGGCGGCTCCGGCCTCCGCCGGAGCGACGCGGGTGGAGAGCGGCTCAGCGCCGCCGGATCAGATGGCCCAGGCTGTCGGTGTGGTGCGGCTCGCCGTCCTTGCCGGGCTGGCATTCCTGCTCGATGTCGGAGCGGATCGTCTCCAGCTCCTTCTCGGTCAGATGCTCGATGCCGATATAGTCGTTGCGCGCCTCGGCCACCGCGCGGATCAGCTCGTCGAGCTTGGCCTGCATCGCGGCGGCGTCGCGATTCTGGGCATTCTGGATCAGGAACACCATCAGGAAGGTGATGATCGTGGTCGAGGTGTTCACGATCAGCTGCCAGGTGTCGGAGAAGCCGAACATCGGCCCGCTCACGCCCCAGACGATGATCGCGACGAAGGCGATGATGAAGGCCAGCGGCTGGCCGACCGCCGACGCCATCTTCGCGGCGACGCGGGTGAAGAATTGATCCATGCGAGGGGGACTTTCCGGCGCTTCGGGCGATGGGGAGCCATGCCCTTTCGCCCTCAACCACCAGCCCCGCCGGCTGTTCCGGTTGCGGCGCGCGCGATAGCCTCCTAAAGCGCGGCGATGGATGCATCGCAGCTTCGCGTCGCCCTGTTCACGGGCAATTATAACTATGTGCGGGACGGGGCGAACCAGGCGCTGAACCGCCTCGTCGGCTATCTGCTGCGGCAGGGCGCGGCCGTCCGCATCTATTCGCCGACGGTGAAGGACCCTGCCTTCCCGGCCACCGGCGATCTCGTCCACATCCCGTCGCTGCCGGTGCCGGGGCGCGGCGAATATCATTTCCCGCTCGGCATCCCGCCGCGGGTGAAGCGCGACATCAAGCGCTTCCAGCCCAATATCCTGCATGTCGCCAGCCCCGAAGTCCTCGGACATCGCGCGGTCTCCTATGCGCTCAAGCGCAAGCTGCCCGTCGTGGCGTCGGTCCACACGCGGTTCGAGACCTATTTCCGCTATTATGGCCTGGCCTTCATCGAGCCGCTGGTCGAGGCGATGCTGCGCCGCTTCTACCGCCGCTGCGACGCGATCTTCGCGCCGTCGGAATCGATGGCCCAGCTGCTGCGCGAACAGCGGATGAGCTATGACGTCGGCATCTGGTCGCGCGGCATCGACCGGGTGATCTTCGACCCCGCCCGCCGCTCCGACGAATGGCGCGCCTCGCTGGGCTTCGCGCCCGACGATGTCGTGATCGGCTTCGTCGGCCGGCTGGTGATGGAGAAGGGGCTCGACATCTTCGCCGACACGATCGACGAGCTCACCCGCCGCCAGGTGCGGCACAAGGTGCTGGTGGTGGGCGAGGGCCCGGCGCGCGAATGGTTCGAGAAGCGCCTGCCCAACGCGGTGTTCGCCGGTTTCCAGGCCGGCGAGGATCTGGGCCGCGCGGTCGCGTCGATGGACATGCTGTTCAACCCGTCGGTGACCGAGACCTTCGGCAACGTCACCCTGGAGGCGATGGCCGCCCGCCTGCCCGTGGTGGCGGCGCGCGCGACCGGCAGCGAGAGCCTGATCGAGGACGGCGTCACCGGCCGGCTGATCCAGCCCGGCCGCACCAAGGCCTTCGCCAATGCGCTCAAGGCCTATTGCGAGAACCCCGAGCTGCGCCAGGCGGCCGGCGAGGCCGGTCTGCTGGCCAGCGAGCCCTATGGCTGGGACCAAGTGAACCAGGTGCTGGTCGACGCCTATCTGCGCATCGTCCGCCAGCACAGCGCCGGCGTCCGCGTCATCCGCCAGAGCCCGGTGCCGTGACCAAAAAGTTCCTCCCTACGGCGTAGCCGTGGGCAGGGGGGCGTAGTGCGTCGCCATGCCGGGGGCATGGCGAAAGCGCGGAGCCGGCTGCATAGCAGCCGTTGGCCGAAGAGCGGTGGAGGGGTTTTCCTCCCTCATCTTCATCGCCAACCTTGAGGTCCTGCCCTACCCCTCCACCATGCTGTGCATGGTCCCCCTCCCCATGCTTCGCATAGGGAGGAACGTCTCATCACGCCCCCCGCCACTCGAAGCTGAGCGGCCCCTCGCGGAAGGCGAAGCGGTCGAGGTGGCTGGCCACCACGCCCTTCAACGCCTCCAGCTGCTCGGGCGCGCTCGCCTCGATGCGGACGTCGAGCGCCTGGGGGCCGGCGGTGAAGGTCACCGCCGCGTCATCGGGCCAGTCCGCGCCGCGCGCGTCCTTGGGGAAGACGACCACGCCCTGCTCGGGGGTGAACTCCACCGACAGCTTATGCGACCAGTGCTTGCACAGCTGCTGCAGATATTTGCTGCCGTTGGCGGTCGGCACCGAGGAGATCGCGCCCGCCATCACAGCCGCTCGATCTTGCGGGTCGCCTCGTCGAGGATCGCCGCGATCTCATGGGCAGTATCGGCGTCGCGGCCGTCGCGCGACATGCGCTCACGCATCGCCATCGCCAGGCTGAACATCGCCCGGCGCACCGGCGAACGGCTGTCGCCGCTACGCTCCTCACCCAGCGCCTCGAGCCGCGCGAACAGCGCCTCGACCTTCTCGGCCTGCTCGCCGATCTCCAGCTTGCCGGCCTCGGTGATCGCGAAGAGTCGCTTCGAGCCCTCGGCCGCCTGCTCGGCGATGTGGCCCATATCCTCGAGCATCGTGATCGTCGGATAGACGACGCCGGGGCTCGGCGCATAAGCCCCGCCCGAACGTTCCTCGATCGCCTTGATCAGATCATAGCCGTGGCGCGGCTGCTCGCCGATCAGCGCCAGGAGGACCAGGCGCAGCTCAGTGCCGTCGAACACGCGACGGCGACCGCCGCCCCGTCCCCGGCCGCCCATGCCGCCGCCGAAACCCTCTTCAAAGGCGTCGCCGAAGCCGCCGCGAAAGCCGCCCCCGAAGCCATGCCGGCCGCGCATCGCGTGCCGCATCCCGCGGCCCCGCTCGCAACCATGTTTGTGAAAACCGAACATAAAACTCCAATCAGTGTTCTGGTTAGTTATCGAATCACTTTCGATGTGTCTAAGATATATCTTGAGATAGTTTTTACAAGAGGCTTTCGCATCCCCCCTGTGCGCCCCGCAAAGGCCTGCTTATATCGGGCCGATGGCCGACCTTTTTGCGCCCGAACCCTCCGCCGCCCTCCCGTCCGAGGCCGCGCCGCTCGCCGAACGGCTGCGGCCCCAGAGCCTCGACGAGGTGATCGGCCAGGAACATCTTACCGGGCCCGAGGGCGCGATCGGCCGGATGGTCGCGGCGGGGCGCCTGTCCTCGCTCGTCCTCTGGGGGCCGCCCGGCACCGGCAAGACCACGATCGCGCGGCTGCTGGCCGATGCGGTGGGCCTGCGCTTCGCCCCGGTTTCGGCGGTCTTCTCCGGGGTCGCCGACCTCAAGAAGATCTTCGCCGAGGCGCGCGAGCATGCCCGGCTGGGCACGCGCACCCTGTTGTTCGTGGACGAGATCCACCGCTTCAACCGCGCCCAGCAGGACAGCTTCCTGCCATATGTCGAGGACGGCACGGTCGTGCTCGTCGGCGCCACCACCGAGAACCCGTCCTTCGAGCTCAACGCCGCGCTGCTCAGCCGCGCCCAGGTGCTGATCCTCAACCGGCTCGACCATGCCGCGCTGTCGAAGCTGATCGCGCGCGCCGAAGAGGTGATGGACCGCGCGCTGCCACTGACCGAGACGGCGCGCGACGCGCTGGTCGCCTCGGCCGACGGCGACGGCCGCTTCCTGCTCAACCAGGTCGAGACCCTGTTCTCGATCGCGATCGACCATCCGCTCGAACCCGGCGAGCTGGCCGCTCTGCTCCACCGCCGCATGGCGGTCTACGACAAGGATCGCGAGGGCCATTACAACCTGATTTCGGCGCTCCATAAGTCGCTGCGCGGCTCCGATCCGCAGGCCGCGCTCTATTATCTCGCGCGGATGCTGACGGCGGGCGAGGAGCCGCTCTACGTGCTGCGCCGGCTCGTCCGCTTCGCCAGCGAGGATGTCGGCCTCGCCGATCCGCAGGCGCTGGTGCAGTGCCTCGCCGCCAAGGACGCCTATGATTTCCTCGGCTCGCCCGAGGGGGAGCTGGCGATCGTCCAGGCGTGCCTCTACCTCGCCACCGCGCCCAAATCGAACGCCGCCTATGTCGCGCAGAAGGCCGCCTTCCGCTCGGCGAAGGACACCGGCTCGCTGTCGCCGCCCAAGAACATCCTCAACGCGCCCACCAGGCTGATGAAGGACATCGGCTACGGCAAGAACTACGCCTATGACCATGACGCCGAGGACGGCTTTTCGGGCGACAATTACTGGCCCGAGGAAATGGCGCCCCAGAGCTTCTACGAGCCCGTCCAGCGCGGCTTCGAAGCGAAGATCGCCGAGCGGATCGCCCATTGGGATCGCCTGCGCCGGGAGCGACAGGGATGAGTCTCGACTGGGATCGGGTCACCGGCTTCGCCGCCAGCCTGCCCGGCGCCGAGCGCGACCTTTATTATGGCGGCCCCGCGGTCAAGGCGAACGGCAACGCCTTCCTCTCGCCCGGCCGCGAAGAGGGCAGCTTCTGCCTGATGATCGACCGCGACACCGTCGACATGCTCGAGGAAACCGACCCCGAAACCTATTGGCAGACGCCCCATTATGAGGGCTGGCCATCGGTGCTGGTGCGCTATGACAGCGCCGATCCCGAGCGGGTCTTCGCGATGATCGAGCGCGCCTATCAGCAGGCGCTCGCAAAGAAGCGGCCCAAGCCCAAGAAGAAGGCATGACCCGGCGCTTCACGCGCTTCGCCTGCATCGACTGGTCCGGCGCGAAGGGGGAATGGCAGAAGGGCATCGCGGTCGCGGTCAGCGACGGCCCGGGCACGACGCCCACCCTGCTCGACCGGCGCTGGTCGCGCGCGGGGGTGCTCGACTGGCTGCTCGACCATGCCGATCGGCAGAGCGACCTGCTGGTCGGCATCGACTTCTCTACCGCCTTTCCCTTTCTCGATGCCGGCGCCTATTTCCCCGGCTGGACCGACAGCCCGCCCGACGCCCCGGCGCTCTGGGCGCAGGTCGACGCGCTGTGCGCGACAGACCCGCATCTGGAGACCGGTGCCTTCGTCGACCATGGAGAGATCAGCCGCCATTTCCGCCGCCATGGCGGGCGGCAGGGCGACCTGTTTGGCGCGGGCAACGGCCGCTACCGCCTCGTCGAGCGCATCTGCCGCGACGACCGCCACGGCCCGGCGACGAGCTGCTTCAACCTCGTCGGCGCCGCGCAGGTCGGCAAGTCCAGCCTCACCGGCATGCGCCTGCTCCATCGGCTGGGCGGCCGGGTGCCGGTCTGGCCCTTCGATCCGATCCCCGAGCGCGGCCCGATGATCGTCGAGATCTACACCACCATCGCCGCGCGCACCGCCGGCCTGTCGGGCGGCAGCAAGATGCGCGACGCCGATCGCCTGCGCGCCGGGCTGGCCGGCTACGGCATCGCCACGCCCCCCGCGCTTGCCCGCTATGACGACCACAGCACCGACGCGATCCTCACCGCCGCCTGGCTCGCCCAGGCCGCCGCGCGCGACGACCTGTGGCACCCCGCCGCGCTCACCCCGCAGATCGCGGCGGTCGAAGGCTGGACCTTCGGCATCCCCTGATAGCGGGGCCCTGATACCGCGAGGGCTGGACCTTGAGCGCCGCCTGACGCAATAGGGCGCTGGAGTGCCGGCTTAGCTCAGTTGGTAGAGCACCTGATTTGTAATCAGGGGGTCGCGGGTTCGATCCCTGCAGCCGGCACCACTTCCCCGCCATCGATCACGCGCATCGTCGGCATGGTTTCAGGCAATCCCGTTAACGCACATACTTCTTTCCGAAGTGGGCCAGCACCTGATATCTTCACAGCGGATATCACGGAGAAAAGAACAATGGCCGTAACGGGACGCCAGTTCGTTTCTACATGTGGCTATTGCGGCGGACCTGGAACGACAAAAGAACATATTTTCGGAAGATGGGCAGTTCGCAGGATTGGACTTACACCTCACACGAAAGTCATCCACAGTGTCTATCAATCTTCAACCCCCGGGCCGGTATCTCGGCCAGGCTCGCCCAGGTCATTGAGTCTAAAAATTGCCTGCAAAACCTGCAATAATCACTGGATGGGTGATATCCAAGACTCGGCCAGGCCCATCATCGAACGGATCGCCAAAGGGGATTGGTTCCAGCCAAGCGGCGAAGAACGATTAGCCTTGGCGCGTTGGGCAGTTCTTGTAGTAATGTCCTGGCAATTTGCTCACCTTGAAACCATGACCATTACCACTTCAGAACGGAAGCATTACAGCGAAAGTGATAGCGTACCCGCAGACTGGCGCATTTGGATCGGTCGTTTCCAGGAACGGGGGGATCTTGATGGCTCTATTACTCACGACGCCTACGTTGCGATAGACGAGAACGAAGAACGCCACGGAGGAGCCATTGCGACGTTCATCATCGGCGAGCTTTTGATACACGCTATCAAAGGCCCGATCGAAGACTTAATTAACATTAGGACGTACAGCAATTTTATCCCTCTCCAACAAATTTGGCCCTTTAGTGCGATCCAAGGCCCCAAAAGAGTGCCTGTACTGAAGGACGAACACGTCCGAGAATTCATAGCGGCGTATCGTATGATGGTCCGAAATTTCGCTGAAAGTTGGCTTCCTTGAGGAGATGCCCTTCTCGAACAGCTTAAAGCGCCGCGCCCCTCTGCCGTTACTCCAGTTGCACAACTGGAGCTCCGATGTCCGTTCCCGCCATCTCCGCCGCTGCGCTGCTCCCCATGCCCGATATGGGCGGGCTGCTCGCGACCGAGATGGCCGCTACGACTTTCGATTTCGCCGGCCTGCTCGCCGCGATCCAGATGCCGGGCGACGACGACTTCGCGCTCAAGACCGAGGCATCGCGCAGCGTGTCGGTCGCCGGCGCCGTGCAGACCACCGTCATCCGTTTCACCGACGGCACCAGCGAGACCCGCAGCGTCGCGACCGGCGAGGAGCGGCTTGATCTGCCCCCGTTCGCCCTGATGCCGCCTTATATGCCTGGCCTCCAACCGGCCGCGCCCGCGATCAAGGCGAACAGCGACCTCGAACCCGAACAGGGCCTGCGGATGGAACGGCGTCCGCTGAACTGGGGCACGAAAAGCGGGCTGGCGGGCCTGCGCCAGGCCGCGGGCCCCGCGATCGCGGCGTCGGGTGCCTCCCCCACCCCCGAGGATGGCGATCTTGGCCGGCTGATCGACGTCGTCGGCTAGCGAATCCTCCGCCTCTCCGCCTATAGCGCCACCGCAATCGAGACGAACTCTGAAGGTGGATGCGTGACGGACGGCGGTTTTGTGAGCGAACGGGAAAGGCTGCGCGCCGAGGAACGCGAGCGGCGTTCGGCCGAGCGGGCCCAGGCGTCGCAGGA
This sequence comes from uncultured Sphingomonadaceae bacterium, assembly GCA_963540925.1. Taxonomy (GTDB): domain Bacteria; phylum Pseudomonadota; class Alphaproteobacteria; order Sphingomonadales; family Sphingomonadaceae; genus Rhizorhabdus. The sequence continues at coordinate 84,294 of CAUTRN010000006.1, forward strand.
GCGCAGCGACCGCCGCGCCGCCGAGCGCGAGGAAGCGTCGCGCCTGCGCGAAGCCGCTCGCGAGGGCCGGCTCAAGGAGGATGAAGAACGCCGCGCCGCGCTCGCCGAGGCGCGTGATGCGCGCCCCAAGCGCCGCGCCTCGGGCTCGCTGTCGCGAACCGGCGAGGAGAAGATCGTCCGCGACACCCGCAACTACCGCACCAACAAGGATGTCGAGCGCATGCGCCTGCTCTCGCGGCGCGGCGCCAAGCCCGAAGCGCTCGCCACCGTGTTCAACGTCACCCTCGAGGAAGTCCTGGCCGCGCTGGCGGACGGCTGACTTCGTCAGCCCCGCGCCAGCAGGTCGGCGACCGCCTGCATCTCGTCGGGCTCGTTGTAGAGATGCGGCGAGAAGCGGATCAGCGCCTTGCCCTGGGCCGAGGCCGCCGCGGTGGCGACCTGCCCGTCGTGCCATAGCCGCGCGCGGATCGCCGCCACGTCGCGCCCCGGAAAGGCGATCGTGATCACCGGCCCGGTCAGGTCGCCATGTTCGGCGCCGACGATCTCGGCCCCCGGCACCTTCGCCAGCAGCCCGCGCATCCGGGCCGCCGCCCCGCGCACGCCATCTTCGATCGCTGGCTCGCCGATCGCGTCGAGCAGGTCCAGGGTCCGGTCGATCGCCGCCAGCTTGGGGTCGTCGCGCTGGCCGAGGATCTCGTAGCGTTCGGCGGTTTCCATGTCGCGCGGGTCGGTGAGCCAATAGCCATGGCTCAGCATGATCGGGCTCAGCCGGTCCATCACCGCACGCCGCACATAGAGGATGCCGCCTTCGAGCGGCCCCATCATCCATTTGTGCGTGCTCGTCGTATAGGAATCGACGCCCAGCGCGGTCAGGTCGAGCGGCATCCAGCCGAAACTCTGCGCGCCGTCGACATGCAGCCACACGCCCTTGGCTCGCGCGATCTGGGCGATCGCCGCGACCGGATAGACCAGCCCGGTGACGTTGGTCATGTGCGACAGGAAGATCGCGCGGGTGCGCGGCCCGATCGCGGCGGCGAAGGCGTCGGCCACGGCCTGGGGATCGCGTGCCGCCACCGGCGTCGGCAATATCCTGAGCACCAGCCCCTGCCGCTTGGCCCTGAGTTTCCAGCTGTCCAGGGTCGACTGATGGTTATGCTCGGTGACGATCACCTCGTCCCCCGGCGCCAGATCGAGGCCGAGCACCGCCACCGTGTTCGCCTCGCTGGCGTTGCGGACCAGCGCGATCTCCTGCGGGGTCACGTGCCAGCGCTGCGCCAGCCGCGCGCGCAGCCGATCGGCGAGGACGGGATATTTCTCGCGATATTCGCGCGAGGGATTGGCCTGGAAGGCGTGCGTCTCGGCCGCCTGCACGTCGACCACGCCGCGAAAGGCCGGGCCGATATTCGCCGCGTTGAAATAGCGCACACCAGGATCGAGCAGCAGTTGCGCCCGGATCGAGGATCGCCCCGCCGCCCCGGCCGCGAGCGGCACCACGAGCGATGTAGCGACGGCGGTGCGCAGCAGCGCGCGGCGGGACAGCTGGGCAGGATCGGTCATCGCAGTGCAGCATGACCGAAGAGCGGGCGGCTATCCAGCCTTGAACGTCACCACCAGCACGTCGCGATAGGCGGGTTCGGCCGGGTCGATCGGCACGATCGGGGTCACCGCATGATAGAGGCGGTGATCGTCGACCAGCACCGTGTCGAACGGCTCGGCCAGGCAGAAGGACCCGCACTCCGCCTTGTCGGGGCCATGAATCTTGGTCACCCCCTCGCGCACATTGTGGCGCGCGATCAGGGTGACGAGCACCCAGTCGACGCCGTCGCGGTGCAGCCCCTCGGGGGTGGGCAGGCCGGGTTCCTTGCCCGCCTCGATCCGGAACTGGTGCACCTCGACATGCCAGTCGCCGTCGCGCGGCGGCGACAGCGGGGTGAACACCCGGTCGGCGAAGCCCACCAGCCCCTGCATTGGCGCACCGGCGGCGACGTCCGGCTCGATCGGCTCGAACCAGCGTTCGATCCCACCGTTGAGCATGTTGTAGTCGCGGCTCTGATAATGAGGCTGGTGCGGCTTGCGGACGATCCCGTCCGCCCCCACCGCAAAGGCGCCATGGCGCCGCCGCCGATAGCGCCCGCCATCGGCCATGTAGCGATCGTCGCCCAGCCGATCCCAGCTCGCCGCGAACTCGGCGAAGCCGGCCACCGCCGCCGCGGGCAGCAGCGCGCGCATCTCGGCGGCGGGCAGGAAGGCGAAGCCGTCGCGCTCCAGGCTGGCGTCGGCGGGGCTATCGATCGTCGGGAAGGGCATGGGCAGGAACTCGAAGGGCGATGATGCCGCCCATATAGGGTCCCCGCCCCGCTTTTGCGCCCCCGATCAGCGCACCTGGTCGAGCAACGCCGTCATCCGCTTGGCGGCGAGCGGCGGCAGCTTCACCGCACGGGCGGCGGCGATGTCGGCGGCGGCGGGTTTGCCGACCTGGACCAGCGCGACCATGCCCATCGAATAATGCGGCATGCACTTGATTCCGTAGAGGCCGGGCTTGTCGACCGTCATCGACACTTCCTTGTTCATCACCCCCTTCATCGGGGTGGCGCCGGCGGGCAGGATCGTCGGCAGCGTCTCGGCATTATGGCTGGGATCGGTGGGCTTGAAGACGATCCGGTCGCCCAGCTTCGCCTGGATCAGCGCCGGTTCGAACACCATCGCGCCGTCCTTGCCCATATTCCTCATATGGACGACGACATCCTTGGCGAAGGCAGGCAGGGGCGCGGCCAGCACGGCGAACGCAACAAGCGCATGGGGCGCGAAACGGACCATCAGCGAACTCCTCTCGATATCCCCCGGTCATAGCGCGCGGGCCGAGCGGCAAAATTGGCCTTTGGTCCTAGATGGGGTGCCCTTCGCATCGTCACCCCGGGCTCGACCCGGGGTCCCGCTTCTTCTTTTCAAACTTCGCCACGGCCTGCACGTCCGCAAAAGGCAGCGGGACCCCGGGTCGAGCCCGGGGTGACGAAAATGGGGCTCGCTCACCGCTCCGGCGCCACCTCCGCCAGCGGCAGCGCCAGGTCGCGCCAGCCGTCGCTGCCCTCGGCCAGCCACCAGAGATTGCGATAGCCCATCGCCCGCAGCCGCTTCGCGGCGTTCCAGCTCATCCAGCAATCGGCCAGGCAGAAGACGACGACCATCCGGTCGCGCCGCCCCGCCGACAGCCGGGCGATGCCGCGCCCGAACCAGGCGCCGATGCCGGGCGCCAGCTCGCCTCGCCCCGCCTCGGGGAACCAGTGCGCGCCGGGGATGCTCGTGTGCACCCGCGCCAGCCGCCAGCGCCCGTCGGCATCGCGCACCCCGCCCTCGGCCGGGGCCACATCGACGAACAGCGCGTCGCGGTCGGACCGCAGCCGCGCCGCCGCCTCGGGCGCGATCCGGCCGACGCCTTCGGGCGCGCGGTGCACCGGGGCGCGATAGTGGGCGATGCGATAGCCCTCGCTGTCGAACAAAGGCGGCTCGCCCGCCACCGGCATCGCCATGGCCAGCGCCAGTATCGCCCCCAGCACTATCCTCGCCATCGGCCTCCGCCTTCTCGTCTGAAGGTCCAATAGTGCGCCGCTCCGCGCGCGCCTACCATTGCACCAAGGGAGAGGATGAGGGTGAGACCATCGATCCGCGCCGCGCTGGCGCTGCTGTTGCTGGTGGGCGTTCCCGCCGCCGCACCCGCGCGCGTCTTTCCCGCCGATCCGCTCGGCTCGCCGATGTGGCAGGCGCATGCGCAGACCTTGTTCGGCGGCGATCCCGTCCGCTTCGATCCGCGCGTCCGCATCGCCTTCCCCGCCATCGCCGAGAACCAGCGCGTCTTCCCCGTCGCGGTCGATGCCCGCACCATTCCGGGCGTGGTGCGGATCGTGCTGATGGCCGATCTCAATCCCATCCCGATCGCGATCGACTATCGCCCGCTCGCCGCCGACGCCTATATCGCCACCCGCATCAAGCTCGACCAGCGCACCCCGGTGCGCGCGGCGGTGCAGCTCGCCGACGGGCAATGGCTGGTCTCGGGGCGCTGGATCGACGCCGCGGGCGGCGGCTGCTCGGCCCCGCCGGTCAGCCGGGTGAAGGGCGACTGGGCCCAGCATCTGGGCGAGATGCGCGGCGAGGCCTGGCCCGCTGGCCCCGCACTCAGCCGCCTGCGCATCACCTTCCGCCACCCGATGGACACCGGCCTGGTCGACAACATCCCCACCTTTCATCTCGAAAGCCTGGCGGTGAAGGGCGGCGACGGCCGCACCCTTGCCAGCATGGAGATCTGGGCCGCCGTCGCCGAGGACCCCGCCCTCACCCTGATGCCGCGCGCCGGCGCGGGAGAGAGGCTGCGCATCGAGGCGCGCGACACCAATGGCCGCGACTATCGCGCCACCGTCGCCGTGCCGAAAGCGTCGGTGCCCGCGCGATGAAGCTCGATCGCCGCACCCTGCTCGCCGGTTTCGCCGCCAGCCTCGCCACGCCGATCCGCGCCGCGTCACTCGCATATCGGATCGAGCCGATCCCGGTCGCCGACGGCATCTGGATGATCCACGGCGCCGACGAAGGGATCGCCGCCGGCAATGGCGGCGCCATCGCCAATATCGCGATCATCGACAGCCCGGCTGGCACGATCCTGTGCGATGCCGGCCCCTCGCTGCGCTATGCCCAGGCGCTGAAGGCCGTCGCCGAAAAGCTCACCAGCAAGCCGGTGGTGCGGGTCTACATCACCCATCTCCATCCCGATCATGGCATGGGCACTGCCGGCTTCGATCCCGCGATCACCGCCGCCCTGCCCGGCACGATCGAGGCGATGCGCCGCGACGGGCGCGGCTTCTCCGACGCCATGTACCGCCTGCTCAACGACTGGATGCGCGGCACCGATCTCGTCCTTCCCGGCCGCGCGATCCATGAGGATCGGGAGGATTTCGGCGGCCGCCGCCTCCGCCTGCTCGCTCTGTCCGGCCACAGCGCCGCCGACCTGGCGCTGCTCGACGAGCGCACCGGCCTGCTGATCGGCGGCGACCTGCTGTTCCACGATCGCGCGCCCAGCACCCCCACCGCCGACCTCCCCGCCTGGCGCGCCAGCCTCGACCGGCTCGCCGCGCTCGACCACAAGGGCGCGATCCCCGGCCATGGACCGTTCGATCCCACCGGCCGCGAGGCGATCGCCCAGACTCGCGACTGGCTCGACTGGCTGGAGGCGACCCTCACCGAGGCGGTGCGGACAGGTCTCGACATGGTCGAGGCCGGCGACCTCCCCATCCCCGACCGCTTCGCCAATATGGCCGAGGCCCGCACCGAACTGCAGCGCAGCGTCTCGCACCTCTATCCGGGGATCGAGGCGAAACTGCTGCCGAGGATCGACGAAGCGGGGGAATAGGCTCTACCTCACCATCTCGTCATCCCGGACTTGATCCGGGATCCCGCTTTTCTTCGTCCCGCAGGCAATGAGCGAGGAAAGGCAGTGGGATCCCGGATCAAGTCCGGGATGACGGCTGTGGTTCAGAGCCGCACCTTCGCCCCCACATACCAGCGCCGTGGCGCCCCCGGCCCATAGGCGCGCGGGTTCGACGCGCCCGGCGCCTCGTCCAGCTCGATCTCGTCGACCTCGCTGAAGGTGCCGAAGGTGGCATATTTGCGGTCGAACAGGTTGCGCACCTCGGCGAACAGGGTCACGCCACGCAGCAGGTCCACGCCGCCGCGCAGGTTGAACAGGGCATAACCACCCAGCGGCCTGGTATCGTTGCCCTCGTCGCCGACCAGATATTGGCCCGATCGCCACAGCATGTCCCCGCCCAAGGACCAGCCCCGGCCCGCATAGTCGAGCGACAGCGTGGCGCTATGGCGCGGGATGCCGGGCAGCCGGTCGCCGCGTTCCACCTCGATCGTGCCGTCGTCCTCGGCCGCCGGATTGGCGGGGCTCGAAAGGATCATGTCGTCGCGGTAGCGCGCATCGGTGAAGGCGTAACTCAAGCTCGCGGTCAGCCCGCCGCGCTTCGCCTTCAGGCTCGCCTCGATCCCTTGCCGCCGCGTGTCGCCGACATTCTGGAAATAGGCGCGGCCCCGGATCGACGAGGCGATATATTGGATGTCGTTGCGGTTGGTCGCGCGATAGGCCGACAGCAGCCATTCAAGATGCACGCCGCCGACCTCGCCCGATCCGCTCGCCCCCAACTCCCAGTTGCGCGCCACCACCTGTTTCAGCGGCGGATCTGCGACGAAGAAATTGGTCAGGCTGCACGGTGCGGCGGTGTCGGCGCAGGACAATTCGGCCGGGGTCGGCGCGCGGTTGCTCTCGGCATAGCCCGCGCGCAGGCTGAGCCCCGGCGCCGCCTGCCAGTCCAGCTCGACGCCGGGGTTCAGCCGCTCGAAGCTGTGCCGCCCATTGAGCGCGGTGCCGATCTGGTCGACCAGCCGGATGCGCGCATGATTGTAGCGCAGCCCGATCTCGGCCGAGAGGCCGGGCAGGATCGGTACCCGGTCCTGCGCGAAGACGCCCCAATAGGCGGTGCGCGCGACCAGGCCGATCGGTGCGATCGCCCCGTCGGGCTGGGTGATGATCGGGCCCAACCCGTCGACGCTGCGCTCCTCGGTCAGCTCGCCCAGCTCGGTCGACGTCGTGAAATGGGTACGGCTGCGATCATAGCTCATCCCCAGCGCGAGGTGATTGTCGCCCGCCAGCAACGGCCGTTCGTCGATCAGCTGGACCAGCGCCCCCGCCGCATGGGTGCGGGTGCGGCCGCGGTTGAGCACGCCATAGCCCTCCCCTCCCAGGCTGTCGGCCACCGGCCGGCCGTCGGCGCCGATCAGCCGCGCCTGCGCCTCGTCGTCGTCATCGGCGCCCACCGTCTCCAGGCAGACGAAGCCGGCATCCGCCGGATCCTCGCAGCCCTCGATATCGGCGGCGTCACCGTTGACGGTGCGCAGGGTCAGTCGCTGGGCATAGAGCGTGCCCTCCAGCCGGGTGCGATCGGACAGCGCCACCCAGGGGTGCAGGCTCACCCGGCCATAGCGGCTGCGGCTGTTGTCGGGCCAGGTGAACACCGCGCGCCGGTCCGCCGCGAGCAGCTCGACCGGCGAAACGCCATTGCCGGTCAGGTCGGTATCGGCGCCCACCAGCTTGATGTGCAGGCCCGCGCCCTCGCCGTCCCAGCCGAGATCAGCATAGCCATTATAGAGGCGCGACGGGCTGTGATCGCGCCAGCCATCCTCGCGGCTATATTGGAACGCCCCGAAGGCACTGAACGCACCCTTCTGCCACCCGCCCGCCAGGCTCGCCTCGCCATAGCCGAAGCGCCCGCCGGTCAGGCTCGCCTCCAGCCCCGGATCGGTCGCCCCGGTCTTGGTCTCGAGCAATATCGCCCCGCCCAGCGCGTTGAGCCCATAGACCGGGCTGGCATCGAGCAGCGACAGCCGCCGGATCGCCGCCTCGGGGATCAGGTCGAACTGCACCGTGTCGCCGAAGGGCTGGTTGAAGCGCGCGCCATCCAGATACACCGCCAGCCCCTGCGCCTGCCCCTGCAAGGGGGAGGCGACGAAACCGCGATAGACGAGATTGGGCTGCCAGGGGTTGTTCTGCGCATCCTGCAGGCTGACCCCCGCGACCTCGCGGGTAAGCGCCCCCAGCAGATCGGGCCGCCCGGCGCGCGAAATCTCCTCGCCCGACACGGCGAGCGCATCGTCCAGATCGATCGCCCCACCGGGCGCGGTGACGATGATCGGCTCCGCCGCCTCCCCCACCTCGGCACTCGCGGCACCCGGCAGCAGAACCAGCGCCACGCCCGCCATCAACGCATATCGACCCGCCACGCCCCGCTCCCATCGACCTGTCTTTGGGGCCATCTAGGGAGACGGAGCTGTGGGGCTCTATTGTACCTTGGGTCGGGTGGGAGGTGGATGACCGGCTACCCCGTCATCGCTAGTCCCGAGAGATGCGGCCAACCTCGCGCAATGGCAGGCTGCAATTATCTTCGACGGCAGCATTCACCTTCGCCATCAAGGGGGCAAAGGCATCCAGTTCGGCAGCGGGCCAGGGCTCACCCATTTTCTGCATGCCGTTGAAGTAGGATCGCACCTCTCCATCGTCCACGATCTGGACGGCAGCCTGCCCATTTGAACCATAGGCCCACACATCGATGGTGCTGACCACCTTTCCCCGATACGGAAGGAGGTAATAGCTTTCGTTATGATCGGTCTGACGCGTAACTTCACCGATACCGTCGGTGCCCCTGATAGCCCGATCGACACACTGCAAATCGGGCGGCGTCGTCAAATCCGCCTCCGTCCTCAGGCCCGAAAGACGATCACATCCCGCGACCCCAAGGGCAATCAGGGGTATCAGACAGCGTATGCTCATACGGCACCGTCGCACTGAAAGCAGGTTGGCAAAAGTCTATTCTGGAACGATTGCTCCCGCATCAAAGCACCGGCGCGCCTACCCCACCCTGTTCTCGATCAAATGCCCCACCACCGACGGATCGGCGAGGGTCGATGTATCGCCCAGCGACGACACATCCCCTTCGGCGATCTTGCGCAGGATGCGGCGCATGATCTTGCCACTCCGCGTCTTCGGCAGGCCCGGCGCGAACTGGATCGCGTCCGGGGTCGCGATCGGGCCGATCTCGGTGCGCACCCAGTCGCGCAGTTCGCGGCGCAGCGGCTCATCGGCCTGTTCGCCGGCGTTCAGCGTCACATAGGCGTAGATGCCCTGGCCCTTGATGTCGTGGGGCATGCCGACGACCGCCGCCTCGGCCACCTTGGCGTGGAGCACCAGCGCGCTCTCCACCTCGGCGGTACCCATGCGGTGGCCCGAGACGTTGATCACATCGTCGACCCGGCCGGTGATCCAGTAATAGCCATCCTCGTCACGGCGGCAGCCATCACCGGTGAAATATTTGCCCGCATAGGTCGAGAAATAGGTCTGGAAGAAGCGTGCATGGTCGTTCCACACGGTGCGCATCTGCCCCGGCCAGCTGCGCGTGATGCAGAGATTGCCCTCGCCCGCACCCTCGATCGGCCGGCCCTCGGCATCCACCAGCTCGGGCGCGACCCCCGGCAGCGGCAGGGTCGCGCTGCCCGGCTTCAGGTTGGTGGCGCCCGGCAGCGGGGCGATCATCGCCGCGCCCGTCTCGGTCTGCCACCAGGTGTCGACGATCGGGCAGCGCCCTTCCCCCACCACCTCATGGTACCAGCGCCACGCCTCGGGGTTGATCGGCTCGCCCACCGTCCCCAGCAGGCGCAGCGAGGCACGCGAGGTAGCGGTGACGAAGCCGTCGCCTTCCTTCATCAGCGCGCGCAGCGCGGTCGGCGCGGTGAACAGGGTGTGGACGCCGTGGCGATCCACCACCTCCCACATCCGGCTCGGGCTTGGCCAGTTGGGCACGCCCTCATACATCAGCGTGGTCGCCCCGTTCGCCAGCGGGCCATAGACGATATAGCTGTGCCCAGTGACCCAGCCGATATCGGCCGAACACCAGAAGACCTCGCCGCGCCGATAGTCGAAGCACAGCTCGTGAGTCAGGCTCGCCCAGAGCAGATAGCCGCCGGTGGTGTGGACCACCCCCTTCGGCTTGCCCGTGGAGCCCGAGGTATAGAGGACGAACAGCGGATCCTCGGCGTTCATCGGCTCGACCGGGCAGTCGGCCGACACCTCGCGCACCGCCTCGTCCAGCCAGACGTCGCGGCCCTGGACCATGTCCACCGCGCCGCCGGTCGCGCGGACGACGATGACGCTGCCCACGCTGGTGCACTGCTTCAGCGCCGCGTCGACATTGGCCTTCAGCGGCACCAGCTTGCCGCCGCGCCGGCCATGATCGGCAGTGATCACTACCGAGCTGTCGCAATCCTGGATGCGCCCCGCCAGCGCGTCGGGCGAAAAGCCCCCGAACACCACCGAATGGATCGCGCCGATCCGTGCGCAGGCGAGCAGCGCGAACGCCGCCTCGGGGATCATCGGCAGGTAGATCGTCACCCTGTGCCCACGCCGCACCCCGCGCTCCTTCAGCACATTGGCCAGCCGGCACACCTCGGCATGAACGTCGTGATAGGTGAAGCGGCGCGCCTCCTGGGCGGGGTCGTCGGGCTCCCAGATGATCGCCACGTCGTCGCCATGCTCGGCCAGGTGGCGATCGATGCAGTTATAGGCGACGTTGAGCTCGCCATCGGCGAACCAGCGGATTCCGAAGTCGGCCTCGTCGAAGCTGCTCTCGTCGGCCAGGGTCGGCGCCTTGTGCCAGTCGAGCCGGGCGGCGCGCTCCAGCCAATAGGCGGCGGGATCGGCCAGCGACCGGGCATGGTCGGCGGCGCGGCCTTCGGCGGTCAGCGCGCTCTTCGCGGCCCAGTCGGCGGGCACGGGGTACAGGTCGTTGGCCATGGCTACTCCTATCCTTCGAACTTGACGCCGATCCACAGCGTCCGGGGCGTGCCGAGATCCATCGAGCCCGCCGCGTTGCGGGTGACGACCGTCTCGTCGAACAGATTTTCCGCGCGGGCGATCAGGCTGAAGCCTCGCCCCAGCGGCAGCCGCGCGACCGTGTCGACGGTCAGCGCATGGGGCAGCGCGTCGGTCTGCAGGTCATCCTCATATTGGCGCGAGACATAGCGGACGGTGGCCGACAGGCCGGGGCCGCGCACCGGCGCCCAGGCCAGGGTCGCGCTCGCCGCATGGCGCGGGCTCTGCGCGGGAACGAGCCCGTCGAACGCCTCGCCCGGCGCATCGACGCTGGCATGGCTATAGGCATAGGAGGCGGCCAGCGAGACATCGCCCGATCGCCAGCCGCCGGTCAGCTCGATCCCCTTCGCCACGATCGCGCGGACATTACGGCGCTGGCGCAGATTGGTGCCGATGGTGACGTTGGCGATCGCGTCCCCCAGCCGATTGTAGAAAGCCGTCGCGCTCAGGGTCAGTCCCGGTGCCGGGGTCAGGTCGATCCCCGCCTCCACCCCGCGCAGCTTCTCGGGCGACAGCGCGGCATTGGCCTGGGTCGTCACCGGGAACACCGCGAAGGGCCGGTACAGCTCGTTCAGGGTGGGCAGGCGGAAGCCGGTATAGCCCGCGCCGCGCAACGCCACCGCATCGGACAGGTGCAGCAGCGCGCCCGCGCGGGCCGATCCTTCCCAGCCGCTGCGCCGCGCGAAGCGGTTGTCCGCCGTCACCACGCCGGCCGCGCTGCGCGCCTGGAAGAAGCCGCGCGTGATCGACCAATGGTCGACCCGCCCGCCGCCGGTCAGCACCAGCGAACCCAGCGTCCAGTCGTCCTCCACGAAGCCGCCCGCCGTCGTCTGCCGCCCACCGGCATGGCGCCGCGCGGTGACGGCGCCGGTGGTGGCGTTATAGGCATCTTCGTACATGTCGCCCGAGGCACGGCGCACATCGGCGCCGAAGCGCAGCACATGATCGTCGCCCAGCGGCGGCCGCAGCTCGATCTTGCCGCCCAGCCCGGTCGACGGCGTGTTGCGCTGGTCGAGCGAGCGGCGGAAGCTGGTCGAGCTGATCACCACGTTCGAGAAGTTGCGCGCCTGCAGATAGGCGAGCGCATCCACCTGCCAGGCCCCGCGCGCCACCAGCCGGACGCTGGCGTCCTGCCCCTCGCTATGGCTGTCGGCGCCGCGGAAGCGCAGGGTGCGGTCGTCGTTGAAGATCAGCCCGCGCGCCTGGATCTCGATATCGTCGGTCAGCGACGCCACCGCGCGCAACGCGGTCGACCAGCCATCATAGCGCGCCGGCACGGTCGCCGCGTTGCGCTGCGCCCTGGGTGTGGTCTGGAAGCCGTTGCCGCGATCCCAGCGGCCCGACGCGGTGACGAAGCCACCGCCCAGGTCGGACGCGAGGCTGGCCGACAGCTCGGTCGCATCGTTGCTGCCATAGAAGGCCGAGCCGCTGACGCGCGGCAGATCGGCACGGCCCGCGCTCGCCAGCTCGATCGTCCCCGCCACCGCGCCCGCCCCGAAGGCGCCGCCGCCACCACCGCGCGTGACGCGGATCAGCGAGAGCCGATCGGGCACCAATGCGCTGAACGGGATATAGCCGAAGAAGGGATCGGCCATCGGCACCCCGTCGAGCAGCACCAGCGTTCGGCTCGACGCATTGCCGCCCAGCGCGCGCAGGGTGGCGCCCTGCGCCGACGGATTGGCCGATCGGCTGTCCGAGCGGCGGAATTGCTGGAAGCCGGCGATGTCGGCCAGCACACTCTCGACCCGGTTGGACGCGCTGCCGGTCAGCCGCGCCCGATCGATCACCACCGATCCATAGGCCGGATCGCCCGGCGGCAGCGGCAGCCCTTCGCCCGCCACGACGATCTCGGCGGCCTCCTCCTCGGCGGACGCGATCGCCGGCGCGACCAGCACCAGCAGTGGCAACAGGCGGATTATCCGCATCATCGGCCCTCCCCGGCCCTTCACAAGGATGAAGGGCGGCGTCCCGGATAGGACGCCGCCCCGCTCCCGGACATTGGTCCTTGGGTCAGAAGAACAGGATCGCACCGCTGGCGATCGCATCGGAGGCGGCCTTGTTGCCGTTGTGCGCCTTCGACGTGGTGTGGACATATTCGGTGATCAGGGTCACCCAGCCGTTCAGCCCATAGCGGACCTGGCCCACCCAGCTGCCATTCTTGTCCACCAGCGTGGGGTTGGCCAGCGCGTCGGCGGCGTTGGCATAGTCGAGATTGCTCTCCCCATAGCTGCCCGCGACCGAGATCTTGCCGAAGGTGGCGAGGCCCTGCAGGTAAAAGCCGTGGCTGTCGCGCTTGTTGCCGAGGCCATCGGTATCGAACAGGTTCAGCGCGGTCGTGCCCAGGCCCGATCCGTCATAATAGGTGCCGACCAGGGTGACCGGCCCGAAGCTCACCTTGGCGCCGGTGTCGAAGCCGCTGCCGGTATAGTCGCGCCCGGTCAGCACATTATGCTTCTGGGTGATCCCGGCCAGCCACAGCCGCGCCGCGATCCCGCCCAGCTTGCCGTCATAGACGATCTTCGCCTGGAAGCCGGGCTGCTTGTTCGCCTCGGCCGGGCCGGTCAGCGAGCTGAGCGGCTCGAAGATGCCCACGCTCGCCTGCACGCCACCGAAGCTGGGGGTGGTGTAGGTGATCTGCGGCTGGAAGTCGGTGTAGATATAGCCGGTGCCGATCCGCCCCAGCGAGGTGTTCGACGGGGCGACGTTCGCGGCGGCGGTGCCCACCGACAGCAGGGTGATGTCGTTCAGGATCTGCTCGGAACCGAACAGGCCGATGTCGCGGCCGATCTTCACCTCGCCAAAGCCCTTGCGGCCAAAGGTCAGGAAGGTCTGGCGGAAGTCGATACCAGCGGTCTGCAGGCCCTTGGGGCTGCCGCCCGAATTGGCGCCGCCACCGGTGTAGCTCACCGAGTTGATGCCCGGATACATGCCGAAATGGGCGCCGACGTCCCAGCCGTCCAAGGTCGTGCTCGCCTCGATCTTCAGATAGCCGGGCAGCAGGCCGTTGCGCACCGCCGAGCTGCTCGATCCCACCGTCGCGACGCCGCCGGTCACGGTCTTGGTCGGTCCCGGCGTGTCACCATTGTCATGGACGTAGAAGCCGTTGACCGAGCCCGAGAATTTGAGCGCGACATCGCCCACCTGCAGCCCCAGCCCGCTGCCCGTAGCGCGCACGATCGTCTTGTCGTCGATCCAGGAGGGGGCGGCAGCGCTGGCACCGGCCGGGGATGCTGCCGGCGCGTCCTCCTGCTTCAGCAGCTGCTGATATTCCTCGTCGGTCAGGATGCCCTTTTCGTGCAGCCGTTTGAGCAGTTCCACCGAGCTGCCCGCCATCGCCGGGCTGGCGGTGGTCGCCAGCAACAGCCCCGCACCGATCCCCCGCAGGAGCGCCTTCCGTCCCATGTCATCCTCCCTCTGTTGTGCCGGTCGAAGCCGGCGTGCGGGGACTGTCGGGGGAAGGCGGAGGCGCCGAAATTGGACTTTGGTTCTCGTCCCTAAGGACGGGGTATTAGATGGCCGAGTTCAGGGAATTGCGACGATTCCCCAGGGACTTGCGCCCGCCGGCACGGTCGCGACGACCTTCGCGGTCGCCAGGTCGATCACCGATACATTGTCCGAAAGGCCATTGGCGGTATAGGCGCGCGCGCCGTCCGCGCTCACCGCCAGATGCCACACCCGGCGCCCCACCGGCACATAGGCGCGCACGGTGCGGGTCGCCACGTCGACCAGCGCCACCTGGTCGGCGCGGCCCAGCGCCACGATCGCGGTCTTGCCGTCGGGGGTGAAGCGGATGCCGCAGGGCAGGATGCGATAGTCGGCCACGCCGGGGATCTTGAAGCTCAGGGTCTGGACGACCTTGCGGGTCGCGACGTCGGCGATCTGGACGGTGCCCGCCGCCTCCGCCGCGATCCACAGCTCGCGCCCGTCGGCGGTGAACTCGACATGGCGGGGCCGCGCGTTCACCTCGGTCGCATCCACCATCGTCCGGCTGGCGAGGTCGACCCAGTTGACCACGCCCTCATCCTCGGAGGTGACGACCACCCATTTGCCGTCGGGGCTCTGCGCCACCCCCTCGGGCTCCTTGCCGACATCGACCTGGAAGGCCACCTTGCGCGCGGCGATGTCGACCGCGGTCAGCGCGGCGTCGTCCTCATTGGCGATGAACAGGGTGGCGCCGTCGCGCGACAGGAAGAATTGCTCGGGGTCCTGGCCCGACGGCAGCTCGGCCACGATCTTGCCGGTCGCGCGCTCGATCACCTGCACCGCATGATCGGCGCTCACGCACAGATAGAGGAAGCGCCCGTCCTTCGAGACGGTGATGCCGCGCGGCCGCCCGCCCACCGGCCAGGTCGCCACCAGCTTGCCCGCCGCGCCATCGATCACGCTCACGCTGTTGCCGCGCTCGTTGGAGACATAGAGCGTCTCCGCCGTCGCCGGTGTGGCGAGCACGCCCAGCGCGCACCATGCGATCCATCTCATATCCGGCCTCTCCCGATCCTTACCGGTCAAAGGTCTAATCCCCAGTCTCCACGGGCGGGATAGTACCAAAGACCAATGGGGGGCCGCGCCCCGCTGGCATAGCATGCACCCTACACAGGCCGTGGGCCGACAGGTGAGGATCGATCATGCATTTCGCGAGAGTAGCGTTGGTGGGTGCGGCGATGGTGGCCGCGGGCTCGATGGCGACCAGCCTGTTCGCCCATGGCAACGTCACCCCCCAGGCGGTGGACACCAGCGCCCTTCCCGAGATCGGCGAGACCTGGCTCGAGAAGAACCCCTATAGCGGCAACGAGAAGGCCATCGCGATCGGCCAGTCGGCCTATGGCCAGAATTGCGCGCGCTGCCACGGGCTCGACGCGGAGTCGGGCGGCATCGCCCCCGACCTGCGCTATCTGGAGCTGGGCGAGAGCGGCGACCAGTGGTTCATCGAGCGCTTCCAGCATGGCTCGGCGCATGACGGCAAGGTCTATATGCCCCCGTTCGGCGACGTGCTGGGCCAGAAGGCCGGCTGGGCGATCCGCGCCTGGCTCGAAACCAAGCACGAAGGCTGATCCGGCGATGGATGGCGAGCTGATCAGCCGCCGCGCGCTGCTGGTAGGCGCCGCCTCCGCCGCTGGGCTGGCCTTGCTCCCCGCCCTTGCCGATGCCGCCCCCCTCGCCAAGGTGAAGGAACTCGGCAGCCTGCGGGTCGCGGTCTATCGCGACAACGCCCCCTGGTCCTGGACCGAGGGCGGCAAGGTCGCCGGGATCGATGCCGAGATCGCCCGCGCCATCGCCGCGAAGCTCGGCGTCCGCGTCGACATCGCCGAGATCACCGCCGACGAGAGCGTCGAGGACGATCTGCGCAACGCGGTGTGGAAGGGCGGCCTGCTCGGCTTCATGCCGGCCGACCTGATGCTCCACATCCCGTTCGACCGCAGCTTCGCCGCGCGCAACGACCAGGTCGCGATCGTTGCGCCCTATTATCGCGAGAGCTTCCAGTTCGCCTGCGCGCCCGGCGCGCTCGACTGTGATGCGCCCCCTACCCAATGGCGCGGCAAGCGGCTGGCGGCCGAGCTCGACAGCATCCCCGATTTCTACCTGATCGGCACCTTCGGCGGCATCCTGGCCAAGGACGTCACCCATTATATGTCGGGCGCCGAGGCGGTGGCCGCGGTGGCATCGGGCAAGGCCGACGGCGTCCTCGCCAGCCGCGCCCAGATCGAGGCGGGCCAGCAGCGCGCCGGCCATGTGCTGGAGCGGCGCAGGATGCCGCTCCCCGCCTTCACCTCGCCCGGCTGGGACATCGGCATCGCCGTCAAGGAGAACAGCCGCACCCTGGGCGACGCGGTGGAGGAGATCATCGCCGCCATGTCCGCCTCGGGCGAGATGAAGGCGATCTTCGCCACCCATGGCGTCACCTACGCGCCGGCGCTCGCGCTGGCGGGCTAGGCGGCATGCTCGCCCCTATTCCCATGTCCGTCACCCCAGCGAAGGCTGGGGTCTCAGGAGAGTCGCGGCTCGCCCGTCTCCCGAGACTCCAGCCTTCGCTGGAGTGACGCCTGGAGAATGGGAAGGAACAGGCCCCGGCCCAACCGACCCAAGGTCCAATTGTAGCGTAGCGTGCCCCCAATAGGCTGTCAGGCCACAGATGCCGGTCCGGGCATCTTCGAACGAGGGAGGATAGAATGAGAGGAACCCTGCTCCGCGGGCTGGCCGGGGCGGCCGCCCTGGCGCTGATGGCCGCGACCGCGCCGACGATGGCGAACGGCCCCACCGACGCCGACCTGATGAACGACGCCGCGTCGACCGGCGACGTGCTGACCTATGGCATGGGCCCGCGCGCCCAGCGCTTCAGCCCGCTGAAGGCGATCAGCACCGACAATGTCGCGAAGCTCGTCCCCGCCTTCGCCGCCTCGCTCGGCGGCGAGAAGCAGCGCGGCCAGGAAGCCCAGCCGATCGTCTATGACGGCACCATCTACGTCACCGGCAGCTATTCGCGCGTCTTCGCCTTCGATGCCCGCACCGGCGAGGAGAAATGGCAGTACGATGCACGCCTGCCCGAAGGGATCATGCCCTGCTGCGACGTGGTGAACCGCGGCGCCGCCATCTATGGCGACAAGATCATCTTCCAGACGCTCGACGCCCATCTCGTCGCGCTCAACCGGCTCACCGGCAAGGTGATCTGGAACAAGAAGGTCGCCGATTACCAAGCCGGCTACAGCGCCACCGCGGCGCCGATGGTCGTGAAGGGCAAGGTGATCTACGGCAATTCGGGCGGCGAGTTCGGCATCGTCGGCGCGGTCGAGGCGCGCGACGTGGAGACCGGCGAGCTGATCTGGCGCCGTCCCACCGTCGAGGGCAACATGGGCACCCTCAACGGCAAGGACAACGGCATCACCGGCAAGCTCAACGCCACCTGGACCGGCGACCTGTGGAAGACCGGCGGCGGCGCCACCTGGCTCGGCGGCACCTATGATCCCGAGACCAACCTGCTCTTCTTCGGCACCGGCAACCCGGCCCCCTGGAACAGCCATCTGCGCCCCGGCGACAATCTCTACACCTCGTCCACCCTTGCCATCGATCCCGACACCGGCGTGATCAAATGGCACTACCAGACCACCCCGCATGATGGGTGGGACTTCGACGGCGTCAACGAGTTCATCCCCTTCGACGCCAAGATCAACGGCAAGCCGATGAAGCTGGGCGCCAAGGCCGATCGCAACGGCTATTTCTTCGTCCTCGACCGCACCAACGGCAAGTTCATCGGCGCGCACAAATTCGTGATGCAGACCACCTGGGCCAATGGCTTCAACGCCAAGGGCAAGCCCAATGTCATCGACGCCGGCCGCCCCGGCGCGCCGACCGCCGAAAAGGGCACCAGCGTCTTCGCCTCGCCCAGCTTCCTGGGCGGCAAGAACTGGATGCCGATGGCGTACAGCCAGGACACCGGCCTGTTCTACATCCCGTCGAACGACTGGGGCATGGACATCTGGAACGAGCCGATCGCCTACAAGAAGGGCGCCGCCTATCTGGGCGCGGGCTTCACCATCAAGCCGATCGCCGAGGATCATATCGGTGCGCTGCGCGCGATGGATCCGAAGACCGGCAAGATCGTGTGGGAGTATAAGAACAAGGCGCCGCTGTGGGGCGGCGTGCTCACCACCGGCGGCAACCTGGTCTTCACCGGAACGCCTGAAGGCTATCTGAAGGCGTTCGACGCCAAGACCGGGCAGGAGCTGTGGAAGTTCCAGACCGGCTCGGGCGTGGTCGGCTCGCCCGTCACCTGGGAACAGGATGGCGAGCAATATGTCGCGGTCATGTCGGGCTGGGGCGGCGCGGTGCCGCTGTGGGGCGGCGAGGTCGCCAAGTCCTTCAAGGACATCAACCAGGGCGGCTCGCTCTGGGTGTTCAAGCTCGCGAAATAAGGAGCACGCACCGATGATGCATTGGGGGCGTGGTGGGCCGGGTCAAACGGCTCCGGTTCAAGCTGGGAGCCGGCTTGCCGCGCCCCCGAATATGTCGGATCATCGGATGCGGGACAGCAGGATGCAGGATCACATGGTCGCCGAAGCGACGATGGAACGGATATTGATCATCGACGATCACCCGCTGGTCCGCGACGGCCTGCGCAGCGTGATCGCGGTGACCTTCGACGGCTGCGAGATCTTCGAGGCCGCCTCGATGGAGGAAGCGCTCGCTACCTTGGAGAAGCAGAGCAATTTCGACCTGATCCTGCTCGATCTCAACATCCCCGACGTGAAGCGGCTCGACGGGCTGCGCCTGTTGCGCTCGCGCTACCCGATCCTGCCAGTGGTGATGGTCTCGGGCGCGTTCGACCGAGCGATCATCCAGGAGGCGCTGGGCGCGGGCGCGGCCGGCTTCATCCCCAAGTCGATGAAGCGCAGCCTGATCGTCGATGCGCTCCACCGCATCGTCTCGGGCGAGATCTACCTCCCCGCCGCGATCGGCGAACCCGCCGAGATCGCCTCGGAGGAAGCCGAGATCCTGCAGCGGATCGAAAGCCTCACCCCCCAGCAAAAGACCGTGCTCGTCCAGCTCGTCAACGGCCGCCTCAACAAGCAGATCGCCCATGATCTGGGCGTGTCGATGACGACGGTGAAGGCGCATGTCTCCGCCATCCTCCAGAAGATGGGGGTGTTCAGCCGCACCCAGGCGGTGATCAAGGCCAACCGCGTGCACTTCACCGGCGAGGAGTTCTAGAGCGATTTCGAGGCAGATGGACACATCTGCCGGCTCGGAAATCGCGGTAAAATAATCGCTCTAAACGGCGCGAGACGCTTCGGCCGTGCCCGTGAGCGAAGCCGGATCTTCGGTGCTGTCGCAGGCGCGGTGGAGCGCGTGGGACAGCTCGTTGAGCCCGAAGGGCTTGTCCAGGCGGATCACGTCCATCGCCGGCACGGTGCCGCCGGTATAGCCCGAGATCAGCAGGATCGGCATGTTCGGCCGGGCGACATGGACGCGCCGCGCCAGCTCCGCCCCGTCCATGCGCGGCATCTTGAAATCGGTCACCACCAGGTCGATGTCGGGCGATCCCAGCAGCTCCGACAGCGCATCGGCGCCGCCTTCCGCCTCCACCACATTGTGGCCCAGCGACCGGAGCATTTCCGCCGTCCCCTTGCGCACCAGCCGCTCGTCGTCGACCAGCAGGATCGTGCGGGCCTTCAGCGGCATGAGCGCGGGCGCGACTGCGGCGGCTTCGGCCCGCACCTCGCCCACCGCCCTGGGCAGATAGAGGTCGGCGCGCGTGCCCTGGCCCGGCGCGCTGTTCAGCACGAAGGCCCCGCCCAGCTGCGCGGTCAGGCCGTGCACCATCGACAGGCCCAGCCCGGTACCGCGCCCCACCTCCTTGGTCGAGAAGAAGGGCTCGATCGCGCGCGCCAGCGTCTCGGCGTCCATCCCCGTGCCGCTGTCGGCGATCGACAGCCGGACATAGTCGCCGGGGGGCAGCTGGGTGTCCGTGTCCGGCCCCAGCGTCGCGCTGCCCACCGAGATCGTCAACGAGCCGCCATCGGGCATCGCATCGCGCGCGTTCACGCACAGGTTGAGCACCGCCAGCTCGAGCTGGTTGGGGTCGGCCACCGCCTGCGGCAGCGCCTCGCCGCAATCGACCCGCAATTCGATCGTCGAACCGATCGAGCTGGCGATCAGGTCGCGCATGCCCGCCACCAGCGCACCGATGTCGGTGGGCGAACTGGTCAATTCCTGCCGCCGCGCGAAGCCCAGCAGGCGCTGGACCAGCGTCTTGGCACGCTCGCCCGATTGCAGCGCGTTGGTGATCGACCGGCTGGTCCGCTCGTCCTGCGTGCCGATCCGGCGCTGGAGCAGGTCCAGCGTGCCGATGATCGGTGTCAGCAGATTGTTGAAATCATGCGCGACGCCGCCGGTCAGCTGGCCCAGCGTCTCCAGCTTCTGCGCCTCGTGCAGCTGCTCGATCGCCAGCTGGCGCTCGGCGGTGCGCTGCTCGACCCGCCGTTCCAGGTCGCTCGCCAGCGCGTGAAGCTCCTCCAGCCGCGCGCGCGCCTGATATTGGCGCTGGCGCGATCGCCGCGCCGATTCCGCCAGGCTGATCAGCGTCGTCGGGTGGAAGGGCCGCTCCAGGAAGGTCACATTGCCCAGGGTCTTCAGGTGCCTCCCCGCCGCCGGATTGCGCTCCAGCCCGCCGCCGCGCACCGTCAACAGGATGAACGGGAAGTCGGACCATTCGGGCTGGGCGTTCAGCCAGGCCGACAGCGCATGCTGATCGGCGGTGCGCAACGCCTCCTCGGTGATCAGGCCGAAGCCCGCGCCGACCTCCATCTCCTCGATCATCTGCGCCAGCGATCGGCATGGCAGGCTGATGAAGCCCGCCTCGCCCAGCATCGCGGCGGCCACCTCCGAATCCCGGCCCTGCGGCGCGAGGATCAGCGCGCGTTCGGAAAGATGCGGGGTCAACCGTCGTTCGAATCGAGAAGATTGGCCTTGTCGCCGGACAATGTCGGAACGCCCCGCAGCACGCCGTGGAACGAGGTCAGCGGCTCGCCCAGCGTGATGCCGCGGCTGTCGATCATATATTCGCGGATCGTGTTTTCATGCGCGCCGGTGCGCTTCTTGATGATCGAGATCGCGCGCCGCACCCGGCCCATCGCCTCGAAATAGCGCAGAAGGATCACGGTATCGGCCAGATAGGTCACGTCGACCGGCGCCTTCATGTCGCCCACCAGCCCATGCTGCGCCACCGTCAGGAAGGTCGTCGCCCCCTGCCGGTTCAGATATTGCAGCAGCTCGTGCATGTGCAGGATCAGCGCCTGTTCGGCCGGCATCGCCGCCTGATAGCCGTTCAGGCTGTCGATGATCACGGTGCGCGCGTCGTGCACCTCCACGCAGCGCCGCACCCGCGCCGAGAATTCGCCCGGCGACAGTTCGGCGGCGTCGACCTGCTCGATCACCAGCAGCTCGGAGTCGACCATCGCCTGGAGATCGATCCCCAGCCCCAGCGCCCGTTCGAACAACAGGCCCAGCTCCTCGTCGAACACGAACATCGCGGCCCGCTCGCCGCGGTTGATCGCGGCCTGGACGAAGGTGAGCGTCAGCAGCGACTTGCCGGTGCCCGCCGGCCCCAGCACCAGCACGCTCGACCCGCGATGGACGCCGCCACCCAGCAGCGCGTTGAGCTCGGCGGATTCGGTGGCGACGACGGTGCGGTTGAACTCGGTCTTGTGCTCGGCGGAGACGAGCCGGGGGAAGATCCGCGCCCCACCCTGCTCGATCACGAAGTCGTGATAGCCGCCGCGATAGCGCTGGCCGCGATATTTGATGATCCGCGTGCGGCGGCGCTCGGCGCCATAGTCGGGCGACAGTTCGTCGAGATGGATCACGCCATGGGCGATGCTGTGCATCGTCTTGTCATTGCCCTCGGCGGTCAGGTCGTCGAGCATCAGCACGGTGGCGCCATGCCGTGCGAAATAATGCTTCAGCGCCAGGATCTGGCGCCGATAGCGCAGCGGGCTCTGCGCCAGCAGCATGATCTCCGACAGGCTGTCGACCACCACCCGGCGCGGCTTCACCCGCTCGAACACCTCGAAGATGCGCTTGGTCGTCTCGCCCAGCTCCAGGTCCGACGAATAGAGCAGGCTCTGCTGCTGCTGCTCGTCGAGCAGTTCCTCGGGCGGCATCAGCTCGAAGATCTCGATCCCGGCAAGATCCCAGCCGTGCGACGTGGCGCCTTCGCGGAATTCCTCGTCGGTCTCGGACAGGGTGATGTAGAGCGCGGCCTCACCGGCGGCGGCGCCGGCCACCAGGAACTGGGTCGCGATCGTCGTCTTGCCGGTGCCGGGGCTGCCTTCCAGCAGGAACAATCGTCCTCGGGACAACCCACCCCCAATGATGTCGTCCAGGCCCTCGATCCCGAACCGGGCCTTATCCGCTTGCTCTGCCATGAAGTCCTCGACTGTTCGATCGCCAACGACTTAACAGGCGATTGGCTCCCTGTTCTAGATCGATGATAGCGATTTCATCGGGGATTCCGGACCGGCGGCACGGTGCCTTTACGGAGACCTCGCTTACCCTTGCAAGCCGCATGGCGATCAGGCGTTCGAGCTGTTACACGCCCGCGCAACCACCTCGGCGAGACGGGACATGCTGGCGATGATTCTACCGGTTGCAAGCTTCAAGGACAATCTCCAGCAACTGCCGCCGATCGATGGCGTCCAGCGTATCGATCTCGTCGACAGCGCCGGTGCCGTCGTCGCCAGCATCGAGAACCAGCCCGGCAAGCAGGGCTCGCTCGCGGTCTACCAATATCTCCACCAATCCTTCGGCACCCTCGACGCGGCCGCCGCCGAGCATGGCCTCGCCGTCTTCGGCGAGCACACACCCGACGCCCGCAACCGCCCCGGCGCCCACCCGAACATCGATCGCCTCCTCGCGATCGTCGCCGGCGGCGAGCCGCTGGCGATCGAGGTGATCCCGGCCGATAGCTGAGCCTCGACCTATGCCGTCGCGTTGCGCCGGCGCAGGTGAAGAATCTGGGCCGCCAGGCCGAGGATCAGCATCGCCAGAAGGCCGGCCGTGACGGCCGCCAGCACGGGCGAACGCGGATCGGTGATGAAGGGGTGGCCGTCCGGCACGCGGCGCAGCGTTTCGGACACCGTCGGCACCATCAGCAGAAAGGCGGTCACGCTCAGGCAGACCGTCTCCACATAATCGCGCGCCCGCCCCAGGAAGGCCAGTCGCCCGGCGCCATAGCCCGCGAGCAGGAACAGGATCGTGGTCGCGCCGATCGCATAGCTGATCGGCTGGCGCGCGACGAGGAACACCGACGAGGCGCCGATCAGAATCGCGACGAAATAGACCGCCCCCGCCGTCGATCGCGGCACGATCCGGCCGTGGCGGGCGAACATATAGGCGGCCACGGGAATGGCCGGCAGGCTGCCGAGGGTGTGCACCCAGCCCAGGGGAGAGATTCCGAACATCTGGAGGTCCTTTCGTCATTTGATTTTCGGGAGGTGGACGCGCGGCGACACCCCGCCGCAGAGGGCTGCGGCGCCGTGTCCCGAGTGAGGAAGGATCAGGGGCCTTAGAGTGCGGCGTATCTCGGCAGGATCAGGCGGGCTGCCAAGGTGACCGCCGCCGCTCCCGCCGAATACCAGACGAGAATGTAGAGCGGATCGTTCACCGGGCAGAAGAAGGCGAACAGGAAAGCGCCCCAGCTCCCCCCCGCCAGCCCCACCGCCAGCGCACTGCCCTCGGCATGGGTGGACGCGCCCCGCCGCATGAAGATCGCCAGCATCGCCAGCATCGGCAGCGACAGCACGATGATGGCGGCGGCACAGCCAAGCCCATGGGCGGGCGCCAGCCGTTCGGCGAGGGTCGGCGCCACCGCCCCATAGGGCGCGATCAGGCTGCCGATCGTTGCCGCCAGCCCGATCGCGATCGCGGCGAGCGTCAGGCCGCGCCGCGGAGCAACCAGCGGGGAGAAGGAGCGCACCGCCGTCACCAGCCCGATCGCCGCCAGGATCGCGGGCCCGCCCAGCTTCCACCACAGCAGGGGCTGCGCGATCGCCTGGCCCATGTCGGGCCTGATCCGCGCCAAAGCCAGGAACAGCGCGAGTTCCAGCGCGCCGAGCGCCAGCAGCCAGCCCGTCTCGCGGGCGATGCTGCGCCGCCGGACCGGACGCAGTCCGGACGACAGTTGGTCGATCAGAAGGTCATGCGACATCGATATTCTTCATGATGAGGGCCCGCAGGCGAGCGATGCCGCGATGGATGTTCACCTTCACGGCGGGGATGGACTGGCCGGTCTGCATCGATGCCTCCTCGATGCTGTAGCCTTCCAGCTTGACGAGCCGGATGACCTGCGACTGCGCCGGCCGCAATTCGCCGAGCAGGCTGGCCAGCACCGAGGCGCCCACGACCGCGTCTTCATGATCGGGGGTCGCGACCTCGTCGGTCAGCATGTCGGTCGAGCGGCGTTCAAGCGCGCGCAGCTGATCGATCCACTTGCGCTTCGCGATCGCGCTGAGCCACGCCACCAGCGGATAGGCCGGGTCATAGCTGTGGCGGTTGCGGTGGATCGCCAGCAATGTTTCCTGCACGGCGTCGCTGACGTCGGCGGGCGGCAGGCGGCGCGCGAAATAGCGCTGCAGCCAGAGGCTGAGCTCGGCCAGCAGCCGCCGGTAGGCGCCGCCATTGCCGTCCTGGGCCGCCACCATCAGCCGCCCCCATTCGTCGCCAGCGCCGCCGGCACCGTTCACGCCTTGCGCCCGCTCGTCGCGAGGCATCGGGGCGACAGGGCCCGGCCGGGAGGGGAAGCGCAGCGGCATGGCCCTGAATTCGCCCGCCGGCGCGGAAAGTTACAGCCCGCCCCGAAAGTTTTTTCCGGGCGTCCGCGATCAGGGCAAGGGTCCGGCCCCATGGCGACGGGCGCGGACCGGTCGTCCGCGCCCTGCCGCCGGTTCAGCTCATTCGCAGACGAGCCGGCCGTTCTGGTTGCCGGCGCCGCCGGTCGGGCAGCTGCGCATCTCGAGCTGGCTGCTGCGCCACTTGCCGTTGATGCTGCGGCACTCGGCGGTCAGGATCGACCCGCGCATGTCGCCGCCTCGGCAGCTCTGCCCCCAGCTGCCCTTCGGCAGCCGCCCGCCCCAGCCGCCGCCGGGACCACCGGGACCACCCGGTCCACCAGGGCCGCCACCCCAGCCACCGCCATTGCCAGGCCCGCCGCCGCCCTGCTGGCGCAGCGACACGCCATAGGTGCGCTCGGTGCGGACATTATAGGTGCACTCGTAGCGGAAGGTCCGCCGGTCGAGCCGCGCCGTGCCGGTCATCAGATTCTCGTCGCGCGACACCTCGCGGATATCGTTCGACAGCAACACGAAACCGCGCCCGCCATAGCGGTTGGCCGCCTCACGCTCGATCGCCCGCCCGCACTGCTCGCGCGTCGTCCCCGACTTGCGCGCATAGGCCGGCGCGGAACCGATCACCGGCAGCACGAGGCTGGCTGCAAGGAAAGCAAGGATCGTCCGTTTCACGCTGAATCTCCTTACGGCGCCGGCGCTCGGGCCAGCTTTCGGAAGCGTGGCATAGCATGGTGACGGAGGAGCGTCATGCCGGGATGTTTCGGATATACAATGGTATTTCGCGAAACCGCCCGGACGAAGGCGGCATATCCGAAACTATGCCCCTCGCGATAGGGCGACGATCGTCAAACCAGCTGCAGATGGGTCCCGAAGGCCCGGTTCGCCTCGGTCAGAACGACCGAGGAAGGCAATGCATAGGCGTGGAGGCTCGCCGTCGCGACAACCATCCCGGCCCATTCATTCGCGTTTCTCAGCAGCCAGGCGCCGGAATCCCCGGGCTTCGGGAGCGGATGGGTGGCGACCTTGACGCTGATCGGCAAAAGTCCGCTGGTGGGCGCATGGAGCAGATAGAGACGGTCCCAACAGGAACCAGCTATATCGATCTCGATCACGATCCCCCCTACCTCATAGTCTTGCTTTCCGCTGACCCCGCCATGCATCTCGACACTATCGCCGCGGGCGACGATCTGCGCCGCGCTGGTGGCCACATTGGTGACCGTTGCGGTCCCCACATCGACCAAGGCCACATCCAGCTTCGTCATATGTACACAGCCCGTGGTGCAGACCGATACCGCCGGAAGCTGAACCGGAACAGCCGCATGCACACAGGAACCGAGAATACCCGCCGAGGTCGAAACCGAGCCGGTGGATACGACGTGGCCGCATGTGACGGCATAGGCCTGTCCGAACGCTCCGTCCCTAAGAAAACCTCCGAGGGTCCCCGTCCGGGAACCGGCCGTCAAAGCGTCGCCAGGCCCGGCGACATAGGTCGCGCGCTCCTCCGTCTCCACGACCGTCGGAATCGACGCCTGACGCGCCGCCTGGACGAGTTGATAGCGCAGCCGCCTCTCCTCCTCGGTCCGCACTGGAGCGGCAAGGATGCGGAGCAGATAGGGACCCTTGCGCTTTCGGCTTCCGAAAAACGAATCCGTCAGATCATCGGCCACCTTATATCTCATCGAAAGATCTGCCGGCCCTGGGCTTCGCATGGGGATGGGGAATGGCGCCGAAGGGCCTATCCCGCAAGACCACCACCGATATGCATCCGGCCGCAGGCCGGCCGCTTCCAGCCGCCGGCATGCATCCCAGAAGGGGTTGAGATCCAGAACGAGCGCATGTTTCAGCTGGTTCTCTGAAATTTGCCGACTGACCCTGTCGATCTGCTCACGAAGTTCGCCGTCCCTCTCCAGCGCAAGCTGAAGCTCGTGCACGGTCAGGCCTCCTTGGGCTGAATCACGATCGCCAGCGCGATCACGATCGCCTGCGCCGCGAAGGAACAGAGCGGCACGAACCATGGGCCGAGCATCGCGCTGGAAATCGGATAGGCCCACGCCAGGAACGCCAGCGGTGATACGATCAGATGAGCGTTGCGCACCAGCCCCTTGGGGGCATCCCGCGCGACGTGGATGATCGTCACGACCAGAAACAGGGCGATCAACCCGGCGGCGGCCCATTGCGTCGCCTGGCCATCGACCAGCTTCAATCCGACCAGGGCCGTGAAGAGCAAGGTATAGGCCGCGACAATCTCGGTCGGAACATATTTGACGATCCTGGACAGCGGTCCATCGGGCTGGTCGCCCGGTGTCGTCATGCCGCCGACCAGTTGCGTGCCGCCTGGAACCACCCATCTCGACATTTGCCTGCCCTCCCGATTTACCTGTGCGACATGACCTTCAAAGGGCTGCGAGCGGCCTGTCGGGCGAAACCCGATGCTTCGCCGGAGACCAGGACCGTCAGGTCATGACCCGGTCGCTCGCGCATAATGCCCGGAAGTCCCCGCTAGACGACGACGGCCGCAGCCCCGACCAGCGCCGGAAAGCTGATCTCATGAAACGGCCGCACCAGCCGGATCGGCGTTCCGGCGATCTCGGTGGTCTCGCCACTCCAGACTCTGGAATAGAGCAGCTTCAGGTCGTGACGATCGGTCTTGGTCATCACGCTTTCGGTGCCATAGTTCATGATGCTGAACTTATCGTGCGTTCCCCACACCACGGCCGGCCACGCAGCTTCCTTCACCAGGGCGAAGAAATGGCGGAGACCGAAGATATGGCCGATCTCAAGCGCGAGCGTTTCGACCTGTTCCTGCTCGCTCTGTTCGAACATGGTGGGATAGATCACCAGATCATGCTGGCCGGCATCGGGGAAGAAGGCGCTGGCGAGAACACAGCCCGCCGCCGAACATTGCGGCTGCTCCCGGACGACGATCTGGAAATCCCAAGCGTCCTCGGCATAGGCGAATTTCACGGGCACGCCATCGCCCCACAGGCGGATCGCCTTCGCGAGCAGCTTCTCGATGCGCAGCTGCGCGGCACGAGGATCGGCGAACTGGTCGAGATCGGCCTTCCGGAAACGCCACCGCAGGGTGACGTCCTTCCCCCAGAGCGGAATGACCCCCTGCGAGCTGTCCAGTACGATCTCCGCCAGGGATACATTACCGGCGGTCTCATATCCCTTCATCTCGGTGTCGCAGACGACCCGAACCCCAACGTCCTTGCTGAGCATGACTTCATGAAGCTGGTCGCTGCCGGAGAAATCCGGCTTCCTCTCGAAGGGCTTCGGCTCATCGATATCGAGAACCAGACTCCCCTTACGAATCTCGGACATCAGCAGCGGCATGTTACACCCCTCCCTATAGACCAAGTAAAGAACGAACCTTTCCCATAAGCAGACTCTACCGATCGAATTCTTTTGAATTCACATCATTTTCGCCATCCCACACCAGGACAACGGATTTCCACATTCATCATCGAATCATTCGATCATACTATGAAATAAATATATGCTCATCCAATTTAATCCGAATTGGACATTGATAATTATCGATCAATCTATTTACCCATGATTTTGAATGATATGATCCCGTTGGATAATTTACCAAATACATGATTATATTGAATTTATGAAAGACTCGACGCAATTGCCATGCAAGCGGATTTTTTGAGAGTTATTGCTTGCACTTGAAAGCATCTGCTTTTCGGCAACTATCTGACCACGCGAGCGATTTTCATCGACGCACAGGATCATTCGCTCGGCCGACCAGGGGGATGATGATGCCAATCGATACCAAGCTTCACCTTTCACCACGAGCATGGGCAAGGCTCCCCACTCGCCATGGTGGCGCCCGCTGATTTTCTGGGGCTCCTTCGCGGCCTCGCCGGCCATGTTCCCGCGGCCAGCCCCCAGCGCAGCTGGAAGGGCACCGGCTTCAACATGATCTGGCGCCCCAACTTCGGAAACACGTCGGGAAGTTCGCGGCATTTCCTGCAACTCAACATGACCAGCGAGACGCTGTCGTTCACCGATATCAGCGGCGACACCGGCATCGCCAATCGCGGGCTTCTGCAGGACGACATCTTTCTGGGGGGTGTCGCCTATCTCCAGACGATCAACGACAGTTTCGACAATTCGGGACAGCATTTCGAACCCGGCGTCTTCAACAACGTCCCTGCGACGATCAACCCCGCCGAACCCGTGACCGTCACCCGGATGGGAAGCATCCCCCATGGCACGACGATCAACATGCAGGGCGTCGCTTTTTCGGTGCCCCAGCCGATCATTTCGCCAACGACGATAACCCCTTTCCGGATCGGCACGCCCGATGACGGCGTGACCGGGCTGATCAGCTTCCCCGAGGAAATCCTGACCAACGTGCTCGACTCACGCACGGATTTGTCCCGCGTCGCATCGCTGGATCAGGCGCATCTCGACAACCCCAACCTGTTCCTGGTCGACGCCCTGCAAGGTCAGACGATCACCAACACCATCGTCATCCAGCTGTCGTCGGACAGTTCGCCCGCAGGGTCCGTCCCCGATGTCGGCGGCGGCGTTTCCAACATCGCCTTTCTGGCCGGCAAGGGCGCCCCGCCACAAGGCGGGCCCAATGCGGTCGCGCCCAAAGTGACCGCCACCTTCTGGATCGAGGAAGGCCTGGACGGGCTCGGGCAGCCTCTCCTCCAGCTGCAATATACCCAGCGGGTGATCCTGGATTTCGGCGGCCTGAGCTGGCCGCACGTCACCGTCGCGACACTTGTCCCGGTCGCGGAGGGTTGATCGATGAACGGGTGAGATGATGGCCGCGCCAGGGAAAGTCGCCGCCGCCTATCGGGGAAGGGGCCTGCATCCCTGCCCCTAATCCTCGCCCGGCTCGAACACGCCGCGCCCCGCATCCTTCCATTCGCGGCTGTTGGTGAGCTTGCTGGCGACCACTGAGATCCGCGCGCAGCCATCGATGCCCTTGATGATGGCGCGAAGGTTGTCGGCCAGCGAGGGCGGCATCCACGGGTTCAGCGTGATCCGGTTGATATGGGCGAGGTCGATCGGCACGTCGCGATATTCGGCGGTGGTGTCCGGGCATTGCGCGACGACCCGCCATTCGCGCTCGTCGCGATAGCCGAGCCGCTTCACGAAGGGGATGCGCTCGACATCGTCGGCGGTCATGCGCTTCAGGTCGTCGATCTTCAGATATTCCACCGGCCGGGCGGTCACGTTCGGCAGCGCGTTGAGAGCGCGCGCCAGCGGCTGCCGCTCGAACTCGATGCACACGCCCTCGATGCCCTGGGTGAAGATCTTCCAGTGATGATAGGTCTCGGTCGCCATCGTGCAGCACAGCGCCACCACCGACTGGGCCTCCACATGGTTGCGATAGAGGTCCATGAAGAAGGCGTCGTTGGAATCGTCCCATTTGGACGGGCTCAGCAACACCAGCTTTAGCTTCATCAGCGTCTCGAGCGCGCTCGACAGGGTCGTGTAGCGCTTCACATATTTTCTCAGACGCAGGGTCGTCATCGCGGCGGCCTTATCGCTGGGGGCGGCAGCCTAGGACCAATTCCAACCGGACGGAAAGGTCGCGCGCCGCGCCGAAGGAATAATCCATAGTGGATTATTCCCCGTTTGTTCCAGCGCCGATTTCGCGGCATGACTGTCGGCGATCGAGTGGTGGGGGCATCATCTTGAAACTATCTATTATGGCGGCAATCGTCGCTGCGGCGCTCTGTCTGTCGACGATGGCGCATGCTCAGGAAAAGACAGGCAACAAGCCGGGATTCAGCTTGCAGCCGGGCTCGGTTCGCATCGTGTTGATGCGGCCCACGATCAGGGTCGGCGCGCAGTCGACCGGCGGCCTCGACGAACCCAATGCCGATTGGACGCGCGACGCGCGCGACCATATCGGCAACGCGTTGCGCGAGGCGCAGAAGACCCTGGGCAATGTTGTCGTCGACTATGACGAGGGCGTGAGCGGGGACGGCACCCTGATCAGCCAATATGCGCAACTGTTCGGCGCGGTCGCAGATTCGGTGATCGAATATCAGTTCTTCGCCGGCAATCGGCTGCCCACCAAGAAGCGCAAGGACAGCTTCGAATGGGGCATCGGCAGCGATATAGGCAAGCTCCGGTCGCTGACGGACGCCGACTATGCACTGTTCATCAACACCCATGATTCCTACGGTTCGACCGGACGAAAGGTGCTGCAGGTCTTCGCGGCGATGGGCGGTGTCAGCGTGGTGTCGGGTATCCATACCGGCCATGCCGGCCTGATCGACCTGAAGACCGGCGAACTGGTGTGGCTCAATGCCGACCGGCAGATGGGCGGGGACGTGCGGAATGCCGAGGGCGCCACCAAGCGCGTCCAGCAATTGCTCGAGGGGTTTCCCGGCCGATCGCCGACGGCGACTCCACTTGCCACGGCGGTCGCGACGGTCGCTGCCGGAGCGCAATAGGTGCGGCGCGCGTTGCTTCAGGCGGTCGCTCTGGCGATGCTGCCCCTGGCGCAGCCCGTGGCCGCGATCGACCCCGGGCTCGCCCTGCCCACCTATTCGCCGGCCTATGAGCCCACGACCGTCGACGAGCGGGGCCTCTGGATGGAAGCGGACGAGCGCGAGCGAATGCTCCGCGATAGCCCGCTGCGCATCCGCGAAGGCGGGCTGGAGACCTATGTCCGCGAAGTGCTCTGCCGCCAAGTGGGTACCGACCGGTGCCGGGGCGTGCGCGTCTATGTGATGGAGATTCCGGCCTTCAACGCCACGATGATGGCGAATGGCTGCATGGAGGTCTGGTCCGGCCTGCTGCTGCGAGCCCGCAGCGAGGCGGAGTTGGCAGCGGTGCTGGGCCATGAATTCGGACATTTCGAGCTCCGCCACGGCCTGATGGGATTCAAGTCGCAGCGCGGCGCGAGCGATGTGGTGGCGTGGATCGGGGTACTGGGCGCCCTGACCAATACGAACACCCAGAATGGCCAGATGTCGATCATGGGCTCTCTCTATCGCTTCAATCGGGCGCAAGAAACCGAAGCCGACCTTCTCGGGCTGAAATATATGGCGGCGTCCGATTATCCTACCGTCGCGGCCTCCCAGGTCTGGCAGCAGATCATGGCTGAGGGGGACGCTACGGCGGTCGGCCGCGGCCTTAAGGTCAAGCACCAGTACAGTGCCGGCTTCTTCGACAGCCACCCGACCGAGCTGAAGCGTTCGCTCTATCTTGCCGAAGCCGCGAAGACGGCGCCTGGGGGCCAGCAGGCGCGGGAGAAGGAATATCGCGCCGCGATCGCGCCCTATCTTCCCCGCTTCCTCGCTGCCCAGACCAAGCTCAACGATTTCGGCGGTTCGGATTTCGTGATCGCATCGCTTGCGGCCGGCAGCGGTTGGACCGGAGACTTGCTGTTCGCCCGCGCCGAGCTGTATCGGGCTCGTGGCAATCCGCGTGATCTGCAGATGGCCAGCATCTGGTACCGCGAGGCCAAGACCGCCGGTTATACGGCGCCCGAACTCGATCGCAATCTCGGCCTTGCGCTGATGCGGAACGGACAGGCCGATGAAGCGCGCCAGTCGCTGAAAGCCTATCTCGCCGCCCGCCCGGACGCGAGCGATGCCAAGATGATCCAAACCCTCGTGGCCGATTGAGGATGATGATGCGCAAGCCCCTTCTGATCGCCCTCCTCGCTGTGATGGCCGCCCCGGCGATTGCGAACTCGCTGATCGCGCCGGGCCCTCGCCCAGGTATCGCGGGCTCCAAATTGTCGGCCAAGCCCGATGGCGAATGGAATCGGCTGAGCCTCAACGAGGGCAAGAATGTAGAAATCTGGACCAGGGATGGCCATGCGCTCAACAAGGTCGCCTTCTTCGGCGGAATCCCTGTCGGCAAACCCTTGATCCGCGAGTTGGACAAGAAGCGGCAGCCGCTCCCGAAAGTCGCCGCCAATATGCTGATGACCGACATCCCCGCCCTGCTGGAAGCGACCTATCGCGCCCAGAGCGCGGTAAACCAGATGAGCATCGATACCCAGGAACCGGCTATACTGGGCGGCAAGAAGGCGATCCGCTTCGGTTACAACTTCACCCGCGGTGACGACCAGGTCCGGCGCAAGGGCGAAGGCATCGGCGCATTGGTCGACGGCAAGCTCTACCTCGTCACTTACGAAGCGCCAGCGCTCTATTTCTTCGACAAGGATATCGAGAAATATCACCAGCTCGCGGCCTCGCTCTCGCTGTGAAGAAAAACCGGTTCACTCCATAGCGAGTCATTGAATTTTCAGCGGCGGGAAATCCAATCACGAATTCACGGAAATCGAGCCTTCCATGTTTCCCTTGGAGTTTCACCTCACTGAAGTTCCTCTCTCGTTTCAAGCCCGAGCGGCATCAAAGGACCGCTGGAAGGCGGCTGTGCGGGCCTCAGCTCGTCAACGAGTTGAGGAGATTCTGGAGCTTCTCTGGCTCAACGAGGAAGAGGCCCTCGCGGTTACCATATATTATTTCCCGACCGCTCCGATGGAAGGCGACGTCGACAACATCGTGAAGCCGATCCTCGACGCCATGATCGGTACCGTTTACTTGGATGACAGATCGATCGAACGAGTCGTCTCGCAAAAATTCGAGCCAGAAGTCGAGTGGTCTTTTGACGAGCCAACGGAACAACTGTCGGCAGCGCTTGACGCCATCTCTGCTTCGGCAGAAGCCGCGCCCGTTGTATATATCCGCATCGATAACGATCTGAGCTGGAGGAGGCTCTAATGACTTCACCGGCTCGACATCAACCAGCGGATGGAGAGGTTCAGCTTCTAGCCGCCTTGAAAAACCAATATCTCGCGCAAGGTTTCTCGTTCGAAATCGAGCCCGATCCTCAACAGGTGCCGCCTTTCCTCGGCACCTACAGGCCTGACGCCATTGCGAGGAAAGCTGGGGCCAATGTCGCTATCGAGATACGGCAACGCCGAACACCGCAAGCGGACCTCACATTGCGGGAAATTCGGCAGCGGTTCGATGGCCATCCCGACTGGCAATTCCTCGTCGCCTACACAGCCGAAGACCCGCTCAAATCACTGAGCATCGCCGCATCACCCGCCTCTGAAATTCGCGAGCGACTCCGCCACGTTCGTGCGCTGGAGGCAAACGGTGAGCTCCGTGCGGCATTCATTCTAGGCTGGTCGTTGCTCGAAGCGACCCTGCAAAGCATCGAAAGTTCGGCTGCAGCCCGTCCTCGAACACCGGGCACCGTGGTCCAGACATTGGCCATGCTGGGCTATATCGCCCCGGAGGCCGAGCAACGGATGCGCCCGCTTATCCCGTTGCGTAACCGGATGGTTCACGGTGACCTGGCTGCCGAACCCTCGGCAGCGGACGTCGAATGCATTCTGTCCATCGTCGAGGAAATCATCTCAGAGGTCTAAATCCGACAGTGCCGCTTCGCTCATGGAAAGAGTGAAGCGGCTTGAAGCGGAACCGTTCTGCGATCGAGGGCGACAGGTTGTCCTCGATATATCCCGCCCTACCCCAGCATCGTCCGGAGCAGCGCGCGCAGCTGGGCCGGCTTCACCGGCTTGTTGAGCAGCGGGATGGCGAGGCCCGCCATCGTCGCCTTCAGTTCCTCGCCGCGGTCGGCCGAGATCATGATCGCGGGGATCGTCTCGCCCAGATAGGCGTGGAGGCGGGCGATCGTCGCGTCGCCGGTCTCGCCGTCCTTCAGATGATAGTCAACCAGCACGATGTCGGGCCGGTGGCCGCGGTCGATCTCGGCGACGGCCTCGGCGAAGCCGTCGGCGGTCGTCACCTCGCAGCCCCAGCCGCTCAGCAGGGTGCGCATCCCGGTCTGGATGCTGCGTTCGTTGTCGACGATCAGGAGGCGCAGGCCGGTCATCGATCGGCCGCGCGCCGCGCCGGCCTCGGCCTCCTCCAGCTCGCTGCGCTCCTGGCCCAGCGGTACGGTGACGGTGAAGCAGGCCCCCTGCCCCGGCGCCGAGCGCAGCAGGATCTCGTGGCCCAGCATGTCCACCGCGCGGCGGACGATGGCGAGGCCCAGCCCCTTGCCCGCGGGGCGCATGTCGAGCCGACGGAATTCCTCGAACACATAGCTCTGCTTGTCGGCGGGGATGCCGGGGCCGGTGTCGACCACGTCGATCGCGATCCGGCCGCCCGCCCCGTCCTCCACCGCGCGGCAGCGCACCGCCACCGATCCGCGCTGGGTGTAGCGGATCGCGTTCGACAGCAGGTTCTGCAGCACGCGGCGCAGCAGCCTTATGTCGGATCGCACCCAGATCGGCTGGGCGTCGATGGTCAGCTCCAGCCCCGCCGAATGGGCGAGCGGGGCGAACTCCACCTGCAGGGTCCGCAGCAGACGATCAAGGCGGAAATCGCTGATCTCGGGCTGGATCGCGCCCGCGTCGAGCCGGCTGATCTCGAGCAGCGCCTCGAGCAGGTCCTCCACCGAATCCAGCGCGGTCGAGGTCTGGCTGACGAGCGCGCGGGTCGGCAGCGCCAGCCGCCGGTCGCCGAGCGCCGCGACGAACAGCCGCGCGGCGTTCAACGGCTGGAGCAGGTCGTGGCTCGCCGCCGCCAGGAAGCGGGTCTTCGAGAGATTGGCCTTCTCCGCCACGGTCTTGGCGTCGAGCAGCGCCGCCTCGATCGCGCGGCGCTCGGCCACCTCGGCCTCCAGCCGCCGGTTGACCTCCACCAACTCGCCGGTGCGTTCGGACACGCGGCGCTCCAAGGTGTCGGCGGTCTCGCGCAGCGCCGCCTGGGCGCGCTGGACGTCGGTGACGTCGGTGAAGCCGATCACCTGCCCGCCGCGCTCCATCGCGGTGCTGCGCACCTCCAATTGCCGCTCGCCCGCCTGGCAGAGCCGCTCCACCTGTCCCGGCCGGGCCTTGCCGCCATGCCAGTCGAGGCACCCCTTGTCGCGCAGGCCCAGCCGGGTGCGGCACCAGTCGGCCAGCCCGCCATGGTCGGCGATGGCCTGGCTCCAGCCGTCGGGCAGGCGCAGGATGCGCTGGAGCGCGTCGTTCCAGGCGCTCAGCCGCCCTTGCTCGTCGAACACCGCGACGCCCTCGGACAGATTGTCGAGCGTCGCCTGCAGCACCAGGTTGCGCTCGGCCAGCTCGCGGGCGCGATCGCGCGCATCCTCGGCCTTGGCCTCGGTGATATCGGTATAGATGCCCACGATGCCGCCCTCGCTGGTGCGCAGCTCGTTGATCTGCACCCAGCGGCCGTCGGCCAGTTCCTGGACATGGCCGCCATTGGCGATGCCATGCCGCGCCAGCCGGTCCGACACCCAGCGATCGGGCGCCACCAGCGATCCGCCGGGCGGCTCCTTCTTGGCGACGAGGCGGACCAGCTCGTCGAAGCTCATCCCCTCGCGCACCTGGTCGGCGATGCCGGGCCAGAAGCCCAGATAGGCCTCGTTGAACAGGATCAGCCGGTCCTCGGCGTCGAACAGCACGAAGCCCTCGTTGATCGAATCGATCGCGTCGCGCAGCCGCATCCGCGCGGCGTCGGCCAGGCCATGGGTCTGGGCCAGGTCGGCATTGGCCTGCGCCAGTTTCGCCAGCGCGTCTTCCAGCTGAGATGTGCGGTCGCGCACCATCCCCTCCAGCGAGATCGCGGTCTCGAACATCGAGAAGGCGTTGCCCGCCATGTCGGTCGACCGCTCGACCCGGTCGATCAGCGCGGCGTTGATCTTGCGCAGCTTGCGCACCTCATGGCGCAGCGCCTCCAGCTCCGCCGCCTCAGCCTTGTCCGTCTTGTCCGGCACGTCGTTCTGGTTGGCCGCCTTCGTCATTTGCCGATCGCCAGCCCGCTGAAGGTCTGGTTCACGTGCAGCGCATGATATTGCTCGCCATAGGTGTTGAAGCCGATCACGCGGTTGGCGCCATAGAGCGCCGACACCCGGCCGCTGAGCTGGCGCTGCTCGGCGTCGATGCGGTTGAGCACGCAGTCGAAGGCGATGATCCGGTCGACTTCGCCCACCTTCTCGCGGATGTCGCCGAACAGCGCCTCCATCCGCGCCAGCCGGTCGACCGGTTCGCCCACGGTCAGCACGATCCCCTCGTCGATCGCGCAGTAGAAGGTCAGGCTGCCGTCGGCATTGGCGCTCTGGATCGAGCGCACATGATATTCGCCGCCCGCACGCACCATCGGCGGATGCGCGGCGAAGAAGGTGACGCCCAGCGCCTCGCCCGCATGGCCCGCCAGCCGCAGATATTCCTCGGCGGC
Organism: uncultured Sphingomonadaceae bacterium; assembly: GCA_963540925.1. GTDB lineage: Bacteria > Pseudomonadota > Alphaproteobacteria > Sphingomonadales > Sphingomonadaceae > Rhizorhabdus. The sequence goes on from CAUTRN010000006.1 coordinate 121,292, forward strand.
CGGCTCGGCGTTGATCTCGGTGACGATGCGGTCCTCGGGGATCGCGCCGGTGATCACCATCTTGCGCTCGCCCGGCTGGTAATGCTGCGCCTTGAACACGTGCATCGGCCGCGGCGTCGAGAGGATCGCCACCACGGCCGAGCGGCTGTGGAAACGCCCGCCCTCGAAGATCGCGGTCTCGCGAAAGGCGAGGCCGTCGCCCGAGGAGCCGCCGATCAGCGGGATGTCGCCCAGCGCGTCCTGGATCGTCATCGTCAGCATCTCTTCGCGGTGCGAGAGGCCGTCGACCAGGAACAGGGCGACATGGTTGATGCTGTCGCCGAGATGCCGGCTGTCGCGATCGGCCACGGCGGCGAGCCGGCGGATCGCCTCGCGCGCCTCGACCGGATCGAAGGCGCCGATATCGTCGAAGCAGTGCGAGACGAAGTGGAAGGCGCTGCTCGGAAAGCCGATCAGGCTCAGGCTGCCCTCGTCATAGCCATCGCGGGTCAGTTCGCCCGAGCTGGTGCAGCCGATCACCGGCGTGCCCTCGGTCTGCAGGTTGATCGCCTTGGCCAGTTCGGCGCGGTCGAAGCGGTGCGAGCAGAAGACGACGGCCCCCGCCAGCGGTTCATCGCCGATCGCCGCCGCGATCTCGCGCATCGCCTCGTCGGGCGCCTGGGCATGGCTGTACGCGAAGGAGACCGTCTCGGCCACGATGGTCATCTCCCACTCCCTTATGTTCTGGGGCCTTCTTATGCATCGTCGCCCGCGCTCTTGTCATCCGCCGTCACCAATCGGTGCCGCATCCGCCCGAGCAGAATGAACACCACGATCAGGATCAGCGGCGCGGCCAGGCCCAGCAGGGTCGTCGCCGACACGTCCGGTCGCCATTTCTCGGCGGCTTTCACCGGATAGGACAGGAGGCCGAGCAGATAATAGCTGATCGCCACCGCCGACAGCCCCTCCACCAGATGCTGGAGGCGCAGCTGCAGCCGGGCGCTGCGGTCCATCGACGCGAGCAGCCGGCCGTTCTGGTTCTCGATATTGGTCTCGATCCGGGTGCGCAGCAGCGCGGTCAACCGCGCGGCGCGCGAGTTGAGCAGGGCGATCCGCTCGGTCAGCGCGGCGCAGGTCCGCATCGCCGGGTGGAAGCGGCGGCACATGAAGTCGTCGAGCGACTGATAGCCCGCGATCGGCGTGGCGCGCAGCTCGGCCAGCCGGTCGTCGACGATCTGGGCATAAGCGCGGGTCGCCTTCATCCGGTAGTCGCAGGCGGCCGCCACCGAGAGCAGGTCTTCCGCATGGGCGGCAAGGTCGGCGAGCAGATCGTCGTCGCGCCGGTCGCGCGCCCGGAGCGAGCGCCCCGAAGCGGCCAGCGCCTGCTCGATCCGGTCGGCCTCGCCCCAGGCCGCCTGCGCGGCCGGCAGGCCGATCAGCGCCAGGTTGCGATAGTTGCCCAGCTCCTGCAGCCGCTGCACCGCGCGGATCAGGTCGGCCATCGCCATGCCGTTGGCGGCCAGCACCAGCCGGCCATAGCCGTCACGGTGGATGCGGAAGTCGCTCCACAACCGGGCGCCGCCGGCGATGTGGCACGAGACGAGGTGAGAGGCGCTGAACTCGGCGCTCTCGACGGCCGCCAGCCCGGCCGCCTCGTCGGCGACGATCAGCAGGTGCGATGCGCGCACCACCCCGCCCGGCAGCGCCTCGGCCCAGGCGATCGCCTCGGCGGCGGGCCCCTGCCCCGGCCGCTCCCAGCGCGGCGCGCCCAGTTCGGCGCCGGTCAGCGCGACGGTGACGGTGCTCGCCTCGCTGTGCCGTTCCCACGACGCCCGCACCTCGGGCGACCAGCGCCGCTCGCGGTGGCGGCTGGTGTCGACACCGGGACAGGCGCCGCGCGCCAGCTCCACCCGCTCCGCCTCGCGCTCGTCGGCGTCGACCAGCCGGAACAGCTGGATCGCCTGCGCCGGCAGGGTGAAAGCCGGAAAGCGGCGCAGATGCATCTCGCCCACCACCTGGCGGCGCAGCGGATGCTCGCGGAAGGCCGGGGCGGTGTCGCTGGAGTCCATCGCTCTCAACCGCCGCGCGGCGGCTCCCCGGCGGCTTCGAGCGCGGCGTTCTCCTCATCGCTGAACACCCGCGAGCGGACGATGAAGCGCATCCCCTCGGGGCTTTCCAGCGACATCCCCGCGCCGCGCCCCGGCACCACGTCGATCGTCACCTGGGTATGGCGCCAATATTCGAACTGCGCCGCCCCGATCCACACCGGCACGCCATCGGCGACATGGCCGAGCAGCACGTCCTGCCCGCCCGTCCTGAACTCGCCGAGCGGGAAGCACATCGGCGCCGATCCGTCGCAGCAGCCGCCCGACTGGTGGAACATCAGCGGCCCGTGGCGCACGGCCAGGCGCGCCATCAGCGCGTCGGCCTCGGGGGTGCTCAGGATCCTCGGCGGGATCGTCATCGCTCTCTCCTGCAGACACAAATCGACGGGCATCCGGAGATGCCCGTCGAAGGGTGGCGGCGCGACAGGGATGAGGGGTGGAGCGACGCGCCGCCGGGGATTATCAGAAGAAGCCCAGGGCCTTCGGGCTGTAGCTGACCAGCAGGTTCTTGGTCTGCTGATAATGGTCGAGCATCATCTTGTGGTTCTCGCGCCCGATGCCCGACTGCTTGTAGCCGCCGAAGGCCGCATGGGCCGGATAGGCATGGTAGCAGTTGGTCCAGACGCGGCCGGCATGGATCGCGCGGCCCATGCGATAGGCGGTGGTGCCGTTGCGGCTCCAGACGCCGGCGCCCAGGCCGTAGAGCGTGTCGTTGGCGATCGCGAGCGCCTCGGCCTCGTCCTTGAACGTGGTGACCGACAGGACCGGGCCGAAGATCTCCTCCTGGAAGATCCGCATCTTGTTATGGCCTTCCAGCACCGTCGGCGTGACATAATAGCCGTCGGCCAGTTCGCCGCCCAGATCGGCGCGGGTGCCGCCGGTCAGCACCTTGGCGCCCTCGTCCCGGCCGATCGCGATATAGGACAGGATCTTCTCGAGCTGGTCATTCGACGCCTGGGCGCCGATCATCGTCGCGGGATCGAGCGGGCTGCCCTGCTTGATCTTCTCGACACGGGCGACGGCGCGCTCGATGAATTTCTCGTAGATCGATTCCTGGACCAGCGCGCGGCTCGGGCAGGTGCAGACCTCGCCCTGGTTGAGCGCGAACATCGCGAAGCCTTCCAGGCATTTGTCGAAATAATCGTCGTCGGCGTCCATCACGTCGGCGAAGAAGATGTTCGGGCTCTTGCCACCGAGCTCCAAGGTCACCGGGATCAGGTTCTCGGACGCATATTGCATGATCAGGCGGCCGGTGGTCGTCTCGCCGGTGAAGGCGATCTTGCTGATCCGCTTGTTGGTGGCGAGCGGCTTGCCCGCTTCGACGCCGAAGCCGTTGACGACGTTGAGCACGCCTTCGGGCAGCAGGTCGCCGATCAGGTCCATCAGCACCATGATCGACATCGGGGTCTGCTCGGCGGGCTTGAGCACCACGCAATTGCCGGCCGCCAGCGCGGGCGCCAGCTTCCACGCCGCCATCAGGATCGGGAAGTTCCACGGGATGATCTGGCCGACGACGCCCAGCGGCTCGTGGAAATGATAGGCGACGGTGTCGCTGTCGATCTCGGCGATCGAGCCTTCCTGCGCGCGGACGCAGGCGGCGAAATAGCGGAAATGGTCGATCGCCAGCGGAATGTCGGCGGCGGTCGTCTCACGGATCGGCTTGCCGTTGTCGATCGTCTCGGCCATCGCCAGCAGGTCGAGATTATCCTCCATCCGCTGGGCGATGCGGTTCAGGATGTTCGAGCGCTCGGTGGTCGAGCGGTGGCCCCAGGCGTCCTTCGCCTTGTGCGCGGCGTCCAGCGCCAGCTCGATATCCTCGGCGGTCGAGCGGGCGACCTTGCACACCGCCTGACCGGTGACCGGCGAGATATTGTCGAAATAGTCGCCGCGGACGGGCTTCACCCACTGGCCGCCGATGAAATTCTCATATCGCTCGCGGAACAGGCTCTTGCCCGCGAACCGCGCCATCGCTTCCTGCAGCATCGTCTTCTCCCGATGAAGTGCTTGTCGACGGACATGAAGCCCCCAAGCACGACGATCGGCAATTGGACCTTAGGTCGGATGACGGGCCGGCGACCGCCCCGCAGGGCAGCCGCCGCCGGTTCATCAGCCCAGCATCATCAGGCTGGCATTGCCGCCTGCGGCGGTGGTGTTGATCGAAACCGAGACCTCCTCCAGCAGCCAGTCGCACGGATAGGCGAGCGGTGCGGCGCTGTTGGCGGCATGGACCGGGACGATCGGGCCGGGCAGGTCGGCAACGGTCTCGACCATCGCGGCGACCTGGTTCTGGCTGCCCTCGACCAGCGCGGCGGCGAACACGGCGGGGCGCTCGCGCGGGAAGGCGGCGGCCACCTGCGGCGGCAGCCCCTCGGGCAGCGCCATGCTCTCGACGAAGCCGCGATTGCCGGTCGCCAGCACCACCGCCATCTGCTCGAACAGGCCCGCGCGGGTGGTCGGCCGCATCAGTACCATGCCGCGCGCGTGGAGCGCATAGAGGTTGCGCTCGCCCACCGGCCCCGGCAGCTCCAGCTCGACCCCGAGCGCCGACGCCTCGCCATAGCGGCGCGCAACCGCGGCAGCCTCGGCCTCCTCGGACGCCTCCAGCCAATCGGCGAAATCGTGCAGCAGGGTGTCGAGATGGCCCGCGCGGCCGGCGAAGACCGGCGGGGTCGACACCAGCCGGCCCAGATAGAGCGGGCCGCCCGCCTTGGGCCCGGTGCCCGAAAGCCCGCGCCCGCCGAACGGCTGCACGCCGACGATCGCACCGATCACGTTGCGGTTCACATAGAGGTTGCCGGCCTTCACCCGCGCGGTGACATGCGCGACCGTGGCGTCGAGCCGGGTGTGGAGGCCGAAGGTCAGGCCATAGCCGGTGGCGTTGATCGCATCGATCAGCTGGCCCAGCCGGGCACGGCGATAGCGGATCACGTGCAGCACCGGCCCGAACACCTCGCGCTTCAGGTCGGCGATGCTGTCGAGCTCGATGATCGTCGGCGGCACGAAGGTGCCCTGCGCGGCCTCGGCCGGCAGGTCCTGCTGCTCGACCCGGCGGCCGAGCGACCGCATCGCGGCGATATGATCCTCGAGCACGCCCTTGGCCTCGGCGGTGATCACCGGGCCGATGTCGACCGCGAGCGCATCGGTGCGACCGATGCTGAGTTCGCGCAGCGCGCCCTTCAGCATCTTCAGGGTGCGGTCGGCGATCTCCTCTTGCAGGCAGAGGATGCGCAGCGCCGAGCAGCGCTGGCCGGCGCTGTCGAAAGCCGAGGCGATGACGTCGGCCACCACCTGCTCGGCCAGCGCCGAGCTGTCGACGATCATCGCGTTCTGGCCGCCGGTCTCGGCGATCAGCGGGATCGGCTTGCCGGCGGGCGACAGGCGGGTCGAGAGCTGGCGCTGGATCAGCCGGGCCACCTCGGTCGAGCCGGTGAACATCACCGCCGCCGTCTCGGGCGCCGCCACCAGCGCGGCGCCGATCGCGCCGTCGCCGGGCAGAAGCTGCAGCGCGTCGCCGGGAACGCCGGCGGCGTGGAGCAGGCGGACGGCCTCGGCCGCGATCAGCGGGGTTTCCTCGGCGGGTTTGGCGAGCACCGGATTGCCGCCGACCAGCGCCGCTGCGATCTGGCCGGTGAAGATCGCCAGCGGGAAGTTCCACGGGCTGATGCAGACGACCGGGCCGAGCGGGTGCTGGCGGGCGCCGAAGGTGGCGCGCGCCTGCTGGGCATAATAGCGCAGGAAATCGATCGCCTCGCGCACCTCGGCGATCGCGTTGGGGATCGACTTGCCCGCCTCGCGGACGACGAGGCCGAGCAGGATCGGCATGCGCGCCTGCATCGCATCGGCGGCGCGCTCGAGGATCGCGGCGCGTTCGGCGATCGGGGTCATCCCCCAGCTCGCATTGGCGGCGGTGGCGACGGCGCGCGCGGCCTGATCGGCGCCCGCCTCGACGACGGTGCCGACGGTGTCGCGATGATCGGCCGGGTTGAGCACGGGGCGCTCGGTCCCGTCCCCGTCGGCCGGCGCCGCCCACCAGGCGATGGCCGCGCTTTCGAGCAGCGACGCGGACAGCGCGGCGAGCGCGACCTCGTCGCTCAGGTCGATGCCGGCCGAGTTGCGACGGTCGGGATACAGGCCCTCGGGCAGCGGGATCAGGTCGTGCCGGCGGCCGGGGTTCGGCATGGCGCGGACGATGTCGACCGGATCGGCCACCATCTCATCGATCGACACCGCCGGATCGGCGATGCGGTTCACGAAGGACGAGTTGGCGCCATTTTCCAGCAGGCGGCGGACCAGATAGGCCAGCAGGGTCTCATGCGTGCCGACCGGCGCATAGATGCGGCACGGCCGGTCGAGCTTGTCCTTGCCCACCACCTGTTCGTAGAGCGGCTCGCCCATGCCGTGGAGGCACTGGAACTCATAGCGGCCGACCGCGAAATCGGGGCCGGCGAGATGGTAGATCGTCGCCAGCGTCTGGGCATTATGCGTCGCGAACTGCGGGAAGACCGCGTCGGGCGCCGCGAGCAGCTTCCGCGCGCAGGCGATATAGGCGACGTCGGTGTGGACCTTGCGGGTATAGACCGGGAAGTCGGCGAGGCCGTCGACCTGGGCGCGCTTGATCTCGGCATCCCAATAGGCGCCCTTGACCAGGCGGACCATGATCCGCCGGCCGGTCTTGCGCGCGAGGTCGACGATCCAGTCGATCACGAAGGGGCAGCGCTTGCCATAGCCCTGGACGACGAAGCCCAGCCCGTCCCAGCCCGCCAGCCGCGGATCGACCGCGAGGCTTTCGAGCAGGTCCAGCGACAGTTCGAGCCGGTCGGCTTCCTCGGCATCGATGTTGAAGCCGATGTCATAGCCCTTGGCGAGTTCGGCGAGCTGGCGGACCATCGGCAACAATTCGCCCATCACGCGATCGGCCTGCGCACGCACATAGCGCGGGTGGAGCGCCGACAGCTTGATCGAGATGCCGGGGCCTTCATAGATGCCGCGCCCGTTGGAGGCATGGCCGATCGCGTGGATCGCCCGCTCATAATCGGCATAATAGCGCGCGGCATCGGCGGCGGTGGTCGCCGCCTCGCCCAGCATGTCATAGCTGTAGCGGAAGCCTTCCTCCTCCAGCGAGCGGGCGCGCTTCAGCGCCTCGGCGATCGTCTCGCCGGTGACGAACTGCTCCCCCATCATCCGCATCGCCAGGTCGACGCCGCGCCGGATCACCGGCTCGCCGGCCCGCGCCACCAGCCGGGCGAGCGCGGCGCCCAGGCCGCGATCGTCGACGCTGCCGACGAGCTTGCCGGTCACCACCAGGCCCCAGGTCGCGGCGTTGACGAACAGCGACTTGCCGCCGCCCAGATGCGCGCTCCAGTCGCCATCGGCGATCTTGTCGCGGATCAGCGCGTCGCGGGTCGCCGCGTCGGGGATGCGCAGCAGCGCCTCGGCCAGGCACATCAGCGCCACGCCCTCCTCGCTCGACAGCGAATATTCCTGCACCAGCCCTTCGACGCCGCTGCCGCGATGGTTGGCGCGCAGGGTGCTCACCAGCTTGCGACCCGTTGCGGCGATCGCGGCCTTGGTGGCGTCGTCGAGGGTGGCGGCGGCGATCAGCGGGGCGAGCGCCTCGGCCTCGTCACGGCGATAGGCGGCGGTGATCGCGGCGCGCAGCGGGGTGGCGGGACGGATCGGCGGAGCGAAGGCGGCAAAAGCGGGCTTGGTCATGGCCCATAATATCAAATTTCATCGCCACGCTTCAGACCTTATATGATCCAAAATCACATCGATTCGACTTTATTCAGGCATAATTTTGGTCAGATCACATGAAAAATCGCGATGAAACAGAATATTTGGATGAGTTCGACCGGAAGATCATCACCGCGCTCTCGGCCGACGGGCGGATGAGCCTGACCGATCTGGCACAACAGGTAGGCCTGTCGAAGACGCCATGCCAGGTCCGGCTGAAGAAATTGATCGAAGCCGGGGTGATCCTGGGCTTCCGCGCGATCGTCGATCCGGCCAAGCTGGGGCTCGACCATGTCGCCTTCGCCGAGGTGAAACTGTCCGACACCCGCGAGCAGGCGCTGCGCGAGTTCAATGCCGCCGTCCGCCGCATTCCCGAGGTCGAGGAATGCCATATGCTGGCGAGCAGCTTCGACTATCTGCTCAAGGTGCGCACCGCCAATATCCGCCGCTATCGCGAGGTATTGGGCGAGCGCATCTCCAGCCTGCCGCATGTCTCCAGCACCTCCACCTTCGTGGCGATGGAGACGATCAAGGAATAGCGTCAGCCTGGGAAACGCCGGGCGAAGTCCTTGAGCTCGATCGTGAAATCATCCTGGTCGAGGAATTCGGCGTCGGTCATGTCGGAGTGCTCGCCCGCCTTGTACCAGTTCGCATAGGCTGGCAGGTCGCGCGCCTCGGCCTTGTAATGGGTCGAGTAGGTGCGGACGTGGACCCGCTCCCGCCCCGGGGTCAGGTCGAAGTCCATCAGGCGCAGCCAGCCGTCGCCGATGCCGGGGAAGCGATCGGTGCGGGGGTCTCCGGGCGCGACGTCGCGGAAGCTCTGGCGGCGGCCCTGATAGTCGGACAGCAGCTGGTGGACCTCATGGCCGGCGCGGTTGAGATCGACGCGGCGGGCCGCGCCCTCCTCATGCCCGTTGAGGACGAGGAATATCTGGTCGTTGGCGGCAATGAACTTGCTCCACAGCGCCTCGGGGTCGTTGTGCGACGGCTGGGCGACCGAAAGCCGGATCATCGAATCCGCGCCGCGCGTGCCGTCGGGCTTCAGATATTGGTGGATGGTGACGATCGTCGGCACGCCCGGATAGCGCGCCAGCACACGCCGCGCCCAGTCGAGCACCGCATCGTCGGGCTGCATCTCGAACCCCAGATGCAGGAAGCGGCGGCCGGCGGCGGTGAAGACGACCGCGCTGTCGGCGCCATGGCGGAAGGAGGAGACATACCAGGGCTTGTCGCGGAACAGCGGCGTCTCGCTGCCGAAGGCCTGGCGCCACAGTTCCAGCCCGCCGAGGTGGAGGATGCCGAGCCCGCTCGGTCGCCCCGCCCCGGTCGTGGCCGCCGCGCTGGGCGGATAGCGGGCGTCGGTCCACATCGCGTCATAGTCGTGATTGCCGGGCACCAGCGCGAAGGGCACCTTGCCGGCGATCATCCGATAGCCGGCGACCGCCGCCGGAATCTCGACCGACAGGATCTTCTCACGGAAAACGGGTGAAGCCGCCCGCTCCAGCGCGGGGCTGGGCACCGAGGCCATGCCGAGCGCGACATGCTCGGGATCGGGCTTGTCGCCAGGAAGATGCTGCCACACGTCACCGACCGAGGTGACGAAATCGATCGTCCCACCATTGGCCCGCAAGTTGCGCGCGACATAGGCCATCTGGTCGAGGAACATCTCGTTCGCGTCGAAGGGGAAGCCTTCGGCGCGCTGCGCCTTGAAATCCAGATAGTTCTGGGTGTCGGGGATGACGGCGATGGTGAAGCGCGCCCCCTCCCCGGTCTCGGCCGCTGGCGAAGCCGCCGCCAGGCAGCCCGCCAGCAGCGGCAGCACCAGCCGCCCGATCATCGTTCCGATCCTGAGCATGCCCCCGCCTTAGCGATATTTGACGCGGAGCTGGAGGCCGATCGAGCGCGGCGCATCGGCGAGCGCGCCGATCGAGCCGGTGGCGCCGGGCACCACCTGGCGATAGCTGGCGGTGAGCCGGTCGGTGAGGTTGCGGCCGATGATCGCGACGTCCCAGCTATCGTCGTCGCGGGCCAGCGCGAGCCGCGCGTCGACCTTGGCGAAGCCCGATTGCGAGATGCGACGGTCGCCGGTCGGCACCACGAAATAGCGGCTGGAGAAATAGGTGGTGACGTTGGCGTCGATCCGCATCCCACCGCCCACGTCATGGCTATAGTCGATCGCGGCATTGCCGCTCCACTTCGGCGCGAAGGCGCGGCGGGTGCCCGACAGGTCCTGGACGCAGGCGCCCACGGTCTGCGCCTGCTGCAGGGTGGTGCACGGCGCATTGGCATAATCTTTGTACACCGCGCGCAGCCAGGTGGCGTTGGTCGACAGGGTCAGCCCCCGCGCCGGCCGGACGGCGAGGCCCAGTTCGACGCCATCGGCCTGCGATCGGGCCGCGTTGGTGACGATCTGGCGGGTGGTACCGTTCACGAGCACCGTCGCGGTCTCCTGCAGGTCGCGATACTTGCTGTGGAAGCCGGCGAGGGTCAGGTCGACCGCGCGATCGAGGAAGGAGGCCTTGAGACCCGCCTCATAGGCATCGACCTTCTCCGGCTCGAACGCCGACTTGGTGGTGCCGATCGAGAAGCCGCCCGCCTTGAAGCCCTTCGAATAGGAGGCATAGAGCATCGCCGTGCCGGTCAGGTCATATTGGAGGCTGGCCGAGGGCAGGAAGGCGTCGTCGCTGCGCTTGGGATCGGTATAGTCGCCCGCATCGATACCGGCGGGGCCGAACAGCCGTGCCTGCGTCGCGGCCGCGAAGGGCACGAAATTGCCGGCGACGGGGATCGATCCCGCCGTGCCCATCGTCGCGGTGCGCCGATCGCGCTTGTCGACCTTGGTGTAGCGCGCGGCGAGGTTAACCCTGAGGCCGGTGGCAGGACGCACCGTCACCGCGCCAAAGCCCGAATATTGATCGCTACGCTCGGCCACCGAGACGAGCCCGGCAATCGGCGTGGTGGCGGGGACGAGGCCCCCCGTCGCGGCCGCCACCGGGGCGAAGTAGAAGCCCTGGTAGAGATTGTTGCGCAGCCGGCCATATTGATAATAGACGCCCGCGATATAGCTGACCGGCCGGTCCTCCGGCGAGGCGAAGCGGATTTCCTGGCTGATCTGGCGATAATGTTCGCCGATCACGATCGGCAGCGCGGTGGTGGTGCCGACGGCGCTGCCCCCCTTGGTGCCGGGCACCGGCACCGGATCGTTGAGCAGATCATAGTCGCGGCCGAAATAGCCCGAGGTGAGGGTCAGGACATTGTCGCCGGCCTCGATCCGGGTCGCCACCTCGCCCTCGACGAAATCATAGTCGAATTTCGATTCATTGGCGGCGCTGCGCCGGTCGAGCTTGCTGTCGACGCTGCCGCCATTGGCCGCCAGATAGCGGCTACAGGCGCCCGCCGCGGCGCCGAACGCGGCCGGGGGCGGGCAATCGAGCAGTTCGACGTTGAACACGCCCTTGTCGCGCATCCGGCCAAGGTCGAGCCGCGCATCGACGCTGACCGCCGAGTCCGGCGTCCAGGCCAGCGCCACCCGGCCGATGCTGTCGTTCAGGTGCGGCCCCTTCTTGCCGGTGTTGCTGTTGCGGATATAGCCGTCCGAACCCGACTGGCGCGCCGACAGGCGCAGGCCCAGATCCTGGCCCAGCGGCACGTTCACGCCACCCTCGACCGAATATTCGCCGAAGGTGGGCGAGTAATAAGCGGTGCCGTCGGCGGCGAAATCGCGGCCGGGCTTGCGGGTGACGATGTTGAGCGCGCCGCCGATCGTGTTGTTGCCGAAGAAGGTGGTCTGGGGGCCTCGCAGCAGTTCGATCCGGTCGATGTCGAACAGCGCCATGCGGGTATCGCGCGAGCGGCCGCGATAGAGGCCGTCGACGAAGGTACCCACCGACTGCTCGAAGCCGATATTCGCCGAGGATCCGATGCCGCGAATGGCGATATAGTCCGACGCGGGCGACTGCGAGATGCGGAAGCCCGGCTGGCGGATCGCGAAAGCCTCCAGGTTGACGATCGCCTGCTTGCGAACCTCGATGCCGCTGGTGGCGAGCACCGACACCGGCACGTCCCGCAACCGCTGCGAGCGGCCAGTGGCGGTGACGACGATGTCGCCGGGCGCATCGTCCGCCGAGGCGGCGTCGGCGACGGCCTGCGCCTGGAGGGGAAAGGCCATCCCCAGGAGAGAGGCGCACATCAGGAAACGAAACTTGTTGGACGTCATGTCACCCACCGCTGTTGCGAATATCCGATCAGGCGATGATCGGCTGCGAGCCCATTGGCTTCGCTTCGTGACAATTTGATGTAAAAATTCCAGTATCGGCGAATATTTTCCAATAAAATTCCAGATAAACGGAAATTTATTTCCAAATATACTCGAAGTTATTGGAAGATTTATTTGAAGATCAGATCAATAAATTGGAGATCAACTTTAAATGATCAATCCTTTACGGGATTCATGTCCCGCGATCTGGTGAAAGGGCGATTAGAAGATTGCCACCCATAACTCCAATGAAATGTCATAATGGCCAACTATAAGCCACAGGCATGACCATAAGGGCACAGCATCTCCAACTCCTCGTTATGCTCCATGCCCTGCTCGAGGAGCAGTCGGTGACCCGCGCGGCGCTGCGGCTGAACCTGACCCAGCCAGCGGTCTCGCAAGCGCTGGCCCGCGCGCGGAAATTGTTCGAGGATCCGCTGTTCCAGCGGGTCGGCACGCGCATGGTGCCCACCCCGCGCGCCCGTGCGCTGGCGGAGGAGATCGGCGGCTGGATGGAGGCGACCCGAGCGATCCTGGATCCCGCCGGCTTCGATCCCGCCAGCGAGCAGCGCGAATTCCTGATCAGCAGCAACGATTTCGCCGAACTGCACCTGCTGCCGCCGGTCGTCGCCGCGGTCCGCCGCGAGGCGCCAAACGTGACGATCAGCCTGCGCTCGGTGGAAAGTTCGCCGTTGTCCGGTCGCGACGTGCGCGAGGGCCGGGTCGACCTGATCGTCGCCGGCATCGAGCCACCCGCCGGCTTCGTCGAGCGCGCGCTCTATGACGAGCATTTCGTCCTGCTCGCGCGGCACGGCCATCCCGCGCTGCGCAAGCCGCTGAGCCCGGCCGCCTTCGCCGCGATCCCGCAGGCGCTGGTCTCTCCCCAAGGCATCGGCAATCGCGGGCCGATCGACAATGTGCTGGCCGGCCTGGGACTGGCGCGCACGATCGCGCTGTCGGTGACGCGCTTCACCAGCCTCGCCGCGCTGGTGGCGCGCACCGACCTGATCGCCGCGGTCCCGTCGCGCTTCGCCCAGCGCCCCGAGATCCGCGCGATCTGCGCGTCGACCGACCTGCCCTTCCCGCCGCCGCGCTTCACGATGCGGCTGGCCTGGCACCAGCATTTCGAAAGCGATGCCGGGCATCGCTGGCTGCGCGAACTCGCGCATCGCGAGATCATGGCCCAGATCGACGGCGAGCAACGCCCCTCGCCACGCCCGGCCTGATGCCCGCGCTTACCGCACGATGGCCTTGTAGCTGATCGTGAAACTGTCCCCGGCCACCTGGCTGCCCCCGGTCTTCACGCGGACATTGGTGACCAGCGGATCGCTGCCGTCGGTGCCCGCCACCGGCTTGTAGCTCCAGTCGGTGCCGCCGTCCTTGGAGAATTCCAGCCCGTCGCCGGTGTCCCACAGGCTGACATAGCTATAGGTCAGGCTCGACAGCGCGCCGATCGTGACCGTCACCGGATTGCCGGTGCCGACGTAGAATTTGAGCTTGGCCGGGATCGGGCTGCTGACCGTCACGTTGCGCGCGGTGGACTGGAACAGGGCGTTCGCCACGGTAACGGTGTAGCTCATCGTCGCGTCGGGAATCGCCTTCGGCAGAAGCGATCCATTATGCGGATCCGCCGCCGTGCTGACCGCCGTGGTGATGGTGAGCGCCGCCCGCGCCCCACCGCCCGTCGCCAGCGCCACCAGGGCACCGATCAGCGCGATCGCCCATCTTATGCGCATCATCGCCCTTTCCTCCCCAGCCGGCCGCCGATCGACGACAGGCTCTGCTGGTCGAACTTCAGCCGCAGCGTCACATAGGGGCCCTGCCGCAGATAGCGTCCGTCCTCGAAATCGCGGTCGTGGAAGCCCTTCACATTATACCCCACGCTGATCCACATATTGTCGGCGGGGCTGATGCCCACCACGGGGCCGGCGCTCCAGGCGACGACCTTGTCTTTCCAGCTGTGCTGGACGCTGCCGCTGATCCCCACGTCGAACTTGCGGCCCACGTCGCGCCGCAGATCGAACCCGACCACATCGATCAGCCCATCGAAGCGGTCGTCGTCGAAGCGCCCCTTCACATATTTCACGCCATAATAGACCGAGGCTTCCCAGCGCGCGTCCCCGCCCTCGGGCACGTCGCGCCAGTTGACCGCCAGGTTGTTGACGATCCGGGTCGACAGCGCGTCGACGCCGTTCGCCGTGCCGACGCCGAGCACATTGCCCGAGCCCACCCCGGCATCGCCGCGCTCCTTGCGGAACTCGGTACGGTTGAGCAGCGACCAGCGGCTGTCGAGCGGCCGCCACGCCACCGCCAGGTCCGCCGACAGCTCCGCCGCCACGGCGCCGTCCTTCTGCCTGATCCGATAATAGCGGATCGACGACCCGATCGTCCGCCCCTCGCCCAGCCGGCGCAGCAGGTTGCTGGTGAAACCCCAGCGCTGCGTCACGTCGCCCCGGCGGTGCTCGGCACGGCCGTTCCAGGCCCAGTCGCCCGACTGCCAGGCCGCGCCCAGGCTGACCGCGCTATAATCCTCGTTGGTGTTGCCGTCCTGGGTCAGCGAGCCGAAGGAAGCGGTCGGGTGGAGTGGATTGACCACCGCCCCCGTCGGGATCGCGCCCTTCACGGTCTTGCTCATGTCGAACGAGCCGTCGACGGTCCAGTGCGTGCCGATCGGCAGCGCCTGCGACAGACCGAACTGCGCGAAGCTGCGCGGCCCATTCTCGCCCACCGTCTCCTGATTGACCGTGCTGTTCAGCTTGGCGCCGGCCCAGGGCTTCACGTCGAAGCCCACCCGCACCGCCTTGGCCGAATAGCGCTCGCCGACGGCGGTCTGATAGCCGCCGATCAGGCGCACCGCGCTGGTCAGCTGATAGCCGGCGTCGATGGTGCGGCGAACCGGGAAGTCGGTGCTGCCCTTCTGGTCGCCCAGCGCGAACTGGTTCTCCGCCGCCACCAGCAGCTTGCCATCGAACAGCTGACGCGATCCGCCCACCGCGAGCAGCCGCGACTTGGTGGGGATGTTGGCCACGCCCACATCGTCGGCCATCTTGAAGCCGGCGTGGAAGCTGGTCTCGTCGCCGCGCCATTCGACCCGCGCGTCGATCGCGTCGCGCTTCGCCGGCCCGGCCAGCGCCTGCTGATGCCACGCCGCCGCGTTGAACGAGATGCGGTTGCTGATGCGGACTCGCCCGTCCGCACCGAATTTCCGCGTGCCCGCCTCGACCACATTCTGCTGGTTGACGCCGAAATCCTGATCCTGCTGGCGCACATAGGCGAGCAGGTCGAGGCGCGAGTCATGATGCTCGACCTCGGCGACATAGGCGCGGTCGCCGGTGCCGCCGCGCGCACCGCCCGCCGCCGCTTCCAGGCGCAGCTCGGTGTTCTCGGTGACCTTCGCCTTGATGTCGACACCGCCCACGGTGGCGGTGCCGCTGGTCTCGTCGCGCAGCAGCGTGGCGCCGACCTCGACACGGTCGTTGAACAGCGACACCGCCGCGCGGCCGCCCGCCACGAGCTGCTTCGCGCCATTGCCGTACAGCTCATAGTCGACGACGATGAAGGTCGGATTGCCGTCCGCATCGCGCGACAACACCGGCGCCTTGAACACCAGGGTGCCGTTATCGCTGTCGATGTCATAATCGATATGGCGGCTCAGAGTCTGGGTGTTGACGATCAGCTCCGAGCGCAGCCGGTCGCGCGTCTCGATGCGCACCTGCTCGCTGTTCGGCACGATCGAACGGCCGCGCAGGCGATAGGGGCCGGTGAGGCCATTGCCCTGGATCTCGTCGCGCAGATGGGTCTCGTCGCTCTTCGCGGCGAAGCCGGTGAACGACACCATCCGGCCGCGGAACTCGCCCTTGAAGCCGTTCAGCGTGCGGTTGTAGCGCATGAGCTGCGACCGGGTCAGGTCGGTGCGGTAATCGCCATAGAGCGCGTAGAACTGGCGCCGCTCCAGCCGCAGGTACAGCTTGCCGCTGGTCGCCGCGTCATAGCCCTGGTTCGTGCCGTCGCCATAGACGGTGTAATAGCGATCGGGATCGATGGTGGAGAGCAGCCCGCGATCCTTGTCGCGCTTGCGGTTGCTGTCATAGGCCATCGTCATCAGCCAGCTGCCCTTGATCCGCCCCTTGGCGTAGAAGGCGAGCTGGCCGTCGGTGAAGGTGTCGCTGCGGCTCAGCATCCCCGCCTTGCGGGCATGGCCGGACAGGACGCTGTGGCCGACGGTGCCCGCGCCGAAGCCGACCACGACCCATTCGCGCGCCGCGGCCTGCAGCCAGGGGCGGAACTCCTGGGTGCGGGTCTTGCCATTTTCGGTGGTGCCCACGGTCAGGCGCACCGCGCCGGCCTGGGTGGTCGGCTCCAGCTCGATCAGCGCGATGCCGTCGTCGCCGGCGACGAAGGCGGTCGGCTGGCCGCGGCCCAGCCCTTCGAGCGGCTTGTCGTTCTGGGCCTGCACCTCGACGGCGGCCTTGTAGGGCTCGTCGACCTGGAAGCTGACCGGGGTGCCCTTGCGCACCGGCTTGCCGTCGCGGTCGAGCAGGCGCAGCGCGATCGCGGGGCGCGAGAAGCCGTCGGCGGCCAGGCTGGAACGCTCGGCGACATAGTCGATCCGCGAGGCGACATTCGCATAATGGACGGTGCGGGTGAGCAGCTTCGCCACCTGCCCCGACGCATCGAGAACGCGCGCCTCGAGCTGGTTGTCGCCTTCCTTGAGCGGCAGGCCGCTCCATTGGGCGATCATGATATGGCCGTTGCCGTCGCCCTGGTCGCGCAGCAGCGCATCCACGGGTGCGCCGTTGAGGCGCAGGTCGATCGACTGGCCGGGCAGATGCTTGATCACGACGCGCAGCACGGGCGCGCGCGGATTATGGTCGACCATCGGGAACAGCCAGTCGACACCAGGCTCCTCGCCGGCCCAGTCGAGCCAGTCGATGCCATTGCCGGCGGCGGCCGCATCATCGGCGATATCCGCGCCGGCGGTCTTCTTCTCGGCCGCATCGGCCACCGCGGGATCGCGGAGCAGGGTGAAATCGACGCGCTGCAGGGTGCCGCCCTGCCCTTCGACGAAGCGCGAGAAGGCGCGACCCGCCGAACGGGTGTCGGCATCGCATTGCGCAGGCGCAAAACCGGGACGCAGACTCTGGGTGTCGAGCTGGACGACGTGGCGGCCCTTGCGGACGCCTTCGAAATGGTAAAGCCCGTCCTTGTCGGTGACGACATAGGTGCCATCCTCCATCAGGATGCGGACATTGGCGACGCCCTTGCGCTTCTCGCCATCGGCACCGCAGGGCCCCTCGACGACCCGGCCGATGATGGTCAGCACATCGCTGTTGAGCAGCGCGCGGATGCGCACCGCGGCGCTGCCGGCGGCGCTGCGCGCGCCGCTGGCGTCGACCGCGATCGCGCGGTTGAGCGCCTCGCCGATCGGTGCGCCGGGCGCGACGGTGACGCTGTAGCGGATTTCGAGCGACGAGCCGGGCGTCATCAGCCCTGCGCGGAAGGTGAGGCTGCGCCCGTCGGCGGCGACCTCGGGCTCGGCGATGCCGCGCGTCGATCCGCGCCGATAGCGCAGGCCGGGCGGCAGGAGATCGGTGATGGTGACGCCGGGGATGATCTCCGACCCGTCGCGATTGGCGAGGCGCAGGCGATACTGGATCACGTCGCCGGGCGAGGCAATGCGGGTCGATGCCAGCTTGTCGAGCGACAGCGCCCCCTGCGAGGGATCGACGGGGATGTCGACCTGCAGCGGCTCCGGCTCGGACAGGGTGAAGGTCGTCCCATAGGACGGATCGGCGACCAGATAGGCGCCGTCAGGCCCTTCGAGGGTCTTCAGCTGGGCCGGCGCGACGGTGGACGGGGCGCTGTAGCCGGGCGGCGGATCGACTATCAGCTTGTAGCGTCCGGGCATCGTCAGCGGGAAACGATAATGGCCGGTCTGGCCAGGATAGACGGCGCCACCGGCGTCGGTGACCGTCTTTCCGCTCACCACCGTCGACGGATAGGCGCTGACGCCGTCATCACCGAACACCTGGGCGGGCTGGCCCGTGTCGGCATTGACGAGCGTAATCGTCGCGCCATCGACGGGACGGCCCGTCAATGAATCGAAAATGTACCCAAATGGATCAATAAGAGCAGTATCACTAGCGTTATTGGTACCTTCGGGACCACCGTCGAAGTCGACGGTGATCGTCTCGCGCGAATTGATCTCCAGCAGGCAGCTCTCGGGGGCGGCCGAGGCAACCTTGGTGTCGATCGCACCGGTGAAGACACCGGTATCGGGCCCCGTTTCGGACAGGGTCAGATGCTCCATGTCGCCGCGACCCGACCGGATCGTGACGACAGATGTGTCGATGGCGCCCGGATCTTCGTTCCCGGACGGGTTGGTGAGTTCGATTAGGACCGGCGCATTGGCGGAATAATGCGACGTGTCGACATAATCGCTGCTCGGGGGTTCGGCCTGGCCGTCGCCGTCATAGTCGGCAAGCGAGGGCTGGCCATTGCTGCACCGGGCGATGGGCAGCTTGAAATTCGTGTTCGCGGGGAACCGCGTGAAATGGATCTTGGCCGGAAGCCCCTGCGCGCGGGTCAGCGTGACGGTGTTCGAAACAACCGTCTGCGCGACGCCACCGCTGCTGAAGGACAGGCTGGCACTGTTGGAAATATCAACGGCACCCGCAGCCGTCGCCGAAGCGACAGCTGCGAGGCCGATGAGCATGCGCGACAGGGAAGAACGGAATCGCCTGGGCAAGGCTCCGCCGTTCCCCGACGGCAACGTCGGGATCAAGGCATTGATCTCGAACAACTTTAGTTCAGTTCACGGTTACCCGGAAGCGCGCCGTCTTGGTCGCGCCCGCCGCCAGCGACGCGATGCGCGCCTTGACGTTGCCGCTGGCGAATTCGCCATCGTCGGAATCCGTGGCATCGGTCACCGAGGTGCCGTCGGCATTGCAGACGCCGAGCAGGGTGGACCCGCCGACCAGCGCGCTGCCGGCCAGGTAGGTCGAGTTGGTCGGGATCGGATCGGTGATCACGACGTTGCTCGCCGGCCCGTTGCCGACATTCTTCACCTGGATGCAATATTCGATCACGGCGCCCGGGATCGCCTTGGGCAGCAGGCCTAGATTGACCGGATCGCTGATCAGAAGCGAGGTCTTGGTCACCTGCAGCGACGCCGATCCGCCTTCATATTCGCCGATCGCGGAGAAGCGGCCATCGCGGTTGACGTCGAGAGCGCCCGCCGCGTCGGCATAGACATTGTCGATCGCATTGACGGTGTCGCCGAGCACCGTGGCAGCGAGATCCGCCCCCAGGCTGCTGGCCGTACCGCCCGCGGCCGCGACCGCGGTCAGCCCGACGCCGGCATAGGCCTGCACCGGCAGGGTGGCCGGAATATCGGCGACCAGGAACACGCGCACCGAGGCATCGGGCGCGAGTTCGTCGATATAGGTCGCCGTGTCGGTGCCCGGATCGTAGGTGTTGTTGCCGTTGACGTCGACGAAGACGCGCAGATTGTCGACATCGAAGCTGTCGCCATGGCCCAGCAGGGTGAGGACCAGCGAGTTCTGCTGGGTCGCGAACAGGCGGAAGTCGGTCACCGAGTTGGTGTTGTTGGTGACGGTGAACGCGATCACCTGGTTGGTGTCGCTGGCGTTGATCATCGTCGACTGGCCGCCCACCTGGGCGACGGTCAGGTTGATCTTGCGGTCGACCAGGAAGGTCGCGGCGTTCGAGGTCACCGGAGTCTGGCTGACGCCGCCGATCGTGTAGGCGACGCTGGCGGTGTTGGACACGGTGGTGCCCGCGACCGTACCGGTGGCGGCTTGCGCCGCCCCCGACACGATCAGGGACAGGGCTGTGCCAGACAGCGCTATCCGTGAGGTTAAGCTACGCAACATATTCAATATCCCCCGTCTGAAGGTCAACGCAGTGCGGCGTGGAAGGAGACTTCACCCGTGCCCCCCGCCGGAATCGGCGAGCCGATCCGCCAGCGGACATGGGTGACGTCGGACAGCCGGGCCGCACGGCGCACGCCGCCAGGACCGGTGATGACGAGATCGGCGAGCCGCGCGAAATGCGCGCCGTCGATCGAAACTTCGGGCTCGGCACCCGCGCCGGCGCCGCGATAGATCATCGTGGCAGGGACGGGGCTGCTCAGCACCACATCGGACACCGGCGCGCCGCCGGTGTTGCGATAGGCCAGGACATAGACCATCGGATCGCCTGGCACCGCCTTCTGGGCCGCGACCTGCTTCTCCGCGATGCTGCCGTTCGGCAGATGGACGGTCTCCGTCTTCAGCACGCGCGTTTCCAGCGCGAGGCCACCGGCGATGGCCGGGGCGCTCGCGCTCGCGGCGATCATGGCGAGAAACGCCAGCCTGCTCTTCATCCGATCACACTCCACTTCAATTGATCCGAACCTGGAAGGAAACCGTGCGCACCGCCGGCGACGCCACGTCGCCCAGGCGAACCGACACGCGGCCGCCGTCGAAATCGCCGGCATCGTCGCCGCCGCCGTCGCTGACCTTCTGGCCATCGAGGCTGAGCGAACCGGCGACGTAGCTGGTGCCGACCGGGATCGCGTCGGCGATCACCGCATTGGTGGCCGTGCCGACGCCCGAGAAACGGCCTTCGATCCTGTAGGTGACGATGGCGCCGATGCGCGGCGTCGCACTGCCGTCGGCCGCGCGCACGCTCTGCGATTTCACCAGCGCCGCAGTGAGGCCGGTCGAGCTGACGCCGGCGACGCCGGTGACGGTGCCGCCGCCCTCGCCGATCACAGCGGTGGTGCCGCCGGTGCCGCCACCCGGGATCGAAGTGCCGCTGGCGCCACCGCCGGTGCCCGAGGTCACCGGCAGCGTCACGCTACCCTGGCCATTACCGCCGGTGCCGGTGACATAGACCACCGTCGAACCGCCAAGGGCGACCGGCGTCGTGTGCCCGCCCGGAGGGATCGTCTGGTCGGTGCCGCTGTCATAGCATTCGTTGCGATTGCTGTCGGCGATGACGGCCGTGGGCGCGAAATTGCTGCCGCCGCTGACGACGGGCCGGCCGGGAATGAAATCCTCGACGCCATTGCCGAGATTGGTGATGCGAAAACCGACCACCGTGACACTCGCCGAGGCGGCCACGCAGGTGGGCGCGGAGGTGACGGTAAAGCGGATCAACTCGTCGACGCGAACATCGACCCGGTTGGACCGGCCGGTGTGCGCGGCGCCTTCCTGCTGATACTGGATGTCGGCGATGTTGGTGATGACGGTTCCCGCCGGGGTCGCGGCGATGCCGGCAACGGGCGCGAACGCAAGCGCGGAACCGCAGAAAAGGGCCGAAAGCCCCCTTCCCCGTCCACCCATCCGATCAAGACCAAAGCGAATTGCCAAAGCGATACCCCCGCACGAAGGGTCCCATCCCCTCGTACGACCGATATGCGCCCAGTACGGTTTGGAATTCGGTAATATTATCCGCGCATCTGCGGATGTTTCGTTAGACCTTAGTCTAGATTATCGCTTCCAACTTAGACCTTTGTGGCAAAATCCATCCTCATCCGGACTAAAATTGCTAATGATCCATTTTGGATGAAGCATATTCATTGGATTACATCTGACATACGTACATCTACGTACTCATTCACTTGGAAATCTTACGGAACTATACTTATCCATACTTCGCAAGCTCGCGGAAATCTCCCAAATCCGGCAATCCATCGACAGGGCTTGCTGCATCAGGACGCCGGAAGCGCGATCGCTCCCTGGTCGAACCGGGCGCGATGACGATCGATGTCGACGAGATGCGCCGAAACCCAGTTGCCGAGCCTTTGTCCTTCTTCCGCCAGCGAAAGCCCGAGTTCGGTCAGCGCATATTCGACCTGGGGCGGAACCGTGGGGTGAACCTTGCGCGTCACCATCCCGTCGCGCTCCAGGCCGCGCAGCGTCCGGGTCAGCATCTGCTGGGATATGCCGCCGATCGAACGGCGAATGGCGTTGAAGCGCACCGGCCCCGCCCGCAGCGTCATCACCATCGGCAGGGTCCAGCGGTCGCCGATCCGGCCGAGCATCTCGGTGACGCGCAGGCATTCGCCCTGCGTGATCGGCGCGGCAACAGTCATATCCATGTGACCAGGTTCCCAAAATATGCGTTCTTGGCGGGCCGTGGGGCGGCCCATAGCTAGATGGGGTCATCCATCGAAACGGACACCCCCTGCCTTGAAACTTCTCCATATCGACTCCAGCATCCAGGGTGATGCCTCGGCCAGCCGCGCCATCTCCTCGGCCATCGTCGACCGCCTGAGGGCGCTCCATCCCGGCCTGGAGGTGGCGCACCGCGACCTTGCCCGCGATCCGCTGCCGCATGTCACGCTCGACCGGCTCGGCGCCGAGGCATCGAACGCCGCGATCGAGGAATTGCTGGCGGCGGACATCCTCGTCATCGGCGCGCCGATGTATAATTTCGGCATCCCCACCCAGTTGAAAGCCTGGTTCGACCATGTCCTCGTCGCCGGCCGCACCTTCCGCTACTCGGCCGATGGCCCCGAAGGACTGGCCGCGGCCAAGCGCGTCTTCATCGTCCAGCCGCGCGGCGGCATCTACAGCAGCGGCGAGGCGTCGGCGGCCGAACATGCCGAGAGCCATTTGCGCACGATGCTGGGTTTCATCGGCATCGCCGACCCGCACGTCATCCTGATCGAGGGTGTCGCCTTCGGCCCCGAGCAGCGCGATGCCGCGCTGGAGGCGGCCCGTCAGCGGGTCGCCGCGATCGGCGCGGCCTGAACCGACATGGGGCGCCCAGCCTCCGTGGCGGGCGCCTCATAGCTAGGGGCGACTGGTACCATCGACGGCGTCGTCTATGCTGCTCCTGGAATCGGGAGTGACGATGGAACCCTTGCAACTGTTCGAACTGGTGATCGCCATGCTGGTGACGATCATCGCCCTCCATTATGTGGCGCACCGGCTGGGGCTTCCGCCTGCGGTGGCGCTGCTCACCGGCGGCGCGCTGCTTGCCTTCCTGCCGGGCCTCCCCGTCATCACGCTCGACCCCGAACTGGTGCTGGTGATCTTCTTGCCGCCGCTGCTGATGGATGGCGCCTGGTTCATCGCACTCGGCCATCTGCGCCGGCACATGATCGGCATCTTGTCGCTGGCGATCGGCGCGGTGGTCTTCACGACGGTGATCGTCGCGGTCGTCGCCCATCTGCTGTTCCCCGCGCTCCCCTGGGCCGCCTGCGCCGCGCTGGGCGCGATCGTCTCACCGCCCGATGCGGTCTCGGCCCGCGCCGTGCTTCAGCATGTGAAGCTGCCCCGGCGGCTGTCGATCCTGCTGGAGGGCGAAAGCCTGCTCAACGACGCCACCGGGCTGGTGCTGTTCCGCTTCGCCATCGCCGCCGGAGCGACCGGCCTGTTCAGCGCGTCCGATGCGGTCGGCAGCTTCCTGATGCTGACGATCGGCGGCATCGCGGTCGGCGCGGCGCTCGGCGTGTTCTGGGTCAAGATCGTCCGCTGGCTGGGCGACGAATATCTGATGATCCTCTCGTCGGTCCTGATCGGCTGGGTGTCCTATCTCTTCGCCGAAATGCTCCATGTCTCGGGCGTGCTCGCCGCCGTCGCGACGGGGCTGATCTGCGGCTGGTACCAGCATATCGTGCTGCCCGCCTCGGTGCGCATGCGCGGCTTCTCCTTCTGGGCGGTGCTGATCTTCCTGATGGAAGCCTCGGTGTTCATGCTGATCGGATCGTCGCTGCGCGGCGTGATCGAAAGGGTCGGCGGTTTCGGGGTGGTGTTGGACCAGATGGCAATGCCGATCCTGCTGATCCTGCTCGCGCTCACCGCCGCGCGCTTCGCCTGGATGTTCGGGTCGGACGCGGTGATCCTGCTGGTCCGCAAACTGGGCGCGAAGCGCTATACTACGGTGGGGCCGCGCGGATCGATCGTGATCGGCTGGGCGGGGATGCGCGGCGTGGTGACGCTGGCGGTGGCGCTGAGCGTGCCGCAGGATTTCCCCGGCCGAGACCTGATGCTCGTCACCGCCTTCGCCGTCATCCTCGGCACCGTGCTGATCCAGGGGACGACTCTGGGCCTCGTCATCCGCTGGGCCGGGCTCAGCGATCCGCTGACCGACCGGCCGGCGCTGACGATCAGCCAGACCGAGGCCGCCATCGCCCGGATCCAGGTCGCCCATGTCGAGCAGCGCGCCTATGACGCCGATGGCGAACTGGTGCATCCGCGCCTGCTGGCGACCTATCAGAGCAAGGCCAAGGTCACGACCAACTATGCCGGCCGCGAGGCGCATTATGAGGAGGACGTCCAGGCGCATTTCGACCTGATCCTCGAGGCGATCGCCGCCGGCCGCACCGAACTGCTCCGCCTCCACCGCGCCGGCCAGATCGACGAGGAGACCCTGCAGGAACTCGAGCGCGACCTGGACCTGGAGGAATTGAGCGCGCTGTCGGCGAAGGGGTGAGGCTTCACCCGCTCCCCCATTTTTCCGTCATTCCAGCGAAAGCTGGAATCTCAGGAGGCTCCTGCCTCCCGCCCTTCTCCCCTCTCCCGAGACTCCAGCCTTCGCTGGAGTGACGGGAAGAGTTGGGGGGAAGATCCCTCACGGCATCGACGGATCGGCCTTCAGGTCGTTGGCGCGCTTGATCACATAGGCGCGGATCGCCTCCACCTCGGCAGGCTTCAGGTCCTTCGAGAAGTTCGGCATGCCGAGCGGCTCGGCGGCGCCGTCGAGCACGAAGGCGCGGAAGGCGGCCTCGTCGGCGATCGCGCCCGACCGGCGCAGGTCGGGGACGCCACCATGGTTCACGACGCTGTCGCCATGGCACATCCAGCAGCGCACATGGTAAAGTTCGCGGCCTTGTCCAATCACAGCCTGCGACGCGGTCGACGGCGGCGGCGTGAGCGGGGCTGTGGGTTCCTCGGCCGGGATCGGCAGCTTGGCGTTGCCGCCGATCCGGAAAGTAACGACCCGGTTGACCCTGGGCTTCACCGCCGCCTTCAGCGCCTCGCCCATGTTGAGCGGCAGGATGCCGCCCCAGCCGACCGCGACCGAGACATATTGGACACCCTTGACCGAATAGCTGATCGGCGGGGCGACGATCCCAGAGCCCATCGGCATCGACCAGAGCTTCTTGCCGCTCGTCGCGTCATAGGCGGCGAAGTCGCCGGTGCCGTTGCCCTGGAAGACGAGGCCCGAGGCGGTGGACAGCACGCCACCATTCCACGGCAGCGGCATCGGCACCGACCAGACCCGCTTGCCGGCCTTTGGATCCCAGGCGATCAGCGCGCCGCCCATCATGCCCCGGATCTGCTTCCGGATCGCCGGATCCTCGGGCATCGCGGTCTTGGCGGCGTCCTGGCCGGTGTTCCAGCCGCGCGGATCATAGGTGAAATCCTGCGTCTTGCCCGAGACATAGCCATAGGGAATCTCGGCGATCGGGAAATAGACGAGACCGGTCTTCGGGTTGAAGCTCATCGGCTGCCAGCTATGCCCGCCGGCCGGCGAGGGCATGCCGAGGAACGGCTTGCCGGTGCCGCTGTAGCGCGCCTCCGGGGCGATGTCGGGCCGGCCGGTCTTCGGGTCTAGCCCCCTGGTCCAGGTCTGCTGGACATAGGGCGTGCCCGACAGGAAGGCGCCATTGGTGCGATCGAGCACGTAGAAATAGCCGTTCTTCGGCGCCTGCATCAGCACCTTGCGCGGTTTCCCGTCGATGTCCATGTCGGCCAGGATCATGTGCTGGGTGGCGGTATAATCCCACTCGTCGCCGGGCACTTCCTGAAAATGCCAGACATATTGGCCCGTGTCGGGCCGCACCGCGACGATCGACGAGAGGAACAGATTGTCGCCGCCGCCCGGGCTGCGCACGGTGCGGTCCCACGGCCCGCCATTGCCGACGCCGATGTAGAGCAGGTCCAGCTCGGGATCATAGGCCATCGAGTCCCAGGCGGTGCCGCCCCCGCCATATTTCCACCAGTCGCCCGACCAGGTCTTGGCGGCCATCGCCATGGCATCGCTCTCGAAGCCCTTCGCGGGGTCGCCGGGGACGGTGTAGAAGCGCCAAGCGAGCTTGCCGGTGGCGACGTCATAAGCGCTGACATAGCCGCGCACGCCATATTCGCCGCCGCCGTTTCCAATCACCACCTTGTCCTTCACGATCCGGGGCGCGCCGGTGATCGTATAGGGCTTCGACGGATCGGTGGTCGCCGCAGTCCACACCGGTTTGCCGGTCTTGGCATCGAGCGCGACGAGCCGGCCGTCGAGCACGCCGACGAAGACCTTGCCGTCGGCATAGGCCACCCCGCGATTGACGACGTCGCAGCAGGCGTTGCGCGCGATCGCGCCGTCGATCTCGGGATCATAGGCCCAGAGCTGGCGGCCGGTGGCGGCATCGAGCGCGATCACCTTGCTCCACGGGCCCGAGGCGTACATCACCCCGTCGACGACGAGCGGCGTGCCCTCCACCCCGCGCAGCGAGCGCGCGTCGAAATCGGCATACCAGGCGACGCCGAGCTGGCCGACATTGGCCGGCGTGATCGCCTCCAGCCCGCTGAAACGCTTCTCGCCGGCATCGAGGCCGTGGAGCGCCCAGTCGACGTCGACGCCGCGATTGGGCGCGCACGACACCAGCGCAGCCATCAGCATGGCCGCGGTTACAGCCTGAAACTTCACGCTCTTTGCTCCTGACGATGCGGCCGGACGGGGGTCATCCTCCCCTCATCGGGCCGAAGGGCCGTTGCCGGCTAGTTCATGGACGAAGTCATTGTACGGACTGCGCAGCCTTGGCGTCGGCCATCACCGCCACCCGAAGCGCGGCCTGCCGCGAACGGGTCAAGGTCGCCGAGGGGGTCTCGCCATAAATCTCGCGATACATGTTGGCGAAGCGGCCGCCATGGCCGATCCAATATTGGTTGGCGAGCGACGTGACCGAGACCTCGCCACCGCTGGCGATGATGTCGGCGCGCGCGCTTTCCAGCCGGCGCAGGCGCAGCCAGCGCATTGGGCTGTGGCCCATGAAGCGCTCGAAGCCATGGTAGAGCGTCCGCTCGGGCACGCCCGACGCCTCGACGATGTCGCTGAGCTGGATGTCGTCCTTCAGATGAAGGCTTATGAACTGCTCGGCGCGGCGCACGAAGCTGGGCAACACGCTGGGCTGGCGCACCGCCGCCTCGCGATCGAACAAGGTGGCGCGCATCATCGCCAGCAGGCTGTTCTCGTTCGCGGTCACCACCTCGCGCAAGCCGAAGATCGGCGAGCCGCGATGGAGTTCGCCGCAGATATATTCGATGAAGCCCATCAGATGGGCCGCCCCGCCATGCGGCGCATCGTCCGCGCGCTCGACGACATTGTGGACCGCCTCATAGGGGCGTCCGCTACCGATCAGCCGGTCACACGGAATGCCGAGCGCGAGATGGGTATGGTCGCGACTCATCTCGAAATTATAGCGGATATTGGGCGCCATCAGTACGCAGTCGCCCGGCTGGAAACCCCAGCTGCGCTGGCTGTACTCGACCGTCGCCTGGCCAGTGAGCGCGATCACGAAGACGAAATGGGTGCGCTGCAGCTCGGTGATCCGCACGTCGACATCGGCGCCATAGGCGATCTGGTTCAGGCTGATGTCGCCCAGCGCCGCCGAGCTGTGGTGGAAGTCCAGATTCTGCCCGCCGCCATGGACCACCACCTCATGCGGGAAGAAGACACGGGTGACGCTGTCGAGCGCTTCGTCGCGCGAGGGGCTGACGACGGCGCGCTGACGCACGCTTTCGTGAAAAGGCGCGCTATTCCTGGCGAGGAAATGATGGTCGGTGACCATCTCTTGCAGGGCAGGTCCAAATCCACGCATGGCTTGTTCCAATCGAGCTGACGGCCCCCGTTGGGGCGTGCATGCCTCCGGCGTCCTCCGTCCTTCGAAGATCGATGCAAAGACCATCCGAGTCCAGCCCGATCACGCAACCAGCATCAGATTCACGCCGCCGATCCGGCGGTCGGCAGCACAGCGAGCGAGGCCGGCAGCACCCCGAACGCCTTGATCATCGCCACATAGTCCCAGCAGTCGATATTGTGGGCGATCTTCCCGTCGCGGAAGACGTAGGAGGAAAGCCCGTGGAAGACGATCGGGTGGCCGGTGCGGTCGACCCCCTCGAACGCACCGTTCCAGTGGGCGCTGATCGTCCAGTGGCTCGAGCCGCGCTCGGCCCCCACCAGCCGGATCGGGAAGCGCAGGGTGAAATCGGGCATCGTCTGAAACACGCCCTCGGCGAATTCGCGCACCCCGGCATGGCCGTGGTGGAGCGCGCCCAGCGCCATGTCCTCATAGACGCAGTCCTCGGTGAACAGCGACACCAGCCGGTCGATGTCCTTGTCGCTCCAGGCCTGTTCCAGCGCGTCGAAGATCGCCTCGGTCACCATCGTCTCTTTCCTCCTCGCTCGCTCAGCGATCCTGGAACTTGCGGAAATGCGGCAGGATCTTCTCGCCGATCAGGGTCATCGACTTCGCCGGATCGGGGCCGAGCGGCGGGCCGAAGGCGATATGGTCGGCCCCGCCCGCGATCATCGCCTCGATCTGGCCAATCACGTCGCCGGGCGTTCCGGTCAGGCTGAAAGCGCGCACCGCCTTATCGGTGACGAGCGCCTTGGCCTTCTCCACCTCGCCCGCGGTGAAGGCGTTGTAGGAGGCGTCAATCTCGTCCTGGGTGATGCCCGCCGCGAAGGTCATCGGCGCCAGGAAGGGCTGGAGCAGCGCCAGCATGCCGCGGATATTGTCCTCGGCCGCCACGCGATCCTCGTCGATCGAGGCGAGCGGCCCCGCGATGATCTCGATCTTGCTGGTGTCGCGCCCCGCCGCCTCGGCCCCGGCGATGAACTGGCGGCGCAACTCGGCGATATGATCGGGGCTGGCGGTGCAGTCGATCTTGATCCCCGGCGCGATCGAGCCGGCCATCTTCGCCATCTGGGGCCCCCAGGTGCCGATGAACAGCGGGATCTGCCGCGCCACGTCGAACTGGAAATAGAGATCGGCGGTCGCCTTGAAGAACTCGCCGTCGAAGGGATCGCGGTTGCCCTCCAGCATGCGGGTCATCAGCTGCCAGGCTTCCTTGAGCATCTTCACCGGCTTCACCGGATTGGTGATGCCCAGCAGCGGATTGAACCCGCCCCGCCCGACGCCACACACCATCCGTCCCCCGCTCAGCTCGTCGAGCGCGGCGAGGTTGGCGGCGTGGTAGACCGGGTTGGCCACCTGCGGCGTGACGATGAACGGGCCCAGCTGGAGGCGGCTGGTGTTCATCGCGATCATGGTCAGGATCGGCCAGGCGGGCCGGAAGACGAGATCGTCGGCGATATGCATCTGGTCGAAGCCATAGGCCTCCACCTGCTGCGCCAGAGGGACATAGTCCTTCATCGGCAGCGCGCCGGTAACCATGATGCTGAAGCGTGTCGGCATGTTCATCCTGTGATGTTCTGGTTCTGGGAGCGCGACCGGATCAGAAGCGATATTTGGCGCGGACATACCATTCGCGCGGACGCGAGACGGTGGCCTGGGTGTAGCCGATCCCGGTGTTGGACACGCCGCTGACCAGATAGATCTTGTTGGTCAGGTTGGTGCCGCCGGCCGACAGCTCGATATGATCGCCCGGCAGGCGATAGGTGGCGCTGGCGTTGAGCAGGCCGAAACCCTTCTGGTACAGGGTCGGATCGTTGCTGAACTCCTTATACTGGCCGCTGCGATAGGCGTAGTCGACGCGGACCAGCGCGGTGCCCTTCGCGTCATCGTCGAACAGGGTGGCGGTGCCGCCCAGGTTCCAGGTCCATTTCGGGGTGTTGGGCACCTTGAAGTCGCCGGCGGTGGGGTAATTGGCCAGCGCCTGGGCCGAGAAGTCCTTATAATCGGCGTCGATATAGCCGAGGCTGCCGTCGAGCCGCAGCCAGTCGGTCAGGCGCGCCGAGGTCTCGACCTCGAAGCCCTTGATCTTGGCCGAGGCGGCGTTGGCGAGCACGGGCACGAAATTGCCGATCGGGCCGGGGCCGTCCGGGTCGATATTATAGGTGACCTGGATGTCCTTGTAATCGGTGTAGAAGGCCGCGACGTTGAAGCGCAGGCGGCGATCGAACAGCTCGCTCTTCAGGCCGACTTCATAGGAGGTCGCCTTTTCGGGGCCGGCATAGGAGACGACGTCGTTCGGGTCAGTGCCCGCCGCCGGGATGACCGGCGGGAAGTAGCGCATCGTGAAGCCGCCGCCCTTGAAGCCCTTCGAGAAGCTCGCATAGGCCATCACGTCGCGGTTGAACTTGTAGTTGGCCGAGATCATCGGCGTGGTCGACTTCGAGCCGCGCGAATACCAGCCGGCCGGGAACAGCGGCGTCCCCGCCGGGCCGACGGCGCCCGCGAACAAATTGGTGAAGCCGGGCACGTCGGTCTGCGACACATAGCCCTGGACGATCTGGCCGCCCGGGTTGAAGCGGCGGGTCTCGTCCGAATAGCGCAGGCCACCGGTGATCGAGAGCTGGTCGGTCAGATCATAGGTGACCTGGCCGAAGCCGGCATAGCTGTCGTTGCGAATCTTGCCGCCCGACAGGAACTGGACGAGCGTGAGCTGGACCGGGAAGAGCTGCTTGCCGCTCTCATGGAGATAATAGAGGCCCAGCACATAATGGAGCTTGTCGTTGGCGAGGTCGCCAAGCAGCTGGAATTCCTGGCTGAACTGCTCGGTGCGGATGTGCTGCTCGATGAAGTTGATGTAATGCGGCGAGGCGGTGATGTCCTGGGCGATGTCCACCTTCACCTTGCGCCAGGCGGTGATCGACTTGAGGGTCGCGCCGCCGAGTTTCCATTCGAGGTTCAGGCCCGCGCCATAGACATCGGTGTCGGCATAGTTGGGGCCGCTGTTGGTGGTCTCCAGCGACTTGACCGGGCGCACCCACTGGCTGTTGTAGCAATAGGGGTTGGTGAAGCGGCTGGCGCCCGCGGTGGGCAGGCAGACGCCGCCCGGAACGCCGGCATTATAGGCGCCCGAGAAGGCCGCGCCCTCGTCCGCCTTCACCAGGATCTGGCCGGGCGACTGCTCGCGGATACGGGTGCCGTCGACCGACAAGGTCGCCAGGAGGTTCGAGGTCAGGTCGGCCTCGACCGCGAGGCGCCCGCTCAGCCGGTCGACATTGCCCTGGCGGTCGCCGGTGTCCTGGCCGGTTTCGGTGACCCGCTTCACGAAGCCGCCGCGGCTCTGATAGGCACCCGACAGGCGGGCACGGACGGTCTCGCTGAGCGGACCGGAGAGCGCGCCCTTGGCGTCGAAGCGGCCATAGCGGCCGGTGGTCAGCTCGCCATAGCCTTCGAACGTGTCGGTCGGCCGCTTCGAGATCAGCTGGATCGCGCCGCCGATCGTGTTCTTGCCGAACAGCGTGCCCTGCGGGCCGCGCAGCACTTCGAGCCGGTCGACATCGACCGCGTCGAGCAGCGAGCCCATCGACTTACCGATATAGACGCCGTCCAGATAGATGCCGACCGCCGGCTCGACGGTGAGCACATAGTCGGTCTGGCCGATGCCGCGGATCGAGATCTGGCTCGACGCGCCGCCGCCGGACTCGCTGGCGGCGCTGTCGAACTGGACGTTGGGGACGAAGCTGGTGATGTCCGACGCGCTCTGGACGTTGCGCTCGGCGAGCGCGGCGGTGCCGAAGGCCGAGACCGACAGCGGGGCCGACTGGATGCTCTCCTCACGCCGACGCGCGGTGACGGTGATCTCTTCCAGGCCCGGCTCGCTGGCGGCAGCCGCGGCCTCCTGCGCCTGGGCCATTCCCGGCGCCAGGCTCGTCAGCATCGCGGCCGAAGCCAATAGATAAGCACGCCCGTAAAAAGGCAGATGTCCCCGCTTCATCGTCATACCCCTGAAATGTTCATTTCTTATGGGATGAATGGTGCCGTCGAGCGGGCTTCGCACCAAGCCCGCCCCTGCAATCACAAGCCGCTTTTCGCCATCGAATCCTATGTCCGCCAGGCGGAAAAGGGCTGGTCGCGCAACCCGTAGGGGCAACGCCGAACGGCCGCGTGGCCAGGGCCACGCGGCGTCCGATTTTCCTGCCTTTCGCGGCGCCCGTGGGCGCCGTCGTCAGAGCCTACCCGCCCGAATCTCGCCGTCGATATGCTCGGCCTGGCGGAGCACCAGCGCGACGATCGTCAGGGTCGGATTGCAGCCGCCCGAGGTGGGGAACAGGCTGCCGTCCGAGATGAACAGGTTGGGCACGTCATGCGTCCGTCCATAGGGCGTGCAGACGCTGGCCTTGGGATCGGTGCCCATCCGCGCCGTGCCCATATTGTGGGTGGCGGGGATATAGTCGCCCATCTCGATGATCTTCTCGGCGCCCAGCGCCTCATAGATCTTGCGGCCCGCCGCCCAGGCATAGGTCTTCATCGCGATCGTGTTCGGATGATCCTCATAATGGATCACCGGCACCGGCAGGCCATAGCCATCGCGCTCGGTGGGATGCAGGGTGATGCCGTTGGACAGCTGCGGCGGATCCTCGCCGGTCAGCAGCATGCCGGCCAGCTGGTCATACTTGTCGAGCACCGAGGTCAGCTCGTCGCCCCAGCCGCCGATCATCATGTTCTTGGCCAGGATCTCGGGCGTGAACGGCACGGTGCTGATCAGGAAGCCGCCCGCGAAGCCGCGCTCCGGCCGGTGGTGTCGCTCGTCGCGCACCACGCCGGCCAGATGGGTCTGGCGGTGGAAGTTCACCTTGCCCGGCATCACCCCCATCACCTGGATGGTGAAGTGGCGCATGTAATTGCGCCCCACCAACCCGGTGCTGTTGGCCAGGCCATTGGGGAAGCGCGCGCTCTTGTTGTTGAGCAGCAGGCGCGCGGTTTCCACCACATTGCCCGCAACCGCCACGGCGCGCGCCTTCTGGGTGATGCGCTTGCCCTTGTGCAGATAGGTGACGCTCTCGACCCGGCCGGCATCGTTCAGGTCGACCGCGACCACCATCGATTCCGGCCGCAGCTCGAATTTGCCGGTCGCCTCGGCCTTGGGGATCTCGGTGTAGAGGGTCGACCATTTCGCCGTCATCGCGCAGCCCGAGGTGCAGAAGCCGAGCTGCTGGCACGACGGCCGATCGTCGCGTTCGACCGAGTTGATCGCCATATTGTGGGTGTCGATGTCGGTATAGCCGCACTTGCGAGCACCGACCTCCAACACCTTGAAATTATTGCCCGGCGGCAGGAAGGGATTGCCGTGCTTGCCGGTCACGCCCATGCGGATCTCGGCCTTGTCATACCAGGGCGCGATCTCCTCCGGCGTCACCGGCCAGTCGACCAGCGTGGTGTCGTCCATCCCGCCATAGGTGGTGCGGGCGCGCATCTCGCTCGGCTCGAAGCGCGGGCAGGCGCCGGTCCAGTGCATCGTCGTGCCGCCGACCGTCTTGCAGCTCCACACCGGGAAGTTCGGGTCGGGCTTGCCCGTCGCCATGCGGCGGTCGAGCCAGGTCAGCCGCTCGAACATCACCGCCTCGTCATTGACGATGTCGGTATAGGGATCGAGCCGGGGCCCGGCTTCCAGGCAGACCACCTTGTGGCCCTTCTGGGCGAGTTCGTTGGACAGGGTGCCGCCGCCGGCGCCCGATCCGATGACGACGAAGACCGAGGCGTCGTCGAGCGCGAAACTGGTCATGAGCGCGCCCCCGCCTTCTTCGCGGGCGCCGCCTTGGCGGGGCTCCCCGGCAACCAGTCGATGTCGTCGAAGCCCTGGTGGATGTAGCCGCCATGCTCGACCGACGAGCCCTGATAGCCGACCATCTTCCACACCGCGCGATCACGGTAGATCAGCTCGGCACCGCGCCACAGGATCGTCTTGAAGAAGGGTTCCTGGTCGAGCTTGTCGACCAGGCCCTTGCGGATCACCGGCGGCAGATCGGCGAAAGCCGCGATATGGTTGCCGTCGAGCAGCGCGATGCCGCGATCCAGTTCGGCGAGCGCGGCGGCGCTCGCCTTCATTTCCTTCACATAGGTCTCCGCGACCCCGCGATAATAGTCCGGCGTCAGCCGGCTGTGCGGGAAGGCGGTCTGCAGCAAGGCCGCGGTGGCGGCGGTGCGGCGGTCGACCGCCACGGCGGCGGCCCCCATCGCCTTGCCGCCGGCGAGCGAAAGGGAGGCCGCAAGGGCGATGCTCCGCATCGCCCCGCGCCGCGTCATGGAAACGCTGGTCATACGTCAGATCCTCAGAGAGCGACGCCCGCCTTCAGATAATATTGCCGGCCGCGGTCATAGGCCTGCATGTAGAAGCCGAAGGACGGCTGATAGTCGCCGAAGGTCCGGAACTTCTTGTTGGCGATGTTGTCGACACCCGCGGTGAGGGTGAAGACCTTCGACGCGCTCTGCCAGCGGACGTTGCCGTTGAACACGCTGTAGCCGGGCTGGTAGAGCTCGGGCGTGTTGATGCCGTTGGCGTTGGTGAAGAAGCCCGACCGGTACGACCAGTCGATATGCGGGGTGACCGAACCGGTGTCGCCCAGATCGACTTCCTTCTCGCCCGACGCGCTGAGCGTCCACTTCGAGACATAGACGAACTTGGAGTCGAGGGTCAGGCCCTGCACGCCGGCGTCGAGCTGCTTGAACTTGGCGTCGGTCATGCCGACCGCCGCGTTCAGGCGCCAGCCGTCGCCGGGGGCGAAGTTGGTCTCCAGCTCGAAGCCCTGGATGCGCGCCTTGCCGGCGTTGGTGATGAACGGGCCCACGCGGGTCGCGTCGGCCACCAGCAGCTGCATGTCGTTATAGTCGGTGTAGAAAGCCGCGCCGTTCAGGCGCAGGCGGTTGCCGAACGCCATCAGCTTGAAACCCGCTTCATAGGAGTCGACCGTCTCGGGCTTGAAGCTCGGCAGGCTCGGCTCGGGCGGGAAGATGCGCTGGGTGTAGCCGCCGCTCTTGAAGCCCTGCGAATAGGTCGCATAGAGCATCGCGTCACTGGTCACCTGATAGGACAGGTTGACCATCGGGGTCCACTTGTTGACGTCCGCCTTCACCGTCTCGAACGGCACGATCCGGGTACCGGTGGGGATCACCAGGAAGGGCGCCAGGGTCGACCGCACGAACTGGTCGGGCAGATAATCCTTGCGGTCCTGGGTGTAGCGCAGGCCGCCGGTCAGGGTCAGCTTGTCGGTGATCTTGTAGCCGAGCTGCGCGAAGGCCGCCCAGTTCTTGTAATCATAATAGCCGCCCGACGCCGCCGACACGACCAGGAAGTCGATGTCGTTCAGGTCCTGGCCCTTTTCCTTGAAGAAATAGAGGCCGGTCACCCAGTTCAGCTTGTCGTCCAGCGCCTTGCCGGTGAACTGGAATTCCTGGCTGAACTGCTTCTGGGTGAAATCGTCATAGACATGGTTGATCTGGATGTTCGACCCGTCGCGATCCTGCGCGAAGGTGCCGTTGATGCGGCGGATCGCGGTGATCGACTTGATCTGCATGTCGTCGTTGAGGTCGTAGGACGCGGTGAGCGAGGCCGACCACAGCTCGAGGTCGGAGAAGGTCCGCCCGGTCGAGTAGTTGGTGTCCTTCGAGAAGATGCGCTGGTTGTAGCACTGGGTGTTGCCGGCAGCGGCGGCGCTGAAGCAGTCGGGGCCCGCGCCGAAGCCGCTGGCAATGCCGTTCTGCAGGGCCGCGAAGCTGCCGGTCGCGGTCGGGTCGACGCCGGTGACGACGACGGGCGCGCCATTGCTCTTGTCGCGGGTATAATCGGCGGCGATCGTCGCCTCGAACGGGCTGTCGACCGGCGCGAAGCGCAGCGCACCGCGCACCATCTTGGTGTCCTGATTGCCGAACTTCTTGCCCAGGGCCGGCGCGTTCACATAGCCGTCCTGCGAGAAGAGGCCGGCGCTGATCTTCGCATAAAGGCCTTCGGCCAGCGGGCCGCTCACCATCGCGCGGACGTTGATCCGGTCGTCGGTGCCATATTTGATGTCGGCCTTCAGCTTGAACTCGTCGGTGGGCTGGACCGTGGTGAGGTTGATCGCGCCACCGATGGTGTTGCGGCCGAACAGCGTGCCCTGCGGGCCGCGCAGCACCTCGACCGAGTTGACGTCGATCAGGTCGAACACGCCGCCGGCGGTGCGGCCCAGATAGACGCCGTCGATATAGATGCCGACGCCGGGCTCGACGGTGGGCGCGAAGTCGTTCTGGCCGATGCCGCGGATATAGACCGCCGCGTTCGACGCGACGCCGCTGTTCGACGGGATGTTGGCGAAGGTCAGGTTCGGCGTGAAATCCTGGATGCGGTTGACCTGGGTGATGCCCTGCGCTTCCAGCCGCTCGCCGCTGAACGCGGTGATCGAGATCGGGGTGCTCTGCAGATTCTCGGTCTGGCGGCGCGCCGTGACCGTGATTTCCTCCAGCGTGTCAGCGCCGTCGGTGGCGGCGTCCTGCGCCAGGGCCTGCCCGGCCCCGCACATGGCGCTCGCCATGAAGATCGTGGTGAGGATGCTTCGTTTCGTCCAAGCCTTGCCAACCATGTCGTTACCCCTTTTTCGCTATCTGTGTGGCCTGCGAACCACGTCGGTCTGTGCCGAGCTTTGTCAGGGGGCAGCGTCTCAATTCGGCGGAAAGTCGGCTATCCACTTTCCGCAACCATTGTGCGTCATGGGAACGAAACATTCGGCGCGGGAAACTCCGGATAGCGGGCGTCCCCCAGCAATCCCGTAGCGAAAGCCAACAATGCGCGATCTGCATGGCGCGCGGCGCTGAACATCATGCCGATCGGCAATCCGCGCCGATCCGCGCCGAAAGGCAGGCTGATCGCGGGGATTCCGGCCATGCTGTCGGGCCGGGTGAAGCGGGTCAGGGTCGGGAAGGCCGGCGCCGGCTGGCCGTTCAGATCGACCATCTCCTCGCAGCCGAGCAGCGGCGCGGTGACCGGTGTGGTTGGCAGGAAAAGGATATCGACCGCATCGAACAGTTCGGCATAGGCCGCGCGTAGCGCCGGCCAGTCGCGCCCGATCGCATCGGCATAGACGGCGGCGGGCACGGTGCCCGGATCGGCCGCCAGCGCCAGCAGATGCGCGACGTCGGGAGTGGCGACCGTCGCGAGCAGATCGGCGAGGGACCGGCCGGCAAGGTCGGGCGCCAGCGCCTGGAGCGTCTCGCGGGTCTGGTGGAGCGCGATCGGAAAGCCGCAGGCCTCATCGAGCGCGGTGATTTTGGCCAGGTCGACCGGCACCAGCCGATGGCCCGCGGCTTCCAGCAGCGCCTGCATCTCGCGATAGGCGATTATGACGTCGGGCTCCAGCTCGCCAAGATCGGCCGGGCCGGCGACGCCGATGGCCAGGCTGCGGGCAGCGGGCACCTCGCCCTCCTCCTCGCCCGCCAGGATCGCATCGGCCCATTCGATCCAGCTTATCTCGCGCGCCATCAGGCCGACGGTGTCGCGGCTCGGAGTGAGCCCGATCAGGCCATCGGCGGGATAGCGGCCGGTGGAGGGACGGAA
This sequence comes from uncultured Sphingomonadaceae bacterium, assembly GCA_963540925.1. Lineage (GTDB taxonomy): Bacteria > Pseudomonadota > Alphaproteobacteria > Sphingomonadales > Sphingomonadaceae > Rhizorhabdus. The sequence goes on from CAUTRN010000006.1 coordinate 158,812, forward strand.
GCCGATCACCCCGCACAAAGCCGCCGGCAGCCGCGCCGACCCGCCGGTGTCGGTGACGAGCGAAAGATCGCCCAGGCCGATCGCCAAGGCGGCGGCCGATCCTCCGCTCGACCCGCCCGCGATCCGGGCCGGATCATGCGGGTTGCGGATCGCGCCGGTCCAGCCATTGGCGCCGGTGACGCCGAAGGCGAGCTCGTGCAGCGTCGTCTTGATCGGCAGGCTGGCGCCTTGCGCGCGCAGCAGCCGCACAGCCGAGGCGTCGCGGGTCGCGCGGACGTCGGCGAACAGCGGGCAGCCGCCGGTCCAGGGCAGGCCGGCGACGGCGATATTGTCCTTCACAAGCACCAGGGGCGCGCTCCCTTTCGGAAGCGCGCCCCATGCTGCGACGGCGGAGAGGTCGACCTCGGCCAGGGCATTGAGCGCCCTGGCCTCGTCGATCAGCCGGTCGATCCCGCTCATCCGAGCGCGATCGTGACGGACTTGCTCTCGGTGTACAGATCGCGCGCCGCATGGCCGAGTTCGCGGCCATAGCCCGACATCTTGTACCCGCCGAACGGCACCGCCGGATCGAGCAGATTGTGGCAGTTCACCCAGACAGTGCCGGCCTTGAGCTTGCGGGTCATGCGGTTGGCGAGCGACAGGTTGTTGGTCCAGACGCTGGCGCCGAGACCGTAGCAGCTGTCATTGGCCAGCTTGGTGGCGACGTCGAGATCGTCGAACGGGGTGGCCGCGAGCACCGGGCCGAAAATCTCCTCGCGGTAGATCGTCATGTCCGGGGTCACGTCGGCGAACACCGCCGGGCGGAAGAAGAAGCCCGCGCCGTCGACCGCCTCGCCGCCGGCGACCAGGCGGCCGCCCTGCTTCTGGCCGATGTCGAGGAAGCTCTGCACCCGCTCGCGCTGCTTGGCCGAGACCAGCGGGCCCATCTGCGACGCCGGATCGAAGCCCGAGCCGACGACGAAGCTGTTGGCGACCTGGGCGAGGCCCTCCATCACCGCGTCATAGATCGGACGCTCGACGAACAGCCGCGAGCCCGCGGTGCAGACCTGGCCATGGTTGAAGAACACCGCCTGCGCGGCGCCCTGCACCGCCATGCCGATGTCGGCATCCTTGAGGATGACGACCGGCGACTTGCCGCCCAGTTCGAGCGACAGACGCTTCATCGAGTCCGCCGCGCGGCGCTGGATGATCTGGCCCACCTCGGTCGAGCCGGTGAAGGCGATCTTGTCGACATCGGGATGGTCGACCAGCGCGGCGCCGGGCTCGGCGTCACCGGTGACGATGTTGACGACGCCCTCGGGGAAGCCCGCCTCGCAGATCAGCTGGCCCAGGCGCAGCGCGCTGAGCGGCGTATCCTCGGCCGGCTTCAGCACCACGGTGCAGCCTGCCGCCAGCGCCGGGGCGATCTTCCACACCGCCATGACGAGCGGGAAGTTCCACGGGATGATCTGGCCGATCACGCCCACCGGCTCGCGCAGCGTGTGCGCCGCGAACTGGACATCGGGGATATAGGCGAAGGACGGCGAAATGGTGGTGCCTTCGATCTTGGTGGCCCAGCCCGCCATGTAGCGCAGCGAGTCGATCGCGATGTTCAGGTCGCCATGGCGCGACATGAAGAGCAGCTTGCCGTTGTCGATCGTCTCCAGCTCGGCAAACTCGTCGGCATGGGCTTCGAGCAGGTCGGCGAGCTTGAGCAGCAGCCGCTCGCGCTGGACCGGCTTGAACGAGCCCCAGCTGCCCTCGAAGGCGCGGCGCGCGGCCTTGACGGCGCGATCCACGTCGCCGGCGGTGCCGGCGGGCGCTGTCGTGATCGGCTGGCCGGTGGCCGGATCATAGACGGTGATGGTGCGACCGGACTGGGAGTCGACCCACTGCCCGTCGATCAGCATCTTCGCAGGTGCCGACACGAAGGCACGCGCCGCTTCGCCAAGCTTGGCCTTCTGATCGATGACGTCCGACATTTCCACTCCTCGAGCATTCCAAAGATGAGGAAAGCTAAGCGGAGCGGTCGGCCAGCCGCTATCCGATTTGCGAAGACGCAAACCGCATCTCGCATGCAAAGCGAGACCGGCCGGGCGCCTGCGCTTGACTTTTCAACTAATCTACATTGTCCTGTCGATACCCAGGAAGTCCGGCATCAGAATCGGCGGCATCCGATAACGTTCGCGGGGGCGGACCAGGAGGTGCAAATGCTGTCCGTTGCCATGCCCGACACAAGGCCAGCCGCGCGCGACTTCCAATCGAGCGACCCGGGCGAGATCGTCGACTATGTCGGCCGCACCCTGGCCCCGCACCGCATGGACATGGGCGATCCGTCGCGCATGTCGGCCAGGCTGAAATGCTTCGAGGTCGCGCCGACCCAGATCGTCGACATCCAATATGGCACCGACGTGTGGATCGACCCCGGCGAGCTGTCCTCGCATTTCCTGGTCCATGCCTCGATCGAGGGATCGAGCGAGATCTGGCAGGGCGGCGCCGAAGGCAGCATCCGCCCCGACAATCTCCACATCAGCTCGCCCGGCAGCCCGATCCGCATCCACATGACCCCGGCCTGCCGCCACCTGACGGTGCGCATCGCGCACAGCGCCTTCGAGGATTACCTCACCCGCGTGATGAACATTCCGGTCAACCGGCCGCTGGTCTTCTATCCGGGCCGCGAGTTCGGCCGCGAGCTGCCGGTGGTGTGGCGCAACCTGCTCACCCATCTGATCGACCAGCGGGTGCTGGGGCCCAGCCTGATGGCGAACAGCCGCACCCAGCGCCAATATTCGATGCTGATGATCGAGATGCTGCTGAGCAATTATTGCAACAGCTATTCGGACCAGATCGCGCTCTACGGTAACGACATCTCGCCCTGGCACGTCCGCCGCGCGCGCGACATCATCCACGAATCCTTCGACGAGAGCATCTCGGTGACCGATCTGGCCAACCAGGTGGGGGTGAGCGTGCGCAGCCTGCAGAACGGCTTCCGTCAGTTCCTGGGCCTCACCCCGGTCGAATATGTCCGCCGCCACCGGCTGGAGAAGCTCCATCGCGCGCTGATGGACGGCACGCCCGACAGCAGCGTGACCGAGCTGATGCTGGGCTGCGGCATCGTCAATTTCGGCCGCTACGCCCAATATTACCGGCAGCAATATGGCTGCCGGCCATCGGACACGCTGCGCAGCCGCCGGCCGATCTGACCGCTATCCGCCCGCGGCGGATCAGAAGATCCGCTGCGGGTTCAGGATCTGCCGGGGGTCGAGCGCGCCACGGATCGTGCGCATCAGCGCGATCTCCTCGGCGCTGCGGCTGTGCGCCAGCCAGTCGCGCTTGAGCATGCCGATGCCATGTTCGGCCGAGACCGAGCCGCCCACCGCACGCACCGCGCCATAGACCAGCGCCTCGGCCGGCCCGCGCTGGGCCTCGTCGGCCAGTTCCAGCGCGAGGTGGAGATTGCCGTCGGCGATATGGCCGAAGAAGACCGGGCGGCTGCCGGGCAGTTCCTCGGCCAGACGGGCGCGCAATTCGGTGACGAGCGGGCCGATCTCGCGGAGCGGCGCGCTGACATCGAAGGGCTCGACGATGCCCATATGCGAGACGAGCTCGCCGATCGCGTCGCGGAAGCGCCAGAAGCGGTGATGGTCGCGCTCCGACTGGGCGATCAGCGCGTCGGCGACGGTGCCGTCGTCATAGCTTTCCTCCAGCACCACCGACAGCTCGTCGGGATCGGGGCTCTCGGTCTCGGCCAGCACGATCAGGTCATAGCCGCCGCCGAAGGGATCGGCCTGGCCGGTGCGCGCGCAAGCGGCCTGGAAGAAGTCGCCCCACATCAGCTCATAGGCGCAAAGCTGCCCCGGCAGCGCGCGTTCGAGCCGGTTGAGGAGGCGCACCGCTGCCTCATAATCGGTGACGGCGCAAAGCGCGGTCTGGCGGCCCAGCGCGCGCGGGCGCAGCCGCAGCACCGCGCGGGTGACGATGCCGAGCGTCCCCTCCGAACCGATGAAATATTGCTTCAGATCATAGCCGGTGTTGTTCTTCAGCATGCCGTTGAGCGAGGAGATGATCGTGCCGTCGGCCAGCACCGCCTCCAGCCCCAGCACATGTTCGCGCATCATGCCGTAGCGCAGCACCTGGTGGCCGCCGGCATTGGTGGCGATCATCCCGCCGATCGTGCAGCTGCCGCGTGCGCCGATGTCGACCGCGAGGCGCCAGCCCGCCGCCGCCGCCGCCTCCTGCGCGGTCTGGAGCACGCAGCCCGCGCCCACCCGCATCAGCCCGGCGGCGCGGTCGATCTCCTCGATCGCCGCCATCCGCTCCAGCGAGAGGATCAGCTCCCCCGCGCGCGGCACGGCGGCGCGCGCCATGCCGGTGCGGCCGCCCTGGACGACGACAGGCTGGCCGATCGCGTGGCAATGCGCGAGCACCGCCGAGACTTCCTCGACATTGCCCGGCCGCACCAGTCCGGCGGGTCGGCCCACCTCGCCGCCGGTCTCATCGTCTAGGTAGCGCGGCTCGATCGCCTCGGGCGGGAAGGCATGCGCCCGCCCGACCATGTCGGCCAACGCGTCGGCCAGGGTCATTCGCCGTCGCCGGCGAAACGCGGCATCAGGTCGCGCTGGCGCAGCATCGCCACGAAATCGGTGAGACGACCGGCACGATAGGCGCCGACATCGACCCCGGCATAGTCGTAGAAGCCCGCACCGTCGCGCAGGCCGCGCCGGTTCTGCTCCATATTCTCGCCGATGATCGCGGGCGCGACGAAGCGGCCCTCATCGATCTTCTCCGACAGGAAGGCGCTGGCATGGTGGAGAATGTCGCCCCCGCCCCAGTCGATGAACTCGAGCAGGCCCAGCACAGCGAAGCGTAGGCCGAAGCCCACCCGGATCGCGGTGTCGATATCCTCGGCGGTGGCAACGCCCTCCTCCACCATCCGCGCGGCTTCGTTCATCGCCAGCGCCTGGATGCGGGGCACGATGAAGCCGGGCGAGGTGCCGCAGGTGACGGGCATCTTGCCGATGCTCTTCAGGATCTCGCGCAGCCGCGCCAGCACTTCGGGCGCGGTACCGGCCGAGGGGGAAACCTCGACCAGCGGCATCAGATAGGCGGGGTTGAGCCAATGGGCGTTGAGGAAGCGCTCGGGCCCCTTCACCATCGGCGCGAGGGTATCGGCATCGATCGTCGAGGTGGTGGAGGCGATGATCGCGTCGGCGCGGGCATGTTCGCCGATGAAGGCGAAGCCGTCGCGCTTGGCGTCGATTGTCTCGGGCACGCCCTCGAAGATCAGGTCGCAGGCGGCGACCGCCTCGGGCGCCGCGCTCCGGTCGACGAAGCTCACCCGCGCCAGCGCGGCGGCGATACCGGCCTCGCTCATCGCGCCGACGCCCTTCAAAAAGGCGAAGTCTCGGGCGATCTCCTCCAGCGCCTCGGTCGACAGGCGGGCCACCGCTTCCCGGTCGCGCGGCTTGGTGTCGATCAGCGCCACCTCATGGCCGGCCAAGGCGAAGGCGACGGCGATGCCGCGCCCCATCCGCCCCGCGCCGACCGCGCCGATCCTGAGCGGTTCAGAGGCCATCGCGCAGCAGGTCCGTCATGGCCTTGCGATCGAGCCCGGCGAGGCCCAAGCTCTCCAGGGTACGGCCCTGCTGGTAGAGGTCCTCCCCCGTCACCGCCGAGGCCAGCGCGAGCAGGCCCGCGGCGACCGGGGTCGGCACGCCCGCCCAGCGGCCGATCGAGACAAGCATGCCGAGACCCAAAGTGGTGTCCTCGCGCATGTAGCGGTGAGTCTTGAGGTCGATCTTCTCGCGCCAGTCGCCGCTGTCGGTGAGTTTCTCATGCGCGGCGTTGCCGTACATCCATTCGTCGCCATCCTTCGAATAATGGTCGGCCAACGGGAAGTGCGGCGCACCATAGCCCAGCGCCTCGCGCAGCGCGATCCGCTCGGCGTCGAGCGCGGTGGTGACGGCGCGGATCGCAGGCTGGGTGCCCTCATTATGGATGTCCCAGGCCGGGAAATGCTCCAGCGGGCCGGCGTTCATCAGGATCAGCGGCGGGTGGATGATCGGGCCGGCGTTCATCAGACCGCCCGACAGCGCATCCTCGATCCGCTCGATCGCCGGATAGACCTGCTCCAGCAGGCCGAAGGCATGGTCGGCATTCTTCGCGGGGAAGACGCCGGTGGGCAGGCGGGTGGCATAGGCGCTGACGACGATGTCCGCCGGGCCGTGCTTGCGCACCAGATAGGGCAGAGTGCCGGTCTCGGCGAAGCTGACATCGGCGGTGTTGCCCGCCGCGCGCGCCGCCTGGAGGAACAGGATCGAGCCCAGGGTGCCCGGCGGCAGGAACACCACCTGGCCGTCGCGCCAATAGGGCGCGCAGGCGGCGGCGAGATCGTCATGGGTGATCGCGGGCAGCGGGATCACCACCACCTCGGCGGCGGTGATGGCTTCTTCCAGCGACAGGGTCGGATGCGCTATCGGCACCGCGCGCTCGCCCTTAGAGTCGCGGACGCGGATGACGCCGCCGTCGAGAACGGGCGCGAAGGCCTCCGCGCCGCGCCGCCAGAACCACACCTCATGGCCGCGCTCGCTCAGCTCCGCCGCCGCCGCGTAGCAGCCATGCCCCCCACCCAATACCGCGACACGCATTCGGAAACTCCCTCAAATCGTCTGTCGGCCCTCATCTTGGGCAAGGCGGCCGGGGCCAACTATCCGCTTTCGGCAGACATGATCCGCTTTCTGCATCAATGTCTCCGGCAAATGGCTACCCCCGACATATTGCTTGGTTGTAATTTCAAGTGATTTATTCTCCAACGGGTCGGGGAATCAAAGCGTTGGCCCTGCGGGATCACCGATCGCCAGCGCGGAAACATGGGGAAGACCGAGGATGCACACAGACGAACGCCGCGGCTGGTATGTCGTCGCCCTGTGCATGGTCGCCTATATCTTCTCCTTCGTGGACCGGCAGATCCTGGCGCTGCTGATCCAGCCGATCCAGGCGGACCTGGGGATCAGCGACACCCAGTTCGGCCTGCTCCACGGCCTCGCCTTCTCGCTTTTCTACGCGACGATGGGCATTCCCGTCGCGACCCTCGCCGACCGCAGTTCGCGCCCGCTGATCATCGCGATCGGCGTCGCCTTCTGGAGCGCGGCGACGATGGCCTGCGGCGTGGCGCGCGGCTTCCTCCAGCTGTTCATCGCCCGCATCTGCGTGGGCGCGGGCGAGGCGGCGCTGTCGCCGGCCACCTATTCGCTGATCAGCGACCTGTTCCCCAAGGAGAAGCTGGGCCGCGCCGTCGCGGTCTATTCGCTCGGCTCCTTCCTCGGCTCCGGGATCGCCTTCCTGGCCGGCGGCGCGGTGATCGCGATGGTCAGCGGCGACCATTTCACGACGATCGCCGGGATCAGCTTCCGTCCCTGGCAGCTTGCCTTCCTGATCGTCGGCGCGCCCGGCCTGCTGCTCGCCGCGATCATCCATCTGAGCGTCAAGGACCCGGTACCCCCGGCCCAGCGCAACGGTGCGAACGGCGCTCCGCCGCTGAAGGAGGTGCTCGCCTTTCTGGCCCGCGAACGCGCGATCTTCGTGCCGCACATGCTGGGCTACACCTTCGCCGCGATGGCGCTGTTCTCGCTGCTGGGCTGGTCGCCCGCCTATCTGATGCGGGTTCATGGCCTTGCCCCCGCCACCGCGGGCCTGTGGCTGGGCGGGGTCGTCGTCCTCGCCGGCAGCGGCGGCGTGATGGCGAGCGGCTGGCTGATGGACCGCTTCACCCTGCGGGGCGTCACCGATGCCCCCTTCCGCGCAGGCATCATCGGCGCGGCAGGCACGATCCTGCCCTGCCTCGCCCTGCCCTTCGCCGGCGGCTCCTTCGGCCTGGGCCTGGCGCTGCTCGCGGTGGCGCTGTTCTTCGCCTCCTTCCCGATGCCGCCTTCCACCGCGGTGATGCAGATCGCCGCCCCGCCAGCGATGCGCTCGCGCGTGTCGGCGATCTTCCTCTGCTCCAACTCGCTGATCGGACTGACGCTCGGCTCGCTGCTGGTGGGCCTGATCAACGACAGCCTGGCGGGCGGCCCGGCCGTGGTGGGCACCTCACTCGGCATCGTCGCGGCGGGTGCCTCGATCGCGGCAGTGCTGCTGCTGTCGTTGGGCGGCCGCCCCTATTCCGCGCTGATCGCCAGCAAGGAAGCCGCCGCTTCGTAGCGTCCGAGGAGCGACCAGGGATCGATCCATAGCATTTGTCGGCCGGAATTGAATTTTAGTTGCATTTTCACGTGAAATAGATTGTTTATGGAGACAGATCGTTTCCCCGGGTGTTTTGGCAGGGCCAGGCACCCCATGGGCACTCTCCATTCCTGCAAGGAGCTTATCGTCATGGACGCTACCGAGAGCCTCATCGAAACCAGCCGGGAGAAGGCGCTGGAGACGCTGCTCTCGCGCGTCCGTGAAAAGCGCGACGAGTTCACCGCCAACCAGCAGGTGAGCGCCGACGTGGTCGAGCTGATGAAGGCCGCCGGCGTCTATCGCGCGATGGTGGCCAAGCGCTTCGGCGGCGACGAGAAGTCCCCCGCCGAGTTCCTGCGCCTGATCGAGACGATCTCGCAGGCCGACGGGTCGGCCGGCTGGGTCGCCAGCTTCGGCTTCTCGGCGGTCTATCTCTCGTCGCTGCCGCTCGAGACGCTGGAAGCCATGTATGCCAACGGCCCCGACGTGGTGTTTGCCGGCGGCATCTTCCCGCCGCAGAAGGCGATCCCGGTCGACGGCGGGCTTGAGGTGTCGGGCCGCTGGAGCTGGGGCAGCGGCTGCACCGGCGCCGAGGTTATCGGCGTGGGCATCAAGGCCGAGGGCACGGGCCCCACCGGTGGCCTGCCGCTGATCGCGGTGATGCCGGCCGACAAGGTGCAGATCGTCCCCAACTGGAACGTCATCGGCATGAAGGGCACCGGCAGCCACGACATGGTGGTGGACAAGGTCGTCGTGCCCGAGGCGTGGACCTTCGTGCGCGGCGGCAAGTCGAGCCTGGAGACCCCGCTCTATCGCTATCCGTCGATGCCGCTGGCGGCGCAGGTGCTGGCCGTCGTTGGCCTGGGCGTCGCCCGCGCGGCGCTCGACACGCTGACCCAGATCGCCGGTGGCCGTACCTCGATCACCGGTCAGCCGACCCTGGGTGATCGCCCCTATGTCCAGTCGGACATCGCCAAGGCCGAGGCCGCGCTGCGCTCGGCCCGCGCCTTCTTTTACGAGATCACCGAGGAGGCCTATGCCACCCTGGTGGCGGGCGACGATCTGAGCGTCGAGACCCGCGCGCTGCTGCGCCTCGCCTCCACCAACGCCGCCAAGGTCGGCGCCGACGTCACGCAGGACGTCTACCGCCTGTCGGGCACCACCGGCGTGTTCGCCGACCATCCGATCGCCCGCCACATGCAGGACGCGATGATCGTGCCGCAGCATGCCTTCCTGGCCGACACCACCTGGCAGAATGCCGGCAAGGTGCTGCTGGGGATGGACGCCCCGGCCGGCTATCCCTGATCTTCTGGCCCTGATCCCATAAATCCACACGAAAGGACGAGACATGTCTGACACGAAACCGACGCTCCGGGTGCTGTTCTGCGGCGCCGTCCTCCAGAATTTCTTCGACCTGCCCGCCGCCGACATCGGCAAGGTGTGGGCCGCGACCGGCGAGATGCTAAAGGGCATCCGCGATCTGCCGGGTGTCGAGATCCTCGGCACGATCGACGACGACCAGACGATGGTCGGCACCTCGCCCAATGGCTGGCCGTGGACCTTCTACATCCTGGCCGACGTGCCCGACCGCGAGACCGCCGTCGCCGCCTGCAACCTGTTCCGCACGATCGAGATCGGCGAATATCGCCTGTGGCGCTACATCCGCGTCGAGGCGCGCCTGGGCCGCGAGCTGGTGATCCCGGCGTGAGCGGCGACGCGATCCTCGTCACGGGGGGCGCCGGGGGTCTCGGCGCCGCCATCTCGCGCGCGCTGCACGGCCATGGCTTCCGCGTGGCGATCGGCGATCTCGACGGCAGTGCCGCCCAGGCGCTCGCCGCCGAGCTCGACGCCGGCGGGGAGACCGCTCTGGGCCTGGCGCTCGACGTGCGCGAGGAAAGCGCCTTCGAGGCCGCGCGCGACGCGATCGTCGCGCGCTTCGGCAGTGTCGAGGGTCTCGTCAACAATGCGGCGGCCACCGTCGCCAAGCCGGTGCTCGATATCCCGGCCGACGAGTTCGACATGGTGATGGCGGTCAACGTCCGCGGCACCTTCGTCGGCTCGCAGGTGTTCGGCCGCGCCTTCAAGGAGCGGGGCTATGGCCGCATCGTCAACCTCGCCTCGCTGGCGGGGCAGAATGGCGGCACCGCGACCGGCGCCCATTATGCCGCGTCCAAGGGCGCGATCATGACCCTGACCAAGGTGTTCGCGCGCGACCTGGCCCCGTTCGGCGTCACCGCCAATGCCATCGCACCGGGGCCGCTCGACACGCCGATGGTCCGCCGCACCATCCCCGAGGAGCGGATGACCGCCTTCCTGGCGAATATCCCGGTCGGCGAGCTCGGCAACCCCGACTTCATCGCCGACATCGTCGCCCGCCTGTGCGCGCGCGATGCCAGCTTCGTCACCGGGGCGACCTGGGATATCAATGGCGGCTTGTACATGCGCTGATTGCGTCCCGGCGCTACTCTGAAGTAAGCGCCGGGAAACCGCATGATCCGCTGTATCCGGGAGAGATTGGGACGCCATGAGCACGAAGGCCATCGACGACAAGGCCGCGCAGGACGCGGGGGCCTTCGATCGCCAGGACTGGCCCTTCTTCTGGATGACCCAGGCGGTGGGCCGCTACATCCAGCGGCTGGAGCCGGCGCTGAAGCGGATCGATCTGGACGTGTCGCGCTGGCGGGTGCTGATGTGCCTGCAGCAGGACAAGCCCACCAGCGTCAGCGAGATCGCCGAGCTGGCGATCGTCAAGCTGCCGACGATGACCAAGATCGTCCAGCGGATGCAGGCCGACGGCCTCGTCACCTGCGAGGCGCGCGCCTCGGACGGCCGGGTGACCGAAGTGACCCTCACCGAGCGCGGCCTCGCCGCCCGGCAGGAAGCCTGGACGATCGCCAACCGGCTCTACACCCAGGCCTTCCGCAACATCCCGGCGGGCGACAAGCGCCAGCTCAACAAGCTGATGGAAACGATCTTCGACAATCTCAGCGACTGGTGATCTTACCATCGTCATCCCGGACTTGATCCGGGATCCCACTGCCTTTTCCAAGCTTTTCGCCCGCGGCACGAAGAAAAGCGGGATCCCGGATCAAGTCCGGGATGACGGTGGTAGGAGGATCAAGCCCTCGGCGCGGCCTTCACCACCTTGCAGGCGATGCTGCCTAGCTCGCCGAAATCGGCCTCGCAGCGCTGGCCGATCGTCACGGCGTGGACGCCGGTGATCGCGCCGGTCGAGATCAGGTCGCCGCGCTTGATCGGCCGGCCGAGCCGCGCGGTGCGGCCGAGCGCGAAGGCGAGCGCGGTGAGCGGGCCGCCCGGGATCGCGCTGGCCGGGGCATCGCCCGCGACCTGGCCGTCGATCGTGGTCTTGCAGCGGATGCTGTCGAACGAGCGCTGGCGCCAGTCGGCGACTTCCGCCCCCAGGATCAGGCCGGCATTGTTGCCGAAGCCCGCGATGGTGGCGATCGTGCCGAGATCGTTGATCGAAGCGAGCGGGCTGCCCGCCACCTCGATGCCGATATACATCGCGCCGGCCAGTTCGGCGGCTTCCTCGATGGTCCAGGCGAGCTTGTCGGCGGGAGCGTCGGCCGAAGCGACGATCACCAGCTCGGCCTCGAAGGCGGCGAAGCCCTGGGCGAAGGCGGGGAAATCATTGTCCCCGCCCGCCGTGACGACATCGCCCGCGAACATCGGGCCGACGAAGCGGTCCTCGCCAAAGCGCTCGGCGAGCGCGGGCGAGACCCGGCCGACCTTCCAGCCGGCGAGCCGATCGGCCCACAGCCAGATGGCGGCCCCCTGCACCGCATAGGCGGCGTCGAGATCGGCGGGCAGCTCCCCCGGATAATCGGGGAAGCCGATCGCGGTGCGGCGCGCCTCCACGAAGCGCGCCGCCACTGTCTTGTCTTCGTTCGTCATCGTCAGAGCAGATAGCCGATGCCGTGCTGATAGTCGTCGCAATTCACCAGGGTGACGATCTTGCGATCGAGCTTCAGCCCATCGGCGGTGGCGACGATGCGGTAGACGACGTCGGCCGCCATGGTGCGCATCCGCTCATATTTATACTCGACCAGGATCATAGCGGCGCGCAGCGTGATCGCGCCGTCCTCCACCGTCTGCGGCACGAAGCGCGAGACGGTGCGCACGGTGCGCGCCGGCGGTGCCGACGACATCGAGAAGCCCGACAGCAGGCGCTTCACGCGCGCGGAGCGCATGATCGCATCGTCGTTGACGATGTTCAGCCGGTCGTCGAAATCCTGAATGTCGCGCTCGGTGGGGATGATGTAGCGGCCATTCTCGGTCCAGAGCGGCAGCCACTTCTTATAGTCGAGCCGGTCGAGCATGTCGGCCTCGGCCCAGATGAAGGCGATCGCCTCGTCCATCGAGGGAGCGGCGACAGCGTCGGTGCGGGGTTCTGCGAGCGTGCTCACGCGGTCATCATCCTCTTCCACATCTGATAGGCGGCGCGCATGCCGGTCTCGGCGCTGACGTCACCGGCATTGTGCCCCGGAGCGGCCACGCCCTCGGGCGCGTCGACACCGCGATTGACCATGATCCACAGGTCCTCGCCGGTGCGGGCGCCGCGCTGGACGCGCTCCCAGCCCTCGGCGTCGTCGGGGGTGCCGAAGCCCATCGGACCCTGGAAATGCTCGTGCAGGCGCAGGCGCATGCGGTTGGCCGGGGCCGGGCCGCCATCCATGCCGATCGCGACATGGGTGATCTCGGTCTCGTCGACCTCGACCGGGCGCAGCACGCGGAAAAAGGCCATCGAGCAGGCGACGTTGGGGAACAGGTTCAGGTTGAAGCCCGAACCGCCGACAGCGCGGACGACCTTGCGGATCTGGTCGTCGGGCAGGCCCTCGGCCGCCAGCTCGGCCGCCAGTTCCTCGAAGCGCTGCGGGATCGGCGCGTCGAGATTGTCGTCGAGGTCGATCAGGTCGGGGATCATCACCATGACGCTGTGGCCATTGCCCAGGTCCTCGACCCAGCCGCCCTGCCCCAGCACGTCGAACACATTCTCGGCCTCGGCATCGAGCGAGTCGAGGAAGGTCTTGTGGACGATCGGGAAGTGATAGGCGTCGGTGGTGTTCTCGAGCTGGATCTTCCAGTTGCCGGGGAAGCGGAAGCGATGCTCGCCCAGCGTCTTCACGCCGTAGCCGCCGCCCTGCTTCATGAACAGGTCGATCCACTTCTTCGCCGAACCGAGGAAGTCGACCAGCGGCTCGATATCCTGCTTGAAGGTGGCGAAGATCATGCCGTTATATTCTTCGGTGCGCAGCGACACGAGGCTGTAGTCGGCGGTGTCGAGCCCGTCGCCATAGCCGGCGATGTGCGGCACCTTGCGCAGTTTGCCGTCCACATCATAGCTCCAGCCATGATAGGGGCACACGAAGACGCTGGCCTTGCCCTTCTTCTTCTCGCACACGCTGGCGGCGCGGTGGCGGCAGCGGTTGAGCAGGGTGTGGATCTTGCCCTGCTTGTCGCGGGTCACGATCACCGGATCGCGGCCGACATAGCTGGTCTTGAAGGTGTTGCCCGCCGGCACGTCGCTGGCGTGGGCCACCCAGACCCAGGTGTTCTTGAAGATCCGCTCCATCTCCTCCTCGAAGATGGCGGCATCGTTGTACATCGGCGTCAGGACGCGATCGTCCCGCACCAGGGTGGCGAAGTCTGCGCTGCTCATGAGGGTTCCTTCGGGCTGTCAGGCACGGAAATCGGCGCGGTGTCGGACCAATGGTCGACATCGCGGGCGAACAGGTTCTCGGTGATGAAATGGGCGATGCGCCAGGCACCGCTTTCCAGCACGCAATGGATGGTGAGCGCGGCCGACCGCAAATCGGAGCGGCCATCGCGATAGGTGGAGGTCTGGAGCATCGACCAGCGGCCGGTGGCGGCGCGCTCGCCCTCGACGGTGATCGTCTCGGTCGACAGGAAGTGCGCGTTCATCGCGAAATGGGCGACCGGCGCGGCATAGCTGCCCAGCATCGCGACGATCGCGGCGCGCCCGTCATGCCGGCCGAACGCCTTGCGATAGCGGCCCCGCCCTTCCCAAATCGCGTTATGCGTGAAGCACTGGCCCAGATCTTCCAGCGAGGTGTCGGGGCCCAGCGTGTCGCACAGGCGGAAATAGCGCATGACGACGTCGCGCACCTCACGCTCGGCGCGCAAGCTGGCGAGTTCGGCGCGAAGCTCCGCGATCTCCTGCTCGACGCTCATGCCTTCAGTCCCTTCTCGACAAAGGCGGCCACGGCGCACAGCCGCTCGTCGCCGCCCATCGTGCCGACCAGCTGGATCGCGGCGGGGCGTCCGCCGGGTCCGGCGATCGGGAGACTTGCCGCCGGATGGCCCGACAGGTTGAACGGGCGCACCAGCGCGGTCAGGCGGAGAACCCGGGCGGCGTCGCCCAGTTCCTCGAAAGCCGGGGGCACGGTCGGCAGGGTCGGCAGGACGAGCGCATCGACCTGCTCCAGCGCCTTGTCCACCGCCGCGCGAAACTCGGCGCGCACCGCCTCGCCCGCGGCGACCTGCTCGGGGGTAACCTTGCTGGCGTTGAGCAGGCGGGTGCGGACGTCCTCGCCCATGCGCGGATCCTGGGTCAGCGCGCCGAACACCTCCCAGCATTCGGCCGCCATCACGGAGATGCCGGCCTGGAAGGCTTCCTCGAGGCCCGGCAGCTCGACTGGGACGACGGTCGCCCCGCTCGCCTCGGCCGCCGCGCGAACCGCCGCCGCGATCTCGGGATCGGCGCTGCTCTCGACCCAGCCGAGGCGCACGGTCTCCATGCGCGGCGCGGGCGAGAAGGTCGGATCGATCAGCACCATGCCGGCTTCCAGCCCCTGCACGTCGGGCGCGAAGGGGCCGACGCAATCGAGGCTCGACTCCGCCGGGGTGCAGCCCTCGCGGCTGACCCGGCCGAAGGTCGGCTTCAGGCCGAACACGCCGCAGCAGGTGGCGGGCATGCGGATCGAACCGCCGGTGTCGGTGCCGATCGCGATATCGGCCAGGCCGGCGGCGATCGCGGCGGCGGACCCGCTCGACGAGCCGCCGGGAATCAGCCCAGGAAATTTCGGATTGGGCGGGGTGCCGAGCCAGCGGTTGATGCCGGTCACGCCATAGGCCAGCTCATGCATGTTGGTCTTGCCGACGATCTTGCCGCCACCGGCGAGGATCGCGGCGACCACGGGAGCGTCCTTTTCGGCCGGCGCGGCCTCGGCCAGCGCCTCGCTGCCCGCGAAGGTGGGCAGGCCGGCGATGTCGATGCAATCCTTGACCGCCACGCGCGGGCCGTTGCCGCCGCGTTCGAACTGCGTGACGAAGATATGGTCTGTTGCCATTCAGCCTAGCCCCTTGGTTGAATATTCAACCCGTATAGCGAATCAGGTTGAATATTCAACCCAATTGTCGATCCCCTCCCGATCGCCTAAGGGAAGCGCAACGGAGGTGCCGATGACGGCCAGGAAAGACAGCGCGACGCGGCGGGAGAGGTTCAATTACCGGACCTGGCCCTTCTATTGGCTGGCGCGCGCGAGCGGCCGCTATCGCGGGCGGATGGAGGACGAGCTGCGCGGTTCGGGACTCGACATGCCGCGCTGGCGGGTGCTGATGACCCTCCACCAGGATCGCATCGCCAGCGTCAGCGAGATCGCCGACCATTCGACCGAGAAGCTGCCGACGATGACCAAGATCATCCAGCGGATGGAAGCCGACGGCCTCGTCCGCCGCCAGCCGCGGCCGGGCCGCGAGCGGATCATGGAAGTGGTGCTGACCGACGCCGGCGAAGCGGCGGGCGACATCGCCTGGGTGAGCGCCGAGGCGGTCTACGAGCGCGCCTTCACGGGGCTGAGCGAGGCCGAGCTCGATACGCTCAACGGCCTGCTCCAGCGCGTGGCGGAGAATCTGCGCGCGCCGGGGGATTGAGGCCCCCACCCTTCCAACAATCGTCGCCCCGGCGGAGGCCGGGGCCGCCACGGGCTCCTGCGACCAGCTAGCCGCAAAACCTTTGGCGGCTCCGGCCTCCGCCGGAGCGACATATTTGGATAGGTTCGATCTTACGCCAGTTCGGCCGCCGCGATCGCCGTGAGGTTCAGGATACCGCGCGAGGTCGCCGCCGGGGTCAGCACATGGATCGGCTGGCGCAGACCCATCAGCATCGGCCCCACCGTCGGCGCCTCGGACGAGGCGCTGAGCGCGGTGAGCGTGATGTTCGCCGCATCGAGATTGGGCATGACGAGCAGGTTCGCCGGCCCGTCAAAGCGGCTGTCGGGCACCAGCCGGTCGCGCAGCGGCTGCGACAGCGCGGCGTCGGCGTGCATCTCGCCATCCACCGCCAGATCGGGCGCGGCCTTGCGGACCAGTTCCAGCGCCGCGCGCATCTTGCGCGCGCTGGGGCTGTGCGAGGCGCCGAAATTGGAGTGCGACAGCAGCGCCACCCGCGGATCGAGCCCGAAGCGCTTGACCGCGCCGGCCGCCAGGATCGTCATCTCGGCGATCTGCTCGGCGGTGGGATCGGGCACCATATGCGTATCGGTGATGAACAGCGCGCCGGCATCGAGGATCACCCCCGACAGCGCGTAGACGCGCTGCGCGCGGGGATCGCGCTCGATGATCCGCAGGACATGCTCCATCTGCCCCCAATATTCCGAATTGCCGCCGACGATCGCCGCGTCGACATGGCCGGCATGCAGGAGCATCGCCGCCGTGACGGTGGGCCGGCGATAGACGTGGCGCTCGATCTCCGCCGTCGGCACGCCCTTGCGCGCCGCGATCTGGCGATAGGCCGCGACGAGCGGGCTCAGCACCTCATGATCGGTCTCGGGATCGACCACCTCGACATCGCGGTCGAGCTCGAAGCGCAGGCCGAGCTGGGCAAGCCGCTCGGTCAGGATGCGGCGGCGCGCGACGATGACGGGGCGGACGAGCCCTTCGTCGAGCGCCTCCTGGATCGCGCGGAGCACCCGCTCGTCCTCGCCCTCGCCATAGGCGATCCGCTTGCGCGAGCCGCGCGCGGCCTCGAACACCGGGATCATCAGCCGGGTCGAGCGGAAATTCTGCTCGGCCAGGCTGCGCTTGTAATCCTCCAGGTCGATCGGCCGGCGGGCGACGCCGGTCTCCATCGCCGCCTTGGCGACGGCGGGCGCGATCTCGACGATCAGGCGCGGGTCGAACGGGGTCGGGATGATATAGTCGGGGCCGAACAACAGCTTCTGCCCGCCATAGGCCGAGACCACGCTCTCATGCGCGGGAAGGCGGGCAAGCGAGGCGATCGCCTCAGCGGCGGCGACCTTCATCTCCTCGTTGATCGTCGTCGCGCCGACATCGAGCGCGCCTCGGAAGATATAGGGGAAGCACAGGACGTTGTTGACCTGGTTGGGATAGTCCGAGCGGCCGGTGGCGATGATCGCGTCGGGCCGGGCGGCGCGGGCGATCTCGGGCAGGATCTCCGGCTCGGGGTTGGCGAGCGCGAAGATCAGCGGCTTGTCCGCCAGCAGCGGCAGCCATTCGGGCTTGAGCACGCCCGGCGCCGACAGGCCGAGGAACACGTTCGCGCCCGGCAGCACCTCGGGCAGGGTCCGCGCATTGGTGGTGCGGGCGTAGCGCGCCATGTTCGGGCCCATGCCCTCGCGGTCGGCATGGACGACGCCGTCCTTGTCGGTGAGGGTGACATGGCTTTCCGGCAGGCCCATCGACACGAGCAGGTCAACGCAGGCCAGCGCGGCCGCGCCTGCGCCCGAAGTGACGAGGCGCGCGTCGGCCAGGCTCTTGCCCTGCAGCACCAGCGCGTTGCGCACCGCCGCCGCCACCACGATCGCGGTGCCGTGCTGGTCGTCATGGAAGACCGGGATGTTCATGCGCGCCTTCAGCGCCGCCTCGATCGCGAAGCATTCGGGCGCCTTGATGTCTTCCAGGTTGATGCCGCCGAAGGTCGGCTCGAGCAGCGCCACCGCCTCGATGAACTTCTCCGGATCGGTGGTGTCGACCTCGATGTCGAACACGTCGATGTCGGCGAACTTCTTGAAGAGGACCGCCTTGCCCTCCATCACCGGCTTCGACGCCAGCGGGCCGATCGCGCCCAGGCCGAGCACCGCGGTGCCGTTGGTGACGACCGCGACGAGGTTGCCGCGCGCGGTGTAATCCAGCGCCTTGTCGGGATCGGCGGCGATCTCCTCGCACGGCGCGGCGACGCCCGGCGAATAGGCCAGCGCCAGATCGCGCTGGTTGAGCATCCGCTTGGTGGGCTCGATCCGCATCTTACCCGGCCGGGGGGAGCGATGATATTCAAGGGCGGCGCGGCGAAGCGTATCTTCCATGGCGTTCTGCGAAACCTCGCTTATCGGAAATCTGAATAACTTGGGTGCCCCTGTAGGAGGGGAAGCGGCTCAGGCCAACCGTCTGGATGCGGAAGGTGGCCGCCAGCACAACAATGCGATCGCGCTGAGCAGGCAGAGCAGCGCCAGATAGACGGCCACGGGCACCGGCGACCGGGTGCTCGTGTAGAGCGCGGTGGCAATCAGCGGGGCGAAGCCCAGCACCACCGACGACACCTCATGCACGAAGGCGAGCCCCGAATAGCGGACCTCCTGGTCGAACATCTCGGTGAACATCGCCGGCTGCACCCCGATCATCGCGGCGTGGAACAGCCCGTTGCCGATGATGAAGGCGGCGAGGATCTGGGTCGACGAACCCGAGTCCAGCATCGCCAGAAAGGGATAGCCGAAGGCCGCGAGGCCGACGATCCCCGCCATATAGACCGGTTTGCGCCCGATCCGGTCCGACAGGGCACCGAACACCGGCATCATCGCGCTGTCGGCGAGCATGCCCAGGATCAGGCCAAGCAGCAGGATGTCGGTGGGGGCGCCGACGGCGGTGCCATAAGCGAGCGAGAAGGTGACGAAGAGCTGCGAGCCGCCATTTTCGGCGAGCCGCAGACCGACGCCGATCAGCAATTCGCGCGGATGGCGGCGCAGCAGCAGGCCCAGCGGCGTATGGTGCGGCTTCTCTGCGCGATCGATATGGGTCGCGGTCTCGGTGACGCGGAAGCGGATATAGGCGCCCACCGCGAAGATCACGATGCTGACCAGGAAGGGGATGCGCCAGCCCCAGCTCAGGAAATCCGCCTCGGGCAATTGCCGCACCGCCAGGAAGACGAGCGAGGCGACGACGAAGCCCAGCCCCACCCCGGCCTGGCTCCACGATCCCAGGAAGCCGCGGCGGTGCGCGGCGCTGTTCTCGGTCACCATCAGCACGCCGCCGCCCCATTCGCCGCCGGCCGCCAGCCCCTGGAGCAGGCGCAGCACCACCAGCAAAGCGGGCGCGGCCATGCCGATCTGGGCATAGGTGGGCAGCAGGCCGATCGCGAAGGTTGCCCCGCCCATGATCGAGAGCGTCCAGACCAGCGACACCTTGCGACCCATCCGGTCGCCGATATGGCCGAACAGGATTCCGCCCACCGGCCGGGCAAAGAAGCCCACCGCATAGATGGTGAAGGCCGCGAGCAGCGCCGAGGCGGGGTCGCCCGGCGCGAAGAACAGCCGGTTGAAGATCAGCGCCGAGGCGGTGCCGAACAGGAAGAAGTCATACCATTCGAGCATGTTGCCCGCGAGTGACGCCAGGATCGCGCGCCGCAGCTTCGCCCGGTCGGCCACCGGGTCCAGCGCCTCACTCACCGCCCACCAACGGAACCTGCATGCCGCCTCCCCCTTCCAGCGCCCCGATGCGATCCGGCGTCACCGGCAGTCGCGAACAAATGTCGCGCAGCAGCGCGATGGCGGGCGACGAGTCGGCCGCGCGCCAGCTCAGGATGATCGGCGACAGCGCATCGGCTTCATCGAGCGGGCGGTAGACGACGTCGTCGCGGCGCAGCCGCTGCACCGACCGGGGGACGACACACAGCCCCGAATAGGCGGCGGTCAGGCCGAGCGCGGTCTGCAACTCGCGCACCTCGCGCACCGCGGCCGGCATCATCGCATGGCGACGGAACAGGTCGAGTACCTGGTCGGCATAGCTGGGCCGCGGCTCGCTGGGGTAGAGGATGATCGGCTCGGCACCGAGATCGTGCAGCGACAGCCGCTCCTTTTCCAGCGCCAGCGGATGATCGGCGGGCAGCGCCACCACCAGCGGCTCCTGCTCGATCACCAGCCGCTCGATCGCGCCATCCTCGAACGTGAGCCGGCCGATGCCGGCATCGATCCGCCCGTCCTTGAGCGCCGACATCTGCGCCACCGTGTTCATCTCGACCAGTTCGATGTCGAGATCGGGAGCGAGCGAGCGGAAGGAGCGGATCATGCTCGGCACCGGGCCATAGATGGTGGAGCCGACGAAGCCGATCACGAAGCGCCGTCGCGCCTGCTCGACTGCGCGGCGCATCGCCTGGCGCAGCCGGTCGACCCCGGCGATCACATCCTGCGCATGGCCCAGCAGCAGCCGCCCCGATTCGGTGAGCGCGACCGGCCGGCTGCCCCGGATGAACAGCTCGGTGCCGAGCTCGTCCTCGAGTTCGCGGATCTGCCGGCTGAGCGGCGGCTGGGAAATGCCCAGCGTCTCCGCCGCGCGCGTGAAATTGCGCTCGGTGGCCACCGCAACGAAGTAGCGAAGATGCCGGAAGTCCATCACCATATCCAATAGGTATCCTATGAGACACAGAAGGTCTTTGTGAAGCCGATTTTTTGGGAATAGATTCCATTCATAATAGGTATGGAGTGGTGATGATCCCGATTGAGCGCGTCGAGACGTTCATCGTCGATGTTCCGACGATTCGTCCGCATGTCCTGGCAATGGCGACGATGTACCGGCAGACGCTCTGCCTGGTCCGGCTGCATTGCGGCGACGGCACCGTGGGCATCGGCGAGGCGACGACGATCGGCGGCCTGGCCTATGGCGACGAGAGCCCCGAAGGCATCAAGCTGGCGATCGACACCTATTTCGCGCCGCTGCTGATGGCCGGCGACGCCAGCCGCCCCGCCCAGTTGATGGCGGCGATCTGCAAGACCGTGGTCGGCAATCATTTCGCGAAATGCGCGGTCGAGACCGCGCTGCTCGACGCGATGGGCAAGCGCACCGGCCTGCCGGTCAGCGAGCTGCTGGGCGGCCGGGTGCGCGATCGCCTGCCGGTGCTGTGGACGCTCGCGAGCGGCGACACCGCCAAGGACATCGCCGAGGCCGAGCAGATGCTCGACACGCGCCGCCACGACGCGTTCAAGCTCAAGATCGGCAAGCGCCCGCTGGCCGAGGACGTCGCCCATGTCGGCGCGATCAAGAAGGCGCTGGGCAACCGCGCCTCGGTGCGGGTCGACGTCAACATGGCCTGGACCGAGACCACCGCGCGCCGCGGCGCCGAAATGCTCGCCGATGTCGGGTGCGACCTGATCGAGCAGCCGATCGACCGCAACAACCGCAGCGGCATGGCCCGGCTGCGCGGCCATTCGACCGTGCCGATCATGGCCGACGAGGCGCTGCGCGGCCCCGCCGACGCCTATGATTTCTCGGTCCGCGCCGCCGCCGACGTGTTCGCGGTGAAGATCGAGCAGTCGGGCGGCCTGTTCGCCGCCAAGGCGGTGCAGTCGATCGCCGACGCCGCCGGTGTCGCGCTCTATGGCGGCACGATGCTGGAAGCCGGGATCGGCTCGATCGCCTCGGCGCATGTCTTCGCCACCTTCCCCACCCTCGCCTTCGGCACCGAGCTGTTCGGCCCGCTGCTGCTGACCGAGGAGATCCTTGAAGTTCCGCTCGATTACAGCGACTTCTCGCTGAAGGTGCCGTCGGGCCCCGGCCTCGGCATCTCGCTCGACGACGACAAGATCCAGTTCCTGCGGCGCGATGCCCCGGCCCGGCCGACCATCAGCATCCCCGCCGCGCAATAAGGACGACCGAACATGCTCTTCATGGTGCAAATGGACCTGACCGTTCCGCTCGACTACGACGCGGACAAGTTCGCCGTGCTCAAGCAGGCGGAAAAGGAGAAGTTCCAGGAGCTGCAGAAAGCCGGCACCTGGCGCCACATCTGGCGGGTCGTGGGCCTCTACAGCAACGTCAGCATCTTCGACGTCGAGAGCAACGCCCAGCTCCACGACATCCTGACGGCGCTGCCGCTCTATCCCTTCATGGCGATCAAGGTGACGCCGCTCTGCCGGCACCCTTCGTCGGCCTATGACGACGATCGCTGATCAACGGAAAACTGAACGCCCATATTCCATCGGAGAGGTACGATGACCCCTGATTTCGTGAAAACCCCCGCCATCCAGGACTTGCTGGACCGCGCCGCCAACAGCAAGGGCGAAGGCGGCAACGAGCGCCTCAAGCTCATCACCCGCGACCTGCTCGAGTCGCTGATGACGCTGATCGTCAAGCATGACATCAGCGAGAGCGAAGTGTGGCAGGCGGTCGCCTTCCTGCAGCAGGGCGCCGGCGAGTTCGGCCTGATCATGCCCGGCATCGCGCTCGAGCATTTCCTCGACCTGTACATGGACGCCAAGGACGCCGAGGCCGGCCTGACCGGCGGCACCCCGCGCACCATCGAAGGCCCGCTCTATGTCGAGGGCGCCCCGCTGGTCGACAATGACGCGAACCTCACCAGCGATCCCGACGACACCGGCACGCTTTACATGACCGGCAACATCACCGGGCCCGACGGCGAGCCCGTGAAGAACGCGATCGTGCACGTGTGGCACGCCAATTCGAAGGGCTTCTACTCGCACTTCGACCCGACCGGCGAGCAGACCCCGTTCAACAACCGCCGCCGCCTGAAGCTGGGCGAGGATGGCCGCTACAGCTTCCAGTCGAAGATGCCGAACGGCTACAGCGTTCCGCCCGGCGGCGCGACCGACAAGCTGATGACGGCGCTGGGCCGCCACGGCAATCGCCCGGCGCACGTCCATTTCTTCGTCGAGGCGCCCGGCTATCGCACGCTGACGACGCAGATCAACTTCGGGGACGATCCCTTCGCCGCCGACGACTTCGCCTTCGGCACCCGCGAGGGGCTGCTGCCGGTGCCGAATCGTCAAGGCGACAGTGCCTATATCGCCTTTGACTTCTCGCTGCAGCGGTCCGAGGAAACCGCCGACGAAGGCTTCTCCGCCCGCGTCCGCACCAGCGCCTGAAAGGCCCCATAGCCGACATGAGCAAGATCTATCCCAGTCCCGCCGCCGCGCTTGACGGCCTGCTGTTCGACGGCATGACCGTGATGTCGGGTGGCTTCGGCCTCTCGGGCAATCCCGAAAGCCTGATCCCCGAGATCAAGGCTTCGGGGGTCCGCGACCTGACCGTCATCTCCAACAATTGCGGCGCCGACGGCTTCGGCCTGTGGATGCTGCTGGAGAACCGGCAGATCCGGAAGATGATCAGCTCCTATGTCGGCGAGAACAAGCTGTTCGAGCAACTGTACCTGTCGGGGGAGCTCGACCTCGAGCTCAACCCGCAGGGCACCCTGGCCGAGCGCATCCGCGCCGGCGGTGCCGGCATCCCCGCCTTCTATACGAAGACAGGTGTCGGCACCGTCGTCGCCGAGGGCAAGCCCGTCGAGGAATTCGAGGGCCAGCTCTATGTGCGCGAGACCTGGCTGCGCGCCGACGTGTCGATCATCAAGGCGTGGCGCGCCGACAGTGCCGGGAACCTGATGTTCCGCAAGACCGCGCGCAACTTCAACCCGAACATGGCGACCGCCGGCAAGGTGACCGTGGTCGAGGTGGAGGAGATCGTCGAGGACGGCGCGTTCGATCCCGACGCGATCCACACCCCCGGCATCTTCGTGGATCGCATCGTGCTGAGCACGATCAACGAGAAGCGGATCGAGAAACTGACCACCCGTCCCCGGGAGACTGCAGAATGAGCTGGACCCGCGAGCAGATGGCGGCCCGCGCCGCCCAGGAACTGCAGGACGGTTTCTACGTGAACCTGGGCATCGGCATCCCGACCCTGGTCGCCAACTATATCCCCGAGGGGATGCAGGTGACGCTCCAGTCGGAGAACGGCATGCTGGGCATGGGCCCCTTCCCCTATGAGGGCGAGGCCGATCCCGACCTGATCAACGCGGGCAAGCAGACGATCACGGCCCTGCCCACCTCCAGCTTCTTCTCCTCGGCCGACAGCTTCGCGATGATCCGCGGCGGCCATATCGACCTGACCGTGCTGGGCGCGATGGAAGTCGCCGCCAATGGCGACCTCGCCAACTGGACGATCCCGGGCAAGATGGTGAAGGGCATGGGCGGCGCGATGGACCTCGTCGCCGGCGTCAAGCGCGTCGTGGTGGTGATGGACCATGTCTCCAAGAACGGCACGCCCAAGATCCTGGAGGCCTGCAGCCTGCCGCTGACGGGTGCTGGCGTGGTCGACCTGATCATCACCGACCTGGGCGTGCTGGAAGTCGACAAGGCGACCGGCGTCCTCAAGCTGATCGAGCTGGCGCCCGGCGTCACCGAGGCCGAGCTGCGCGAGAAGACCGGCGCGCCGATCGCCGAGGGCGTCGCCGCATGACCGACGCCTTCATCTGCGACGCGATCCGCACCCCGATCGGCCGCTATGGCGGCGGCCTCGCTCCGGTGCGCGCCGACGACCTTGCCGCGATCCCGCTGCGCGCGCTGCTCGCGCGCAACCCCGGTCTCGATCCGGCCGCGATCGACGACGTCATCCTCGGCTGCGCCAACCAGGCCGGCGAGGACAATCGCAACGTCGCGCGCATGGCCGCGCTGCTCGCGGGCCTGCCCGAGAGCGTCGGCGGCTCGACGATCAACCGGCTCTGCGCCTCCGGCCTCGACGCCGTTGGCAGCGTGGCGCGCGCGATCCGCGCGGGCGACGCCGACCTGATGATCGCGGGCGGCGTGGAGAGCATGAGCCGCGCGCCCTTCGTGATGCCCAAGGCCGACAGCGCCTTTTCGCGCAGCAACGCGGTCTATGACACCACGATCGGCTGGCGCTTCGTCAATCCGGCGATGAAGGCGGCCTATGGCGTCGATTCGATGCCCGAGACCGGCGAGAATGTGGCGCAGGACCATCAGGTCTCGCGCGAGGACCAGGACGCCTTCGCGCTCCGCAGCCAGCAGCGCACCGCCGCCGCGCAGGCCGCCGGCATCCTGGCCGAGCAGATCACCCCGGTCACCATCAAGGGCCGCAAGGGCGATACCATCGTCGACACCGACGAGCATCCCCGCGCCGACACCAGCCTGGAAGGGCTGGCCAAGCTGAAGCCGATCGTCCGTGCCGATGGCACCGTCACCGCCGGCAACGCCTCGGGCGTGAACGACGGCGCGGTCGCGCTGATCATCGCCAGCGAAGCCGCGGTGAAGCGCCATGGCCTGACGCCACGCGCGCGCATCCTGGGCATGGCAAGCGCTGGCGTCGCGCCGAGGGTGATGGGCATCGGCCCGATCCCGGCGACCGAGAAGCTGCTCGCGCGGCTCGGCCTGAAGACCGACGCGCTCGACGCGATCGAACTCAACGAGGCCTTTGCCAGCCAGGGCCTCGCGGTGCTGCGCGGCTTGGGGCTCGCCGATGACGACGCGCGCGTGAACGCCAATGGCGGCGCGATCGCGCTGGGCCATCCGCTCGGCATGTCGGGCGCCCGCCTCGTCCAGGCGCTGGTCCAGCGGCTCGAGCGCGAAGGCGGCAAGGTGGGTCTCGCCACCCTGTGCGTCGGCGTCGGCCAGGGCCTCTCTCTCGCGGTGGAACGGATATGACCGAAGGCAAGATCACCACGGGCGACGGCTGCAATATCGCCTGGCGCTTCGACGGGCCCGAAGGCGCGCCCGTGCTGCTGCTCTCCAACTCGCTCGGCACCTCGATGGCGATGTGGGAGCCGCAGCTCGCGGCCTTCGCCGAGCATTTCCGGGTGCTGCGCTATGACCCGCGCGGCCATGGCCAGTCGGACGCACCGGCCGGCGCCTATTCGCTCGACCGGCTCGGCCGCGACGTGGTCGAACTGCTCGACGCGCTGGGCATCGACATGGTCGCCTTCTGCGGCCTCTCGATGGGCGGCATGGTCGGCCAGTGGCTCGGCATCTACGCGCCCGAGCGGATCGAGAAGCTGATCCTGTGCAACACCTCCTCCTATATGGGCCCGCCCGCGAGCTGGGACGGGCGGATCAAGCTCGTCACCACGCAGGGCATGGGCGCGCTGACCGAGGCGGTGCTGGAGCGCTGGTTCACCCCGGCCTTCCGCGCGGACGCGAGCGAGGCGCTGGATTCGGTGCGGTCGCAGCTTCTGGCGACCAACCCGCACGGCTATGCGGGCTGCTGCGCCGCGATCCGCGACATGGACCTGCGCCGCACCGTGACGCTCGTCGAGCTGCCGACCCTGATCATCGCGGGCCGCGAGGATCCGGCCACCCCGCTCGACCATAGCGAGGCGCTGCAGAAGGCGATCCGTGGGTCGCAGATGGTGGCGTTCGACGCCGCGCACCTCTCGAACGTCGAGGTGCCCGAGGGCTTCACCGCCGTCGCGCTGGGCTTCCTGAAGGCCTAACGCACCAGGCCGATGCCAAGGCGGAGCCGGGTCGTCGCCTTCCGATAATCGAGCAGGTTCTCGCCATTGCCGGCGAAGCCCTGCGCGAAGAGGTAGACGTCCGGCCCGCCGCCCAGCAGGCGCGGTAGCGGGTAGGACAGTTCGGCGTTGATCGCGCCCTTGCCCGAGCCGACGTTGAGACGGCTATAGGTCGACAGGCGCCAGCCATCCTCCTGCCCGATCTGGAAGAACAGCCCGCCATGGCCGCGATAGCGGACGATGTCGGGATTGTCGGACTTGCTGCCGACATAGAAGGACAGGCGCGGCGCCACCAGCAGGCGCCAGCCGCCCGCCAGCGGCAGCGCCGCCATCGGCGCGACATAGAGGCTGTTGATGCTGCGCGAGTCCGCGCCGTCGCGCCCGTTCGATTCGTGGCGGAAGCCGCCCTGCATCGCTAGCGACAGCCCGTTGTCGAGCGTGGTGCTGGGCGAGATGTAGATCAGCTCGGGCTGGTAATCGATGTTCCGGAAGGGCTTGGACTTGCTCCCCAGATCCC
Source organism: uncultured Sphingomonadaceae bacterium (assembly GCA_963540925.1). GTDB lineage: Bacteria > Pseudomonadota > Alphaproteobacteria > Sphingomonadales > Sphingomonadaceae > Rhizorhabdus. The sequence goes on from CAUTRN010000006.1 coordinate 185,991, forward strand.
AGAACATCCGCTGGGTATAGGCGAGGTGAAGCCCGTCCCGCCACGACGACGGCAGATCGGCCGCCGCGCGCGATCCGAACAGCCGATATTCGAAGCTGAGCTGCAGGCGCGCGTCGGTGTTCGTCCCCGGCCCATAGACCGCATACATCGGCTCATAGGGCGCCAGATTTTCGAGGAAGGCGTTGCCCGCGCGCCGGTCGACCGGCGGCGCCACCGTGGGCGGCGACGCGGCGGCCGGTTCGGGATCGCGAACGGCCATCGCCACCGCTGCTTCCCGCAGCGCTGGCCGTGCGATCGCGACCTGTTGCGCACTCCACAGCGGGACCGAGAGCAGCGCACCCTCAACCCCATCGCCAGCCGCCAGCCGATAGCGCCCCTGCGCGAAGCCGCCGGCCGCAATCGTCAGGCTCGATGGGGTCGCCTGGGCACGTTGCAGCCAGACGGTCGACGAGCGGCCGCCCGCGAGGAGATGCGCTTGCACCCGATCGGGCAGCGGCACGGTGGCCGGCGCCGCATCGGGATTGAGGAAGCGCAGCTCGACGATCAGCGCGCCGTCGGCATCGGCCTCCCCGACCCGGCTGATGAAGGCTTCGGTGGCCGCCTGCGCGCCCGCAGGAGCAATCGACAGCAGCAGCGGGAGCAGAACGCTAAGGGCTTTCATGGGCTGGCTTTTGCCTGAAAACCGCGCCTCTGGCCATGGTGCGATCGGCATATCGGTAGCGTAACGGGAACCTCTTAGCCTGTCTGTCGTCTGGTCAGAAAGGGAGGACTGCAATGTTGAGCACGGCTTTGGGTGCGTTGATCGGAAGTGCCATCGATGGAGCCGATGGCGATGACTCGACCGCGGACGGCGCGATCGTCGGCGCGGCGACCGCGACGGTGGTGCGCGCGCTGGTCCCGATCGCCTTCACCTATTTCGTCGGCTGGGCGGTGCTGAAGGCGCTCGACAGCGCGAAGGATGCCGTGTTCGGCGATCCCGAGGACTGAACGGCCCGAGGACTGAACGGCCCGAGGACTGAACGAACCGCCTTCGCGGGCTTTACGCCATCGGCTCCGCTGGTCCAAAGAGGCCGCCCCTTTTTGACCGACGGAGCCGCGCGATGCGTCTGACTGCCCTTCCCCTCCTCGCCGCGCTGCTCTCCTCCGCCGCGATCGCCGCGCCGACCGCCGATCCCAAGGCGCTGTCGGAGATGGTGCAGACCCTAGCCTCCCCCGCCTTCGAGGGGCGCGGGCCGGGCACGCCGGGCGAGGAGAAGACCGTCGACTGGCTGGTCGCGCGCTTCAAGGCGCTGGGGCTGGAGCCCGGCGGCGAGGCCGGCAGCTTCGTCCAGAAGGTGCCGATGGTCCACACCCAGATCACCGGCGGCAGCATGGCCTTTGGCGGCGTGCCGGTCGAACAGGGCAAGACGATCAGCGTCACCACCGTGCGACCCGATGCGACGATCGCGGTCGATGCCCCGATGGTCTTCGTCGGCTATGGCGTGACCGCGCCCGAGGCCGGCTGGGACGATTTCAAGGGCGTCGACCTGAAGGGCAAGGTCGCCGTCTTCCTGGTCAACGACCCCGATTATGAAGCGGCCGCCACCGATGGCGCCAGGGGCAGGTTCGGCGACCGCCGGATGACCTATTATGGCCGCTGGACCTACAAGTTCGACGAGGCCGCCCGGCGCGGCGCGGTGGCGGCGCTGATCGTCCACGACACGGGCGGCGCCGGCTATGGCTGGTCCACCGTCGGCGCGCATAATGGCGAGAATTACGACATCCTCCGCGCGTCCGGCGAGGAGAAGGTGCCGCTCCAGGGCTGGATCGAGCATGAGACCGCCAACGCGCTGTTCGCCAAGGCCGGGCTCGACCTCGACAAGCTGCGGGTCGAGGCGCGCCAGCCGAGCTTCCGCCCGGTCGAGCTGAAGGGCCAGAGCTTCACCGCGAAGCTCGCCGTCGACGTCCAGCGCATCGAGAGCCGCAATGTCATCGCCAAGCTGACCGGCGCGAAACATCCCGACGAGACGGTGATGTTCGGCGCGCATTGGGACGCCTATGGCAAGACCGAGACCGGCACGATCCGCCCCGGCGCCAATGACGACGCGATCGGCGTGGCGGGCGTGCTGGAGCTGGCGCGGCTGTTCAAGGCCGGCAAGCGCCCCGACCGCACCCTGGTCTTCGCGATGTGGACCGGCGAGGAGCGCGGGCTGCTCGGCTCCGAATATTATGGCGTCCACCCGCTCTATCCGCTGGCGAAGACCGCCGCGAACCTGACCCTCGACGTGCTCAACACCGCCGGCCGCTCGAACAATGTCGTGCTGGTCGGCAATGGCAACAGCTCGCTCGACGCGATGCTGGCCGAAGCCGCCAGGGCACAGGGCCGGGTGGTGACGCCCGAGACCTATTCCGAGCGCGGCCTGTTCTTCCGCGCCGACCATTTCTCGGTCGCGCGGCGCGGCGTGCCCTCGCTGCTGATCATGCAACTGGGCGGCGCGCCCGACCTGCGCGAAGGCGGGCTCGCGGCGGGGGAAGCATGGTTCAACGACTATATGAAATGCTATCATCAGGCGTGCGACGCCTGGGACGCGGGCTGGAAGCTCGACGGCGCGGTCGAGGATATCGACCTGTTCCTGACGATGGGCACCCGCATCGCCAACAGCCGCGACTGGCCGAGCTGGCGCCCCGGCTTCGAGTTCGAGAAAATCCGCGCGGAGAGCGCCGGCGAGCGGCGCTGAGACGCGCCCCATCACGACCGTCACCCCGGGCTTGACCCGGGGTCCCGCTGTCCTTTCCAGGCGGCAGGCTCTATCGAAACGGCGATGAGAAGGAAGAAGCGGGACCCCGGGTCAAGCCCGGGGTGACGCATTTTCTGCCTGCCTTTTACTCTTAGCGAACCAACGCCTGCGCCAGCCGGAACTCGCTGCCGGCGACTGACAGGCTGGGGCCGCCGAAGAGCTGCCAGCCGGCGATCAGCAGCTGGCTCACTTCCTCGCAATAGGCGCGGCTGGTGTCGCCCGCGACCGCGCGATAGGCGGTGATCGGACTGTTGCCGTCATAGGCCTTCACCCAATCGTCGCAGACGAGCTGGACGAAGCAGCTTTCCTCGCCGATCGCCTGCACCGTGATGCCGCCGACCGGATGATAGCCCTGAGTGAGCGCCTTCAACACGCGCTCCTCCAGTTCGGGAAGTGTCTTGCTGGTGAAGGCTCGATAGGGGAGCAGGTCGGGCAGGTCAGGATCAAACATGCGTTGTCCCTAGCGGCTGCCGCTCCGGTTGCATAGTCGCGCCGTCCGCTCCACAGTCGCGCCGCGATTCACATTGGTACGCGGTATAAATAGATAGTCGGCCGCGACGACGGATAGAGAGGGGATGCGAATATGCGGCGTTCGGCGTGGCTGACGGCGGCGGCGGCTCTGGTGGCGTTCGGATTGAGCGGGCATCTGCCCGCCCGCGATGCCGGGCCCGACAGCGCGGCCCGCCTCGCCGACGGCAATCCGGGGCAGGATTGGGCCGGTTATGGCGGCACCTATGGCGAGCAGCATTTCAGCCCGCTCACCCAGATCAACGACAAGAGCGTCGGGCAGCTCGGCCTCGCCTGGTCGATCGACCTGGCCCCCGGCAATTCGGTGACCACCCCGCTCGCGGTAGCGGGCGTGCTCTATTACACCACCAATTTCAGCGTGGTCCACGCGGTCGATGCCGTCACCGGCAAAAAGCTGTGGACCTTCGATCCCAAGGCGCCCGAAGCCTCGGGCTTCAAGCTGCGCCAGGGCTGGGGCAGCCGCGGCATCGCCTGGTGGAACGGCAAGATCTACACCGGCACCCATGACGGCCGGCTGATCGCGATCGACGCGAAGACCGGCAAGCAGGTCTGGTCGGCGCAGACCTATGGCGCCGACGACAGCCGCTACATCACCGGCGCACCGCGCGTGTTCGACGGCAAGGTGATCATCGGCCATGGCGGCGGCGATGTCGGCGCGATCCGGGGCTATGTGACCACCTATGACGCCGAGACCGGCAAGCAGCTGTGGCGCTGGTACACCGTGCCCGGCAACCCGGCCGACGGCTTCGAGAATGAGGCGATGGAGAAGGCCGCCAAGACCTGGTTCGGCGAATGGTGGAAATATGGCGGCGGCGGCACCGTGTGGAACGCGATGACCTATGACGCCGAGACCGACACGATCCTGCTCGGCACCGGCAACGGCACCCCCTGGAACCACAAGGCGCGCAGCCAGGGCAAGGGCGACAATCTCTACCTCTGCTCGATCGTCGCGCTCGATGCCAAAACCGGCCGGTATAAATGGCATTATCAGGTCAATCCCGGCGAGACCTGGGATTACAACGCCGCGATGGACATCGAGCTGGCCGATCTGATGATCGACGGCAAGCCGCGCAAGGTGGCGATGACCGCACCGAAGAACGGCTTCCTTTATGTGATCGACCGACTGACCGGGAAGCTGATCTCGGCCAAGCCCTATGTGAAGGTGACCTGGGCGACCGGCATCGACAAGAATGGCCGGCCGATCGAGCACCCCAATGCCCGCTACCTGAACGGCACCACCTTCGAGCTGTGGCCCAGCCCGACCGGATCGCACAGCTGGCAGGCGATGGCGTTCAGCCCGAAGACCGGGCTGGTCTATATCCCGGCGATCGAGAAGGGTTCGCTGTGGCACGACACGCCCGACACCGCCGACGACAAATGGCTGAAGACCACCCCGATCATGGGCATGCGCGCCGCCGCCGCGATGGACTATCGCTTCGGCCTGGCCCCCAATGACGGCACCACCGCGCTGATTGCCTGGGATCCGGTGAAGCAGAAGGAAGTGTGGCGTCACCCGAATGAGGGACTGGTCTCCTCGGCGATCCTCGCCACCGGCGGCAACCTCGTCTTCCAGGGCGGGCTCAACGGCAATTTCCGCGCCCATGCCGCCGACAGCGGCAAGGAGCTCTGGTCCTTCGCCGCGCAGGCACCGGTGATCGCCGCGCCGATCAGCTATTCGGTGGGTGGCCGCCAATATGTGACCGTGCTCACCGGCAGCGGGCTGAGCGCGGGTCTGGCCGGCGGCCAGCTTCGCCCGTTCAACATCGACTATCGCGCCCAGAAGCGCCGGGTGCTCACCTTCGTGCTCGGCGGCAAGGCGAAGCTCCCGCCGGTCGAGCCCTTCACCCTCACCGCCTCCGACGATCCCGACTTCAAGCCCGATGCGGCGGCGGCCGGGCGCGGTGCCGTCACCTTCGCCTATCGCTGCGTGATCTGCCACGGCACCGACGCGATCGCCGCCGGCACCGCGCCCGACCTGCGCACCTCGCCGATCCCGGTGTCAGCCGAAGCCTTCACCTCGGTGGTGCATGAGGGCGCGCTGATCCCCAACGGCATGCCGCGCTTCGAGGAGCTGACCAGCGCCGAGCTGGCCGACGTCCGCCAATATCTCCGCACCCGCGCCGCCGACCTGCGCAGCGGCAAAGACAAATGAGCCGTACCGATGCTCGCTCCTTCGCCGAGGCGTTGATGGCGGCCTGGGCGAAGGCGGGCACGGACATCGACGGCTTCATGGCGTTCTTCGACGACGACGTCCGGGGCGAGCTGATGGTGCGCGAGGATTTGATGCCGAAGCTGCGCGGCCCCTTCGACAAGGCCGGCTGGCGCGCCCAGGCGCTGGCGGAGTCGCAGGTGAGCCCGCTGGTGATGACGGTCGACCATGCCTTTGGCGACCTCGACAACATCGCGATCGAGGCGACGGGACGGCTCGATGTGGCGGGCTATGCCTATGAGAACCGCTACGCTTTCGTCGGTGAGCTGGCGGAAGGGAGAATCCGGCGCTTCCGCATCTATCTCGACACGCTGCATGCGATGGAGGTGGTGAAGCATCTCCAGGCGTCGGATCAGCCGGCGGCGTGGAAGGATTAGCGCCGACCCGTCATCCCTATTCCGTCACTCCAGCGAAAGCTGGAGTCTCAGGAGAGAGGAGAAGAGCGGGAGGCAGGAGCCGCCTGAGATTCCAGCTTTCGCTGGAATGACGGATTTGGGGCGAGGAAGGGGAAGTGACGTGCCGCTCGGCCCCGCCCCCCCCTCAAAGCTCCGAAACCGGCTCCACCACCTTCTCCTGGAACTCGGCGAACTGGCGCTGGAGGCCGTCGTCGTCGAGCGGGATTTCGCCGTTGGAGGCCATGTTGAACTCGGTCACCCCCGCGTCGCGATAGCGCTTCAGGTCGTCGAGCGTGGCGTTGCTGTAGACGATCTTGCAGATGCGCAAAGCGTCCGGATCGCGGCCCTCGGCGCGGGTCATCTCCTTCAGTTCGGCGATCTTGCCGGGAGCCTCCTCGACCGGCAGCTTGTAGGGCAGCCAGCCATTGCCGAGCCTCGCCACCCGCCGCATCGCCGCCTTGCTCTCACCACCGACGAAGATCGGCAGCCCGCCCTTCCGCGCGGGCTTGGGAAAGCAATAGGCGTCCTTGAACGAGAAATACTCCCCCTCGAAGGTCGAGATCTCATCGTCCCACAGCACGCGGATCGCGCGGATTTGTTCGTCGGTGATGCGCCCACGCTTGTGGAAGTCGATCCCCAGCGCGTCGAAATCCTCCTTCGCCCAGCCCGCGCCGATGCCCAGGATGATCCGGCCATAGGAGAAGGCGTCGGCGGTCGCGACCTCCTTGGCCAGGACGATCGGGTGGCGCTGCGGCAGCACCAGGATGTTGGTGCCGATCTCGATCGTCGTGGTCGCGGCGGCGAGCCAGGTCATCGCCACCACCGGATCGGCGAAGGCCACGGTCGGGTCGGGCAGCGCGAAGGTGTCGTCGCCGAACTGGAGCGGCGCATCGGGGTCCTGGTCGGGCAATTGCTGCCCGGAGCCCTCCGAATAAGGATATTTGGATTGGGGATAGGAGGCGAAAAGCACGGTGTGGTCGGGGATCCAGTAATGGGCGAAGCCCACCCGCTCGGCGGCCTGGATCGACCGACGCAGGAAATCGCCGCTCGCATAGGGGCCGATGCCCCCGCAGGTGATCCCGATCTTCATCGTCCCCTCCCCCTTCCGTCGATCCTCAGAGACTGCGCCATTCGTCGGCGAGCGGGCCGAAGGCGGCCTCGATCTTCTCCGCCGACCAACCATAATCCTCGAGGCTGTAGCCATAGGCGCCCAGCTTGTGGCGTGGGTTGCGCTCTTCCCAGCCGCGCATTCCCGCCTCTCCTTCGGCGGTCCAGGGCAGGCCCGCGAGCGCATAAAGCTCGCGCGCGACGGCCATCGCGTCGTTGACGCAGCGCTTATAGGGGATTTCCAGCAGCCGGACCTTGCCCTTCAGCGCCTCGCGCTGCGCGGCGTAGCGGTTGAGTTCGTAGACCGCATATTCGACCGTCACGTCGCCCACCATCTTCAGGTCGAGCGGGTCGAAAGTGTTGGTCAGGATCTCGCTCATCATCCGCATGCACGAGCCCATGGTTGTGACGAGGTCGCGCTGCGAGGTGACGAAGGTGGCGTTGGGGAAGACCTGCGCCATCTCGGCCAGTTCGCCGGTGTTGAGCGGGTTCTTGATCAGCCAGGGGCCGCGCCGGCCGCCGCCCTGCCACTGCAGATATTGCAGCATCTTCCTGGTGTAGTTGATCGCCGGAATCCGCGACTGGCCGCGCGCCCATTCCAGATAGACGGGCTCCGGGGTCGTCACGCATTGCGAAACCGAGTCGAAATTGGCGAGCGGGATGAAGCTCGTCTCGTCGGGCTCGCTCGCCTCGAATTCGTGCATCACCTGGTAGCTGTCATTGCAGTTGGTGACGGCGTTCATCATCGCGTTCGCCCAGTCGATCCGGGGCGACGGATCGCCGCGCGTCTCGCCGGGGAAAGGCGCGGGGTTGAACATCGCCCAGGCCGGGGTCGGCTGGAAGCGCGGATCGGACGACAGGAAGCGCTGGAGCTTGGTGGTGCCGCTGCGCGCCCAGCCGAGCACGACGATCGGGTCCGAGACATCCTCATCGAGGATCTTGGGATGCTTCGCGACATCGGCCTCGTAGCGCAGGCGATTGACCAGGAAGCGCTTGAAATTGGCGTGGAGTCCCTGCAGCCCGCGCACCGACATCTCGATACGGGTGGGAATTTCCAGCGCCTTTTCGAGATTGGGGATGAAGCTGGTGTCATGGAAGGCGGTCGCGCCAGCCTCGCGCAACGCTTCGTCGAGCAGCGGCTGCACCGTCAGCGCGCGCATCAGTTCGGCCCGTTCGTCCATCGTCGCTTCCCCGTCCGTCTTCAGCTCTGCCGTCGCGCTCATCTCACCCTCCCCCGATCAGGAAACCGCCGCTCGAATCCAGGATCTGCCCGGTCACCCAGTCGGCCTGGTCGCTCGCCATGAAGAGCACCGACTTGGCGATGTCGGTCGGCTCGCCGATCCGGCCGAGCGGGCACAGGCTTTCCAGCAGGGCGATCGGCGCGTCGGGCTTGGACAGGAGATCGCGGTTCGACACTTCGCCGCGGGTCAGCCCCGGCGCGATCGCGTTCACCCGGATGCCGAACTGGCCCAGCTCGGTGGCGAGCGCGCGGGTCATCTGGTTCATGCCGCCGCGCGAGCTGGAATAGGCCGACAACAGCTGTGGCGGCATCCCCGAGAACCGTCCGGCGGTGGAGGTGATGTTGACGATATTGCCGCGCGTCTCCCGCAGATAGGGGACCGCCGCCTGGATCATGCACATGGTGCAGGTGAGGTTGGTGTGGAAGACCCCGGCGATGTCGTCCTCGCTCATCTCCAGGAAGGGCCCGTTATACTGGTTGGCCGCGTTGTTGACGAGGATGTCGAGCCGGCCATGGCGGTCCTGCGCGGTCTTGAGCGCGTTGCGGCGGTCCTCGCTGACGTCGAGGTCCATCTTCACCAGGCTGATGCTGTCGGGATATTTCGATACGGTCTCGCGCAGCTTCTCCTCGCGCCGCGCGGCGATCACCACCCGGGCGCCCTGCTCGGCGAACAGCCAGGCGGTGGCCTGCCCGATCCCGGTGCCCGCACCGGTGATCAGCGCGACCTTCCCGTCGAGAACTCCCATCGGCCTCTCCTATATTTGTCGCGCTCATAGATCGCCCGGCCGGGGGCACATCGCTTGATCCCATGCGTCAGGTCCAGCGCGGCGTTCGGACCAGCGTCCAACGGCGCGCGCTTGACAGCGGCGGGGCGGTGGCGGGGGATTTTGGGAGGGAGGACGCGGCCCGATGACAAGCGTCGCTCTGGCGGAGGCCGGAGCCCGCTACCGGCTCTTGCGGCTAGCTGGTCACAAGCTTCGTGGCGGCCCCGGCCTCCGCCGGGGCGACGTCATGTGAGCAGGTAGAAGGAGACTCTACGCCAGCGGCTTGGGTGCCCCCGTCCCCATATAGGCCGCCAGATTATGGTGGAAGTTGATCACCTTGCGCTCCTGCACGGGGTTGGTGATCGCCCGCCGGAAGCCGCGCGAGCGCATCCCCTTCTGGACCTCGCTCATATTGTCGAAGTCCTGCAGCAGCACCGGCGGCCACAGGTCGCGCTGGGTGTAATGCGCCTCGACCCATTCGGTCTTCGGCTCCTGCCCCTCGGGGAAGCGCTCGATCGCATAGGCCTCGAAGATGCACTTGTCGGGATCGCTGCGGTGCGGGCGCACGCGATAGACCAGCGCAAAGGTGATGCCGTGCTGGATCGAGATGTTCGGGAACAGATGCCAGGCCAGCCCGGCCTCGGCCTGATAGTCGGCGCTGATCTCGGGCCAGACCACGCCGCGCGCGGCATCGTCGGCCTTCGCCGAGGCCAGGAAATGCGCCATCACCTTGTCGCCCGGCGTCCCCTCGGGCAGTTCGTCGACCAGCCGGCGGGCGGCATCGACGAAGGTCTGCGTGGTCGAGGCGTTGACGGTGCGGTAGATCTCGTCCTGCAGCTCATAGGTCGAGACGCGCGGGTCCCTGCCCTTGCCGACCCGGGTGATCGTATTGCCCGAGCTGCCGGCCTCGTCATGCTCGCGGACGTGGAAGCCATCATTGCCGTGCAGGCCGCGCTCGGCGCTCCAGGCGTAGAAGTCGGCGAAGCCCATCAGCTGCGGGTGGGTGCCTTCGACATGATAGGGCTCCATGAAGGCTTCGAGCGCGGTCTTCCAGTTGCAGTCGAACTCGGTGCGCTGGCGCCAGCGATAACGCATCTTCTCGAACTCGAAGCCGTCGAGCATCGTCGCGGCCGGCTCCAGATAGTCGCGCAGCGGGCCTGCCTCCGGATCCATGTTGACCCAGATCCAGCCGCCCCAGCTGTCGACCTTCACCGTCGGGATGTCGATCATCTCCTGGGCAAGCTTGCCCTTCCAGTCCTCCTTGTCGAGGACGCGGATGTTCTTGCCCTCCAGGTCGTAATGCCAGGCATGATAGCGGCAGCGGAACTGCTTGGCCCGGCCGCAGCCCTCGGTGAGCTTGCGGCCGCGATGCTGGCAGACATTGTAGAAGGCGGAGAGCGTGTCGGCGGCCGAGCGGGTGATGACGATGGAGTCATCCATGATGTCGTAGGTCATGTAATCGCCGACGTTCGCGATCTCCTCGACCCGGCCCGCGCATTGCCACACCTTGCGCCACAGTCGATCGGGCTCGGCGCGAAGATAGTCCTCCGAAATGAAGGCCTCGTTGCCGTGGAATTCGGGCTCGAGATTCACGCTCTTCGCGACATCGACGATCTTGTTCATGCCAGCCTCTCCAAGCCGTACACCGATGCTGGAGGATAGCCCCCGCCGGTGCTGATGAAAAACCAAAACATGTTCGACAGGTCGAACATCAAATATCCTGAAAGACTGTCATCCCGGACTTGATCCGGGATTCAGAAACGCAACGACCCGGCAAGAGGCGCGACGGCGCGGGTCTGGATGCTGAATCAAGTTCAGCATGACGGATTCCGCCGTCACGCGGGGATCAATCGCCGGTCATCTCGCCCATCTGGTCCGACAGGCTGGCCGCCGCGGCGACGATCGCCTCGCGCAATTCGGTGACGCCATGGCGGCGGATCGTGCTGCTCAGGCCGATCGCGGCGAGCGCATGGCTCATCCGGTCGCGGCCTTTCCACACCGGGGCCGCGATCACGGTGACGCCGCCGATATAATGGCCCTCGTCGACGGCATAGCCGTCCTGCCCGGCCTGGCGGACCTCGGCCTGCCATTGCTCGAAGCTCGGCGGCTCGTCCCAGCGCAGGCTGGCGAAGCGGCGTTCCAGATCCTCGTCGCTCAGCTCGCCATGCGCGGCAACCAGGCGCCCCGTCGCGCTCACCAGCGCGGGAAAGCGGCTGCCGATCTGGGTGCTGAGCTGGAGGCCCGAGCCCGCCTGCGAGATGCCGACCACCACCATATGCTCGCGCCCCACGATATGGGTGCCGACCAGCATCACCTCGAACGCCTCGGCGATCCGGTCGAGATGCGGCTGGGCGAGATCGGTGAAGCGGTTGCGCCGCAGCCATTGCCGGGCGAGGCTGAGCACGCCCGCCTCCAGCGCATAGCGCTTGGTGTCGGGATCGAAGGAGACGAACTCCTCCGCCACCAGCGCGCGCAGCACGTGCAGGCAGGTGCTGGGCACCAGCCCCAGTTCGCGCGCGATGGCGTGGACGCCCAGCGGCAGGTCGCTGCGGCCCAGCAGCCGCAGCACCGCCGCCGCGCGCGAGATGGCCGGCGCCTTGCTCGCCTCCACCGCCTTCGCGAGTTCGCGATCGGGCGAGGTCTTGGGCAGGCGCCGGACCTGGTTCACGCCGGGCGGCCCCGGCTCGGCAGCTCGGCCACGGCGACGCCGCTGGCCGACAGCTCGTCGCGATGGGTGATCGCGCGCTGCTGGATCTCGACGAGATGGCGGCCGGCATCGTCGACATATTTGCGGGTGACGGTGCCGTCGATAAAGATCACGTCGCCGTCGGGATTGTGGCGGCGGATCTGGCACTTGCTCTGGCGCAGGAAGCCGTCGTCGCCGATCCAGTTGGTGATGTGGTGGGTCAGCCAGGAGCAGCGCTCGGGGCCGTAATCATAGGCGCCCGGCGCGCCGACCTCGAGCGCGAACGGCTCGTCCCAATGCACCCGCTCGGGGCAGTCGGGAACGTTGAAACGGTTCTTGATGCCGAGACCGGGGTGCTTCTTGATCATCTTGTGCGCCAGCTTGTTGGCACGGATATAGAGCCCGCCCCAGCCCTGTGCATAGCCGATGAAACCGGTGACCGTCATGGGCCCCTTGACGATGCGGGGCAGTTCCTCGCCTTCCTTCACATCCTCCCAGTAGCGCGGGGTGGCGCCACGCACCTCCTCGGCGTCATAGGTGTCACGGACCTGGGCGAGCAGTTCCTCGCTCAGCGGCTCCACCTTGCCGCGCACCTCGGTATATTTGGTGCCGCGCTCGCGCGCCTCGTCGCGCTCGGTGCGAAACACCCAGCTGTCGCAATCGGCGACCTTGTCGCCCTGCTGGTTGTAGAAATCGACATGGTAGATCTGCTGAAAGCTGCGGCCCGCGAAACGGGTGCGATGCTCGATCAGGTCCTTGAGGTGCGCCTCGGTCGAGATCACGTCGTTGCGCAGCACCGGCTTGTGCCAGTTCCAGTCGGCGCCGGCCCACATCGCATGGATGCCCGGCAGGCCGCCGACATAGCCCGAGACGATGCGGCTGGTGGAGAAGAGGAAGCTCGGCAGCGCGACGAGCGAGCCATATTGGGTCTTCTCGGCATAGGCCGGGTCGCACCACAGCGGGTTATCGTCGCCGATGCCATGGGCATAATGGCGGATGCCGTCGCGGGTCGCCTCATGGTTCCATGGCTCCAGCGTGTCGGTGATCGGAACGCCCAGGCGCTCGCGGAGCTCGTCGAGCCCCCTGTCGGTGATCTTGGGAAAACGGTCGGTCTGTTCGAGCGTAGCCATAGCGGTCCTCTTGGGTTCAATCCTGGGATGCGGCCGCGAGCGCGGCCTCGGTCTTGCGAAGAATGTTGCGGTTCACCTTGCCGGCCGGCGTCTTCGGCAGTTCCGCCACGAAGGCGAATTGGCGCGGGAATTCGTGCTGGCTCAGCCGTTCGCGGGTGAAGCTCTTCAGCTCGTCGGCGAAACCGTCATCGCCCGCGCGGTCGGCGACGATGAAGGCCTTCACCACCTGCCCGCGCAGCTCGTCGGGCACGCCGATCACCGCGGCCTCGCGCACGTCGCCATGCTTGAGCAGGGTGTTCTCGATCTCGACCGCGCTCATCGTCCAGCCGGCGGAGATGATGACGTCGTCGGCGCGGCCGGCATGGTAGAAATAGCCGTCCTCGTCGATCTTCGCCAAATCCTTGGTCGTCTCCCAGCGGTCGCGCCGCCACAGCATCAGCTCGCCGACATTGTTGGGCGCCGAGGGGCTGCCATCGGGCTGCTGGACCTGAAGCTTGAGGCCAGGCACCGGCTTGCCGAGCGAGCCCGGCTTAACGGCGAAGTCAGCCGCGCCGGGATAGTTGACCAGCACCACGCCGATCTCGGTGGTGCCGTACATCGAACAGGCCGGCACGCCGAACATCGCGTCGATGAAGTCCAGCGTCGGGGGGTCGATCGGCTCGCCGGTGTAGGAGAGCTTCTCGATCGCGAAAGCGAAGTCCCCCGCCCGGCCCGAATTGCGCATCATCCGATAATGGGTGGCAGCGGCCGACATGTTGGTGATGCCGTAATCCTGCATCGCCTGCATCAGCCGCACCGGATCGAAGCGCCCAGCAAAGGTGCCGGTCGTCACGCCCAGCGCCAGCGGCGCCAGGGTGCCGTGCCACAGGCCATGCCCCCAGGCGGGCGAGGACGGGCAGAAGAACTGGTCGGTGGGGCGGATGCCGGTGCCGTAGAGCGCGGCGAACATCAGCGTCACCAGCGCGCGGTGGGTGTGCTTGACCGCGGCGGGCAGCTCGCGGGTGGTGCCCGAGGTGTACTGGAAGCAGGCCAGATCGTCGGCGCGGCTCACCGGCTCATAATGATGGGGGAAAGCCGCCAGCTCGCTCAGAAAGGCATCGTCGACCACGACGACCCGCAGGCCCTCAATGCTCCCGGCCATCTCCGCCTTGTCGGCGGTGGTGACGAGCAGCTTGGGGCTGCAATCATCGACCCGGAGGCGCAGGCCGTCGAGCCCGAACAGGGTGAACAGCGGCACGCTGATCGCGCCCATCAGCATCGCGCCGAACAGGCTGACATAGAAGGCCAGCGAGGGTTCGAGCATGAAGGCGACCCGGTCGCCCTTGGCGATGCCCTGCGCCTCCAGCCAATGGGCGAACCGCGACGCATCGGCCGCGATCGCATCGAAGCTCAATATCTCGTCGCTGCCGTCGGCATGGGCGATCCGCACCGCGGTGCGGCCCGATCCGTCGGCGTGGCGCAGGATGCATTCGCGGGCGATGTTGAGATGCTCGCGATCGCCGTCGAACAGATCCCACAGCGCCGCAGAGGTCGCGTGCGCCTGGGCGTCGCCATAGCTGGTGAAGGCCGTCAGCTTGGTCATGGGTTCGTCTTGCGCCCTGCATCCTCATCCGATGCGATCGGGATAGGCAGGAGTCGGACTGTTGTGAATATAGAATAGTGTTGCGGATATTGAACACTAAGAAAGTTGGTGCGGCATCGTTGGGGCGATGGGATCGCACCTCAAATTCCGACGTCATGCTGAACTCGTTTCAGCATCCGCCGGGAGGCTTGGACTGGCTTCACAGTTTGCGCGACAACCAACCCCCGTTCGTGTCGAGCGAAGTCGAGACACCTTCCGGGAGCCAACGTCCCTCGACTTCGCTCGGGACGAACGGAAGCGTTGGCGAGAAACCCAGGGACCGCCCCCGCCTCCCGGTGGATGCTGAAACAAGTTCAGCATGACGGGTGGGGAGAGAGACGCAGCCTCCCCACCCGTCATCCCGGACTTGATCCGGGATCCCGCTTCTTCTTCGTTTCGCGGGTGATGAACTGGAAAAGGCAGCGGGATTCCGGATCAAGTCCGGGATGACGTTGGGCGGTTGCCGGGAAGACGCCCTCCCCTCAGCCCAGCTTCATCCCCGCCAGATCGCCCGCCTCGCGCCAGGCGCCGATCAGGTCTTCGAAGGCATAGAAGCCCGGTCCATAAGGCTCGCCGATGAACGAGCGGATCTTCTTCTCGCCCTCGTTATTATAGTAGCCCGGCGTGCATTCGCGCTGGAACTGGGTGTTGTCGAAGGCGGTGCTGTGGATCGTCTCGACCCAGCCATCCTGCGCTTCCTCGCTCACCTCGATCGTCGCGGCGCCGCGCTTCAGCGTTTCAGCGACGATATAGGCGATGTGGCGCCCCTGCTGCTCGAAGATCGCGGTGGTGTTCGCCGAGAAGGCGGCCTGGGTGAAACCGGTGAAGAACTGGTTGGGGAAGCCGTGGGCGGTCATCCCGTGGAAGGTGCGGAAACCCTCGCGCCAGTGATCGAAGATCGACAGGCCGTCGCGACCCTCCAGCGTATCGAAATTCCAGCGGCGCTCCAGATCGGTCGTGATCTCGAAGCCCGAGGCGTAGATGATGCAGTCGACCTCATATTCGACGCCATTGGCGACGAGACCCTTCTCGGTGATCCGCTCGACGCCCTTCGCCGAAGACACGTCGACAAGGGTGACGTTCGACCGGTTGAACGCCGGCAGGAACTCGTCGTTCGAGGTCGGGCGTTTGCAGAGGAAACGATAATAGGGCTTGAGTGCCTCGGCGGTCGCCGGGTCCTCGACGATGCTTGCGACCCGCTGGCGCAGCCGCTCCATCACCCGATAATCCTCGCGCTCGCGCTCGGCCATGATGGTGGGGAAGTCCATCTCGGGCCAGCCTTCGGCCTCCCACTTGGCGAGCAGGTTGCGGCTGATCTCGGTCCAGATGTCGCAGATCTGATCGTCCTGCCCCTTGTAGAGCCCCTCGACCGCCGCCGCGTGGAAATTGCGCTGGCGCGCGCGCTGCCAGCCCGGCTCCAGCCCCTTCACCCAGTCCGGATCGGTCGGCGGATTGGGTCGGCTGTCGACGCTGGAGGGGGTGCGCTGGAAGACGTAGAGATGCTTCGCGTCCTTGGCGAGATAGGGCACCGCCTGCACCGCGGTCGCGCCGGTGCCGATGATCGCCACCCGCTTGTCGGCGAGCTTCGTCATCCCGCCCTGGGCGTTGCCGCCGGTATAGTCATAGTCCCAGCGCGCGGTGTGGAAGCTGTGGCCCTTGAAATCACGGAAGCCAGGGATGGCAGGCAGCTTGGGCTTGCAGAACAGACCCTGCGCCATCACCACGAAGCGCGCCTTGATCTCATCGCCGCGATCGGTAGCGACATGCCAGCGATTGTCGCCGGCATCCCAGCGCAGCGAGCGGACGATCGTGCCGAAGATCGCGCCGTCATAGAGATCGTAATGCTTCGCGATCCGCTGGCAGTGGGCGTAGATTTCGGCGCCGTCGACGAACTTCTTCGACGGGATGTAGCCGGTCTCCTCCAGCAGCGGCAGATAGCAATAGGCGTCATTGTCGCACTGCAGGCCGGGATAGCGGTTCCAGTACCAGGTGCCGCCGAAATCGCCGCCCATCTCGACGACCCGGATATCCTCGACCCCCGCCTTCTTGAGCTCGACCGCGGCGATCATCCCGCAGAAGCCGCCGCCCAACACGAGGACGTTGACCTCGCCGATAATGGGATCGCGCTCGACCGGCGGCGTGTGGGGATCGACCTCATAATAGCCGGCCAGATCGTCAGCGGTCTCGGCATATTGCTTCTGCCCGTCGACCCGCAGCCGCTTGTCGCGCTCGTACAGATATTTGGCGTGCAGCGCCTCGATGTCGATGTTGTCAGGCGTCTGCGTGGGGAAGCACTTCATATCCTGTCCTTGATGCGCGGGCCCTTGTCCGGACGCGGTCGATTATGGGAACAGGCTTAGCGTCCGCCCTGGGGCAGATCAATGACAAAGCCCGATCATTTGTCCGGATGATTTTCCTGTATGCAACGGAATTTCCCCATATGCCGGGGCGATGTCGGACCTCATTAGCCATATATATCTGGACATCGAGCTGACATCCTGCCTAGCCTCCGGTCAACGGGACGGGTTCAGGCATCGCTTGGGCGATCCCGATGGGGAGGAGATTTTCCGGCGATGACGCAAGCCCAGGGACGCTATCCGGCGATAGCCATCGACACCGCCGAGGGGTGGCAGGCCGAGCCGCTGACTCCGCCCAGCCGGCTCTATGGCGCCAATGGGCTGCGCACCGGCGCCGACGGCCGCATCTATATCGCCCAGGTGAGCGGCAGCCAGATCAGCGCGCTCGACATCGCCACGGGCGCGATCGAGGTGATCAGCCCGCTCGGGGGCGCGATCGTCGGCCCCGACGACATCGCCTTTGGCGCCAATGGCGACATCTATGCCACCGAGGTGCTCGACGGCCGGGTCAGCGTGCGCGCGGCGGATGGCTCCACCCGCGTGCTGCGCGGCGACCTGCCCGCCGCCAATGGGATCACCGTCCACCAGGGCCGGCTGTTCGTCGGTGAATGCCGCCCCGACGGCCGGCTGATGGAGCTGGACCTGGACGGCGGCGCGCCGCGCATCATCGCCGAGGGCGTTCCGATGCCGAATGCGATGGAGGTCGGCCCCGACGGCAAGCTCTATTTCCCGGTGATGGGGGCGAACGAGATCTGGCGGGTCGACCCGGCCGGCGGCACGCCCGAGAAAGTGACCGGTGACCTGGGCGTGCCCGTCGCGCTGAAGTTCGACGGCGACGGCCAGATCATCTGCCCGCAGACCGTGAGCGGCGACGTGTGGCGGGTCGATCCGCGCAGCGGCGACAAGAGCCTGCTCGCCGCGCTGCGACCGGGTCTCGACAACCTCACCTTCGTCGATGGCCGCCTGTTCGTCTCGCACCTCACCGACGGCGAGATCACCGAGATCAAGGCCGACGGCAGCACGCGCGAGGCGATGGCCGGCGGGATGAACGGCCCCTTCGGCGTCGCGGTGGGCAGCGACGGACTGCCTTATGTCAGCGACGGCAACACCTTCTATGCGCTGCTGCCCGGCGGCGAACGCCGGCGGCTCGGCAGCCTGTTCCAGCCCGGCTATCCCGGCAATCTCCGTGGCCTCGCCCCCGAGGCCGATCGCAGCTTCGTCGTCACCACCACCAACGGCCAGATCGCCCGCTACCGCCCCTGGACGAGCGAGTCCGAGGTGCTGGCCGAGGGGTTCGACCAGCTGCTGGGCGTGGCGATCGGCAAGGACGGGCTGATCGCCGCCGCCGAGTTCGGGACAGGCAAGGTCGTAGGGTTGCAGGGCAAGACGGCGGAGACGCTGGCGAGCGGGCTTTCCGAGCCGGTCGCTGTGGCCTTCACCGGCGCGGGCGACGGCCTGCTCTCGGAAGCCGGCGCGGGCCGGGTGGTGCGGATCGCCGGCGGCCGGACCGAAACGGTTGTCGATGGGCTACGCAAACCGCACGGCATCGCCGTGGTCGGCTCCACCCTCTATATCGTCGATGCCGGCGCCCAGGTGCTGATCGCCTTCGATCTCGATCGCGGCACGCGGACGACCATCGCCTCGCAGCTGCCGGTCGGCGCCGCGCCGGGCGTGGAGCCCAAGCTGCTGCGCGCCTTTCCGCCCTTTTCGGGGCCGCTGCGGCCGTTCGCCGGGCTGGCAGCGGGCGGCGACGGCAGCCTTATTGTCTCGGCCGATGCCGATGGAAGTGTGGTGCGGCTGCGGGCACTCTAGCCCACCACCCTATCCCCTTGCCGTCACACCAGCGAAAGCTGGAGTCTCAGGAGAGAGGAAAGGGGCACGAGGCAGGAGCCGCCTGAGATTCCAGCTTTCGCTGGAATGACGGATTGGGGCGAGAGAGAAAGAAAGAAGGAGGGGCCAGGGGCAGTCCACCTCGCCGCCCTGCCCTTCCCCTCAAAACGGCCGCTGCCGCTCCCGCACCGTCGCATAGGGCCGCTGGTAGGACGGATCGCTCGCGTCCCGCGCCGGCGCTCCGCTGGCGTTCAGGTCGGGCACGTCCGCGAACGGCAGCGGCGTAGTCGGCACCAGCCCCGACCATTCCAGGGTCGTCCGCCGGAAGGCGATCCGCCATGCGCCGTCGCGCCGTTCGAAGCGATCGAGATAGCGCCCGCCCGCGGACCAGTTGGTCTCGTCGCGGTTGCGGCCGATGAAGAGATAATAGGTCTCGGCATGCGCCACATCGCCGTCGACCTCGCAACTGTGGTTGAGCAGATTGTGCAGGGTCGCCGACTGGCCCGCATCGTGGAGATCGCGGGCCCAGTCATAGAGTTCGGCCGGGCCGCCGACATAGCTGCCCGCGTCGATCACCGCATCGGCGTGAAAGGCCGACAGGAACAGCTCACGGTCGAACCGGTCCATGGCCCGCGCGAAGCGGGTGACGGTATCGAGGATGTCCTGCCGGTCGACCAGCAGCGCCAGCCGCTCCGCCGAAGGCGCGCTCATTGCGCCGTTGTCCCCTGGGCCTTCGCCATGCCGAAGCTGTAGCCGATATGCTTGGCGAAGCCGTCGAGCCCGAACACCACCGGATCGCTGATGTCGCGGATCTGGTCGAAATCCCCGGCGACCTGCTCGATCGTCCAGGACGGGCGGTAGACCCCCGGTGCCTCGCCGATATAGCAGCGCGCCACCCGTCCCGCGATCGAGGCGTACATCTCGCCCGACACCGGGCAATCCTCGTGGCTCAGGAAGCCGACGGTGGGCGACACCAACTCGGGGTCCATCGGCGGATATTGGCTGATGTCGAGCCCTTCGGCCATGCGGGTGACGGCGCCGGGGACGAGCAGGTTGGACTTGATGCCCACCTCGGCGCCTTCCAGCGCGATCATGCGGTTGAGGCCGATCATGCCCGCCTTGGCGACCGAATAGTTCACGACATTATAGTTGCCGTAGAGCCCCCCGATCGACGAGGTGAGCACCACCCGCCCATAGCCCTGCGCCGCCATCAGCGGGAAGGCCGGGCGCACGACATGGAAGGCGCCGCGCAGATGGACGTCGAGCACCGCCTCGAAATCCTCGTAGCTGATCTCCTTCAGCGAACCGCGGCGGACATTGCCGGCATTGTGGACGATGATGTCGATCCGCCCGAAATGGTCGATCGCCGACTGGATGATCGCCTGGCCGCCCTCCGGGGTCGCCACCGAGTCCAGATTGGCGACGGCCTCGCCGCCCGCCGCGCGGATCTCGGCGGCCACGTCCTCGGCTGGGCTGGCATCGCCGCCCTCGCCGACGATGCTGCCGCCCGGATCGTTGACCACCACCTTGGCGCCGCGGCTGCCCAGCAGCAGCGCATGGCTGCGACCCAGACCCCGGCCTCCGCCGGTGACCACGGCGACCCTGCCGTCAAATCTCAGCTCGCTCATCCTGGCCCTCCTCCTCAGTTCTTGCTTCCTCTCCCCATCGGGGAGAGGGTTGGGGTGAGGGGCGCGAGGCCGAAGGCCGAGCCCTCAACCGTCTTGTCGGAACCCCTCACCCAACCCTCTCCCTGAGGGAGAGGGCTTTTACGTCCCACCTCGTCAGACCGGCCCGTAGATCGGCGATCCCCGCTTCTCGCGGAGCGAGGGCGGGCTGTTGCCGTTGATGTCGGTGACGCCATAGTCCCGGGCCAGTTCGGCGGCGATATAGGTGCCGCCGCTGCGTGCCATCCGGTCGGGATCGGTGGCCAGCGCCACGATCACCCGGCCGGGGAATTCGACCGAGGTGCCGACATTGGGATCGGTCACGGTCTGGTTCTTCATGTCGGGATATTTTTCGAGCTGCTTATAGGCCCGCTCGGTGAAGGTGAGGCCCAGCCACAGCGAGACCGAAGCGACATTGTGCGGCTTCAGCTCGATCGCCATGTCGCGCGCCATGCGGTCGACCGCCGCCTTGCACAGGCCGAACACCACCCCATAGGTGTAGGTGATGCCGACATAGCCCGAGGTGGCGACGATCAGCCCCGATCCCTGCGGCGCCATGATCTTCGCGGCATGCCAGGCGGCGACATAGTTGGAGCGCACCCCGACATCGACCATGTCCCAATAGTCGAGCGGCTTTTCCCAGAAGCGCTCGGGCTCGGTCAGCGTCTCGGGCAGCGCGAAGGCATTGTTGACGAGGATATCGAGGCGGCCATGGTCGCGGCGGACCTGATCGAACAGCGCGGCGACCTCCTCGTCCTTCGCGTGGTCGACCTGGACGGCGATCCCCTTCCCGCCCCGCGCATCACATTCCAGCGCGGTCTCGCCCACCGTGCCGGGCAGCGGGTAGCTGCCGGGGGTTACGGTGCGGCCGGTGACGTAGACGGTGGCGCCCTGCTCGGCAAGCGCGAGCGCGATCCCCCGGCCGATGCCGCGACTGGCACCGGTGACGACCGCGACCTGGCCCGCCAGCCGGCTCATGCCCGTCCGCCCGCCTTCAGCAGCGCCTGGGCGCGGGCGAGGTGCGGCCGGTCGAGCATCGCGCCCTTATGGCCGATCGTGCCCGCGCCGGGGTTCGCAGCGAACAGGTCGACGATCTCCTGCGCGCCGGCCAGTTCCTCCTCGGTCGGGGTGAAGGCGGCGTTGATCACCTCGACCTGCGCCGGATGGATGGCGAGCATGCCGCGATAGCCGGCGCGGCGGACCTTCTCGGCGCGCGCCTTGAGCCCGTCCAGATCACGGAAATCGCCATGGATCGTCTCGATCGGCGCCACCCCGGCCGCCGACGCACCGATCAGGCACAGGCTGCGCGCCAGTTCATAGGTGAAGCCATAGCTGCCGTCGGCGTTGCGGTTCTCGCTCGCACCCAGCGCGTCGGCCAGATCCTCGGCGCCCCAGGTGAGGCCCACGACACGCGGCGCGCCGGCATAGTCGCCGGTGGTGAACATGCCCTCGGCGGTCTCTGTGACGAGGACGATCACCCTGGTCGACCCGATCGGCGAGCCTGCCGCCGCCTCGAACGCGGTCAGATAATGGTCGAGCAGTTCGACGTCATGCCGCCCGCGCACCTTGGGCAGCATGATCCCGCCCGGCGCGCCCGGCATCACCGCGGCGAGGTCGCCCAGCGCGAAGCCCTCCTGGATCGGGTTGATCCGCACCCAAAGGCGCGCGCGCTCGGCGACGCTGCGGCCTTTCAGGAAGGCGAGGACCATCTCCCGCGCCTTCGGCTTCTCGGGGATCGCGACCGCGTCCTCCAGGTCGAAGATGACGATGTCGGCCGGGCCGGCGGTCGCCTTCTCCATCTTCTTGTCGCCGTCGCCGGGGGCGAACAGCCAGCTGCGGGCATTGAAGGTCTCGGTCATGGTGTCTCGGCTCAATAGGATTTGGGAAGGTCGAGGACCTTCTCCGCGAGGAAGTTCAATATCATGTGCGGGCTGATCGGCGCGGTGCGGGGGATCAGCACCTCGCGGAGCAGCCGCTCGACATGATATTCCTGCGCATAGCCCATTCCGCCCAGGGTCAACATCGCCGTGTGGCACGCCTCGAACGCCGCCTCGGCCGCCAGATATTTGCCGGCATTGGCCTCGACCCCGCAGTCGAGCCCCTGGTCGAACACGCTGGCCGCCTTCATCACCATCAGGTTCGCCGCCTCGAGTTGCGCCCAGCATTTGGCGAGCGGATGCTGAATGCCCTGGTTCATCCCGATCGGCCGGTTGAACACGATCCGCTCGCGGGCGTAGCGCGCCGCCTTCTGGATCGCGAGGCGGCCGATGCCCACCGCCTCGGCGCCGATCAGCACCCGTTCGGGGTTCATGCCGTGCAGGATCAGCTTGAAGCCGTCGCCCTCGGCGCCGATCCGGTCCTCCTCGGGCACCCACAGATCCTCGATGAACAGCATGTTCGAGTCGACCGCGTGGCGGCCCATCTTGTGGATCAGCTTGACGTCGATCTTCGCGCGATCGAGATCGGTGTAGAAGAGCGACAACCCTTGTGTCTTCTTGCTCACCTGGTCGAGCGGGGTGGTGCGCGCCAGCAGCAGCATCTTGTTCGCGACCTGCGCAGTCGAGATCCAGATCTTCTCGCCATTGACCAGATAGCCGCCCTCGCGCTTCTCGGCGCGGGTCTTCAGCTCGGTGGTGTTGAGGCCGACATTGGGCTCGGTGACCGCGAAGCAGACGCGGTCCTTGCCCGCCACCACGGCGGGCAGGATGCGCTGCTTCTGCGCCTCGGTGCCGAACAGCGCCACCGGCTGCAGGCTGAACACCGGCATGTGGACGGCCGAGGCGCCGCTCATCCCCGCGCCCGATTCCGCGATCGCCTGCATCATGATCGCGGCTTCGGAGATGCCGAGGCCCGAACCGCCATAGGCGGTCGGCATCGCGATCGCGAGCCAGCCGGCCTCCACCATCGAGTCGTAGAAATCCTGCGGGAAGGTGCCCTCGCGGTCCTTCTCCAGCCAATATTCGTCTGTGAAGCGCGAGCAATGCTTGAGCACCGCGTCACGGATGTTCTGCTGGTCCTCGGAAAAGGAGAAATCCACGGTCGGTCAGGTCCTGTAGAAGAAGGTCAGACGCCCGCGACGGTGCGCGGCGCGGCGCCCATGCGGGCAAGCTCGTCGAGCAGTTCGGCGCGATCGGCATCGAGCCGGGGCGTCGGCCCCGCCACCTTGCCGGGCGTGCGCGAGAACCAGGTCGGCACGCCGGGGAAGCGGATCGTCCCATAGTCGCTCTCGACCGTCTCGAAGAAGCCGCAGGCGTTGAGATGCGCGTCGTCGAACAGCTCCTGCGGGGTGCGCAACGGCGCCGCCGGCACGTCGATACCGCGCAGGAGCGTCAGCCATTCGGCGGTCGTCCGCTCAAGGAAGGTCTCCCCCAGCAGCGCGTAGACCCGGTCGATCTGCTGCGCGCGCTGCGCCAGGGTGGCCATGTCCGGCCCCACCCAGGCGGGCTTCACCGCCGCGACGAAGGCCGCCCATTGCTTGTCGTTGTAGACGAGCGCGGCGATCTGGCCGTCCTTCGTCCGGTAGGGCCGCCGGTTCTTCGACACGGCACGCGGATAGAAGGCCTCGCCCAGCGGCGGATCGAACATCGCGCCATTGGCATGTTCGACGAGCATGAAGGAGGCCATCGTCTCGAACATCGAGACCTCGACCTCCTGCCCCTCCCCGGTCCGCTCGCGGTGGAACAACGCCATCATCGTCGCGTAGACGGCGGTGAGCCCGGCCACCTTGTCGGCCACGATCGAACCGACGAAATCGGCGTCGCCGGTCATCATCTGCTGGACCGCGGGCAGCCCGCATTCGGCCTGGATCGTGTCGTCATAGGCGGTGCGGTCGCGGTCGGGGCCGCGATGCCCATAGCCATAGCAGTTGGTGTAGACGATCGCCGGGTTGATCGCCGCCACCGCCGCATAATCGAAGCCGAGCTTGGCGATCGCCGAGGCGCGGAAGCTGTGGATGAAGACATCCGCGCCCGCCACCAGCTCGCGCAGCACCTGCCGGTCTGCCTCGTCCTTGAGGTCGAGCATGATGCTGCGCTTGCCGCGATTGACGTTGACGAAGACCCCCGCCAGCCCCGGCTCGGGAGCGACCGAGATGAACCGGGTCGCGTCGCCCCCCGGCGGCTCGACCTTGATCACGTCGGCGCCCATGTCGGCGAGGATCTGGGTGCAATAAGGCCCCATCACCATCGCCGTCAGGTCGACGACACGGACGCCCGCAAGCGGGCCCTGGCGGGTCATCGATGTCAGCCTACGGCCGCTTGCGACTGCGGCAGCACCGCCGCGTGCAGCGGGGCTTCCATCTTCTGGACGGCGGGCAGAACCTCCTCGGCGAACAGCCGGGTGCTCTTCATCGCTTCCTCATAGGGCATCACGCCGAACTGCGGGACGAGCGTGATCTCCGAGAAGGAGCAGGCCGCCTGCGCCGCCTTGATCCGCTCATAGCACTCGTCGGGGGTGCCGATCAGCAGGTTCGACGGGTGATAGCCGGGCAGCTTGGGCTTGTTGTCGAGCGGCACGCCCTGCGCGGCGGCGGCAAGCACCGCGGTCGCGCTGGCCTGGCGATCGGCATAATTCTCATAGCCCTTCACCCCGACGAAGTTCGACGGGTCGGCGAAGCCATAATGGATGTTCACGTCGCGATTGGCGGTGAGCAGCCATTCGTCGGCCTGCTGCGCTTCGGCGGCGTTCTTGGTGCAATAGACCATCAGCACATTCTTGGGCTGGCAGGGCGCATAGCCCTCCTCGGCGCGGAAGGTATTGACCTTCAGCACTTCCTTGCCGGCGTCCTCGATCGGCTTGTTGCCGACGAACAGCGGCACCATGCCGCGCCGCGCCAGGATCTCCAGCGAGTCCGGCGAGGAGGAGGAGCCATAGACGCGGTTCCACAGGTCGGTGCTCTGCGACGCGGGGCGCAGCTCCATCTCGGGGATCTGGAAGATCTCGCCCTCATAGCCGAAGCGCTGCTGGGTGAAGGCGAGCTTCAGGATGTCGAGCGTCTCGGAGAAGCGCTGGCGGCTCTCGTCGCGCGGCACGCCGACCGCGTCGAACTCCGACTTGGCGACGCCGCGGCCCAGGCCGATCGTCGTATAGCGACCGTTGGTGATGATATCGAGATAGGCGATCTGGTGCGCCAGCCGCACCGGATGCCACCAGGGCGCCACCGCCACCATCGTGCCGAAGGTCACCCGCTCGGTACGGCCGGCATAATAGGTGAGCGTCTGCAGCGGGTTCGGGGTCATGCCATAGGGCGTGCCGAAATGCTCGGGCGCCCAGATGCCGTCGAAGCCGAGCGGTTCGGCGAGGTCGCCGAGCGCGAGGCCGGCCTGGACGAACTTCCAATCGGGCTCCGCCGGCGGCGAACTGAGATCGCCCGCGATGATCCGTTCCCAATCGTGGGAATTATGCGCGAAAACGCCGATATTCACTTTCATCGTCAGATCCTTGGCTTGAATGGGCGGGCGATGGGGGTGGCGCTCATTTGAGCGGCTGGGGCGCGCCGGCGCCCATATATTTGGCCAGATTGTAGTGGAGGCTCGCGACGGTGCGCTCCATGTACGGATTGGGAATAGTCCCGCGGAAACCGCCGGACTTCATGCCCTGCTGAACCGCCGCCATATTCTCGAAATCCTGCTGCAGGACCGGCGGCCATTGCTCGGCGGGGGTCAGCACCCACTCGGTCTCGGGCGCCTCGCCCTCGGGGAACAGTTCGTAGACCGCCGCCTCGAAAATGCATTTGTCGGGGTTGGTGCCGTAGGGCCGCACCGAATAACAGAGCAGATTGTTGACCGCGTGGCCGATCTGGAAGTTCGGGAAGATCTGGCAGGCGGTGCCGCTCTGGCCGACATGGACCGGGTCGACCACCGGCCAGAAGACGCCGCGCTTCTCGTCATCGGCGCGCGCGGTCTTCAGCCAGTGCTGCAGCACCTCGGCCGGGGGCGTGCCCTCGGGCAGTTCGTCCACCAGCCGCTCGGCGGCCGCCACCAGGGTCATCGTCGTGTTGGTGTTGGCGTTTTCCCAGGTGTAGCGCTGGAGATCGGCGGTCGCCTGGCGCGGATCGGCGCCGGCGCCCAGGCGCAGCTTTGCCTTGTTCTCGTCCATGTTCTTCGGCGCTTCATAGCCGATATTGCTGTGCTTGCCCTGCCGCTTGCCCCAGCCCCGGAAGCTGCCATAGGCCATGAACTCGGGGTGGGTCGCCTCGACATGATAGGTCTCGTTGAACGCCTCGACCGCGACCTTCCAGTTGCAATCGAAAATCCCCCAGCGGCGCCAGCGGAAGCGCATGTTCTGCGGCTCGAACGGATCGAGCAGGCTCGCCAGCGGCTCCAGATAGTCGCGCAGCGGCTCGGCATCGGGGTCGAGGTTGACGAACACCCAGCCGCCCCATGTGTCGACCTTCACCGGCCCCAGCCGGGTATTCTCGTCGGTGAGCGCGCCCTTCCAGTCGTCGCGCTCGGGAACATGGATGCATTTGCCGCCAAGGTCGAAGCGCCAGCCGTGGAAGCCACAGCGGAAATGGGTCTTGCGGCCGGTGACGTAGCGCTGGCCCGCCGGGACATCAATCAGCTTGCGCCCGCGATGCGAACAGACATTCCACAACGCATCGATCCCGCCATCCTCGCGCCGGACGATGATCACCGAGTCGTCGAGGATATCGTAGGTCATGAAGTTGCCGGGCTCGGGGATCTCCTCGACCCGGCCGGCCTGGAGCCACACCTTGCGCCACAGCCGGTCGCGCTCGGCTCGGGCATAATCCTCGGAAACATAGGCATCGACGCCGATCCGGACGGCATCCGACAAATCCTCGGGAACGATCGACTCGGGCTTGTTCATCGCATCCTCCGTTTCCGGCCCGGTTTTCCGGACGCACGCTGCTCTTCGTTCGGCAGATGTCCAGACAGATATCACGGAAATGGGGCAGGTCAATCGACAAGATCAACGATAAATAGCGATATTTCCCATATTAGTCCGGACAACTAAGCAAACAAGTCGGACAGTCCGCCCTAAGCGCGCGGCAGCACGCCGTTCAGGAACAGGTCGACGCAATAATGAGCGTGGTCGGCCACGGCCGCTTCATCGAGCCCCTCGCCCCAGCTCGTCATCCGCGCTGGCCCGCCCATGACAAGGGTGAGGAAGAACAGCGCCGCATCCTCGGCATCGTCGACCGCGCCCTCCCCGATCGCACCGGCCGGCAGACGACGGCGGAACAGGTCGGTCAGATAGGCGATCGTCTGCTCGCTGCCGTGTCGGTAATTGGCGACGCCGAGCGCGGGCATGCGATAGGATTCGGTGTTGGTGATCCGTACCAGCCGCAGCCCTTCCGGACTCTGCACCTTGCCGACGAGCAATTGGGCGATCGCGCGCAGCGTGCCTTCCAGATCATCGGTTTCGGCGGCACGAAGCTGGTCGTCGGTGACGAGCCACTGGTCCACCGCACGCCGGATCGCCGCCTGGAACAGCGCGCCCTTGTCGCGATAGCGGGCATAGACGCTGCGCTTGGCCATCGCCGCCGCCGCCGCGATCTCGTCGATCGTCGAGCGCTCGAACCCCTTTTCCAGGAAGATCCCGATCGCACAGTCGAGCAGCTCGACATGGCGGGGGTCGAGCGTCTCGGGAACAGAGGCGGAGTCGGTCATCAGCATCTCGATCACAGGGCTATATTACCACCCAGACCGTTTCAATATGCAAGGCGACAGGAACGTTCGGGCGATATCGTCCATACACCGGCCCCGCCCCGTTTCCAGCTTCCCCCCGGCGGTCGACATGCTACCAACCGGCGATGCGTTTGGACGAACAGACCCTGAAGACGCCGCCGCCCGCCCGGCGGATCGGGCCCGGCCCCGGCCGCCCCCGCCGCGAGGATGTGGAGCAGCGCAACCAGGAACTGCTCGACAAGGCGCTCGACCTGTTCCTGGAAAAGGGTTTCGAGCGGACGACGATCGCCGACATCACCGCCGCCGTCGGCATGCACAAGCGCACCGTCTATGCGCGCTATGGCGACAAGACGACCCTGTTCAAGGAAGCGCTGCAGCGCGCCATCGCGGCCTGGCTGGTGCCGGTCGAACAGATGCGCGCGGTGGAAACCGGCGACCTGGAGGAAAGCCTGCTGCGCCTCACCCGGCTGCTGGTCGATCGGATGCTCGACCCGTCGGGCCTGCGCCTGCTGCGCATCACCAATATCGAAGTCTACCGCATGCCGGAGATCTGCCTGGAAGCGCAGGAACGGGGCGGCAAGCACATCACCGACCATGTCGCCGACCTGATCCGCCGCCACCTGACGCCCGAACAGGCCGCCATGGTCGACCTCGACAAGGCCGCCACCGCCTATCTGATCGCGGTGGCCGGCGGCCCGGCGCGCATGGGCGCCTGGGGCCTCACCCTCGACGCCACCGAACTCGACCGGGTGATCCGCAACCGGGTGCACATCTTCGTACGCGGGCTGTTGCCGCGATAGGCTTCCAATAGCCATCATGAACGTCGCTCCGGCGGAGGCCGGAGCCGCCACCAGCTCTTGCGGCAACGTCTATATAGTATCCGTGGCGGCTCCGGCCTCCGCCGGAGCGACGCTGTCGGGTAGGTCGATCACGCCCTCACGCCAGTTCCGGCACCTTCGCCTCGGCCGGATCGAACTCGATCGGCAGGGTCTCCAGCCCCCACACCCCTAGGAAGGGTCGCCATTCGATCGGCCCGGCCAGGCGCGGGTTGCGGATGCGCTGGGCCATCATGTGGAGGCCCTCGGCGATCTGGGTCTTCGCCATGTGCTGGCCCAGGCAGATATGCGCGCCGCGCCCGAAGGCGACATGGCGGTTGGCGTGCACGCGATCGGGATTGAAGACCATCGCCTCCTCGAAAGCGCGCGGATCGCGGCCGCTCAGCGAATTGGCGAAGATGATCATCGCATCCTTGGGGAAGCTGACCCCGTCATAGTCGAACTCGACATCGACCCCGCGAAACACCGTGGCGGTGCTGGTGTGGCGGAAGATCTCCTCGGTCACCTTGTCGCAATAGCCGCGATCCTCGGCGCAGCGCACCCACATCTCCGGATATTGGAGCATCTGGTACATCGTCAGGGTGAGCATGTTCTTCGACGTGTCGTAGCCCGCCGGGAACAGCACCATCAGCAGGTAGCGCAGTTCGTCCGCATCGATCTTGCCGCTGTTCTTCACCGCGATCAGGCGATCGAGCAGCCCCTCCTCGCCGATGCCCTGCGCCTCGCGCTCGGCGACCAGCCGGTCGCAGAATTCGGCCATGATATGATAGCCTTCGAGCAGATCGGGAACGATCCCATGGTCCATCGACAGCAGCCGCGTCTGCGTCTCCATCGAATGTTTCAGCCGGGGGATTTCCTCGGTGCCGGTGCCGAGCAGGCCGCACAGCACCGAGATGGGGAAGTTCGAGACGAAGTCGGCGAAGTCCATCTTCCCCGCGGGCACCCATTCGTCGAGCAGCGCCCCGCAATTGCGGCGGATGATGTCGATATGCTTGTTCACGTTGCGCGGCGTGAAGGCGTCGCCCACGCTCATCCGAATGCGGCGATGCTTGGGGCTGGTGTGACCGATCAGCTGCTCGACCTGGAACTTCGCCCAGGGCGTGCCCTCGACCTGATAATAGCGGACCAGTTCCTCGAAGCGCGGCGACAGCTTGTCGTCCATGTAGAGGACGTCCTTCATCGCCTCATAGCCATGGATGAAATAGCCATAGTCGGTCCGGGCCAGCCAGGGATGGATGGCCCGGGCCTGCTCGATATAGGGCATCGGGTCTGCGCGGAAATCCTGGTCGTCGACCGGCAGGTGCATCAGGTCGATCTCGGCGGCTGAAGGCATTGGGCTCTCCTCTCGCTGACGGCCTCAGAACTGGCTCTTGGGCATGTGAACGACGAGGCCGTCCAGCGCCTCGGTGACGGGAATCTGGCACGACAGGCGCTGCCCCTCGGGCGCGTCGTCATGGAGTTCGAGCATCGCCTCTTCCATGTCGTCGGGGGTGCCGATGATCGCCCGCCAGGCGGCGTCGACGAACACGCGGCAGGTGCCGCAGGAGCAGGACCCGCCGCAGTCGGCAAGGATGCCGGGCACGCCATTGCGGGTCGCGCCCTCCATCAGGCTCAGGCCGGCGGCGACCTCCACGACATGCTCGGTGCCGCTCGCCTCAACATAAGTGATCCTGGCCATCGCCGTCCGTTCGCCCTCTCTCCCACGCGCCCCTTCGGGGTCGCTCAATAATTAGACCTCACTCGTTTCAAGCAATCTTGTCAAGCGCCCGACCCGATAATTATACCGCCCTCGTTTCACGATGATGGAGAGGGTGGATGGCGATCGATCGGCGGACCAACGACGCGGTGTTGCACGCGATCGAGCGCGAGATCGCCGAGCGCGGCGCGATCGGCATCCAGGTCGCCGCCTATCTTCGGGGCGAGCTGGTGGTCGACGCCTGGGGCGGGGTCGCCGATCCGGCGAGCGGCCGGCCGGTCGACGGGGATACGCTGTTCAACGTCTTCTCGGTGTCGAAGGCGATCACCGCCACCGCGATCCACATCCAGGCCGAGCGCGGACGGCTCGACTATGACGCGCCGATCGCGCGCTACTGGCCCGAATGGGGCTGCAACGGCAAGGAGGCCGCCACGGTGCGCGACGCGCTCGCCCACACCACCGGCGTACCGCAGATGCCCGAGGGGGTGACGGTCGAGACGATCGGCGACTGGGACAGGATCACCGCTGGCATCGCCGCGCTCGCGCCGATGTACCCGGTCGGCTCGCCCGCCTATCAGGCGGGCACCTATGGCTGGGTGCTGGGCGAGATCGTCCGCCGCACCGACCCTAAGCGCCGAATGCTGGGCGCTTTCATCCGCGAGGAGATCGCCGAACCGCTGGGGATCACCGATCTGTGGTTCGGTATCCCCGACGCGGTGGAACCGCGCATCGCCGCGCTCGTGGACGACGCCAGCGGCCCGCCCTTCCCCGACGACCTGCCCCTCGCCAAGGCGGTGCCCAACCATCTGATGCTGACCCCGGCGGTCTATGACCAGCCCGCCTTCCGCCGCGCGGCGGTGGGCGCGACGGGCGGCATCTTCAACGCCCGCAGCGAGGCGCGCTTTTTCGCGATGCTCGCCAATGGCGGCGAACTGGACGGGGTGCGGCTGCTGTCGCGCGAACGGATCGACGACGCCTGCAGGCCCCGCCCCGGCGCGGTGCCCGACCCGGTGATGTTCGGCATCGTCATGCCGCTCAGCCAGGGCGGTTACTGGCTGCACGATCCGGCGTCGGTGCCGAACGCTCCAGCGAAGGGCCCGCGCACGATCAGCGTGCCCGGCCATGGCGGCTCACTCGGCTGGGCCGATCCGGATACGGGATTGGCGGTGGCCTTCTGCCAGAATCACATGGTCAATCCGGCGACCGGCGAGGAGCATCCCGCCTGGGCGATCGGCGAGGCGATCCGGGAGGGGTTGGGGCTGAGCTGAAGATCCTCCCCATCGCGCAGCGATGGGGAGGGGGACCGCGCCGAAGGCGTGGTGGAGGGGTTTTCCGAACTCACGATCATCGCAGATGAAGAGGTAGAAACCCCTCCACCATCCTACGGATGGTCCCCCTCCCCACGGCCGCGCCGTAGGGAGTATCTTAAGGATCAATGCCCTCCGTTCCCCGCCGCCTTCCCCTCGCGCCAGTCGGCCGCGCGCGAGCGGATATATTGGCGGATGTCGTCGATCGTCTTCTGGTCGAGGATGGTGAATTTCGGCATCCCCGCCGGTAGCAGCGCACCGTCGCGGACGATGGCGTCGAACGCCTCTTCCGACAGCGGGATCGGCGAGGCGCGCAGGTCGGGCGCGGCGCCGCCCGAGACGGCGTTGACGCCATGGCACTGGGTGCAATGGCCGCCGAAGCGGATCATGCCGCGCTGCGCCGCCGCCGCGTCGACCTTGTAGTCGGGATCCTCGATCGGCCGCACCACCACCTGCGGGCGCGTCGGCAGGGTCTTCCCGCCGCCGATCGCGAAGGTGAGGATGCGGCGCGCCTGGCTGCGATAGTCGAGCGCATATTTCTGCAGCGCCTCACCGACGAGCGCGGCCGAGGTGCCCCAGCCAGTCTGCACGGTCACATATTGGACCTTGCCGACCCGATAGGTGATCGGCGGGCCCAGCACCGGCGCCTTGGCGTCGAAGCTCCACAGCTTGCGGCCGCTGTCGGCGGCATAGGCGTTGAAGCTGCCGTCGAGTTGGCCCTGGAACACCAGATTGCCGCCGGTCGCCACGACCCCGCCGGCCTGGGCGCCCACCGTCGGCACGCTCCACACTCGCTTCATCGTCGCCGGGTTCCAGGCATCGAGGCGACTGGTGTCGGCCAGCGGATCCTTGGGATGGGCGAACATCACGATCGCCGCGGTCTGGCCGCTGCCGAGCGGCTGGTGCTTCTGCCAGTTCGCGACGTCGAAGCCCTTTTCGGTGTAGAGCGCCGCCTTCTCCAGCACGGGGATATAGACCAGCCCGGTCTTCGGACTCATCGCCATCGGCACCCAGCTATGCGCGCCCGATCCGCTCGGCCACAGTTCGAAGGTCTTGCCGTCGGGATAGCGCGCGTCGGGGGTCTCGACGGGGCGGCCGGTCTCCAGGTCGATCTTCGTCGCCCAGGTCACCTTGGCGATCTTGTCGGCGTTGATCAGCTTGCCGGTCTCGCGATCGACGACATAGAGGAAGCCGTTCTTCGGCGCCTGGATCGCCACCTTGCGGGACTTTCCGTCGATCGTCACCGTCGCCAGCGCGATGTCCATATTGGCGTTGTAGTCCCAGCTCTCGCCGGGATTGACCTGATAATGCCACTTATACTTGCCGGTCTTCGCGTCGAGCGCGACGATGGAGCAGAGGAACAGATTGTCGCCGAAATCCTCGCTGCGCGCCCGCCGGTTCCACGGCACGCCATTGCCGGTGCCGAGCAGGATGCTGTCGGTCTCGGCGTCATAGGTCATCGCGTTCCACACGGTGCCGCCGCCGCCCAGCTTCCACCATTCGCCCTTCCAGGTCTTGGCGGCGATCTGCGTCGTCTCGTCCTTGTCGACCGCGGGGTTGCCCGGCACCGCATACCAGCGCCACAGCAGTTTGCCGGTCTCGGCGTCATAGGTGCTGACATAGCCACGCGCGGGGCCGACATCGGCTCCGCCGAAACCGATGATCACCTTGCCGTCGAACACGCGCGGCGCGCCGGTGATATAGTTCCAGTCGTCGGGGTCGACCGTCATCTGCGACCAGACTTGCTTGCCGGTCTTCGCGTCGATCGCGATCAGCCGGCCATCCTGGGTGCCGACATAGATCTTGCCCTTCCACCAGGCGATGCCGCGCGCGCCCCAGCCGACGCCCAGCTTGTGGCCGGCCTTCTCGGGGGTATGCGGGTCGAACACCCACAATTCCTTGCCGGTCTTCGCGTCGACCGCGGTGACGACGCTGTAATTGCGGGTGAAGAACAGGACGCCGTCCACCTCGAGCGGCTCGGCCACCGAATTGCCGGGCGGCAGATCGATCGACCAGGCGAGGCCGAGCTTCGCGACATTGCCGTCGTTGATAGCTTCCAGCGGGCTGAAATGCTGCTCGCCGAAGGTGCCGCCATAGGCCGCCCAGTCGTCGCCACTGCCGCCGTCGAGGAGCTTGGCGAGTGCGCCGTCGGCACCCGCCGCATGGCCATAGCCGGCGGCCAGCAACGCCACCGCCGACGCCGTGCCCAGCGCGGCCTTGAACACCTTCTGCATCGCTCCTCCCCTTCCGGGCTCGAGCGGCCCGTTGTCGTCATGGACTCGGCGTGAAACCGATCACTCGACTTAGAGGGAAACGCATGAGGGCTCAATAGTGAGAAACGGTCGTTTCCTGCGGGTTTCGTCCCGCAACCAGAGATCCTCCCAATGCTTCGCATAGGGAGGATCTTACGGCTTCGGAAACAGCTGGCGCAGCGTCTCGAACGCCGTCCCCGGCCCCTCGTCGAGCCGCGCCTGGATCAGCGCGCAGACCTGCTCCGGGCTATGTGCGCTGGAATCGATCACCAGGTCGTTGATCTCATTCTCGTAATCGGCCTGGAAGAACCAGGGCGAGGCGGCGGTCAGGCTCTTGGCGAGATCGGCGGCGGCGTCGGGGCCGCGCGCGTCGATGAACTGCTGGGGCAGCTCGATCTTGCGGCCCCCTACCCGCTCCAGCAGCACCTCATAGGGCGGGCGCAGCGAGACGAGCAGGACGGGCACGTCCTTCAGCCGCCAGACGATGTCCTGCAGCACCGGCGGGTCCATGAAGAGATGATGGTCGACCACCATATTCTGGCCGAAGCGCGCGGCGGCGGCGATCATCTCGTGCAGCGCCTGGGTCGCGGGCCAGCCCATCGAGCCGAGGCCGCAGGCCTGCAACCCGTCGGGCTCCTCCGGATCGACCAGATAATGGTGGTAACCTTCGGTCGAATGCTCGCCGAACACCGTATATTTGGTGGGGAATAGCGTGCCGACCAGCAGGTCGAACCCCAGGATCAGATAGGGATCCTCCGCATAGCCCGCCCAGGCCTGGCAGGTCGTCGACTTGCCCGCACCGGTGGTGCCCGAAAGGAGGATGACCTGCCCCGCCATGATCAAGCGGCCTGCAGCGCGCGGGTGCGCTGGCGGAAGGTGGCGGGCGGGTTGAACTCCTGCATGTCGCCCCAGCCGGTGCCGCCCTCATAATCGTCGAAGCGCAGCAGCGACCAGATGATGCTGACGTCGGGATAGCCGGTGAACAGCAACTCGCTGGAGCTGTGCCCGCGCACCGAAAGCGTGCGGCCCAGCGTATCCTCGCAGTCGAACAGGAACTCGGCCGGGGTGTGCGGGCCCTCGCGCAGGATATGGCGCTTGCCGCCGACCAGCGCCGCCATCTCGCCGTCGCGCATCAGGAAGCCGCCGGTCACCTTCTGCTCGGCACCGTCGCCGATCACCATCGCGTGGAAGGCGCTGGTCTCGGAGGCGATGCCCCAGAAGTAGCTGCCCTTCACGACATTGACCATGTTGCGGGACCCGTGGCTGGCGTCGCGAAGCGAGAAGCAATCGACCGGGATTTCCTCGCCATGCAAGGTGATCGTGCCGGTCATCCGCCCGCACTGTTCCAGATGGAGCCGGTTCTTCGGCGAGGCGCCGGTCGCGGCTTCCTCCATCGCACAGGTATCGGCGGGCTTCGAGGTCGCGGTCCAGGTGAGGTCCAGCTTCACGCCCAGCCGGTCATAGTCGAGCTTGTAGCGCGTGAGCGGCTCGAGCAGCTCGACCTTCAGGCTGTTCGGCGCGGTGAAGCCGAACTTGGTCGCGCCCTCCGGAATGGCCTGGAAATAGGGCCAGTCATAATGGAGGCAGTTCCAGCTATAGGC
The DNA here is from genome assembly GCA_963540925.1 of uncultured Sphingomonadaceae bacterium. GTDB lineage: Bacteria > Pseudomonadota > Alphaproteobacteria > Sphingomonadales > Sphingomonadaceae > Rhizorhabdus. Next base: position 221,640 of record CAUTRN010000006.1, read on the forward strand.
GCCGCTCTCGTCCCACAGCGCCGGGCCGCCGACCAGCATGTTGATGTTCGGCCGGAAGAAATAATAGACGAAGCCGTGGATGTGCCGCTCGGGCACCGACAGCGAGAACCAGGCGCTCTCGTTCCAGAAAGGATCGTCGACGGGCGCCTTCGTGCTGAAATCATCGGCATGCTGCAGATTGCTCAACATGAGCGCGCTCTCCCGTCGACGTCCGTTTCAGGCGGCCAGGTTCAGGCCGCCGGGCCCTGGTTGCTCGCGCGCTGGGCGATCGCGTTGGCGGCGATATAGCCGAACACCATCGCCGGCCCGATCGTGCCCCCCGCGCCCGGATAGCAGCTGCCGAACGGCGTGCCCGAGGCGTTGCCCGCGGCGTAGAGACCGGCGATCGGCCGATCGTTCTTGTCGAGCACCTGCGCGCGCGCATCGGCCTTCAAACCGCCCTTGGTGCCCAGGTCGCCCAGGTTGATCGGCACCGCATAATAGGGCGCCTTGGTGAGCGGCAGCAGGCAGGGATTGGGCTTCACCGCCGGATCGCCGAACGCCTGGTCATAGAGGGTGCTGCCACGGCCGAATTCGGGATCGTCACCGGTCCGCGCATAGGTGTTCATGTTGCGGACGGTCTGCTCCAGTTTGGCGGGGTCGAGCTGGATCTGCGCCGCGAGGCCTGCGACGGTGTCCGACTTGAACAGATAATGGCCCCACCAGTCGATCGGGATCGAGCCATCGGACATGATCGCCGAGGGCAGCAATCCGCCCGCGGTGAACTTGGCGCGGAAATTGGCGTCGAAGATCAGCCAGCAGGGCGCATTGGCGCCGGTCTTGAGCTGATCGTTCATCATCGCCTTGCCGAACAGATCGTAGCTGCAGCTCTCGTCGACGAAGCGGTCGCCATTGCGGTTGACGCAGAAGCCGCCCGGACGGCCCACGTCGAACACCGCCTGGTGCACCTCCTCGAAGTTCGACGCGCTGCGGCTCGGCAGGATCATCGTCGGGCACCACCAGCCCTCCTCGGTGAACTCGGTGGTGGCGCCGATCTTCTCGGCGGCGACCAGCGCGCGGCCGTCATTCGCCCCCTGCGGGCTGCTGCCCCACCAGATCGAGGTCTTCACCTTGTAGAAGCGGTCGCGCAGCTCCTGGCTCCACTCGAAACCGCCGGCGCAGATCACCACGCCGTGGCGCGCCTCGATGTCGTAGGGCGTGCCGAAATGGCTGACCTTGACGCCGTTGACCTTCTCGTCCGCCAGGATCAGCTCGTCGAGCTTGGTCTCCAGCCGGATCTCGATGCCGCGCTTCTGGATCTGCTCGAACAGCGGCCCGATCAGCGCGCCACCCGAGGTGAAATAGCGGTCGCGCTTGGTCTTCTTGCGGGTCGAGACGTCGAGCCAGTAGCGGCCGATCACATTGGCCAGCATCTTCTTCCAGCCCTTCCCCCGCGCCGCGATGGTGAAGGTCTCCTCCAGGTTCATCGAGTAGCGGTTGAACAGCTTGAAGCGCGGATATTGCTCGCGCATCTTCGGGAAGGCGTCGCCCAGTTTCGTGCCGTCCCACATCGGCATCACCAGCGAGCGATCGTTGCGGGCCCCGGCCTGCTCCGAGAAATAGTCGGGCCACGGCATCGGGATCATGTTGATGTCGCTCTTGCCCAGATAGGCGAGCATTTCCGCGCCGGTGTCGACGAACGCCTCCAGCCGGTCGCGGCGGAGCGGTCCCTCGGTGACGTTGTCGAGATATTCCAGCGCCTGTTCGCGCGTGTCGGTGGTGCCGGCAAGGCCATGGTTCGGGATCCAGGCGACGCCGCCCGAGGTGGCCGAGGTGCCGCCAAACTTGTGCGCCTTCTCGACGACCAGGGTCTTCAGGCCCAGGTCGTGCGCGCGCAGCGCCGCCGTCAGGCCCGCGGCGCCCGATCCCACCACGATGACGTCATAGGTCTCGGCCATGAATTATCCCTCTCCTGATCCCGGCTTTTAAGCGGATGTACTTACGCCTTTATCAGCGCATAATCGCCCGCGTCGTCAACCTGTGCTTTCCAGCCCGTATAGACGACGATGGTGGTGAAGGTCTCCTCGATGATCGCAGGGCCCACCACCTCATGGCCGGGGCGCAGGTCGGGGCCGTGGATCACCGGCGTGTCGTTATAGCCCTGGCCCAGATTGGCGCGGCGGCGCTTGGCGACCGGCGGCGCGGAGACCGGCGCGGTGCTGCCCGCGGTCACCGTGGGCGACGGCGTTTCGATGAAGGTGGCCAGGCGGACGCCGGTGATCTCGGGGATCTCGCCTTCACGGATATGGCCATATTCCTCCATATGCCGCGCGTTGAACGCCTCGATCGCGCGCTCGCCGGTCGAACGGTCGATGAAGGCCAGGTCGCCCAGCCCCTTCCGCACCGCGACGTCGAACGACAGATAGAAATTCTGGCCCGAATAGCGCATGTTCATCTGATATTTGGCGGTCAGCTTCTCGGCCGGCACCTGCGCATCGGCGAAATATTTGGCGGCGTGCGCCTCCAGCTCCGACCACAGCGCCTTCAGCTTCTCCGGATCGATCTTGTCGGCCTTGACGATATAGGACCGCTCCTCGTCGATGCTCGGATTGGCGACGAGCGTGCCGAGCGCCGAGAAGGTGGGCGACGCCTTGGGCACCAGCACCTTCTCGATGCCGAGATCCTCGGCCTGGATCGCCGCGAAGGCCGGGCCGTTGCCGCCATAGGCGAGCATCACCATGTCCTTCGGATCGAGCCCCTTGCCCGCGGTGATGCGGCGCACGCCCTGCGACATGTTCGCGTTCACCACCCGCCAGCAGTCGAAGGCGGCGTCCTCGGCGTCATAGCCCATCTGGTCGCCCAGCGCCTGGAACGCCTCGCGCACCCCCGCCGGGTTGAGCGAGAAGCTGCCCCCCGCGAAGGTGGCGTCGGCCGAGAGGATGCCGAGCATCAGCAGCGCGTCGGTGATGGTGGGCGCGGTGCCGCCACGGCCGTAGCAGATCGGCCCCGGCTCTGAGCCCGCCGAGGCCGGGCCGACCTCCAGCGATCCGTTCTGGACGTGGCAGATCGAGCCGCCACCAGCGCCCAAGGTCTCCACCTGCACCATCGGCAGGCCGATCAGATAACGGTGGTGCATGTTCCAGCCGGCGACGGCGGGTGCCTCGCCGTCCAGCACGACCGAGATGTCGTAGCTGGTGCCGCCCATGTCGACGCACAGGATATCCTTGTGCCCCTTGGCGACGCCGACATGCGCCGAGCCGATCACCCCGCCCGCCGGGCCCGAGGCCAGCACGCGGATCGGCGCACCGGCGATATATTCGCGGGTCATCACGCCGCCCGAGGCCTGCATCACCATCAACTGGCGATCATAGCCGGCGTCCTTGAGGCGGCTGACCAGGCTTTCCAGATAATGCGTCACCCGCGGCGCCACATAGGCGTTCACCACGGTGGTGCTGGTGCGGTCATATTCGGGCGCACGCGGCAGCACGTCGTAGGAGGCGGAGATGGTGACGCCAGGCATCTCCTCGCGCACGATCTCGACGACGCGCTTCTCATGATCCTTGTTCACGAAGGAGAAGAGCAGCGAGATCGCGACCGATTCCACGCCCTGCTTGACCAGCCGGCGACACTGCGCGCGCACCGCATCCTCGTCCAATTCCTTCCAGACACTGCCATCGTGAAGGATGCGGCCGGGCACCGTCAGGCGGCGGCGGCGCGGGGTGATCTCCTTCGGGCGCTCGGCGCGGACGTCCCAGATGCTTTCCTTGAAGCCGCGGCGATATTCCAGTTCGTCGCGGAACCCCTCGGTGGCGATCAGGCCGGTGGTGGCGCCGTTCATCTCGATCAGCGTGTTGTCGGCGATGGTGGTGCCGTGGACGATCGCGTCGCACTTCCCCAGGAAATCGCCCAGCGGCAGCCCTTCGATCTCGGCGAGCTTGCCGAGGCCGGTCATCACCCCGACCGAGCGATCCTCGGGCGTGCTGAGATTCTTGTGGAGGATGACTTCGTCGCCCTTGAGCATGGCGAAGTCGGTGAAGGTGCCCCCGATGTCGATACCAACGCGATAACCCATAGAAACTCTTTATCCCCCGTAGCCCTGGTGGCAGTGACGACGGGCCGGCGAGCGATGCCGCCGGCCCCTGGCCGTCACTCGGCCGCTTCCAGGCTCAGTTCGCGCCGCAGCGCTTCGGTGGCGGCCCAATCGACCGCCAGATCATAATCCTCGATGGTGCCGGTCAGGATGACGCCATAGGTGTCGCGCGCGGCACCGACGCTGACGAGCTCGTCGAGCACGTCCTCCTTCACCGCTTCCGGATCGCGCTTCAGGCGCGGGCCGAAGCCGGCGCCGCCGCCGAACTGATAGGCCACCTTCGCGCCCGGCTTCATCGTCGTGCGGATGACGTGATCGACATCGATCTCCTCGCCGCTCTCCGGATCGGGCGTGATCTTGAGGATATAGGGGCTGGCCGCATCGCCGCCGCACATGCCGCTCATCGGATGCTTCTGGGAGACGACCCAGGCCATCGTCATGGTCGGCTCCATCACCAGCCGCGAATTGAGGCTGCCCGGCTGGCCACGCCACTGGCCAGCGCCGCCGGTGTCGATCGTCATCTCGCGGTTGAGGTTGATGATCGGCACCCGGCCCTCGGCATCCTCGGCCTCGGCCAGGAACAGCGCGCCCAGCGCCGCCGGGCAGGTGCCCCAGCCGTCGATCCCCTCGACCGCCGACACGTCCATGGTGCGCGAGTCCACGCCCTGGTCGAGCCACATCTGGCCATTCTCGTCGAAGCCGATCACCGCCGGGGGCATGCCGATCTTGTAGATCTGCGGCGCCGCCCGCTCGGGCACGACGTTCGACAGCGCGGCACACACAGCCTCGGTGATCTCGCAGGCGGGGTGGAAGGAGCCGAGCGCCGCCGGCTTGTTGATCGGCGGGTGGACGATGGTGTTCTCGGGGATCACCATCTCGACCGGGTAGAACAGCCCTTCGTTCTTCACCGTGTTCGGGTCGATCATCGCCGCGAACTGGGTCATGATGTAGCTGCGGGTGTTGGCGAAGGTGTTCCACACGCCCACCAGTTCGGGCCGGTCGTCGGTTCCGGTCAGGTCGACCCTGATCGCATCGCCCTCGATCGTGCAGGTCACGTGGACCTTGACGTCCTTGTTGCCCACCGTGTCGTGGTCGACGAACACGGTCGCCTCGTAGACGCCGTCCTGCCAGCTGGCGATATCCTCGCGCACCCGCTTCTCGGTGTGGTCGATATTATAGTTGATCGCGGCCTTGATCGTCTCGGTGCCCCATTTGCGGATGAAGCCCTGGCACAGGCGGGAGCCATGCTCGACCGCGCTCATCATCGCCTCCAGGTCGCCAGCGAACGCGGGGAAGCGGTTGTTGCGGGCGAGCAGCTTGATGACGTCGCGGCGGCGCTCGCCGCGATGGGCGATCTTCAGGCAGGGGATGGCGAGCCCCTCGGTGAAGATGTCGGTCGCGTCGAGGGTGAAGCCGCCCGGATCCTTGCCGCCGGTGTCGCCCTGGTGCGCCTGCAGCGCCTGGATCAGCACCAGTTCGCCATTGTCGTCGTAGATCGGCGCGTAGACATTGTAGTCCGGCAGGTGGCCGCCGCCATAATCGGGGTCGTTGCCCAGGAACAGGTCGCCGGGGCCCCAGTCATATTCGTCATAATGCATCAGCCCGTAGCGGGCGATCAGCTGCGACGTGTAGGTGAGCTGCGGGGTGCCGATCGACACCGCCGCGAGGCGCCCCTGCGAGTCGAGGATGCTGGCGTTGCGCTCGTTCGACTGGTTGATCACCGGCGACGAGGCGGCACGGCCCAGAAAGGCCGCGGACTCGAAGCAGGCGGTCTCCAGCGCGCCGCGGATGATCGACGCGGTCACCGCATCGATATTCGCCGAAGTGACGAGCGGCGGCCGCTTGGCGGCCAGCTTCCAGTTCAGCTCGAAAGACATGGACCTCGTCCCTTCTGAAAAATCACTGTTCGGTCGGCCAGGGACGCACCCGAATGGGGCGCCCCTCCGCCGAACCGGCTTCGTCGGTAATGCCGAGTTCGATGATGCTGCCGTCGGCATCGAGACCGTAGACCGAGAGCGACAGGCCCAGGTCGATCGGAGACTCCGACCGGCCATGACCCGATCTGCGCGGCTTGGGACCGAGCCCGGTCGCGCTGCGATGGCGCCAGCGATTCATCGATCCCTCCATATGGCCGGCCATGGCGACAGCGGCTTCCTATGCTGGGGCTAAGCCTGCCGATCGCCCCCCGCAACCGCCTGTTCGGCCTGCTGCCATTCCGGGCAAGAGTCGGTGCGTGGCGAGCCTAATGGAGCAGCAAAACCGGGCCCGTCGGGATTTTCGCAGCGTGACGACAGGCAATTGCGGGTGCGCTTCCCGTCATTTGACATGGCCCCGCCGATGCTAAAGCGCGTTGAACAAAGCGCTTAGAATGCATAGCAGGAATCCATGTCCGACCCCGACTTCGTTCGCACCACCGTCAAGCAGGAAGAATTGCCCCATGCGGGCAAGAAGGTCGTCGAGGTCAACGGCAAGCCGGTGCTGCTGTGCAACTGGAACGGCACGATGTACGCGGTGTCGAACATCTGCAGCCATGCGAACGAGACGCTCGACTGCGGGCTGATGCGCAATGGCTGGATCGCCTGCCCGATCCACGGCGCCCGCTTCGACCTGGCCACCGGCAAGGCCAAGAACCCGCCCGCCAAGGCCCCGATCGCGACCTATCCGCTCCGGGTGGTGGACGACTGGATCGAAGTGGCGGCGTAAGGCAGCGGGCTCCTACCCACTATCGTCGCTCC
>CAUTRN010000007.1:0-224455 GCA_963540925.1 uncultured Sphingomonadaceae bacterium
TCGTCACCACCCAGGACGGCGTCCAGATCTTCTACAAGGACTGGGGCCCCAAGGATGCCCAGCCGATCATGTTCCACCACGGCTGGCCGCTCTCGTCGGACGACTGGGACGCGCAGATGCTGTTCTTCCTGTCGAAGGGCTATCGCGTCGTCGCCCATGACCGCCGCGGCCATGGCCGCTCCGCCCAGGTCGATACCGGCCACGACATGGCCCATTATGCCGCTGACGCGGCGGCGGTGGCCGAGCATCTCGACCTGCGCAACGCCATCCATATCGGCCACTCGACCGGTGGCGGCGAAGTCGCCGCCTATGTCGCCCGCCACGGCATCCCCCAGGGCCGCGTCGCCAAGGCGGTGCTGGTCAGCGCGGTGCCGCCGATCATGCTGAAGACCGAGCGCTATCCGGGCGGCCTGCCGATCGAGGTGTTCGACGGCCTGCGCGCCGGCCTGGCCGCCAACCGCGCCCAGTTCTTCCGCGACGTCGCCGCCGGGCCCTTCTACGGCTACAACCGCGAAGGCGCCGACGTGAAGCCCGCCGTCGTCGACAATTGGTGGCGCCAGGGCATGATGGGCAGCGCGCTCGCCCATTATGAAGGCATCAAGGCCTTCTCCGAGACCGACCAGACCGACGACCTGAAGGCGATCAGCGTGCCCACGCTGGTGCTGCATGGCGACGACGACCAGGTGGTCCCCTACAAGAATGCCGGCGTGCTCCAGGCCGAGCTGCTGCCGAATGCGACCCTCAAGATCTACGAGGGCTATTCGCACGGCATGCTGACGGTGAACGCCGACGTGCTGAACGCCGACATCCTCGCCTTCATCCAGGCCTGACCGGACGCGACGGGAGGACGGACATGAAACCCTATCTGCTCTCGCTCGGCGCCGGCCTGGTCGTCGGCCTCGTCTACAGCCTGATGGGGGTCCGTTCTCCCGCCCCGCCGACCATCGCCCTGATCGGGCTGTTCGGCATCCTGATCGGCGAACAGCTGCTGCCGGTCGCCCGGCGCCTCACCCATGGCGAGCCCATCTTCGCCTCTGCCACCGCACCCGCCCCCCATTCTGCCGACCAAAAGGACGATTGCGCATGAACCTCACCCGCCGCCAGGCCCTTGCCGGCGCTGCCGCCATCGCCACCACCGCCGCCACCTCCAGGGAAGCCCTCGCCATGAACCAGCAGGACGTCATCATCACCAACGCCAAGGTCACGACGCTCGATCGCGAGAATCCCGTCGCCCAGGCCGTGGCGATCCGGAACGGCAAATTCCTGGCGGTGGGCAACGAGGCCGAAGTGCGCGCCGCCGCCCCGGGCGCCAAGCTGATCGACGCCAAGGGCCGCCGCCTGATCCCCGGCCTGATCGACAGCCACATCCATGTCATCCGCGGCGGGCTGAACTATAATATGGAGCTGCGCTGGGAAGGCGTCCCAACCCTGGCCGACGCGATGGCGATGCTGAAGAAGCAGGCCGAGAACACCCCGCCGCCGCAATGGGTGCGCGTGGTGGGTGGCTTCACCGAGCATCAGTTCGCCGAGAAGCGCCTGCCGACGATCGACGAGATCAACGCCGCCGCGCCCGAGACGCCGGTGTTCATCCTCCACCTCTACGACCGCGCCCTGCTCAACGCCGCCGCACTCCGCGCCGTCGGCTACACCAAGGACACGCCCAACCCGCCGGGCGGCGAGATCGTCCGCGATGCGGCCGGCAACCCCACCGGGCTGCTGCTGGCCCAGCCGAACGCGACGATCCTCTACGCCACCCTCGCCAAGGGTCCGAAGCTGCCGCAGGACTATCAGCTCAACTCGACGAAGCATTTCATGCGCGAGCTGAACGGCCTGGGCGTCACCAGCGTGATCGACGCGGGCGGCGGCTACCAGAATTATCCCGACGATTATGAGATCATCGAGAAGCTCCACAAGGATGGCGATCTCACCCTGCGCATCGCCTATAATCTGTTCACCCAGAAGCCGAAGGAAGAGCTGAAGGACTTCGCCACCTGGTCGACCCAGGTGAAGCCCGGCGACGGCGACGACACCTATCGCCACAATGGCGCGGGCGAGATGCTGGTCTATTCGGCCGCCGACTTCGAGGATTTCCGCGTCGCCCGGCCCGACATGCCGGCAAACATGGAGACCGACCTCGAGCCCGTCATCCGCCTGCTCGCCGAGCGGCGCTGGCCCTGGCGGCTCCACGCCACCTACGACCAGACGATCGACCGCGCGCTGAACGTGTTCGAGAAGGTGAACCGCGACATTCCGCTGAAGGGCCTCAACTGGTTCTTCGACCATGCCGAGACGATCAGCGAGCGCAACATCGACCGCATCGCAGCCCTTGGCGGCGGCATCGCCGTCCAGCATCGCATGGCCTATCAGGGCGAATATTTCGTCGAGCGCTATGGCGCCAAGGCCGCCGAGGCGACCCCGCCCATCAAGCGGATGATGGCCGCCGGCCTGCCGGTGGGCGCGGGCACCGACGCCACCCGCGTCGCCAGCTACAACCCCTGGGTCTCGCTGTCCTGGCTCGTCACCTCGAAGACGGTGGGTGGCCTGCGCCTCTACCCCGTCGCCAACCGGCTCGACCGCGAGACCGCGCTCAGGCTGTGGACCGAGGCCAACACGTGGTTCTCGAACGAGCAGGGCAAGAAGGGCCAGATCAAGGCCGGCCAGCTCGCCGACCTCGCGCTGCTCTCCGACGATTATTTCGCGGTGCCCGAGGACGAGATCGTCACGCTACGCTCGGTGCTGACGATGCTCGGCGGCAAGATCGTGTTCGGCGAGGGCGACTTCGCGACCCTCGCCCCGCCGATGCCCAAGGCGATGCCCGACTGGTCCCCGGTCGCCACCTTCGGCGGCTATTGGCGGGCGCCCGAGGCCCGCGCCAAGCTCGCCTCGGCCTGCGGCTGCGCCTCCTCGTGCAACGTCCATGGCCATGACCATGCCGCGGCGCTCGGCGCCAGCGTGCCGGCCGCCGACGTCCAGAGCTTCTGGGGCACGCTCGGCTGCGGCTGCTGGGCGGTCTGACGAGCGCCCCCGCTCCCTCCTCCCCCGATCCCCTCTTCCAAGGACTTCCGCCATGAAGCGTTTCAAGACCCTGCTGGCCGCCGGCCTGATCGCGCTGGCTCCGCTCTCGACCCCCACCGTCTCCCTCGCCGCGCCGGCGGCGGCCGGCCACGCGGTCGGCCCGCAATATGACACCACCCATGTCTATGTCCCCGCCGCCGACTTCGACCGCTTCGTGGCGAGCTTCGTCGCCACCTTCGGCGGCACCACGTCGAAGCAGGGCGTGTTCCAAGTGACGCCGACGCCGAGCCAGACCATGTCGCAGCTGGTGCTGACCCCGTCGGGCACCGTCTCGGTGTTCGGCTTCAAGACGCCGATCCCCTATCCGTTCGGCGACGAGCGGACCGGCTATCTCGTCACCGATCTCGACGCCGCGGTCGCCGCCGCCAAGCAGGAAGGCGCCACCGCGCTGGTCGAGCCCTTCCCCGATCCGATCGGCCGCGACGCGCTGATCCAGTGGCCGGGCGGGGTCAACATGCAGCTCTACTGGCACACGACGAAGCCCAGCTATGCGCCGCTCGCCAGCATACCCGACAACCGGGTCTACCTGACGCCGGGCGCGGCCGACGCCTTCGTCAAGCGCTGGCTGGCCTTCTCGCACGGGCGCATCCTGTCGGACGACCGCAAGGCGTCGGGCGCCGAGATCGGCAAGCCCGGCACCGAGATCCGCCGCATTCGGATCGAATCGGGCTATGGCCGGATGGTCGTGCTGGTCAGCGACGGCGCGCTGCCCTGGCCCTATGGCCGCGACATGACCGGCTATGCCGTCACCGATCTCGACGCGACGCTCGACAAGGCCAAGGCGGCCGGCGTCCAGCTGCTCGTCGCGCCCTATCAGGCCGGCGACCGCAAGGCCGCGATCGTCGCCTTCCCCGGCGGCTATATCGCCGAGATCCACGCCGGCGCGTGACGCGCCGCGCGACTAAAATAACCGTCATTCCTGCGAAGGCAGGGGCGACGGGGAAGAACTCCCCAGGAAAACATCATGTCCCAAGCAACCCAGACCCCGCGCTTCGTGTCCGCCATCCTCGCCTGGCCCGGCACCGCCTTCGCCGCGCGCCTCGCTTTGTCGAGCGCCTATCTGCTCGGTGGCCTCGTCAAGCTCACCGACTGGCAGGGCGCCGTCGCCGAGCAGGCCCATTTCGGGATGGAGCCCGCCGCGCTCTGGGCCGCGCTCACCATCGCGGTGGAACTGGTCGGCGCGCTGCTGCTGATCAGTGGGCGCTATCTGTGGCTGGCGGCGGGCATGCTCGGCGTCTTCACCGGCTTCGCCGCGCTCGTCGCCAACGCCTTCTGGGCGATGGACGCGGGGCAGGAGCGCTTCATGGCGACCAACGCCTTCTTCGAGCATCTCGGCCTGATCGGCGGCCTCGCCCTCGCCGCGATCCTCGCCGAGCGGCCGGCGCGAGCGGGCTGATGCGCCTGCGCCTCGCCCTGCTCGGCGGCCTCGGGCTGCTTCCCGCGCCCGCCGCCGCCCAGCAGGGGGAGGCATGGCAGCCCCCCTTCCTGACGACGACCCGCTATGACGAGGATTGCTCGGGCCTCGCCGATCCCGCCAACCGCACCGGCCGGTGGACCGAGCCGTTCAAATATATCCCGCTGAGCGACGCCGGTCCTGTCTGGCTCAGCACCGGCGCCGAGGTTCGCCTCCGCTCGGAGAAATATGACGACAATCTGTGGGGCGATGCCGATGCGCCCGACGATGGCTATCTCTGGGTCCGCGCCCTCCCCTATGCCGACCTGCACGTCGGCGCGGTGCGCGCCTTCGTCCAGCCGATCGTCGCCTATGCCGTCGGGGTCAGCCCGAAGGCGGGCCCGGTCGACCAGACCCGGGTCGACCTGCTCCAGGGCTTCGTCGACGCCCGTTTGCCGATCGGCGGCGAGGGCAGCCTCCGCCTGCGCGCCGGCCGCGCGATGGTCGGCCTCGGCACCGAGCGGCTGGTCGGCACCCGCTATGGCCCCAATGTCCCGCTCGCCTTCGACGGCGGCCGCGCGACGCTGACCCAAGGGCGGCTCACCACCGACATCTTCTGGCTCCGCCCGGTGGAATCGCGGCCCGGCAGTTTCGACGACCGCACCTCGGACACGCGCCAGCTGTGGGGCGCCTATGCGACCCGCCATGTGGGCAGCGGCACCGGCACTGGCATCGACCTCTATTATCTCGGCTATCGCAACCGCACCGCCAGCTTCGACCAGGGCAGCGGCCGCGAACTTCGCCACACGATCGGCCTGCGCAGCTTCGGCGCGGCCGCCGACTGGGGCTGGAATGTCGAGGCGATCGGCCAGTTCGGCCGCTTCGCCGGCGCCCCGATCCGCGCCTGGTCGGTCGCGACCGAAGTCTCGCGCCGCTTCCCCCAGGCGCCGCTGGCCCCCACCCTCACCGTGCGGGTGAACGCGGTGAGCGGCGACCGAAACCCCGACAAGCCCGGCCTCCAGACCTTCAACGCGCTGTTCCCGAAGGGCAAATATTTCGGCGAGCTGTCGCCGATCGGCCCTTACAACATCGTCAACGGACATCTCGGCGCCACCGTCAGCCTGGCCCCCAACCTGACGGTCGGCCTCGCCACCATGGCCTATTGGCGGCAGAGCAAGGGCGACGGCATCTACGACATTCCCGGCCACCTGATCCGCAGCGGCCGGGGCAGCAACGCCCGCTTCATCGGCAAGCAGGCCGAGGCGACAATCTCCTGGACGGTGATGCCCGAACTGGAGCTCTCGGCCTCGCTCTCCGCCTTCCGTCCGGGCGCCTTCATCCGCCAGACCGGCTCCGCCCGCACCATTCATATGCTCGGCCTCGAGAGCAATTTCCGTTTCTGAAAGGCACGCCACCATGAACACGCCCGCTCCCAGCCCCACCTCCACCCCGCCGCTGCCGCTGCTGTTCCTGCTGCTGTCGATGACGACGGGCCTGGTCGACGCGATCAGCGTGCTCGGCCTCGGCAAGGTGTTCACCGCGAACATGACCGGCAACATCGTGTTCCTCGGCTTCGCCGCGGTGGGCACGCCGGACTTCCACGCCGAATATCATGTGGTGGCACTCACCGCCTTCCTGCTCGGCGCGCTCGGCGGGGGACGGCTCGGCCAGAGCGCCGCCGGCCGGCCGCTGCGCCAGCACATGCTGTTCGAGGCGGCGTTGGAAGCGGTGCTGCTGTGGGCCGCCGCGGTGATCGCGCTGTGCTTCGACATTGCCGCCCAGGAGCCGCGCTGGGCGCTGCTCTCGATCATCGGCCTGACCTCCCTGGCGATGGGCCTGCGCAACGCCACGATCCGCAAGCTCAAGGTGCCCGACATCACCACCACGGTGCTGACCCTCACCCTCACCGGCCTCGCCGCCGACTCGCGCATGGCCGGCGGCGCCAATCCGAACTGGGGCCGCCGGGTCGGCGCGGTTGCCGCGATCTTCGTGGGCGCGGCGCTGGGCGCCTTCCTGGTGATGCATAGCGGGCTGGTCGCCCCGCTGGCCCTCGCCGGGCTGCTGGTGCTGGTGGGAACGGCCGCCTGCGCGATCCACCCGGGCTCGGCCCAGCCGGCGGGGTGAGATCATCCACCCGTCTAAAGATGCCGTTCGTCCCGAGCGAGTCGAGGGACGTTGGCCTGGGAGAACGTGTCTCGACTTCGCCCGACACGAACGGAGTTGGGAGGTGCAGGTCAGGGGAACTCTGGCCGCCCCCGCTCATTGTCGAAACTCCACCGACGAGCGGGGCGCGACGATGAAATTCCCTTATGTTTCCAGTCTGTTTCTGGCCGCTGGCCTGACCGCCCCCGCGCTCGCGCAGCAGGCCCCGCCGCTCCCCGCGCCCTATGCCAGCCCGTCGGTCACCAACTATCCGGTGGTGACCGGCTGGCCCGAGGGCGCGAAGCCGCGCGCGCCCAAGGGCTATGAGGTGATCGAGTTCGCCCGCAGCCTCGACTATCCCCGCCAGCTGCTCGTCCTGCCCAATGGCGACATCCTCGCCGCCGAAGCCAAGACGGTGTTCAAGACCGGCGGCGACAAGACCCCCGAGAAGATCCGCGGCCAGGCGATCTCGCGGGCCGCCGGCACCAGCGCCAACCGCATCACCCTGCTGCGCGACACCGACGGCGACGGCGTCGCCGACTGGCGCTCGGTGCTGGTCGACGGGCTCAACCAGCCCTTCGGCATGGCCGCGATCGATGGCCGGCTCTATGTCGCCAACACCGACGGGCTGGTGAGCTTCGCCTTCCAGCCCGGCGATACGACGATCAAGACCCCGCCGAAGAAGCTGATGAAGCTGCCGGCCGGCGGCTACAACAATCACTGGACCCGCAACCTGCTGGCCAGCGCCGACGGGCGGACGCTCTATGTCTCGGTCGGTTCGGGCACCAATATCGCCGAAAAGGGCATGGGCGTGGAGAAGGGCCGCGCCGCGATCCACGCCTATGACATCGCCAGCGGCAAGAGCCGCCTCTACGCCACCGGTCTGCGCAATCCCGTGGGGATGAGCTGGGCGCCCGACGGCACCCTGTGGACCGCGGTGAATGAGCGCGACGGCCTGGGCGATGATCTCGTCCCCGATTATATCACCAGCGTGCGCGAGGGCGGCTTCTATGGCTGGCCCTATAGCTATTTCGGCCAGAATGAGGATCCGCGCCGCAAGGGCGAGGCGCCGAAGCTGGTGGCGAAGACGATCGTCCCCGATCGCGAGGTGGGCCCGCATGTCGCAGCCCTCGGACTGGTCTTCACCCCGGACAGCTTCGCGCGCGGCGCGCTGGTCGCCCGGCACGGGTCGTGGAACCGATCGGAGCTGTCGGGCTATGATGTGCTGCTGGTGCCCTTTGCCAATGGCCGGCCCGGCACGCCCCAGCCCTTCCTCACCGGCTTCCTGGGCGACGCGAGCGCGCAGCTCGTTTATGGTCGCCCGGTGAGTCTGCAGCTGACCGCGAAGAAGGAGGTTCTGGTGGCCGACGATGCCGGCGGACGAATCTGGCTGGTCCGGAAGAAGGGCTGATGCGGATCGCGATCGCGCTGGCCGGGGCGATGCTCGCGGCGCTTCCGGCGACGGCGCAGACCGTCCCGCTCGGCGCGAACCTCGAGCACTTCGACTATCCCTTCCCGGTCCGCTGGTATGAGACGACATCGCAGGGCGGTCCGGTGCGGATGGCCTATATGGACGTCGCCCCCACCGCCGCTGCGAACGGCCGCACGATCGTCCTGCTTCACGGCAAGAATTTCTGCGCCGCGACCTGGGGGCAGACCGCGCGGGCGCTCGCGGCGAAGGGCTATAGGGTGATCGTCCCCGACCAGATCGGCTTCTGCAAATCGTCGAAACCCGCCGGCTATCAGTACAGCTTCCAGGCGCTCGCCGCGCTGACCAAGGGGCTGCTCGATCAGGCGAAGGCGGGCAAGATCAGCCTGGTCGGCCATTCGACCGGCGGCATCCTCGGCCTGCGCTTCGCGCTCAGCTATCCCGAGCGGCTCGACCGGCTCGTCCTCGTCAATCCGCTCGGCCTCAACGACACGCTCGCGGAGGGCGTGCCCTATGCCGATCTCGGCACGCTGCGCGCCGAGGAGGCGAAGACCGACGCCGCCTCGATCAAGGCCTATCAGCTGCGCAATTACTATCATGGCGACTGGCGGCCGGAATATGACCGCTGGGTGGCGATGCTCGCCGGCCAATATGCCAGCCCCGACGGCGACATCGTCCGCGACGCGCAGGCGCGGCTGTCGGACATGATCCAGACCCAGCCGTTCGCCGCCGAACTCGGCCGGGTGACGGTGCCGGTGTCGCTGATCATCGGCGGCCGCGACCTGACCGCCTATCGCGCCGGCACCGCGCCGGCCAAGCTCCGCCCGCGCATCCGAACCGTGCCGCAGGCGGCCGAGGAGGCGGTGCAACGTTTCCCCGACGCGCGGCTGGTGCGGCTCGACCCGCTCGGCCATTCGCCCCAGGTCGAGGACCCGGTAGCGTTCGAGGCCGCTCTGCTCGGGGAGTTCGGGGCCACGAGCTAGCCCTTGTCCACCCCGTTCGTCTCGAGCGCAGTCGAGACACGTTCGCGAACGCAACGCCTGCCTCTGCCAACGTCCCTCGACTTCATCCCGTGGGGATGAAGTTTATCCTGAGCGCCTGCCTTGCAGGCAGACGAAGGGCTCGGGACGAACGGATGAAGGCCATTCCATAAAAGAAAAAGGCCCGCGCTACCGGGGCAGCGCGGGCCGATCGATCAGAAGTCGATCGTGGCGGAGAGCCAGAGGCGCCGCCCTTCCTGGTTGTTGGCATATTCCGACGCGTACACCGTCGTCGCCCCGCTCTGATAGGGCAGGTAGTTGACGTAATTCTTGTCGAGCAGGTTGAAGATCGTCGCGGCCAGCCGAAAATTGTCGGTGACCTGCAGGTTGCCGCCCAGGTGGAACAGCTCGTAGCCCTTGAAATTGCCGAGGGCATTCTGGTCCGCGCCCGAGCCGCGATAGCGGCTGGAGCGGATCTCGCTGCGCACCCACAAGCCGACCTGCTCGTTCACCTTCCAGCGCAGATTGCCGTTGAGCATATGCTTGGGCGTGCCGATCAGCGGCAGGCCGCGCTCGGCGCCGCTCTTCTGCTCGCTCTCGGTATAGGTGTAGTTGAGCAGCAGGCTCACCGCGTCGGTGAACCTGATCCGCGCCGCCACTTCGCCGCCGCGCGTCTCGGCGCGGTCGATGTTGATCGACTGGCCGAACAGGTCGACCAGCGGGAAGGGGCCGACGTCCAGACAGCCCGGACGGTTGGGATTGCCGGCGAACTGGCAGTTGGGGATGCCGGGACCGCTGGCGATCTTGTCCTTGAACTTGTTCAGGAACAGCGTGGCATTGCCGCTCAGGAAGCCGCCATTGTCGAAATAGACGCCGGCTTCATAGGTGGTGCTGGTCTCGGGCTTCAGGCTCGGGCTGCCGATCAGCGGGGTACGGCCCTGGTTGCCGAAGCCGACGATGCCCTCGGCGATCTGGTTGAGCTGCGGGGTCTTGAAGCCGCGGCTGACGCCGCCCTTCACGGTGAAGGCGGAGTTGATGTTCCAGACGCTGTAGATGCGCGGGGACCATTTGCCGCCAAAGGTACTGTGATCGTCATAGCGCATGCCGCCGGTGAGGTTGAAGCCCTCGACGATCGACCAGGTCGCCTCCAGGAAGCCTGCCCATTGCTCGAACTTATAGGGCGCGGGCGCCACGCCATCGATCATCTTGGCATGCCAATATTGGCCGCCCACCGTGTAGTTCAGCGGCCCGACCGAACCCGCGAGGCGCGAGTCGACGATGCTGTTGGTGGCCTTCAGGTTGCGCGGCGCGCCGGTGATCGCGCCCGGCGTGTTCGGCGGCACGGTGCGGCCGATCGTCTCGGTGATGTTGCGGGTCAGGGTGGTGTCGATCACGCCGATCCCCGAGCGCCAGCTGTGCGCCAGCGCATAATTGTCGCGGTTGAAGCGCAGTTCGGGGGCATAGCCGCCCTGCACGCTCTGGGTGCCGAGCTGGCCGGCGCTGTTGTCGTAGCTCTGCCGGTTGCGGTCGAACTCCAGCCAGACGTCATGATCGCTGTGCGGCGTCATGCTCAGCCGCCCGCCATAGCTGTAGGTCTCCCCCTTGGTCGGGCTGCGGCCGAAGGCGGTGATCGGGATGTCGGCGCCGTTGGCATCCTCATAGACGAGCGTCGCCGCGGCGCGGGTCAGGTAGCTGCCGCGCATCGTCAGCCCCAGCAGGTCTTTCACCACCGGCCCCTGGACGAAGCCATTGACCGAGCGGATGTTGCCGAAGTCGCTATGCTCCTGGACGGTGCTTTCGCCGCTGATCGTGCCGGCCCAGCGATCGCCGACCTTGCGGGTGATGATGTTGATGACGCCGCCCATCGCGTCCGACCCGTAAAGGGTGGACATCGGCCCGCGCACCACCTCGATCCGCTCGATCGCCGACACCGGCGGCATGAAGCTGGTCGAAGTCTCGCCGAAGCCATTGGGGGTGACGCTGCCCGGCGCGTTCTGGCGGCGGCCGTCGATCAGCACCAGCGTATAGTCGCTCGGCATGCCGCGGATCGAGATGTTGAGGCCGCCGGTCTTGCCCGCGGTGGCGCCGACGTCGATGCCTTCCACGTCCTGCAGCGCCTCGGCGAGGCTGCCGAAGCGCTTTTCCTGCAGATCCTCGCGGGCGATCACGCTGATGCTGGCGGGCGCCTCGACGATCTTCTGCTCATAGCCGGCCGCGGTGACGACGATGTCGGCGCCGTCGGATCCGGCGGCGGCCGCTTCGCCCGCAGCCTCGGCAGCCGTAGCGGACGTGGCCGAAAGCCCGAAGACGGCAAGCGCGACGAGGCTGGCGCCGACGGCATAGCGCCGCCGTGCCCGGTCAGAGACCAAGTTCATCATAACCCCCTAATTGATATTGCGAGTAGTTCGCACCAAAGCTAGGGCGCTCTATGACTGCGCTGCAAAGCGCGTCAATTATGAAGCGTGATCAATGGGTTAGGAGCAATGCTTTGTTACAAATGAACGAGGCCGGCGCTCGCGATGTTCGAGCGGGCCAGAGCGTATCGCCGCCGCATCACATCGTTGTACTGGACGATGACCCTGGAATCAGGACGCTTTTGTCGCGTTTGCTTCGCGAAAACGGCTATGATGCCACCGGGGTCGAGAATGGCGCCGAACTGAAGCGGGTGATGGCCGAGCGCGCGATCGACCTGATCCTGCTCGACATCATGATGCCCGACGATGACGGGCTGGAGCTGTGCCAGGCGATTCGCGGGCACAGCCGGGTGCCGATCATCCTGATCAGCGCGCGCGGACAGGAGCAGGACCGGGTGACCGGCCTCGACGTCGGCGCCGACGATTATATCTCGAAGCCCTTCGGCCGATCCGAGGTGCTGGCGCGGGTGCGCGCGATGCTTCGCCGCGCGAACGACCTGCATCTGCCCGCCGACCTGCCCTCGCCCGAACTGTTCGAATTCGCCGGCTGGCGCTACCGCCCGCGCCAGTGCGAGCTGATCGCCCCGTCGGGAGCCGAGGTGGAGCTGACCGCCGCCGAGCATGAGCTGCTGCTGACCCTGCTGCGCAACCCGCAGCGGATGATCGGCCGCGAACGGCTGCTCGAACTCACCCGCTCGCGGATGAGCCATTCCACCGATCGCAGCATCGACGTGCTGGTCAGCCGGCTGCGCCGCAAGATGGGGCTGGGCTTCGGGTCTCGCTCGTTGATCCGCACGGTGCGCGGCGTCGGCTATATGCTGGCGGTCGACCTGACGGTTCGATGAGGATCGCGGTGAGGAGGATCGGCCGGTGAGAATGGGGCTCCCCCAGGGCATCGTCGCGCGGCTGGGGCTGGTGCTCGTCGTCGCGCTGGCGATCGAATATGCCGGCAACCTGGCGCTCCACAAATGGCAGGAGCGCGCGCTGGTGTCCGAGGCGCGGACCCGGAACATCGCCGAACAGCTCGCCACCGCCGCCCAGCTCGCCGGGCATGTCGAGCCCGGCCGCCGGCCCGGCCTGATGGCCGACCTGGGCATCCAGGGAATGACGCTCAACTGGGTGCCCGCCACCGTCATCACCGATTCCAGCCCGTCCCATCCCGAATTGCAGCGCATGCGCGCCCAGTTCGAACGGGTCGCGCCCGACCTGGCCGGTGATGCCCTGCGGCTGAGCCTGATCACCACGGCCGAGGGCCATCGCGACCTGCTCGGCGCGCTGCGGATCGGCGACCGGGGGTTCATCAGCTTCCGGGTGCGGCCCTTCCTCTATCCGCCGCCGCCCTTCGCGCTGATCGCGGGGCTGCACGTGCTGATCATCGCGGCGGTGGCCGGGGTCGCGCTGCTGATGATGCGCACCCTGATCCGCCCCTTGCGCACCCTGGCCGAGGCCGCCGACGCCACCGGGCGGGGGCAGTCGCCCGATATCCGGATCGAAGGCCCGCTGGAGGTGCGCCGCGTCGCCACCGCCTTTCGCGCGATGCAGGGCCGGCTGCTGCGGATGATGGACGACCAGACCAGCGCGCTGATCGCCCTGTCGCACGACCTGCGCACCCCGATCCAGCGGATGCGGCTGCGCGCCGCGCTGATCGCCGACACCGAGGCGCGCGACGCGCTGAAGGCCGACCTGTCCGACATGGAGAAGTTCACCAAGTCGGTGCTCGACTTCATCAGCGACGGATCGCAGGAACCCGCGCGCAAGGTGGACCTCGCCGCGCTGGTGATGACGATCGTCGACAATCTCGCCGATGCCGGCGCCGAGATCGACTATCACGGCCCCGACAGCGTGGCGGTGACGACCCGGCCGCTGGCGCTGAAACGTGCGCTGACCAATCTGGCCGACAATGCCATCACCCATGGCAGCGCTGTGCGGATCGTGCTGCAGACGGGCACGCCGAATGTCCTGACCGTCGAGGATGACGGCCCCGGCATCAGCCCGGAACGGCGCGAGGAAGCCTTCCTCCCCTTCCGCCGGCTGACCGCGAAACCCCAGACGGGCGGCATGGGCGCGGGCCTGGGCCTCGCCATCGCGCGCAACGCGGTGGCGAGCCTCGACGGCAGCCTCCGCCTCGACAGGTCGGCGATGGGCGGACTCGCCGCGATCATCGAGGTGCCCGACGCGGCAGGGACAGTCTGAAAAAATCTCGCCTGCATTGTCGGTATCCGACGGCCTCGCCCGTCGTTCCAGTGCCAGGCCGCGATGCCCGGCCCCGATAACCGGCTCTGAAAGGAGATAGACGATGCGTGTCATGGTGCTCGTGAAGGCGACCGATCACAGCGAGAAGGGTATCCTTCCCACGCTGGCCGACCTGGAGGAGATGGGCCGGTTCAACGACCAGCTCCAGGAAGCCGGCATCCTCGTCACCGCCGATGGCCTCCAGCCCTCGTCGGCCGGCAAGCGGATCGCCTTCGACGGCGCCAGCCGCACCGTCATCGACGGCCCCTTCGCCGCCACCAGCGAACTGGTCGCCGGCTTCTGGCTATGGAACGTCAAGGACATGGACGAGGCGGTCGCCTGGGTGAAGCGCTGCCCCAACCCGATGCCGGTGCCCAGCGAGATCGAGATCCGCCCGGTCTACGACCTGTCCGACCTGGCGTGAGGTGATTTCTCAGCAGCGCCCCAGGGCGCGCTGGATCTGCTTCGCGTCCTGCGCCGGAGGCGATCCGAAGAAGCGAGCATATTCGCGGCTGAACTGCGACGCGCTCTCATAACCGACTTCGAACGCCACCGCCGAGGCGCCTTGCGCGCCGGCCACCAGCAGCGTGCGAGCCTGCAGCAGGCGAATGCGCTTCTGGAATTGCAGCGGGCTCATCGCCGTCGCCACCTTGAAATGGCGGTGGAAAGCCGACGCGCTCATCGCCGCGATCTCGGCCAGGGCATCCACGCGCAACGGGCTCTGAAAATTGTTTCGGATCCACTGGATGGCAAGGTGGACGCGTGACAGGGCCGTGCCCGGCATGGCGATATCGCGCAGCATGCCGCCATGCGGCCCCTGCAGAACGCGGTACAGGATTTCCCGCTCGTACACCGGCGCGAGCATGGGGATATCGGCCGGCGTCTCGGTCAGGCGCAGCATGCGCACCCAGGCGTCGAGCAGCTCGGGCGTCACCGACGCGACCGAGAAGCCGCTGGCACCCGATACCGGCAGCAAGGGGCCGGCATCGTCCAGCATCGCCGCGACGACATGACGATCGATCGTCAGGCTGACCGCGAGATACGGCCGGCCGGCCGCGTCGGGATGAACCTCGCCCACCGCCGGCAGATCGATCGACATCACGAAATAGCTGGCCGGATCATAATGCAACGTCCGCTCGCCGATCGTCATCGACTTGCCGCCGCGCAGAATGAGGTTGACCATCGGATCATAGACCGCAGCGAGATCATGCTCCGGGATTGTGCCCTGAACCATCGCGACCCGCGGGATACCGGTTTCGGTCCGCCGGTTCTCGGCGCGCGCGGCAAGGCGGCACAGTTCCGCAAGTTGAGCTTCCATGTACGACCTGTGCGCCCCTCGCCTCCACGCGGCAATCGGAAAGCAGGAATAGGCAAGATCGGGGGAGGATCGGGCGGAGCCGCCCCATGGCCGCATCGGTAGAAAGACACCGACCGCCAAGCAACGGAGACCCCTCATGGCCATCACCATCATCACCGGCGCAAGCCGGGGCATCGGGCGCAGCGCCGCCTTCCAGTGCGCACGGCGCGGCGCAGACGTCATCCTCACCTACAACAGCCATCCCGATGGCGCCGCCGATGCGGTCCGGGAGATCACCGCCACCGGCGGCAGGGCGGTGGCGCTGAAGCTCGACATTGCCGACACGGCCTCCTTTCCCGCGTTCAGCGAGGCGGTCGCCACGACCCTGGCGACCTGGGGCCGGACCGACTTCGACCATCTCGTCAACAATGCCGGCTACGGCCTCTTCAAATCGATCGCGGCGGTGAACGAAGCCGAGTTCGACAGCCTGTTCGCAGTGCACCTCAAGGGCCCGTTCTTCCTGACCCAGACGCTGCTGCCGCTGATGGCCGACGGCGGCCACATCCTGAACCTGGTGAGTGCGACGACGCGGGTCGCCACCCCGGGGGTCGCGCCCTATGCCGCGTTCAAGGGCGGCCTCGATGTCCTCACCCGCTATATGGCCAAGGAATTCGGCCCTCGCCGCATCCGCGCCAATGCCGTGTCGCCCGGTGCGATCCGCACCGATCTGGGCGGCGGGCTCAATGACGAGCTCGAAGATTTCCTCGCCGGCCAGACGGCGCTCGGCCGGGTCGGCGAGCCCGACGATGTCGGCAGCGTCATCGCCAGCCTGCTGTCCGAGGACAATGGCTGGATCAATGCCCAGACCATCGAGGTTGCGGGCGGCTATTTCATCTGAGCGGAGACCGACCATGCTCGATCATGTCTTCCTGTCGGTCAGCGATCTCGATCGCTCGATCGCCTTCTACAGCGCCGCGCTAGCACCGCTCGGTATCACCGACCGCGTCGATTATGACGGCAGCGACGGGCCACCGGGACATCCCGACCTCAAGGGCTTTGGCTGCGGGGGCAGGATATTCTTCTGGCTGCGGCCCGGCGCGGCCGACGGCGGCGCGGCGCATGTCGGCTTCGTCGCGCGGTCGCGGGCCGAGGTCGACGCCGCCTATGCCGCCGCGATGACCGCCGGCGCGACCGACGCTGGCGAGCCGGGCATCCGACTCCATTATGATCCGCGCTATTACGCGGCCAATCTGCGCGATCCCGATGGCTATAGCCTGGAGTTCGTGTTCAAGAGCTGGCAGCACGGCCAATGAGCCGGCTGATGATCTACGGCGCCAGCGGCTATACCGGGCGAATGGCGGCGGCAAAGGCCGTGGCCGCCGGCCTCGACCCGATCCTTGCCGGGCGGGACGCGGCGAAGCTGGCCGAACTCGCGGAGCGTCTCGGTACTGCGCAGCGCGTGTTCGCGCTTGATGACGAGACCGCGATCGATCGCGCCCTGCACGGTGTCCCCGCGCTGCTCAACTGTGCCGGCCCGTTCCAGCGATCGGCCGATCCGCTGATGCGTGGCGCCATCCGCGCGGGCACCCATTATCTCGACATCGCCGCCGAGCTGGACAGCTATCGCCTTGCCGAAATCCACGATGCCGAGGCCCGCGCGTCCGGCGTCATGCTGCTGCCTGGAAGCGGTGGCAGCGTGGCCATGCTGGGCTCGCTGGCCGGGCGAGCCGCCGAACGGGTCGAACGGCCGCGATCGATCGCGATCGCGCTTCACGTCACCGGATCGATGTCGCGGGGATCGGCGATCAGCGCCCGCGACAACCTGACGACCGCATGCCTTTCCCGCAGGGACGGACGGCTCTCCGACTGCGCCCCGGAAGCGCTGCGCGACTTCGATTTCGGGAAGGGGCCCGTGCCCTGTTTTCCGGTCACGCTTCCCGATCTCCTGACGATCTGGAAGACCATGGCGGTTCCGGACATCGCCACGTTCGTCCACGTCTCCGGTACCGCCTTCCCGGAGGGCGAGCTTGGCGACCTGCCGGATGGGCCGAGCGAGGCGGAGCGCGACACGAACCGCTATCAGGCCGCCGTCGAGGTAACCGGAGCCGATGGCCGCGTCTCGCGAGCGAGGCTCGACACGGTCAATGGCTACAGCTTCACCCCTCTCGCCGCGGTCGAGGCAGCCCGGCGGGTCCTCGCCGGAGAGGTCGCGCCCGGGTTCCAGACGCCGACGGGCCTGTTCGGAAACAGCTTTGCCGAAACCATCGCCGACACGAGCATCACCCTCCTGCAAGGACCATCCCATGCCGTCCCATCCTGATAAAACCGCCGACACGCTCGCCGTCGTCGACGCACTCTACCGGTTCGCCGCCGGCATCGACCTGCGCGACCAGGCATTGCTTGCCTCCTCGCTTGCCGAAGACGCGATATCCGATTTCAGGCCGGCGGCGGCAAAAGCGGGTTTCGAATATCCGGTGCTGGAGGGCCGACAAGCAATCGTCGAAGCCCTGTCCACCTCGCTCAGCTCGCTCGACACCACCCATTCGGTCAGTAATCCGCGCGTGATCCTCAACGGAAACCGGGCGCGCATGGAGGCGATGGTCGAGGCGCAACACCTGCCGCGACATGATCCCTCGACCCATTATCTCATGAAAAATCGATATGATGTCGAACTGGCCCGGCAAGATGATCTCTGGGTGATCGAGCGGGTCACCATCGATAATGTCTGGCGAACGGGCGACCCCGCCGTGCTGTCCGTGATCTAGACGCAGCCCACCGCTTCCTACTTGGCAGCGATCCTTGAAGGCGGAAGCGCCGGGCGCTCCCGCCTCCATGGTGGATCGAAAGATTACATCTTGTACGAGATGCGGAGATAACCGAACTGCCCCGGCACGTCGTAGGTGGTCGGATCATAGTTCGGCCCGGTGCAGCTGACGCAGGGCGGCGGGCCCGAGTTGAAGACGTTGTTCACGCCAGCGGTGAGGGTCACCTTCTCGTTCAGCGCCGAGGGCGTGTAGCTGAGCTGGA
Organism: uncultured Sphingomonadaceae bacterium; assembly: GCA_963540925.1. GTDB lineage: Bacteria > Pseudomonadota > Alphaproteobacteria > Sphingomonadales > Sphingomonadaceae > Rhizorhabdus. The sequence goes on from CAUTRN010000007.1 coordinate 17,990, forward strand.
CGTCGCCATAGAGGCGGCTGTTCAGTTTGCTGCCGTCGAACTCCTTCACGCTGTCGATATAGCGGCCGGTGAACAGCGCGCCGACATCGCCCAGGCCCCAGCTGAGGATGCCGGTCATCTTCAGCTTCGGATAGGACTGGTCGGGGAAGCCGCGGGTCTTGCCGTCATAGCTGGTGGTTGCCGAGCCCGAGGCGGCCGGCAAGGTCTCGGTATATTTGAGCAGGACATTGCCGTTCAGGCTGAAGCCGAACGCGCCGATCGAGCTGTCGGGCGAGCGATAGTCGAGGGTGAAGTCGATGCCCTTGGTGCGGATGCCGCCGATATTCTGGAGCGTGCCGTTGATCCGCGAGATCAGGCCGTTGGCGGTGCGGACGATCGCCGCGCAGCTGGTCTGGTCGCCGAGCTGCGCGCAGCGCGCCAGGGTGATCGAGGCGTCGATCGGGGCGATCGCGTCGCGGACCTTGATGTCGTAATAATTGCCCTCGAGGCTGAAGCGGCTGGCGAAGCCGCTGTCGCGCGCCCAGGCCGGGCTGTACACCGCGCCGAACAACAGGGTGCGCGACTTTTCGGGCTTGAGCGCGGTGCTGCCGCCGGTCAGCACCGGCAGCTGGCCGCCATTGGGCTCCTGATAGCTGCCGTTCGCCGGCACGCCATTGGCGATGCAGTTCTGCCGCACCGTCGGCGAGGTCTGGAAGGGCGAACCCGCGACATTGGTGCAGGGGTCGTCGATCGGCGCGTCGCTGCGCGAGGCGGCACCGAACAGCTCGCCGATGCTGGGGGCGCGGAAGCCCTGCGCCCAGGATCCGCGGAGCAGGATGTCCTCGACCGGTTTCCACCGCGCGCTGCCCGTATAGGTGGTGTTGCTGCCGCTGATCGAATAGTTCGAGTGACGCACCGCGCCATCGACTTCGAGCATGTGGAAGAAGGGCTTGTCGGCCAGCAGCGGCACCCGGATCTCGGCATAGACCTCGTCCGAATTATAGGAGCCCGAAGCGGGTTGCGCGGGGATATCGGACCCCAGCCCCGCCGAGATGATCGCATCCGGCGTGAACGAGCCGAGCTGGTAGCGATGCTCATAGCCGATCGCGACGCCCACCGGGCCGGCGGGCAGATCGAACAGGTCGCCCGACAGATTGGCGTTGAAATCATGCAGCGACTGCGAGCTCTTGTCCTTCTCGACGAAGGTTACATAGTCGAGCATCGCCTGCGTCACCGAACCGAGGCCGCCGAAGATGTTGAACGGCACGCAGGGCGCGGTGCAATTGGCGATCGGCCCCAGCGCGCGCGCCAGATTGGCGGCGTTCACATTGCCGGTGAAGGTCTGGTGCGCGTCGTTGTAGCCGACCAGCGCGGTCGCGTCCCAATACCATTTATGCTCGCCGATCATGAACGAGCCGTCGAGCCCTGCGGTTACCTGCATCGTATCGACATGCTGGGTGTAGGTGCGCTGACCCGCCTCGACCAGGCGACGACGGATGCTCGAATAGGTCGCCGGCTGCCCGTTGGTGCCCGAATTGAGCGTGCGGCCGAACGGGTTGAACGGGTTGGTCGCGTCCACCGAGATGGTGTCGAGCAGATTGCCGTTGCCGGCATCGGGGCCGATGAACAGCGGCAGGAAGGCCGCCTGGTTCTGCGAATTGCGCCGGTTGTAGACCGCCTTCACCCGCAGGTTGATGTCCGCGGTCAGCTCCTGCTTCACGCTGGCGAAGAAGCCATAGCGCTCGGACGGCGTCAGGAAATAGTTGAACGGCGCGAAGTTGAAGCGGTCCGAGGTGACGAGCGGGCGGAAGTCGCCCCCCACCAGGGTGGGATCATAGACCGGCGCCCGGCCGATCACCGGCGCACGCACCGTCAGGGTCGGCGTGGTCCCGCCCAGCGCGATGAAGCCGTTCACCGTTGCGCTGGAACAGCCACCGATCGGATCGGTACAGCTCGTCTGGCCGGGATTGGGGAATTGCGAGATCGACCGGTCGCGGGTGCGCACCGCTTCCTGCTTCACATAGCTGCCGCCGATAACGACATGGGTGCGCTCGCCCGACCAGCCATAGCTCGCATTATAGTCCTGGGTGTGGCCGTCGCCGGCGCGATAGGTGCCGAACTGGGCGGAGGCCTGCAGCCCTTCCTGCGCCGCCTTGGTGATGATGTTGACGACGCCCGACAGCGCGTCGGACCCGTAGAGCGGCGACTGGCCCGACTGCAGCACCTCGATCCGCTCGATCATGTTCGTGGGCATCGAGTTGAGGTCGACCGTCGAGGGGATGCCGCTCGCGCTCGCGCCGTTGACGTAGCGCATGCCGTCGACCAGCACCAAGGTGCGCTTCGAACCGAGATAGCGCAGGTCGATCTCGGCCGACCCCGCGCCCACGCCGCCGCCGTCGGACGGGTTGCCGATATTGCCGCTGTTGTTGACCTTGCTGTTCAGGCCGCCGCTGGCGCTGGGCAGGCGCTGGAGGACATCGGCCACCGCCGAGAGGCCGGTCTGGGCCAACGCCGCCTGGTCCACCGTGACAACCGGCGAATCCCGGTTGAGCGGATTGGTGCGGATGCGCGAGCCGGTGACGATGATGGTGGCGTCGCCACCGGCCTCGTCCGAGGCGGCCTGTGCGAAGGCGGTGCCGGTGGTGGAACAGGCGAAAGCAATGGCGATGAGGCTGCAACGCAGAAGATAGTTGGAGGTCATTCGATCACCCCTTTTCATATGCGTGATCGTAGAAAACTGTCTGGATTGTAACAATTTCGCAACGAAATATGTCTGGATTGTCTTCCAGTTCGTCGCACCGATCGCTATTTTTGAAAGTAGCGACATTTATGCCGCAGTGACGACTGCGACACATGCTGCGAATGGTAGAGGGATACCATGGTTACAGCGCACTCAACGCCTGTAACGCAAACAATATAGCGATTTCCTTATCAGAAAATCGTCAGGCAAGAGCCAAGAACGACTGGCCCTTTATTGAGAAATCACGCGGAAATCCGCCGATCAGATATCGCCGAGCCCATCCTCTTCGACGTCGTTCGCGCCCAGCGCCACGAACTGGTCGAGCAGCCAGGCGCCCGCCGGGCCCGGCGGGGTGTCGGTGCGCCAGATGCCCTGGAAGCGATAGGTGCCTCCACTGTGATCGGGCATGTGCAGTCGCACCAGGGTGCCCGCCACCAGATCGGGCTCGATCAGCGGCAGCGGCATATTGCCCCAGCCGATCCCCTGGCGAAGCAGCTGGTGCTTGGCGCCCAGATCGGCCAGGCGCCAGGTGCGGTGGCTCATCACCGAGAAGTCCTTGCCCTCGGTGAAGCGCGAACGATCGGTCAGCACGATCTGGACATGGTCGCGCCCCGCGCCGGGCAGGATCTTCGCCATGCGGCCCAGCGGATGGTCGGGCGCCGCCACCGGCACCATCGGCACCGATCCGGCGCCCACCAGATCGATCCCCGTCACGCCCGCCGCGAGCGGGCCCGAAATGCCGATCGTCGCGCCGCGATCGAGCACCATCGCCGTCACCGCGCCCAATGCCTCGACATGGAGGCGCAGCGACACGGTGGGGAATTTCTCGGCAAAGGCGCGCAGCACCCGGCCCAGCCGCTCGGCCGGCAGCATCACGTCCACCGCCAGGTCGACCTCGGCCTCCAGCCCGTCGAGCAGGCCCTTCACCTTGGCGCGCAAGCCATCGATCCCCTGCGACACCATCCGCGCCTCGGCCAGCACCGCGCGCCCCGCCACGGTGAGCTGCGGCTTCTTCGTCCCCTCGCGATCGAACAGGGTGAGGCCGAGCTGTGCCTCGAGATTACCGATGCCATAGCTGATCACCGAGACCGCCCGGTTGAGCTTGCGCCCGGCCGCCGCGAAACTGCCGGTCTCGACGATGGCCAGGAAGATACGGAGCTGGTCGAAGGTCGGCTGGCCGGGGTTCGCCACAGGCAATCTCGCTTTTCAACTTCATAGAACGTTTTAGCCGATTTTATCCATCTGAACGGATAAGTCGAGGCCGCCTATATCCGTCCTCAACAGGAAAGGAGGACGACATGACGACCGACCAGATCACCCCGCCGCACCTCAGCAGCACCGAATGGAAGGTCGTCGCGACCGCCTATGAAGATGCGGAGAGCTATCGCTTCGTCCCGGCCCGGCCCTCGCTGGTCCGCAAGGCGATCGACAAGCTCACCGGCCACCACAGCGAGCTGCCCGTCGCCGATCCCCGGCGCGAGACGCTGCGGCGCTTCGTCTGCACCGTGCGGCGCACCCGCCGGTCCGACGAAGGGCTGGTGCCCGACCTCATCGCATTGGGGTTCAACCGCGCCCAGGTCGACGCGCTCGCCCTTCTTTCCGCCTGAAGACTGGAGACAGACTATGATCGAACTGCGACCCTATGACAGCCTCGGCGGCGCCAACCATGGCTGGCTCGACGCCAAGCACCACTTCTCCTTCGCGGGCTATCATGACGATGCCCGGATGCAGTGGGGCGACCTGCGCGTGTGGAACGACGACACCATCGCGCCCAAGTCGGGCTTCCCGCCGCACCCGCACCGCGACATGGAGATCATCACCTATGTCCGCGAAGGCGCGATCTCGCACCAGGACAATCTGGGCAATCGCGGCCGCACCGAAGCGGGCGACGTCCAGGTGATGTCGGCAGGCATGGGCATCCAGCACGCCGAATATAATCTGGAGGACGTGACCACCCGGATCTTCCAGATCTGGATCCTGCCCACCCAGCGCGGCGGCGAGCCGCACTGGGGTGCCAAGCCCTTCCCCAGGGGCGAGCACAGCGGCCAGTTCGTGGTCCTCGCCAGCGGTTTCGCCAACGACAATGAGGCGCTGCCGATCCGGGCCGAAGCCCGTGTCGTCGGTGCCAGCCTGAAGGCCGGCGAGAGTGCCGAATATCCGATCGGCAAGGATCGGCGCGGCTATCTCGTCCCCGCCAAGGGCGCGATCGAGATCGACGGCCTGCGGGTGAACGCCCGCGATGGTGCGGCGATCAGCGACCTCGACGTGATCCGGGTGACCGCGATCGAGGACAGCGAGATCGTCCTCGTCGACGCCGCCTGACTTGAACCTTGAACCCCCCGGCCGGTTGCAGGAAACTCCCCCCTCGTCCTGACGACCGGCCCGCCGCCGGGCCCTCCCTCTCCCCCTCCCTGCGCGGAGGGCCCGGCGGCTCCCCTTTCGCGAAGGAAATGACAATGACCATCCGTACCAGCGACATCGACGGCGTCGACATGGTGATCCTGCCCCCGGTCCGCGACCTGGGCGACGGCTTCTCGGTCCGCCGGGCGCTGCCCTCGGTGCATCGCCGGATGGTCGGCCCGTTCATCTTCTTCGACCAGATGGGCCCGGCCGCCTTTCGCGGCGGCGAAGGGCTCGACGTCCGCCCCCACCCGCATATCGGCCTGGCGACGATCACCTATCTGCTCGACGGCGAGATCATGCACCGCGACTCGGTGGGCAGCGTCCAGCCGATCCGCCCCGGCGAGGTGAACTGGATGACCGCCGGCTCCGGCATCGTCCATTCGGAGCGCACCCCGCCCGAGCTGCGCCCCGCCGGCAGCACCCTGTTCGGCCTCCAGACCTGGGTCGCGCTGCCGACCGCCCAGGAAGAGATCGATCCCGACTTCGTCCACCACAAGGCGCATGAGATTCCGACGATCGAGGATGCCGGCGCGAAGCTCACCCTGATCGTCGGCACCTCGGACGGGCTCCGCTCGCCGGTGAAGGCCTATTCGGACATGGTCTATGCCGACATCGTCCTGGTCGACCAGGCCCGCTACCAGCTCAAGGCCGAGCATGTCGAACGCGCCATCTATGTGGTCGAGGGCGAGATCGAGGTGGCCGGCCAGACCGGCAGCTTCGCCAAGGACGAGCTCGTCGTGTTCAAGCCCGGCGCCGAGATCGTGCTGCAGGCCAAGGGTGCCGCGCGGGTGATGCTGATCGGCGGCGAGCCCTTCCCCGAGGGCCGCAACATCTACTGGAACTTCGTCTCCTCCTCGCGCGACCGCATCGAGCAGGCGAAGGAAGACTGGCGCGAGCAGCGCTTCGCCCCCGTGGCCGAGGAGCATGAGTTCATCCCGCTGCCCGACGAGCCGAAGCCTGTCCGTTATCCGTAATCCGTTCCCACCAGAAGGAGCCGCACCATGGCCCATGCCACCGCCACCATCGGCCGCGACCGCTATGCCACCCAGATCAACGCGAGCGGCCACGCCATCACCGCCGACGAGCCCGAGAAGCTGGGCGGCGCCAATGCCGGCCCCGCGCCTTATGACTTGCTGCTCGCCAGCCTGGGCGCCTGCACCGCGATCACCCTGCGCATGTATGCCGACCGCAAGGAGTGGCCGCTGGAATCGCTGGAGGTCTCGCTGCGGCTGACCGGCGGCCCCGAGGATCGCCGCATCGTTCGCACCATCGCCCCCAAGGGCCTCGACGCCGAGCAGGCCGCGCGCCTCGCCGACATCGCCGAGCGGACCCCGGTGACCCTGACCCTCAAGGGCGGTATTCCGATCGACACCAGCCTCGCCTGAAGGAATTGCCCGTGCCGACCGCATCCCTCGACATCGCCAGCGGCGGCCGGACGGTCGCCGGCCGGCTCGAATATCCCGAGGCGCAGCCGCGCGCCTGGGCGCTGTTCCCCCACGGCCTCGACACGGCGGTGGCCGAGCGGATCGCCCGGACGCTCGCCGCGCAGGGGATCGGCAGCCTCGCCTTCCCCGTCGAGACCGCAGCCCCCGCCCTGCTGATCGCCGCCAGCGAGGCCCTGGCCGCTGCCGGCCATGCCCCCACCCTGATCATCGGCCATGGCGCGGGCGGCACCGCCGCGCTCGATGCCGCCGCCGATATCGCCTCGGTCCACGCCGTGGCGACGATCGCGGCGCCCTCCCGGCCCGATCAGGCCGCGACGATCAAGGCGCTGCGCAAGCCGCTGCTGATCCTCCACGCGCCGTTCGACCGGGTCGTCGACATCGACGACGCGACCCGCATCTTCATCTCGGCGCACCATCCCAAGAGCTTCGTCTCGCTCGACCATGCCGACCATGGCCTGACCGGGGAGCGCGACGCGACCTATGCCGCCGCGCTGATCGCGAGCTGGGCCGCCCGCTATCTGCCCCCGCCCGACGACATCCGCGACGCCGGCGAGCCCGACGTGGTGGCCGAGGAGACCGGTGCCGGCCGCTTCCAGGTGGCGATCCGCGCGGGCGGCATCCGCTTCGTCGCCGACGAACCGCTGGCGGTGGGCGGGCTCGGATCGGGACCCACCCCCTATGACCTGCTCTCCGCCGGGCTGGCCGCCTGCACGACGATGACCCTGCGCATGTATGCCGACCAGAAGGGCTGGAAGGTGGGCCGGATCCGTACCGCCGCCGGCCATGCCAAGCGCGGCGGCACCGACATCTTCTCGCGCCGGATCGAAGTGGATGGCGACCTCGACGCCGACCAGTGCGCCCGCCTGCTCGAGATCGCCGACCGCTGCCCGGTCCACCGCACCCTGGAGGCCAGCGCGCGGGTCGAGACGACCGGCGGCCCGCCGCCCGCCAAGGCCGAACCGATCGATGCGCATATGGGCGCGATCGAGGATGCGATCGCCTAACCCCCTCCTCGTCATTCCCGCGAAGGCGGGAATCCACCGGCGAACGGTTTCCGGACCATCAGAGGTTCGAACCCGGCGGCCTGGTGGATCCCCGCCTTCGCGGGGATGGCGACCTGAAGAGGTGTGCGCGACCTCCCGCTTTCGGAGGATGACAGCACCGGGCGCCGCCGCTAAGGCGCCCCTCGTGGACTCGCTGCGTCGCCATATCTTCCGCCATCGCCGGCTCGCCGGCTGGCTGGTCGCGTTGGCGCTGCTGATGAAGATCCTGATCCCCGCCGGCTTCATGCCGTCGATGGCGGGGGGCACGATGACGGTCGAGCTCTGCACCGGCCAGGGCGTCCAGACCGTCGAGATCGCGATCCCCGGCCAATCGGGCCTGCCCGACGAGAAGAGCCATGAGAAGGCGGCCCAGCCCTGTACCTTCTCGGGGCTCTCGGCGCCGATGCTGGGCGGGGTCGATCCGATCCTGCTGGCACTGGCGATCGCCTTCATCGTCGCCACCGTCTTCCGCGCCGCGCCCACGCCGCTGGTCGCGCGCCGCACCTGGCTGACCCCACCGCTGCGCGGACCACCGCTCCACATCTGATCTCTCCGGACGCGCGCCCGCGCGTCCCTGTCGCCCGCCTCCAGCCCGAGGCGCGCCTGCCATGGCCGTCGCTCCGCGACGTCCGCATCGACAGAGATTCCAGATGTCCCGATTGCTGATTGCCCTGCCCGCGCTTGCGCTGGCCACCGCCGCTTCCGCCCAAAGCGCCGAGCAGGATCGCCGCGCCGACCTGCTCCGCCAGCGCGCCGCCATCGACGCCGAACTGCGCACGCTCGACGAAGCGCCTTCAACCGCCCCCTCCGAACCCGAACGCCGGGCCGCCGCCCCGAGCGACGACATCGTCGTCAGCGGCAAGGGCCTGTCGCTCACCACCCGCGTGACCGGCCAGACCGTCACCACCGTCAGCGACAGCGCCTTCCGCAACACGCCCGCCGCCACCATCGCCGACATCGTCAAACTCTCGCCCGGCGTGGTCGTGATCCAGGGCAATGGTCCGCGCGACGTGGGCGTGTCGGTGCGCGGCTCGAACGCGCGCAACAGCTTCGGCGCGCGCAACATCCAGGTGTTCGAGGATGATTTCCCCGTCACCCAGCCCGACGGCCTCGCCCGTTTCGACCTGACCGACCCGCACGCTTATGGCGCGGTCGACGTGGTGCGCGGCCCTTCCTCGGCCCGCTACGGCAATTATGCGATCGGCGGCGCGGTAAACTTCCGCACAAGGCGCGGGCGCGACATCGACGGCGCCGAGGTGGGCTTCGACGCGGGCGGCGACGGCTATGCCAATCTCTACGCGACGATCGGCGATGCCGGGCCGAACTATGAATATGCCGTCTTCGGCAGCTTCGTGCGCGCCGACGGCGCCACCGGCCACACCGGCTATGAGACCGGCACGATCAACGCGCTGGGCACGTTCGCGCTGGGCGACCGCGACCGGGTGACCGCCAAGCTGATCTACAATGAGGGCGAGTTCGAGCTGTCGACCCGGCTGTCGATGAACCAGTATCGCGCCAATCCCTATCAGCGCGGCTGCGACGCGGCTGCCACAGCGGCAGCCGGCTGCGGCACCATCTCGGTGCTGGCCAACGGCATCAACGGCGCCCGCATCGCCCAGACCGCGACCGAGGGCGACCTCGCCCGCAACGACCGGCGCACCATCGTCGGCCTGCGCTACGAGCATGACTTCGATGCCGACACCACCTGGCGCACCCAGGGCGTGTTCGACAGCCGGGTGGTCAACCAGCCGACCAGCGCCACCCCGTTCAAGGGCACGCTCGACAGCTACAACATCAGCAGCGACGTCACCCGGCGCGGTACTCTGTTCGGCATGGAGTCGACCAGCTTCGCCGGCGTCTTCTACAACTATCTCGACAATCAGAGCTTCAGCTTCAACAAGACCCCGGCCGGCCGCAACGGCTTCGGCGCGCCGACCCAGACGGTGTTTGGCGACATCCGCAACCTGGGTGCGCGGCTGCGGCAGGAGCTGAAGCTCAGCCGCGATCTCCAGCTGATCGCCGGGATCGGCGTCGAGCGCTCGATCATCGACGTGCGCCAGACCGCCTATGCCTATCCGGTGGGCGCCAACCCGACGACCAGCCTGATCCCCGCCGAGCGCCATTTCTCCAACGTCTCCCCCGAGGCGGCGCTGTTCTGGCAGGCCCATGACGCGGTGCGCCTGCACGCGCGCTTCGGCACCGGCTATGGCATTCCGCAGGCAGGCGCCTTGTTCGTCACCCCGGCGGGCGTCCCCGGCAACAATGCCGCGCTCAAGACCCAGAAGAACAAGGGCATCGACGTCGGCGCCGAGATCGCGATCGGCAGCACGCTCTCGGCCGAGATCACCGGCTATTATGAGTGGTTCCGCAACGAGCAGATCAGCCAGTCTGCGGGGGTGAACCTGCTCGCCTACACCGCCAATGCGCCGCGTTCGGTGCATCGCGGAGTCGAGATCGGCGCGACCTGGAAACCGCTGCCGTCGCTGCTGCCCGGTGCGCGGCTGGAGGGCAGCTACAGCTATAACGACCATCATTATACGCGCTATGTGGAGCGGCTGACCTCGGGCGCCGCCACCGCTCTGTTCGATCGCGACGGCAACAAGATACCGGGCGTGATCCCCACCTTCGTCAACGGCCGTGTGGCCTATGACCAGCCTGACGGCGCGCTGGAGGGGCTGGGCGGCTTCGTCGAACTGACCTACCGGTCGAGCTATCATATCGACAATGGCAATCTGCTGAAGATCCCCGGCTACACGCTCGCCAATCTCAACATCCATTATGATCCGCCCAAGGGCGCCGGCTGGCTCTCGCGGCTGAGCTTCTTCGCCTCGCTCCAGAACCTGTTCGACAAGACCTATGTCGGCTCGGCCTCGGTGATCGCGAACAGCCTCAACCCCGCGACCGGCCAGCAGAACCCAGGCTCGGTGCTGATGAACAGCACGGGATCGATCTACGCCGGACAGCCGCGCACCTTGTACGCCGGCGTGAAGACGCGCTTCTAGGAAGGGCCACGCGATGAACCGACACCTCTCCGCCCCAGCCCGCCGCTGGCCCGGCTACAACACCGTCTGGCGCTGGCATTTCTATGCCGGGCTGTTCTGCATCCCGTTCGTGCTGTGGCTGGCGATCACCGGCTCGATCTACCTGTTCCGCCCGCAGGTCGAGGCATTGATCGACCGGCCCTTGGCCCATGTCGCCACTGCCGGCGCGCCACGCGCCAGCGCCGCCCAACAGGCCGAGGCGGCGGTGCGCGCGGTGCCGGGGTCGGTGCTGCATCGCTACCAGCTCCCCGACACACAGGAGCAGGCGGTACAGATCATCGTCGGCGCGGGGGCCGGCGAGACCCGCGTTTATGTCCATCCCCAAAGCCTCGTCATCCTCAAGACGGTCGACGAGGACCAGCGGCTGATGCGGATCATCTTCCGCCTGCATGGCGAGCTGATGGCGGGCGCCAAGGGCAGCTACCTCGTCGAGCTGGCCGCCTCCTGGGCGATCGTGATGATCCTGTCGGGCCTCTATCTCTGGTGGCCGCGCGGGGGCGGGCTGGGCGGCGTCCTCTACCCGCGCCTGGGCGGAGAGCGGCGCCGCTTCTGGCGCGACCTGCACGGCGTCACCGGCTTCTGGGTGTCCTTCTTCGCGCTGTTCCTGCTGCTCTCGGGCCTGCCCTGGGCGAAGAGCTGGGGCAGCTATCTGAAGGCGGTCCGCTCGGTCGCCGAGGGCAGCGTGACGAAGCAGGACTGGTCCTCGGGCCACGCCGCCGAACTGAAGGCGCGCGCGGCGATGGACCATGGCACCCGCATGATGATGGGCGAACATGCCGAGCATGGCGGAATGGCGATGGTCCACCCGCCGCTGTCTTATGCTCCGCTCGACCGGCTGGTGGCGCGGGTCGAACCGCTCGGCCTCGCCGCCCCGGTGCTGATCGACCCGCCGACGGGCATGCACCAGCCCTGGACGGCGAAGTCCGACGCCGCCAACCGCCCCCTGCGCACCGACCTCACCCTCGACGGCGAGACCGGCGCGATCCTCAGCCGCAAGGATTTCGCCCAGCGCCGGCTGGTCGACCGCATCGTCGGCTATGGCGTCGCCGCGCATGAAGGCCAGCTGTTCGGCTGGGCGAACCAGCTGCTCGGCCTCCTCACCGCGATCGGCCTCACGCTGCTCGCGATCAGCAGCGTCGTCCTGTGGTGGCGCCGCAAGCCCGACGACGCCCTCGGCGCCCCGCCCGCACTTGGCCGCCCACCGGTGGCGACGGGCTTCGTCGCGTTGCTCGTGGCGCTGGGGCTGCTCCTGCCGCTGCTGGGCGTGTCGATGCTGGCGGTGCTGCTGGCCGAGCGGCTCGTGCTGCGCCGCCTGCCGGGCGCGCGCCGCTGGCTGGGGCTGAGGGCCCTGCCGACGCGGTAGCGAATGGCGTCCACAGGCAAGCGACCTGTCGTTTTTTGCAGGCAGCCCGTGGCTTGTGCCTGCGGCCAGCGCCGTTAAACACGCCAGCGACGGATAATCGAAATGGGAGTGTGGCATGGCGGGCAATGATCGGATCGCGGTGATCGGTGGCACGGGCAAGCTGGGCGCGGCGATCGCGCGGCGGCTGGCCAAGGCGGGCCGCTCGGTCATCATCGGTTCGCGCTCGGCCGAGAGCGCCGAGGCGAAGGCCGCCGAGCTGGGCTTTGGCCTCACCGGCATGAGCAACGCCGATGCCGCCCAGGCCGGCGACGTCATCATCGTCACCGTGCCGTTCGACTCGCAGGACAGCACCCTGGCGGGCATCAAGCCCTATGTCGCGGGCAAGCTGGTGGTCGACACCACCGTGCCGCTGGTGCCGCCGAAGGTGATGCGCGTCCAGCTTCCCGCCGAGGGCAGCGCCGCCGTCCGCACCCAGAACGCGCTGGGCGAGGGCGTGCGCATCGTCTCCGCCTTCCACAGCGTCGCCGGGCACAAGCTGATCACCGACAAGGACATCGAGTGCGACGTGCTCGTCTTCGGTGACGACAAGGCCGATCGCCAGATCGTCGTCGAGCTGGCCGACGTGATGGGCCTGCGCGGCATCCATGGCGGCGCGCTGGTCAATTCGGCGGCGGCCGAGGCGCTCACCTCGATCCTGATCTTCATCAACAAGACCTACCAGGTCGACGGCGCCGGCATCCGCATCACCGGCGAGCTGATCCCGCCGAACGCCTGATCACCAACTCCCCCCTCCCCTTCGAAGGAGGAGACGGGGGTGGGGCCTCTCCACGAGCGCCGCCCAGGAGGATGGCCCCCACCCCAACCCCTCCCCTGAAGGAGAGGGGCTAAAGAGAGGTCAAGTCTTGGACCAAGGCATCATCCTGCTCCTCGCCGGCCTGCTCGCAGGAGCGATGAACGCGCTGGCGGGCGGCGGCTCCTTCGTCACCATGCCCGCGCTGCTCGCGGCCGGCATCCCGTCGGTCGCGGCGAACGCCACCAGCACCGTCGCGCTGTGGCCGGGGGGTCTTGCCAGCGCGATGGTCTATCGCGGGCAGCAGCAGCCCGTCGCCGGCATGGGCGTGCGGCTGATGCTGATCGTCACCGTGATCGGCGGGGCGATGGGCGCGCTGCTGCTGCTCTCCACCCCGGTCCGCCTGTTCGACCAGCTGCTGCCCTGGCTGGCGCTGGTCGCCACCGTCGCGCTGGCCTTCGCGCCGCGCATCGGCCCCTGGCTCCAAGCCCGCATCGGCATCCGCCGGGTGCCGCTGATCGCCGGGCAGTTCCTGCTCGGTGTCTATGGCGGCTATTATGGCGGCGCCGTCGGCCTGATGATGCTGGCGATGTGGAGCCTGATCGACGGCGCCGACATCAAGGCGCTGGCCGGCACCCGCACCGCGATGGTGAGCGCGGCCAATTCGGTGGCAATCCTCTGCTTCGCGCTGGCCGGCGTGGTCGCCTGGGCCCCCGCCGCGCTTCTCGCGGGCGGCGCGCTGGTCGGCGGCTATGCCGGCGCCGCGCTGGGCAAGCGCCTGCCGCCGGCCCAGGTGCGCGCGGCCACGATCGCGCTGTGCGTCGCGATCACGCTCGCCTTCTTCGCCCGGGCTTATTTGTAGCAGCAGGAAGCCCCTGGCCGCGGCCAGTCAGCGAATGGCGCCGGATCGGAGCCATCGGCGATGGCCGCGAAACGATCGACGGGCTAATGCTCTGCTGTCGCATGCGGGGGCACAAGCCAGAATGACCGAGCAAGGCGAAGATCACGCCTATTCCCTGGCTGAACAGGCCAACCGCCGGGTTGGCCTGATCCGGCTGGCCATCGGCGCCGGTCAGGGGTTGATGGCCTGGCTTCTCCTCGAACGGGCGCTACCCTGGCTCGGGACGTCACAGGTCAGCAGCTGGGCAGAACGGCACCCGACGCTCTTCGCGCAGGCCACGCTAATCGCTGCCTTCGTGCCCATCCTCGCGCTCGCCGAGATCGGCCGGATGCGGTGGCGAAGGCTGGCCGTCTATCTGGCCACCGTCTCCATATTGCTGGCGCTGCTTGCCACTTACGACATCTGGCGTGCACCACTGGACCAGAACTGGGACAATGCGCGACCGCATATCTGGCCGTCGGGCACGTTATTGTTCTGCACGGCCATGTGCCTGTTCATCGTCAACCAGCTGATGGAGCATCGCGAGCGCGGACTTCGCCTGTTCTCCGACTATGCGGCTCGTTTCGAGGATGGCTGGATGCGGGGCGCGCAACTGGTCCTGTCTCTTGTCTTCACGCTGCTGGTATGGGGCGTGCTGAGCTTGGGGAGCGCCCTGTTCGGCCTGATCGAACTCGACTGGTTCGGCCGCATGATCGAGAAGAACTGGTTCCGCTGCCCGGTGCTCGGCCTCGCCTTCGCTGCCTCGATCCAGATCACCGACGTTCGGCCGACCCTGCTGAAGGGGATGCGCAACCTGGGGCTGACGCTGTTGTCGTGGCTTCTCCCCCTGGTCATCCTGCTCGGGCTCGCCTTTCTCGTCGGCCTGGCCTTCACCGGCCTACATCCCCTGTGGAAGACCCGGATGGCAGCCTCCATCCTGATGTGGGCGGCCGCGGTGACCCTGCTGCTGCTCAACGCCGCCTATAAGGATGGCGAAGCAGCCAATGCGCCGCCGGCACCAATTCGATGGGCCGGCCGCGTCGCCGGCCCGCTGATCCTGATCTACACCCTGCTTGCCTGCCAGGCGCTGGCGCTGCGCATCGGCCAATATGGCCTGTCCCAGGACCGTATCTGGCTGGGCGCGGTTGCCGTGGTCGGGCTGGGCTATGGCATCGGCTACAGCTGGGCCGCGATCGATCGCGACAGCTGGCTGAAACGGATCGAGCCGATCAACGTCGCGGCCAGCATCGGCATATTGGGCGTCACCATCCTGCTGCTGACGCCCTTGGCCGATCCGGCCCGATGGAGCGTGAACAACCAGCTCGGACGCCTCCACGCGGGAAAGATCGCTCCCGCTCAGTTCGACTATGCCTATCTGCGCTTCAAGGCAGGTCGCTATGGCACCGAAGCGCTGGCAGCCCTCACCCACGATCGCAATGCCGACATCGCCGCCCGTGCGCGCAGGGCACAGACCGCCGTCCCGGAAACCCGCTGGCTGTTCGGCCAGGACTCCCCGGCTGCGACCGAACCGCCCCTGTCGCACGCCAGCATTTACCCCCGCGGTGCCAGCCTGCCTGCGGATTTCAAACCTGGCACCTTGCCGGAGCTCTATGATCAGGATGCTGCCTGCCTGACCAATGGCAGTCCCTGCGACATCATCCTGCTGGAGCCCGACCGGTTGGGCATGGACAGGCTGCTCATCATCGGCGGCGATGTCCCCGCCAAAGCCGTGGTGGCCGCCGACCAAAGCTGGGGGATCGTGCTGGGCCGTGGCACATCGGGTCGCTGGATCAAGATCGGCAGCCTTGGCAATCTCGATTGCCCCAATGTGCTTGACACCCTGCGCAGGGGCAAGGCGAGTGCGTTGCGCCCGCTTCACGACGACCTGGAGGTGGGAGGCTATCGCCTTCCCTTCACGCCCGACGCCGCGACCAGGGAAGACTGCCCAGCTCCCCCACGCCCGCCGCAGAAACCCGCGCCTGCACGCGATCCCAAAGCGCCACCGCTGATGGGGCCGGCTTTCGGCAATCCGGGAGGCCTGTAACTGCCCTCCCGGACGTCGGGCTTCCACAACTCAGCTTATCAGCAGCCCAAGCGGATCGACCTTCCCCTTCGCCACCGCCATCCCTATCTTTGCGGCAATGCCACCCGATACCGACTTTTCCAGCCCGGCAAACCCTGAACAGGGCTGGGCCACTCTCCGCCGCTTCCTGCCCTATCTGTGGCCGAAGGACGCGCCGGGCCTGCGTGCCCGCGTCGTCATCGCGATGGTGCTGGTGCTCGCCGCCAAGTTGACCCTGCTGATGATGCCCTTCGCCTACAAGGCGGCGATCGACCGGATGGCGCCGGGGCTGCAGCCGGGTGTGGCGATCGCGGTGGCGCTGGTCGTCGCCTATGCCGGCGCGCGCTTCGGCGGCGTGCTGTTCGACAATATGCGCAACGCGATCTTCGAGCTGGTCGGCCAGGACGCCGGCCGCCGCCTGTCGATCGAGGTGTTCGCCCAGCTCCACAAATTGTCGCTGCGCTATCATCTGGAGCGGCGCACCGGCGCGCTCACCAAGATCGTCGAGCGCGGCACCAAGAGCATCGACACGATGCTCTATTTCCTGCTGTTCAACATCGGCCCGACCATCTTCGAGCTGACCGTGGTCTGCGGCATCTTCTTCGTGAAGTTCGGCCCGGGCCTCGTCGCGGCCACCCTGGTCGCGATCGTCGCCTATATCCGCTTCACCCAGAAGGTGACCGAGTGGCGCACCCAGATGCGCCGCGCGATGGTGGAATATGACACCCGCGCCTCCGCGCGCGCGGTGGACTCGCTGCTCAATTACGAGACGGTCAAATATTTCAGCGCCGAGGGGCGCGAGACCGCCAATTACGGCCAGGCCGTCGCCGCCTATGCCAAGGCCGCGACCAAGAATGAGAGCTCGCTCGCCGTCCTCAACATCGGCCAGTCGCTGATCACCAACCTGATGATGGCCGGCGCGATGGGCTATAGCGTCTATGGCTGGAGCAAGGGCTGGTATTCGCCCGGCGACGTGGTGTTCATCAACACCATCCTCAGCCAGCTCTTCCGCCCGCTCGACATGCTCGGCATGGTCTATCGTGAGATCCGCCAGGGGCTGATCGACATGGAGTCGATGTTCGGCCTGATCGACACCCCCGCCGAGGTGACCGACGCCCCCGACGCGAAGCCGCTCGCCGTCTCGGGCGGGAAGGTTCGCTTCGAGGACGTCCGCTTCCAATATGATCCCGAGCGGCAGATCCTGAAAGGGATCGACCTGGAGATCCCGCCGGGCGGCACGCTCGCGGTGGTGGGCCATTCGGGGGCGGGCAAGTCCACCCTCGCGCGCATCCTCTACCGTTTCTACGAGATCAGCGGCGGTCGGGTGACGATCGACGGGCAGGACATCGCCCATGTCACCCAGGCGTCGCTGCGCGGCGCGATCGGCATCGTTCCGCAGGACACGGTGCTGTTCAACGACACGATCGGCTATAATATCGGCTATGGCCGCGAGGGCGCGAGCCAGGCGGAGATCGAGGCCGCCGCGCGCGGCGCCGCGATCCACGACTTCATCCTGTCGCTGCCGCAGGGCTATGCCACCAAGGTCGGCGAGCGCGGGCTGAAGCTGTCGGGCGGCGAGAAGCAGCGCGTGGCGATCGCCCGCACCCTGCTCAAGAATCCGCCGATCCTGATCCTCGACGAGGCGACCAGCGCGCTCGACAGCCGCACCGAGGCCGACATCCAGACCACCCTGCGCGGCGTGGAGCAGGGCCGCACCACGATCGTCATCGCCCACCGTCTCTCCACGATCGTCCATGCCGACGAGATCGTCGTGCTGGAGGCCGGCCGGGTGGTCGAGCGCGGCACTCATGCCGAGCTGATGGCCCGCGACGGCACCTATGCCGAGATGTGGATGCGCCAGGCGAGCGAGCAGGAGGAGAAGGAGATGGCGTAAAGCCGCCGTCCTTCCATCGTCGCTCCGGCGGAGGCCGGAGCCGCCACGAAATGGCCATTCCCTTGCCTCTGGCGGCTCCGGCCTCCGCCGGAGCGACGCAAGAAGCTCTTCACCCCGCCTGCCATCCGTGTACAGAGACAGATGGGCTGTCAGGGGGTGGATCAGGCTTGCAGGTCCGGCACGAACTTCGTCCGCTCACCTCGGCGCGCGGCATCGCGGCCTGGTATGTGCTGCTCTATCATATCCGCGAAGGCTCGACCGGGTCGCTGCCGCAGGGCGTGATCGACGTTTTCGCCAAGGGCTATCTGGCGGTCGATTTCTTCTTCGTCCTGTCGGGCTTCGTGATCTGGCTCAACTATCGCCAGCTGCTGGGCGGGCAGCGCTGGCGGGCGGTGCCGCATTTCCTGTGGCGCCGGCTGTCGCGCATCTATCCGCTCCATCTGCTGGTACTGCTCGGCGCGGTCGGCTTCGCGATCGCCTGCGTCGTCACCGGCCGGGCGCTGCCGGTCGACTATCGCTGGGACACGCTGCCCTATCATCTGCTGCTGCTGCAGAATTGGGGGTTCCTGCCCCATCTCGGCTGGAACGTCCCCGCCTGGTCGATCAGCTGCGAACTGGGCGCCTATCTGCTCTTCCCGTTGCTGGCGCTGAACATCGACTGGGAAAAGGCGCCGACCGCGCTGCTGCTCGCGATCCTGGGTCTGCTGATGCTGGGGCTGTTCGGGGTCTTCACCCTGGCGGGCAAGGGCGAGCTGGGCAACGACATCCCGCATCTCGGCCTGCCGCGCTGCCTGTTCGAGTTCGCGATGGGCACGATCACCGCCGCGCTGTGGCTGCGCTGGAAGGACGCTTTCCGCCGCCCCGCCGTGATCGCCACCGTGGCGGGCGCCGCCGCGCTCGATGCCTGGTTCCTGGGCGCGCCCGAGACCTTGGCGCTGCCCTTCGTCTTCGTCTGCCTGCTGCTCGTCCTGGCGCTCACCGCCGACATCCGCAGCCCGCTGAAGGGCCGGATGATCCACTGGTTCGGCGAGATCAGCTACGCCACCTACCTGGCCCACGCCTTCCTTTACATGCTCTTCAAGATCGCCTTCGTCAGCGACCCGGCCGATGTGCCGCTGCCGCTGACCGGGCTGTTCCTGCTGATCATGGTCGCCGCCTCGGCGGCGCTCTATCATGGCTTCGAATTGCCCGCGCAGAAATGGATGAACCGGCGCGGGCCCAAGCGGCCCTCTGCATAGACTCTGATCGTCACCCCAGCGCAGGCTGGGGTCTCAGGAGAGGCTCGCATCGCCCATCTCCCGAGATGCCAGCCTTCGCTGGCATGACGAAATGGGGTACGGGGGCAAAACAATCGACGT
Source organism: uncultured Sphingomonadaceae bacterium (assembly GCA_963540925.1). Taxonomy (GTDB): domain Bacteria; phylum Pseudomonadota; class Alphaproteobacteria; order Sphingomonadales; family Sphingomonadaceae; genus Rhizorhabdus. The sequence continues at coordinate 36,988 of CAUTRN010000007.1, forward strand.
TCCGCCCTACGGTCGCTCGACAGCCCGCCCCCAGGCGCTAGAAGGGCCCCATGCCTACCCCCCTGGAAGCCCTGCAGCAGACCTTCGGCTATGCGCATTTCCGGGGTCGGCAGTCCGACGTGATCGATCGGGTGATGGCCGGCCAGAACACGCTGGCGGTGATGCCCACCGGCGCGGGCAAGTCGCTGACCTACCAGATCCCGGCGCTGTGCCGCGACGGCATCGGCCTCGTCATCTCGCCGCTGATCGCGCTGATGCACGACCAGGTCCGCTCGGCCGAGGCGGCGGGCATCCGCGCCGCAGCGCTCACCTCCGCCGACGAGAATCGCGAGGAGACGATCGATCGGCTGCGCAACGGCATGCTCGACCTGCTCTATGTCGCGCCCGAGCGCGTTTCGAGCGAGGGCTTCCGCCGGCTGATCGGGCAGCTGCCGCTGGCGCTGATCGCGATCGACGAGGCCCATTGCGTATCCGAATGGGGGCATGATTTCCGCCCCGACTATCGCCTGTTGCGCGGCCTGCTGGAGACCCGGCCCGACGTGCCGCGCCTGGCGCTGACCGCCACCGCCGACCGCCACACCCGCGACGATATCCTCGCCCAGCTCGACATCGAGCCCGACGGGCTGATCCTGGCCGGCTTCGACCGCCCCAACATCCGGTACAACATCACCCCGCGCGACGGCGTGGCCAAGCAGCTCGCCCGCTTCGTCGAGGAGACGCCGGGCGCCGGCATCGTCTATGCGCCCACCCGCGACGCCACCGAACGGCTGGCCGAACAGCTCGCCCGCGAGACCGGACGCCCGACCCGCGCCTATCATGCCGGGCTGGAAGCGCATATCCGCGCCGCCAACCAGAAGGCCTTCGTCGCGTCGGAGGACATGGTGATGGTGGCCACGGTCGCCTTCGGCATGGGGATCGACAAGCCCGACGTGCGCTTCGTCGCCCATGCCGGCCTGCCGAAATCGATCGAGGCCTATTATCAGGAGACCGGCCGCGCCGGGCGCGACGGCGAGCCCGCCGTCACCCAGCTCTACTGGGGCGCCGAGGATTTCGCCCGCGCCCGCCGCCGGATCGAGACCGACGTCGACGAAAGCCGGCGCGGCGGCGAGCGCCAGCGGCTCAACGCGATGGCCAGCCTGGTTGAGGCGCCGGGCTGCCGCCGTGCGATCCTGCTCAGCCATTTCGGCGAGCATCCGGCGGCGCAGTGCGGCAATTGCGACAATTGCTTGAGCCCGCCCAACGGCATCGACGCCACCGTCGTCGCCCAGAAGCTGCTCTCCGCCGCCTTCCGCACCGAGATGCGCTATGGCGTCACCCATCTGTCGGACGTGCTGGCCGGGCGCGAGACCGAGAAGATCCTGATGCTGGGGCATAACCGGCTGTCGGTGTTCGGCATCGCCGACGAGGCCGAGCAGCGGCTGATCAAGCCGGTCGCCCGCGCGCTCCTCGCCCGCGACGCGCTGCGCGCCGACGAATATGGCGGCCTGAGCTTCGGCCCCGCCGCCCGCCCGATCCTGAAGGGCGAGGAGGCGGTGCCGCTGGTGCTGCCGCCCGAACGCCAGCGCCGGCGCAAGCAGCGCGGCGGCGAGGACTATCCGCACGACCCGCTGTTCGAGGCGCTGCGCGTGCTGCGCCGCGACCTGGCCCGCGAGCAGGGCGTGCCGCCCTATGTGGTGTTCAACGACGCCACCTTGCGCGAGATGGCGGCGCTGCGCCCCGAGACGATGGCTGGCCTCGGCCAGGTTTCGGGCGTAGGGGCGAAGAAACTGGAAACCTATGGCGACGCGTTCCTGGAAGCGCTGCGCGGCTATCGAGACTGAGCGAGGAGAAGACCGATGTTCCGCAAGATCGACGAGACCATCTCGGTCGCCCCGCAGATCAGCGTCGAGCAGGTCAGCGCCGCCGCCGACCAGGGCTTCAAGATGATCATCAACAACCGGCCCGAGCAGGAAGAGCCCGGCCAGACCACTGGCGAGGCGATCCGCGAGGCGGCGCGCGCCGAGGGAATGGCCTATGTCGCCATCCCGATCACCCATGGCGGCTTCACCGTCGAGCAGGTGGAAGCGATGCGCGACGCGCTCAAGCAGGCCGGCGGCCCGGTGCTCGCCTATTGCCGCTCGGGCACCCGCTCAACCTTCGTCTGGGCGCTGGCGCGTGGCTTTGAAGGCGATGATCCGGCCACGCTGAGCGAAAAGGCCGCGAACGCGGGCTACGACATTTCGCCGATCGTGCCGCTGCTGTCCCAGCGGCCTTGAGGCGACGGCGCCCGGCACCCAATTGAGCCGCGCCCAGATCGGCAGATGATCCGAGGCGAGCCGGGCGCGCTCGCTGACATGCACCCCGCACGCCACATGATGCAGGTCGGGCGTGGTGATGATCCGGTCGAGGCAGCCGACCGGGCGGCGGCTGTGATAGCTGCGCCCCGTCGACGCGACATGGAGCCCGCCGAACTCGCGCATGCAGCCGCCGTGCAGCGACCATTCGTTGAGATCGCCCATCATCACCGTCGGCATCGGCCGGAGCCGGCCAAGCTGGTCGAGGATCGCGCGCACCTGGCGGCGGCGCCACAGCCCCGACAGGTCGAGGTGCATGCCGACCACCCGGATCTCGCGCCCACCGACCCGCAGCTCGGCCATCACCGCGCCGCGCGGCTCCAGGGTCGGCAGCACGATCGGCGCGAAATCGAGGATCTCGACCCAGGGACGGACGAGGATGGCGTTGCCGTGCCAGCCGATGCCGCCGGGGCGGATGTCGTAATCGACCGCTTTATATTCGCCCTGCCCGATCAGCTCGACCGGGATGGCGCTCTGCCGCGCGCCGAAGCGGCGGTCGGCCTCCTGCAGCGCGACGATATCGGGCTGAATCTCGTGCAGCACCTCCAGGATGCGCTGCGGCATGCGGCGCCGGTCGGTGCCCAGCCCCTTGCGGATATTGTAGGAAGCGACGGTGATCATGAAGGGTGCAGTCCTGCGCCTCTAGCTGGTGCGAGGCAACGGCCCGCTATCTCTCTCCATCCATAACAAAAAAAGGGCCGATGGGTTGCCCCACCGGCCCAGTGCGTTCGCAGGAGGAACGCTCGGAGGAGCCGGCCCTGAGGCCGGCCCCAATTCGAGAAATCAGTAGTTGTAGGCGCGCTCGCCGTGCTCGCCGAGGTCGAGACCCTCGAGCTCGGTTTCCGGCGAGACCCGCAGGCCGGTGAGCAGCTTGGCGATGAAGATCGCGATCGCGGTGCCGATCGAGGCCCACACGATGGTCGCGAGAACCGCCAGGACCTGGGTGACCAGCTGGGTGCCGATCACATAGTCCGCACCACCCGGGCCACCGAGCGACGGGGCATAGACGATGCCGGTGCCGATCGCGCCGACGATGCCGCCCACGCCGTGGATGCCGAAGGCGTCCAGCGAGTCGTCATAGCCGAGCATCGGCTTGATCTTGGCGACGGCGAAGTAGCAGATGACCGAAGCAACGGCGCCGAGCACGATCGCACCGAACGGGCCGCTGTTGCCGGCCGCCGGGGTGACGGCGACGAGGCCGGCGATGATGCCCGAGCAGAAGCCCAGAGCCGACGGCTTGTGACCGACCAGCTTTTCGACCAGCAGCCAGGCCAGGCCGGCCGAGGCGGTGGCGACGAAGGTGTTGATCATCGCGAGAGCGGCCGAGCCATTGGCTTCGAGCGCCGAACCGGCGTTGAAGCCGAACCAGCCCACCCACAGCAGGCCGGTGCCGACATAGGTCAGCGTCAGCGAGTGCGGAGCCATCACGTCCTTCATGTAGCCGATGCGCTTGCCGAGGATGAGGCAGGCCACCAGCGCCGAGACACCGGCGTTGATGTGCACCACGGTACCGCCGGCGAAGTCGAGCGCGCCCATTTCGAAGAACAGGCCGCCAGCCGCCCACACCATGTGTGCGATCGGGAAGTAGACGATGGTCAGCCAGACCAGCGCGAACACGAGCACCGCCGCGAACTTGATGCGCTCGACGACCGAACCCAGCACCAGCGCGACGGTGATCGCCGCGAAGGTCATCTGGAAGCAGACGAACACATATTCGGGGATGACGACGCCGTCGGTGAAGGTGGCGGCGGTCGAGTCCGGCGTGATGCCGGCGAGGAACAGCTTGCCGAAGCTGGAGATATAGGGCTTCAGGCCATCCGACGCGTCGGGACCGAAGGCCATGGTGTAGCCCCAGATCACCCAAACGATCATCGCGAGAGCGGCGACGGCGCCGATCTGCGTCATCACCGAGAGCATGTTCTTGGTGCGGACGAGGCCGCCGTAGAACAGGGCGAGGCCCGGCAGGATCATCGCGAGGACGAGGACGGTCGAGACCATCATCCAGGCGGTGTCGCCCTTGTCCGGGGTCGGCGCAGCCGCTGCGGCGGCATCCTGCGCCCAGGCGGGCATAGCGGTGAGCGCCGAGACGGCGAGAGCGCCGAGACCCGTCGCAAGCTTATTATGAAGCTTCATGTTTCCCCCTTTTCTCAGAGCGCGACGTCGTCGGTCTCACCGGTGCGGATCCGCACGGCCTGAGCGACGTCGAGGACGAAGATCTTGCCGTCGCCGATGGCGCCGGTGTTGGCCGACTGCTGGATCGCTTCCACGACCCGGCCGGCCAGATCGTCGGTGGTGGCCACCTCGACCTTGATCTTCGGAACCATGTTGGTGCTGTACTCGGCCCCCCGGTAGATTTCCGTCTGGCCCTTCTGCCGCCCGAAGCCCTTGACCTCGGTCACGGTCATGCCCTGCACGCCCAGCCCGGACAGTGCTTCACGCACCTCGTCCAGCTTGAACGGCTTGATGATGGCAATGACGAGTTTCATTCTGCCTCCCTCTTTTTAGCCCGGATTGTGCATCGCAATAAGCGTGCCAATTCCGCGAAACGCCGGAATCAAAGGGCAAGAGGGAAAGCCGAGCTGTTCGCGGAACGAACGACTCGGAAAGGCGTTGATTAAAGTTTAAGCCATGCCCGTTTTTTAGGCAGGCAACTGCTACCAGCCGCTGCTCATTTCGATGGCAGTTTCCTCGCCCGGGCGGTTCGGGCGGCCCAAAACGGCGTTGCGCGCGGGGAAACGGCCATAGCGCGCGATCATGTCGCGATGCTTGCGGGCGAAGTCGATCGACTCCCCGTCGCCCAGCGCGGTGAAAAGCGCCAGCGAGCGATCCTGATCGACCAGCACCTCGCTATGCTGATAGGGCATGTAGAGGAAGGCACGCTGCTCCTTGGGCAGCTGATCGTCGAGCCCCTTCGCAACCGCACCCTTGGCGATGGCGAGCGCGAGGCTGTCGGTCGAGAAGGCATCGGCATGGCCGCGGAACATGTTGCGAGGGAGCTGGTCGAACAGGATCACCCCGGCCAGCGCTTCGCGCGTGGAGCCGAGGAAGCTTTCGGGGACCCGGCTGCGCCATGCCGTCCACAACTCGGTAAAACCCTCGGCACAGGCCGCGTCCACCTCGTCCGAATGCGACCACCAGCCATCGGGCCCGACCTCGTCGAACCAGAAATCGAGGATCGCCTGCGTGCCCTCGGCCGCGGTCGTATCCGGACCCAACGGCGCTACCATCGCCGCGCGCTCCGGCGGGGCGGGCGGCCGATCAGCGCCTTGATGTCGTCGATATGCTCCTCGATCGTGCGACGGCCGATCGCGATCAGCTCGTCGGCGCGGGTGAAGTCGTGAATCTCGACATGGCCCACCGGCAGGTTGAGCCCCAGATCGGGAGGATCGAGCGCCAGCGAGTGGCGCGCCAGTTCGGCCATCAGCAACATCGTGGAAGCCCTAACGACCGCCATCGACGGATGGTTGCGTGCCGGTCGCGCGCGGATCGCGGTGGCGACTCGGCGGCCGTGATAATCGCCCTGCAGGTTGATCGCGAGCACCGGCAGGCGCGGCGCCAACTTGCGCGCAGCGGCGACCGGCACCGGCATCACCACCCCGCCGTCGACCAGGAACTGGCCGTCGACCTGGACCGGGCGGAACAGGCCGGGGATCGCGATCGACGCCATGATCGCCGGATTGACCGGGCCGCGATCGAGGATCACCGGCCGGCCCGAGACGAGATCGCAGGCGACCGCCGCCGAGGGGATCAGCAGTTCCTGGAACTGGAGGCGCGAGAAATGCATCTCCAGATCGCGCAAGATACCGCGCCCGCCCAGCATCGCGCCGGGACGGAAATGGATGTCGAGATAGGAGAGGACACGCAGCCAGTTGGCCGAGCGCGCGATCCGCTCCAGCGGGTCGAGCTTGCCCGCCGCGAAGGCGACGGCGGACAGCGCCCCGATCGAGGTGCCCGCCACCGCGCGCACCGCGATGCCATTTTCCTGCAACGCGCGGAGGACGCCGATATGCGCCCAACCCAGCGCCGCACCGCCACCCAGAGCCACCGCGATCGCCATCGTCCGCCGCTCTGGTCCTCTATTGTGGAGCTTTTGTTACGCCCGCCCGCGTCACGCCCGCCTCAGGCGGCCGTGCCGCCCACGGTGAGCGCCGACACCATCACCGTCGGCTGGCCGACCCCGGCGGGGACCGACTGGCCGCCCTTGCCGCAGATGCCGACGCCTTCGTCGAGCGCCATGTCGTTGCCGATCGCGGTGACCTTGGTGAGCACCGACGGGCCGTCGCCGATCAGCGTGGCGCCCTTGATCGGCACGGTCAGCTTGCCATTCTCGATCTTGTAGGCCTCGGTGCAGGAGAAGACGAACTTGCCGCTGGTGATATCCACCTGGCCGCCGCCGAAGCTCTTCGCATAGATGCCGTTCTTGGCGCGCGCGATGATCTCTTCCGGGTCATCGTTGCCGCCATACATGAAGGTGTTGGTCATGCGCGGCATCGGCGCATGGGCATAGCTTTCGCGCCGGCCGTTGCCGGTCGGCGCGACACCCATCAGCCGCGCGTTGAGCCGGTCCTGGATATAGCCCTTCAAGATACCGTCCTCGATCAGGACGTTGCACTGGGTGGGCGTGCCCTCATCGTCGATCGTCAGCGAACCGCGCCGGTCGGCGATCGAGCCGTCGTCGACCACGGTGACGCCGGGGGCCGCGACCCTCTGGCCGATCATGCCCGAGAAGGCCGAGGTGCCCTTGCGGTTGAAATCGCCCTCCAGCCCATGGCCGATCGCCTCGTGCAGCAGCACGCCGGGCCAGCCGGGGCCGCACACCACGGTCATCTCGCCCGCCGGAGCGGCGACCGCGTCGAGATTGACCACCGCCTGGTGCAGCGCCTCGTCGATCGCGCGGTTCCACTGCGCCGGCTCGAACAGCCGATCATAGAGATAGCGGCCGCCCATGCCGAAGAAGCCGGTCTCGCGCCGGCCATTCTGCTCGACGACGACCGAGACGTTGAGGCGAACGAGCGGGCGCACGTCGAAGGCGGTGAAGCCGTCGGGGCGCACGATCTCGACCACGCTCCACGAGCCCGACAGGCCGACCGAGACCTGCACGACCCGCGGATCGCGGGCGCGGGCGGCGGCATCGATCTGCTGGCAGAGCTCCACCTTCCTGGCGAAGGGGATCAGGCCGAGCGGATCATCGGGGGTGTAGAGCGACGTATTGGTACGGCGCGGTGGCGCGGAGCGGGCGCCGGTGGCCGGATCGAGCAGGGTCATCGTCTCGCCCGCGCGCAGGATCGCGGCTTCGCTGATCTCATTGGCATGGGCGAAGGCGGTGGTCTCGCCCGAGACGCCGCGCAGGCCGAAGCCGGCCTGGGTGTTGTAGTCGGCGGTCTTGAGCCGGCCGTCGTCGAAGCCGAAGCTCTCCGACGTCATATATTGCAGATAGAGCTCGCCATCGTCGCAGTCCTTCAGGGTCTGCGCGGTGAGCCGCAACGCCGCGTCGGGATCGAGCGCGTCGCGATAGAGGAAATGGCGGGGGTCGGGGGCCAGGATCGTCATGGGCCCGATATAGGCGCTCGGGCGCGAAGCCCAATAGCGATTATTGCGATCTTCCCCTCTCCCCTGAAGGGAGAGGGGTGGAATGTCAGTGGTGCCCGCCGTCGCCACCGCCCTGCAGGACGAAGCGGCGGTCGCAATAGCCGCAGTCGGCATAGCCGATGTCGGCGTCGATCTCGATGAACACGCGCGGATGGCCGAGGGCGGCGCCACCGGGAATCTCGCTGGCGCCGTCGCAGGCGACGCGGGTCGAGGTGACGGTGATGGTCTCGGGGGCGGACGGCTGGCTGCTCATGCGCGCCGATTAGCAAGCGGCAGGGAGTCGCGCAACGGCGACGAAACCCAACCTGCACGTCGCTTGTGAAGATCCGTGCGAAAGGATCACCGCCCGAAGCGGCTGTTCTCCACGGCGATCGCGACCTGGCCATTCTCGCCGATCGGCGCAACCGCGCTGCCATAGATGCCGCGCGATCCGCCGGTGCCGACGAACATGCCGACCTCGCCATGCACGTTGCGCAGGCCACCGAGGCCGCCCAGGCCGTTGATCACCGGCTCACCGGTGGCGGGGCGCGACTGGTTGCGGGTGGCGGCGTCGTTAAGCAGCTTCTCCTTCGCCTCCGGGTTGAGCGCGATCACCTGCTCCTCGGCGAAAGCCGGCGCGGCGACCGCGACCAGCAGAGCGGCGAGGACAAGGCGATGGCGGCCACGAACGGGATATGCTGACATGGGCAACAGATTGGCGCCCGGCATGTGAAGGTCAAGTGAACGAAGCGACCCATATCTATTTCGACGGTGGCTGCCGCCCCAACCCGGGACCGATCGAGACCGCGGTGGTGATCGCCGGGGTGGCCGATATCCGCCAGGATGTGGGCGAAGGCGACAATGAGGATGCCGAGTGGCAGGCCCTGCTCCACGCTTTGGACCAGGCGGCGGCGAAAGGACTGACCGACATCGTCCTGATCGGCGACGCGCTGTCGGTGGTGCGCCAGGCGCAGGGGCGCCAGCGCGGCCGCCAGCCCTGGCTCGATCGCTTCCACGCCCTGGCGAGCGGTTTCGCGCGGGTGCGGGTCCGCCATGTCGGCCGCAAGCGCAATCTCGCCGGCATCGCGCTGGAAAAGCTGCATCGCGGCTATTGAAGGACTCGCTCCGCCCCGCGATCGACTCGCACCGCCGCATGGACTCCTGACAGGCCCCGCCCCCTCCCGCAGGCTCGCGGCGGGAGGAACCATCGATGCGGGCGAAGACCCTTTTTCAGCCGAATGGCGCGGCGACCGCGCTCACCCTGATCCTGCTCGCGGGCTGCGCGCAGAAACCCGCAAGCCGCCCCACAGGGGTCGCCGAACGGCCGACCACGGCACCCCGCCCCACCTCGCCGGGCGGCCTGGCCGACAGCATGAAGCTGCCCGAGCGCGACGGCCAGGGCGGCTATCGCACCGTCAATTCGGGCCTCTCGGACGTAGAGGCGATGTGGCATCTGCGCTCGGCGCTCAACGTCGCCGCGCTGAGCTGCGACCGCAACGGCAAGCTCGGCCTCGCCGGCCAGTATAATCGGATGCTCGGCCAGCAGCGCAAGGCCCTCGCCACCGCCTATCGCGCCGAGGGCAGCCGCCATGGCAGCGCCGCCGCCACCGACGCGCATGTCACCCAGGTCTATAATTTCTTCGCCCAGCCCGCCGCCCAGGCCCGCTTCTGCGCCGCCGCCAGCCAGGTCGCCGCCGAGGCCGCCGCGCTGCCCGCCGACGCCCTGCCCGGCTTCGCGCCCAAGGGCCTCGCCCGGCTGACCGCTCCGTTCGACGCTTATTATGACGATGTCGCCCGCTACAGGGTGGCGCTGGCCGAGTGGCAGAAGGGCGAGCGCTCAGCCCCTCCGGCCGCCGCCCGGACCCTGGTCGCCGCCGCCGCGCCCACCGCGCCGTCGGACGGCCAACCCTGGCGCATCCAGCTCGGCGCCTATTCGGGCGACCGCGCCGCGCGCGACGCCTGGGGCCGCATCCGCCAGCGGATGAAGGGCGCCGCCGATTTCGAGCCACGCTACGAGGCGGTGCCGAAAAGCGCGCTCGTCCGCGTCCGCATCGGCCCGGTCAACGATCGCGGCACCGCGATCGCCCTGTGCGCCGCCGCCGCCGGCGCCGGGCTCGACTGCCTGCCGGTGCCGCCCAGGGCTTGACAATGTTCCTTATTTGTTCCTAACCAGTAGGAAATGGTTTGAGACGCTTTCGGACAACTGATCCGAAGGAGATATGCCTTGCCCGAGTGCGACCGACGACGGGCAATCCCTTTGCCAATGGCGGTCGCCCGGGAAGTCGCTTCGGGGAAACGGGGCGCATGCATCCCCGTCCGCATATGGGGGAGGATTGGAACGAGTGATGCGCCTCGGACTATTCTTTCTGATCGCCCTGATCGGTTCGCCGGTGCGAGCGGAGGCGCCGCCTCCTCCGCCGATGGTGCTCGACGAACTGATTGTCTTTGACGATCCCCACACCTGCACTCTTTCGATGCCCGCCCTCGAACTCTTTACCGGGATCCTCAACCCGCGAGGGACATCGGTTAAGATCGTTGCGCCAACTTCCTTCAAGCCCGCTCTGGGTCCCGGCCATGCCCAGCTCCGCGATGGCGTGCACATGGGATCGCTATCTGTTTCGGGGACTTGGCATGGCCTGCAGATCGTCCAGATTGAACGACATTATAGGGACGACGAGCAGATGCTGGTCGACTCGTTCTTCATCAGTTTTCGCGAGCCCATTGGTAAGGTCCGCAAGGTGCTTAACGCGCTAGGCTTTGGCCTTTCGCGCGAAGGACATTCGTCACCGGAAGGAAATGGCCGATATTATAACATCAACCTGTTCAGACAGGACGGGCTGACGACATTGAACTGCCAGTGACGCCCCCCCCTGCCGTTCATGCATGGCTCGGGTTTCGCTCTCCCCCTTTGCACCGCGCTCCTTCACCGCTATTCCCGCGCCCATGAACGACGCGGCGATCAGCATCCGGGGCCTTTCCAAAGTCTATAAGGGGGGCAAGCAGGCCCTGTTCGACGTCGACCTCGACATTCCGCGCGGCACGATCTTCGGGCTGCTCGGGCCGAACGGCGCGGGCAAGTCGACGACGATCAACATCCTGGCGGGGCTGGTGAACAAGAGCGCCGGCCAGGTCTCGATCTGGGGCTTCGACATCGACAAGGACCCGCGCAACGCCAAGGCGTCGATCGGGATCGTGCCGCAGGAGATCGTGTTCGACCCCTTTTTCACCCCGCGCGAGACGCTGGACAACCAGGCCGGCTTCTATGGCGTGCCGAAGGACCGGCGGCTGACCGACGAGCTGCTGCGCGCGGTCCATCTCCACGACAAGGCCGACGCCTATGCCCGCTCGCTGTCGGGCGGCATGAAGCGGCGGCTGCTGGTGGCCAAGGCGATGGTCCATTCGCCGCCCGTGCTGGTGCTCGACGAGCCGACCGCCGGTGTCGACGTCGAGCTGCGCCAGCAGCTCTGGGAATATGTGCGCGAACTGAACGATCGCGGCGTCACGGTGGTGCTGACCACGCACTATCTGGAGGAAGCCGAGGAGCTGTGCGACCGGATCGCGATCATCAACCATGGCCGCGTGATCGCCAATGAGCCGACCCGCGAGCTGGTGGGCAAGGCGCAGGAGAAGGCGGTGTCGGTGACGGTCGACCGCGACCTCGATGTCGCGCCCGATTCGGGCGTGTTCGACAAGGTCGAGCTGAAGGGTAGCCGCACCCTCGTCATCACCTATAAGAAGGACAAGGTGAACGCGGGCGAAGTGCTGGCCGCGGTGCAGAAGAACGGCCTGGGGATCGTCGACGTGTCGACCCAGGAGGCCGATCTGGAGGATGTCTTCTTGGCCCTGACCCGCCAGTCCAACGCGAACGACGCCGGCACCGCCGGCGCGGGCAATGGCTGAATATCAGTTCGACGTCGTCGTGATCGGTTCGGGTGCCGCGGGTCTCACCGCGGCGCTCAACCTCGCCGATCGCTTCAAGGTGGGCGTGCTCGCCAAGGCGGGCATTTCCGACGGGTCGACCGCCTGGGCGCAGGGCGGCATCGCCGCCGTGCTGGAACCGGGCGACACCTTCGAATCGCACATCGAGGACACGATGGTGGCGGGCGCCGGGCTCAACGACCGCAAGGCGGTCGAGTTCGTCGTCGGCCATGCCCCGCTCGCGATCGAGAAGCTCGATGCGCTGGGGGTGCCGTTCAACCCCGGCGAAAATGGCAGCAATGACGAGCGCTGGCACTTGACCCGCGAGGGCGGGCACAGCCATCGCCGCATCGTCCACGTCAACGACGCCACCGGCCAGGCGGTGCAGATCGCGCTGGAGAAGGCGGCGGTCGCCCATCCCAACATCACCCTGTTCCCCGACCGCGCCGCGATCGACCTGATCACCAGCCGCCATGGCGAGCGCTATTCGGGCGACGGCCATGTCTGGGGCGTCTATGCGGTCGACCGCAAGACCGGCGAGATCGAGAGCTTCACAGGCCGCGCCACCGTGCTGGCGACGGGCGGCGCGAGCCGGGCCTATCTGTTCTCCACCTCTCCGCGCGGCGCCACCGGCGACGGCATCGCGATGGCGTGGCGCGCGGGCTGCCGCGTCTCCAACATGGAGTTCATGCAGTTCCACCCGACCTGCCTGTACAATCTCGACGTCAAGAATTTCCTGATCACCGAGGCGATGCGCGGCGAGGGCGGTCAGCTCAAGCTGCCCACCACCGGCCGCCGCTTCATGCCGCGCTTCGACAAGCGGGCGGAGCTGGCGCCGCGCGACATCGTGGCGCGGGCGATCGACCATGAGATCAAGCGGCTGGGCCTGGACTATGTCCACCTCGACATCAGCCACAAGGATCCGGAGTTCATCACCGGCCATTTCCCGACGATCCACGCCAAGCTGCTGACCCTGGGGATCGACATCACCAAGGCGCCGATCCCGATCGTGCCCGCCGCGCATTATACCTGCGGCGGCGTGCTGGTGGACCTCGACGGGCGCACCGACCTGCCCGGCCTCTATGCCGCGGGCGAAGTCACCCAGTCGGGCCTGCACGGCGCCAACCGCCTGGCCTCCAACTCGCTGCTCGAATGCTTCGTGTTCGGCGATGCCGCCGCCGAGCATATCAAGGCGAATTTCGACCATATGCCGCCGCCCCCGCCAATCCGGCCGTGGGACGAAAGCCGGGTCACCGATTCCGACGAGGAGGTGATCGTCCAGCACAACTGGCGCGAGATCCGCCGCTTCATGTGGGATTATGTCGGCATCGTCCGCACCACCAAGCGGCTGGAGCGCGCGGCGCATCGGGTGGCGCTGCTGCGCCAGGAAGTGGCCGACTATTACGGCAATTTCCGCGTCACGCCCGACCTGATCGAGCTGCGCAACCTGGTCGACGTGGCCGACCTGATCGTCCGCTCCGCGCTCCACCGCAAGGAGAGCCGCGGGCTGCACTATACGCTCGACTATCCCGACACGCTCGACGAGGCGAAGGACACGATCCTGGTGCCGTGATCACCACCGTCATTCCAGCTTTCGCTGGAATGACGATCTCAATGCCGGCCGGCCAGGCTCAAGCCCGCTCGGTGAGCGCGGGTGCGGCCGAGCGTTCGGCGGCCGACGCGAGCAGCAGCCCTTCGACCACCCAGCGCTCGCGCGCCATATGCGCCTTGATGCGGGCGAGCAGCTTGGCCACGGTCGGGCGGTAGCTGTCCCAATGGGCGACGATGTCGAGATTGGTGCAGCGTTCGACATGGGTGCGATATTCGATGCCCACCGCGATGCATTCCAGCTTCATCTGCTCGGCCAGCTTCACCTTGTCGGGCGTGCCGCAGCGGATGATCGGGTCGAACAGCTCATGATGCTTGAACGCCTGATAGGCGCCCAGGATGCGGGTCAGTTCCCAGCGGGACTGCACGAGCTGGGCGGTATCGGGATCGGCGCCGGGGGCGAGGAGAACGTCGCCTCGGTCGATCACACGAAGGGCCTTGGCCTGATGCTCGTCGAGCCGGGAGAGGAGGATGTCGCGCTGCGATGTCATGCCGGTGACGCTGCGCCAACATGGTCAACAGGAAGTTACCGCAGCGGCAAGCCAGCCCCGAAGTCCGACTAAGGTCTTAGGGCTATCGAAAGAATTGCCGCAGCGGAAAGAAGATCGGGTGGGCCGATAGCGGATGACGCGCCTTGCACCGCTCTGCTACCCGGTCGCCATGATCCAGCGTCCCGCCAAAGCCATCCGGGGTTTCCTTGAGAAGGAGGCAGCCGGCGGGCTGGTGCTGATGGGCGCCGCCGCGCTGGCGATGCTGCTCGCCAACAGCCCGCTCGCACCACATTATTTCGAGCTGCTCTCGGCACATATCGGCCCGATGAGCCTGCTCCACTGGATCGACGACGGGCTGATGGCGATCTTCTTCCTGCTCGTCGGGCTGGAGATCAAGCGCGAGTGGCTGCACGGTCATCTGTCGCGCTGGTCCGACCGGATCATGCCGTGCATCGCCGCCGCCGCCGGCATGGCGATGCCCGCGATCATCTATGTCGCGACGACGGGCGGCTCGGCCGCGCTGCTGCGCGGCTGGGCGGTGCCCACCGCCACCGACATCGCCTTTGCGATCGGCGTGCTCACCCTGCTGGGGCCAAGGGTGCCCGCCTCGCTCAAGCTGTTCCTCACCACCGTGGCGATCGTCGACGACATGGGCGCGGTGGCGATCATCGCGCTGGCCTATACCGCCGCGATCAGCGGGCCGGCGCTGCTCGCCGCGCTGCTGATCCTGGGCGCGATGCTGGGGTTGGGTAAGCTCAAGGTGCGGGCGCTGTGGCCCTATCTGCTGCTCGCCCTCGCGCTGTGGCTGGCGGTGCTGCTGTCGGGCGTCCACGCCACCATCGCCGGGGTGCTCGCCGCCTTCGCCATTCCCGCCCGCATCGGCGACGACTCCCCGCTCGAACGGCTCGAACATGCGCTGAGCCCGTGGGTCGCCTTCGGCATCGTGCCGCTGTTCGGCCTGGCCAATGCCGGCGTCTCGCTGTCGGGAGTGGGGCCGGCCGAACTGCTCGCCCCGCTCCCCGCCGGAATCGCCGCCGGCCTGTTCCTGGGCAAGCAGATCGGCATCTTCGCCAGTGTCCGCATCGCCGTGGCGCTTCGCCTCGCCCGGAAACCGGAAGGGGCCAGCTGGACCCAGGTCTAT
Organism: uncultured Sphingomonadaceae bacterium; assembly: GCA_963540925.1. Classification (GTDB taxonomy): domain Bacteria; phylum Pseudomonadota; class Alphaproteobacteria; order Sphingomonadales; family Sphingomonadaceae; genus Rhizorhabdus. The sequence continues at coordinate 52,047 of CAUTRN010000007.1, forward strand.
GGCCTCTCGCTGCTGTGCGGGGTCGGCTTCACGATGAGCCTGTTCATCGGCGGCCTCGCCTTCAAGAATCCGGCGCTGGTCGACGAGGTGAAGATCGGCGTGCTGGGCGGATCGATCCTGTCGGCGCTGTGCGGCTTCGCGGTGCTACGGTTCGCCGGGCGGCGGGGCAAATGAACCGTCATCCCACTCCCCCTTACTTCCCCAATTTCCCCTTCAGCGCCGCAAAGGGGCTCGACGCCTCGGCGGCCTCGTCCTCGGACAGCACCCCGGCTTCCTTGAGAATCGCGTCGGCCTCGGGCGCGCGGGGGAAGGGGTCGAGACCGAGCGCGAGGGTCTCGGCCACCGCTTCGCCCAGGTCGATCGCGCCGCCGCTATAGTCGATCGTGTCCCAGTCCTCGGGGGCCAGCTCGATCTCGTCGGCATCGGCCTCGCTCTCGGGCACGAAGCGCAGGTTGAAGCTCTCGTCGACCTTGGCGGGCACCGGCGCGCCGCTGGCGACACAGGCCTGGGTGGCGACCGCGCGCATCCGCCCTTCGGCCAGGATCGCATCGCCTTCGCGGCGCAGCACCGCCTCAGCCGACAGGCTGTCGAGCGCGATCAGCCCGAAGCGGGCGGCGAGCGCGGCGCGCTCGGCCTCGTCGGCCTCGATCGCGATCGAGCGGCTGCCCTCGCCGATCGTGTCGATCCGCACCGGCCGGGAGAATTCGGGGGTCATCGCGGCAGGCCGTCGGCAACGAGGCGCGGCCATTCGGTCGCGGCCAGCCGGCCCGTGAGCGCCTGCATCCGCGCGGCCACCAGCGCCGGCTTCGCCTCAGGGCTCGGCTCGCCGCGCCACAGGTTGCGCGCCAGCGCCTCTTCCAGCGCCGCGCTATCGCCCATCAGGTCGCGATAGGCGCCGAGCCGGCCGCCCATCGCCGCCACCATCTTGCCGACATGCTTGCCGACCACGACATCGCCGATGCCCAGTTCGCGCACCTGGCCTTCCATGTCGGCGATGAACAGCTCGGTCAGCAGCACCGCGTCCCTGACGCCCGTTTCGCCCGCGGCCTCGCTGCGGAATAAGGTCAGCGCCAGTACGGCGGAGACCATGTCGAAGCGGCCATCGATCGTGTCGGGCACGCCCATCTCGGCATACCAGGCCGGATCGCGCGCCTCGGCGACGATCGAGTTGTAGAGCGGGAGCAGCGCCAGGCGGGGATCGGGCCCCAGACCGAGCAGATTTTTCAGAAACTTCATCATTTTCCTCACACCCGTTCAGCGGGCGTCAAGCGCGTCCCCATATACCCGGAGGGAGCATCTTGCCACCGGGTGTATCGCGCGGATATTGAGGCGCTCTTGCCCGCTCCCCGGGCCCCTGTTGAGTTTCAAGGAGAAACGCATGCCCCGGACCCTGGTGCGATCGACGGCCATCGCCGGAACGATCGCCATTCTGGGCCTGACCGCAGGGTGCAGCCGCATCCGCGATCATAAGGGCTATATCGTCGACTCGACGCTGATCGGCACGGTCGCGCCCGGTGTCGACAACCGCGACTCGGTGGAACGGACCCTCGGCCGCCCCAGCTTCGCGGGCCAGTTCGATAACGGCCGCACCTGGTATTATGTCGCCCGCGACACCCGCCAGATCGGCTATCGCACCCCGAAGCCGACCGCGCAGATCACCCTCGCCGTCCATTTCGACGACAAGGGCAACGTCACCTCGGTCGACCGCACCGGGCTGGAAGCGGTGCGCGACGTCTCGCTGTTCGCCGACAAGACCCCGACCCTGGGCAGCAAGCGCGGCTTCTTCCGCGAGCTGTTCGGCAATATCGGCCGGGTGGGCTCGGTGGGCCAGGCGGGCGGTACGGCCGACAATCCGAACTAAAAAAGATCCTCCCTGCGCATAGCGCGGGGAGGGGGACCACCCGCAGGGTGGTGGAGGGGTCTCCGCCTTTCGGGAGCCACCTCGCGCGAAATCGTCGACACCCCTCCACCATCCGCTCCGCGGATGGTCCCCCTCCCCATCGCTTCGCGATAGGGAGGATCTCCTTACATCCCTTCCTGCTTCAGCGGGCGGGCGAGCAGCGCGGCGACGACGTCCTTCACCGTCGCCTGGCCCTCCAGCAGCGCGCAGACCGCGTCGACGATCGGCATGTCGACCCCGGCGGCCTTCGCCGCCTCGGCCAGCACCGGCGCGGTGGCGGCGCCTTCCGCCACGGTACGGCGGTCGCGCAGCAGCTCGGCGGCGGGGGTGCCCTGCCCCAGGCCCTTGCCGAGCGAGAAGTTGCGCGAGCTGGTCGACGAGCAGGTGAGCACCAGGTCGCCCAGCCCCGACAGACCGGCGAGCGTCTCAGGCCGCGCGCCGCGCGCCATGCCGAAGCGGGTCATCTCGGCGAAACCGCGGCTGATCAGCGCGGCGCGGGCGTTCTGGCCCAGCCCCGCGCCCTCGACCACACCGCAGGCGATCGCGAGCACATTCTTCACCGCGCCGCCAATCTCGGCGCCGACCACGTCCTGCGACAGATAGGGTCGGAAGCCGGGGCGGCGCAGCCGCTCGGCCAGCCGCTGGCCGACCGCCTCGTCGGCGCAGGCCAGGGTGATCGCGGTGGGGAGACCAGCGGCCACCTCATGCGCGAAGGTAGGCCCCGAGAGCACCGCGATCGGCGCGCCCGGCGCCGCTTCGGCGGCGACTTCGGACATCAGCTGACGGCTGCCCGCCTCGATCCCCTTGGCGCACAGCACCAGCGGCGCGCCGGTGCGCGGCAGCCCGGCCACCACCGAGCGCAGGAACTGCGCGGGGACGACGACGACCAGCGCGTCGCAATCGCCGAGCGCGTCGAGATCGCCGGTGGCACGCACCTGCGGGCTCAGCGGCACATTGGGCAGGAACAGCGGATTGGCATGGTCGCGGTTGACCGCCTCGATCACCTCGGGCTCGCGCGCCCAGAGCAGCGCCTCCGATCCGTCGCTCGCCACCACCTGCGCCATCGCGGTGCCCCAGGCGCCGCCGCCGATAACCCCCAGCCTCTCCAGCTTCATCGTCGCTCCAGCAGTCATCAGGCTTTCACTCCGGCGCCGCGCGCCTTTTCCGCGGTCGGATCGAGCGGCCAGCGCGCCCGCGCCGGCACCTCCATATCGTCGGTCAGCCCCGCCGCGAAGCGCTCGGCGCCCGCCCAGGCGATCATCGCGCCATTGTCGGTGCACAACCACAGCGGCGGCGCGACGAAGCGCAGCCCGTTCTTCTCGGCGAGCGCCGCGAGCGCCCCCCGGATCGCCTGGTTGGCGGCGACCCCGCCCGCCACGACCAAAGCAGTGGCATCGTCGGCCTCGGCCAGCGCGATGCGGGTGCGATCGACCAGACAGTCGACCACCGCCTGCTGGAAGGAGGCGGCGATATCCTCGGGCTTGTGGATGCCCGCGTCGCGCGCGCGCAGCACCGCGCTCTTCAGCCCGGCGAAGGAGAAATGCGGTTCCCCGCTGCCCACCAGCGGGCGCGGCAGCGGCACCGCCTTCGGGTTGCCCGCCTGTGCCGCGCGCTCGACCGCCGGGCCGCCGGGAAAGCCCAGGCCGAGCAACTTGGCGGTCTTGTCGAACGCCTCGCCCGCCGCGTCGTCGATCGTCGTCGCGAGCCGGCGATAGTCGCCCACGCCGCGCACCAGCAGCAGCTGGCAATGGCCGCCCGAGACGAGCAGCAGCAGATAGGGGAAGGCCAGCTCGCGGTCGCCGAGCCGGGGGGACAGCGCATGCCCCTCGAGATGGTTGACCGCGATCAGCGGCTTGCCCGCGGCATGAGCCAGCGCCTTGCCCGTCATCAGCCCCACCATCACCCCGCCGATCAGGCCGGGGCCGGCGGTGGCGGCGATCGCGTCGACATCGGCCAGCGTCACGCCGGCATCGGCCAGCGCGGCCTCGACCAGCGGCACCGCCATTTCGACATGGGCGCGCGCCGCCAGTTCGGGGACGACGCCGCCGAACGGGCGATGCGCCTCCTCCTGCCCCGCCAGGCGGTGGGCGAGGACGCGGCCGTCGCTGGTCACCAGCGCGGCGGCGGTTTCGTCGCAGCTCGATTCGATACCTAGGATCAGGGCCATGGCGGCCATCTAGGTGATCCGGGGCGGAATGTTAACCTGCTGACGATAACGGGGCAGCATGGCCTCAATCGCCCCTGCCCCTACGGCTGCCATCACAGCCACCCATTCACACGCCGGATGGCTCGCCCGACGGGTGCCGGCGGCGTGGCTGTTCGGGGCGCTGATCGGCTGGCTGGGCCTCGATCTTCTGCTGCTCTGCCGCTTCCTGGGCCTCGCCTCGCCCTGGTTGTCGGCGGGCTGGGCGGTGGCGATGGGCGGCATCTTCTGGCTGCTCACCCTGCCGCGCCGCACCGATCTCCATTCGGGGCCGACCATCGCCACCCTGCTCGCCTGCCTGGGCGCGGCGTTCGCGCTGATGCTGCTCGGCGGCGAGGGGCGCTTCTTCTATGCCAACCCCGACTGGCAGGTGCGCGATGCGGTGCTGCGCGACATGGCGACCCATCCCTGGCCCTTCACCTATGCCTCGGGCGACCTGCTGCGCGCGCCGATCGGCATGTATCTGGTGCCGGCGCTGGCGGGGAAACTCTGGGGCCAGCCGGGCGCCGACCAGGCGCTGCTCATCCAGAACGGCGCGCTGCTTGGCCTGATCCTGGCGATCGGGTCGACGCTGTTTGCAGGGACACGCCGCCGGCTGGTGGCGTTGCTCGTCTTCCTGGCGTTCAGCGGCTTCGACCTGATCGGGCAGATCGTCGCGGGCCATGGCGGCCGGCTCGATCCCAGCGCGCATCTGGAGGGCTGGGGACCCAGCCAATTCTCCTCGACGATCACCCTGGCCTTCTGGGTGCCGCAACATGCCTTTGCCGGCTGGATCGGCGCGCTGGGCTTTGCGCTGTGGCGGGTCGGGCGGCTGGGGCTCGGCGCTTTGCTGATGCTGCCGCCGCTGATCGCGCTCTGGTCGCCGCTCGCCGCGCTGGGGACGATGCCGTTCATCCTCTACGCCGTCTGGCACGATGCGCGCCGCCGGCAGATCCAGCCCGCCGACCTGGCGCTGCCCGCACTCGCCAGCCTGATCGCGCTGCCGGCGCTCGCCTATATGGCCGCGGCGGGGGACACGGTGGGGCTGCGCTTCCTGCGGATCCGGCCCGATTTCTACCTGCTGTTCCTGGCGGTCGAGTTGCTGCCCTGGCTACTGATCGCCGCCGGTGGCCGCCATGCCCGCTTCGGCGGCGCCACCCTGGCGATCGCGGCAGGCTTCCTGCTGGTCGCTCCGCTGATCCAGATCGGCTGGTCGAGCGACTTCGCGATGCGCGCCTCGATCCCGGCGCTGGCGCTGCTGGCGCTCCACCTGGCCGACATGCTGGGCGGCGGCTGGGGCATCTCCCGTCGGCGGCGGATCGCGCTCGCCGCGCTGCTCGCACTCGGCGCCACCACCGGCCTCACCGAAATCCATCGTGCGTTGAGCCTGCCCGCCTCGCCACCGCCGCGCTGCGGCTTCGCGCGCGCCTGGGACGTCACCTTCGCGGCCTGGCCCAAGGCTTCCTATCTGGCGCCGCTCGACAGCCTGCCGTCCGAGATCAGGCCCGATCGCCCGGCGCGTGCGGCAGCGGACGGCCCCGGCCCCTGCTACGACCGATCGTGGCCGCGACCGCCGCTGTTTTGACAATTTATTACAATCTGGTGGCTATGCTTTAGCGCCTGTTAATCCTTCGGGCCTAGCCAACGTCCATGGACACGGACCCCAGCCTGCGCGCCTCTTCCCGCCCCGGCGACAGCCGCGACAATGGCGCGGCCTGGGACGCGATCTGCCGATCGCAGGCCGTGATCGAGTTCGACACCACCGGCCAGATCCTGTGGGCCAACCAGCTCTTCCTCGACGCGATGGGCTATGCGCTCGACGAGATCGTCGGCGAGCATCACCGCATCTTCTGCTTTCCCGAGGTCGTGTCCTCGCCCGAATATGCCGCCTTCTGGCACAAGCTGGGCCAGGGCGAATATGATGCGGGCGAGTATAAGCGCCGCACCCGCTGGGGCCGGGAGATCTGGCTGCAGGCCACCTACAACCCCGTCTTCGGCGCCGACGGCCGGCCCGAGAAGGTCCTCAAGATCGCCTCGGACATCAGCGGCGCCCGGCAGCAAAATGCCGAGGTCGCGGCCAAGCTGGAGGCGATCAACCGCTCGCAGGCGGTGATCGAGTTCGGGCTCGACGGGACGATCCTCGACGCCAACCAGAATTTCCTCGACCTGTTCGGCTATGGCGAAGCGATGCTGGTGGGCCAGCATCACCGCATATTGTGCGACGACGCGCTGGTCCGTTCGGAAGCCTACAAGGCCTTCTGGGCGCGGCTCGGCCGCGGCGAATATGATGCCGGGCGCTACCAGCGCTTCACCCGCACCGGCCAGCCGGTGTGGATCCAGGCCACCTACAACCCCGTGCTCGACGCCGCCGGCCGCCCGCGCAAGATCGTGAAGTTCGCCAGCGACATCAGCCGCCAGGTCCGGCTGGAGCAGGAAGTCGAGGCACGCCTCGCCGAAGCCCATGACTTCCAGGACGCCCTGGAAGCGCGCGGCGCCGAGATCGACGACATGATCGCCCAGGTCGTCCGCATCGTCGGCACGATCAACGACATCGCCGCGCAGACCAACCTGCTTGCGCTCAACGCCACGATCGAGGCCGCCCGCGCCGGTGAGGCCGGGCGCGGATTCGCCGTCGTCGCGAGCGAGGTGAAGAAGCTGGCGAGCGACACGAAACTGGCCACCGACGCCGCCGCGCGGATGATGCGGGACCGAATCAAACCCGCTGCCTGACGATTTCCTGACCTTCTTCTGACGATTTCCTGACCCCAAACTGACCCCTTCCTGACGGCCAACAGGCCGCCGTTTGCGCACCCCATTTGGTCGCAGAACAGGGAGACAAATCCGGAAACGGACGGTTTTCTGTGCTCAATAAAGCGCGGAAATCCGCGGGTTTATAGGGGACACCCCATGTTCAGGGCCATTGTTGCGGCCGTTGCGTTGGCGTGCTTTTCCGTGCCCGCCACGGCGGCGACGTTCATCTCGTTCAACGGGTCGACCGGCGTGTTCGGCAACGATCTCGTCAGCTCGCCCACCTTCAGCGACACGATCAATCTGGGGCCGCTCGCGCCCGGCGCCTATCTGATCTCGGCGACGATCAGTTCGACCTATCAGAACGATCTGGACCAGAATCTCGACTTCACCTCGGTGATGTTCAACGGCGTGGAATTCAACGTCGCGCTGACCGGCCAGAACGAGTTCCGCTTCATCAACAGCATCGCCAGCGGCAACAGCAATTTGTTCACGATCCGCGGCACCAGTGGCGGCGATGCCAGCTATGCGGGCACGATCAATGTCGCGACGGTGCCCGAACCGAGCAGCTGGGCGATGGCGATGATCGGCTTCTTCGTGATCGGCTCGGTGATCCGCCGCCGGCCGATCAGCAACGCGGCGCTGCCCCAGATGATCTGACCGCCCGAAACGCCCTCGAAACGCCCTTGTCTGACGGCCGATCCTGACGCCTCCGTCAGCAGGACTGGATATCGACAGGGGTGGCTTCGCCCCGCCGCCGCCGCTAACAGCGGCGCCATGGACGACAACGAGAATCGATCAACGCCTTGGGCGACCGAGGCGAAGGCGCTGCTGTCGCTCAGCGTGCCGCTGATCATCGGCAATCTTGCCTGGTCCGCCATCGCGGCGACCGACCTGCTGCTGCTCGGCCGGCTGGGCCCTGACGCGGTCGCGGCGGGATCGCTCGCGCTCAATCTCTACCATGCCTTCCTGATCTTCGGCATGGGCCTCACCTCGGCCGCCTCGCCGCTGATCGCCAGCGAGCGCGGGCGCCGGCTCCATTCGGTGCGCGACATCCGCCGCACCGTGCGCCAGACGATCTGGGCCTCCGCGCTGATCATGATCCCGGCCTGGCTGCTGCTGTGGCAGGGCGAGCATATCCTGATCCTGATCGGGCAGGAGCCCGACCTGGCGGCCAACGCCGCGGTGCTGCTGCGCCATCTGCAATGGGCGCTGCTGCCCTATCTGGTGTTCCTGACCCTGCGGAACTTCGTCGCCGCGCTCGAACGGCCGATCTGGGGCGTGATCGTCACCGCCGTCGCGGTGCCGTTCAACCTGCTGGTGGGCTGGGTGCTGATCTTCGGCCATTTCGGGCTGCCGGCGATGGGGCTGGCGGGCGCGGGCACGGCGGGCTTCATCACATCGGTGTTCATGGCGATCGGGCTGGGCGTGGTGATCGCCACCGACCGGCGCTTCCGCCGCTACCATCTGTTCGGCCGTTTCTGGCGCGGCGACCGCGAGCGCTTCCGCGCGGTGTGGAAGGTCGGGCTGCCGATCGCAATCACCCTGGCGCTGGAGGTGACGGTGTTCAACGCCGCGGTCTTCCTGATGGGGATCATCGGCCGCACCTCGCTGGCCGCCCACGCCGTCGCGATCCAGATCGCCGCCTTGTGCTTCATGGTGCCGATCGGGATCAGCCAGGCGGCCACGGTGCGGGTGGGCTATGGCCATGGCCGGCGCGACCATGGCGTCGTCACCCGCGCGGGCTGGCTGGCGCTGGTCTTCGGCTTCGTCTTCTCGGCCTGCTCGGCGGCGCTGCTGCTGGGCGCGCCGCGCCTGCTGGTCGGCGGCTTCATCGACGTCCACGCCCCCGCTAATGCCGAGGTGGTACGCCTCGCGGTTTCCTTCCTGGCGGTCGCGGCCCTGTTCCAACTGGTCGACTGCACCCAGGCGATCGGCGCGGGCGTGCTGCGCGGGCTGCAGGACACGCGCGTGCCGATGCTGTTCGCGCTGGTCGGCTATTGGGTGATCGGGATCGGCGTGGGCACCGTGCTGGCCTTCCACTTCCACATGGGCGGGGTCGGCATCTGGCTGGGCCTCGCCTCGGGCCTAGGCGTCGTCGCGGTGCTGATGGTGTGGCGCTGGTCGCGGCGTGAGCGGCTCGGGCTGGTGCCGGCCTGACGGCTTCTTTATGGAAGCGCCGCAATGACCGACATATTCCCCCGCCCCCTCCGCCTCGGCACCCGCGGTTCGCCGCTGGCGCTCACCCAGGCACGCATGACGATCGCCGCCCTCCGCGCCGCCCATGGCTGGGACGATAGCGCGGTCGAGATCGTCCCGATCAAGACCAGCGGCGACCGGATCCAGGACCGCGCCCTCGCCGAAGTCGGCGGCAAGGCGCTGTGGACCAAGGAGCTGGACCGCGCCCTGATCGACGGCGAGATCGACTTCGCGGTCCATTCGATGAAGGATGTCGAGACGATCCGCCCGGCCGAGATCGTGATCGCCGCGATGCTGCCGCGCGCCGATGTGCGCGACCGGCTGATCGGTGCCGAGAGCCTGGCCGCGCTGCCGCAGGGCGCGCGGGTGGGCACCTCCTCGCCTCGCCGCTCGGCACAGGTGCGCCGCGCCCGGCCCGACAGCGCGATCGTGCTGTTCCGCGGCAATGTCGACACCCGCCTGGCGAAGCTCGCCGGGGGCGAGGCCGAGGCGACCCTGCTCGCCGGCGCGGGGCTCGACCGGCTCGGCCGCAGCGAGATCGGCCACCCGATCGCGCTGGAGGACATGCTCCCCGCCCCCGCCCAGGGCGCGGTGGGCATCGAAACGCTCGCCAGCCGTGCCGACATCCGCGCGCTGCTCGGCGCGATCGACGATGCCGCGACCAACGCCTGCGTCTCGGCCGAACGCGCGCTGCTGGCGGCCCTCGGCGCCGACTGCCGCTCGCCGGTGGCGGCGCTCGCGGTCCGCTCGGGCGCGGGGCTGCACCTGCGCGCCGAGATATTGACCGAGGACGGCAGCGAATGCCGCGCGGGCGAAGCGATGCTGCTCCAGACCGGCGATGCCGAAGCGCTGGCCCACCGCCTGCTCGACGGCGCCTCGCCGGCGCTGCGCGCATTGTTCACCGGCGCATGAGCCGCCTGCCGCTCCTCGTGCTGCGCCCCGAGCCGGGCGCGAGCATGACCGCCAAGCGCGCCTTCGGCGAAGGCTGGCGCCCGATCCCGTCGCCGATCTTCCGGATCGAGCCGGTCGCCTGGGGCTCGCCCCCGGCCTCCGATTATGACGCGCTGTTCGTCACCAGCGCCAATGCCGTGCGCCAGGCCGGCAAGGCGCTGCGCCCCTATCAGGCGATCCCGGCCTATGCCGTGGGCGACGCCACCGCCCGCGCGCTCAAGGCCGCGGGCTTCAGCGACATCCGCACCGGGCGCGGCGACGCCGTGGTGATGCTGGAGGCCGCCGCCGAAAATGGCGTCGCCAAGGCGCTTCACCTGGCCGGCGAGGATTTCCGCGACGTCGGCCATGACGCGATCACCATCGACCGGCGCATCGTCTATCGCAGCGCCGCGCTCGACCGGCTCGGCGACAAGGCCGTCACCGCGCTCCGCGAGGGCAATGCCGTGGTGCTGCTCCATTCGGGCCGCGCCGCCGAGCATTTCGCCAAGCTGTGCGACGAAGCGCGGGTGCCGCGCAAGTCGGTGCGCCTCGCCGCGCTCGCCCCCGCCGTGCTGACCGCCGCCGGCGAAGGCTGGCGCGCGACGATCGCGGCGCACAAGCCCGACGATGCGGCGCTGCTGGCGGCCGCCGCCAGCCTGTGCCAATAAAGCGGCCGATATCGACCAGAGGCGAGCCGAGAATGTCCGAACCCGCCGAAATCCCCGGCCCCCGCCGCCGTCCGATCCTGCCGACCCTGCTGTTGCTGCTGGTGGCGCTGGTGGTCGGCATGGGCGCGATGGCCTGGCTGTTCTATCGCTTCGACAGCGTCTCCGAAGTGGTGAAGCCTTCCACCGCGCCGATCGTGAACGCCCCCCCGGCGCCGCGCCGCGTGCCGCTGGTCAACATCGCCCCGCCGCCCGATGCCGGGGTGGTGCAGTCGATCGTCGATGACCGGATCGGCCGGATCGAATCGAAGGTCGACGCGATCGACGCGCGCACCGCCGCCGCCTCCAGCGAGGCCCATCGCGCCGAGCGGCTGCTGGTGGCCTTCGCCGCGCGCCGCGCGGTCGATCGCGGTGCCTCGCTCGGCTATCTCGAAGGCATGCTGCGCGACCGCTTCGGCCGCGACGAGCCGCAGGCGGTGGCCACCGTGATCAGCGCCAGCCGCCAGCCCGTCACCATCGTCCAGCTGCGCGACCGGCTCGACGCGCTGCGCCCGCAGCTGTCGACCGCCGACGAGGGCGAAGGCTGGTGGGACGGCATGCGCCGCGAGCTGGCCAACCTGATCGTCGTCCGCAAGGTCGAGACCCCGTCCACCGCCCCGATCGACCGCTTCGCCCGCGCCCGCGAGGAACTGGCCGCCGGCCGGGTCGATGGCGCGCTGGTCGAGGTCGCCCGCCTGCCGGGCCGCACCGCCGCCGCCACCTGGATCGCCGAAGCCCGCCGCTATGTGCAGGCCCGCACCGCGCTCGACCGGATCGAGAGCGCCGCGCTGCTGGAGGAAGTGGTACAGGCGGTACCGGTGGCGGCTGCCGAGCCGGCAACGACCCAACAAAAATAAGCCCCTCCCTGGAAGGGAGGGGGAAGGGGTGGGTCGACGGAACCGAGGGGCTCGATGCCCCTCGGTGGAGTTCTGCGAAAAGTGGGAGGCGTGCTCGCTGCGCTCGCAAACCCACCCCCGGCCCCTCCCTTCCAGGGAGGGGAGAAGATATTAAAAATCCACCGCGATGCCCTTGAGCTCCCAGTCGCCATAGCGGGTGGGATCGGGCCCGTCGCGGCCACCGGCCTCGGGCGAAGGCTTCACCGCCTCGGGCTGGGGAACCGGCGGGTTCGGCGACAGATGCGCCGGGGGCTTCACATGGGGCGGTCGTTTTCCGGACATCGAGTTTCCTTTCGCGGCCGGCAGATTGAACCGACAGGCATTTCTCCCCACATTGGCTCTCGAAGGAGCGAAGGCAAGAGATGAACATGTTGAAGACGACGATGCTGCTGGCGGCGCTGACCGCGCTGTTCATGGCACTCGGCTTTACGATCGGCGGCATGGGCGGCGCGATGATCGCGCTGGTCGTGGCGGCGGGCATGAACCTGTTCACCTATTGGAACGCCGACAGCATCGTCCTGCGGATGCATGGCGCGCGCGAGGTGAACGCCGGCAACTGCCCCGAATTCGTGGGCCTCGTCAGCGATCTGGCGCGCCGCGCCAACCTGCCGATGCCGCGCGTCTACATCATCGACAGCCCCCACCCCAACGCCTTCGCCACCGGGCGCGACCCCGCCCATGCCGCGGTCGCCGCGACCACCGGCCTGCTCGGCATCCTCGACCGCGACGAGATCGAGGGGGTGATGGCGCATGAGCTGGCGCATGTCCGCAACCGCGACACCCTGATCATGACGATGACCGCGACGATCGCCGGCGCGATCTCGATGCTCGCCAATTTCGGCCTGTTCTTCGGCGGCGGGCGCGACCGCGACGGCGGGCAGGTGCTGGCCACCATCCTGGCGGTGTTCGTGGCGCCCTTCGCCGCGATGATCGTGCAGATGGCGATCAGCCGCTCGCGCGAATATGGCGCCGATCGCGGCGGGGCCGAGATTTCGGGCAAGCCCCGCGCGCTCGCCTCGGCGCTCGCCAAGCTGGCCAATGGCGCCGCGCACATCCCCAACCCGGTGGTCGAGCGCAATCCGGCGGCGGCAGCGCTCTACATCGTGCCCGGCATGAAGCGCGGCGGCGACAGCATGTTCTCGACCCACCCGGCCACCGAGAACCGCATCGCCCATCTGGAGGCGATCGCCAACGAGATGGGCGTGCTCACCCCCTCGCCCAATTTCGCGGCGGTTTCGGCACCGGATCGCGCGCCCGCGCGTCGGTCGGCCGTGCCGTCCTCGGTGCCCAAGACCCGGCGCCGCACGAGTGCGCTCGATCCGCACCGGCGGGATTGAACCCGCCTCCCTTTTTAAAATCGTCATGCCAGCGAAGGCTGGCATCCATGTCTGCTCCCTGCTCAGATGCCATCTCGGGCGATGAGAGACATGGGCCCCTGCCTTCGCAGGGGCGACGAAACCAAGGTCTGGATGAACGGCGCGTTCTTTGACCCGCCCTCCCGATCGCTCTAGGGCGAGCGCATGACCACCGAAACCCCTGGCACCCCCACCCGCCGCGCCGCGCTGCGCCTGCTCGACGCGGTACTGCGTCGCGGCCTGCCGCTCGAAGCGGCGATGGACGGCGCCTGCGGCGATCTCGATCGCGGCGACGATCGCGCCTTCGCCCATGCCATCGCGGCCGAGGTGCTGCGCCGAACGACCGATCTCGACGCGCTGATCGACACAGCCACCGAACGGCCGCTGCCCCCTGACGCCAAGGCGCGGATGGTGCTGCGCATGGCGCTGGCCCAGGCGCTGGCGATGAACACGCCGCAGCATGCCGCGATCGCCACGGTGCTGCCGCTGGTCGATGGCGGCCCGCGCAAACTGGTCCATGCCGTGTTCGGCAAGCTGATGCGCGACGAGGCGGTGCTGCCCAGCCCGCCGCATCTTCCCCCCGCCATCGCCGATCGCTGGACGAAAAGCTGGGGCAAGGACGCCGCCGAGGCCGCGCGCCTCTCGCTCGCCGCGCCGCCGCCGGTCGACCTCTGCCTGAAGCCCGGCCTCGACACCGCCGAGTGGGCGGCGAAACTCGACGGCACCAGCCTGTTCTCCGGCCATGTCCGCATCGCCGCCGGCCGCCGCATCGTCGACCTGCCCGGCTATGACGAGGGCGTCTGGTGGGTGCAGGACATCGCCGCCGCGATCCCCGCGCGCCTGCTGGGCTCCGGAGAGGGCCGCCGCGCGCTCGACCTGTGCGCCGCGCCCGGCGGGAAGACGATGCAGCTGGCCAGCGCGGGCTGGACGGTGACGGCGGTCGACCAGTCGGAGCAGCGGATGGAGCGGCTCGCCGAAAATCTCGCACGCACCGGCCTGTCCGCCGACAGCCGCATCGCCGACGCCGCCGAGTTCGTAGAGGGCGCGCCCTATGACGCGGTGCTGCTCGACGCGCCCTGCTCCGCCACCGGCATCTTCCGCCGCCATCCCGACGTGCTCCACCGCGCCTCGGACCGGATCATCGCCGACACCGCCGAGCTGCAGGCGCGGCTGATCGACCATGCCGCCGGCCTCGTCGCGCCGGGCGGCACGCTGGTCTACGCAGTCTGCTCGCTGGAGGCCGATGAGGGCGAGCAGATCGCCAAGAGCTTCCTGGCCGGCCGCGAAGGCTGGGCGCTCGCGCCGGTGACGGCCGAGGAACTGCCGCAGGGCTTCGCGCCCGACAAGGTGGGCCGGGTTCGGGTGCGGCCGGGGACCTTGGCCGAGCAGGGCGGCGCCGATGGTTTCTTCGTGGCGCGGTTCCGGCGAATCTAATTCCTCCCCGGCACGGGGAGGGGGACCCCCGCAGGCGGTGGAGGGGGCGACGGCGTAGCCGGCGCTGATCGCGCCGCCCCTCCACCATGCTGCGCATGGTCCCCCTCCCCGTTCCGGGGAGGAACTTGGTCCCCCACCTTGCCCCCCTTCCCCCACACCGCTAAGCCGGATCGATCATGACCAAGCCCGTTCTCATCTCGCCGTCCATCCTGTCCGCCGACTTCGCCAAGCTGGGGGAGGAGATTCGCGCGATCGATGCCGCCGGTGCCGACTGGATCCATGTCGACGTGATGGACGGCCATTTCGTCCCCAACATCACGATCGGACCGGGCGTGGTGAAGGCGCTGCGCCCGCACACCACCAAGCCGTTCGACGTCCATCTGATGATCTCCCCGGTCGATGCCTTCCTCGAGGATTTCGCCAATGCCGGGGCCGATATCATCACCGTCCACCCGGAAGCGGGCCCGCACGTCCACCGCACCGTCCAGCGCATCAAGAGCCTGGGCAAGAAGGCCGGCATCTCGCTGAACCCCGCCACCCCGGCCAAGATGCTCGACTATCTGATCGAGGATATCGACCTGGTGCTGGTGATGAGCGTGAACCCCGGTTTCGGTGGCCAGAGCTTCATCGAGAGCCAGCTGCGCAAGATCGAGGCGATCCGCAAGATGATCGACAAGACCGGCAAGGACATCCACCTGCAGGTCGACGGCGGAGTCGACGCCAACACCGCGCCGAAGGTGATCGCGGCGGGCGCCACGGTGATGGTGGCGGGCACCGCCACCTTCCGCGGCGGACCCAGCGCCTATGCCAGCAACATCGCCGGCCTGAGGAAAGCCTGAGCATCGGCCGATGAGCGAGGGAGACGGGTCCGGCTTCGAGGATGGCGTCCAGCCCGGCCGGCGCGTCATCAAGGTCGAGCATGACCGCAGCCACTCGCTCGCCGAACGCCTCGCCAGCCGCGTCCATGCGCTGAGCTGGCGCACCCCGGTCCATAATTTCCGGCTGCGCGGCCGTTTCCCGCTCAAGCTGTTCGACGTGCCCACCGATCCGATCGCCGGGCTGGTGCGGCTGGGCGGTGCGATGCTCGACGGCGAGATCGTCTGGCAGGGCGAGAGCGTGGCGATCGAGAGCTATGATTTCCGCCCGCGCGAAATCTCCGCCGCCTTCGCCGACCATCTCCAGAGCTTCGCCTGGCTGCGCGACCTGAGCGCCGGCGGCCCGCGCCAGCGGGTGGCGCCGATCGCCGAGCTGCTCACCCGCCGCTGGATCGACGCCTTCGGCAAGCAGCTCCACGAGGCCGCCTGGCGCCCCGACCTGTGGGGCCGGCGCATCCTGTTCTGGGGCGCCCATGCCCCGCTGATCATGTCGACGGACGAGCTGCGCACCCTGGTGCTCAACGCGCTGGCGCGCGGCGCCCGCCACCTTGACGGCAGCGCCGACAAGGCGGCCCCCGGCATCGCGCGGGTCGCGGCCTGGGCGGGCGTGGTGGGCGCTGGGCTGCTGATCCCCGGCGGCGAGCTGCGCCAGCTCCATGGCGAGAAGGGCCTGGCCCGCGCGCTCGACGACGCGCTCCACAGCGATGGCGGCATCGTCAGCCGTTCGGCGGTGGACCAGCTGGATCTGGTCGGCCTGCTGGCGATGCTGCGCAAATATTATGAGATGCGATCGCAGCGCATGCCCGCCACGCTGAACGACGCGCTGACCCGCGCGGTGCCGCCGCTGCTGGGGCTCACCATGGGCGATGGCGGCCTGTCGAGCTGGCAGGGCGCCGCCCCGATCGACGGCGGCCGGATCGACGCGGTGGTCAGCGCCTCGGGGATGCGCGCGCGGCCGCTGCTCCAGTCGCGCGACTGGGGCTATCAGCGGCTGTCGGTAGGCCACACCCGCATCATCGCCGACGCCGCGCCGCCGCCGATCTCACGCTTCGCCAGCCAGGCCTGCGCCTCGACCCTGGCGTTCGAGATGTCGGACGGGCCGTGGCGGCTGATCGTCAATTGCGGCGGCGGGCGCGGCGCCAACAACGCGCTGCACCCCGAGCTGGCCTCGGCGCTGCGCAGCACCGCGGCGCATTCGACCCTGGTGCTGGAGGACAGCAACTCCACCGCCGTCCATGCCGACGGCTCGCTGGGCAAGGGCGTGACCGAGGTCGAGGTGGAGCGGCAGGAAAGCCGGCAGGGCAGCAGCATCGACATGCGCCATGACGGCTATGTCCGCCGCCACGGCTTCGCCCATCGCCGCCAGATCGAGATCGGCCCCGGCGGCACCGAGGTGCGCGGGCTGGACGGGCTGATGCCGGTCGGCCGGCGCCCGCGCTCGGCCGAGGAGCTGCGCTACGCGATCCGCTTCCACCTCGCCCCCGGGGTCGACGTCTCGCCGATGCGCGACGGCAGCGGCGCCCTGATCCGCATCGCCGAGGGCGCGCTGTGGCGCTTCCGCGTCGCCGGCGGCGAACTGGCGGTGGAGGACAGCCTGTGGATCGACCCGCGCGGCCGCCCGCAGTCGACCCGCCAGCTGGTGATCACCGGCCCGGTACCCGATGCGGGGATCGACATCCGCTGGTCGCTCACCCGGTCGGGGTGAACCGGCCGCCAGTCCGCTACGGTCGACACGCTTCCAAGCTGCACCCGATGTTGATAGCGTGGGCGAAAGGGTGGGCATCATGTTCGGATATTTCGTCGAGACGCTTCCGCATTTCCTGGCCTATTTCGGCGCGGCAATCGGATTGGGGCTGGCCTTCCTGACCCTCTATGTCGCGATCACGCCGCATCGCGAATTCGCGCTCATCCGCAATGGCAATGTCGCGGCGTCGCTGCAGCTGACCGGTACATTCCTGGGCTTTTCGCTCCCGGTGGCGATGGTGATCGCGCATTCGGTGAACATTCCCGACATGCTGCTGTGGGGCGCGGTGGCCGCGACGGTGCAGTTGCTGACCTTCTTCGCAATCGCCCGCCTGCTGTTCCGCACGATCGAGGAGAAGATCAGCGAGGACTGCGTCGCCTCCGGCGTCTTCGTCGGGGGCATGGGCCTGGCCGTCGGCGTGCTCCAGGCCGCCTGCATGGTTCCCTGAGGGGATCGGCCGCCCGATGAACAAGGACCTGACCTTCACCGCCACCATGGCCGCGACCCTGATGACATTGTCCTTCTGCTCTTCGCCGAAGAACGAGTGGGAGGATGTCGTCTCCGATACCGACACGGCGGTGTGCGTCGACCAGGAAGGCCGCCGGGTCAGGGATGACGACTGCCAGTCGACCGGCCCGAACCGTGCCGCCTGCTGGTATTATATGCGCCGCAATTCGCCCGTGCCGCTCTACGGCGATTCGGTGCATGCAACGCGCTTCGGCGATGCGGGATCGTTCGAACCGCGATCGGGCGTGCAATATTACACCGCCCCGGCCTCGACCCACCTGACCCGGTCGGAAGCCGTTTCGCGCGGCGGCCTCGGCGCGAGCGGGCGGCGCTTCGGCGGCGGCTGGTCCTGAAGGCATGGAGCGGCGCCAGCGCAGCCCGCGCGAGGGATGGCGCGCGCACGTAGAAGCGCTGGGGCTGATCTGGCACAGCGACGGCGACGATCTCTATTGGGACGAAAGCGTCCATTACGCCTTCACCCTGGCGGAGATCGAGCGGATCGAGGCCGCCACCGAGACGGTCCATGACCTGTTCCTCGAAGCCGGCGAGCGCTTCGCCCACGACCCCCGGCTGATGCGCCATTTCGGCATTCCCGACTATTGCCATGCCGCGATCCGCGACAGTTGGCGCACCCGTCCGCCCGCGCTCGACTATGGCCGGTTCGACTTCGGCTATGACGGGCGGGAAGAGCCCAAGCTGTTCGAGTTCAATTGCGACACGCCGACCGGCATGCTGGAGGCGGCCGTGGTGCAATGGAACTGGAAGGAGCAATGCCACCCCGATCTCGACCAGTTCAACAGCCTGCACGAGAAGCTGCTCGACCGGTGGCGCACGCTGGCCCCTCGCCTGCCCGCCGGGCGGCTGTGGTTCACCCATGCCGCCGATCCTTCGCATGAGGACACGATCACCACCACCTATCTGCGCGACCTGGCGGAACAGGCCGGCATCGCCACGCAGGGCATCGTGATCGACGATATCGGCGTGGATGCCGATGGCCGGATCGTCGACCTGGACGACCAGCTGATCACCGCGCTGTTCAAGCTCTACCCCTGGGAATGGATCGTCGACGAGGCCTATGGGCCCGCCATCGTCCGCCACCTGCCCACCACCCTGTGGATCGAGCCGATCTGGAAGATGCTGTGGAGCAACAAGGCAATCCTGGAGACGCTGTGGGAGATGTTTCCCGGCCATCCCAATCTGCTGGCGGCCTCCAGCGATCCGGGCCAGATCGGCGACAGTTATGTGGCCAAGCCCTTTCTTGCGCGCGAAGGGGCCAATATCGAGCTGGTCGAGGCCGGCGAGACGATCGCGCGCTCCGGCGGGCAATATCCGGGTGGGAAGATGCTCTATCAGCACCGCTGCCGCATCCGCGATTTCGACGGGCGCTACCCCGTGCTGGGCGCGTGGATCGTCGACGGCGCAGCGGCCGGGCTGGGGATTCGCGAAGATGGCCTGATCACCGGCAATGGCGCCCGCTTCATCCCGCATGTGATCGACGGCTGACCGCCACTCTTTCGTAAAGCAGCGTCGCGATCGGCCGGACGGATGCCTCCGGATCGACCCGCACGGCTGAAACACCGCTGATTTTTCCGCGCTTTCATTGCGGCGTCATCGACCTCGCCCTAGGCTCTGGCCAGCCGATAGTGAGCACGACAGGCCTGTCGACGCTGCAACGGCTTCGCGAGGCCCCATGGCTGCCAATGTTCCGGCCCGACCCAGCACCATCGGCATCCGCGAGGTGCTCGGCATGGCGCTGCCCGGACAGGCGCGGAAGGCGGATGTGCGGGCGCTGCTGCTGGGCACCCGCATCGACACGCGCGACCTGCGCGACTTCGCCGAACCGGAAACGCTGGAACTGTCGGGCATCGGCGGCGCCTTCGTGTTTCGCTATGGCGTCCTCGTGCTGTTCGGCGCTTCGCCCGATACCGAACGCCGGCTGATCGACCGGCTGTCGGCGCACGTCCTCGAGCCGCTCGCCGCGCCCGAGATCGAGACCGCCTGGATCGAGATCAAGGCCGATGCCGAGGAGACGGTGAGCGCCGATGGCCATATCCGCCTGCGCGAGGCGACCCGCGAAAGGCTGCTGCTCACCGCCACCGTGCTGGCGCGCAGCGTCGTCCTCGCGCGTGACGAGGAGCGCATCGCCGAAGCCTTCGACAGCGTCGAACCGCTGATCAACGAGCTGCGCACCCATGGCCGCGCCCGCATGCCGATCCGCCGGGTGATGCAGAATATCGGCGACGTGCTGTCGGCGCAGCATCGCGTCGTCGGCCGCGCGCAGATCGGCGAGAAGCCCGACATGCTGTGGGACAATCCCCAGCTCGACCGGCTCTATGGCCGCCTCGAAGCCGAGTTCGAGCTGGGCGACCGGGCCCGTGCGATGGAGCGCAAGCTCGAGGTGATCGGCGACGCCGCCGAATGGCTGCTCGACCTGGTCCAGGACAAGCGCTCACACCGGCTCGAACTCGCCATCCTCGCGCTGATCGCGTTCGAGACGCTGCTGAGCGTGTATGAATTCTGGCTGCATTGAGGGCCGTCTGGCGGACGATCAATCGCTCGGCTTCACCGCCCCCCGAGCCGCGCCGAGCGGTGCCCCACGCGTGTAGAGCACCGCATAGACATCACCCGCGAGCAGCGCCGCGCGGTCGGGGGCGGTCAGGAAGATGCTCGCCTTGCCCGGCATCCCGCCCGGCCCCAGCAATGTGACGAGCACCGGCCCGGGCGCACCGCCCTTGCCGCGATGGAGCGCGACCGCGACGAGCTCGTCGGGCGCCAGCCCGGTCACCCTGGCATCGACATCGAGCATCGCGGTGGTCGGGTCGTAGCGCATCTTCACCACCGTCCGGGCGCGGCCCGCCGTGCGGAGCGATGCAGCGTAATTTTGCGGCGTGGGCGCCTTGCCCGCCTGTAGCGGCGGCGTGCTGAACGGCGCCACCCTCGGAGGGGCGGCCTGCTCCCATCCATAAGCGAGCCTCAGCAGCGCTGCCTCCGACGAGGCCGGGCCGAGCAGTTCCAGCCCGATCGGCTGGCCCGCCTCGGTCAACCCGATCGGGATCTCGATCGCCGGCAGCCCGCTATTGGCGCTGAGCTGGCAACTGGCGAGCAGCGTATAGTCGGCGTCGAGCAGCGGCGGCGAGCGCAGGCTGGTCGGATAAAGCAGCGCGTCGAGCTGCTGGCCGGCAAGGGCATCGAGCATCAGCGCCCGCAGCTTCTCGCGCTTCGCAAGCGCCGCCGCATAGGCCTTCTCGTCGCGCGGCCCCGCAGGATTGCGCGTCCGCAGCCGGGCATCCATCGTCGTGTGGGCCAGCCCCTTGTCGATGATATCCGAAAGCGAGGTGACCGGCGCTCCGGGATGGGCGGCGAGATAGGCGGCGAGGTCGGGCTTCATCTCGAACGGGATCAGCCCCGAATCCTTGAGCAGGTCATCGAGCCCCGGCAGCGCGACGTCGACCATCATGGCGCCCGCCGCCCGCATCCTGGCGATCGCACCATCGGCGAGGGTGCGGCCGTCCTGCATGTCGGTCTCCTGCCCGAACATCTGCCGAACCACGCCGATCCGCGCCCCCTTCAGCGCATCGGGTACGAGCATCTGGCGATAGGGGATGCGCCGCGCGGTGGGGGACATGTCGACCGTCGCATCGAGCATGATCGCGAGATCCTCGACGCTGCGCGCGAGCGGCCCGGCGACATCCTGCGACAGCGACAGCGGGACGATCCCGGCCAGGCTCGACTGGCCCTGGGTCGCGCGCAGGCCATAGAGATTCTGATAGGCCGCCGGGATGCGGATCGATCCGCAGGTGTCGGTGCCCATCCCCGCTGCGGCGAAGCTCGCCGCAACCGCGGCGGCAGTCCCTCCGCTCGACCCGCCCGGCGAGCGGCGCGGGTCATAGGGGTTGCGCGCATAGCCCGTGAGCGAGGAGATGGTGGTGATGCCCGAGGCCAGTTCGTGCATCGCGGTCTTGCCCAGGATGATCGCGCCCGCCGCGCGCAGCCGCGCGACCTGTTCGGCATCGCCGGTGGGCTGGAGGGTCGCGAGCGCGAGCGTGCCGCCGCTCGTCGGCATGTCGGCGGTGTCGTAATTATCCTTCACCAGCACGGGGATGCCGTGGAGCGGCCCGCGCAGGCTCCCCGCCTTGCGTTCGCGGTCGAGCTGGTCGGCCTGGTCGAGCGCGGCGCGGTTGAGGGTGACGATCGCGCCCAGCGCTGGGCCGGCCCGGTCATAGACCGCGATCCGCGCGAGATAGGCCTCGACCAGCTCGCGCGAGCGGACCTTGCCGCTGCCGAGCGCCGCGCCGAGATCGGCGATCGACGCCTCGACCACGTCGAAGCCCGGTTCCGACACGCGTCCGTCCGCCACCGTTCCGGCCATCAGCCCCGCCACCATCGCCGCCATCATGATCGCTCGCACCGGCCGCCCCCGTTCCGCCCCGACCATAGGATGCTAGCAGCACCGGCCCGCCTGGCAATCCTTCCCGCTTTTCCGCCGATTTTCGGCTTCCCAAGCCGCACGGGGCTGTTAGCCTGCGCTCGCAACATAAGGGGGTATGCGCGATGAAGATCCGGACGGTGGCCCTGTTGATGACCTTTGCCTCGATCGGCGCCGCGGGGATCGGCTATGCGGCGGGCGCGGCCCAGACCGGCCGCACCCCCTTCTTCGAGAATGACAAGGTGAAGGTGTGGAAATCGGTGATCGCGCCGAACACCCCGCTCCCCTTCCACCGCCACGAACATCCCCGCGTGCTGATCGCGCTGGAAGGCGGCCGCATGGACATCCGCGAGGAGGATGGCAGCGGCGAGGTGGTCGACTGGCTGCCGGGCCACGCCTATTGGCTGCCCGCCAACGCGCCGGGCACCAAGCATCAGGACATCAATGTCGGCACCAAGCCGATCGAGGTGATCGTCGTCGAGCTGCAGAAGGAAAGCTGAGGGCGATCGATATAAGTCGATTGATTTAAAAAAGCCGTCATGCTGAACAGGCCCCGCAATCAGTCGGGGAGGATGGGGTGACGATCGGCAAGCTTGGCGTCTGGGCGCTCACCCATGAGTTCGACGCCCCCGCCGCCGCGGCCTTCGCGCAGCGGGTGGAGGCCTTGGGCTATGGCACGCTGTGGATTCCCGAGGCCTTCGGGCGCGAGCCGATGGTGGGCGCCTCCTGGGCGCTCGCCAACACGAGCACGCTCAACGTCGCGACCGGGATCGCCAACATCTATGCGCGCGACGCCTTTGCCGCGTTTAACGCGCAATATGCACTGAACGAGCAGTCGGGCGGGCGCTTCCTGCTCGGCCTCGGCGTCTCGCACACGCCGCTGGTCGAGGGACTGCGCGGCCATAAATATCAGAAGCCGCTCGGCGCGATGCGCGCCTATCTGGAGGCGATGGCGGCCTCCAGCTATGCCGGCCCGCCGCCACCCGAAAAGCCCAGGACGGTGCTCGCCGCGCTCGGCCCGAAGATGATCGAGCTCGCCGCCGAGCTCGCCGACGGCATCCACCCCTATAATGTCACCCCCGAGCATACGGCGCGGGCGCGCGAGATTCTGGGGCCGGGCAAGCTGCTCTGCCCCGAGCAGATGGTGGTGCTGGAGACCGATCCGACGAAGGCGCGCGCGATCGCGCGGCGGACGATCGGCCATTCGATCAACCTGCCCAACTACCGCAACAGCTTCCTGCGGATGGGCTTCACCGAGGGCGACCTGGCCGGCGAAGGCTCCGATCGCTGGGTCGACGCGATCGTCGCCTGGGGCGACGAAGAGGCGATCCGCCGCCGCATCCAGGCGCATTGGGACGCGGGCGCCGACCATGTCTGCATCCAGTCGCTGCCGCGCGAAGGGATGAAGCTGACGGAGGAGGACGAGAAGATCTTCGAGCTGCTAGCGCCGGGCTTCTAAGGTCCTCCCTATCGCGCAGCGATGGGGAGGGGGACCATGCGCAGCATGGTGGTGGGGTCTGCGACCTCATTGCCATAACCAGCGAGGAGGTTCTGCCCCACCCCTCCACCACCCTGCGGGTGGTCCCCCTCCCAATGGCTGCGCCATAGGGAGGAACTTGAGGGCCCCTACCGCCCGATCCCCGCGAACAGCCCCTTGATGTCGACCGGTCGGCCCTTCGCCTCGGCGCGTTTGTAGGCGTCGCGCTCGCGCATCCGCAGCATATGGGCCTGCATGTTGGGCCACTGTTCGAGGATGCCGATGCCTTCCAGCAGATCCTCGAAGAAGGTCAGCTGGATGTCGGCGGCGGTGAACTGGCCCGGCACCAGCGTCTCCTGCCCGTCGAGCGCGGCCTCGATCAGCCGCAGCGGCACGACCGCCGCCTGCTCAACCGTCGCGCGGGTCGCCGCGTCGGCCGGTGCCATGCGCAGGCGGAAGAGCTGCATCACCGGCCCTTTCGCCGATCCCTCGATGAAGGTGATCCACTGGAAGAAGGTCATCGCCGCCGCCGTGTTCGGTGGTGGGCGCAGCCGGCCCTCGCCATAGGCCTCGAGCAGATAGAGGAGGATGCCGGTCGACTCGACCATCGCCAGCCCATGGTCCTCGATCGTCGGCGCCTTGGCGGCGGGATGGACCGCGCGCAGCGTGTCGGGCGAGCGCCGCGTACGCGGGTCGCGCTGGTGGTCGACCTGGACATAGGGCAGCCCCAGCTCCTCCATCAGCCAAAGCACGACATGCGAATGCGAATTGCTGAGATGATGGATGGTGATCATGGCATGGCTCCCCTGTTGCGCGAACGCTACCCCCGATACCTCGCACAGGGCTTGATCGGACGCACCAGCGCAAGCGGCATCGTCCCGGCGATCGGTGATCCCGTCGATTTCCGGGTTGGCCGCGCCGCCCAGGAGGATTAGATTCCCGGCAAAACCGCGATATTCGGGAGATGCCTGCCATGAACCAATCGGTGATCCTCACGGTGGTCGGCAGCGACCGGCCCGGCCTCACCCGCGCGCTTGCCGATGCGGTCTATGCCGCAGGCGGCAACTGGCTGGAGAGCCACCTCGCGCGGCTCGGCGGCAAATATGTCGGCTCGGTGCTGGTCGAGCTGCCGGCTGACCGGCTCGGCGAACTGGAGAAGGCGGCGCAGGCGATCGACGCAGTCGGCCTGAACGTCGCGATCGTGCCGTCGACCGGCGATGCCGCACGCGGCGGCCAGCCGCTCGGGATCGAGATCGTCGGCCAGGACCGCCCCGGCATCGTCCGCGAGGTGACGACCGTGCTCGCCGGGCTCGACGTCAATATCGAGGCGTTCACCAGCGAGATCGAGGGCAGCGCCTGGTCGGGCGCGCCGCTGTTCCGCGGCAAGGCCCGGCTGCTGCTGCCCGCCGGCCTCTCGACCGAACAGGTGCGCGAGGCGCTGGAGACGATCTCTGGCGAGATCATGGTCGACTTCGTGGGGCAGACCGAGACGGCTTGAGCCTTTCGTTCCTCCCCCCCCCGTGCCGGGGAGGAATATCCTACTGCCCGGTGGTGAACTGCACCCGCAGGGTTTGCACCGACGCCGCCGGCTTGCCCGCCGAATCGAGCGCGGGCGCCGGACGCGCCTGGGCCCCGACCACCCGGCACGCCTCGCCCCAGAGCGCGGCGCTCGCGCGCTGGGTCTCGGCGAAGCGGCGGCCGGCGGGGTTGCCGGGCTTCGTCGCCGAGCAATCGGAAATAGCGCCATCGGCGTCGACCTGGAACGCCACCTCGACCACGGCCGGCGCGGTGATGCCGGCCGGCAACCGCTCCATCTTCTGCTCGAGATCGTGGCGCGGCGGGTTCGGTCGCGGCTGCTCCATCCCCTCGATGAACCAGCGATGGGTGCTGCGATAGACGTAGAGGACCGGCCGGCCGTCGCTGCCCAGCGCGGGCTTCATCTTGCCGCGCTTCATCAGCAGCTTGCACGTCGCCTGGTCGAGATCGTCCCAGCCGCTCGAATAGCCGATGTCGCAGCGGATCGGCTCGCCCTTCTCCGAGAAGGTCAGCGCGAAGCCGGTCACCCCGCCCCGGCTCGCGCGCAGTGCGGCGGCGGGATAGTCGAGCGGCTTGATCCAGCTGCGCGCGTCGTCGGCCTGGCCGGCGACGACCGTAGCGAAAAGGAGGGAGGCGATGATGCTCATGCCGCGACGATGTCAGGCGAACCGGCCACCGTCAAATGCGATCGTTACGCAGTAGCGTTTGGCTCCGCCACGATCGAGCGGATTGCTTTCTCAAAGGCTTCAAGTGGCGCGGTCAGGGACGTTTTCGTGCGCCGGCTTCGGTAGCAAAGGATATCTTCGCGGTCTGAACGGACGGCAGCGCCTTGTCCTTTTCGTCGAGTGCCGGGCTCGGCCGATGCATCGCCATGGCGCGATCGCAGGCGAGCCTGCCCAACCGGTCGTTGGCGGCCTGCTGGAGCTTCCTCGCGCGTCCTTTCAGCTGGGCCGGCATCACGACCGAACAGTCGGACATCTTACCATCCGCATCGACCATGAAACCCACCTCGACCTTGACCGGATCCTCGATCCCATCCGGCAATTTCGCGACCGTCAGGTCGATGTCGGCCGCCCTTGGCTTGGGCTGCGGGACGCCATCGTTAGGCAACCACCAGCGAACGGTGTTCTTATAGACCGCGATCACCGCGCTGCCCGATGAATCGAGCGCCGGCTCGAAGCGGCTTCGCAACATGACAAGCGCGCAAGACCGGCGATCGAGAGCCTCATATCCGCTGCTTTCCACCACATCGCAGCGCTGCGGGCGGCCATCCTTCGAAACCACGACGCGAAAGACGACGGAGCCGCCCTGCCGCCCGGTCGCGGAGACGGCCGGATAATCCTGTGGCGTCACCCAATCGGGAGCATTGATCGGCTGCGCCGCCGTAACGGCGGCCGCCAGCACTAAAGCAGACACGCTCATCCCCCGCCCCCTGTACCTGTCACCGCCCCCGTCAGGCCGGCGCCGTCTCCGCCGCGATCGAGCGGATTGCCTTTTCGAAGGCGTCGGGCGGCTGGCCGCCCGAGATCAGGTAGCGCTCGTTGATGATCACGGCCGGCACCGAATTGACCCCGGCGCGCGTCCAGAAATGCTCGGCCTGGCGGACATCCTCGGCATAACGGTCGGAGGCGAGGATGCCGGCCGCCATCTTCTGGTCGAGCCCGGCCTTCTCCACCGCCGCCAGCAGCACGGCGTGGTCGGAGGGATCGCGCTGCTCGGTGAAATAGGCTTCGAACAGCGCGTGCTTCAGCGCCTGCTGGCGCCCGCCACCGCTCTCGGTGCCCGCCCAGTGGAGCAGGCGGTGCGCGTCGAAGGTGTTATAGATGCGGCTGTCGGGCCCCATGTTGATCGCGAAGCCCACCTCGGCCGCGCGATCGCGGATCATCGTCCGGGTCTCTTCCGACTGTTCGGGGGTGCGGCCATATTTGCGCTCGATATGCTCGGCGATGCTCTCGCCTTCCTTCGCCATCATCGGGTTGAGCTCGAAGGGCTGGAAATGGATGTCGGCCGCGACGAGGTCGCCGACCCGGTCGAGCGCCTCCTCCAGACCGCGCAGGCCGATGATGCACCAGGGGCAGGAAACGTCCGACACGAAGTCGATCCGCATCGCCCCCGACTTAGCCTGACTCATGTCATTCTCCTTCTGCCTGAAGGCCTTGCGGTCTACACCCAATCGAGCGCCAGCGCCAATTGTTCGGGGGTGACGGCCAGTTCCTCCTCGCCCTCGTCGAGGTTGGACAGGGTGACGCCGAGCAGGCGGATGCCCAGCTCGACGGGCTCCAGCGGGGCGAGCAGCGCCAGCGCGACTTCCTGGATCCTGTCGGCGTCGGACACCGGGCCGGGCAGCGTCTTGGCGCGGGTCAGGGTGCGGAAGTCCGAATAGCGCAGCTTGATCGAGACGGTGCGCCCCGCCTTGCCGGTGCGCTCGGCGTGGCGGGCGACGGTCTCGCTCGATTCGCGCAGCGCCGCCGCCAGCTCGTCGTGCTGGTAGAGGTCCTGGAAGAAGGTGTTCTCCGACCCGATCGACTTGCGCACCCGGTCGGGCCGCACCGGGCGATGGTCGATCGCACGCGCGGCGAGATAGAAATAGTCGCCCGACTTGCCGAATTGCTGCGCCAGGAATTCGCGGCTGCAGCGGCGCAGGTCGGCCCCCGTGTGGATGCCCAGCTTCTCCATCCGCGTCGCCGTCACCGGCCCCACGCCATGGAAACGGCCCACCGGCAGCTTCGCGATGAACGCCAGCCCGTGGTCGGGACGGACCACGCAGAGGCCGTCGGGCTTGTTATGGTCGGAGGCGAGCTTGGCGATGAACTTGTTGTAGGACACCCCGGCCGAGGCGGTGAGCCCGGTCTCGGCCTTGATCCGCGCGCGGATCGCACGGGCCACATCGGTCGCCGTGGCGATGCCCTGGTGATTCTCGGTGACGTCGAGATAGGCCTCGTCCAGCGACAGCGGTTCGATCAGGTCGGTGAACTCGGCGAAGATGCCGTGGATCTGGCGCGACACCTCCCGATAGACGTCGAAGCGCGGGCGCACGAAGATCAGGTCGGGGCACATCCGCCGCGCCAGCGCCGAGGCCATGGCCGATCGCACCCCATATTTGCGCGCCTCATAGCTCGCCGCCGCGACCACGCCGCGCTCGCGCGTGCCGCCCACCGCGACCGGCTTGCCGCGCAGCTCCGGATCGTCGCGCTGCTCGACCGAGGCATAGAAGGCGTCCATGTCGATATGGATGATCTTGCGGCCGCCTTCGGCCACGCCATCCTCGTCCGGCGCCGGATCGGGTCGCTCCATGGAACAAAGCAGATACAGTAAAGCGGCCGGCCGTTCCAGCATGCGATTCATCGCGCATCTGGCGAATGCGCGGCAAAAAGCGGAACTCCACCGCTAGCTTCGCGTTTTTGCTGAGAATTCCTATGGAGTGACTGACATGGCCACCAGGACCAGCACCAGCCGTTCGCGTTCGGGCGGCACCGGCACCACCACCGCGCGCAAGCGCAGCACCGCCGCCAAGACCGGCGCGGCCAAGACCACGCGTTCGCGCACGGCCCGCGCCAAGGCGCAGAGCGTGACCGACGAGGCGAAGACCGCGATCCGCTCGGCCCGCACCCGCGCCACCCGCGCGGTGAAGAAGGTGCCGACCGACCGCACCAGCCTGACGATCGCGGCCGGCGTTGTCGCGGGCATCGTCGCGGCGGGCTTCGCGATCTTCATGAACCGCGACAAGCTGCGCTCTGCCGCCACCACCGGCAGCGAGAAGCTTCGTTCGGCGGCGACCAGCGGCGGCGAGAAGCTGCGCAAGGCCGCCGACGACCTGTCGCACGTCGCGCATGACCGGCTGGAGCAGGCCCGCGACAATATCTCCAAGTTCCGTAGCCGCGCGAACGGCAGCACGACGTCGCAGACGCCGAGCGTCGAGACCCGCGCGGCGGCCAACGGCTGAGCTTCCCAGTCCCCCAGCGGGACGGGGGATGCGGGAGACGAGGGCGACAGGGCTTTGCGGCCTTGTCGCCCTCGCTATGTTCGGACCATGCGATTCGATCCCACCAACGAGCGCTGGCGCTATGACGTGCGGCTGTTCGTGCTGGCCTATGTGCTGGGGATCATCGCGTTCAGCGCGCTGATTCCCTGATCGCGCCAACCCCATCCCCAAGCGTCACTCCGGCGGAGGCCGGAGTCTCAGCGGGCTCTTGCGGCAACCTCATCTCCCCTCTCCCCTCTCCCGAGACTCCGGCCTCCGCCGGAGTGACGATGATGGAGAGGAAGAAAGAGAAGGTTCAGTCGCAGGCCTTGTGCAGCAGCCAGGCGAGCCACGCCGCGCCGATGCTGGCCACCGCGACCATCAGCAGCGTCTCCGCCACCGACACGCCCATATGGACGAGCCCGCCGAGCAGCACGGTCGAGGCGACCATGAAGCCCGAATTGACGATGTTGTTCGCCGCCACGGTGCGCGCGGTCTGGGCCTTGGCGACGGTGGTGGTGAGGAAGGCATAGAGCGGCACCACGAACATGCCGCCCGCCACCGCGATGCCGAGCAGGTCGATCAGGATGCGGGTGGAGCCGGCCAGCTGCATGAAGCTCTTGAAGTCGTGCAGGGTGCCGCCCGGCGCCGGCCAGTAATGCGTCATCCACCACATGTCGCAGACGAAGGCGCCCATCACGAGGGCTGCGACCGGCGAGCAGCGCGCCGAGACCGCGCCGCCGAGGATGCGGTTGATCGCGATCGAGCCGATCGCGACGCCGACCGAGAAGACCGCGAGGAACAGCGTGGCCACGCTCTGGTCGGCGCCCAGCACATTCTTCACCAGCGGAGGGAACTGCGCGGCCAGGATCGCGCCCTGCGCCCAGAAGAAGCTGATTGCCAGGATCGCCAGGAACAGCCGGCGGATGTGCATCGTGTCCGACACCAGCTTGATCGACGAGCGGATGATGTGGAAATCGACGCCCGCATCCTGGGTATAGGGCGGCGCGGCCGGCACCTGCCGTCCGGCCAGCCAGCCCAGCGCCGCCACCACCAGCACGCCGATCGCGGCATGCTCGGCCGAGACGATGCCGCCGGCGATCGTGCCCGCGAGAATGGCGATATAGGTGCCCGCCTCGACCAGCCCGGTGCCGGGAAGCACCTGATCATCCTCCAGATGCTGGGGCAGGATCGCATATTTGATCGGGCCGAAGAAGGTGGAGTGGGCGCCCATGCTGAGCAGCGCCAGCAGCATCAGCGGCACCGACTGCAGCACCAGCCCGGCGGAGCCCGCCATCATGATGATGATCTCCGCCGTCTTCACGATGCGGATGATCTTCGCCTTGTCATGGCAATCGGCGAGCTGGCCCGACAGCGCCGAGAAGAGGAAGAAGGGCAGGATGAACAGCCCACCCGCGACCGCCGAGAAGGCGGCTTCCTGCGCCGGATCATTATAGATGCGATAGATCACCAGCATGATCATCGCGGTGCGGAACAGGTTGTCGTTGAAGGCGCCCAGGAACTGGGTGACGAACAGCGGCAGAAACCGGCGTTTGGCGAGAAGCCGGAAGGATGGGGTCATGCGGGAAAATGCGCCTTGTTCTGGTTTCCAGGCATCGCTCGGGCGTCGCCATAGCCGATCGCCGCTGCAAGGTCCAAGCCGATAACGTCGGGGCGTGTCGGTAATGTGACTGGCCTCATCGCTCGCATACGTACCTCCCCGGGACAATCTTCCACCAGCAGCGAATATACGGCGGGCCCTAAGCTTTGGTTGAATCGCAAAGCGCTTCCACCTCGCACGATCAGGCTCAGACCTTGATCGGATCAGGCCTGTTCGGCCTGATCCGTGAATCAAGGTCTTCCAAAATTGGCGAGAGCCTGATTCACGTCCTCGGTGGAAGCGCAAAGCGCTTCCACCTCGCACGATCAGGCTCTAGAGCAGGCAGAAATGCTGACCTTGCCGAACATCCTGACCCTGTCGCGCATCCTGGCGGTGCCGATCCTCGTCTTCCTGCTGTGGCCGGCCCCGCGCCCCAGCGAGCTGGACTATGGCCTGGCCTGGGGCCTCTACACCTTGATGGCGGTCACCGACTATTTCGACGGCTATCTGGCGCGCGCGCAAGGGACCGTCTCGAAGCTCGGCGTCTTCCTCGATCCGATCGCCGACAAGATCATGGTCGCCGCGGTGATCCTGATGCTGGTGTTCACCGGCGACGTCACCGGCTTCGATACGATCGCAGCACTCGTCATCCTGCTGCGCGAGATCGCGGTGTCGGGCCTGCGCGAATTCCTGGCGGGGGCGCAGGTCTCGGTGCCGGTCAGCCAGCTCGCCAAGTGGAAAACGGCCTTCCAGCTCGTCTCGCTGGGCGCGATCATCCTGGGCAATGCGCTGCCCGAATGGGCCTGGATCGAGCAGGTCGGCCTGTTCTGCCTGTGGGCGGCGGCGGTGCTGACGCTGATCACCGGCTGGGATTATCTGCGCATCGGCATCAAGCACATGGATTGAGCGGAGCGGCGATGGCGATCGAACTGCTCTATTTCGCCCGGATCCGCGAGGCGATCGGCCGTAGCGCCGAGACGGTGTCGCCGCCCGCCGAGGTCGCCACCATCGCCGCCCTGATCGACTGGCTCGCCGCGCGCGGCGACGGCTATGCCGAGGCCTTCGCCGAGCGCGGACTGGTCCGCGCGGCGATCGGCGATCTTTTCGTCGACCCCGATACGCCGATCGCGGGCGCGCGCGAGATCGCTCTGTTCCCGCCGGTGACGGGCGGGTGAGCGCCGAGCTGCGCATCCTGGTCCAGACCGGCGACTTCGACGTCGGCGCGGAACTGGCGCGGCTCGAGGCCTTGGGCGGCGGCGGGGTGGCGAGCTTCACCGGCGTGGTGCGCGGCGGCAACGGGCTGCAGGCGCTGGAGCTGGAACATCATCCTGGCATGACCCAGGCGATGATGACCCGCATCGCCGAGGAAGCCGCCCGGCGCTGGCCGCTGCTGGGCGTCACCGCGATCCATCGCCATGGCCGGCTGCTGCCCGGCCAGCGCATCGTGCTCACCGCCGCCGCCTCGCCGCACCGCGCCGCCGCGCTGGAGGCGACCGCCTTTCTCATCGACTGGTTGAAGACCAGGGCTCCTTTCTGGAAGAAGGAGCATTTCGCCGACGGTACGAGCCGCTGGGTCGAGGCGCGTGCCGAGGATGACGCCGCCGCCGCCCGATGGGAGGGTTTGAAAAGATGATTGGGGAAGACCTGCCCGAGCTTCTGCTCGCCGTAGCGGAAGGCGATCGCGCCGCTTTCGCGCGCTTCTACCAGCGCACGTCGGCAAAACTTTTCGGCGTCATTCTGCGTATCTTGCCTGAACGCTCGATAGCGGAAGATGCGATGCAGGACGCCTATGCCAAGATCTGGAGAAATGCCGCGGGCTTCGATGCCCGGCGCGGCAGCCCGATCACCTGGGCGGCGACGATCGCGCGCAACGTGGCGATCGACACGCGGCGGCGCGAGCGGCCCGGCGGCCGCACCCGCGACGAGGATTTCGACTTCGATGCGCTGGCAAACCCTGGCGGCGCCGATGCCGAGCAGCTCGCCGCCTTGCGCGCCTGCCTCGACCGGCTCGATCCCGAGCAACGGTCGCTGATCCTGGCCGCCTATCTGAACGGCGAGAGCCGCGAGGAACTGGCCGAGCGGCTGGGCCATCCGAGCGGGACGATCAAGAGCTGGCTCCACCGCGGGCTGGCCCGGCTGAAGGGATGCCTCGATGGCTGACGACATCGACATGCTCGCCGGCGAATATGTGCTCGGCACGCTCGACCCGGCCGAACAGCGCGCCTTCCAGCGCCGGCTGCTGACCGATCCGGCCGCCGTCGCCGCGGTCGCCGCCTGGCAGGACAAGCTGTCGCCGCTGCTCGCCACCGTGCCCGAGGCCGCACCGAGCGATAGGCTCTGGGCGAAGATCGAGGCCGGCGCGCAGCCCGCCGCCAACGACAATGGCCGCCTGCGCCGCTGGCAGTTCGCCACCGCCGCCGCCGCGCTGGCCGCGCTGGTCAGCACCGGCATCGCGCTGCGCTCGCCCCAGGCCGCGCCCGCGCCGCAGGTTGCGCAGCTCCAGCCGGTGTCGCCGCTCTTCCAATCGGTCGCCGCGCTCAGCGAGACCGGTGGCGCCCCCGCCCTGCTCGTCACCTATGACAAGGCGACGGGGAAGATGAAGGTGCTACCGGTGAACGTCTCCCCGCGCCCCGGCCACAGCCTGGAGCTGTGGGTGATCGCCGGCAAGGCGGCGCCCAAGTCGATCGGCCTGATGAAGGAGGGCGCCGCCACCGCGCTCGAGCAGATGGCGATCGACATGCACCAGGAGAACACCATCGCCGTCTCGGTCGAGCCGATGGGCGGTTCGCCGACCGGCGCGCCGACCGGGCCGGTGATCTACTCGGGCAAGATGGTCAACCTGCCGACGAGCTGAGCCGAGCATGCCGTCATCCCAGCGAAAGCTGGGATCTCCCTTTTCTTCGGGCGGCGGAAGAAGGCAGTGGGATTCCAGCTTTCGCTGGAATGACGGCCCTTGGGGATTGCGCTATACCCCCGCGATGAAGATCGCGGTCCTTTCCGACATCCATGGCAATCTCGAAGCGCTCGACGCCGTGCTCGCCGATGCCGCGCGACGGGGCACCGACCTGACCGTCAATCTAGGCGACATCCTCTCGGGCCCGCTCGATCCGGTAGGGACCGCCGAGCGGCTGATCGCGCTCGACCTGCCGACGATCCGGGGCAATCACGAACGCCAGCTGCTCACCCTGGCCCCCGACAATATGGGCGCCTCCGACGCCTACACCGCGTCCTGTCTGGGCGACGCGCACCGCGCCTGGCTCGCCGGGCTGCCGACCGAGCTGCGCCTGGCATCCGACCTCCTGCTCTGCCACGGCACCCCGGCGAGCGATCTCGATTATTATCTCGACCATATCGGCCCCGACGGCGCCCGCGCCGCGACCGCCGACGAGATCGAGGCGAAGAGCGGCGGCGAGGCGGCCGCGCTGATCCTGTGCGGCCACACCCATGTCGCCCGCGCGCATCGGCGCGCCGGGGGCGGGCTGGTGGTCAATCCGGGATCGGTGGGCCTGCCAGCCTATGATGACGACCGGCCCTTTCCCCATGTGATGGAAAGCGGGACGCCGCATGCCCGCTATGCGATCGTCGAGCGTGGCGAGGAGGGGGTGTGGACCGCTGATCTGATCACGGTCGACTATGACTGGGAGAGTGCGGCGCGGCTTGCCGATGGGCGGGGGCGTCCCGACTGGGCGGTGGCGCTCAGGACAGGGCGGATGGGTTGATCGATCGTCATCCCAGCGGAAGCTGGGATCTCACTGCCTTTTCCAACCTATCGCCTGCGAAGCGAAGAAAAGGGAGATTCCAGCTTTCGCTGGAATGACGACCTCTTCTGGCGACGTCCCTATTCCACCCCGCGCAGCGCGTCCGCGAGCAGCTTGAATTCCTTCTCGCGCGGGCTGCCGCGGCGCCAGCCGAGGGCGATGCGGCGCGCGGGGTGGTCGGCATCGAGCGGCTTGGCGATGACATGGGTGTTGTCGAGGATGCCCGCGTCGAGCGCCATCTTCGGCAGCAGGGTGACCCCCAGCCCGTTGTCGACCATCTGCACCAGCGTGTGGAGCGAGGTGCCGAGCATCGCCGCCTCGGCGCGCATCTCGGGCCGGTTGCAGGCCGCCAGCACATGGTCCTTCAGGCAATGGCCATCCTCGAGCAACAGCAGGCGATGCTCGTCGATGTCGTCGGCCGAGATGACCGGGGCGAGCCCGTCCATCTCGCCCTCGGGATAGGCGACGAACAGCCGGTCCTGGAACAGGTCGACCGATTCGATGTCGCCGCAATGATAGGGCAGCGCCAGCAGCACGCAGTCGAGATGGCCGCGATGGAGCGAATCGCACGCCGCCCCGGTGGTCTCCTCGCGCAGATAGAGCTTCAGGTCGGGCCAGGCGGTGCGCAGCTGGGGCAGGATGCGCGGCAGCAGGAAGGGCGCGATGGTGGGGATCACCCCCATGCGCAGGTCGCCCGACAGCGGCTTGCCCGCCGCGCGGGCAAGGTCGCCCAGTTCTTCCGCCTCGCGCAGCACCCGCTGGCCCTTCTCGGCGATGCGCAGCCCGAGCGGGGTGAAGCGGACGACGCGGCGGGTGCGTTCGACCAGGGTGATGCCCAGCAGCGATTCGAGTTCGCGCAGCCCCGCCGACAGGGTGGACTGGGTGACGAAGCAGGCCTCGGCGGCGCGGCCGAAATGGCCGTGATCCTTCAGAGCGACAAGATATTGAAGCTGCTTGAGAGTCGGGAGATAGGTCGCCATTCATCGCCTCATTCGATCATTGGCGGAGAAATAATCAATTAGAACACTTACGTCCAGCCTGCCACATGGCCTACACCAAGGACGTCCCTTCAAGATGGAGAAACATTGTGGCCCTTACGGTTGGCGATAAATTCCCTGAGTTCGTGCTCCCCGTTCAGCAGGGCGTCGCGGCGCTTCCGGGCGGCGAGACCATCGACACCGGCGACACCGGCGGCAAGTGGAAGGTCGTGTTCTTCTGGCCGAAGGACTTCACCTTCATCTGCCCGACCGAGATCATCGGCTATGGCGAGCTGAAGAAGGATTTCGAGGACCGCGACGCGGTTCTGATCGGCGCCTCGACCGACACCGATTTCGTCCACTTCGCGTGGCGCAAGTCGGATGAGCGTCTGGCCAACTGCGACTTCCCGTGGATCGCCGACAACCAGAAGAAGCTCGCCGACGCGCTCGGCATCGTCGACAAGGATGCGGGCGTTGCCTATCGCGCCACCTATATCGTCGACCCGCACAACGTGATCCAGCACGTCACGGTCAACGGCCTGAACCAGGGCCGCAACCCGCAGGAAGCGATCCGCGTTCTCGACGCGCTGCAGACCGACGAGCTGTGCCCCTGCAACTGGAAGGCCGGCGACGAGGTTCTCAAGCCCGCCGCCTGATCCGGTCAGGACCACATCAAAGGGGGCGCGGGAACCGGTTTTCCGCGCCCTTTTTCTTGAACAGGAGACATTCATGTCGCTCAAGGAATTCGCCGACGCACTGCCCGACTATGCCAAGGACATCCGCCTGAACGTCGGCTCGCTGCTCAGCGACCAGACGCTGGGCGACCAGCGCAAATATGGTCTGCTGCTCGCCTGCGCGCATGGCAGCGGCTACAAGCCGATCGTCGAGGCCGCCGAGGCCGAGGTCGAGGGCAAGCTGAGCCCGGAGGCCGCCAACGCCGCCCGCGCCGCGGCCGCGATCATGGCGATGAACAACGTCTATTATCGCTTCGTCCACCTCGCCTCGAACAAGGAATATGGTCAGATGCCGGCCAAGCTGCGGATGAACGTGATCGGTTCGCCCGGCATCGAGAAGGTCGATTTCGAACTGTTCAGCCTCGCCGTCTCGGCGATGAACGGCTGCGGCCTGTGCATCGACAGCCATGAGAAGGTGTTGCGCCAGCACAATATCGGCGCCGACATCATCCAGACCGCCGCCCGCGTCGGCGCGGTGATCAAGGCCGCCGCGACCGTCCACGCGACCGCGGTTTAACCTAAAATATTCCTCCCCGGGACGGGGAGGGGGACCATCCGCAGGATGGTGGAGGGGGCGCCGTGGAACGGCGCTGACGCGCCGCCCCTCCACCGCCGTTCCGGCGGTCCCCTCCCCGTTCCGGGGAGGAACTCTACCGCTGGTGACAGCGGCTTTGCCGTTTTCCGTTGGTCAACGGAAAGCCCTAAGTCCTTCCTTCATAACCCCTCCTTATGACGTACCGCTCAGGAACATCTTTGCAGCGGGGAACAGCGCGCCTATATTGGCGGTTCCCGATGGTGTGGGCCCTGAAGGATTGCGGATGTTCGACGGACTGATTTCGTACCTCGACTCGATCAAGGCGCGGGACCCCGCCCCCCGGTCGCGGTGGGAGGTTCTGCTCTACCCCGGCGTGCTCGCCATGGGTCTTCACCGGGTCGCGCACTGGCTCTACCAGGCCGAACTCTTCTTCCTCGCCCGCTTCGTGAACCATGTCTCGCGGCTGCTGACCGCAATCGACATCCATCCGGGCGCACAGATCGGCCGGAACTTCTTCATCGATCATGGCTTCGTCGTGATCGGCGAGACCGCGGTGATCGGCCATGACGTGACGATGTACCAGGGCTCCACCCTGGGCGGCACCAACCCCACCAACGGCCAGGCCGGCAAGCGCCACCCGACGATCGGCGACGGCGCGATCATCAGCCTGGGCGCCGCGATCCTGGGCCCGATCACGATCGGCCCGCGCGCGCGGATCGGCGCCAATGCGGTGGTGACCAAGGATGTCGCCGAAGGCCAGGTGATGGTGGGCATCCCCGCCCGTCCGATGCTGGTCGAGGCGAAGGAATATCAGAAGGGCTTCGTGCCCTATGGCACGCCGTGCAGCGAGCGGTTCGACCCGCAGACCCAGCAGCTGGAAATCCTCCGCTGCGAGCTGGAGACCCTGCGCGGCCGGCTCGGCACCCTGATCGAGGAGCGTGACGCGGCGCGCGCCAAGCTGTCCGAGGTCAAGATTTCCGAGGCCAATATCGCCGAGGGTCGCGAACGGGCCTGATGGGGACGGTTTCCCCCTTTCCGGCAAAGCCCCTGCAGGTGGGCTTTGACCGGGCGGAGTTGATGCGCATTCTCGACCTCTACGGCCGCATGGTCGCGGCCGGCCTGTGGCGCGACTATGCGATCGACCTGGGCCGGGACGCTGCCTGCTTCGCTGCCTTCCGCCGCAGCGCCGAGCGCCCCGAATATCGCATCGAGAAACGCCCCGCGCTGCGCAACCGCCAGGGCATGTGGGCGCTGATCGGCGAAGGCGGCACCATTCTCAAGCGCGGGCAGGAACTGGGCCCGGTGCTGGCCCCGGTCGAACGGCGGCTGATGAAGGTCGTCGACGACTAGACGCTCTGCCCCGCATCGTCGCTCCGGCGGAGGCCGGAGCCGCCACGGATGATGGGACCACCTGGCCGCAAGAGCCTGTAGCGGCTCCGGCCTCCGCCGGAGCGACGCTATCGGTAATGCCTCCAGACTATCAGGCCGGCTGAAGCCGATCGACCAGCGGCAGCCGCTCGGCCCATTCGGCGGGCAGGAAGGTGACCACCTCGCGCCGCGCACGGGTCCAGAAGGCCGAGAGCAGCAGCAGCGCCGAGCCGATGATCAGCGCGGTGAGGCCAAAGGACAGATTCACCGCCCCGCTCTGCTCGATCAGGCTCGACAGCGCGACAAGGACATAGGCCAGCGCCGAGACCATCAGCGCACGCCGATCGATCGCCAGTGCGACAAGGCCAAGCACGACATAGATCGCCAGCACCGCCACTGCCTGGGTGGGCGCCGCCCCGTGGCCGCCATGCAAGATCCCCATCATCGCGAAGATCGGGTGGACCAGCATCGGCGCAGCGAGCAGGTGGAGCCAGAAGGCAACGTCGGAGCGGCGGGTCGTCCGTCCCCGGTCACTCATGTCCCACCACATGGCGAGCCCGAACACGCCAAGGCCACCGACGAGCATCAACGGCATAATATGCTCCTGAAGGCCAGGCGCCGCCGCCACCAGCAGCGACAGCAACACCCCGCCCAGCGCTGCCGCGCCGGCGG
Organism: uncultured Sphingomonadaceae bacterium; assembly: GCA_963540925.1. Classification (GTDB taxonomy): domain Bacteria; phylum Pseudomonadota; class Alphaproteobacteria; order Sphingomonadales; family Sphingomonadaceae; genus Rhizorhabdus. Next base: position 90,565 of record CAUTRN010000007.1, read on the forward strand.
CCACGGTGATCGGCACCATGAAGCGCCGCCAGTGCAGCCATACGCCGCCCGAAGTAAACGCCGCCGAGGCCGCCATCGCCAGCCAGAAGGTACGACTGACATCGCCGTTCGCGTCATTGGGCTCAACGAAATGGATCGTAAGCAGCGAGAACCCGCCGAACAGGCCGCCGGCAAAGGCGAGCAGCAACAGGATACTGGGCAGCGCCATGCGCCGTTCGCGGGTGAAATATTCGGCCAGGCCCCACGCCGCGCCGGCGACGAGGAAACCGGAGAAGGCCGAGGGACCATGGTCCTCCGCCAGCAGCGGCACCTGGCTGCCGAGCCAGCCCACCGCGACCAGCATCAGCACCGCGGCGATCGACACGAAGATGTCGTTGAAGCCGGTGAGCAGACGGAAGCTTTCCTCGTCCACCGCCGGCACCGCGCGCGTCGCGGCGACATGGGCCCGGAAGGAGGTCGCTGCCTCGCGGCTCAGCGCGCCGGCCTCGACCGCGCCATCGATGTCGCTTTCACTGTACATGGGGGATTCTCCCAGCCGTTCGGGAGGGAGAATAGCCCAAGCGTATTATTTGAGCAATACACCCTTAATCCCTCTCCCTGCAGGGGAGAGGGAAAGAAGGGAATGGGAAAGGGCCTGCCCGTTCAGCCCGCGCCTTCGCTGTCGAGGGCGTAGCCGGCCGAGCGGACGGTGCGGATCAGGTCGGGTGCGTCGGCGACGTTGATCGCCTTGCGCAGGCGCCGGATATGGACGTCCACGGTGCGCGGCTCGATGTCGCTGTCGCGGCCCCACACCGAATCGAGCAGCCGCTCGCGCGAGAAGACCCGGCCGGGATGCTCGAGGAAGTGCTTGAGCAGGCGGAACTCGGTCGGCCCCAGGCTGATCGGCGAACCGCCACGGCGCACGCGGTGGCTGGCGGTGTCCATCTCGATGTCGGAATAGAGCAGCCGCTCGCCGGCCAGGGCCGGGCGCACGCGGCGCAGCACCGCACCGACCCGGGCGACCAGTTCGCGCGGGCTGAACGGCTTGGTGACATAATCGTCGGCGCCGGTGTCGAGCCCGCGCACGCGATCCTCTTCCTCGCCGCGCGCCGTCAGCATGATGATCGGCACATTGGCGGTGTCGGAGAAACGGCGGAGCTGGCGGCAGACCTCGATCCCCGAGACCCCCTCGATCATCCAGTCGAGCAGCACGAGATCCGGCGGATTCTCGCGCGCAAGGAGGATCGCCTCCTCGCCGTCCGACGTGCGCTCGACTTCGAAATCCTCGCGCTCCAGATGCCAGCTCACCAACTCGGCGAGCGCGGCATCATCCTCGACAAGCAGTACGCGGGCTCGTGACATCAACTATCTCCGAGAAGCGGATCCTCGCCCTTCGCCCGTTCCGCCATCTGGCGGCCGGTCGCGGCGAAATAGACCATTTCAGCTACGTTGGTGGCGTGATCGCCGATCCGTTCGATATTCTTCGCGATGAACAGCAGGTGGGTGGACACCGTGATGTTGTGCGGATTTTCCATCATGTAGGTCAGCAGGGTGCGGAACATGCTGTTGTAGAAATCGTCGACCGTCTTGTCGCGCGCGGCGACCGCGACGGCGGCTTCCGCATCGCGCAACACGAAGGCGTCGAGCACCGAGCGGACCATGTCGGCGGTGACCTTGCCCATCGCCGGCAGCATCGCCATCACCTCGATGCCGCGCGCGTCCTGAAGGATCGCGACGCGCTTGGCGATATTCTTGGCATAGTCGCCCATGCGCTCGACGATGCCCGCGATCTTGAGCGCGGCGAGCACTTCGCGAAGATCGTCGGCCATCGGCGCGCGCAGCGCGATCAGGCGGACGACCTGGCGCTCGACCTCAGCCTCCAGCTCGTCGATGCGGCGATCGCCCTCGACGATCTTGGCGGCCGTTTCGAGATCTCGCGTGAGCAGTGCATTGAGCGCACCGGTGATCGCGGTTTCGGCCCGTCCACCCATTTCGGAGATCAAGGCGCGCAGTTGTCCGAGGTCTTCGTCGAACGCCTTGACGGTGTGACCGGTTGCCATTGTCAGTTCCCTCCGGCTCCACCTGCCGGCGCCGCACTGGCGGCGCCTATGGGAGCATCATGTTGCACTATGATGACAGATTCTCGGGGACCAGGGCGGGAAATATGACAGTTACGGTCGTGCCTTCCCCCTGGCGCGAGGCGATGTCGAGCGTGCCGCGATGGCGCTCGACGATATGTTTGACGATCGCAAGACCGAGCCCGGTGCCGCCGATCGAGCGGCTGCGGCCCGGATCGACGCGGTAGAAGCGCTCGGTGAGCCGGGGAAGATGCTCGGGCGCGATCCCCTCGCCCTCGTCGGCGACCCGCAGCCGCACCTTGCCATGAACCATGTCGAGCATCACCCGGATCGGAGTCCCCGGTTTGCCATATTTGATCGCATTGCCCACCAGATTGTGGAGCACCTGACCGATCTGGACGCGATCGGCGCGAATCTCCGACACCGACTGCGCCTCGATCTTCACCCGCGACGGATCCTCGCGCATCCCCGAGCGGATCACCCCCACCACCTCGTCGACCACGGGGCCGAGCTGAAGCGGGGTGCGCGGCACGGCGAAGCGGTCCGCCTCGATCCGCGACAGCGAGATCAGGTCGTCGACGAGCTGCTGCATCCGCCGCGCCTCGCCCATCATGATGCCCAGGAAGCGCTGGCGGGTGGCGGGCTCGTCGCCCACGCCGCCGTCCATCAGCGTCTCGACGAAGCCGATCACGGTCGACAGCGGGGTGCGCAATTCATGGCTGGCATTGGCGACGAAATCGACGCGCATCCGTTCGGCGATCCAGCTGTCGGTGCGATCGCGCAGGGTGACCAGCTTCGAATTGCCGCCCAGCCGGCGGATGCTGAGCGCCCAGCGCCGGTCGGCATCGCCGAGCCCTGCGATCTCGATCGGCCGATCGGTCTCGCGATCCGACGCGACCAGCTCGGCGGCGGTGGGGTGGCGCAGCGCCAGGCGGAAATCGCCCTCCACCTTCTCGGCGCCGAACAGCCGGCGCGCGGCTTCGTTGGCATAGGTGATGCGCTGCCGCTCGATGATCAGCAGCACGTCGTCCACCGCGTCGATCAGCTCCTGGGTGCGATCGCCCAGCTCGATCACCGGGGGCGGCATCAGGGCCGGTTCGGTTCGCGCCGGGCTGGCCGACATCCAGGTCAGGAAGGCCGCGATGATGCCGACGACCAGCGAGGCCGCCAGCGGTGCCGCAAGCAGCCAGGCCACCACGGTGACGAGGACGAGCGCCACCGCGGCGCGAATGCGCCTTGGCTGGATCATCGCGTCAACCTGGCCGGTCTCCGGCAAGGGCTCATGCTTCATCATCCTTCATCTAGGGCAGAATTGTGAAATCTGTCGGACATAAAAACCAGAAGATGCCAAGAAGATGCAATGACCCCAAGATGCAACAGATCGTAACGGACTTAATCTGCGCTCGCCTACACCCCTGAATGGCGGTAAGACCGGGCACCTGCGTGGGGAGTGTTTATGCGTAACGAGGATATGCCGCCCGAGGGCGATCAGCCGGCGCCAGCCGAAGGCCGCCAGCCCGAGCAGGACGCCGCTGGCCAGCTCCAGAGCCGGCGGGCGATGCTGCGCCTCGGCGCGCTGGGCACTGCGGCGGTGATCACCGTGAAGCCGGGCATGGCCCAGGCCGCCGTCTCGGCGATCACCTGCTCGATCCCCGTTCCGCAGAGCAGCCAGGCGGGCAAATGGATCAAGAAGGACGGCAGCGTCGTCAATCCCAACACCGCCAACAGCTATGATCCGCCGGATACGCCGCTGAAGGGCGAGGATGTGAAGAACTCACTGGCCTATGGCACCCGCTATTCGGGCTACGACCAGAACGCCACCGACGCCTTCAACAAATATATCAAGAGCCTGACCAAGGGTAAGCAGGGCTATACCTGCTATGCCTCGATCCAGAGCCGTGTCTGACGGGCGGGCACCAGACCATTTGACCATCCCGATCTATCGCACCGACTTCGCCACGCACTGCCGGACCCACGCGATCGACGGCGTGACCCTGGCCTATCACCGGCCGTCGGGCAGCACCCATTTCCTGGTCACGCCCGTGCCCGAGCTGCTGGCCCTGATCGCCGAGGCGCCCGCCGACGCGGCGACCCTGGCCGACGGCCTGTGCGCGCGGCTGGGCATCGCCGCCGATGCCGAAGCCCTGGCGGTGGTCGAGACGCGGCTAGCCGAACTGCTGGCCGCCGGGCTGGTGCGGATCGTCTGATGCACGCGCTCCGCCTTCGCATCGGGCCGGTCTCCTACCGGATCGGATCGCCCTGGGCGGCGCCGATCGCCGAGCTGCGCCGCCTCTATGCCGGCTATCCCGAGCCCGAGGCAGGCATCCCCACCGTCACCGCGCGGATCGACGCGCCGAAGCCATGGCGCCGCTGGTTTCGTCCGCAGGTGGCGATCGAGGGCGATTTCAGCCTGCCCGACACGGTGCCGATGGCACTGCGCCACGGCCTGCTCGCGCTCGAAATGGCGATGAACATGCAGGTGGCGCTGGGCGAGCAGCGCCGGCTGCTGATCCATGCCGCCGCCGTCGAGCGCGGCGGCAAGGCGGTGATCCTGCCGGGCGAATCCGGATCGGGAAAGTCCACCCTGGCGGCGATGCTGGGCGAGGCCGGCTGGCGGCTGATGGCCGACGAGTTCGTGATGATCGACCTCGACAGCGGCCTGGCCCTGCCCTTTCCGCGCGCGATCAGCCTGAAGAACAGCGCGATCGCGGCGATGGAAGCGCGGATCGTCGACCCCGCCCGCTTCGGCCCGCATCTGAGCGGCACCCCCAAGGGCGAGCTGCGCCACCTGCGCCCCAACGCCGAGGCGATCGCCCGGATGGACGAGCCGGCGCGGCCGGCGCTGGTGCTGTTCCCCAGCTATGGCTTCGAACCGGCCAGCGACGGGGTGAGCAAGTCCGAACTGTTCGCCCGGCTGACCGAGGGGTCGACCAACTATATCGCGCTGGGCGAAGCGGGCTTCGCGCGGCTGACCGAACTGGTCGAGACCGTCCCCGCCGCGCGCTTCGCCTATCCCGACGGGCCGACCGCGATGGCGATCGTCGAGCAGTTCGCGGCCGAGGCGGGGATATGAGGGACGCCCGCGCTCTGGCGACCGCGCTCGCCGATCCGGTCTCGGTGCTCGATTTCCGTCCCGACGACTGGACCAGCCTGCTGTCGATCGCCCGCGCCGAGCGGCTCGACGGCAGCCTCGCCTATCGCCTTGCCGACCTGCCGCTGCCGCCCACCGTCGCCAGCGCGCTGGAGGATGCGCGCGCGCAGGCCAGCTTCGGCCGCGGCCAGGCGCTGTGGGAGGTGGAGATGGCGCGCCGCGCGCTGGCGCCGATCGGGGTGGCGCCGATCCTGCTGAAGGGCAGCGCCTTTGCCTATGCCGGGCTGCCCGCGGCACTGGGCCGGCTGGTGGGCGACCTCGACATATTGGTCCCCGCCGCGCAGCTGCCCGAAGTGGAGACGGCGCTGCTCGGCGCGGGGTTCGAATGGGTCAAGGATGACGACTATACCCAGGCCTATTACAGGCGCTGGATGCACGAGCTTCCCCCGCTGATCCACCCCGACCGGGGCGGGATGATCGACGTCCACCACACGATCCTGCCGCTGACCGCGCGGCGCACCCCCGATGCGGCGGCGCTGATCGAGACGAGCGTCGAGATCGCGCCGGGCATCCGCATCCTGTCGCAGCCCGACATGATCGTCCACGCCGCCACCCATCTGTTCGCCGATGGCGACCTGGCGGGTGGCCTGCGCAACCTGTGGGATATCGACCGGCTGCTGCGGCTGTTCGCCGCCTCGCCCGATTTCTGGCGGCGGCTGGAGGAGCGCGCGATCCGCCACCAGATGCTGGAGCCGGTGGCGCTGGCGCTGCGGCTGGCCGACCGGCTGTTCGCCACCCCGGTCGAGCCGCGCCTCGCCGGTTTCGACCGGGTCCGCGACGGGCTGTTCATCCGCCGGCTGCTGGCGCGCGACGGCTGGGGCCGCTCGATCCGCCCGGCCACCCGGCTAGGCTTCTATGTGCGATCGCACTGGATGCGGATGCCGCCGATGATGCTGGCGCGCCATCTGGCCTTCAAGGCGCGCAGCAAATGATCGAGGCACGCGAGATTCCGTGGGCCGATCCCGCCGACTGGTTCGCCCGGCTGGCCGGTGCCCCCGGCATCGCCTTTCTGGACAGCGCCGCCGAGGGCGACCCGCGCTCGCACGTCTCGACGATCGCGCTCGACCCGGCCGAGGAGATCCGCCTGTCGACCGGCACGATGGACGAGGCACTGGCGGCGCTGCGCGACCTGCACCGCGCCGACCTCGCCCCGACGCCTGGCCCGCTGCCCTTCATGGGCGGGCTGATCGGGATGATGGCCTATGACCTGGGGCCGAGCGCGCTGGGCGTGGCGAGCCGCCACCCCGCCGGTCCCGAGCTGCCCGCGCTGATCGTCCGCCGCTACGACCTGCTGCTGGGCTTCGACCATCGGGCGAAGCGCGCCTGGGCGGTCGCGAGCCAGCGCGACGGGATGAGCGCCGATGCGCGGATCGACCGGCTGCTCGCCACGCCGCCGGCTCCCGCGCCGTCGCCGCCGGCCGCGCTCGACTGGCAGGAGGAGACCAGTCCCGATCGTCACGCCGCGATGATCGCAGCGGTGCTCGCCTATCTCGATGCGGGTGACATCTACCAGGCCAATATCAGCACGCGTTTCTCGGCTGTCCGCCCGGCCGACTTCGACACCGCCGCCGCCTATCTGGCGCTGCGCCGCCGTACCCCGGCCCCCTTCGCCGCCTGGCTCGACCTGGGCCAGGGCTGCGCGCTGCTCAGCGCCTCGCCCGAGCGCTTCGTCCAGTGCGATCGCGCGGGCCGGGTCGAGACCCGCCCGATCAAGGGCACCGCCCCGCGCAGCGCCGACCCCGAACAGGACCGGCGCAACGGCGAACGGCTCGCCGCCTCGACCAAGGATCAGGCCGAGAATCTGATGATCTGCGACCTGCTGCGCAACGACCTGTCGATCGTCGCCGAGGAAGGCAGCGTCACCGTCTCGCAGGTGGCGAAACTGGAAGGGTTCGCCTCGGTCTGGCACCTCGTCTCGGCGGTGCATGCGCGGTTGCGGCCCGGCGCCGATCCGATCGACCTGCTCGCCGCCACCTTCCCTGGCGGATCGATCACCGGCGCGCCCAAGCGCCGCGCGGTCGAGATCATCGACGAGCTGGAGGAATCGGAGCGCGGCCCCTTTTTCGGCATCGTCTTCGCACTGGGACAGGATGGCGCGATGGACAGTTCGATCATCATCCGTTCGATCGCCGCCACCCCGACCCGGCTGATCGCGCGTGCCGGCGGCGGCATCGTCGCCGACAGCGATCCCGCCGCCGAATATGCCGAGCTGCGCACCAAGATCGACCCGGTGCTCGGTTCGTCCTGAATCAGGCACGCCCCGATGGACACTTCCGCCGAATTGGAGGAGGTTCGCTGCCAGGAGAGGGGAACGGACGCTGGATAGCGCGACAGGTCCAGGCTTCGACATATTCGCGGGCGGGGGCGAGCTCGGCGCGCTGCTCCGCGCTATCGACTGGGCCGCCAATCCGCTGGGGCCGCCCGAGAACTGGCCGCAGAGCCTGAAGACCGCCGTCCGCATCATGCTCACCTCGCGCCAGCCGATCTGGGTGGGCTGGGGTCCCGAGCTGACCTACCTCTACAACGACGCCTATCGCGCGGTGATCGGCGGTCGCCATCCCTGGGCGCTGGGCCGCCCGACCCTGGAGGTGTGGCAGGAGATCGAGGCCGAGATCGCGCCGATGCTGGCCACCGCGATGGAGGGGCAGCAGGGCGTCTATGTCGAGCAGCAGCTGCTGATCATGGAGCGCAACGGCTATCCCGAGGAGACCTATTACACCTTCTCCTACAGCCCGATTCCCGACGATGACGGCCGCGCCGGCGGGATCATCTGCGCCAATAGCGACGACACCGCCCGGGTGATCGGCCAGCGCCAGCTCGCACTGCTGAGCGAACTAGCGCCGGGCGCAGTGGCCCACGACATACGCGATGCTTGCCGACTGGCGACCGAGGCGCTGGCGACCGACCCGCGCGACCTGCCCTTCGCCGCGATCTACCTGGCGCTCGGCGAGGGCGATGGCGAGACCTATGAACGGATCGCGCTGCACGGCCTGCCTGACGACCATGGCCTCGTCCCGCCCCGCCTTGCACCCGGCGACCTTTATGCCGGCATGCCCATCCCCACCCTGCCGGCCGAGCCGATGCTGGTGGACGGGATCGCGCCGCTGATCGGCGATCATGCCTCCGTCGCCTGGGGCCGCCCGCCGCGACAGGCGCTGCTGCTGCCGTTCGACGCCGCCGGGCAGCGCGGGCTGCTGGTGGCGGGGCTGAGCCCGGTGCGCCTGCCGGACGAGGGCTATCGCGACTTCCTGGCGCTGGTCGCCGACCGGATCGGCGCCGCGATCGCGCGCGGGGCCGCGGTCGAGACCGAGCGCCGCCGTGCCGAGGCGCTGGCCGAACTCGACCGCGCCAAGAGCCTGTTCTTCTCGAACGTCAGCCATGAGTTCCGCACGCCGCTGACCCTGATGCTCGGCCCGATCGAGGAATTGCTGGGCGCGACCGAGGGCGCCACCAGGGCGCTGGTGGAGGTGAGCCATCGCAACGCGCTCCGCCTGCTGCGCCTCGTCAACACCTTGCTCGATTTCGCGCGGGTGGAGGCGGGCCAGATCCGCGCGCGCTTCACCGCGGTCGACCTGCCCGCGCTGACCGCCGAGCTGGCGAGCAATTTCGAACCCGCCTGCACCCGCGCGGGACTGACCCTGGAAGTGACCTCCGAACCGCTCACCGGCCCCGTCCATGTCGACCGGGTGATGTGGGAGAAGGTGATCCTCAACCTGCTCTCCAACGCCTTCAAATATACGTTCGAGGGCGGCATCCGCATCGCCCTGGCCGACCGCGGCGACCATGTGGAGATACGGGTGACCGACAGCGGCGTCGGTATTCCCGAGGCCGAGCTGCCCCGCCTGTTCGAGCGTTTCCATCGCATCGAGGGCCAGCGCGGCCGCACCCATGAGGGCAGCGGCATCGGCCTGGCACTGGTCGAGGACCTGATGCTGCGCCACCAAGGCACGATCCGCGCCGAGAGCCGGCTGGGCGAAGGATCGAGCTTCGTCATGACGCTGCCCTATGGCACCGCGCATCTGCCGGCCGACCAGATCCTGGTGGTGCCGGGCGAGACCGACGGCGCCAATCCCGGCGCCGCGCTGGTCGAGGAAGCGCTGCGCTGGCTGCCCGACGAGACCGCGCCCGTCGCCACCGAGACGGGCACCCCCGGCGCAACCCGCGTGCTGATCGCCGACGATAATGCCGACATGCGCGCGCACATCGCCCGGCTGCTCGGCCCGCTGAACTATGCGATCGAGACCGTCGGCGACGGCGAACAGGCGCTGGAGACGATCCGCCGCCACCGGCCCGACATCGTCATTTCCGACGCGATGATGCCGCGGCTCGACGGCTTCGGCCTGCTCGCGGCGATCCGTGGCGATGCGGAGCTGCGCACCCTGCCGGTGATCCTGCTGTCGGCGCGCGCCGGCGAGGAGGCGATGGTCGAGGGGATCGAGGCGGGGGCCGACGATTATCTGACCAAGCCCTTCGCCGCCAAGGAGCTGCTCGCCCGCGTCCAGAGCACCCTGGCCGCCGCCCGGCTGCGCCGCGCCGCCACCGACGAGATCCGCGCGAGCGAGCTGCGGCTGCGCACCCTGTTCGAAAATGCGCCTGGCTTCATCGCGATCATGCGCGGACCCGATCTGGTCTTCGAGTTCGTCAACCAGACCTATATGCGCATGTTCGGCGAGCGCGGCGGCTATGTCGGCCGCGCCTTCGCCGAGGTGTTCCACGAGGCCGAACCAGGGCTGATCCTGCGCCGCGTGTTCGAGACGGGGACACGGCATCGCGGTACCGCCGCGCCGATCGCCTTCGACAGCGGCCACGACTTCACCCTCGATTTCGTCGCCGAGCCGATCCTCGACGCCGAGGGCAACGTCACCGGGGTCTTCCTGGAAGGGCATGACGTGTCCGACCGGCACCGCGCCGAGGACAAGCTGCGCGAACTGAACGAGACCCTGGAGCGCCGCATCGCCGACGCCATCGCCGAACGCGAGGAGGCCGCCGAAGCGCTGCGCCAGGCACAGAAGATGGAGGCGGTGGGCCAGCTGACCGGCGGCGTCGCGCATGATTTCAACAATCTGCTGATGATCATCATCGGCAATCTCGACATGGTGATCCGCAGCCTCGACCGTGGCGACGACGAGCGAGCGCGCCGCGCCGTCGACAACGCGCAGAAAGGCGCCGATCGCGCCGCCTCGCTCACCCAGCGGCTGCTCGCCTTTTCGCGCCGCCAGCCGCTCGCCCCCAAGATGGTCGACGTCGACCGGCTCGTCGCCGGCATGTCCGACCTGCTCGGCCGCGCGCTGGGCGAGACGATCCGGCTGGAGACCGTCACCACGCCGGGGCTGTGGACGGTGGAGGCCGACCCCAACCAGCTGGAGAATTGCCTGCTCAACCTGGCGGTGAACGCCCGCGACGCGATGCCGCGCGGCGGGCGGCTGACGATCGAGACCGCCAACACCAGCCTCGACGCGAGCCGCCTTTCCGCCGACGCCGAACTGACCGCCGGCCCCTATGTGGTGATCGCGGTGTCCGACAGCGGCACCGGCATGGCACCCGAGGTGCTGGAGCGGGTGTTCGAGCCCTTCTTCACCACCAAGGAGGTGGGGCGCGGCACCGGCCTGGGCCTGTCGATGGTCTATGGTTTCGTCAAACAATCGGGCGGCCATATCGACATCCACTCGGAAGAGGGGGTCGGCACCACCATCCGGATCTACCTGCCGCGCAGGACGACCGAATCGGTCCCCGAGGAGGTGCCCGAAGAGGAGCGCGCCGGCGAACCCGGCCATGCCGAGCATATCCTGGTGGTGGAGGACGATGCCGACGTCCGCGCCTATACGGTCGAGATCCTCCGCGAGCTGGGCTACAGCGTGCTGGAGGCCCCCGACGGGCCCGCCGCGCTGCGCCTGATCGAACGGCGCGACCAGCCGATCGATCTGCTCTTCACCGACGTCGTAATGCCCGAAATGTCTGGGCGGGAGCTGGTCGAGCATGCCCGGATGCTGCGCCCCGGCCTGCCCGTTCTCTACACCAGCGGCTATACCCGCGACGCCATCGTCCATGACGGGCGGCTCGATCCGGGGATCGAGATGATCGCCAAACCGTTCACCTATCAGGCGCTCGCCACGCGCCTGCGAGAGCTGCTGGACACGGCGCCACCCGCATATTGAAATGGACGTACCGAACTGTTACATGGATGTCATAGAGACAAGTTTGGAACTGGCTGTGCCTGCTTCGAAAAAGGCTGATTGCTGCGATCCGGATGGGATCAAGAAGACCGCTGCCGCTCGGGTGTTCGAGGCTGCACGCGACCTTTTCTACCATCGCGGCATCCGCGCCGTCGGCGTCGACGAGATCGTCTGCAAGGCGGGCGTGACGAAGCCGAGCCTTTATCGCGCCTTCGCGTCGAAGGACGACCTGATCGCCGCCTGCCTGGAAGAAAGCGGCCGCGAGGGCCGCGCCGCGCTGGAAGCGGTGCTCGAGGAATCGGGTCCCCATCCGCGCGACCAGCTTCACGCCGTCGTCCGGCATTTCGCCCGCAAGGTGGCCTCCCCCGATTTCCGCGGCTGCCCGATGAGCAACACCGCGGTCGAGATTCCCGAGCCCGGCCATCCGGGCCGCACCGTGCTGGAGAATTGCAAGGCCGACATGCGCGCCACCATCGTGGGCATCACCCGCGAGCTGGCGATCGACCGGCCCGAGGAACTGGCCGACGGCCTCGTCCTCATCATCGAGGGCGGCATGGCCGCGCACCATATCTTCGGCAGCCAGGGCCCCTGCTCGGCGATGGTCTCGGCCAGCGACGCGCTGATCGAGGCCTATCTCGGCAAGGTCCGGGTGGCCTGACCTTCCAGATCCTCCCTATCGCGTAGCGATGGGGAGGGGGACCATCCGCAGGATGGTGGAGGGGTAGTCAGCCCCTCCCATGCACCTCAATCGAAAATGTCGAAAACCCCTCCACCATTCGCTGCGCGAACGGTCCCCCTCCCCATGCTTCGCACAGGGAGGATCTGAGGATCTACAACCCCTCCCCCACCTCCAGCGCGCGGGCCTCGACGGCGCGGAGCATGTCGAGGAAGCGGTCGATATCTTCCTGGGGGAAACTGGCGAAGATTCGCTGTTCGAACTCCAGCGCCTTGGGCGCAACCTGCGCATAGAGCGCCTGCCCCGCCTTGGTGAGCGCCAGCAGCCGCGAGCGGCGATCGGCGCGGTTGGGCGCGCGGGTGACGAGTTCGCGGTCGACCAGCGCGATGGTGGCACGGCTCACCGTCACCTTGTCCATCCGGGTCGCGATGCAGATTTCCTGCTGGGTGACGTTCTCGCGCTCGGCCACCCAGGCCAGCACCCGCCATTCCGGGATCGATAGCCCGAACAGCGCCTCATAGGCGCCCGCGATCACCTCGCTGACGACGTTCGTCGTCGCCGACAGGCGATAGGGGATGAACTGATCCAGGGTGAGGCGATCGGCGGCCATGCGCGTTGGTATCATTTGACACGACACCCGGCAAACCGATATTGGTATCTTATGATACTATCTTGCCAGCCACGCCAGCGAGGATTGCCATGATCGAAGGCCGGATCGATCCCGACTCCGACACGCTCGTCATCGACGGGTCGGACCCTGTCGAGCCTCGCTACACGCCCGGCTTCGGCAATCATTTCGCCACCGAGGCAGTGCCTGGCGCGCTGCCCGAGGGACGGAACTCGCCCCAGAAAGCGCCGTTCGGCCTCTATGCCGAGCAACTGTCGGGCAGCGCCTTCACCGCGCCGCGCCATGAGAATCGGCGCAGCTGGCTCTACCGGATGCGGCCGGCGGCGAATCACCCGCCCTTCACGCCCTATGCCGGCACCGGCCTGCTGAAGGCGGCACCGTTCGACGAGGCCCCCGCCAACCCCAACCGCCTGCGCTGGAATCCGCTGCCACTGCCCGAGGTGCCGACCGACTTCGTCGACGGGCTCGTCAGCATCGCCGGCAATGGCGGGATCGGTGTCCATCTCTATGCCGCCAACCGCCCGATGGCAGGGCGCGCCTTCTTCGATGCCGATGGCGAGCTGCTGATCGTGCCAGAGCAGGGCCGGCTGCGCATCGTCACCGAACTGGGCGTGATCGACGTCGCCCCGCTGCAGATCGCGCTGATCCCGCGCGGGGTGCGCTTTCGGGTCGAGCTGCCCGACGGCACCGCGCGCGGCTATGTGTGCGAGAATGTCGGCGCGCCCTTCCGCCTGCCCGATCTGGGGCCGATCGGCGCCAATGGTCTCGCCAATCCGCGCGACTTCGAGACGCCGGTCGCCTGGTATGAGGACAAGGACGAGCCAACCGAGCTGATCCAGAAGTTCGAAGGGGCGCTCTGGACCACGACGCTCGACCATTCGCCGTTCGACGTGGTCGCCTGGCACGGCAATCTGGCGCCGTGCCGCTATGACCTGCGCCGCTTCAACACGATCGGCACGGTGAGCTACGACCATCCCGATCCGTCGATCTTCACCGTGCTGACGAGCCCCAGCGAGACACCGGGCACCGCTAATTGCGACTTCGTGATCTTCCCGCCGCGCTGGATGGTGGCCGAGGGCACCTTTCGCCCGCCCTGGTTCCACCGCAATGTGATGAGCGAATATATGGGGCTGATCACCGGCGCCTATGACGCCAAGGCGGGCGGCTTCCTGCCCGGCGGCGGTTCGCTCCACAACCGCATGGCGGGCCATGGCCCCGACCAGGCAAGCTATGACGCGGCGGTGGCCGCCGACCTGAAACCCCACAAGATCGAGGCGACGATGGCCTTCATGTTCGAAAGCCGCGCGGTGCTGCGGCCCACCCGTTTCGCGCTGGAAACCCCACTGATGCAGCTCGACTATGACGATGTCTGGTCGGGTTTCGCCAAGGCCGAGCTGCCGAAGGGAGACGCCAAGTGAAGATCGATTCGACCCATGATCCGAAGCTGACGAGCTGGGTGCCCGGCGCCGACGGCCATCGCGACTTCCCGATCCAGAACCTGCCCTATGGCATCTTCTCGACCGCCGATGCGGGGCCGCGCCCCGGCGTGGCGATCGGCGATGGCGTGCTCGATCTGGCCGCGATCTCGGGGCTCTTGCCGGTCGAGCTGCACGCCACCAGCCTGAACGCGCTGTTCGCGCTCCCGCCCGAGCGGCGGCTGGCGCTGCGCCACAAGATTTCCGAGCTGCTCGCCGACGAAGGGCACCGCCCCGCGCTCGCGCGCTACGTCCATGCCCAGGCCGACGTGACGATGCACCTGCCCGCGACGATCGGCGACTACACCGATTTCTATGTGGGCATCCACCACGCCAACAATATCGGCCGCCAGTTCCGGCCCGACAATCCACTGCTGCCCAATTATAAATATGTGCCGATCGGCTATCATGGCCGCGCCTCGTCGATCCGCCCGTCGGGCGTGCCGCTGGTCCGCCCCAAAGGCCAGCGCAAGCCGCCCGAGGCAGAGGTGCCGGTGGTCGGCCCGACCGCGCGGCTCGATTATGAGCTGGAGCTGGGGGTGTGGATCGGCCGGGGCAACGAGCTGGGCGATCCGATCCCGATCGACGAGGCGGCCGACCATATCGCCGGCTTCTGCCTGCTCAACGACTGGTCGGCGCGCGACTTCCAGGCCTGGGAATATCAGCCGCTCGGGCCGTTCCTGGCCAAGAATTTCCATACCACCGTGTCGCCCTGGGTGGTGACGCCCGAAGCGCTCGCCCCCTTCCGCATCGCCCAGCCGGCGCGGCCCGAGGGCGACCCGAAACCTCTGCCCTATCTGTGGGACGACGGGGACCAGTCGGCCGGCGCGCTGGCGCTGGAGCTGGAGGTCCACCTGCTGACCGCGCAGATGCGCGAGGCGGGCGCGGCGCCGCACCGGCTGAGCCGGGGGCCGGCGAGCGCGATGTATTGGACCGTCGCGCAGATCCTGACCCACCATGCCTCGAACGGGTGCAACCTCCAGCCGGGCGACCTGCTCGGCACCGGCACCATCTCGGCGCCGACCGAAGACGGCTATGGCAGCCTGATGGAGCTGTCGCGCGGCGGCACCCAGCCGGTGAAGCTGCCCAATGGCGAGGAGCGCAGCTTCCTGCAGGACGGCGACGAGCTGATCCTGCGCGGCCAGGCGCAGGCCGAGGGCCATGTGCCGATCGGCTTCGGCGACTGCCGCGCGGTGGTGCTGCCCGCGCGCTGATCAGTTGGCAGGTGATGCGGCGGGAGCCGTGACCGGGATTTCAGCCCACTCCAGCCGCAGCGCTCCGCGCGCCTCGCCCAGTTCGGCGCGGCCGCCGCGCGCGACGATGCCGTCGACGATCGCCTGGCGCTGGGCGAGCAGCCCGCCCGCCACCGCGATCGGCCGGGCGCGCCGCGCCGACGCCCAGCCGGCAAGGTCGAGCGCCAGCCCGTCGACAACGCCCTGGCGAACTGAGATCGCCGGCGGATCGATATCGGCCGGCGGCGCCAGCTCCACCGTCCAACCGGGCAACTCGCGCCGGGCACGGAGTTCCAGCGCGCGATAGCCCTCGGCCGACAGGCCCGGCAGCGGCGCGGCGATGGCGCGCAGGGTGCGTGCGGTGGCGTCGGCGCGGATGTCGGTGCGGGCGACCCCGGCGATCAGCGCGAGGCTGCCGATTGCCCGGTCCATGCCGTCGGCCTTGGGAATGCCCTCGGCCGCGCCCGCGATCTGCGCCGCCTCGGCCGCGCCGGGGGCGAGCGAGATGCTGAGCTGGTCGACATGGATGTCCACCGGCCGCGCCAGCCGCCGCCGGACGTCATTGGCGAGCACCTGATCGGCGCGCGCGTCGATGCGCGGGGTAAGCATGATCGCGCGGACGCGGATCGGATCGGAAGCGAAATCGATCTCGAGCTGGCTCAGCCGCGCCCCCTGCGGGAAATGCGAGCGCACCAGATCGCGCACCTGGCGCTGAGCGACCGCCTCAAAGGCGATCTGCTTGAGCGCCGCGCCGAGCGGAACCGAAAGGATGCCGAGCGCGACCACGAACAGGATGATCTGCCAGCCGGTATGATGGGGCGAGAGATGGCTGCCGAACCCATAGACGCGGGCGAACAGCGCCGCCGTCAGCGCGATCGTCACCGCATTGGTCAGGAACAGCAGCAGCGATCCCGAGAAGATCGTCCAGTTCCAGGTGGCGATGCCGAAGCCCACCACCGCCAGCGGCGGCATCAGCGCGATCGCGATCGCCACGCCCACCACCGTGCCGCCCCGGCCGCGGATCAGCGCATAGGCGCCCGCCATCGCCGACAGCAGCGCGACGAGCAGGTCGAACAGGGTGGGCCGGGTGCGCCCGGCGATCTCGCTGGTGATCGTCTGCACCGGCGAGATCGAGACGAGGATCACCGACAGCAGCACTGCCAGCGCCGCACCCATGCCGAGCGCGAAGGCCGCGCGGCGGATCTGCTGGAAATCGAAAGTGGCGATGGCGAAGCCCAGACCGATGATCGGCATCATCAGCGGCGACAGCAGCATCGCCCCGATCAGCACCGCGACCGAGGGCATCAGCAGGCCGAGCAGCGAGATCGCCAGCGCGATGATGACCAGGAAGGCGTAGCGGCCCGACCAGCCCGATTCCTGGAAAATCTCGTGCAGCACCGCATCATGGTCGACGCTGCCGACCACCCATATCTTCCACCAGCGGCGCAGCTTCGTCAGCTCGGCGCC
Source organism: uncultured Sphingomonadaceae bacterium (assembly GCA_963540925.1). Taxonomy (GTDB): domain Bacteria; phylum Pseudomonadota; class Alphaproteobacteria; order Sphingomonadales; family Sphingomonadaceae; genus Rhizorhabdus. Next base: position 107,424 of record CAUTRN010000007.1, read on the forward strand.
ATCGGTCGCGCGTTCGATCATTCGGTCATTGTCCCCCGTCATCACGGCCCCTCTGCCAAGAGCCGGCAGCCGGGGACAGGAATGGACGGCGACGGGAGGAAGTTCCGGGACGAGCCGTTGCGATCGCGGCACGGCTTGGCCATGGCGCCCGCCCATGCCATCCCCTGGGGCATGAGCATCGACCACCGCCTCGCCGTCTACGGCACGCTCGCGCCCGGCCGCGAGAACCATCACCAGATGGCGGGCATGGCCGGCACCTGGCGGCCCGGGTCGGTGCGCGGCCACCTCGTGCCCGAGGGCTGGGGCGCGGCGCTCGGTTATCCGGCGCTGATGCTCGATCCGGCGGGCCCGCTCGTCCCGGTCCAGCTGTTCGAATCGGCCGACCTGCCCGCCCACTGGCCGCGCCTCGACGATTTCGAGGGCCCCGGCTATCGGCGCAGCCCGGTGACCGTCGCTCTCGACGATGGCCCGATCAAGGCGTGGATCTACGCCGCCGCCGATCCGATGCCGTGAGGCGTCAGAACAGCAGCTTGCGGAACTCGATGCGGATCAGGCGGCCGACCGGGTCGAGATAGCCGGCCTGGTAGCGCGCCGGGGTGGCGCCGGTGGCGTCGCGCACCTTGGGCCGCTGGTCGAAGACATTGTCGATCTTGAGCGATATCCGCGCGCCGCGCGCCCACTCGCTGTCGACCAGCGCCGGGATCTGGGCGAGGTTCACGAACAGCCGCGCATTGGCCTTGAACACGGGCGAGAAGCGCAGGTCGCCGGTCGGCGAATTGGTCGAACCGTTGACGGTGGTGCCGCTCTGCCAATTGCCGGTCAGCCGCGCGCCGAGGCCGTTGTTCGAATAAGTGAACTGCGCCTCCAGTTCGTGGCGCGACTGGCCGCCGCCGCTGCCGATCACATCGCCGTTGAGCAGGTCGAGCACCGGCAGGCCGCGACGGATCAGCACCTCGTCCGTGATGTGCCAGGTGTGGAAGAAGGCGAACTGGAGCCGCCCACCCTGGCCGGCGCCACCGGGACCACCCGGGCCACCAAAGCCACCCGGTCCGCGCGGACCGCCACCGCCCGGGCCGCCGCCGCCGAAACCGCCGGGCCCACCCCCGCCGCCGGGGCCGCCGCCCGCATTGCCACCGGCACCACCCTGATTGCCGAAGCCACCGGGAGGCCCGCCCTCGGGCCCGCCGGGCTGGCCGCCGCCCTGCTGGCTGCCCGCCTGCTGCGCCGCTTCGCGCGCGGCCTGGGCGGCGGCGCGCTGTTCGGCGAAGCGGCGCGCGGTGGCGCTGTTGCGCATCGCATCGATCACGCTTTGCGCGGTCTTGAGCCGCTTGGTGAAGGTGAAGCCCCAGCGCAGCTCGCTGCGGTCCTGTCGTTCGAAATTGATCGGCCGCGCGTCGATGCGGGTGAGATTGCCGTCGGCGTCGCGGGTGAAGCGCTCGGGGAAGGCCGCCTCGATCGCCGCGGTCGCCTCTGGGAAGCTCGCCACCGCGTTGCGGATGCGGCTGTTCACATAATTGGCGGTGAAGGTGAGGTCGGTCTTGAACGGCTTCAGGTTGAAGCCGAGCTTCATCACCCGGCGCTTGTCCGCATCGAGCAGCGCATTGCCGCCGCCGACCTGGGTGACGTCGACGGTGACGCCGCGGACATAATCATAGGTCCGCACCTCAGGCGTCACCACCAGCGGGTTGCCGAGCTGCTGGACGCTGGGCGGATTGCGGTCATGCGTCATCGAGAAGATCACGCCGATGCCGTCGCGCGGCTTCCAGTTGGCGCCATAGCCATAGGCGCCGAGCGTGCCGAAGTCCGAATAGCGGTCGGCCGCGGCATTGACGTTCACCGACAGGTCGCCGACCGCGTCGAGGATGTGGTTCTTGCGGCTGGTGATCGGCAGGTCGAAGCTGACCCGGCCGTTGATGTCGGTGCGCGACAGGTCGGCCGAGCTTTCGATCCCCGAGCGGGTGGACGTCGAATCGAGGCCGAGCGCGCTGAGCCCGGTCTTGATGCTGGCGCTGATCGGGCCGGCGGGCAGGTTCGCGACGGGGCCATTGGCGACGATCTGGACGTCGCCGCTGTTCGACACCGCCTTCGCTCGATCGGTGATCCGCGTGTCGAGATAGGAGCCGGGGATCGTGCCGAACGGATTGAGGCTGGCATCGCCCGCGGTCAGTCCCGCCTGGAGATCGGTGACGTCATAGCCGCGCACCGTCATCGTCTTGGTGACCGAATGATCATAATTGCCGGTCAGCGAGCCGCGCCACTTGGCGAAGTCCTTGTCCAAGGTGAAGCCGAGATGCGCGGTGCCGCCTTCGCTGCCCTGGGTCAGCGCCCGGTCACCCAGATATTTGAGCAGGGTGACGTCGTTTCCGAACGGCGAGAAGGGGTTGCTGCCGGGCAGCCGCAGGCTGGCGCTGGGCAGGCCGCGCAGCGAATCGCTGTCGGTGAGGTTGAGGCTGGCGTTGACCGTGGCCGAGACGTTGCCGAGGATGGTCTGCGCATAGACGCTGTTGATGTCGAGCGTGCGGCTGCGCGGCCGGATGGTGCGATAGCGGCTCAGGTCGCCGCCATTGGCCTTGTTCGCCCCCGCGACGAAATCATTGAGCGACGGCGCGCCGTTCGCGGCTGAAGCGGGCGCCCCGGCGATGGTGACCGGGCTGCCGACGAGCGCGCTCAGCGCCGGATCGATCTCGGCCCCCTGGGTCAGGCCGGTGATGTTGCCGATCTGGTCGAACGCCCGTCCTCCGCCGCTGCGCGAGACCAGGTTGCGCTCGGCCTCGGTGATCGAGGCGCTGTGCTGATATTCGAGGTTCAGGTTGAGCCGCTTGTCGCGCGCGATGCGCAGGAAATTGACCTGGGCCTCGCCGGTCTCGGCGCCGCCACGGGTCGAGGCGCCGCCCTCCACTTCGGTGGTGATCGCGTGGAAGCGGCGGCGCAGGACGATGTTCACCACCCGCTGGTCGGCGCTGTAGCCATATTTGAGGGCGACTTCCTCGGGCAGGATATCGACCCGCTCGATCGCCTCGGTGGGAATGTCGCGGATCTCGCGCATCCCCGAGATGCGGCGGCCGTTGAGCAGGGTGACGGGCGCTTCGCCGCCGCGGCCCTGCCCGCTGCGGGTCTGCGGCGCCAGTTCCTCGAGCAGTTCGGCGACCGAATTGACGCCGAGCGCGCGGATGTCGCCCGAGTTGAGCTGCTGGATCGGCTGGACGTCGCCGACGACCGCGCCGCGCTGGCGCTGGCCGGCGACCAGGATGGTCGACGGGTCGTCATAATAGTCGGCCGGATCCTCCTGCGCCGCACGCTGGGCATTGCCCGCCTGGCCCGCCGCCTGAGCCGCCGACTGCGCCAGCGCGGAGCTTCCCCCCGCCAGCATGAAGGCGACAGCTGCCAGACCTTTCCCCGAACGACCCCAACGACCCACGTAATGTCCCCAATCCACTTTCTATGATGCCGCACATAGAGGTGAATTCTGACCCTGTATGTCAGCCCTGAAATGCGGCAAGTTATTGTCGATGCCCTTGAGGTTCCGGCCCGGCCCTGTGGCTTTCCGGAAACAGGCATCGCAGTGAGAGGGGGACGCCATGTCCGGGTTCATCGACGAGCTGATAGGGGGCCGCTTCGCTCCCCATGGCTATTGCCTGCTATGGGATCCATGGCTGGTCTGGACGATGGCGGTGTCGGACACGCTGATCGCCCTCGCCTATTTCTCGATTCCCGTCGCCCTGGTCATCTTCGTGCGCCGCCGCCGCGACATCGCCTTCGGCAGCATGTTCTGGCTGTTCGCGCTGTTCATCATGGCCTGCGGGCTCACCCATGTCGCCGCGCTGTGGAACCTGTGGAACGGCGCCTATGCGATGGAGGCGGCGATCAAGGCGCTGACCGCCGCCGCCTCGGTGCTGACCGCGATCATGCTGTGGCCGCTGCTGCCGCGCGCGATCGCCCTGCCCTCGCCCGAGCATCTGCGCACCGCCAACGCCGCGCTGCGCGCCGAGATCATCGAGCGCGAGAAGGCGGAGGCCGCGTTGCTCCAGGCGCGCAAGATGGAGGCGATGGGCCAGCTGACCGGCGGCATCGCCCACGACTTCAACAATCTGCTCCAGGTGGTGGCGGGCAGCCTCGACATCATCAACGGCAAGACCCGCGAGGATTCGCATATCCAGCGGCTCTGCGACGCGGCGATCACCGCGGTCGAACGCGGCCGGCGGCTGACCGGGCAGTTGCTGTCCTTCTCGCGGGTCCAGCGGATCGAGCTGCGCCCGGTGGCGCTGGCGCCGATGCTGCGCGGGCTGAAGGAGATGCTGAGCCGCACGATCGACCCGTCGATCCGGATCGACATCCAGGAGGACGCGACGGGCGAGGCGGTGACCGCCGATCCGGTGCAGCTGGAACTGGCGCTGCTCAACCTGGCGCTCAACGCCCGCGACGCGATGCCGCGTGGCGGCACCCTGACCATCTCGCTGGAAAGCCGGCGCATCTATGGCCGCGAGGGATTGCTCGACGGCGACTATGTCGCGATCCGGGTGGCCGACACCGGCATCGGCATGAGCGAGGAGGTGATGGCCCGCGCCTTCGAACCCTTCTTCACCACCAAGCCGGTGGGCCAGGGATCGGGCCTGGGGCTCAGCATGGTGTTCGGCATGGCCCAGCAGAGCGGCGGAACGGTGAAGATCGAGTCGCGCCAGGGCGAGGGCACCACCATCATCATCCTGCTGCGCAGCGTGGCCGCCGAACCCGAGGCCGAGCCCTTGTCCGAGTTCGCGTCGCAGGAACGCGCCGACGCGCTGGCCGGGCTGCACGTGCTGGTGGTCGACGACGAGCCCGGCGTGCGCGAGATCGTCACCGACATGCTGAACCAGCTGGGCTGCCGGGTGACGACGGCCGGCAGCGGCGAGGACGCGCTGGCGCTGCTCGACCGCGCCCAGCCGCAGGCGGTGCTGCTCGACTTCGCGATGCCGGGCATGAACGGCGCCGACCTGGCCGAGGCGGTGCTGGCGCGCCGCCCCGAGACCCGCATCGTCTTCGCCACCGGCTATGCCCAGTCGAGCGCGATCGAAGCGGTGCTGGGCGATCGGGCGATCGTGCTGCGCAAGCCCTTCTCACCCCATGCGCTGGTCGAGGCGCTGCAGGCCGCGATGGCGGATTAGGCGGAAGGCCGGGAGCCCGGCCTTCCGCCCGTAGCCTGTCAGAAGCGCGCCTCGAAGCTGAGCCCCAGGATGCGCGGCTCGATCAGCACGCCGCGATTCTTGCCGTCGAAGTCGGCGAACACCGAATCCACCTTCTGCACGTTGAAGATGTTGCGGGCGATCAGGAAGGCGCCGAGATGCTCGCCCTGCCAGCCGAAGCGTCCATTGACCAGGGTGCGCGCCGGGATGTCGCGCGCGACCTGGATCACCGTGCCCTGATAATAAGCGCTGCGATAATTGGCGTTGAGGTTCAGCCGGATGCCGCTGGGGTGCTGCCAGTCGATCCCCGCCGACCCCGTCCAGTGCGGCGCCAGGGCGAATTCATTGCCCTCGGCGCCCGCCTGCAGATTGCCGATCTTCACGTCGAAATCGGTGAAGCGGGTGTTGCTGTAGCCAAGGCCGGCGAAGAGGTTCAGCGTCGGGGTCGGGCGCCCTGAGACCTCGAGTTCGAAGCCGTAAAGGCGCGACTTGCCGGCGTTCACCACCTGGCTGTCGAACACCGCGCCCGGGGTGAGCTGCACCGAGACCTGCTGGTCGGACCAGTCGATCCAATAGGCGTTGGCGTTCACCGTCAGCTTGCGGTCGAACCATTGCGAGCGCAGCGCCAGCTCATAGTTGGTCGTATATTCGGGGTCATAATCATAGGCCAGGGCGCGCTGCTGGTTGATCCCCGAGCCGCCCGCGCGATAGCCGCGCTGGACGGTGAAGGTCAGGCCCAGATCGCCGGTGACGTCATAGGTGACGGCCAGCTTCGGCAGCCAGGCCTGATAGGTGATCTTGCGGATCGGTTCGGCGCTGTTCGCCCCCGCCGCGGTGGCGCGGAGCAGCGCGTTGAGCTGGGTGACGATCGGCGCCAGCGCCGGGATCGGCAAGGCCGCCGGATTGGGCAGCTCCTTGTTGATCACCACGGTCTGGGTGTTGCCGCGCTCCTGGCTCTCGCGATCGTAGCGCAGGCCGGCATTGACCTTCAGTTTGTCGGTGATCGGGAAAGTGAGGTCGGCGAAGCCGGCATAATTCTGGGTGAGCCGATAACGGTCCAGCGTGTTCCGGATCGGCACGACGCCACCATAGAGGTTGAGCACCGTGTTCACCGTCGCCTGCGGCAGGCCCATGGCGAGCAGGGTCCGGTCGACGCCCAGTCGGGTGAGGTTGAGGTTCTGGATCGCCTCGAAATGATAATCGCGATTGTCGCCGCGCAGATAATAGGCGCCGATCAGGCCCTTCACCCAGCTGCGGTCGATGTTGAGGCGCAGCTCCTGCTGGAAGGTCTTGTCGGGATCATAGACCTTGCTCGACCCGGTCACCGCGGCGCTGCGATCGGGATCGGTGAGCGAGCGGAAGATCACTTCGGCATAGTTGGTGATCGAGCTGAGCTTCAGCCCGTCACCCAGATCATAGCTGATATCGAGCGTGGCGATGTCGCTCTTCACGCTCTGCCCGTCGGGAACCTCCTCGGTCGAGATGCGGTCCTTGGGGTCATACGGCGCATCCAACTCGGTATAGACGCTGCCGCGCTTGTGCCGGTCGTGCATGTAGCTGGCGACGATGCGCAGCGCGGGCAGCGCGCCAGGCGTGAGCAGCAGCTTGCCCCGGATCGTCTCCGACGGGCGACGGTCGGCATCCCCGCCCACGGTGACATTGCGCACCAGCCCATCGCTGCGGGCGATCTCGCCGGTCAGGCGGAAGGCCAGCTGGTCGGCGATCAGCGGACCGCCCACCGCCGCCGAAGCGCGCCGCCCGCCATCCTTTTCGGTCAGCTGCAGTCGCGCCCGCCCGGTCCATTCGAAGGTGGGATCGGCGGTGCGGATGATCACCGCGCCGGCCAGCGCGTTGCGCCCCTGCACGGTCGACTGGGGCCCGCGGAACACCTCGATCTGGGCAATGTCGTACAGGTCGAACGGGCCGCCGGTGAGCGCCGCGCGCGGCATCACCGCGCCGTCCAGATAGACGCTCGCCAGCGCCCCGTCGCCCGCGCCCGAGACGTTGAAGGCGTCGATGCCACGGATCGAGAAGGTGTCGCGCCGGCCGCCCACCACCAGGTTCGGGGTCCTTTCCAGCGCATCATACATGCCGATCAGATTCTGGTTGGCGATCGTCTCGGTGGTGATCACCGCGACGCTGGCGGCGGTGTCCTGCAGCGAGCGGGCGGTCTTCTGCCCGGTCACGATGATCTCGTTCGAGCCCTCCGCCGCGCTCTCGTCCGCCGCAGGCACCGCCTGGGCGTGCACCATCGTCGCGCCGCCCCAGGCCAGGGCGGCCGCCAAAGTCCAACCAGTCCTCATTTCATCCCCCAAAAACCCAACGGATGCGGGCTAATAAAATGTCTATTGCGAGTCAATATCATTATCAGGCGATACGGCGCGGGCACGGGTTTCGGATGCACGGAAACGCCTTTCGCCATCTTGCGATGTTGCGCGCAGCTGCGTATTAGTTTTGTAATACAGATGGTGGGAGCGAAGCCCGGTGCGTAGACTGATGCTGGCCGCGATCGGCCTGTCCCTTCCCCTCGCCGCGCAGGCGGCCGAGGCACCTACGTCCCGCAATTTCCCGGTCGCCGCTTTCGACAGCGTCCAGGTCGACGGCCCCTACAACGTCCATATCCGCACCGGCACCCGCTCCTCGGTCCGCGCTCGGGGCGCCAAGTCGCGGATCGACAAGCTGATGATCGAGGTGCACGGCCAGACGCTCTACATCACCAGCCGCAGCTCGGGCTGGTTCGGCTGGCCGAGCAGCGGCACCGTCGACATCGACGTCGCCTTGCCCACCCTTACAGAGGCCCGGCTCGTAGGCTCGGGCGACGTCGACATCGATCGGGTGCGCGGCGGCAGCTTCACCACCGCGGTGTCGGGATCGGGCAATCTCTCGGTCGCCCAACTCGCCACCGCCAGCATGGCCGCCAAGGTCACTGGATCGGGCAATCTCACGGTGCGCGGGCAGACCGGCCAGGCCAAGACCGAGGTCACCGGATCGGGCAATTTCGAGGGCGGCGGCCTGGCGGTGCAGCAGCTCACCGCCAACCTCACCGGATCGGGCGGCATCACCGTCGGCCCGACCCGCAAGGCACAGGCCACCCTGCTCGGCTCGGGCGACATCCGCATCGCCGGCCGCCCGACCTGCACCACCAAGAAGACCGGCTCGGGCGATATCTTCTGCGGGGATGGCAACCGCATCGACTGAGTCGACACCGGCCGGTCATGGCCGGAACGCTATGGACAGCCGCCGCGCTTCGCGTCGATGATGCGGCATGGCTGACGGCAAGCTTTTCCCGCCCCTCGCCGCCCTGCGCGCCTTCGAGGCGGTGGGGCGGTTGGGCGGCATCCGCAAGGCGGCGCGGGAACTGGGCACCGACCATGCCGTGGTCAGCCGCCACATCCGCGCGCTGGAAGCCTGGGTGAACACCGCACTGCTGGCGCGCGAAGGCGGCGACTATCGGCTGACCGAGGCCGGCCGCGCCTATCATGGCGAGATCGAACGGGCGCTGGCCACCATCGCCGGCGCCACCGGCGCGCTGACCCGGCAGGGCGAGCGGATGCGGCTGAGCATCTGGTGCATTCCCGGCTTCGCCTTCCTTTGGCTGTCGGACCGGCTGGGCAGCTTCCTGGAAGCCAATCCCGACATCGACCTGGACTTCCGCCCCGCCGACGACCTGCCCGACTTCCGCGCCAAGGATGTCGATGGCGCGATCCGCTACATCAGGAACTGGGACGAGGCCGGCGTGCCGCGCCATGTCCACCGGCTGGAGTTCGCCCGGCCGCCGGTCTTCCCCGTCGCCGCCCCGTCCTTCGCCGCCGCGCTGCCGCCGCTCGCGACCGCCACCGACCTGCCCGGCTGCACCCTGCTGCACGAGGACAGCGACGAAGAGTGGCGCCACTGGCTGGCCGCGCAGGGGGTGTCCGCGCCGCAGCCGCTGCCCGGCCCGCGCCTGTGGCACGCCCATCTGACCCTGAACGCCGCGCGCCAGGGGCAGGGCATCGCGCTGGCCAACCCGCTGCTGCTGCGCGACGATCTGGAGACAGGGCGGCTGGTGCGGATCGAAGCGCGCGACCGGCCCTTCGCGCCGGTCCAGCTCGGCAGCTACCGGCTGATGGCGCGCGCCGACCAGTGGAACGCGACCGGCCTCGCCCGCTTCCGGAGCTGGCTGACCGACCGCACCGGCGGCTGCGAGAGCATCGCCGCCTGACCGATCGCCGGTGTCATCCACACACCAGCGTGGGACATCTTGGCTCCTCCCCGTCGCCCGGCCGAACGGCGAAACCTTCCCGACGCGCGGACGCGGCAAGGGGGAGAAGCGTGACGATTTCCAACAGCAGGGCCAGCTACTGGATGCCGTTCACGGCCAACCGCCAGTACAAGGCGGCACCGCGCACGCTGGTGTCCGCCGAGGGCATGTATTTCCGCTCGGACGACGGCCGCGCCATCCTCGACGGGGTAGCGGCTCTGTGGTGCTGCAACGCCGGCCATGGTGATCCGCGCATCGTCGAGGCGATCCGCCGACAGGCGGGCACGCTCGACTTCGCGTCGAGCTTCCAGATCGGCCACCCGCTGGCGTTCGAGCTGAGCGAGCGGCTGATCGACCTGGCCCCGCCCGGCTTCGGCCAGGTCTTCTACGGCAATTCGGGGTCCGAGGCGGTGGACAGCGCGCTCAAGATCGCGCTCGCCTATCATCGCGCCCGCGGCCAGGGCGAACGGACCCGCTTCATCGGGCGCGAGCGCGCCTATCATGGCGTCAATTTCGGCGGCATGTCGGTCGGCGGCATCCCCGGCAATCGCAAGATGTTCGGCAGCGGGATGATGCCGGGGGTCGACCATCTGCGCCACACCCATGACGTCGCCCGCAACGCCTTCTCGCGCGGCCAGCCGCTCCATGGCGTCGAGCTGGCCGACGATCTGGAGCGGCTGGTGGCGCTGCACGATGCCTCGACGATCGCGGCGGTGATCGTCGAGCCGGTGGCGGGCGCGGGCGGCGTGCTGCCGCCGCCAGTCGGCTATCTCGAACGGCTGCGCGAGATTTGCGACAAATATGGCCTGCTGCTGATCTTCGACGAGGTGATCACCGGCTTCGGCCGGCTGGGAACCTGCTTCGCCGCCGATTATTTCGGGGTGGTGCCCGACATGATCACCGTCGCCAAAGGCATCACCAGCGGCACCGTGCCGATGGGCGCGGTGCTGACCCGCTCAGAGATCCACGACATAATCGCCGACGCGGCCGCCGTCGGGGCGATCGAGTTCGCCCATGGTTATACTTATTCGGGCCACCCGCTCGCCTGCGCCGCGGCGATCGCGACGCTCGACGTCTATGCGGAGGATAAGCTGTTCGAGCGCTCGGCACGGCTCGCCGCGCATTGGGAGCAGGCCCTGCACGGCCTGAAGGGGCTGCCGCACGTCACCGACATCCGCAACCTCGGCCTGCTCGGCGGGATCGACCTGGCCCCGCGCCCCGGCGCACCCGGCGCCCGCGCCTTCGACCTGTACAAGGCCTGCTACGAACAGGGCGTGCTCGTCCGCGCCTCGGGCGACATGATCGTGCTGTCGCCGCCCTTCATCATCACCGAAGCCCAGATCGACACGATCGCCGGCACCCTCGCCGCCAACCTGAAGGCTTTGGCATGAGCGAGGCCGCCACCGCGCTCGCGCCGGCGTCCGCCGAGGCGCCCGGCCTCGCCAGCTCGCTGCGCAACCGCCATGTCACGATGATCGCGATCGGAGGGATCATCGGCGCCGGGCTGTTCGTCGGCAGCAGCACCTCGATCGCGTCGGTCGGCCCGGCGGTGACGATCAGCTATGCGCTGGCCGGCCTCGTCGTGCTGCTGGTGATGCGCATGCTCAGCGAGATGGCGGTGGCGGTGCCCGAAGTCCGCTCCTTCCCCGAATTCGCCCGCTATGCGCTCGGCCATTGGGCGGGGTTCCTGAGCGGCTGGCTCTACTGGTATTTCTGGGTGGTCGTCGTCGCGATCGAGGCGATCGCCGGCGCGGTGATCATCCAGGGCTGGCTGCCGCAATTCGCGGTGTGGCAGATCGGCGTCGCGCTGATGGCGCTGCTGACCCTCGTCAATCTCAGCTCAACCCGCTCCTATGGCGAGTTCGAATTCTGGTTTTCGTCGATCAAGGTGGCGGCGATTATCGTCTTCATCCTGATCACCGGGCTCTACGCCTGCGGCATCACCTCGCCGGGCCCGACCTTCGGCAATCTCGTCGCGCATCGCGGCTTCATGCCGTTCGGCTGGACCTCGGTCTTCGCCGGGGTGACGAGCGTGGTGTTCGCGCTGTGCGGCGCCGAGATCGCCACCATCGCGGCGGCCGAATCGGCCGAGCCGGGCCGCACCGTCGCGCGGATGACGAGCAGCGTCGCGATCCGCATCCTCACCTTCTACATGTTGTCGATGCTGCTGATCGTCGCGATCGTGCCGTGGGACGAGGTCGTGCCCGGCCGCTCCCCCTTCGCGCAGACCCTGGCGTTCATCGGCATCCCCGGCGCCGCCACCGCGATGACCGCGATCGTGCTGGTGGCGGTGCTGTCCTGCCTCAATTCGGGTCTCTACGTCACCTCGCGGGTGCTCTTCATCCTCGCGGCGCGCGGCGATGCGCCGCAGATGCTGGTGAAGGTCAGCCGCCGGCAGGTGCCGGCGCGCGCCATCCTGTTCGGGTCGGCCTTCAGCTATGTCGCGCTGTTCGCCTCGGTGGTGTCGCCCGAGCTGCTGTTCAGCTTCCTCGTCAACGCCTCGGGCGCGCTGATGCTGCTGATCTATCTGCTGATCGGCGCCTCGCAGATCCGCCTGCGCCATCGCTTCGAGCAGAGCGATCCCGGCCGTCTGACGCTCCGGATGTGGCTGTTCCCGGGGCTGAGCTATGCGGTGATGGCGGCGATCGGCGTGATCCTGGCCGCGATGGCGGTGACCCCGTCGCTCGCCAGCCAGTTCTGGTCGAGCATCGCGATCGCCACCATCTGCCTGGGCGCGTTCGCGATCCTCAAATGGCGACGCAAAGCTGGCTAGAAATCGCTCTAGAGCAGCCCCATCGCCGCCAGTTCGGCGTGCATCGACGTCGGCATCGAGTCCGCCGAAAGCTCGCCGTCGGGCAGATCCTTCGGCGCGTCCTCGGCGCTCAGATAGCGCCAGCCCTGATGCGCGCGGCGCGGGCGCGGTTCGACCATGATCAGCTGGGGGGCGAGGAGGATACCGATCCGCCCGCCCTCGACCGCTTCGAAGCCGAGCAGCGGCTGGCGCAGCCCGAAGCGGTGCTGCGAAATCCAGTAGAGCGAGCCGCCGACCATCTCGTCGGCGCGCTTGGGCATGTAGCGGGTGGTGAGGATGATCGGCTCGCCGCGCTCGATCCGCGCGGCCATCCGCGCGCGCAGGTCGTCGAAGCCGTCGCAGCCGAAGGCGATCTTGGTGATGTTGAGCGCGCTCATGCCGGCAATATCGGCATCGATGCCGCTCCGATCAACTGTGCAGGCCCCACAAGGCGGCAAGACCGAGGAAGGAGAAGAAGCCCATCACGTCGGTCGCGGTGGTGACGAACACCGCCGAGGACACCGCCGGGTCTGCGCCCACCTTGTCGAGCGTCACCGGCACCAGGATTCCCGCCAGCCCAGCGACCATGTTGTTGATGATCATCGCCAGGCAGATGACGATGCCGAGATCGGGATTGCGGTAGATCAGGTAGACCGCCAGGCCGATCAACGCGCCCAGGCACAGGCCGTTCGTGACCGCGATGCGGAACTCGCGCAGGATCATGCGCGCCGTGTTCGACGAGGTGAGCTGGTTGAGCGCGATCGCGCGCACCGCCACCGCCATCGTCTGGGTGCCGGCATTGCCGCCCATCCCCGAGACGATCGGCATCAGCACCGCCAACACCACCAGCTTCGAGATCGTCAGCTGGAAGAGGCCGACCACCGAGGCGGCGATCGTCGCGGTGCCGAGATTGACGATCAGCCAGGTCAGGCGCACGCGCACCGTCTCGAAGATCGGCTCGTTGATGTCGCCGTCGCCCGCGCCCGACAGCTTCAAAATGTCCTCGCCGGCCTCTTCCTGGATGATGTGGACGATGTCGTCGACGGTGATCATGCCGACCAGCCGGCCCGAATGATCGACCACCGCGGCCGAGATGAGCGCATATTTCTGGAAGCGGAGCGCCACCTCTTCCTGGTCCATGTCGACCGGGATCAGGGTCTGCTCGCGCTGCATCACGTCGCTGATCGAGATGCCGCGCGGGGTGCGCATCACCCAGCTCAGCTTGCAGGTGCCGATCGGGTGATGGGCGTGATCGACGACGAAGATCTCCCAGAAATCGGTGGTGAGATCCTCATTCTTGCGCAGATAGTCGAGCACGTCGCCGACCGACCAATGTTCGGGCACCGCGATCAGGTCGCGCTGCATCAGGCGGCCGGCGGATTCCTCCGGATAGGACAGCGCCTCTTCGATCGCGGCGCGATCGTCGGGCTCCATCGCGCGCAGGACGGCGCGCTGGTCCTCCTCCTCGAGCTCCTCGATGATCGCGACCGCGTCGTCGGTGTCGAGCTGGGTGGCGAGTTCGGCCACCTCATGCGGGGCGAGCGCGTCGATCAGCTCCTCACGCACCCACTCGTTCATCTCGGACAGCACATCGCCATCGAGCATCTCGGCGATCGCGGTGGCGAGCGGACGGCGCATGTCCTGCGGCGCCAGCTCGAACAGGTCGGCGATGTCGGCGGGGTGGAGCGGACGCACCAGATCGCGCGCGCCTTCGATGTCGCCCTCGTCGACACAGGCGATGACGGCGTCGACGAAGCCGGGATTCAGCCGGTCATATTCGTCATGCTGGGCCTCGGCGGCGGGCGGCGCCTCCTGGGTCTCGATCTCTGTCTCGCTCATATCTTCTCCGCCCGTCTGGCCCGCGCACATCCCCACCGGGCCGCAAAGGCCTGGCACGGAGCCGCGATTGTCTGAAAAGAACCCCGACGGAGGCAGCGAGCGTCTCCGTCCGGATGGCTAGGCTCTAGGCCGAGAAATCGGATGCTGCAATGCCGAGAGGGCGGCCTACTCGCCCATATGCACCATGGGGGCATCGGCGTCGGCCGATCGTTTCGGCTTCACCAGCAGCGCCAGCGGCAGCGCGGCGACGCAGGCCCACATCATCAGCCAGAAATCGTCGATATAGGCGATCATCATCGACTGGCGGTCGATCTCGGCATTGGCCATCGCCGCCACCGGGCCGCTCAGAAACTCGGCGCCCAGCACCCGCGGCAGCTGCAGCGCCTGGGCGGGCAGCGCGCCGCCCAACTCCGCATGGTTGATCTGGATGTTGCGCGCGAGCAGCGCCGAGGAGACCGCGATCGCGATCGAGGTGCCGGTGTTGCGGGTGAGGGTGTAGAGCGCCGCCGCCTCGGTGCGCATCTCGGCCGGGCCGGCAGCGATCGCCAGGAAGTTCACCACCGTCATCGCCACGCCCATGCCCGCGCCCTGGAGGACGCCGGCCCAGATCACGAGACGGTCGTCCATGGTCAGCGAGAATTCGGTCTGGATCTGCATCGCCCAGATGATCATCAGCACCCCGATCGCGATCTGGATGCGCGGATCGACCTGCAGCTTCATCATCCGTCCGCCCACCAGGATGCCCGCCATGATCGCCAGCGCGCGCGGAATCATCACGATCGCCGCCTGCTCGACCGAATAGCCCATCAGCACCTGCAGCAGCGGCGGCACCAGCGCCGACCCCGCCACCAGCACCGGCATCAGGATCAGCCCGATCAGCATCGCCGCGTTGAAGTTGCGATAGCGGAACAGGCCCAGTGGGATCAGCGGATGGCGCGCGTGGAACAGGTGGACCACCAGCATCCAGAAGGCCGCCACCGCCAGGCCGAATTCGATCAAGATCTCGGGCGAATCGAGCCAGTCGAGCTGGGTGCCGCGATCGAGCGCGAGCTGAAGCGAGCAGACCGCGATGGCGATCAGGATGAAGCCATAATGGTCGAAGCTGCGGCGGATCGCCGGGAAGGCCGGCATCGCCGCGAAGATGCCCACCGCGGCGAACAGCCCGATTGGAAGGTTGATGAAGAACACCCAGCGCCAGTCGAACGCCTCGGTCAGATAGGCGCCGAGCACCGGCCCCAGAATCGGCGCGACATTGACCCCGGTGCCCCACAGGGTGATCGCCTTCACCTGCTTCGACGGCGGGTTCATGTCGTAGAGGAAGGTCTGCGACATCGGCACCATGAAGGCGCCGAAGAAGCCCTGCACGAAGCGCGCCACCACCATCATCGGCAGCGACACCGCCACGCCGCACACCACCGAGCTGATCGTGAAGCCCAGCACCGCGAAGCCGAAGAAGCGGGTCCGGCCGAAGCGGCCGGTGAGCCAGCCGGTCAGCGGCGTGCCGATCGCGCCCGCCAGGATGTAGGAGGTCAGCACCCAGCTGATCGTGTCGGGGGTCGCCCCCAGCGCCGCCTGCATGTGCGGCAGCACCACCACCGCGATCGTCTGATCGATCACCACCAGGAAGGTGGCCGCCATCACGCAGACCACCGCCACCATCTTGCGCGCCGGGGTCATCTCGACCAGCGCGACGTCGGCGGGGTCGGAAGCCCCCACGCTCATTCGGACGCCACCACATGCGCGCCGTCGGGCGGGCGGATCGGCGAGAAGAGCAGGATGATCGGCATCATCAGGATCAGCGCCCAGCTCATCAGCCAGAAGTCGTTGACGTAAGCGATCATCATCGCCTGGCGCGTCACCTCGACATCGGCCAGGCTCGCCGCGCGCTGCGACAGCGCCGCCCCACCGAAATATTGCGAGAGCTGCACCGCCCGGTCGGCCATCGCCGCGCCCACCTCGGCATGGTTGATCTGCAGGTTGCGGGCGAGCAGCGCGCTGAAGATCGCGATCGACAAAGAGGTGCCGGTGCCGCGCACCAGCGCATAGAGCGCCGACGCCTCGGTCCGCTGCACCGCCGGCACGCTGGATATCGCGCAATAGCTGAGCACGCTGATCGCCAGCCCCGTCCCCGCCCCCTCGATCACCCCGGCGAGCATGATCATCTCCTGCCCCATGTCGAGGGTGAAACTCGCCTCGATGCGCAGGCCGATGATGGTGAAGAGCAGGCCGACGAACACCAGCCAGCGCCCCTCGACCATCTTCATCAGCCGCGGCGCCGCGAGCAGGGTGACCGTCATCGACAGGCCACGCGGGATCATCATCATCCCCGCCAGCGAGGTGGGATAGCCGAGCAGGCTGGAGAAGAAGGTGGGCAGCATCGCCGAGGCGGTGAGCACGATCGCGACCAGGAAGAAGACGATCAGGTTCGCGCAGGCATAGTTGCGGTTACGAAACAGGCTGATCAGCACGATCGGGTGCGGCGTGTGGCGCAGATGGAAGATCAGCATCCAGAAGGCGGCCAGGCTGATCCCGAATTCGACCAGGATCTCGGGCGATTCGAACCAGTCGAGCTGGGTGCCGCGATCGAGCGCCAGCTGGAGCGAGCAGAGCGCGATCGCGATCAGGATGAAGCCGACATGGTCGAAGGCGCGGGCGACCGACGGGAAACGGGGCATCACCGCGAAGAAGCCGATCGCCGCGATCACGCCGATCGGCACGTTGATGAAGAACACCCAGCGCCAGTTGAACGTGTCGGTGAGCCAGCCGCCCACCACCGGCCCCAGGATCGGCCCCACCATCGAGCCGACGCCCCAGAGCGACAGCGCGCGCATCTGCTTCGACGGCTCGTTCATGTCGTAGAGGAAGGACTGGCTCATCGGCATCAGGAAGGCGCCGCAAAAGCCCTGGATCAGCCGCGCCACCACCATCATCGGCAGCGACACCGCCAGCCCGCAGGCCGCCGAGCTGACGGTGAAGCCGATGATGCAGAAACCGAAGAAGCGGGTGCGGCCGAAGCGGCCGGTGAGCCAGCCGGTCATCGGCATCGCGACCGCGCCGGCGATGATATAGGAGGTCAGCACCCAGCTGATCGTGTCGGGCGTGGCGCCCAGCGCGGCGCGCATCTGCGGCATCGCCACGGTGGCGATCGTCTGGTCGAGCACCACCAGGATCGTCGCCGCCATCAGCAGCCCCGTCGCCACGACGCGGCGCGTGTCCGACATCGGCACCAGCGCGAGCGGCGCGGCGGCTGCGCTCATTCGGCGTGGCCGGCGGTGGATGGGCCGCCCGCGCGCGGCGCGCGGATCGGGCGGAGCAGCAGGATCAGCGGCAGCGCGATCAGCACCGTCCACATCATCGCCCAATAATCGTCGACATAGGCGATCATCATCGCCTGGCGGCTCACCTCGGCCTCGGCGATCTCGGCGACCTCGCGGCCCGGCGCGATCCCGCCCAGGATCTGGGTGAGCATCATCGGCGCGCTGCCCGGCGCCAGCCGCGCGCCCAGCTCGGCATGGTTGACCTGGACATTATGCGCCAGCAGCGCGGTGAAGACGGCGAGCATGATCGAGGCGCCGGTGTTGCGGAACAGCGCATAGACCGCCGCCGCCTCGGTGCGCATCGTCGCCGGCGCGCTGGAGATGGCGTTGAAGTTCAGCACCGTCATCGCGAACCCCACCCCGAAGCCCTGCAGCAGCCCGGCGATCAGCACCACATCGGCGTCCATCGCCAGGTTGAAATTGGTCTGGAGCGCGAGCGACCAGACCACCATCAGCGCCCCCAGCGCTATCTGGATTCGCCCGTCCATCCGCTTGATCGTGAAGCCACCCACATAGATGGCGACGGTGAGCGAGATGCCGCGCGGGATCAGCATCTCGCCCGCGGTCGAGACCGGATAGCCCATCAGGTTGACGAGCAGGGTGGGCAGCAGCGCGTTCGCCGCCAGGATCGTCGGCATCAGGATGAAGACCAGCGCCATCGTCGCCGAGAAATTGCGGTTGGCGAACAGCCCCATCGGGATGATCGGCTGGGCGGCGCGGCGCAGGTGGAAGATCAGCATCCAGAAGGCGGCCAGGCTCACCCCCAGCTCGATCAATATCTCGGTCGATTCGAACCAGTCGAGCTGGGTGCCGCGATCGAGCGCGAGCTGGAGCGAACAGAGCCCGAGCGCGATCAGCGCGAAGCCGATATGATCGAAGCCGCGCCGCTCCGACGGGAATTTGGGCATGGTGAAGACCAGCCCGAACACCGCCACCGCGCCGATCGGCACATTGATGAAGAACACCCAGCGCCAGTTGAGCGCATCGGTGAGCCAGCCGCCGATCACCGGCCCGATGATCGGCCCCAGCATCGAGCCGATCCCCCACATCGTCACCGCGCGCACCTGCTGCGAGGGCGGGTTGATGTCGTAGAGGAAGGCCTGGCTCATCGGCATCAGGAAGGCCCCGAAAAAGCCCTGGGCGATGCGCGAGGCCACCATCATCGGCAGCGACACGGCCAGCCCGCACAGCATCGAGCTCAAGGTGAAGCCGATCACGCAGACCAGGAAGAAGCGCGTCCGCCCGAAGCGCGAGGACAACCAGCCGGTCAGCGGCGTGCCCACCGCGGTGGCCATGATGTAGGAGGTGAGCACCCAGGTGATCGTATCGGGGGTGGCGCCCAGCGCCGCCTGCATGTGCGGCAGGGCGACATTGGCGATGGTCTGGTCCAGCACCACCAGGATCGTCGCCGCCATCAGCACGATCGTCGCCACCGACTTGGCGACCGGCGACAGGGTGACGTTGGCCCGATCCTCGATCGGGCCGCCGGCGGCAGCAGCGGGCGATGCTGCGGCGCTCACCGAAATTGGCATCGAAATTGGTTGCGGACTACAACTATCTTCACCCTCGCGCTGTACGAGCGATGCCGATCCCCCGCAATCGGAAAGCGGTTCGTCGGCGACGGGGCAATCATCGCTCGCCTAGCGGCCTTTCTGCCGATAGGGGGAGGCCCATGATTCATTGCCCAGAGGAGTTTTGAGGATGTCCGATCCCGAGAACACGCTGATCCTGTCGCTGGAAAGCGGCGATGTCGTCATCAACCTGCGCCCCGACCTTGCTCCCAAGCATGTCGAGCAGATCAAGACGCTCGTCCGCGAAGGCTTCTATGACGGCGTGGTCTTCCACCGCGTGATCCCGGGCTTCATGGCCCAGGGCGGCGACCCGACCGGCAGCGGCATGGGCGGCTCGAAGCTCCCCAACCTGCCCGCCGAGTTCAACGCCGAGCCGCACGTCCGCGGCGTCTGCTCGATGGCGCGCAGCTCGAACCCGAACAGCGCCAACAGCCAGTTCTTCATCTGCTTCGACGACGCGACCTTCCTCGACCGCCAGTACACCGTGTGGGGCGTGGTCGAGTCGGGCATGGAGCATGTCGACGCGCTGCCCAAGGGCGAGCCGCCGCGCACCCCCGGCAAGATCGTCAAGGCGACCATCGGCGCCGACGCGTAAGTCCTTCTAGATCCTCCCTGTCGCGCGGCGATGGGGAGGGGGACCGCCGAAGGCGGTGGAGGGGTCTCCACCCTCGCCGCCTTCGCCAGGTCCGAGCTTCTGCAAAACCCCTCCACCATGCCTTCAGCATGGTCCCCCTCCCCGCCCTTCGGGCAGGGAGAATCTTCAGAGACCCAGGATCTTCAGGGGTTCACACCGTCGACAGGCTGCTGAACAGCCAGTCGTGGAACAGCCGCACCGCCCGGGTCGACAGCGCCGGGCGGCGGCAGGCGAAGAAATAGCCGTACGGGCTGTCCACGCTGTCATCGAACAAATGGGTCAGCCGCTCGTCCCGCGAATCCTCGAGGTGGCTCTTGAGCATGAAGGCGACCCCCAGGCCCTGCGCCGCCGCGTCGAGCATCAGCTGCCCCGAATCGAACAGGTCGACCGCGGCGGGCTCCAGGTCGGGCCGGCCGTGCGCCTCGCGCCACACGGTGAACAGCTCGGCCATGTCGCGGTGGAGGAAGATGGTGAGCCGGCCGATATCGTCGACCCGGCTGACCGGATAGCGCCCGCCCAGCATCGAGCGGTTGACGATCGCCACCGCCGTGTCGCGATCGATGCGGCGCGAATAGAGATTGGAATCGATGTCGCGCGCCAGCACGATCGCCGCGTCGACGCCTTCGCCCAGCCGGGCCAGCGCATGGCTGCCCGTGTCGATGTCGATGTGCAGTTCGGGATGGCGCTGGCGCAGCTCGGGCAACCGGCCCATCAGCCGCTGCGAGGCGAACAGCGGCATCACGCCCAGCCGCAGGCGCACCAGTTCGGTCTCGCCCGAGGTGGCGTCGATCGCCAGGGTGAGCTGGTCGAGCGCGGGAGCGATGCGGGCGAGCAGCTTCTCGCCCTCGGCCGACAGGATCATCGCCTGGTGGCGGCGCTCGAACAGGTTACGCCCCATGAAGCGCTCCAGCGCCTGGACCCGGCGGCTGAGCGCGGGCGAGGACAGCGCCAGCTCCTCGGCGGCGGCCTTGACCGAGCCGAGCCGGGCCACCTGCACAAAGGCTTCGATCGCGGTGAGCGGAGGAAGTCTACGCATGCGCAATTCCATCAGATTGGCCGGGGCACCCAACATGCCCACATTGCAGCGCAAAAAGGCGCTCCCCCGAGCACGCCTCTGACGCAGCGGCCATATAACCCCGAAATCTCCTCGATTTCAAGGTTGCATTAGTTGCAATCGCAGTCACCATCTTCGCATTTGCGAAAATTCTCGCCGCAACGCAAAAAGATCGGGCCTTTCAGGCATCCTCTCCTAAAACTTTCGGCCGGCCCCTTCGGGGGTCGGCCTTTTTTTTGGCCATTCCCACCTTCCTTCCTCAACCGATACGGCGAGACAGGCGTTCTGCCGACTCTGCATCGGGCGCCGCTTGCCTTTGGCCCCGGCATTTGCAAACGGAAGGCGCAGCAGAATGTATAACGGAAGCAGGATGGGCGACTTCACGGCCGGACAGGCGATCGAGGACGGTGCGAGCCGCCAGGGTGCCAATGCCAGAATGGACAGCCCCCGCGCGCTGTTCTTCAAGGAATTCCTTCGCCGCCCGGCGATGATCGGCTCGATCATTCCCACGTCGCGGCGGACGATCGACGCGATGCTCGCGCCGGTCGACTGGGCGACGGTGAAGCTGTTCGTCGAATATGGCCCCGGCGTCGGTACCTTCTGCGAACCGATTCTCGAACGGCTGGCGCCCGACGCCACCCTGATCGCGATCGACACCAACGAGGTGTTCGTCGACTATGTCGCCCGCCGTTTCCGCGACAGCCGGTTCGTCGCGGTCCATGGGTCGGCGGCCGACGTCAACGAGATCATCGCCGCGCATGGCTTCGACCATGCCGATCATGTGCTGTCGGGCCTGCCCTTCTCCACCCTGCCGCCCGGCGTCGGTCCGCAGATCGCCGAGGCGACCCAGCGGGTGCTGCGCCCCGGCGGCAGCTTCCTGGTCTATCAATATTCGTCGGCGGTGCTGAAGCTGCTCAACCCGCTGTTCGATTCGATCGACCATGACGTGATCTGGCGCAACATCCCGCCCTGCGACCTGTTCTGGGCGCATAAAAGCCCCGAAACACCGGCCGATCCGGGCGCCTGAACGGCATTTTTGCTTTACATTGGGGCGTGGGCCTGTTAGCCGCGCCCTCTTTCCGATTTCCCTGTTATAGCGGAGCGTTTCATGGCGCGCGTCACTGTCGAGGATTGCGTCGACAAGATTCCCAACCGGTTCGACCTGGTTCTGATGGCAGCCCAGCGGGCTCGCCAGATTTCCGGCGGCGCCGAGCTGACCATCGATCGCGACCGCGATAAGAACCCGGTCGTCGCGCTGCGCGAGATCGCCGAGCAGACCGTCACGCCCGACGATCTGCACGATGCGGTCGTCTCCAGCCTGCAGCGCGTCCGCGTCGACGACGACGATGCGCCGGACGAGATCGGCTCGCTGGCCGCGTCGGCCGAGGCCCTCCGCCTCACCGCCGCCGCCCCGCCGCGCAACCAGAACATCGGCGGCGACTACGAGTAATCGCCGGGCTGCCGTCAGGCGGTCATGAGAAGAGGGCACGCGCCTCCGGGCGCCGTGCCCTTTTTCTTTGGTTGCGCCGCCCTCCCCTTGAGATCCTAAGCGAGGATGATTCCGGAGCCCGCCAGGGCTCCGCAAGCGCGAACGCGCGTCCGAGCTTATGCGAGGATCGTAGCCGGTCCGCGGACTGCCGGGGGCAGTCCGTAGGCGGAGATCGGCTCGCATAGCGAGCCGCGGGCGAGCCGGATGGCTCGCGCCCGGCGTATGAGGGCTCCAGCAAAGAAGCCGCACTCTGTGGCGCTTTCGCAACAATTTCCGCCTTTTGCCTGTTGCAACAGCCATGGTGCCACCCCCATCATAGAGATGTGCTGAGACAGTATGAACTAGTCGATCGGGTGCTGAGCTACGATCCGGACGCCGACGAGGCGTTGTTGAACCGCGCCTATGTCTTTTCGATGCAGGCGCATGGCAGCCAGAAGCGGGCGAGCGGCGATCCTTATTTCAGCCACCCGATCGAGGTGGCCGGCATCCTCACCGACCTTCGGCTCGACGACGAGACGATCGCCACCGCGATCCTCCACGACACGATCGAGGACACCGTCGCCACCCCTGAGCAGATCGAGAAGAGCTTCGGCCCCTCGGTCGCGCGGCTGGTCGACGGCGTCACCAAGCTGTCGAAGATCGAGGCGCAGACCGAGAATGAGCGCGCCGCCGAGAATCTGCGCAAATTCCTGCTCGCCATGTCGAGCGACATCCGCGTGCTGCTCGTCAAGCTGGCCGACCGGCTGCACAATATGCGCACGCTGCACCACATCCCGTCGGAGCAGAAGCGCCGCCGCATCGCGCGCGAGACGATGGAGATCTACGCCCCGCTCGCCGAGCGGATCGGCATGTACGAGTTCATGCGCGAGATGCAGACGCTGGCCTTCCAGCAGCTCGAGCCCGACGCCTATGACTCGATCACCAAGCGGCTGAAGCAGCTCAACGAAGGCGGCGGCGACCTGATCTCGCGGATCAGCTCCGGCCTGCGCCTCCAGCTCGGCCGCGCCGGCATCCAGACCGAAATCCAGGGGCGCGAGAAGCATCCCTATTCGATCTGGCGCAAGATGGCCGAGCGCCACATCAGCTTCGAGCAATTGTCGGACGTGATGGCCTTCCGCGTGATCGTGAAGGACATCGACGACTGCTACAAGGCGCTTGGCGTGCTCCACCGCCGCTGGCCGATGGTGCCGGGCCGCTTCAAGGATTATATCTCCACCCCGAAGCGCAACGGCTATCGCTCGCTGCACACCTCGATCATCCACAGCGAGAAGATGCGCATCGAGGTGCAGATCCGCACCGAGCAGATGCACGCCGAGGCCGAGTTCGGCCTGGCCGCCCACTGGGCGTACAAGCAGGGCAAGCCCACCGATCCGAACAGCAACCACAGCTGGATCCGCGACCTGGTCGACATCCTCGAACATGCCGATAATCCCGAGGAACTGCTCGAGCATACCCGGATGGCGATGTACCAGGATCGCATCTTCGCCTTCAGCCCGACCGGCGAGCTGATCCAGCTGCCCAAGGGCTCCACCGCGATCGACTTCGCCTATGCCGTCCACACCGATGTGGGCGACACCACGGTGGGCGCCAAGGTCAACGGCCGGGTGGTGCCGCTGCGCACCCCGATCGAGAATGGCGACCAGGTGCAGATCCTGCGCTCCAAGGCGCAGGAGCCGCAGGTCGAATGGCTGACCTTCGCGATCACCGGCAAGGCGCGCGCCGCGATCCGCCGCTTCGTGCGTCACAAGGAGCGCGAGGAGACGATCGCGCTGGGCCGCAAATTCTACGACGAGCTGGTCAAGCGCCTGCCCGCCGCGCTGGGCCCCGACGCGCTGACCGACGCGCTCAAGCGGCTCAAGCTGCCCGACGAGGAAGCGCTGATGGAGGCGATCGCGCGCAAGCTGGTCGACGATGCCAGCGTGATGGATGCGCTGATGCCGGGCAGCGCCGAGAAGGCCGGGGTGAAGCGCAAGGATCCGGGCCAGCGCGACGCGATCTCGATGAAGGGGCTGACCCCGGGGGTCGCCTTCCAGCTCGCCGATTGCTGCAACCCGGTGCCGGGCGACCGCATCATCGGCGTGCGCCTGCCCGACGAGCCGGTGAAGGTGCACACGATCGACTGCCGCAAGCTCGCCGAGAGCCAGGATGCCGACTGGGTCGACCTCGCCTGGGGCGACGGATCGGACGGCGGCACCGCGCGGCTGACCGTGATCGTCAAGAACGAACCCGGCGCGCTGGGCGTGATGTCGGGCATCCTCGGCGCGCACAGCGCCAACATCGTCAACCTGTCGCTGGCGCACCGCGACACGGCCTTCCACACCTATGACGTCAATATCGAGGTGCACGACGTCCAGCATCTGATGAAGATCCTGGCGGCGCTCCGCGCGGCCGACGCGGTGTCCTCGGCCGAGCGGACGCCTGCGGGGTAAACGTCCAATTCCTCCCCGGAACGGGGAGGGGGACCGCGCGAAGCGTGGTGGAGGGGCGGCGCGCAGCGCCGGCTCCGCCGTCGCCCCCTCCACCATCCTGCGGATGGTCCCCCTCCCCGTTCCGGGGAGGAATGGTCAGCCCGCGAACACCCCATGCATGAACACGCCGACCCGATAGTCGGTCTGGCGCTCGATATCCTCCTCGGGCGTGTCCATGCCCCAGGCGGCGTTGCGCGCGGGGCCGCCGACGACGAGGTTGAGGAAGGCGACCGCGGCATCCTCGGCATCGGGCATCACCCCGCCCTTCCGCCGGGTGAACAGGTCCGCCAGATAGGCGATCGTCTGCTGGGTCCCGCGCTGATAGGTGTAGCTGCCGATCTCGGGCATCCGGTAGGATTCGGCGTTGGTGATGCGCATCAGCCGCAGCCCTTCCGGGTTCATCAGATTGGCGACCAGGATGCGCGCGACGGTGAGCAGGCACTGGTGGAGGTCGTCCACCTCGGCGGCGCGGAGCTGATCCACCGGCACGATCCAGTCGTCGATCGCGCGCTGGAGCGCAGCCTTGAACAGGTTCGCCTTGTCGCCATAGCGGGCAT
The DNA here is from genome assembly GCA_963540925.1 of uncultured Sphingomonadaceae bacterium. Lineage (GTDB taxonomy): Bacteria > Pseudomonadota > Alphaproteobacteria > Sphingomonadales > Sphingomonadaceae > Rhizorhabdus. Next base: position 132,543 of record CAUTRN010000007.1, read on the forward strand.
AGACGGTGCGCTTGGCCATGCCGACCGAAGCGGCGACCGCCTCGATCGTCGTCCGCTCGAAGCCCTTGTCGAGGAACAGGTCGAGCGCGCGATCAAGCAGCTCGACGTTGCGCGCCTCGATCTCGTCGCGGCGCGGCCGGCCGGGGCCTGGTCGGCTGGGGGCAGCCCGGCTGGGGGTGGAAACCGGGCGGGCGGGTGCCTCCGCCGCGCGAACCTTATTTGCGATAGTCATGGACCTCTTCGAACTTCACGCTGAGCGTCCGGGCGGGATCGATCGCATCGCTCGGCGTGGTCCGCAGGAAAATCTGATGCATTTCCCGGAAGCCGCGGTCGAGGTCGTCGAGTTCATAGACGCACAGATAGCGATAGTCGGGGGAGGGCACCCCCGGCAACTGCGTATCCGACACCTTGTACCGCGAAACCGACCGGACGCTGGGCGCTTCCAGCAGCTCGTCGGCATGAACGCCGTTGCCCCAGGCGTTATATTCGTCTTCCTTCTCGGGCGAGACCGGGTTGGAATAGACGAAGATCAGGCCCTTCCCCATGCATCTTCTCCCGCAGGCCATGCTTGTTCGGCGGAAGCTGCGCCCAAAGCCCCGGCGAGACAACCGCTCCGGCAAAAATATTCACCACCCGGTGCCATTTCTCCGACAGGCCATGCGGGTGGCACGGAAGGTCAGGACAGCGCCGCCGATGTGCCGCATCATCCCCGAGCACGCGAAACGTCGCGACGGGGAGGATTCACGATGGCACCGATCAGGTTCGGCTTCGGCTTCGACATGCGCAACCCGAAGCAATGGGCAAAGCCCTGGACCGATTTCTACGCCGAGCATCTCGAGTTCATCGCCTGGACCGAGACCTTGGGCTTCGGCCAGGTGTGGTTCGCCGAGCATCACGGCATCGAGGACGGCTATCTCCCCTCCCCGCTGATCATGGGCACCGCCGTCGCCGCGCGGACCAAGACGATCCGGATCGGCCAGGGCATCGCCCTCGCGCCCTTCTACCATCCCGTGCGCCTGGCCGAGGACTGCGCGGTGCTCGACATCATCTCGCAGGGGCGGCTCGAGCTGTCCTTGGGCGCCGGCTATCTCCAGTTCGAGGCCGACGCCTATGGCTTCGACCTGAAGCGGCGCGGCAAGCTGGCCGACGAGCTGCTCTCCTGCCTGATCCCGCTGTGGGAGGGCGAGACGGTGACGATGAAGGGCGAGTTTTTCGATATCCAGCAGGCGCGTATCTTCCCGCTGCCGGTGCAGCAGCCGCATATCCCGCTGTTCGTGGGCGGCACCGCCCGCCCCGGCTTCCGCCGCGCGGCGCGCTATGCCGATGGGTTCAACGGCCCTGTCGAATATCATGCCGCCTATGTCGAGGAAGTGATCGCCGCCGGCCGCGACCCGGCGAAGATGCGCTTCCAGTCGCTGAGCTACAGCGACATGTGGCTGGTCGTCAGCGAGGATCCCGAGAAGACGATCCACGAGGTCGCCCCGCACGCCTATTACCAGATCAACACCTATGCCGAATGGCAGAAGGACGAGACCTGGGCGCCCTTCACCGCGATGGGGCTGGAGGGGTTCAAGCAATCGGGGATGATGCGGATCATGACCCCCGACGAGTGCATCGCCTACATCAAGTCGCGCCGCGAGATCGCGCCGTTCGAGGCCTTCTGCATGCAGGCGCCGACCGGTTTCCCGCTGGCGAAATATGCCGAGCATGTCGAGCTGTTCGCAAACAAGGTGCTGCCGGCGTTTCAATAGGCCCGCACCTCTACCCCTCTACCGCTTGCGGGAGAGGGAGGGGCCCGCCGCGAAGCGGTGGGAGGGTGAGGGTCTTCTTCTTTTCCCTAGGCGGTGGAAGAAGAAGAAGAAGACCCTCACCCAACCCTCTCCCGCAAGCGGGAGAGGGCTAGAAGGGGCAAGACGCTTCGTCCACAAATCCGACACGAATCGAACGCACAGCTTTACGCATCCCCCGCGCCCGCTATGGTGCGGTGCAAGACCGGGCCAGCCCCGAAACCCCGCCCGACTGGATGCATCGATGCCGCCCGAGCCGACCCCGACGACGACCGTCAAATATCTGACCCCGCTGCGCCAGGCCCAGCGCGACCTGACCCGCAGCCGGATCAAGGACGCGGCGCGCACCCTGTTCTACGAGCGGCATTTCGATTCGACGACGATGGACGAGATCGCGGTGGCGGCGGGCCTGCGGCGCTCGACCCTCTACCTCCATTACAAGGACAAGGCCGAGATCCTGGCCGAGGTGATCGCCGACTATGCCCCGAAGGCCAAGGCGATGCTCGGCAAGCTGCCCGGCCCCCACCCCAGCCTGCAGCAGGTGCAGCGCTGGACCGCCGAGGTGGCGAAATTCACCATCGCCGAGCAGGTGCCGCTCACCATCATCCTCGAGGTGCGCCGCAACCGTGCCTATGCGCAGGTGATGGAGGACCTGGCCAACAGCCTGCTGGAGGGGCTGGGCGAGAACAACCCGATCTTCCGCGAGGCGGTGGCGGCGAAGAATGATCCGCTGCTCCAGGCCCGGGCGCTGATGCTGCTCCAGGAAATCACCTATGTCTGCGAGTTCTGCGTCCTCTATCCGGGCCACCCGACGATCAAGGGCCTGCTGGAGATCACCGCGCGCGACTTCCACGACTTCCTGTCGAAGGATCAGGCCGGCAAGGCCTGACCTTCCACAGGCGCCGCGCCGTCATCGCCCTCCACCGGCTTGATGCGATACCAGATCGCATAGAGCGCGGGCAGGAACACCAGGGTCAGCGCGGTCCCGCCGATCGTCCCGCCGATCAGGGTGAAGGCGAGCGATCCCCAGAAGACCGAGGTGGTCAGCGGGATGAAGGCGAGCACCGCGGCCAGCGCGGTCAGGATCACCGGCCGGGCGCGCTGGACGGTCGCCTCCACCACCGCATGATAGGGGTCGAGCCCCTCCTCTTGGTTGGTGTGGATTTGGCCGACCAGGATCAGCGTGTTGCGCATGATGATGCCGGCCAGCCCGATCAGCCCCAGGATCGCGTTGAAGCCGAAGGGCTGGTGGAAGATCAGCAGGGTCGGCACCACGCCGACCAGCGCGAGCGGCGCGGTCAGCAGCACCATCGCCATCGCCGACAGCGAACGGACCTGGAAGATGATCACCACCATCATCAGCACGATCATGAGCGGGAAGACCGCGGCCAGCGCGACATTGGCCTTGGCCGATTCCTCCAGCGACGCGGCGGTCTCGATCTTGTAGCCGGCGGGCAGCGCCGCCACGATCGGCTCGATATCCTTGATCACCTGGTTGGCCACGTCGGGCGGCTGCAGCCCCTCGGCGATGTCGCCGCGCACCGTGATCGTCACATAGCGGTCGCGGCGGCGCAGGATCGGCTCCTCCATGCGGATGTCGAGCTTGCCGATCTGGTCCAGCGGCACCCGCTGGCCGGCGCTGCCGATCAGGGTGAAGCCGTGGAGCCGGGCGGGGTCGAGCCGGTCGGGCCCGGCGCTGCGCGCGATCACCTCGACCGAGCGGATATCCTCGCGGACCTGGGTGACGGGCACGCCGGTCAGCAGGAATTGAAGCTGCTCGCCCGCATCGTGCGAGGTCAGCCCGATCGCGCGCAGCCGATCCTGGTCGAGCACGAAATGCGCGGTCGGCACCCGCTCGCCCCAATCGGTGTTGACCTGGCGCATCGCGGCATTGGCGAGCATCACGCCGCGCACCTGCTCGGCGATCTCCCGCACCTTGGCCGCGTCGGGGCCCATCACGCGGAAGGCGACCGGGAAGGGCGAATAGGGGCCGAACACGATCTGCGTCGCGCGGATCCTGGCCTCGGGCGCCAGCCCCTCGGCGGCGGCCTTGCGGACCCGGCGCTTGAGCGCTTCGCGCGCTTCCTCGTCGGGGGTCAGGATCACGATCTTGGCGAAGGACGGGTCGGGCAGCTCGGGCGAGATCGCCAGGAAGAAGCGCGGCGCACCCTGGCCGACATAGGCCGTGACGATCTTCGCCTCGGGCTGCTTCCTCAGCCAGGCCTCGACCTTGGCGGTGGCGGCGCTGGTCGCCTCGATGCTGGTGCCCTCGGGCATCTGCACCTCGACGAACACTTCGGGCCGGTCGGAGATCGGGAAGAATTGCTGCTTCACCAGCCCCATGGCGAGCACCGCGACGACCAGCGCCGCGACGACCGACAGCGCCACCTTCGTCTTGTTGGCGATCGTCCAGCCGAGCAGCGAGCGCAGCTTCTGGTAGCGCGGGGTGCCGTAGATCGCGGCGTGGCCGCCTTCGACCGGCTTCATCTCGGGCAGCAGCTTGACGCCCAGATAGGGGGTGAACAGCACCGCCACGACCCAGGAGGTGAGCAGCGCGAAGCTGACCACCCAGAAGATGTTGCCGGCATATTCGCCCGCGCTCGACTTGGCGAAACCCACCGGCATCAGCCCGATCGCCGTCACCAGCGTACCCGCCAGCATCGGCGCGGCCGTGTGGCTCCAGGCGAAGGTGGAGGCGAAGATGCGGTCGCGCCCCTCCTCCATCTTCACCACCATCGTCTCGATGATGATGATCGCGTCGTCGACGAGCAGGCCCAGCGCCAGGATCAGCGCGCCCAGCGTGATCCGGTCGAAATCGCGCCCGGTGGCCAGCATGATCACGAACACCGCCGCCAGAGTGAGCGGCACCGCCATCGCGACGACGATGCCGACCCGCCAGCCCATGCTGATCAGGCTCACCGCGATCACCACCGCGAGCGCCACGACGAATTTCAGCATGAACTCGTCATAGGCCTCGGTGATGTTCACGGCCTGGTCGGTGACCTTCTCGAACGACAGGCCCAGCGGCATCTCGGCGACGATCGCGCTCGCTTCCTTCTCCAGGTCGCGGCCGAGCTGGAGGCCGTTATAGCGCTCCTTCATCACCACGCCCAGGATCAGGCTGGGTTCGCCCTGGTGGCGGATCAGGAAGGTGGCCGGGTCCTCATAGCCGCGCCGCACGGTGGCGATGTCGGACAGTTTCAGGGTGCGCCCGGCGGCGACGATCGGGGTGTCGCGGATCTTGTCGAGATCGTCGAGCGCACCGTCGAGGCGGACGAGCAGCTGCGGGCCCTTGGTGTCGATCGAGCCGGCGGGGGTGATCAGATTCTGGTTGGCGAGCGCGGCGAAGATGTCGCGTGCGGACACGCCCAGATTGGCGAGCCGGCTATAGGAAATCTCGACGAAGATGCGCTCGGGCCGCTCGCCGATGATGTTGACCTTCTTGACGCCCGGCACGTGGAGCAGTCGCTGGCGCAGCTGCTCGGCCTCGCGGACCAGCACGCGCTGCGGCTCGCCCTTGGCCTTGAGCGAATAGAGCGCGAAGGTGACGTCGCCATATTCGTCGTTGACGAACGGCCCCTGGACACCGCGCGGCAACCTGGCCGCCTCGTCGCCCAGCTTCTTGCGCGCCTGGTAGAATTCCTCGGGCACCGCGGCGGGTGGGGTCGAGTCGCGCAGGGTGATCGTGGTGAAGGCGAGACCCGGACGGGTGAAGGTCTCCGAGCGGTCGTACCAGCGCAGCTCCTGCATCCGCTTTTCCAGCGGCTCGGCGACCTGATCCTGCATCTCCTGCGCGGTGGCGCCGGGCCAGGTGGTGACGACGGTCATCGCCTTGATGGTGAAAGTGGGGTCTTCGGCGCGGCCGAGCTGGAGGAAGGCATAGAGCCCCGCCAGCGACACCGCGATGATCAGGAAGAGGGTGACGGCGCGCTCGCGCACCGCCAGTGCGGACAGGTTGAACCCGCTCATTTCGCCGCCTCCGCGCCGAGGCGGACGGCTTCGCCGTCGTGGAGGAGATGCGCGCCGAGCGCGACGAAGCGCTCGCCCGCGCGCAGGCCGCCCGCGATCGTCGCGGTCTCGTCGGCGATCCCGACCAGGCGGATCGGGCGCCAGCGGACCTGGAGCGGGGTGCCCGCGACCACCCACACGCCCGGGCCCTTGCCATTGTCGTGGATGGCGGCGATCGGGATATCCATCGACCCCGCCGCCTTGCGCTCGGCCAGTTCGACGGTGATCGTCGAGCCGAGCGGCGCGCGCGCCGCCGCGCCCTCCAGCACATAACGCGCCTCGAAGGTGCGGGTCAGCGGATCGGCGGCGTCGGAAAGCTGGCGCAGCCGCGCCCGGCTGGCGGCGCCACCGGCAAAGCTGCTCGCCCGCGCGGTCGATCCGATCGCCGGCCGCACCGTCTCGGGCAGGTCGACCACCGCCTCGCGCGCGCCGGCGCGGGCCAGCTTCACCACCGCCTGGCCGGCGGCGACCACCTGTCCGGGTTCGGCCAGGGTCTCGACGACGATGCCGTCGGCGTCGGCAAGCAGGACCGAATAGCCCGCCTCGTTGCGGGCGACCCCGGCCTGCGCCTCGGCGGCGCGCAATTGCGCCTGCGCGGCATCGGCGGCGGCCTTCGCCTGGTCATAGGCCGAGGCCGAGATGGCACCCGCCGAGACGAGATCGCGATAGCGCTTCTCGTCGGCCGCGGTCTGCAGCGCCCTGGCCCGGGCGGCCTCGACAAAGCCGCTCTGCGCTGCGGTGGCTAGGGCCAGGTCAGTGCGGTCGATCCGCATCAGCGGCTGGCCGCGCCGCACCGCCTGCCCGGTGTCGACCAGCCGGGCGACGACCTTGCCAGGCACCCGAAAGCCGAGATCGCTCTGCACCCGCGCCGAGACGATGCCGGTGAAGGCTCGCCCGCTTTCGCCCGCGCCCGCCGCGATGGCGGTGCGCACGAGCTGCGGCCCGGTGCGGGGATCATCCTCGGCCCGGCTGCACGCCGAAAGCGCGAGCGCCATCGCGCTTACCACCAGAAGGGATCGAAGCGGCTTCGGTCGGGACAGAATCGGTCGGGACATGGGAGCGTTCTCCGCAAGGGATGACGCCATGTCCCATCGAGTGACCAATTTGTCAACTGGTCACGAAAAGCTTTTCCGGATCAGGGCGCCAGGCTGCGCAGGACCAGATTGGTGACCTCGTTGGGCGCGTCGGGCAGCACGTCCAGATTATGCTGCAACATCATGGGGTTCATGAAAGGCTGCATCACCTGGAGGATACCCCGGCAGGTTTCGTCGAGCGGCGTCTTGCGCTCGAACTCGCCCGTTTCGCACCCCTCCAGGATGATCGCCTGGAGGATATCGGCCACCTGCTTCAGATAGGTGCGCGACGATCCCCAGTCCTCGAGCGTCGACACCGCGGCGATGTCGTACAACTTGCGCTCGGAGAAGAAGAGCGTCGAGCTCTGTTCGACTATAGTACGGAAAAGACGACGATATTTCTCGGTCGCGGTCGGTGCGTCGGCCAGGGCCAGATCGATCGACTGGACGATCTGGTGCAGGCAGCTCGAACAGATCGCTTCACCGATCGCCTGCTTCGATTCGAAGAATTTATAGATATAACCCTTCGAATAGCCGATCGCCTTGGCTAGGTCCGACACGGTGGTCTTGTCATAGCCATAGAGGGTGAAATGCTCTTTGGCGGCGCAGATGATCGCGTCGCGCTTCTCGGTCTCGGCGGGCCCGCGCTGGCCGGCGGTCGCAATGATGGTCTGGGTCATGGCGCCCCTATAGTCCTCGATTGGTCGATTGACAACAAGTGACCAATTTGTATATCAGTCACATTCTCTCTTGAATGAGGCTGGACCATGCGTGCCTTTCCTCTCTCGCTCACGCTTCTCATGGCCGGCTCCATGCTCTCGGGCTGTGCCGTGGGGCCCGATTATCATCGTCCGTCCACCGCCGCACCCGCCGCCTTCATGGGGGGAAGCGCCGTGGCCGCGCGGTCGTTCCATGCGGTGGGAGAATCCACGAGTTGGTGGACCGGTTTCGGCGACCCGCTGCTGACCGACCTGATCGACAAGGCGCTGGCGCAGAATCTCGATATCGCCCAGGCCACCGCCCGGGTCAGCCAGGCGCGCGCGGGACTGCGCGCGGCCGATGCGGCGTTGCTGCCCTCGGCCACCGTCACCGGATCGGCCGCCGCCGCGCATCAGTCGCTCGAAACCCCGCTGGGCCGGGTCACCAGCAGCGCGCCCGGCTTCCAGCGCAATGGCGAACTGTACGAGGCCAATCTCGGCGCCGCCTGGGAGATCGACCTGTTCGGCGGGCTGCGGCGCGGCCAGGAAGCCGCGCGCGCCGATTATCAGGCGTCGCAGGCGGGGGTCGCCGCCGCCCGGCTCGCGGTCGCCGCCGGCACCGCCGACAGCTATGTCGCGATCCGTGGGCTTCAGGCCCGGCTCGCCATCGCCGAACAGCAGGTGGCGACCCAACGCCGGCTCGTCGAGATGGTGCGGCTGCAATATGAAAAAGGCGTCGCCGCCGAACTCCAGCTCCGCCAGGCCGAAGGCGCGCTGGCGCAGGTCGAGGGCGGGGTCCCCGTGCTGCGCAGCGGGCTGGACGCCGCGATGAACGCGCTCGACATTCTCCTCGGCGCGCAGCCCGGCACCTATCGCGCCGCGCTGGCCGAGGCGAAGCCGATCCCGTCGGCCCCGGCGATCGCCGATATGGGAACCCCCGCCGACCTGCTTCGCCGCCGCCCCGACCTGATCGTCGCCGAACGCAAGCTGGCCGCGTCCAACGCCCGCATCGGCGTCGCCGTCTCGGAATATTTCCCCAAATTCTCGCTGAGCGGGCTGCTCGGCAGCACGACGATGACCGCCGGCAATATGTTCACCGGCGGCGCCAACCAGGCGCAGGGCGTGCTGGGTCTGCGCTGGCGGTTGTTCGATTTCGGCCGGGTCGACGCCCAGATCGCCGCCGCCAAGGGCGCCAATGCCGAGGCGCTGGCCGCCTATCGCCTGGCGGTGCTGCGCGCGTCGGAGGATGTGGAGAATGCCTTCTCGGCGCTGCTCAACCGCGAGGCGCAGACGGCGACCCTGGCCAGGGGCGAGACCGCCCTCACCCGCGCCCAGAGCTCGTCGCTCGCTGCTTATAAGGGCGGGGTAGTGAGCCTGATCGAAGTGCTCGACGCCGACAGCCGCCTGCTCGCCACCCGCGACGCGCGCGCCCAGGCCCAGACCGAAACCGCCCGCGCCGCCATCGCCTCGTTCCGCGCGCTGGGCGGCGGATGGGAAGCGCCCGACCGGCAGGCCGCGCTCACCGCCGCAGGAGGCCCCGCCCCGTCACGCCGCTGACGGGGCCATGGAGGATCGACCATGGACCAACCGCAGACCATCCCTGGACCGGGTTTCCGCGCCCGTCTGATGCGCGCCCTCCGCCGGCTCGACGACGCCATCCACGCCACCGACGACGTGCCCCTCGCCGAGCGGGTGGCGATGCTGGAGCGTGAACTGGCCGAGGTGGAACGCCGCCTGCGCGCCGGGGACGGGCCGGGCGCGGGTTAAACGCCCGACGCCGCGCTCAGAGCCCGGTCATCTTCAACGCCGCTTCGGGCAGGCGTTCGCCCTGAACGGTGATCCGCGCGGCTCCGGCCTCGATGTCCGCCAGGTCGGCGGTCGTCAGCACCAGATCGACCGCACCCAGATTCTCGCGCAGGCGATGCAGCTTGGTGGTGCCCGGGATCGGCACGATCCAGGGATGCTGCGCCAGCAGCCAGGCGAGCGCCACCTGCGCCGCCGTTGCCCCCCGGCGGGCGGCGACCGCCTGGATCACCTCGACCAGTGCCCTATTGGCCTTGCGCGCCTCGGGCGCGAAGCGCGGCACGGCGTTCCGGAAGTCGGTGGGGTCGAAGCGGGTGTTCTCGTCGATCTTGCCGGTCAGGAAGCCCGCGCCGAGCGGGCTGAACGGCACGAAGCCGATCCCCAGTTCGGCGAGCACCGGCAGCAGCTCTGCCTCCGGCCCGCGCCAGAACAGCGAATATTCGCTCTGCAGCGCGGTGACGGGCTGCACCGCATGGGCGCGGCGGATCGTGGCCACGCCCGCCTCGGACAGGCCGAAATGCTTCACCTTGCCCTCGGCGATCAGGTCCTTCACCGCGCCGGCGACATCCTCGATCGGCACGTCCGGATCGACGCGGTGCTGGTAGAACAGGTCGATGCGGTCGGTGCGCAGCCGCTTCAGCGCGGCCTCGGCCACCGCCTTGATATGCTCGGGCCGGCTGTTGGTGCCGCCACGGCGCTCGCCGGTCGACAGGTCGATGTCGAAGCCGAATTTGGTGGCGATCACCGCCTGGTCGCGGATCGGCTGCAGCGCCTCGCCGAGCAGATCCTCGTTCGCGAACGGCCCATAGGCTTCGGCGGTGTCGAAAAAGGTCAGGCCATCGTCATGCGCGGCGCGGATCAGCGCGATCATCTCGGCCCGGTCGGCCGGCGGGCCATAGGCCGCGCTCATGCTCATGCAGCCAAGGCCCAGCGCCGAGACTTCCAGCCCGTTGCCCAACATACGCGTCTTCATCATCGTCATCCTTCCATCCGGCCAAGCCAGCCGCGAATCTGGTTGAGGGTGCGCCGCTCCTGATCGGCCTCCATCACGAAGGGCGCCTCGATCCGGGCGCCGGCGGCGTGGCGCGCGAGCAGCGCCCGGTATCGCGAAGGCGGCATCGAGCGGCGGCGGACGCACTATATCGGCGCGGATGACCGCCGATTAGGCGGCATAATCGGGATGCGGTGATGAATGGAGCTAATGAATGGAAGCAGGGGTTGCCGCGCTATGCGGCTTTCATCCCCGCCCGGCGTTGAGCGCCACCATCGTCGCGAAGGTCTCGGCCAGCGCGGGCGGCAGGTCGTGGCCCATGCCGTCGATCCGCAGGAAATAGCTGCCCGGAATCTTGCGCGCGATATCCTCGCCGCAGGCGACGGGGATGAGCGGATCGTCGGTGCCGTGGATCACCAGCGCCGGCATTTGCAGCCGCCGCAGCCCCTCGCTGCGGTCCTCGCCGGTGCGCCCGGCGACGAGCTGGCGCCAGGCGCCCGCCGGATGCTGGCTGCGCCGCGCAGCCAGCAGCGCGAAGCTGGCCAGATAGTCGTCGGACATCGGATAGCCCTTGCCCCCGATCGCCCGCAGCATCGCGATAGAGCCCTTGATGAAGCCAGCCTCGTCCTCGGCAAGATCGGGAATCGGCACGGTCAGCGCGGCGGGATCGGGCAGAGATATGTCGGGGCTGCCCGACAGCGACATCATGATCGTGACGCTCGCCACCCGCTTAGGCGCCTCGATCGCCAAGGTCTGGGCGATCATCCCGCCCAGCGACGCGCCGACGACATGGGCGCGCGCGATCCCCAGCGCATCGAGCAGGCCCCGCGTGTCGGCGGCCATGTCGCGCACCGTATAGGGGATGTCGGGCGACTCGCCGCGCGCCTTGGCCGTCAGCGCCGCTTCCAGATCGGGGAAGCCCGCATCGTCGAAATGGGTCGAGAGGCCGATGTCGCGATTGTCGAAGCGGATCACCTGGAAACCGCGCGCCAGCAGCCCCTGGACATAGGCATCGGGCCACTGGACGAGTTGGCCGCCCACCCCATGGATCAGCAGCACCGCCTCGGCCGAGGCCGGGCCGTCGCGCTCATATGCGATGCTGATGCCGTTGGCCTGGGCCTGCGCCATGATCTCTCCTCTCCAAGACGGGCTGATCCCGCTTCAAACTGCGTCGCCCCGGCGGAGGCCGGGGCCGCCACGGGCTCCTGCGACCAGCTGGCCGCACATTCTCTGGCGGCTCCGGCCTCCGCCGGAGCGACGGGTGTGGGCAGGTTAGGAAGGCTCCGCCTTATCGTCCAAGAGCAGATCGGCAGACGGTCATAGGCAGTTGGATATCGGCGCCAACCCTCAGATGAACCCCACCCGCGGCGGAGTCGCCAGCGGGTCGCCCGGCGGGGCGGCGAGGCGCCAGAGCAGGTCGGCGGGCTTGCGGCTCTGGCCCGCCATCCGCATCAGCCCCCAGCTGATGGTGAGCGGCGGCATACCCGCTATGTCATGCGGCACCAGCGCGTCGGCGATGTCGGGCATGATCGCGCGCAGGTCGGGCGAGAGCGTCGCCACCCCCATCTTCGCCGCATAGCGCAGCAGCACGTGGAAGCTGTCCTCGGGGCAGCGGACATAGCGCAGGTGGAGCGGCGCCAGCTCCTCGTTGAGCCAGGCGTAGAGCGAGGGATGATAGCCGAGCGGCAGGGTGAGCATCCGCGCCCCGTCGAGCCCCTTTACGCTGACATCGGCATATTCCGCGCCGCCCGCCTTGGGCACGAAGAAATAGAGCGGATAGTCGCACACCTCGCGGATCTCGATATTCGTATCGGGTGCGGGGCAGGAGGCGAGGATCAGGTCGAACTGGCCCGACTTCAGCCCGTCGAACAGTTCGTGTGGCTGGCGGCTGACCAGTTCCACCTCGGTCTTCGGCCATTTCGCCTTGAAGTCCTCGATCAGCTTGTTCGCTTCGGGGAAATAGAGGGTGATCGGATCGATGCCGAGCACCAGCCGGCCACGATTCTCGTCCTTGATCGAGGTGATCTCGCGGCTCGCCAGTTCGCAGGCGGAGAGCAGCCGCTTGGCGACGGGCAGGAATTTGGTGCCGGCGGGCGAAAGCTGCACCGCCTTGCCCTTGGTCCGTTCGAGCAGCACCAGGTCGAGCGATTCCTCGAGCTGCTTGAGCTGCACCGATATCCATGGCTGCGCCATGTTGAGCCGTTCGGCCGCCGCCGTCAGCGAGCCTTCCTCGACGATGGTGACGAAGGTCCGGAGCTTCCGGATGTCAGTGAACATGGTTCATCGATCTGCGCACCGCCATCCTCTCTCGGTTCGATCTATAGACCATGTTTTCCCACGAAAACAGGCCGTCCGCCGATGCCAGGAGGCACCAGCGGACGGCCGTTGGAAAGAAGGCTGCGGGATCAGGCGGAGGCGAGCTGGGCCTCCGGCAGACATTGCGGGTGGAGCGGCGCGTCCATCTTGTGGACGGCGGGCAGCACCTCCTCGGCGAACAGCTTCAGGCTCGCCGTCGCGGCGTCGCGCGGCATCTCGCCGAAATGCGGGGCGACGGTGATCTCGGAGAAGGAGCAGAGCTTCTGCCCCTCCTTGATCCGCTCATAGATCATGTCGGGGGTGCCGATCAGCAGGTTCGACAGGTCATAGGTGCTGTCGGTGCCGACATTGGCGACGCCGCCGCCATTGGTGGCCAGCGCGGTCGCCGCGGCCTGGCCGGCGGCATAGGCCTCATAGCCCTTGATCCCGGTGAAGCTGGTCGGGTCGCCGAAGCCATAATGGAGCATCACGTCGCGATTGGCCGACGACACCCATTCCTGCGCGCGTTCGGCCTCCTCACGGGTGCGGGTGCAGTGCATGAACAGGATGTTCTTCGACTGGCAGGGGGCGAGCCCTTCCTCCTGGCGGAACTGGTTGACGAGCTGCACGTCCTTGGCCGCCTCGGCCATCGGCTTGTTGCCGACGAACAGCGGCTTCAGCCCGCGCCGTGCCATGATCTCCAGCGAGGTGTTGGTCGACGAGGCGCCGTAGAGCCGTTCCATCAGGTCGGTGCTGCGCGGCTTGGGGCGCAGCGACGAGGGCGGGATCTTGAAGATCTCGCCATCATATTCGAAGCGCTCCTGGGTCAGCGCCAGGCCGACGACGTCCAGACATTCCTCGAAGCGGATGCGGCTTTCCTCGCGCGGCACGCCGAGCGCCTCGAACTCGCTCTTGGCCACGCCGCGGCCCAGGCCGATCGTGGTGTAGCGGCCCTTCGAGACGATATCGAGATAGGCGATCTGGTGGGCCAGCCGCACCGGGTTCCACCAGGGGAGCACCAGCACCATCGTGCCGAACTCGATCCGCTCGGTGCGCGCGGCGAAATAGGTCAACACCTGCAGCGGATTGGGCGACATGCCATAGGGCGTGCCGAAATGGTCGGGGCACCAGATGCCGTCGAAGCCCAGCGGCTCGGCCAGGTCGCCGAGCGCGAGCGCATGATCGATGATGTCGGCGTCATGCTCGCGCGAGGGCTGGTCGAAGCCATTGGCCTGGACGCGGGCCCAGTCCTCCGAATTATGCGCGGCAACGGCAAGATTGACCTTCATATCCTGTCCTGACCTGGGTTCTTCTGATGCTCGGACGATAGGTGCGCGTGGTCCGGGCCGTCCAAGACCAGTTCGGAAAATGGTCATATGGCTTTTGCTATTCGCGAAGGCGTCTTCCACGCTTTGCTATAGCCTCGGCCGTAGCTGCTATTTCCGTCCCGGCGCGGGGCCCGTTATCCTTCGTCCATAAAGGCAGGGAGAGGCCGGCGGATGAGCAGCGCAGTCGCGGAACGCATGGTCGAGGCGCGCCTCGCTTCGGCTACCCCCTCGGACGATCCGGCCTGGATGCCGGCCTGGAAACTGGCCGGGCTGATCGCGCGGCGCGATCTCTCGCCGGTCGAGCTGCTCGACCGCTGCCTTACCCGCATCGACGCGCTCGATCCGCACATCCGCGCCTTTCGTTCGATCGACCGCGACGGCGCCCGCGCGGCGGCGAAGCGCGCCGAGGCGGCGGTGCTGGCGGGCGACACGCTCGGCCCGCTCCATGGCATACCGGTGGCGGTGAAGGAGCATATCCCCGTCGCCGGGCTGACCTGGCACAATCTGGCGACCGGCAAGAAGCAGCCCGCCCCGCGCGACTCGGTGGAGGCCGAGCGGCTGCGCGCGGCCGGCGCGATCCTGCTCGGGTCGACCATCGCCGGTGGGCCCGAGCTGGGCCAGACCGACAATCCCCGCAACCCGTGGGACCTTGCCCGCGTCCCCGGCATCTCCAGCCCCGGCAGCGCCACCGCGGTGGCAGCCGCGCTGGTCCCGCTCGCCATCGCCGCCGACGGGCTCGGCTCGACCCGCCTGCCCGCCGCGCTTACCGGGCAGGTCGGCCTTCACCCCACGCGCGGGCGGGTGCCGAGCTTCGCCTTCGACGTGATGAACGTGCGGCCGATCACCACCACCGGCCCGATTGCCCGCGACGTGCGCGATGCCGCGCTCGTGCTGCAGATATTGGCCGGGCCCGACGGCCGCGAATTCTTCTGCCTGCAGGACGATGCGCCCGATTATCTCGCCGGGCTCGACGAGGGCGTTGCGGGGATGCGGCTGAGCTGGAGCGACGATCTCGGCTATGCCGGCGCCTATGCCACCCCCGACAGCGCCGCGATCGTCGCGATGGCGCGCGAAGCGGCCTTCCGCGCGCGCGGGCTCGGCGCGACGATCGAGGAGAGCCGCGCGGTCTTCACCGATCCGGGCTGGGCGGGACTGCTGGTGCTGGCGACCGACCCGGTGCTCAACCGGACGAGCCTCGTCCCCGAATCCGAGCTGCTCCGCTGCCGCGACATACGCCGCGAGATCTGGCAACAGTTCCGCGACGGGCTCGACGGGCCCGAATTCCTGCTCTCCCCGACGATCCCCTTCACCGCGCCCACCGCCGAGGCCTGGACCGCGAACTGGTCCGACCTCAGCTATATGAGCGCCTACACCCCCTATACCGCCCCCGCGAACCTGATCGGCTGGCCGGCGATGACGATCCCGTGCGGGCTGCTCGACGGGCTGCCGGTGGGGCTGCAGATCATGGGGCGGCCGAACAGCGAGGCGCGAATGCTGCAGCTGGCGCAGGCGTTGCTCCACTAACCCCGCACGAACGCCGCCACCTCGCGCAGCATCGTACGATCGGCCTCGGTCTCCGACGCCGCCACCGTCTCCGACAGGTCGCGCATGCTGCCGACGAAGCCGTCATGCGCGCCCTGCTTGCTGTCGGAGAAGCGCGCCAGCCGGTCGATCTCGCAGGGCGGCAGCCAGGTCTCCTTCACGTCGACCAGGCTGTGCGCCTCGGCATAGGCGAAGGCGAACAGCAGCCCCTCATCCTCGCCGATATTCTCGAAGCGGCGGATCGCGCCGGGCGGGATCGAGACCATGTCGAACGGGTTGAGGTCGACATGCTCCTCGATCTCCGGCGCGTTCCAGAAAATCCGCCACCGGCCCTTCATCGCGATGAAATTCTCATAGGAGTAACGATGGACGTGCCAGCTCGCGCCCTTGCCCGGCGGGCATTGCACATAGACGGCGCCGAAATTGGGCGTCCCCGCCGGCACCGCCCCCGCATCCCAGAAATTGCGCGCGCCAGCACCTGTGGGCGAGGTGAGCCCAAACACCGTCTGCGAGGTCACTTCCTCCTTCAGGTCGGCGGGCATCGCGCCGGTGATCCCGGCGATGTCGCCGATCGGCTGCAGATCGGCATAGCGCGCGACCCGGCGTTCGATCTCTTCACGGCTGAAGACGAGCGGTTCCATCCTTCCTCTCCTTGGTAGCTTCTGCACCTTGATAATTTTGTAACATGTGACAAAAAATAGGCCAAGGCGATTCAGCCAGGGGGGGAAAAGGCATGTCGGAGCGGCAAGAGGGCGTCGGGCATCATGACGTGATCGTGATCGGCGCCGGCTTTGGCGGCCTCTATGCGATCCACCGGCTGCGCGGCCAGGGCCTCGACCTGCTCTGCCTCGAAGCCTCGGACGAGGTGGGCGGGGTGTGGAACCACAACCGCTATCCGGGTGCGCGCTGCGACCTGCTCTCGGTCGACTACAGCTATTCCTTCTCGGAGGAGCTGCAGCGCGACTGGACCTGGTCGCACCGCTACTCGCCCCAGTCGGAGATATTGCGCTACCTGCAGCATGTCGCCGACCGGTTCGACCTGCGCCGCAGCATCCGCTTCGACAGCCGGGTGACGGGGCTGCATCGCGACGATGCCGACGGGCTCTGGCATGTCGAGACGAAGGACGGCACCCGCTTCACCGCGCGCTTCGTGGTGATGGCGAGCGGGCCCTTCACCGTCCCCAAGGCGCCCGACTTCCCCGGCTTCGAGGAGTATCGAGGCGACGTCCACTACACCTGCGCCTGGCCGCGCGATCCGGTGGAGGTCGCGGGCAAGCGGGTGGGCGTGATCGGCACCGGTTCCTCCGGCGTGCAGGTGATCACCGCGCTCGCCCAGACCGCCGGCCACCTTACCGTCTTCCAGCGCACCCCGGCCTTCTCCGCCCCCGCCTATAACCGGCCGACCGACCCCGCCGAGGTGGCGGTAATGCGCGACCGCTATCCCGACTATCGCGCCGAAATGAAGGCCGGCTTCGTCGGCGCCTATATGTTCAGCTCGGGCCGCAACGCCGCCGACTGCACCCCGGCCGAGCAGCGCGCGATCCTCGACGATTTCTGGACGGAAGGCGGCATGGGCTATGTCAGCGCCTTCAACGACGTGCTGTTCGACGAGAGCGCCAACGCCATCGTCGCCGACTATCTGCGCGAGAAGATGGCCGAGCGGATCGCCGACCCCGAACTGCTCGAGAAGCTCACCCCGCGCGGCTATGCGGTCGGCACCCGCCGGCCGGTCTGCGACTCGGGCTATTTCGAGGTCTATGCCCAGCCTAACGTCTCGCTGGTCGACCTGCGCACGACACCGATTGTGCGATTCGCCGAGACCGGGATCGAGACCAGCAACGGCCACCACGACCTCGACATGGTCGTCCTCGCCACCGGCTTCGACGCGATCACCGGCAGCTTCACCGCGATCGACCCGGTCAACGGCGCGGGCGAGCATCTGGTCGACCATTGGCGCGAGGGACCGCGCACCTATCTCGGCCTCGGCGTGGCGGGATTCCCCAATCTGTTCCTCGTCAACGGCCCCGGCGCCGCGACCGCCGCCAACGTCCCCCTGATGGTCGAGCTGTCGGTCGACTGGATCGGCGACTGCATCGCCTGGCTCGGCGCGCAGGGCCTGCGCGAGATCGCGCCGCGCCCGGACGCCGAGGACGCCTGGCACGCCGAGGTGCTGGCGATCGGCGAGGCATCGCTGTTCATGAAGACGCCGAGCTGGTTCACCGGCGGCAACATCGCCGGCAAGCCACGCGGGCTGCTCGTCTATCTGGGCGGCTTCAACAGCTTCGGCGAGAAATGCCGTGCCGAGACCGCGGCTGGCTATCCCAGCTATGTGACGAGCTAACCGCAGAATAATCATTACGCCTGACAACAGACCGGAACCTTCATGCCCAACCCTCGTTCTGCGATCAGGTTGGATATTGGAGAAACCCGATGCTGAAATGGGCGCTTATCTTCCTGGTCGTCGGCCTCGTGCTCGGCGGGCTTGGCTTTGGTGGCGTCGGCGGCGCGTTCGTCGGCATCGCCAAGATCCTGTTCTTCATTGCGATCGCGCTGTTCATCGTCTTCGCGCTACTCGCCGTCGTGGCGGGGCGAAAGATCAGCGACGCATTATAATCTTCCCATCCCTTTCCGGGATATTGGGCCGCGGCGATCCGAAAGGGCGCCGCGGCCTTTTTCTTGAGAGCCACGGATGGCCTTCGCCTCGTCACCTGACTCGGCTATGCTGTTGGCATGAAACCGATCCTCGCCCTGCTCGCCGCCGCGATCGCAGCCGCCCCGGCCGCCGCGGTCACCAACGACTTCAGCAACCAGCTCAAGAAGCTCTCGCCGCTCCAGCAGCGCGCCACGATGCGCCGCGCCGTCCTCGACGAGGGCAAATATTGCAAGCGGATCGGCCCGGTCGCCTATCAGGGGCCCTACAAGAATCTCGAAATGTGGAACGTCCAGTGCGACCGCGGCGCCGCTTATGGCGTGTTCATCGGGCTCGACGGAACGGTGCAGGTCCGCCCGTGCGAGGACCTGGCCCAGCTGAAGCTGCCCACCTGCCGGATTCCGAAAGCCAAATAGCGGCGACGCAGGCGGCCCCCGCCGGCTTCAATGCGCGATGGCCTTCGAGAACAGGTTCATCACCAGCACCCCCGCGACGATCAGCGCCATGCCAAGCATCGCGGGCCAATCCAGCCGCTGCCCCTGGAACAGCCACGCCACCGTCGCGATCAGCACGATCCCCGAGCCCGACCAGATCGCATAGGCGACCCCGGTGGGGATCGTCTTCAGGGTCAGCGAGAGACCATAGAAAGCCACCGCATAGGCGAGCACACAGCCAGGCTGGGCAACAGGCGGGTGAAGCCGTCCGCCTGCTTCATGAAGCTGGTGCCGATCACCTCTGCGACGATGGCGATGCCGAGATAGAGATAGTTCATCTTGCGCTCCGTTGCGTCCCGGATGCGCAGGTTTCGCCGCGTCATCCGGACCAGGCCAGTAGACGCCGAGGCTGGGAAGAACCCGCCGATGCGGGCGCAGGAGCCACCACCCTGCCGCTCTATTTCCGACGGCTCCCGATATTCGATATCCCACAGGCTGTCACGCGCCGGGGCCCAGGGCGACGGCGCTAGATCAGGATGTCACCCTCGGCGAAGCCGGGGGGGCCGGTGAAGCGGACCTGGATCTGCAGGTCGCCGGCCCGCACCAATATGTCGCTGCCGACCGTGGTCAGCGTGTAGCTGCCGCCGATCGCCGTGAGGTCGAGCCGGTCGACCCCGCTTTCGAAATCGGTGACGAAGTCGCGCAGCGCCCCGCCGATCCCGGCATCGCCCTCGGCGAAGACGAAGCGGTCGGCCCCCGCCCCGCCGGTCAACTGGTCGCGGCCCTCGCCCCCGGTGAGGGTGTCGTCGCCACCGCTCCCCGACAGCGTGTCGCGCCCGGCCTGGCCGAGGAGATTGTCGCCGGCGCTGCCGCCGGTCAGGCGGAGCTGTTCGAATCCCTGATAGTCGACCTGCCCCTCGACCGGACTGCGCCCGCCATATTGATAGCCGCCGCTGACCGATCCGGATGTGCCGTCGGCGCCGACGACATTGCTCATCGGCCGATCGAGCGCCGAAAGGTCGACGGCCAGCACGTCATTGCCGTCGCCGCCATCGGCCACCGCGCTGAGGCTGCCGCGATTGTACACGGGAAAGGCCCCGACGAAACGGAACACATCGTCGCCCGCACCGCCATGGAAGCTGGCGTGGAGGCCCTTGAGGGTCACGTCGACACCCTCGTCATGCGCGAAGATGTCGAAGGTGATGCCGTCGACATAGTCGAAGGGCGGCGCCGTCCCCTGGTAGAGGAAGGGATGGTGGAGGAAGGTGGCGCGATCGACGCCGTCGCCGATCGTCATCGTCCCCTGGCTGTAGGGCGATCCCTCGATGATCAACCCGTCGGTGTTGATCGTCGCGCTGTCCTGCCGGGCTTCGGTGAGGACGATGCGGTCGCCGGGATTGGCGCCGTCGGCCGCTTCCTGGAGCCTGAGGCCGTCGGCACGGTTGTTGAGGTTGATCAGGGCCACCCGCTATCTCCCTCGCGATGCGAGGACCTTTACGCGGATAAGCTGACGGTTTCCGGACGAAAGACTGGATCGCGCGACGGCGCCCGCTCAGGCGCCCATCGCGACGAGGAAGGCGAAGAAGATCAGCGCCGAGGTATAGGCCGCGATGATCAGGAAGAAGGTGCGCCACAGCGCGCCGAAACGGCCGAGGCCATAGGCGCCCTTCAGCTGGCGATACATGTGCCAGGGCGGGAAGAAGACGAGGATCGCGCCGATCACGTTGCCCCACAGGCCCACCGCCTGGGCGAGGCTGAGCACCACCACCATCAGGGTCATCGCCGACAGCGAATAGGTGGCGAAGATGGCATGGTCGTACATCCCCACGCCACGCCGGAAGATAAACATCAGCCAGATGAAGGGCAGCGAGATCGGAATCAGCGCCCAGGAGAATTTATAGGCGCTCGACTGAAGCTTGTAGGCGGCCAGATCGGGATTGGCGGCATAGTGACGGATGACATGATCGACACCGGGAATGTCGGTCTTGAAGTTGACGTTCATCGGCTCGTTCTTGACCGTGGGCGTGAGGATGCCCTTGGTCACCAACCGCAGATCGGCTTCTTCCGAAGCGAGTTCGCCCAGCCGCTCGTTGATGGCGGGGTCCTTCTCGCCCTTTGCCTTGAGGGCGGCCTTTTGCGCGCGAAGCTTGGTCTGCTCGGCCACGACCTTGTTGAGCTCGTTGGCGGCGTCGGTGCGCGCCTTGGCGAGCGCGGCCGGGTTCTGGGTGGTGATCGGCCCGAACGGCCCGCCGACCATCCCGAACACCGCCACCATCAGGAAGACCGAGAAGAGGAACAGCGCCATCGGCGAGACGAAATTGACCCGCTCGCCCGCGACATAGCGACGGGTCAGCTCGCCCGGACGCCAGAACAGCAGTGGCAATGTGTGCCAGGTGCGCCCTTCGAAATGGAAGACGCCATGGGCGATGTCGTGGAACAGCGCCGAGGCGGTGCGGTGGACATGGCCGCTCTGGCCGCATTGGTGGCAGTGCGGCCCGATCAGCACGGTACCGCAGTTGAGGCAGGCGCCGTCATGCGCGCCATGTCCCCCATGGCCCTTGCCGTCGCCGTCCAGCGCGTGGGCCGCGAGCGCCCCAGTCGCGACGTCGGCCATTCCCTCGATTCCCCCTGACATGGGTGAAAGCTAGCATTGGCCCGGCCCAAGCTCCAAGGGGCTTTGGGCGGCGGGGCCGCTTATGGTAGGGGCGCGGCCATGACCGAAGCCCTCGCGATCCGCCCCGTCGATGCCACCGCCCTGATCGCGGACATGGGCGCCCGCGCCCGCGCCGCCGCGGTGCGGCTGGCGAGCGCGCCGACCGCCGAGAAGGCGGCGGCGCTGCACGAGGCGGCGAAGGCTATCCGCGCGCGGGGCGAGGCGATCCTCGCCGCCAACGCCACCGACGTGGCCCGCGCGACCGACAATGGCCTGACCGCGGCGATGATCGACCGGCTGACCCTGACCCCCGCCCGGCTGGGGAGCATGGCGGCAGGGCTGGAGGCGGTGGCCGGCCTGCCCGATCCCGTCGGCGAGACGATCGACCGCAGCGAGCGGCCCAACGGCCTGGTGCTGGAGCGGGTGCGCGTGCCGCTGGGCGTGATCGGGATCATCTATGAAAGTCGGCCCAACGTCACCGCCGATGCCGGCGCGCTCTCGCTGATGTCGGGCAATGCCTGCATCCTGCGCGGCGGCTCGGAGGCGACCGCGAGCAACGCCGCGATCCACGCCGCACTGGCCGAGGGCGTGCGCGCCGCCGGCCTGCCCGAGGACACGATCCAGCTCGTCCCCACCACCGATCGCGCCGCGGTGGGCGCGATGCTGGCGGCGCAGGGGCTGATCGACATCATCGTGCCGCGCGGCGGCAAGAGCCTGGTCGCGCGGGTGCAGGACGAGGCGCGGGTGCCGGTGCTCGCGCATCTCGACGGCATCGTCCATCTCTACATCGACGCGGCGGCGGACCCGGCCAAGGCCGAGGCGCTGGTGGTCAATGCCAAGATGCGCCGCACCGGCGTGTGCGGCGCGACCGAGACGGTGCTGCTCGATCGCGGCTATGGCGCATCGCCCGCGATCGTCGCGGCGCTGATCGCGGCGGGCTGCGAGGTGCGTGGCGACAAGGCCGTGCAGGCGCTAGACCCGCGCGTGACCCCGGCGTCGGACAATGATTGGGACTGCGAATATCTCGACGCGATCGTCTCGGTCGCGACGGTCGACGGGGTCGAAGGCGCGATGGCGCACATCGCCCGCCACAGCTCGCACCACACCGACGCGATCGTCACCGAGGACCAGCCGACCGCCGACCGCTTCCTGGCCCAGGTCGACAGCGCGATCGTGATGCACAACGCCTCGACCCAGTTCGCCGACGGCGGCGAGTTCGGGCTGGGCGCTGAAATCGGCATCTCGACCGGCCGCCTCCACGCACGCGGGCCGGTCGCGCTGGAAGGGCTCACCACCTATAAGTGGCTGGTGCGCGGCTCGGGGCAGTTGCGGCCTTAAATCGCCCACCGATCCCGGAAATCCGTTCGTCCCGAGCGAAGTCGAGGGACGTTGGCACGCGGAACGTGTCTCGACTTCGCTCGACACGAACGGTGTGGGGAGGAAAGCTAAGCTAAGCTTGCCTCACCGCATCGTCGCCAGCTTACCGACCAGCACCGCATTGGCGTCGGTCACCGCCTGGGTCGCGCCCGGCACATAGCTGCCCGGCCGCGCGGTGAAGGTCAGGCGCTTGCTGCTGTTGGTGCCGACCCCGCCAAACAGGCCGATGACGTTGGCGATCGCCTGCTCGGCCTTCTGCCCGCCGGTGGTGGCGTCGGCGGCGTCGAAGAAGTCGCCGCCCACGGCGACCGGATCAGCGAGCTGGATCGCTCCGCTCTTGTAACCGGGCCCGATCACGCTGAGCTTCGACTGGTCGGGCAGCAGCGCGAGGCTGGCCTTCACCGAGACGGCGGAGCTGTTGCGGAACCAGCCGCCATATTCGTCGGCATCAGCGAAATCGACATAGTAGACGATGTTGACGACATGGGCGCCCTGCGCCTTGGCGAAGTCGGTCGCGGCGCCCACCACCTGGCTGCCCGCCATGATCTGCCCCATCGCCGCGAAGCCGCTGACGAAGGCGTCGCCGGTGAACATGCGCAGCGGCGCGGTCTGCGGCGCGCTGACGAACAGCACCTTGGCCTGATCATCGCGGCCGGTGGTCACCGTCATCGCATGGGGGATAGGGAGACCACTGGTCTTCACCAGCGGCGGATGCTGGGCAAAGGCGGCGCGGTCGATCACCTCATAGCCGGCGGCCTTGAGCTGCTTCTCCAGATCGACATAGGCCTCGCCCGCGATCGCCTGCAGCTCGGGAATGGTGACGCCGACCAGGGTGCTTCGCGTCGTCGAACGGCCGCCAAAGCCATTGCCCATCAGGCCGCCGCCGGCCTTGGCGCTGTCCTTGCGCTCCACCAGGAAGCCGATCGTCACCTGGCCGATCACGACCTTGCGGACGCCCTTGAGCGCGCCCGCGCCCGTCACCTTGGTCGGCTCCTTGGCCTTGGCCAGCAGCGGCCCCGCCGACAACAGCGCCGCGGCGCACGCAAGCAACGCAACCTTCTTCACGATCGATCCCCTTGATCCCTGTTCCCGGCGCCAAGGGTGCCGGAGCGGGTGGATCGTTCAACTGAAGAAAGGTGACGGCGCAGCCGAGGGCGCCGTCACCCTGACGAAAGTCAGGGTCCAGACGCGAAGCGCCTGGGTTCCAGTATCGGACTTAGTCGAGCCGAATATCGTCGCCCCCGCGCAGGCAGGGGCCCATGTCTGTCTTCACCCGAAATGGCATCTGAGAAGACAGCAGACATGGATTCCTGCCTTCGCAGGAATGACGATCTATTTTTCGCGGGAGAGGCGAGCCACAAGGGGCCCGCCCCAAACTCAATGCAGCAATTCGGTGCCGACGATCGTGGTGCGGTGCATCTCGCGGCCCGACGCGGCGGTGTAGGGCGTCGCGCGGTGGAGGGTGCCGTAATTGTCCCACAGCACCAGATCGCCCTGCTGCCATTTGTGGACATAGGAGAGATCGGGCTGCGCCGCCCATTCGAGCAGCTGCGCGAGCAACGCGCGGCCGGTCGCCAGTTCCATCCCGGCGATGTGGTGGGCGGTATAACCCATCACCAGCGACTTGCGGCCATTCTCATGCGTCCAGACCAGCGGATATTCGTTCACCGGGCTGGCGTTCCAGCGCTCCAGCTCTTCCTCGGTCGGGTTCTCGATGATCGCCGCGAGATAGGGGGTGAGGTTGTGGACGACGCGCAGCTGCTCGATCTGCTCCTTGAGCTCGTCGGGCAGGGTCGAGTGCGCGGCGTAGGAGCTGCAGAAATGGGTGTCGCCGCCCTTGTCGGCGAGCTTGCGGCCGCTGAGCATCGTCGCCTTGGGCGGCTGCTCGGGCACGGTGAGGCCGTCCATGTGCCAGAAATAGGTGCCGTGCACATATTCCTTCTGGCGGTTGATCTTGGGATCGAGGGTGACCCGATAGACCTCGCTCCCCTTGCCCATGTCGACCTTCGACGTGAAGTCGAGCCGTTGGCCCAGGCTGTCGGTGAAGCGCAGCTGCTCCTCGTCGGTCACCCCAATCTTCGGGAAGACGAGGACGCCATGCTTCTCGAGCGCCGCCTGCACCGCATCGGCGACATCGGGGTCGCCCAGCCGCGCCTTGTCGACCTCGACGATGGCCCCGATATGCTCCTTGATCGGCTCGACTCTCACGCTCACGTCTTGCTCTCCTGTGGTGGTGGGATCGCCGCTCAGGCGGCGAGCGGCCGGCCCGGCAGGCGAACCGCCTCGGCCCCGGCGATGGTGGTACGGTGCATCTCGCGGCCCGACTCGTCGTCATAGGGCATGGCGCGGTGCATGGTGCCGTGGTTGTCCCAGATCACCATGTCGCCCTGCGACCATTTGTGCTCGTAGACGAACTGCGGCTGGGCCACGAACTCCTCCAGCCGGCGCAGCAGCGCCAGGCCGGCGGCGCGGTCCATGCCGACGACATTGTTGGCGGTGCTGCCGATGATCAGCGAGGTGCGGCCCGACTCGTGATGCCACACGACCGGCCACTCGTTGACCGGGTTCTTGCCCCAGCGCGCCAGCTCCTCGTCGGTCGGCTCGTCGACCAGCGAGGTGAGGTAGCGGACCAGGTCATGCTTCACCGTCAGCCCCTCGATCTCTTCCTTCAGATCGGCGGGCAGCGCCTCATAGGCGGCGTAGAGATTGGTGAAATGGGTGTCGCCGCCCTTCGGTGCCACCGTCCGCGCGCTCAGGCAGGTCGCCTTGGGCAGCAGCAGATTGGGCATGTTCAGCCCGTCGATGTGCCAGAAGAAGGTGCCGGTCACATATTCGCGCTGGCTGTTGATTTTCTTGTTCAGGGTGACGGTGTAGACGTCGGCGGTGCCGGCCTTGCCGCCGTCGATGTCCTTCGAATAGTCGACCCGGCCACCGAGATTGTCGGTGAAGCGGAGCTGCTCCTGGTCGGTCACCCCGATCTTCGGGAAGACCAGCACACCATGGCTCTCCAGCAGCTCGCGACAGCGGTTGCCGACATCCTCGTCGCCGAGGCGCGACCGCTCGACCTCGATGATGGCGCCGACATTGGGTTTGATCGCTTCGACCTTCACGCTCGTCTCCTAATGGCGATGGTGTTGTTTTGCCCCGATCCTACACCCCGCCGCCCGGCGGCTCCATGATCCCAGAGGGCATGGCCTGTTCCGTGCGTGCAAGGGCAATAGCGCGCGGCCGGCGCGAGTCAATACCTACTAGTCGGTTGGAAGTTTGTCCGATTTTGGAAATTCGGCGCGAAGGGAGCATAGTCGCGCTGTCGCCCCACTAAGTTAATCTTATTTGTAGAGAAGGCGCCCGGTCCCCAGTTTCCATCGATTCCCAGCATGAGATCCGCCATGGCCACCGACAGTACAGCCCTCGCCTCCAAGCCGCAGTCGCGCTTCTTCAGTAGCTTCGGGCTGCAGGTGCTGGCCGGCATGGCCATCGGCCTGCTGCTGGGGCTGCTTGCCCGATCGATCGGGCCGGTGGGGCAGGATCCGAACGCGCTGGCGCGGACGCTCGACATGGTTGGCTCGCTGTTCGTGCAATTGCTCAAGGCGCTGGTGCCGCCGCTGGTGTTCGCGGCGATCGTCACCTCGATCGTCAACCTGCGCGACCTGAACAACGCGGCCCGGCTGGTGGGCCAGACCCTGCTCTGGTTCGCGATCACCGCGCTGATCGCGGTGCTGATCGGTATCGGCCTGGGCCTGATCCTGCAGCCCGGCATCGCCGCCGGCGTTGCGCATAGCGAGGCGGTGGCGCCGAAGACGATCGGCAGCTGGCTGGACTTCATCAAGGGCCTCGTCCCCACCAACGGCTTCGGCATCTATGCCAGCAGCAAGGCGGCCGACGACGGCAGCATCACCACCTCGATCGGCTTCAACGTCCTCCAGATCATCGTCCTGTCGATCGCAATCGGCGCGGCAGCGCTGAAGGTGGGCGAACCGGCCGAGCCCTTCATCGGCTTCGTGCGCGGGCTGCTCGCGATCATGCGCAAGCTGCTCTGGTGGGTGATCCGGCTCACCCCGATCGGCAGCGCCGGCCTGATCGGCACCGCCGTGGTCAAATATGGCTGGGACGCGCTGGCCGGGCTCAGCGCCTATGCGCTCTCCATCTATATCGGCCTCGCGCTGGTCCTGCTGGTCGTCTACCCGACCCTGCTGCTGCTCAACGGGATCAGCCCGCGCCGCTATTTCGCCGGCGCCTGGCCGGCGATCCAGCTCGGCTTCGTGTCGCGCTCCTCGGTCGGCACCCTGCCCGTCACCGAGCGCTCGGCCGAACTGCTCGGCGTGCCGAAAAGCTATTCCTCCTTCGCCGTACCGCTCGCCTCGACCACCAAGATGGACGGTTGCGCCGCGATCTATCCGGCGGTCTCGGCGATCTTCATCGCGCAATTCTACGGGCTGCCGCTGGGGCTCACGGACTATGGCTTGATCATCCTCGTCTCGGTGCTCGGCTCGGCCGCCACCGCGGGGCTGACCGGCGCGACGGTGATGCTGACCCTCACCCTCTCCACCCTGGGCCTGCCGCTGGAAGGCGCCGGACTGCTGTTAGCGATCGACCCGATCCTCGACATGGGCCGCACCGCGGTGAACGTGGCGGGGCAGATCCTGGTGCCGATGATCGTCGCCAAGCGTGAAGGCATCCTGGAGGAGCCGGCGGCCGACGGGGTGCTGGCGCAGGCCTGACGCTTAGCTCCTAGGACCGCAGCGACAGCTTCCAGCCAACCGAGAAGCGCCAGTCCTTCTCATAGCCGGCATAGGGCCGGTCGAGCGGGTGCGCCGCCTCCAGGAAGACCGCCGCCTTCGTCGTGTAGGCGAGCCGCACGCCACCGCCGGCCGAGGCAAGGTCATAGGTCGCGCCAGGAAAGGTGCCGCGCGGATTGAGCCGGACCTTGGCGCCGTCAACGAAGCCGTACAGCTCGGTGCCGCCAAAGGTCTTCGATTGCATCAGCGGGCGGAAGGCCAGCTCGGCCGAACCGGCGACGCCGCGATCGGCGGTGAGCACCGCGATCTCGAAGGCGCGGCCGAACTCCTCGCCGCCCACGGCGAACAGCTCGGCGGCCGGCAGGCGGTCCTTGCTGTACTGGCCGCTCAGCCGCAGGCGGATCACCACGCGCTTGCCGATCGCCTGGTCGAGATTGGCGCGGGCGTTGACCTTCGTATATTCGGTCTCGGCGAGCGGCTCGATTACCCGCGCACCCAATATGTCGACCCCGCGGCTGAGGGTGAGGCCGCCCGAGATCGTCCGCTTCGGCTGCACCTCGACATAGCCGAGCGCGGCACGGACGGCGCGGCTATGCTCGTTCGAGATGACCTGGCCGAAATTGGCGTTGTTGCTGTTGAGCCCGTCGAGGCCGATCGAGGCGGTCAGGTTGCGCTTGTAATCGCGGATCAGCGGATAGCTGAAGGTGATCCCGGCGAGCTTGGCATGGCCGGTGATCGTCGAGCGGCGCGGCTGGGTCTTCAGATAGCCGGCCGACGCGGTGAGCCGCCCGCCATTGCTGCCGATCGCGGTGGAATGGCTGAGCGAGGCATAGCGGTAATTGTCGAAATCGGCCGAGGCGCCCAGGTTCAGGTCGGTCTGATCGCCGGGGCGCAGCAGATGATAGAGCGTCGCCCGCGCGGTGAAGGCGCCGCCCTTGTAGGTGACGCCGTCGCGATTGTCGTAGCCGCTGGCGATCTCGTTCTTCTTGTCGGTGACGGTGAGCACCACGCGGACCAGGCCCCGCCCCGAGCCCTGAACGATGTCGACATCGGTCTTGGTGCCGGGCACGTCCTGGATCAGCGAGATGGCGCGCTGGAGAGTCGCCTTGCTGAGCGGCTTCTGCCCCACCATCTGCTGCGCGATCCGCGCGACCAGCTTGCGCGCCCGGCCGGTGGACTTGTCGGTGACGACGATCTGCTCGACCATCCCCTCGATCAGCAGCACCCGCAGCACGCCGTCGGAGATGTCCTGATTGGGGATCAGCACCGAATAGAGCGCGACATCGGCCTTGGCATAGCCGCTGGAGATAGCGGCGGCGACGTTCTGCAGATTGGCGCGGGTCGCGGGCTTGCCGATATCGGCTTCGGCCGCGCGCGCCGCCGAAGCGGGCGCCTTGGTACCGATGAACTGAATCGACCGGATCACCGTGCCGCCCTGTTCGGCGCCGCCCTCCACCGTCGGCGCGGGAGCGGACGGGGATTGCTGCTCGGTCTGGGGGACGGTGGGCGTGACCGGTTGTACCCGATCCGCACGGTTGCGGTCGATGATCAGCGGCGATTGCGCCCAGGCGCCGACGATCGGCGCGGCGAGCCATAGCCCGGCCGCGGCCAGCCTGTTCCATCGCATCATGTGAAGAAGCCCCTGTTGGCGGTGACGACAGCGAAAGGGGCAGAGCCGGGCTCCGCCCCCTGCTTCGGGTCAGCCGCCCGGCCGCAGCAGCCCGCCGACGACGCCGGTGAGACCACCCGCCGGGTTGCTCGTGGTCGTTACCCCGGCGCCCGCGCCGACGCCGGCCCCTGCGCCGATCGTGGTACCGCCGCCGGTCAGCCCGCCGGTGAGCGGGGAGGTGACGCTACCCACGGTCGAGGTGAGCGCGCCGGTCACTCCGGTCACCGTGGCCGAGACCACGCTGCCGCCCGGGGTCAGCACGCCCGCGCCGACCACCGGATTGGTGCCGCCGTTCAGCACCGTGGTGTTGCCGACCGCGACCGTCGCGAGGCCACTGGTCGGCACACCGGTGCCAAGCGCGCTCGTGGGCAGGACGCTCGTCACCCCATTGGTGATGCCGCTGGTGGGCAGGCCGTTGCCGACCGCCGCGGTGACGGTGTTGCCGGCCGAGCCGACGCCGACCGTGGCGAGGCTTCCCTGGGCCTGGGTGGGCGACAGCACGCTGACACCGACCAGCGGGGTGGTGCCCGTGCTGCCCAGCACCTGGGTGGTTCCGGCCGTCACGCCCGCCACCTGGCCGAGGCCGTTGGTGAGCGCGCCGGTGGTGCCCGGCAGGGTCGCGCCGACGACCGCCGCGCTGTCGGTGCCGAGCGGCGTCACCACCGCCTTCACCAGATTGCCCGCCGCATCGACACCGACGGTCGCGAGCGAGCCCGTGTTCTGCGTGTTCGAAAGCACGCTGGTGCCGACGAGCGGGCTGGTGCCGGCCGGCAGCACATCCTTGTTGAGCACCGAGAGCGACACCGCCTCGCCCACCGCCGCTGTCAGCCCGTCGACCAGATAGGTCTTGCCGGTGCCGGTATCGACGAGCGCCTGCCAGGTCGATTCGAGCACCTGCGCCACCGTGCCGGCGATCGGCACCGAGCCGGGCACGGTGCGATCGACGACGCTGACGAGGGTCGGGGTCTGGTTCTCGACGCCCAGCACGGCATTGCCGGCGGTGACGAGCACATTGCCGACCGCACCGGGATTGTCGGGATTGCCGGTGTTGGCGAGCACGCCGGTGTCGCCGACGCCGCCCGAGCCGACGATGCCGGGTACCGGAGCACCCGACAGCAGGCCCGAGCCCACCGTGGTGCCGCCACCGGTTCCGCCGGTGCCGCCAGTACCACCGCTACCCGTTCCGCTGATGCCGCCCGAGCCGCTGCCGCCACCGGTTGCTCCCGAACCGCTGCCGGAGCCCGAACCCGTGCCACCGCTGCCTGAACCCGATCCGCTCTCGCCATTGCCGGTGCCGCCGGTACCCCCGTTGTTCGAGCCATTGCCGCTTTCGCCGCCACTGCCCTCATCGACCGGGGTCGTCGGGGCCTGGTTGCCCACGCTGGCCACTCGCAGCCCGCCCGAACTGTCGCAGGCCGAGAGCGAAAGCGTACCCACCGATGCGAGCAAAATGCTGCAGAACAACTTTGCCTGTTTCGAAACCATCGCAACCTCCACTGACTCTGATCGTGTAAAGATTCGCGATGTTTCGACGTTCCAACGAATCCACTTCCGGATTCGATAGGCGATTGCAAATGGACTAAGGATGATTGCGGAGTATCTTAGCCGACCAACTTGCGGTCGAATTAATAAGATCATCCGAATCGGACCAAAGATACAGGATGAGTTAACATAAGTTACTGTGGCTTCGAGGGGAGAGACGTTGGCAAATATTGGCGCCATAGGTGCGCGGAATGGCTCCATTTCCGCGCAAAACAGCTCCCTTTCCGTACAGGAAGTCCGATCGCTGCTCAGCGCGATCGACAATAGCGAGAAACCCAGATTGCTGGCCGACCCGCATCATCTGGCGCGCATTGCCGCCTATGCGCTGCATTGGCGGCGGCGGCAGCGCAGCCTGTTCCCGCCCGCGGTTTTCCGGGAATCCTGCTGGGACATCATGCTGCTGTGCTTCACCAGCCAGCTCGAAGGGCGCCCGATCTGCGTGAAGCAGGTCGGCGGGCAGCTCGCGGAGTCCCACACCGCGCTGCTGCGCCGGATCGACGAGCTAGAGGAAGCCGGCATGCTGCAGCGCCAGCGCGACGCACTCGACGGGCGCCGGACGATGCTTCGTCTCACCGCCGCCGGCACCGCCGCGATGACGCATTTCTTCGAACTGTCCGAAGGATTGGCGGACTAGCGCCCGATCGCCCGACGCAGAAGGGGAATCCGGCTCTCTTCAAAGCCTTGGCAACCACGCGCCCGTCACAAACGTTCAAGCCTCGTTCACCCACGGCTTGCGATAAGCTGTGGCGACACTAGGTTGAATGCCGTCCACCCGGGACGATGAATAGACAAGGCGCCTCATCCATGCCGATCCTTCGCAAGTTTCTCGCCGTCGCGGCTCCGCTGGCGCTGCTCGCGGTGTCCGCCTGCACCCAGCCCTTCCAGGCCAATGTCTCGCGCTTTCAGGCGCTGCCGGTGCCGGAAGGCCAGACCTTCGCGATCGCGCCGGTCGATGCTCGCAACCAGGGTGGCCTGGAGTTCGCGCAATATGCCTCGATCGTCACCGAGCGGCTGGCCGCCTATGGCTACAAGCCGGTCGAGGGCACCGCGACGCCCGACCTGACGGTGCGCTTCGACTATGGCGTCGACCATGGCCAGCCCAAGGTGGTCTCGCGGCCGTCGGCCGGCCCGGCCTGGGGCCCGTGGGGTGGCGGCTTTGGCGGTTTCGGCCCCTATGGCCGCCGCTGGGGCTATGGATCGGCCTTCTATTATGGCTGGGATTCGTTCGGCTACGATCCCTGGTATCGCGATATCGATACCTACACGGTCTACACCAGCCATGCCGAACTGACGATCGAGCGCACCTCGGACGGCAAGCATCTGTTCGAGGGCAAGGCCAAGGCCCGCTCGCTCAACGACCAGCTCACCAAGCTCGTCCCGAACCTGATCGAGGCGATGTTCACCAATTTCCCGGGCAGCTCGGGCGAGGAAGTGAAGATCACGGTCGCGCCGGACAAGAAGGACAAGTGACCCGAACTCCCCCTCCCCGCCAAGGGAGGGGGCCGGTCGGTGGGTGACGCCGCGAGCGGCGTTCGAGTCATCCGGCAAACCGGACGGACCCACCCCAACCCCTCCCTTGGCAGGGAGGGGCTTTTTTTTATGTCAGCCCACCACCCGTAGCTGCGGCCGATCGGCGGTGCCGATCTTCGCGGTCATGCCGGGCAGGCGATCGATCCGGGCGACCAGTTCGGCGTCGAGGCGGAAGTCGCGGCCGAGCAGCACCGTCGCTTCCGCGCCGTCGGGCAGGGTCACCTTCAGGTACATCTCGCCCCGCCCACCGACTTCGCCGGCCATCAGCTTGGCCAGCGCGGGGATCGCGGTGGGATCGTCGGTCTCGACGTCGACCCTGAGGCGGATCGCCTGCATCTGCAGCGATTCATAGCTCTGGAGGCCGCGCACGGTGACCCGCGGCGTCTCCTCGCCCGCCCGCCAGTCGAGCTCGACCCTGAGCAGCGCGCAGGCGCCGGACTTGGCCGCCGCCTCCAGCTCGCCCGAGGCCATCTCGTCGAAGCAGGTGGCGATGAACTGGCCGCTCGAATCCGAGCAGGTCGCCATCATGTAGCGCTTGCCCTTGGCCGAGGTGCGGTAGCGCGCATCCTCGATCAGCGCCGACATCACCGAATTGACCCGCCCGCCGTCGACCGGCGCCGGCAGCGAGCAGAGCGCCGCGAAGCTGCGCGCGCCATTGGCGTCGGCAAGGTGGCGGACCTGGTCGGTCGGGTGCGACGAGAAGTAGAAGCCGAAGCTCTCCTTCTCGGCCGCCATGCGATCGGCCAGCGTCCAGTGGACGCCACGATCGATGCGGATCGGCGCGACCCCGCCGGCGATGTCGCCGAACAGGCCACCCTGCCCGCTCTCGCGCTGGTCGGCCGCGCTCGACGCATGCGCCAGGATGATCTCGGCCGACGCGAAGACGCCGGCGCGCTCGCTCTCGATCTCATCGAAGGCGCCGCCACCGGCCAGGCTTTCGAGCTGGCGGCGGTTGAGCAGCCGGGGATCGATCCGGTCGGCGAAATCCTCGAGGCTCTTGAACGGCCCACCCGCCTTGCGCGCCTCGACCAGCTGCTCCATCGCCTTCTCGCCCACGCCCTTGAGCGCGCCGAGCGCATAGCGGACGACCAGTTCCTCGCCCTGCTGCTCGACCGAATATTCGGCCTCGCTATGGTTGATGCAGGGGCCGGCGCACTGCACCTCCATGCGGCGCATGTCGTCGATGAAGATCGCCAGCTTGTCGGTCTGGTGCATGTCGTAGCACATCGATGCGGCGTAGAATTCAGCCTTATGGTGCGCCTTCATCCACGCGGTGTGATAGGCGACGAGCGCATAGGCGGCGGCGTGGCTCTTGTTGAAGCCATAGCCGGCGAACTTGTCGATCAAGTCGAACAGCTCGTTGGCCTTCTGCGCCGGAATGTCGTTCTTGGCGCAGCCCTCGACGAAGCGGCTGCGCTGGGCGTCCATCTCCGCCTTGATCTTCTTGCCCATCGCGCGGCGCAGCAAGTCGGCGTCGCCGAGCGAATAGCCGGCCAGGATCTGCGCGGCCTGCATCACCTGTTCCTGGTAGACGAAGATACCGTAGGTCTCGCCGAGGATGCCTTCGAGCAGCGGGTGCGGATATTCGATCGGCTCGCGGCCATTCTTACGCGCGCCGAACATCGGGATATTGTCCATCGGGCCCGGCCGGTAGAGCGAGACGAGCGCGATGATGTCGCCGAAGTTGGTCGGGCGCACTGCCGCCAGCGTGCGGCGCATGCCTTCCGATTCCAGCTGGAACACGCCGACGGTGTCGCCCTTCTGGAGCAGCGCATAGACTTCGGGATCGTCCCAGGGCAGCGAGCCGAGGTCGACCTCGATCCCGCGCTGCGCCAGGAACTGCACCGCCTTCTGGAGCACCGACAGCGTCTTCAGGCCGAGGAAGTCGAACTTCACCAGGCCAGCGCCCTCGACGAACTTCATGTCGAACTGGGTGACCGGCATGTCCGAGCGCGGATCGCGATAGAGCGGCACCAGCGCGTCGAGGCGCCGGTCGCCGATCACCACGCCCGCCGCGTGGGTGGAGCTGTGGCGCGGCAGGCCTTCCAGCTTCATCGCCAGGTCGAGCAGGCGGCGGACCTCCTTGTCGCCCTTATATTCGGCGGCCAGCTCGGGCACCCCGTTGAGCGCGCGATCGAGCGTCCAGGGGTCGGTCGGGTGGTTGGGGACGAGCTTGGCGAGGCGATCGACCTGACCATAGCTCATCTGCAGCACGCGGCCGGTGTCCTTGAGCACCGCGCGCGCCTTCAGCTTACCGAAGGTGATGATCTGGGCGACCTGGTCGCGGCCATATTTCGCCTGGACGTAGCGGATCACCTCGCCACGCCGGGTTTCGCAGAAGTCGATGTCGAAGTCGGGCATCGACACGCGTTCCGGGTTGAGGAAGCGTTCGAACAGCAGGCCCAGCCGCAGCGGATCGAGATCGGTGATGGTGAGCGCCCAGGCGACCACCGAGCCCGCGCCCGAACCACGGCCCGGACCCACCGGAATATCCTGTTCCTTGGCCCATTTGATGAAGTCGGCCACGATCAGGAAGTAGCCGGGGAAACCCATCTTGATGATGATCCCGGTCTCGAAATCGAGCCGCTCGAAATAGGCCTGGCGCTCCTCCGGATCGGTGACGCCCAGCTTCTCCAGCCGCATTTCGAGGCCGGCATACGCGTCACGGCGCAGCGCCTCGGCCTCGCCGTCGCGGTCGCCCGCGAGGCTGGGAAGGATCGGCTTGCGATAGGGGGCCGAGAAAGCGCAGCGCTGGGCGACGACCAGCGTGTTGGCCAGCGCCTCGGGCACGTCCTCGAACAGCTTCACCATGTCGGC
This sequence comes from uncultured Sphingomonadaceae bacterium, assembly GCA_963540925.1. Classification (GTDB taxonomy): domain Bacteria; phylum Pseudomonadota; class Alphaproteobacteria; order Sphingomonadales; family Sphingomonadaceae; genus Rhizorhabdus. The sequence continues at coordinate 167,479 of CAUTRN010000007.1, forward strand.
GGCGGGCTTCAGCCACAGGTCGGGCGAGCTGCGCGGCCGTTCGACCGTGTCGATATAGGAGGAACTGGCGATGCACAGCATCGCGTCATGCGCGGCGTGGAATTCGGGCTCGGCGAAGCAGGCCGGGTTGGTCGCCACCAGCGGCAGGTCGCGCGCATAAGCGAGGTCGATCAGCGCCTCCTCGGCGGCGTCCTCGGTGGCGTCGCCGCGACGGGCCAGCTCGATATAGAGCCGGCCGGGGAAATAGCCCTCCAGCGCCTCGACATAGCTGGCGGCGGCGGTCGCCTGTTCGCCCGCCAGCAGCCGCGCCAGCGCGCCCTCGCCGGCCGCGGTGAGCGCGATCAGCCCGTCGGTGCGGCCTTCGAGCGCCGACAACGGGACATGCGCGTCCTCATGCGCGGGCCGCTCGAGATGCGCGGCCGAGACGAGCGCGCAGAGATTGTCATAGCCGGTCGCGTCCTGCGCGTAGAGGGCGAGCCAGTCGATGATGAGCTGGTCGACTCCGGGCCGCTTGACCGCCAGCATCGTGCCGATGACCGGCTGGACACCTTCCTTCTTGGCGCCGTCGGAGAAGGCCATCGCGGCATAGAGGCCGTTGCGATCGGTGAGCGCTGCCGCCGGAAAGCCCAGCTTGCGCGCATGTTTCGCGATCGCCTTCGGGTCGATCGCACCTTCGAGCATGGTATAGGCGGAGAAGATCCGCAGCGGCACGAAGGATTGGTAAGGCATGGCCCCAATCTATGCTCCGCGCCGCGAATCTCCACCCCCGACGCGCGCCTTATCCACAATCTTTGTGACAAGGGCGCCGATCAGGAGGCCGCGGTCGGAAAGCAGCTCTCGGTGGTCAGGGTCGTCAGGGTGCTGGGCAGCAGCTTGGTCGTGGCGCCCTGATAGCTGCTGGCGATCGCGACCTTGGTCATGCCCCCGATCGACGAGCATGTGGCGCCCGAGGTCAGCGTCACCGCTGACGCGGCGAGCTTGACCCCCGAGGCGGTGGCGCGCGTCACCGCATAGCTCTTGATGTCGGACGAGGTCTTGCAGCCGGTGGTGCCCAGCCCGGCGCAGCGGGCGCTGTGCGCGGCCACCTCCTGCAGCACCTGATAGGTCCAGACCGCGCGGGCGCCGTCGATGATCAGGAACATGAACATCATGAACATGGGAGCGACGAGCGCGAACTCGGTCGCGGTCACGCCCTTTGCGTCGCGGAACAGCCGGATCATTGCAGCCGCACCATCGCCACGCGGGTCTGCGTCATCGTGCCGCCCAGCATCGCCGGCGGAACGAGCATAGGCTGCGCGGTCGAGACCGCATTGATCCGCATATAATAGCCCGCCAGGCTGCCATCGGCACAGGCCGCGTTGCAGGCCGCCGCCGAGTAGGTCGGCGCCGAACCGCTGATGCAGGCACAGGTCCGCGTGCCCGAACTTTCGCTGGCGCAGGCACCGCCATTGCAGGTGATCGAGACGGTCGGCGCGGTCGAGAGCCCGGCGACGGTGCGGATATAATTGCCGACCGCGGTGGTGTTCACATCGGCGCGGCTGTTGAACGCGATCATCGCGCCCTGCTCGACCGCGCTGTCGAGGCGCAAGCGCTGCTGATACCACATGCCGATGTCGAGACCCGCGGTCATCACGAAGAAGAACAGCACCGACAGCAGCGCGAACTCGATCGTCGCGACGCCGCGCTCCTCCCGGACGAGCCGCCGCATCATTTGAAGAGGGCCACGCTGGCCACCGACCCCGAGGTCGACAGGGTCGAGCAGGTGCCGGTCGACATGTTGCCGCCGCCGGTGAGGGTGAAGGATTTGAGGATCATCATCAGGCACGCCCCGCCATTTGTGGAGATGGCGCCACCGCCGCTGATCGTCATGTTCGACTTGGGGGCGTAGACGAGCCCCGAATAGCGGTTGTTCGAGCCACCGCCGATCGAGGTAGGCGAGCTGCTCTTGGTGGCGAACAACACCCCCGGAATGCCGTAGCTCGACGTGCCCGACGGCGCCGCCAGGTCGAGCGAGGTGCCGCCCGACAGGCCGATCGTGCCGCCCAGCGCGAAGGTGACGTCGGCGCCCGCCATGGTGCCGCCGGTGTTGTTCGTGAAATAGCCGGCGATGATATATTTGCCCGATCCGAGCACCGAACTGCCGGCCAAAGTGAGGTTGCCGCCGATCACATGGGTCGCCGCCTTGGGGAAGACGATCGTCGAGCCGCCCTGCGAGACGATGTCGCCGCCCACGCTGAAGGTGCCCGCCGCCGCCGTGGGGTTCACGCAGTTGAGCGTGAAGCACACCTTGCCGCCACCACCGATGTTGATCGAGGTCGAGCCGTCCTTGCCGATCGTGATCGTGTTGCCGACGCCCACGTCGAAATCGATGTCCGATCCGCCACCGACGTCGAGTTTGCCGGCGATGCTGATATTGCCGCTGCCGAAGTGGAGATGGGTGCCCCCGCCCATGTTGATCTGGGCGATGCTCAGGGTCAGCGGCCCTTCCAGCGTGGCGGTGATGCCGCCCTGGAGGGTGAGGTTCCTGATCTTGTTGCCATAGGCCGCCCAATAGCTGGCCGGGATTACATAGGTGCCGCCATTGCGAAAGGGCGCGAGGCTGGCGGGCGGGCTGTAGTTGAGGTCGATATCCTGCGTGCCGACGGCGGCGGGCGTCACCAGCGGGCTGAGGCACGCGGTGTTGCCATCGGGATAATCGGGATCGCTGGTGCCGGTGAGCTTGTTCACCTGGCACAGGATCGCCTTGATATTCTCGTTGTCCGCCATCCAGTCGGCGGCGGCGCCGGCCTTGTTCTGGACGATGTTGCCGGCTTCGGGCGAGGTGGTGATGCTGGCGCCGCCGGTGACGCTGACCGCCTTGCCGGCGTTGACCTGCTTCGATGCGGTGATCATCGCGCCTTCGGTGACGGAGATGCCCGCGGCGCTGTTGATCGCGCAGCCCGAGGCGCTGAGCCGGGTGCCGCCGTTCATCGAGATGGCGTTGGCGGGCGAGCCGTCGAGCGCGGCGATGCACGGCGGCGAGGTGTTCGCGACCGTGCTGGTGGTGGCCGAGCCGACCGCGACGACGTCATAGGCGAGCGCGGAGGTGAAGACCCGGCCCAGCGCGAGCGGCACCGAGGTGGTGATCGTCACCTGGACGAGTTGCTTGCTCGTTTCGGCATCGGTGACGAGCTGGACGTCGGCGGCGCTCGACGGCAGGCCCTGCGCGACCACCACCGCCTTGGCCGTCGCGGTCATCTGCGCTGGGTTGTTGCCGACATTATAGGCGAGCGCCCCGGCCAGCGCGGCAGCGTCGGCGACCCGCTGGTTGGTGGTGTCGGCGGCATAGCCGCGCGTCGCCTCCACCGCGAAGGCCCCCATCCCCACGATCACCGTCAGCGACAGCGCCCCCATCACCGCGACACCCCCTCGGGTGCTGCGGACCAGACGACGCAGATGCGCCGCGACAGGGAAGACAGCCGGCCGGAACATGCGATCCGGCATAGACATTAGTGGTAAGTATTTTCCCTCGGACCGTGGTTAACGGATTCAGGCCGACATGGCGGAAAACCGCCGAAAATCCGATCCGGGTGGCGGAGGGAGGCCCACCCCGCCGGGGCAATCTGCCAGCAAGAGGCCCGCCGGTCCGGAGCGGCATTAACCGGTATCTTCAGGACTGTAAGCTAACCCGGCCAGCCCCGGGGATAGGCCCCGGACCTGGTTCTGGACATGGCCCGATCATATGGGTGCAGCCGCTTTCTGAAGCGATTGCACCAGGATACACGCGCGAACGTGCTGGTGATGACGGCGGCGATGATGATGCCGCTCGTCACCTTTGGCGGCTGCGCGATCGACAGCGCCCGTCTCTATTTCGTCAAGGCGCGGCTCCAGCAGGCGTGCGACGCCGGGGTGCTGGCGGGGCGCCGCTTCATGGCTTCCTCGGGCACCACGCTCGATCAGGCGGCGACGACCCAGGCGAACGCCTTCTTCGCCAATAATTTCCGCGCCGGCTGGTTCGGCACCAGCAATGTCGGCTTCACCCCCAGCAAGACCAGCGACGGCCAGGTCGCCGGCACCGCGCAGGCCACCGTGCCGATGACGGTGATGGCGGTGATCGGGGTGCCCGCCCAGCAGATCAGCATCGCCTGCGAGGCACGCTTCGACGTCGCCGATACCGACGTGATCTTCATCCTCGACACCACCGGATCGATGGCCTGCCTGCCGGGCGACAGCGATACAACCTGCAACAACTATGTCGGCTCGACCACCGCGACCAGCTACACGCGCCCGGCCGACGGCTCGGCCAGCGGCAATGCCAGTGTCGCCGGCTATCCCGGATCGACCGGCTATTATGTGCCCGAGAAGAGCGGATCGCGGATCGCGGCGCTGCGCGCGGCGGTGCTGAGCTTCTACGACACGCTCGCGTCCACCGCCGATCCCACCACCAATATCCGCTATGGCTTCGTTACCTACACCTCGACGGTGAATGCCGGCCGGGCGATCATGCAGATCTCACCCTCCTACATCGTCGGCGGCACGGGCAGCGCGATCAAGAGCTGGGACTATGAGACGCGCGTGCCCAACCCCAGCGCGCCGCAATGGCTCTACAAACAGGCGTCGCTCGACGTCAGCGGCCTCGTCAACAACGCCACCACCACCGATCCCACCGATCCGTCGGGCACCAGCCGCTGGACCGGCTGCATCGAGGAGCGCGCGACCACCGCAGGCGCGAGCAGCTTCAACCAGGCGTCGCTGCCCAACGACCTGAACCCCGATCTCGCCCCCAGCGGCCTCACCTCGCAGTGGAAGCCGATGTGGCCCGAGGTGTTCTACGCCCGCAACAATTTCTCGAGCACCGCCACCGCGACCTCGAACGGCGACAGTTCGAACCACCCCAATATCGGCACCGCCAGCTATCTGCGCGCCGGCTATGTGAGCTGCGGCAAGCCGGTGGCGCGGCTGAAGACGATGAGCCGCGCCGACGTGTCGGCCTATGTGAACGCCAGCGATTTCCGCGCGATGGGCGGCACCTATCACGACATCGGCATGATCTGGGGCACGCGGCTGCTCTCCCCCACCGGCATCTTCGCCGCCGACACCGCCGCCTGGCCGAACCGCAACGCCCCCAACCGGGTGATCGTGTTCCTCACCGACGGCGACATGTCCCCCAACACCGCGATCTACGGCGCCTATGGCAATGAATATTACGACCGGCGGGTGTCGGGCGGCGACTTCACCAATTTGAAGGCCTACCATAATGCCCGCTTCCTGGCCGAATGCTCGGCGGCCAAGGGACGCAACATCAGCGTGTGGACAGTGTCGATCGCCTCGGCCGCGACCACCGAAATGAAGAGCTGCGCCACCACCGCCGCCCAGGCGCTGGCTACCACCGACGGCACCGGCCTGGCCAATGCCTTTTCGGCGATCGCCAAGCAGGTGGCGATGCTGCGGATCTCGAAATGAGCCTGCGCCGCTCCCTATGGCGCGATCGACGCGGCGGAGCCGTGGTCGAGTTCGCCTTCGTCGCGCCGGTCTTCCTGCTGATGGTGATGGGCTTCTGCGAGCTCGGCTACCAGGCCTATATCGAGGCGGTGCTGAGCGGCGCGGTGCAGAAGGCCGGCCGCGACGCGACGATCCAGGGCGCCACCACCAGCAGCATCGACAACGCCCTGCTGGGGCAGGTGCAGGCGGCCGCCCCGCGCGCCGCCTTCGTCACCGGCTATCCGCAGCGCCGCGCCTATGCCCGCTTCGGTGATATCCAGCCCGAGCCCTTCGTCGACACCAATGGCAACGGCATCCGCGACAACGGCGAATGCTTCACCGACGTCAACGACAACGACCAGTGGGACGCCGATCCCGGCACCAGCGGCCAGGGCGGCGCCAATGACGCGGTGCTCTACACCGTGGCGATCGTCTATCCGCGGCTGTTTCCGCTGGCCACCTGGATCGGCTGGGGCACCACCCAGACCCTGACCGAGACCACCACGCTCAAGAACCAGCCCTATGCGTCGCAGCAGAAGCGCAGCTACGACACGGTGTGCACATGATCGGGCGCGGCCCATTCGCCCGCCTCGCCCATCTATGGCGGCAGGAGCGGCGCGGGATCGCGGCGATCGAGTTCGCGATCTGCGCGCCGGTGATCCTCACCGCGGGCGGCTTCGGCATCGAGCTGGCCAATTATTCGATCGTCAGCCTGCGGGTCAGCCAGGCGGCGCTGACCCTGGCCGACAACGGCTCGCGGGTGGGCGCGATGACGACCCAGTCGATCGTCCAGCTGCGCGAGAGCGACATCAACGACGTGCTCCAGGCGATCCGGCTGCAGGGCGCGCCGATCCGGCTTACCAGCTTCGGCCGCATCACCATGTCGAGCCTGGAGAATATCCAGCAGGGGTATGACACGACGCCGACCCAGCGCATCCACTGGCAGCGCTGCGTGGGGCTGCGCAACGGCGCCGCCTATGAATCGAGCTATGGCACCACCCGCACCACCGACGGCACCACCGCCGACAGCTCGACCGCGGGGACGGCGGCAACCACGGGCATGGGCGACACCGGCTACAAGGTCGGCGCACCGAGCGGATCGGGGCTGATCTTCGTCGAGATCAATTACGACTATCAGCCGCTGTTCGGGACGCTGTTCCTGGGAAGCCGCAAGATCCACAGCATCGCCTCGCTGATCGTCCGCGACCGGCGCGACTTCACGATGCTCTACAACCCCTCGCCCACCGCGACACGCAGCACCTGCGACAAGTTCACGGCGTGACCTAACCCCTCTCCCCAAGTGGGAGAGGGATTTTAGGTTAGTTAGAACAGATGCCCGTCGTGGAGGCGCACCACCCGGTCCATCCGCGCGGCGAGCCGCTCATTATGGGTCGCGACCAGCGCGGCCGAGCCTTCCTGGCGGACGAGGCGGAGGAATTCGGCCAGCACGACGTCCGCGGTCGCCTCGTCGAGATTGCCGGTGGGCTCGTCGGCCAGCACCAGCGCGGGCCGGTTGGCCAGCGCACGGGCGACCGCGACCCGCTGCTGCTCGCCGCCCGAAAGCTGCGAGGGGCGGTGGTGGACTCGCTGAGCGAGGCCAAGCGCCGAGAGCAGCCCCTCGCCGCGTTCATGCGCCGCCGCCGGGTCCGCGTCGCGAATCAGCTGGGGCAGCACGACATTCTCGACCGCGGTGAAATCGGGCAGCAGATGGTGGAACTGGTAGACGAAGCCCAGCCGGTCGCGGCGGACGCGGGTGCGGCCATTGGCGTCGAGCCGCGCCGCCTCCTCGCCCGCGATCTTGATCGAGCCCTCGAACCCGCCCTCAAGCAGGCCCACCGCCTGGAGCAGGGTCGATTTGCCCGAGCCCGAGGGGCCGAGCAGCGCGACGATCTCGCCCGGCGCGATCGCAAGGTCGACCTGGCGCAGCACATGGATGGCGACATCGGCCTGGTGGAAGGTGCGGCTGAGGCCGCGTACATCCAGGACTTTGGCATCCAGGACTTTGGCATCGAGAACGGGGGCGTCACTCATAGCGCAGCACCTCGACCGGATCGGTGCTTGCCGCCTTCCACGCCGGATAGAGCGTCGACAGGAAGCTGAAGCCCAGCGCCATGACGATGATCGCGGTCACCTCGACCGGGTCGCTGCGCGCGGGCAGCTCGGTGAGAAAGCGGATCGACGGGTCCCAGAGATTCTGCCCGGTGATCAGCTGGACGAAGTTCACCACCGCCTGGCGATAGAAGAGGAACACCGCCGCCAGCACGATGCCGGTGCCGGTGCCGAGCACCCCGATCACCGTGCCGACCGTCATGAAGATCTTCATCAGCCCGCCGCGCGAGGCGCCCATCGTCCTGAGGATCGCGATGTCGCGCCGCTTGGCGCGGACCAGCATGATCAGCGAGGAGAGGATGTTGAACACCGCGACCAGGATGATCAGCGAGAGAACGATGAACATCGTCACCCGCTCGACCGCCAGCGCCTCGAACAGCGAGCTGTTGAGCTCGCGCCAGTCGCGCAGCTCGCCGACCAGGGCGACCTTGGGTTTCAGCGGGGCGAGGATCTCGCCCACCCGTTCGGCGTCGCTGGTCTGAAGCTCGATCATCCCCACCGAATCGCCCAGCATCAGCAGGGTCTGGGCGTCGGCCATCGGCATGATCACGAAGGCCTTGTCATAGTCGTAGACGCCGACCTCGAAAATCGCCGCGACCTGATAGGAGACGATTCGCGGCACCGTGCCGAACGGCGTGGTCTGCCCCTGCGGGCTGATCAGGCTGATCTGGCTGCCGAGATCGGCACCGAGCTGTTCGGCAAGCCGGGCGCCGATCGCCACCCGACTGGTGCCCGGCTGCAGGGCCGCGAGCGAGCCGCGCACCACCTTGCCCTTGATCGCCGGATTGTCGCGGATGTCCTGAACGGTCATGCCGCGCACCAGCGCCGCCTCGACCCGGCCCGAATAGGAGATCATCAGCGGCTGCTCGATCAGCGGCGTGGCCGAGACCACCCCGGGCAGTTTCTTCGCGTCGGCGGCGATCTTCTGCCAGTCGGGCAGCTTGCCGTCATAGCCCTGCACCACGGCATGGCCGTTGAGGCCGACGATCTTGTCGAACAGCTCCACCCGGAAGCCGTTCATCACGCTCATCACCACGATCAGCGCGGCGACGCCCAGCGCCACCGCGACGAGACTGATCGAGGCGACCAGGAAGATGAAGGCCTCGCCCCGGCCCGGAAGCAGGTAGCGCTTGGCGATCATGCGCTCGTAGCGGTTGAGGATCATGCGAGGGCCGGGCTCGGTCGAAGAAGAAAGAAGACCCTCATCCCGACCTTCTCCCGCAAGCGGGAGAAGGAGAGGCGGAAGCGCTCGCCGCTCGCTAGCCCTCTCCCGCTTGCGGGAGAGGGTTGGGTGAGGGTCTTCTTCTTTTCTTCCACCCTCAACCGCGCACCTTCTGCAGAGCGTCCTCGATCGACAGCTCAACCTTCTCGCCGGTCGCGCGGCGCTTCAGCTCGACGACGCCCTTGTCGAGCCCCTTGGGGCCGATCACGATCTGCCAGGGCAGGCCGATCAGGTCCATCGTCGCGAACTTCGCACCGCCGCGCTCGTCGCGGTCGTCGTAGAGCGTCTCGACGCCGGCCGCCTCGAGCTTGGCATAGAGGTCGTCGGCCGCCGCCGCGCAGCGCGCATCGTCGGCGCGCATGTTGATCAGGCCGACCTGGTAGGGCGCCACCGACTCGGGCCAGATGATGCCGGCATCATCGTGGCTCGCCTCGATGATCGCGCCCATCAGGCGCGACACGCCGATGCCGTAGCTGCCCATCTGGGGCACCACCGGCGATCCGTCGGGTCCCTGCACGCTCATCCCCATCGCGGCCGAATATTTGGTGCCGAAGTAGAAGATATGGCCCACCTCAATGCCCCGCGACTGCTTGAGCTTGTCGCCCGACGCCGCCTCGCGGTCGAGGTCGCGCTTCTCGTCGGTCGCCGCATAGTCGGCGGTCAGGCCGCTGACGAAGGCCTGGAGCGCCTCGCGATCATCGGCATCGACATCCAGCGCGCGCTCGGCTTCCCAGTTGCTGTGGTAGAAGACCTCGCTCTCGCCGGTGGGCGCGAGCACGATGAACTCGTGGCTCAGGTCGCCGCCGATCGGGCCGGTGTCGGCCTGCATCGGGATCGCCTGGAGGCCCATCCGCTTGTAGGTGCGCAGATAGGCGACGAACATGCGGTTATAACTGTGGCGGGCGCCCTCGGCATCGAGATCGAAGCTGTAGGCGTCCTTCATCAGGAATTCGCGGCCGCGCATCACGCCGAAGCGCGGGCGGACCTCGTCGCGGAACTTCCACTGGATATGGTAGAGGATGCGCGGCAGATCGCGGTAGCTGCGCGCATTGTCGCGGAAGAGCGCGGTGATCATCTCCTCGTTGGTCGGCCCGAACAGCATCTCGCGGTCGTGCCGGTCCTTGATGCGCAGCATCTCGGGGCCATCGGCGTCGTAGCGACCGGATTCGCGCCACAGGTCGGCCGACTGGATGGTCGGCATCAGCATCTCGATCGCGCCGGCGCGATCCTGCTCCTCGCGGACGATCTGCTCGATCTTGCGCAGCACGCGATGGCCGAGCGGGAGCCAGCTGTAGATGCCGGCGGCGGTCTGGCGGATGAGCCCCGCGCGCAGCATCAGCTTGTGGCTGACGATCTGGGCGTCGGCGGGCGATTCCTTCATCACGGGCAGGAAGTGGCGGGACAGGCGCATGTAACGGGTTACTCGCAAAATAGCCGGGTTTTCGGCTGTCTATGCGTGAAGGGGGGCCGGGGCAACCGCTTCCCCCTCCCGAATCGCCCGTACCGGTCGGTCTCTGTTGCCCAGAAAACACACTTGTCAGTCATTCGCTGTCGGGCCTCTTGAAAGCCAATGACAAGGCCCGGTCACGATTGTAGGAGAAACGTCACGGAACATGAGCAACAAAAAACGGCCATGGTTCGGGGAAAAATCGATGCTCCGCCGTCATTTGAAGGGGTGACGGTGTCGAGCTCGACAAGGGGGTTGGCGAATTATCGTCACGCGGCGCCGGGGTCGAAAACGATCCCGGCGCTTGCCGTTTCAGGCCCCTTCATCACCCGGGCGAAGTAGCCCGTCCATCCCAATATCCATCGCCCCTACGGATAGTCCGGCGATCCCGCGCGTTCTCTCCCTCGAAGAGGAGATTCGCCATGGCCAGCCAGCCCCCCGCCCCCGACGAGATTCCCGCCGACACCCCGGTGGATATTCCGGTGCCTTCGCCGATCGACCCCGATCCGGGCGCGCCGCAGGACCCGACGATCCCCGAGCTGCCGCTATAGGGCGAGCGAATCGGGGCGCATGAAGATCCTCCCTGTCCGAAGGACGGGGAGGGGGACTATGCGCAACATGGTGGAGGGGTCTGCGACCTTTCCACGATCGATATGATAGGGCCGGGGCGCTACCCCTCCACCATTCGCTGCGCGAACGGTCCCCCTCCCCACGGCTACGCCGCAGGGAGGATCTTCAAGAGCAAGGGAGTGCCGCCGAAAGGCGGCACAGCGAATCAGACCAGCCGGCTCTGCTTGACCGCGGCCTTGATGAAGCTGCTGAACAGCGGATGCGGGTCGAACGGCTTGCTCTTCAGTTCCGGGTGGAACTGGACGCCGACGAACCAGGGATGGTCCGGCCGCTCGACGACCTCGGGCAGCTCGCCGTCAGGCGACATGCCCGAGAAGACCAGCCCGCCCTTTTCCAGCGGCTCGCGATAGCGCGCGTTCACCTCATAGCGGTGGCGATGGCGCTCGGCGATGTCGGTGGCGCCGTAGATCGCGGCGGCATGGCTGTTGCCCGAGAGCTTGGCGTCATAGGCGCCGAGCCGCATCGTGCCACCCAGATCGCCGCCGGCCTCGCGCTTCTGCAGGCCGTCCTCGGTCATCCACTCGGTGATCAGGCCGACGACGGGCTCGTCGGTCGGGCCGAATTCGGTGGTCGAGGCATGGGCGATGCCGGCGGTGTTCCGCGCGCCCTCGATGCAGGCCATCTGCATGCCCAGGCAGATGCCGAAATAGGGCACCTTGCGCTCGCGGGCGAACTTCACCGCGGCGATCTTGCCTTCCGAACCGCGCTCGCCGAAGCCGCCGGGCACCAGGATCGCGTTCATCGGCTCCAGCTGGGCGGCGATCGCATCCCCGTCCTGCTCGAACAGCTCGGCATCGATCCAGCGGATGTGGACCTTCACCCGGTTGGCGATGCCGCCATGGACCAGCGCCTCGTGGAGCGACTTGTAGGCGTCGAGCAGGCCGACATATTTGCCGACCACGCCGATCGTGACCTCGCCCTCGGGATTCTCCAGCCGGTCCATGATCTCGGTCCAGCGGCTGAGATCGGGCTCGCCCTGGGCTTCGATGCCGAAGGCGTTGAGAACGGCCTCGTCGAGCCCCTCATGGTGATATTGCAGCGGCACCGCATAGATGTTGGCGGCGTCGAGCGCGGGGATCACCGCTTCCTTGGCCACGTTGCAGAACAGCGCGATCTTGGCGCGCTCATTGTCCGGCAGCGGCCGCTCGCTGCGGCACACCAGCACGTCGGGCTGGATGCCGAGCGAGGTGAGGTCGCGCACACTGTGCTGGGTCGGCTTGGTCTTCAGCTCGCCGGCGGCCGCGATGTACGGCACCAGGGTGAGGTGGACGAAGATCGAGTTGCCGCGGCCGAGATCGTTCCGGAGCTGGCGAATCGCCTCCATGAAGGGCAGCGATTCGATGTCGCCCACGGTGCCGCCGATCTCGCACAGCACGAAGTCGAGATCGTCGACGTCGGTGCGCGCGAATTCCTTGATCGCGTCGGTGACGTGCGGGATCACCTGGACGGTGGCGCCCAGATAATCGCCGCGCCGCTCCTTCTGGATGATCGTCTGGTAGATCCGCCCCGAGGTGACGTTATCCGACTGGCGGCTGGGAACGCCGGTGAAGCGCTCATAATGGCCCAGATCGAGGTCGGTCTCGGCACCGTCGTCGGTCACATAGACCTCGCCGTGCTGATAGGGCGACATCGTGCCCGGATCGACGTTCAGATAGGGGTCGAATTTACGGATACGGACCTTGTAGCCGCGCGCCTGGAGGAGGGCAGCAAGGCTTGCCGCCATGAGACCTTTGCCAAGCGAGGAGACCACGCCGCCGGTGATGAATATGAACCGCGCCATGGGAGAATGGGTTTAACCGCGCGACCGGGCGAAGGGCAAGGTGGGGTACTCCTCGATACGATAAAAAAAATGTGGATGACCGGGCCGGACAAAGCGCCCGGCCGGCCACGAAACTGCAATATTCCAGGCTCTTATTGCGGCGCGGCGCCGTTGGCGGGCGCTTCGCCGCCCTGTGCCGCGGCCGCGGCGAGCGGATCGGCACCGGTGCTGGTCGCCGGCTGCGGCAGGGTCGACGAGGTCTTGCCGACCAGCGAGGTGTCGACCGTGGCGGGCGCGCGCTCGACCGAGGCCAGCGCCGCCAACGCGATGCTGAGCACGACGAAGATCGTCGCCAGGATCGCCGTGGTCCGGGTCAGGAAGTCGGCCGCGCCACGCGCGCTCATCAGCCCCGAGGGATTCCCGCCCGACGCCAGGCCGCCACCTTCCGATCGCTGGATCAGGATGACGCCGACCAGCGACGCCGCAACGATGATGTGGACCACGAGCAGGAAGGTGAACAGCATTGCCGGCTTTCAAATGAATCTTGGCGCGCATCTAGTGCATCGGGGCCCAAGGTTCAACCTCATGCCGGGAACGGGTGCGCAAGCGGGCCGCTCCGCGCCGAATCGGCCGGCGTTGACCGCTTCCGCCATCGATTCTATCCCCGAGGGGAGGCCGGGGGGCATGCATGATCAACCTGACGTCCGACGCCGCCATCATGTTCGGGCTGGCGCTTGTCAGCTTCCTGCTCTCGATCGCGCTGCTGGTGTCGTGGCGAACGCTGGGCGGTGACCGCCATGCGCTGATCTGGTCCTGCGCCTTCGGGATCGCGGCGGCCCAATGGGCCACGATCGGCGGCTATAACAGCTATTTCGAATCGACGACGATGGCGGTGGTCGGCGCGACCTGGGCCGGCGCCGTCGTCGCCATCCTGATGGTGGTCGGTTTCCGCGAGCGGATGGGGCTGCCCCGCCATGCGCCGCTGGCGGCCGTGGCGATCGTCGCCTCCGGGCTGCTCATCTATTTCCCCTATGTCGCCGACCGCGCCCAGATCTCGCTGGCCGTGCCGCAGTTCACCCGCACCCTGCTGCTGCCCATCGCCGCCTGGCCGATGCTCCGCCGCCGGCCGCGGCCCGACATCGCCGAGATGATGGTGTCGGGCGTGCTGCTCGCCTTCGCGGCGTTCAGCGCGGTGGTGGGCTATCTGCGGCTGATCGACTGCGGCTGCGAGACCAACGAAGCCCGTGTCGTCCTGCTCGTCGGCCTGCCGGTGCTGTTCACCGGGCTCGGCATCGCGATCATCCACCTGCTGGCGTCCGACCTCGCGGTGCAGCTCAGGGTGGCGGCGCGGGTCGATCCGCTGACCGACGCGCTCAACCGCCGCGGCTTCGAGGAAGCCTTCTCCCATCTCATGGCGCGCCGCCGCCTCGCGCGGAACGGCCATATGCTCGTGCTGATCGACCTCGACCATTTCAAGCCGATCAACGACCGGTTCGGCCATGCCTGTGGCGACGAGGTGCTGCAGGGCGTCGCCGACCGCGTGCGCAAATGCATCCGCGGGGACGATCTGTTCGCCCGGCTCGGCGGCGACGAATTCGCACTGCTCCTCGACGCGACCCACCCGGACATCGCGCTGGAGGTCACCGAACAGATACGGAGCGGCCTGCGGGCGCTGGACAACCTGCCCGACGGCAGCCGGATCACGGCGAGCTTCGGCATCGCGCGGGTGGCGGACCGGGACGAGCTGCCCGCCGCCTATCGCGAAGCGGACCGCGCCCTGTACCAGGCCAAGTCCTCGGGACGCGACGGCGTTCACCAGGCCTGGCAGGGGGCCGAGGAGGCCACCGGCCTGACCCTCTCCCCCGCCGTCAGCTAAGCCTGGCTCGATTCAGGCCGGCGATTCAGGCCGACGGTTCAGGCCGAAGCGGCGACCGCCCCCTCGATGATCGGCACGAACTGTGCCGCGGTCAGGCTCGCGCCGCCCACCAGCGCGCCGTCGACATCGGCGACCGCGAGCAGCTCCGCGGCATTGTCGGGCTTCACCGAGCCGCCATAGAGGATGCGCACGCCCGCGCCCTCGCCGCCGAGCAGCGCGCCCAGCTTGCCACGAATCGCGGCGTGCATCTCGGCCACGTCGGCGACCGAGGGGGTGCGGCCGGTGCCGATCGCCCAGACCGGCTCATAGGCCACCACCAGCGTGGCGGCGGTGCCGTCGCGCGGGATCGAGCCGTCGAGCTGCCCTTCGACCACGGCGACCGCGCGGCCAGCGTCGCGCTCAGCCTCGGTCTCGCCGACGCAGACGATCGCGGTCAGCCCGGCGGCGATCGCCGCCACGGCCTTGGCCTGCACCTCGGCATCGGTCTCATGCTGGTCGGCGCGGCGCTCGCTATGGCCGACGATGGCGAGCTTCGCGCCCGCCTCCACCAGCATGGCCGCGCTGATGCAGCCGGTGTGCGCGCCCTTGGCGTTGGCGTGGCAATCCTGCGCACCGATCGCGAGGCCCGGCTGGCGGGCCGCCGCCGGGGCGATCAGGGTGAAAGGGGGGCAGACGGCGACGTCGACCGATCCGTTGGCCTGGGCGGCTGCCGCGATGGCATCCAGTTCGGCAAGGCTGCCGAGCGACCCGTTCATCTTCCAGTTGCCAGCGACCAGCTTGCGTAGCGCCATGTCCATCCCTCATCGTTTCCCGCCGCCGGGCCTTAAGCAACCGATCCGGGGAGCGCAACCGCCGCCGCCCGTTGCGATCATGGCCGTTGCCCCCTATGGCAGCGCTAACCTCCTGATGGACCATAGACGGATCCCTCGATGATTACCTTTTTCCGCCGTGCGCTTTCCTCCTGGCTCGTCCTCGGGCTGTTCGCGCTCGTCCTGATCGCCTTCATCGTCACCGGGGTGAGCACCCCCACCATGAGCGGCGACAGCGACGGCGCCAAGATCGCCAAGATCGGCGGCACCTTCGGCGGCGAGTCGATCGGCTCCGCCGAGCTGCTGCGCCGCGTCCAGAACCAGTATGAAGGCGCCCGCCGCCAGCAGCCGACGCTCGATAAGCCCGGCTTCCTGGCCCAGAACGGCTTCGAGCAGGTGACCGAGGCGCTGATCAACGGCCGCTCGATGGAGCGCTGGGGCCAGGATCAGGGCTTCGCGGTCAGCAAGCGGCTGGTGGACGCCGAACTGGCGGGGATGACCGCGTTTCGCGGCGTGACCGGCCAGTTCGACGAGAATGTCATGCGCAACGCGCTGGCGCAGGCCCGGATCAGCGAGAAGGAGCTGCGCGCCGACATCGCCGGCGAGATCATGCGCAACCAGATCCTGACGCCCACGGCGGCGCTGGCGCCGATGCCGGGCAAGGTCGCGCGGCCCTATGCCTCGTTGCTGCTGGAGGTCCGCACCGGTTCGGTGGGGATCATCCCGCTCGCCGTGCTCGTCGACAAGCAGCTGCCGACCGAGGCCGAGATCGCCGCCGCCTACAAGGCGAACATCGCCGCCTATACCCGGCCCGAGGCGCGCGTGCTGCGCTATGCGCTGTTCGGCGCCGACAAGGTGGCCGCTGCCGCGGCGCCGACCGAGGCCGACATCGCGACCTATTATCGCGAGAACGCCGCCACCTTCGCGGCGAAGGAAACCCGCAGCCTGACCCAGGTGATCGCGCCGAGCCAGGCGGTCGCCACCACGATCGCCACCGCCGCGAAGAACGGCGGCTCGTTCGCCGCCGCGCTGCTCAAGGCCGGGATCGAAGCCTCGACCCTGACCGAGCAGAACCAGGCCGGTTTCGCCGAGACCGCCGGCAAGGACATCGCCGCCCAGGCCTTCGCCGCCCCCAAGGGCGGCGTGATCGGCCCGGTCAAGGGCGCGTTCGGCTGGTATGTCGTCCGGGTCGATTCGATCACCGGCACGCCGGGCCGCAGCCTCGACCAGGTGCGCGGCGAGATCAGCGCCGTCGTCGCTCGCGAGAAGGGCCAGGAAGCGCTCTCCGAGCTGGCCGGCAAGATCGAGGACGCCATCGCCGACGGTTCGAGCTTCGCCGAGATCACCAAGGCCAATGGCCTGACCGTGGCCGAGACCCAGCCGGTGCTGGCGAACGGCCAGCCGGTCAATCCGCAGGCCGGCTGGACCCCGCCGACCGAACTCAATGCGCTGCTCAAGACCGGCTTCGAGGCGGGCGCCGACGATAAGCCCACCGTCGAGACGATCATCCAGGACCAGGCCTATGCGCTGCTGACCGTCGGCAAGATCATCCCGCCGACGCCGGTGCCGCTGGCCCAGGTGCGCCCGCTGGTGGTGCGCGACATCGTCGCCCGCAAGGCGGCGCAGCGCGCCAAGGCGATCGGCGACAAGATCGTCGCGGCGGTCAACAAGGGCACCCCGCTCGCCAAGGCGCTCGCCG
Organism: uncultured Sphingomonadaceae bacterium; assembly: GCA_963540925.1. Classification (GTDB taxonomy): domain Bacteria; phylum Pseudomonadota; class Alphaproteobacteria; order Sphingomonadales; family Sphingomonadaceae; genus Rhizorhabdus. The sequence goes on from CAUTRN010000007.1 coordinate 184,490, forward strand.
AGGCCGGCGTGCCCCTGCCCGCCCCTGCCCCGGCACGCGGCAGCCAGCTGGAGATGATGCGCGCCCAGCAGGCCGGCAAGCCGATCCCCGAGCCGGTGCGCGCGCTGTTCGCGCTGCAGAAGGGCAAGGCCAAGCTGATCCCCGCCGAGAAGGGCGATGCGCTGTTCGTCACCGTGCTCAACCAGGTCGAGCCCGGCAATCTCGCCGCCGTCCCCGGGCTGGTCGACACCACCCGGCAGGAGCTGAGCCAGGCGCTCAATTCCGAGCTGGGCGAGGAGTTCATGCGCGCGGTGCAGGCCGAGGTGAAGGTGAAGCGCAACCCCGAGGCGATCGCCGCGGCCAAGCGCCAGTTCAGCGGCCAATAAGGCGAGACGATGGGGGGGAGGATGGAAGGCTGCGACCAGGCGGCTCTGGAGGCGTTGGGCCGGGGTGAACCCGCGCTCGTCTGGCGCCGCCAGGTCGCCGACTGCGACACGCCGGTCGCCGCCGCTCTGCGCCTGATCCAGCCGGGGCGCGGCGACTTCCTGCTGGAGTCGGTCGAGGGCGGCGCGGTGCGCGGCCGCTACTCGCTGCTCGGCCTCGCCCCCGACCTGATGTTCCGCGGGCGCGGTGCCAGCGCCGAGGTCAACCGGCGCTGGGCGACCGACACGGACGCCTTCGAGCCGCTCGACGACGATGCGCTCACCGCGATGCGCAAACTGGTCGCATCGTGCCGCATGCCGGTGCCCGAGGGGCTGCCCCCCGCGCTCGCCTGCCTGGTCGGCTATTTCGCCTATGAGACGATCGGCCTTGTCGAGCAGCTGCCGCGCCCGCCGGCCAATCCGCTCGACCTGCCCGACATGCTGTTCGCGCGGCCGACCCTGATCCTGATCTTCGACCGGCTGGCCGACCAGCTCTACATGGTGGCGCCGCTATGGCCCGAGACGCCGGGCACGCCCGACGCCAAGGTGGCCGGCGCGATCGAGCTGATCGAGGCACAGGCCGCGATCCTCACCGGCCCGCTGCCGCCGCGCAGCCGCAGCGACGTCGATCCCACCACGCTGGCGCCCCAGCCGCAGCTGGCGCCGGGCCGCTATGCCGAAATGGTGCTGAAGGCGAAGGACTATATCGCCGCGGGCGACATCTTCCAGGTGGTGCTCGCGCAGCGCTTCACCATGCCCTTCGAGCTGCCGCCGATCGACCTCTATCGCGCGCTGCGGCGGATCAACCCGTCGCCCTTCCTCTATTTCCTCGATCTGCCCGGCTTTGCGCTGATCGGCTCGTCGCCCGAGATCCTGGTGCGCGCGCGCGACGGCGAAGTGACGATCCGGCCGATCGCCGGCACCCGCCCGCGCGGCCGCACCGCCGCCGAGGATGTCGAGAACCGCGACAGCCTGCTCGCCGACCCCAAGGAGCGCGCCGAGCATCTGATGCTGCTCGACCTGGGCCGCAACGATGTCGGCCGCGTCGCCGAGGCGGGCACGGTGAAGGTGACCGACAGCTACATGGTCGAGCATTACAGCCATGTGATGCACATCGTGTCGAACGTGGTCGGCCGGCTCGACCCGGCCAAGGACGCGCTCGACGCGCTGTTCGCGGGCTTCCCGGCGGGCACCGTCTCCGGCGCCCCCAAGGTCCGCGCCTGCGAGATCATCGCCGAGCTCGAACCCGAGACGCGCGGCGCCTATGCGGGCGGCGTCGGCTATTTCTCGCCCGACGGATCGATGGACAGCTGCATCGTGCTGCGCACCGCGGTGGTGAAAGACGGGGTGATGCACGTCCAGGCCGGCGCCGGCATCGTCGCCGACAGCGACCCGGCCTATGAGCAGCGCGAGTGCGAGGCCAAATCCGGCGCCCTGATGGCGGCGGCCCGCGAAGCATTGAGTCGAGCAGCCGAACCGGGTTTCGGACAATAACAAGCAATAACCGCTAAAAAGCGCCGAATTACGTAGCGGTGTTGCAGCTTTGCATCTACGGGTTTTTCTTCCTTGCATCCCGGATCGTTTTGGTATCGGAACCGTTTCCGCTTCGCCTTGTCGATAGCAGAAAGGGAAGATTGTATGCGCTTTACCACCCCCACCATGGCCGCTGCCCTGGCCTTGACCGCCTTCGCCGCGACCGCAGCGTCGGCTCAGGACACTTCCAACAGCTGGACCGGTTTTTATGTCGGTGGCTCGCTCGGCTATGGCTGGCAGCCGCGTGACGGCGACGAGGTCGTGAATTTCGACCGCAATCTCGACGGCAACTTCGGTGACCCGTTCGTCAATTTCCAGCCCAACGCGGTTGGCAATGGCGGCATGTGCGGCGGCGCCCCGACCTCGGCCAGCCCGCGCACGGGCTGCACCAAGGACAATGACGGCACCGCCTGGAAGGTCCATGCCGGTTACGACTATCAGTTCGGCGAAGGCTCGGGCTTCGTGGTCGGCGCCGTGATCGAATATGGCAAGTCGTACCTGTACGACAACGTCACCGCCTTCAGCACCACCCCGGCCGTCTACAAGATGCAGGCCAAGCTCGAGAGCGACGGCGCGATCCGCGCCCGCGCCGGCTACACCTTCGACACCGGCACGCTGATCTACGGCACCGGCGGCGCGGCCTATGGCAAGATCAAGAACCGCTTCTCCAGCTCGAACACGGTGAACACCTTCACCGTCGACAAGCCCAACAAGGATGCGTGGGGCTGGGTCTATGGCGGCGGCGTCGAGCAGAAGGTCGGCGCTTTCTCGGTCGGCGCGGCCTATCTGTTCACCGTGCTCGACAATGACGACAGCACCGTGCGCACCTCGGGCGGCCCTGCCGGCGGCCCCTTCACCGTGCAGAACGCTTCGGGCACCGACTTCCAGCGGTCGTTCAGCAAGTTCGCGTTCCACACCGTGCGCGCGACGGTCAGCTACCGCTTCTGATCGCGTCGGCATCCGATCGGATCAGGCTCGAAAGGCCTGATCCGCCATCGGGAACCGAGCCCAAAAAGATGGGGCCGGAGGATCGATCCTCCGGCCCCTTTCTTTTCCTCTCCGCAAAACCGGAAAGAGCCTATTTATTTGCTCTTGATCTGCACGCCCACATAGCGCGGCGGATTGTTGCCACGCTGCACGAACAGCAGCACGGTCGCCTTCTTCGCCTTCTGCGCGGCGGCCACCTGGGCGGCTGCGGCCTGGCTGGTCGCGACGGGGATATTGTTGATCTGCAGGATGATGTCGCGCGGCTGGAAGCCGTTGGCCGCGGCATCGCTCGACGGATCGACATAGTTGATCACCACGCCACGCAGGGTGGCGGGCACGCCCAGACGCCGGGCGAGATCCGGGGTCAGGGTCTGCAGGCCCAGGCCCAGCGAGTCACGGGTCGACTGATCGGGCGCGGCGGGCGACGCGCTGTCGTCGTCGCTCTGGTCGTTGCCGTCATTGTCGCCATTGGCCGCGAGCTGATCCTCGGGGGGACGCTCGCCCAGCGTGACGGTGAGCGTCTTGCGCTGGCCGTCGCGGATCACCTCCACCGGCAGGCGGGTGCCCACTGCGGTCTTCCCGACGATGTAGGACAGGGTGTTGTCCGGCGTGACCTCCTGGTTGTTCACCTTCACGATCACGTCGCCCTGGCGGATGCCGGCGCGCGCCGCCGCCTCGCCGGGCTCGACCCGCGCGACGATCTCGCCGCGATCCTTGGGCAGGCCCAGGCTGTTGGCGATATCCTCGGTCATCGGCTGGATGCCGACGCCCATATAGCCGCGACGGACCCGCTGGCCGGTGCGCAGCTGGTCGATGATCGGCTTGGCTTCCTCGGCCGGGATAGCGAAGCCGATGCCGACATTGCCACCGGTGGGCGAGAAGATCGCGGTGTTGATGCCGATCACATTGCCCTGGAGATCGAACATCGGGCCACCCGAATTGCCCTGGTTGATCGAGGCGTCGGTCTGGATGTAGCGATCATAGGGGCCGTTGATGCCGATCGAGCGGTGCAGCGCCGAGACGATGCCCGCGGTGACGGTGCCGCCCAGGCCGAACGGATTGCCGATCGCCACCACCCAGTCGCCCACCCGGGTGCGGGTGGAATCGCCGAAATTGACGAAGGGCAGGTTCTTCGCGTCGATCTTGAGCAGCGCCAGATCCGAGGTCTGGTCGCGGCCGACGATCGTCGCCTTATATTCCTTGCGATCGGGCAGGGTAACGGTGATCGAGCTGACCACCGCGCCGGTGCCGCCCTCGGGCGAGGCCGAGATCACATGGTTGTTGGTGACGACATAGCCGTCGGCCGAGATGATGAAGCCCGAGCCGAGCGAGGTCGCCTCGCGCGTCACCGGCCGCTCCTCGTCGCCGCCGCCGCCACTGCCGCCGCCGAAGCGCCGGAACAGTTCCTCGAACGGGGTGCCGGAGAAGGCGTTGCCGCCGCCCCGCACCTGGATCTTCTGGGTGGTCGAGATGTTGACGACCGCGGGCTGCAGCTTGGCGGCCAGATCGGCGAAGCTCATCGGCGCGCCGGGGCGCGGCGCCTCGGCGCTGATCGTGCCGGGCGCGTTCTGCGCCACCTGGGCACCGACCGGCTGCTGCATCAGCATCGTCGCGCCGGTACCGCCTACCAGCAGGGCCGCGGTGATCGCGTAGGCATAACGCACTTTGGCCAACTCCTTAAAACTCCTGTCCTGCCGTTGCCGATGTTCGGGCGCTTATCTCAGACCCCATCGCTGAACCCCCGTTGAACGCTACCGTTCCGGATGAGGATTAGCGGCGCCCTCGAAATTCACGCAGATATTCATTGTCGGGCGACAGGATGACGTTCGACGTCCCCGGCGCCTCGGTGCCATCGGTCCCGAAGGTCATGCGGTATGACTGCATCGCCCGGTAGAAATTGTAGAAATCCGGGTCCTTGTTGAAGCTTTCAGCATAGACGCCGGCCGCCTGGGCATCGGCCTCGGCGGTGATGATCTGCGCCTGCTTGCGGCCTTCGGCCAGGATCGAGCGGGCTTCCTGCTCGCGCGCGGTCTGCATCCGCTTGAAGGCGGATTCGAGCGGGGTGCCGTCGGGCAGGTCGGCGCGCTTGATCCGCACGTCGACGATCTCGGCGCCATATTGGCGGGCGACCCGGTTCAGGCGGTTCTGGATATTGTCCATCACCGCGCCCCGCTCGGGGCTCAGCAGCGCCGCGAAGGGCCGCTTGCCGAGTTCGTTGCGCAGCGACGAGCCGAGGATCGGGCGCAGCGCCTCTTCCACCCGGCGCTCGCTGCCGGCGCGTTCCGCCATGCGGCGCGGATCGATGATGCGATAGCGCGCATAGGCGTCCACCTCGAGCCGCAGCTGGTCGGTCGACAGCACCGACTGACGCTCCATGTCGAAGTCCAGCACCCGCTTGTCGATCCACTGGAGCTGGTCGATGAACGGGATCTTGAAGATCACGCCAGCACCGGTCGCACCGAAATCCTCATTCGGGCGATAGGCGTTGTACACCTTCTCGGGCTTGCCGAAGCGGACCTTCAGCACCTGCTTGGTCTCGGGCACAACGGAGACGGTGCCGCTGATAACGACCACGGCGGCGATGGCCCCGATCGCCCAGCCGATCACGCTGCGGCTGGCCATATTCTCGGACATGCTCATTGCTGCGCCTTCGCCTGCGGGTTGGGCGCCTGCAGATAGGGCACCACGTTGGTCGGCTCGACGATGGTCTTGTCGGTCTTCGCCAGGACCCGCTCCATCGTCTCATAATACATGCGGCGACGGGTCACCTCGGGGGCCAGCCGATATTCGGCATAGACCTTGTCGAACGCGGCGGCCTCACCCTCCGCCTTGGCACCGATCTGCTGGGCATAGGCGCGAGCCTGGTTGAGATAGGTCTGCGCTTCCTGCTGCGCGGCGGAGACCGACTTGAACGCCTCGATCACCGCGGCGGGCGGATCGGCCTGCTTGATCGCGACGCCCTGCACGGTGATGCCCGCGCGATAGCTGTCGAGGATCTCCTGCATGCGCTGCTGCACGCGGCCTTCGATCTGGCTGCGCTGCGGGCCCATCGCGTCGTTGAGCGCGACCCGGGCGATCTCGGCGCGCATCGCGCTTTCGGCGACCTCGGCCACCGTCTCGTCGGGCTCGGCCAGCTCATAGAGGTAGAGCGCCGGATCGTTGATGTTCCAGCGCACCGAATAGGCCAGGTCGATGATGTTCTGGTCGCCGGTGAGCATCAGGTTCTGGGCGTTACCGCCGGCATCGGGGATATCCTTCTGGCGGATCTCCTCGACATTGATCTTGGTGACCACGTCGATCGGCGCGGGCAGCGAGAAATGCATGCCCGGCTCCAGCTTGCTGGAGAAGGAGCCGAGCCGCGTCACCACGCCGCGCTCCTGCTTGTCGATCATGTGGCTGCTGGTCCAGGCCACCCAGAGCAGCAGCAGGCCGCCGACCGTCCAGAGGATCATCCGGCCGGCTTCGGGCTCGCCACCGCTGCCGCCGCGACCGCCGAAGCGCGCGCGACCGCGGCGCATCAGCTCGTCGAGCGCCGATCGTCCGGCGGGGCCACGGCCAGGCCGCCCGCGCGGTGGCTGGTTCCAGGGATTGGGATCATCCCCCCCGTTATTGCCGCCAGACCCTCCGCCGCCCCAGGGCCCGCCTTCGTTGAGCAGAGGCCGGGGGGCCATATTGCTGCTGTCGCTATGGTTCATGCAGATCATTATAGGAGCGGATCGGCGGAAAAACAGTGCTCTTTCCGGCCCAAGGCCTTATTTGCCCTGCGCATGGACATGTCTGAATCGCTTCCGGCGGCGCTCGATGCCGTTCTCGACCCCATCACCGGCAAGGGCCTGATCGCCAGCGGGCGCGCCGCCGAGCCCCGTTTCGACGACGGAACCGCCAGCGTCGTGGTCGATGTCAGCGGCCTTTCGGGCGACGCGCGCAGCAAGATCGAGACCGCGATCAAGCAGGCGCTGATCGCGGTGCCGGGGGTCGACACCGTCCGCGTGGCGATGACCGCCGAGAAGCGCGGCCGCAAGATCATCGCGGTCGGATCGGGCAAGGGCGGGGTTGGCAAGTCCACCCTGTCGGCCAATCTCGCCGTCGCGCTGCGCCGGATGGGCAAGAAGGTGGGCCTGGTCGACGCCGACATCTACGGCCCCTCGCAGGCCCGGCTGATGTCGACCGAGGGGATGCGCCCCACCGCCCAGGGCCAGAAGATGGACCCGGTGATGTCGCCGCTCGGCGTGCCGATGCTGTCGATGGCGCAGCTGGTGAAGCCGGGCCAGGCGATCGCGTGGCGCGGGCCGATGGCGGCCAATGCGCTGGGCCAGCTGATCGACGCCGAATGGGGCGACACCGACATATTGATCCTCGACCTGCCGCCGGGCACCGGCGACGTCCAGCTGACCATGGTGCAGAAATACAAGCCGGCCGGCGCGGTGATCGTCTCGACCCCGCAGGACCTGGCGCTGATCGACGCGACCCGCGCGATCGACTTCTTCCGCCAGGCCAATGTCCCGATCATCGGCATGATCGAGAATATGGCGGGCTATGCCTGCCCGCATTGCGGCGAGATTTCCGATCCGTTCGGCCAGGGCGGCGCGCAGGCCGCGGCGATGTCGATGGAGCTGCCCTTCCTGGGCCGGGTGCCGCTGGACCTGGGCATCCGCATCGCCTCCGACGGCGGTCGCCCGCCCGCGGCCGAGGAGGACGACGCGGTGTTCGCGCCGCTGGCCCAGGCGATCGCCGACTGGTTGAATCCGGTGAAGCGCGCCTCATTTTAAGGGGATCACCCTTCGAGGATCGTCCCATGCCGCTGACCCAGGACCAGGATATCGCCGACCTTCTCCGCTCGACGAAGACCATCGCGATGGTCGGCGCGAGCGACCGGCCCGACCGGCCGAGCTTCGGCGTGATGCGCTTCCTGCTAGGGCGCGGCTACAAGGTCATCCCGGTCAATCCGCAATTGGCGGGCGGATCGATCCACGGCCAGCCGGTGCTGGCCAGCCTCGCCGAGATCGATGAGCCGATCGACCTGGTCGACATCTTCCGCAACTCAGCCGCCGCCGGCCCGGTGATCGACGAGGCGATCGCCGCCGGCGCGAAGGCGGTCTGGACACAGCTGGGCGTGTTCAACGACGAGGCCGTGGCACGCGCCGAGGCGGCGGGGCTGAAAGCGGTGGTCAACCACTGCCCGGCGATCGAGATCCCCCGACTGGGGCTGTGACCCCTTAGATCCTCCCTAAGGCGAAGCCTTGGGGAGGGGGACCATCTGCACAGCAGATGGTGGAGGGGTCTGCCACCTCTCCACCTGCGATGTCGTCGAGTTCGGAGAAACCCCTCCACCACGCCTGCGGCGCGGTCCCCCTCCCCATCGCTTCGCGTAGGGAGGATTTTTTCTACCGGATGATCCCCTTGGCCGCGCGTTCCGCCAGCCGTTCCACCGCGGCGGCATGGATCGCCGGGGCGGTCGCCAGCACGCCGAACTGTTCGCCCTTGGTGCTGTTGTAGCGCAGCGGCCGGCCAAGCGCGTCGGTGACGGTGGCGCCGGCCTCCTGCGCGATCAGCGCGGCGGCGGCGATGTCCCATTCATGGCCCCAGCGCAGGGTGGCTAGCAGGTCGGCCTCGTCGGCGGCGACCATCGCGATGCGCAGCGCGATCGAGTTAGGCTTGCGGACCATGACCAGATCGGAATCGGCACGGGGCAGCGCATCGGCGGGCACCCGCGACCCGGCCAGTTCCAGCCGGCTCGACGCCTTGATCGGCACGCCGTTGAGGGTGGTGCCGCGCCCCGCCTGGGCGCGCCAGTGCTGGCCGGCGGCGGGCGCGTCGAGCACGCCGATCACCGGGCGGCCGCCTTCGACGAGCGCGACCGACACCGCCCAGCCCTCACGGCCGCGCACATAGTCGCGAGTGCCGTCGATCGGATCGACCACCCAGACGCGGACGCAGTTAAGCCGGTCGGCGGTGTCGCCGGTCTCCTCGGACAGCCAGCCCGCCTCGGGATCGAGCGCCATCAGCCGTTCGCGCAGCAGCGCGTCGGCGGCCAGGTCGATGTCCGACACCGGGCTGCCGCACACCTTGTCCCACATCTTGAACTCGCCCCTCCACGAGGCGTGCGCCATCGCGCCGACCTCGGCCGCGATCGCGCTCACCGCATCCAGGAGGGTTTCAGGCACCAGCTACGGTCATCCCTTCGATTCTGATCGTCGGAGCATCAACGGCGCGACGGAACTCAAGATCCGAAGCGGGCGTCATTTGCAGGAACATATCCTTCAGATTGCCGGCGACTGTGATCTCCGCCACGGGCTCGCAAATCTGCCCGTCGCGGATCACGAAGCCCGAGGCGCCTCGGCTGTAATCGCCGGTGACGCCGTTGACGCCCTGCCCGATCAGCTCGGTGACGTAGACGCCCAGCTTGATGTCGGCGATCAGTTCCTCCGGCGAAAGCGCGCCGGCTTCCATGTAGAGATTGGTGAGGCCGGCGCCCGGCGGACCGCCGATGCCGCGCGAGGCATGGCCGGTCGGCTGGAGCCCGAGCTGGCGGGCCGAGGCCGAATCCATGATCCAGCCGGTGAGCACGCCATCGGCGATGACGTCGCGCGCGCTGGTCGGCAGGCCCTCGCCGTCGAACGGCTTGGAGCGCAGGCCGCGCGGCCGGTGCGGATCGTCGCGCACGGTGATGCCCTTGGCGAAGACGGCTTCGCCGAGCTTGTCGAGCAGGAAGCTGGTCCGCCGCGCCACCGCCGATCCGGTGATCGCCCCGGCGAGATGGCCGAGCATTCCCGAGCTGACCCGCGGATCATAGACGATCGGCAGCGCGCCGCTCGACAGCTTGCCCGGGTTGAGCCGCTTCACCGCGCGCTCGCCGGCGCGCCGGCCGATCGCCTGGGAGTCCTCCAGGTCGGCCAGGTGGCGGGTCGAATGATAGCCATAGTCGCGCTGCATCGCGATGCCCTCGCCCGCGATGACGCTGGCCGAGCAGCCATAGCCGCTGGTCGAATAGCCGCGCGCGAAGCCGGTGCTGGTCGCCAGCGCGATTAAGGTGCGGCTGGCCGAGGCCCCCGCGCCTTCGCTGTTGGTGACCCCTGCGATCGCGCGGGCGGCGTCCTCGGCCGCTTCGGCGCGCTCACGCAGCGCGGCGGGCGACGGATCGGCGCCGTCGTCGCCATCGACGTCGATAGCGGGACCGCGCAGCAGCCGGTCCTCGGGCGCGAGACCGGCATAGGGATCCTCGGGCGCCTCGCGCGCCATCGCCACCGCGCGCTCGACCAACGCGCCGAGCGCCTCGGCCGACAGGTCGGACGAGGAGACGCTGGCCGACCGCCGGCCGACGAACAGGCGCAGGCCGATCTCCTCGCCCTCCGACCGCTCGACATCCTCGAGCGCGCCGAGGCGCACCGAGATCTGGGTCGAGTTGTTGCAGACATAGAGGACGTCGGCGGCATCGGCGCCGGCCTTGCGGGCGGCTGCGACGAGGTCGGCGGTACGGCTTTCGGCTTCGGTGGGACTAAGCATCCCGAGGACTTAGGTATGGCCGTGCCGAAGGTCAAAGGATTTGGGACGCCGATCGCGCCGGAAACCGCCGCGCGGCAGGGTTTACGCCGTCTGTCCCACCACGAAGCAGGCGAGGAACATCAGCAGCCCGGCGAAGCGGTTCGCGCGGAAGCGGTGGAGCGCGTTGACCGGGTCGCGGCGGTTGAGGGTGAGCACCTGCCAGCCGAAATGGAGCGTTACCGGCAGCAGCGCGAGCATGCCCAGCGCCTGCGGCCGCACCTGCCAGAAGGCCGCCGCCCAGCAGTCGACCGCGATGGCATAGCAGAGCGCGATGCCCCAGCGCGCCCGCGAGCCCAGCGCCCGCGCCGAGGATTTCACCCCGGCCAGCGCGTCATCCTCGATATCCTGCAGCGCATAGATGGTGTCGTAGCCGATCACCCAGAAGATCGAACCGAGATAGAGCAGCCACAGGCCGAGGTCGAAACCGCCCGTCACCGCCGGCCAGGCGACCAGCGCGCCCCAGGAGAAGACGAGCCCCAGCCACGCCTGCGGCCACCAGGTGATCCGCTTCATGAAGGGATAGGCCGCCACCGCGGCGAGGCTGGCGAGCGCGGTGAGCGCGGCCCTCAGGTTGAGCTGGACGAGCACGACGAGCCCGACGAGGCAAAGCAGCAGCAGCCAGATCCAGGCGGCCTTCAGGCTGACCCGCCCGCTCGCCAGCGGGCGCGAGGCGGTGCGCGCCACCTTCCGGTCGAGGTCGCGATCGACGATGTCGTTGAAGACGCAACCGGCGCTGCGCATCACAACCGAGCCCAGCGCGAACCACAGGATCAGGTCCCAGCGGTCGAGCGCATGGCCGGTCAGCGCGATCGCCCAGGCGGCGGGCCAGAACAGCAGCCAGCTGCCGATCGGCCGGTCGAACCGGGCGAGCAACCAATAGGGGCGGAGGCGTTCGGGCACGCTGAGCGCGATCCGCCTGCCTTCGCTATCGGGTACGATGTCCTCGACTTCCTGAGCCATGATCGGCAGTTAGGGGAAAAGACCCTGTATCGGAAGCCCCATGGCCCAGACCCCCGCCTGGCCGCCCGCCAGCCTGACCCGCCTGTTCGTCGACGAGCCGCTGGCCGACGGCATCACCCTGACGATCGACGGCGGGCAGGCGCATTATCTGTCCGGCGTGATGCGGCTGAAGGAGGGCGACTTCATCGCGCTGTTCGACGATGTCAGCGGCGAATGGCGCGGTGTGATCGAGCAGGTCGCCAAGCGCGCCGTCCGCCTCCGCATCGACGGCAAGCTGCGCGAGCGCGAGGACGTGCCCGACCTGTGGCTGATCGCCGCCCCGATCAAGAAGGGCCGGATCGACTGGGTGGCGGAGAAGGCCTGCGAACTGGGGGTGGCGCGCTGGCGCCCGGTAATCACCCAGCGCACCATCGTCGACAAGCTCAACCTCGATCGGCTGCGCGCCCACATGGTCGAGGCCGCCGAACAGTGCGAGCGCACCGCGCTGCCGATCCTCGACGAGCCCGAGAAGCTGGCGAAGCTGCTCAAGGACTGGCCCGCCGAGCGCGCCCTGATCTTCGCCGACGAGGAAGGCGGCGTGCCGATGGCGCAGGCGGTTAAGCCCGGCCCGGCCGCGATCCTGATCGGCCCCGAAGGCGGCTTCACCAAGGAGGAACGCGCCGCGATCCGCGCGCTGCCGCAGGCGGTGGGCGTGTCGCTCGGCCCGCGCATCCTGCGCGCCGATACGGCGATGGCGGCGGCGGTGGCGCTGTGGATGGGGCTGGCCGGCGACTGGCGCTGAAATCATCGTCGCTCCGGCGGAGGCCGGAGCCGCCACCGGCTCTTGCCGCTCGGCCATCGCGAACATCGTAGCGGCTCCGGCCTCCGCCGGAGCGACGCCAGAGAAACCGCTCGATCGCCCCTAGTCACGTACCGATCGGTCCGCTATGGGCGCGACCATGAGCACGCGCAAGGCAGCCGAAGGCGAAGATCCCCAGGTCGAATCGCTCGAAGACCTCATCTCGGTCTTCGCCGACGGCGAGAAGCCCAAGGAAAAGTGGCGAATCGGCACCGAGCACGAGAAGTTCGTGTTCCTCGAGGATTCGCACCGCGCCCCGTCCTATGAGGAACGCGGCGGCATCCATGCGCTGCTGATCGGCCTCACCAAATATGGCTGGGAACCGGTCTATGAGGGCGAGAACATCATCGCGCTCGAAGGTCCCGACGGCAATGTCAGCCTGGAGCCCGCCGGCCAGTTCGAGCTGTCGGGCGCGCCGCTCGACAATATCCACCAGACCTGCGCCGAAACCGGCCGCCACCTGGAGCAGGTGAAGGCGGTGGGCGAGCGGCTGGGCATCGGCTTCCTCGGCCTGGGCCTGTGGCCCGACAAGAGCCGCGAAGAGCTGCCGATCATGCCCAAGGGCCGCTACGACATCATGCTGCGCCACATGCCGCGGGTCGGCACGATGGGCTTGGACATGATGCTGCGCACCTGCACCATCCAGACCAACCTCGATTATTCGAGCGAGGCCGACATGGTGCGCAAATTCCGGCTGAGCCTGGCGCTGCAGCCGCTGGCGACCGCGCTGTTCGCCAACTCGCCCTTCCTCGACGGCAAGCCCAACGGCTTCTTGAGCTATCGCAGCCATATCTGGACCGACACCGATCCGCACCGCACGGGCATGCTGCCCTTCGTGTTCGAGGACGGCTTCGGCTATGAGCGCTACGCCGAGTATATGCTCGACGTGCCGATGTATTTCGCCTTCCGCGACGGCTATATCGACGCGGCGGGCCTCAGCTTCCGCGACTTCATGGACGGCAAGCTCTCGGTGCTGCCCGGCGAGAAGCCGACCCTGAGCGACTGGAAGGACCATCTGTCGACCGCCTTCCCCGAGGTGCGGCTGAAGAGCTTCCTGGAGATGCGCGGCGCCGATGGCGGCCCGCACGGCAAGATCTGCGCCCTGCCCGCCTTCTGGGTGGGCCTGCTCTATGAGGACAGCGCGCTCGACGCGGCGTGGGACGAGGTCAAGCACTGGACGATCGAGGATCACCAGCGGATTCGCGACGAAGTGCCGCGGCTGGGCCTGAAGGCACGTGGCCCGCGCGGCCGCACCCTCCAGGAACTCGCCGGCACCATCCTCGACATTTCGGCGAGCGGCCTGCGCGCGCGGGCCCGGCTGAACGGCGCCGGCGACGACGAGACAGGCTATCTGGCGCCGCTGCGCGAGATCGTGGCGAGCGGCAAGACTCCGGCCGAAAAGCTGCTCGACCTCTATCATGGCGCCTGGGACGGCGATCTCAGCCGCGCCTATGAGGATGCCCGATTTTAAGGCAGTCACTGCCTAATGCGTGACGTTGCTGCAACACTAGCCAATATTATGATCCCATAGCGGACATAATATCGCGACCGCGCCGGACTCGGCTGGCGGAGCCCGAAACCTTGGGTTAGCTCTGCTGCTGCTGCGTCGGCATGGGACATCCGCAAATGCGGGGACCAATTCGCAGGAGGGGTATGCGCCGGTGAAAGTCCGGTACGGCGAGGCGAGACGCGGTAGCTGCGGTAAAATCGAGGTCGAGGGACCATATTGACCCGAGCCGGGGGGCCGGCCCGCAGCTCCGCGGCGCCCGGCGCCTGAAGCGCCCCTGCCGCCAGAGCGGCCCCACCTCCTAAAACGAACCATGGAAATACGGGCCGAAAGGCTCCCGCCTGATCCCGTCGGGGGCCAATCCACGCCCTCCTTTCCGCTTCACATCCGTTTTACACTGGTAAAAATCATTTTAATTTTTTCGCGCTTTTCGCGGATTTCCGGGGCTTTTCTTGGGGTCGGCCCATCGGCCTCGATGAATTTCTTGCTCACCTATGTCCAAAACCACAGCGCAATCCGTAGCTCCTAGCATCAGTCGCATCAGATCGACTGGAGCGATGGTATGCGGCGTAGCTTGGGCAAGACGAAGATGGCGAAACTGGCGGGGGCGATGGCCCTGACGCTGGCGGCCCCTTTCGCGCTGGGCAGCACCGGCCTGGACAACAACCTCCAGGAACGGCTCCTCGCCGGGCACAATCGTGAACGTGCGGCGCTCGGTATCCAGCCGCTGATGTGGAACGCTTTGCTGGAGCGCGATGCGCGCCTCTATGCCGAGCATCTCGTGAAGGTCGGCTATCTCGTCCACTCGGAGGACGATCCCGCCGAAACCGACCCGCAGGGCGAAAACCTATGGGCGGGCACCCGCGGCTATTATGGGCCTGAGCAGATGGTGGGCCTGTGGGTCGACGAGAAGAAGGACTATAAGTCCGGCATCTTCCCCAACAACAGCCGCAGCGGCGACCTGGAGAATGTCGCCCATTACACCCAGGTGGTGTGGCGCTCCTCGCGGACGGTGGGCTGCGCGGTGGCGCGCGGCAAGGCGGATGACTTCCTGGTGTGCCGCTACGCCGAGGGCGGCAATGTGATCGGCGAAAGGCCCTTCTGAGCCGAAGGAAAGAGCCCGGCCTCGCATCGATGGCGAGGCCCTAACTCCCCACACCGTCATTCCTGCGGAGGCAGGAATCCATGTCTGTCATCACCATGACATCTGGCTGATGAGAGACATGGACCCCAGCCTTCGCTGGGGTGACGCTCATATTTTAGTCTAATAAGCGGGAAATCCGCCGCTCAGGACGGCTGCGGTTCCGAATCGGGCTGGGTGCCGTTCTTCTTGTAGGTCACCCGCGCAACGCCTCCGATCAGGCCGAAGCCAAGCATCAACTGGACCCAGGTCGACGGCTCGGGAACGCCGGGCGTATCGGCCGGCGGGGTGCCGCCGCTGGGGGGGACGAAGATGCGCGGGGTGAGCGGCACCGCAGCATCGGGCGGCGGGGCCTCGGCCACCTGCAGCGGCGGCGATTCAATCGGCGTTTCGCTGACGGTGGGAAGATCGTTGAGCGCAAAAGGCGTTACGGACGGGCACGGCGTGTCGGCCGACGCCACCTGCACACCATCCTCGGGCGCGGCGCGAACGCGCGTCTTCGGCTTGGCATATTGGCGCGGCTGGGTCGCCTTGTGGACTGCATCGCGAACCTGGGGAACGCCGAGACTGAGCGCCGTCGTGCCTGCCACGGGGCAGACACAGGTCATCAACAGCTTGGCAGCCTTGGATGCGACCGCTTCCTTCAACATGGAATACTACCCCGATACCCCCGGTACACACCGGTACTAATACGCTGCCTCCCCTTAACATAGTTTCACCGGACGGCAAAATTACTGAGGTAAACTTATGCAAACGAATAACCTGTAGAAAGCCGCACTGTTCCGATGCCCTGTTCGACCGCGCGGCGATCCGCTATGCCCGGTTAGAGAGCGGGCCCCGGCACGCACAAACTGTTCGGATTGGCGTATATCCTTGAGCGACGACATGGGGGAGACAGTGGCGGCGCGAACGGCGGGTAAGCCCGAACGCTACGGCCTGGCTGATCTGAAGCCGCTGGCGACGCAGGTGCGCCAGTACTGGCTGCTGGCGATCGGCGTGCTCGCGGTGGCCGTTCCCACCCTGTACGGGGTCGCCACGCAAAGCTGGATCACCGAGCAGGGCGCGCACGGGCCGATCGTGCTGGCGACGGCGCTGTGGCTGTTCGCCCGCCGCTGGAACGAGCTCCATTCGCTGGCCGAACCGGGCGACACGCGGATCGCGGCGCTCGGCTATCTGATCATCGGCCCCACCTACATGGTCGCGCGAATCATCAACGTCATCGAAGTCGAAGGCTTCATGATGTACGGCCTGCTGATCGTCACCGCCTATTGGCTGGTCGGCTGGCGGGTGCTGCGGGCGATGTGGTTCCCGGTCCTCTACATGATGTTCATCTTCCCCCCGCCCGACACGGTGGTGGCGATGGTCACCCAGCCGCTGAAGATCGCCATCTCGGAAACGGCGATCAACCTGCTCCACGCGCTGGGCTATCCGATCGCGGGCTCGGGGGTGACGATCATCATCGGCCAGTATCAGCTGCTGATCGCGGCGGCCTGCGCCGGGCTGAACTCGCTGATCAGCCTGTCGGCGATCGGGCTGTTCTACATCTACATCCGCCACAATGCGAACTGGCGCTATGCGCTGCTGCTGATGCTGGCGATCGTGCCGGTGGCGGTGCTGGCCAATTTCGTCCGCGTGCTCGCGCTGATCATGATCACCCATTATCTGGGGGACGAGGCGGCACAGGGCTTCCTGCACAGTTTCTCGGGCCTCACCATGTTCCTCTTCTCGGTCCTCGGCATCTTCGCGGTCGACGCGCTCGCCTCGCCGCTGCGAACGCGGCTCGCCAGCGGGAGGCGCCCGGCATGAGCGACGATCGCATCCAGATCGATCCGGCCCATCCGGCCACCGCCCACACGGACGATGCGCCGGCCGATCCCGGCTATCTGAAGCTGCTCGACCGGCGCTCGATGATCGCCGGCGGGCTGCTCGCGGGGATGAGCCTGCTCGCCAATTCGCGCCGGCCCGACGAGCCCTTCCGCATGATCCCGGGCAAGCCCAAGCTCAACCCGCTCTTCCCCTGGAAGGTGGGCGACTGGGAATATCAGACGAGCAGCGGCCTGATCCTGCCGCCGCCCGACCAGCTGAGCGACCGGCTCTATAATGCGATCATCACCCGCTATTACGCCTCGCCCAACGGGCTGCCGGTGATGCTGCTGATCGCCTATAATGGCGTGCAGGACGGCATGCTGCAGGTCCACCGGCCCGAGACCTGCTATCCGGCGGCCGGCTATCGCATCGACAGCGACCGCTTCGTGCCGCTCGACGCGGGCCGCGGGGTGGTGGTGCCCGGCCATTATCTGGCCACCAGCAGCGTCAGCCGCCGCGAGCAGCTGATCTACTGGACCCGGATCGGCAATGATTTCCCCACCAAATGGTGGCAGCAGCACTGGTCGGTGGCGAAGGAGAATCTGAAGGGCCGGGTACCCGACGGGGTGCTGATCCGCTTCTCGACCGCCGCCCCCGACGATGCGACCGCGATCGAGACGCTGAAGCGTTTCATCACGCCCTTCTTCGCCCAACTGGGCCCGACCGCGCGCCGGCTGCTGTTCGGAGAGGCGGGCGCCCCCGCACCTTCGAGAAAATAGAACCGAACCGGGTTATTTTCCCGGTTTGTCGAGCGGCCGCAGCGCGAAATGGATATAGGCGAGCGTCGCCACGATCACCGCGACGGCAAGCGCATGATAGGGCAGGCCGGCCCCGCCAACCGCCTTGTTGCCGAAATAATTGGCCACCGCACAGCCCGCCGAGGCCCCGAGATATTGCAGCATGGAATCGCGCGGCGGCCCCTCACCGGCCGAACGCTGCAGGAACAGCACCACGAGGCCCGCGAAAATCGCCACCGTGACCCAATCGTAAACTGTTTCCAACTCAACGCTCTCCGATCCGCTTTGGAACCATATAGGCTTGTCGCCCAGCCTCGCTGTCTGTAGCACTTGCCCCGACGTTGACTGTCACACAGGCGTCGGGGGAAGGGAAGTGAAAGTAAAGGCTGCTTTTCTGGGCGGCGCTCTGGCCGCCAGCCTTCTGGTTACCGGCTGCCACAAGGAGCCGAAGGGCCAGATTCTCGCCATCGTCAATGGCGAGGAAATTTCGTTGCAAGAGCTCAATGCCGAGCTTCAGGGCGTCCAGATTCCCGACAATGCCGACCGCAAGCTGCTGCGCAAGCAGATCCTGCAGCGGCTGATCGATCGCAAGCTGATCGTGCAGAAGGCGCGCGACCAGGGCCTCGACAAGACGCCCGAATATGTCGCGCAGCAACGGCGCCTGGAGGAGAACCTCCTCGTCAGCCTGCTGGGCCAGAAGATCGCCGCGACCGTGCCGATGCCCGACGATCGCGACATCACCCAATATATCGCCGACAATCCCACCCAGTTCTCGGGTCGCGAGCGGCTGCTGCTCGACCAGATCCAGTTCGCGCCGCCCAAGGACGTCAAGCAGCTGCTGACCCTGCGCGACGCGCACACGCTGGACGAACTCGCCGCCGGCGTGCAGCGCCTCGGCCTCGCCTTCAGCCGCGGCAAGGGCGTGATCGACACCGGCCGCCTCGATCCGCAGCTGATCAGCGTGATCAACAAGCTGCCGCCGGGCGAGCCCTTCGTCCTGCCGTCGAACGGCCAATATGTCGCCAGCGTGATCGTGGGCCGCGACAAGACGCCGACCCCGAACAATATCGGCAAGCTCTATGCCGCCGAGATGGTGCGCCGCAAGGAGCTGACCGCCGAGAGCAAGGCGCAGGTCACCCTCGCCCGCAAGACCGCCGAGATCCAGTATCAGCCGGGCTATGAGCCCGACAAATCGGCGATCAAGGCTTCGCAGGCCAAGGCGGAAGACGCCAAGAAATAAGCCGTCGCTGTAACGGATATCCTATAGCCATCAGGGCGGGGCGCTTCGGCGTTCCGCCCTTTTGCTGTCAGCCGGCCCGCACCTGCCCCAGGAAGTCGAGCAGCAGCGCGATCACTTCGTCGGGCTTCTCCTGCTGCACCCAATGGCCGGCGCCCTCGACCAAGTGGACCCCGGTCATCCGGCTGCAGCCCCTGGTCTGCATCGTCTCGATCGCCCCGACGGTCTGGTAATTGCCCCAGTCGCGCGCACCCGAGATGAACACCGAGGGCACGTCGATGGTGCGCCCGGCGAAGGTCTGGCTGTCGGCGAAATTGCGCGGATCGGTGAGCATCCGATAGGAGGCGTTGAGCGGCGCCTGGAACCCGGTGCGGCCATATTCGGCGGCGAAGACCGCGATCTCCGCGTCGGTCAGCCAGCGGCAGGCGGCCGCCTGCTCGGGACCGGGCATGAACTCGGCGACGGTCTCGGCCATGCCCTTGTCGCGCTCCATCATATAATAGGTCGGCATCCGGGCGAGCTGCTCGGCCGAGCGGTCGGCGAGGGTAAAGGGCCGGTTGCCTTCCCAGTCGCCGCTCTTGTTGTGGAAATAGGCGCGGAAGAAATCGGCCAGGCCCTGCGGCGCATGGTCATAGTCGGCCGCCGCCTCCGGGGTGCAGTTCCACAGCACATAATATTTGCGCGGGCGCGGCAGCGCGGCGAGATCGGCCTCCAGCCGCAGCATCCCGCCATAATGAAGGTCGGGACCCAGCGGCGGTGGGCCGGGAAAGGGCGCGCTCATCAGGGCGACCGCGCGGAAGACGTCGGGCCGCACCAGGGTGCTCCACGCCGCGACCGGCGAGCCCAGGTCATGGCCGGCGATGAAGGCGGTCTGGTGGCCGAGCGCCCACACCAGCGCGACCATGTCGCGCGCCTTGCCGAGGAAGCTGAACGGCGAGAGATCGCAATCGTAGCGCGCGTCGCCGCCGATCGTCCGCCCGAAGCCGCGCTGGTCGGGGGCGACGACATGATAGCCCGCCGCCGCCAGCGCCGGCATCACATGCCGCCAGCTGAAGGCCAGTTCGGGAAAACCGTGGACGAGCAGCAGCAGCGGTCGGCCCGCTTCCTCATGCCCCGCCTCCAGCACATGCATGTCGAGCCCGTTGACGTCCGCGAGCATGCGCGAGCGCACGCCTTCGGGCAGCAATGCCTCCAATGATGCCATGACCAATCCTCTCCCAGTCGCCGGCCGGGAGTATCGGCGGCGCGCAGCGGCGGCCAATAGGAAAGGACCGTCACCCCATAGCAAAGGGATTCAATAGGCGTTGCGATCCCAGATCAGGCGCCAGACGGTTTCGAGGATGATGCGCAGGTCGAGCATCAGCGACCAGTTCTCGATGTAGAACATGTCATATTCGACCCTGAGCTTGGCGCGCTCGATCGTGTTGATCTCGCCGCGCAGGCCGCGCACCTGGGCCAGGCCGGTGATGCCGGGCTTCACCCGGTGGCGCGCCGCATAGCCGCGCACCGCCTCGAAATAATAGTCGTCGCCCACCTTCATCTGGGTGGCGTGCGGGCGCGGGCCGACGATCGACATCTCGCCGGTCACGACGTTCCACAGCTGGGGCAGCTCGTCGATCGACAGCCGCCGGATGATCCGGCCCAGCGGCGTCACCCGCGGATCGCCGCGGGTCGTCCGCGACTGCCCCGACACGTCCTGCCGGTCGACATACATCGAACGGAATTTCCACACCTCGATGCGGACATTGTTGAAGCCGAAGCGCTCCTGCCGGAACAGGATCGGCCCCTTGCTGGTCAGCTTCACCAGCGCCGCGGTGAGCAGGATCAGCGGCGACAGCAGGATCAGCGCCACGATCGCGATCGCGCGATCCTCGATCGCCTTCAGGAAGCGGTTGAAGTCGCGCATCGGCCGCTGCCACAGCGCGAACAGCGGCAGCGATCCGATGAAGCGCATCGTATATTGCTGCGACAGGTCCAGCGCCTCGCGCGGCATCATGCAGATGTCGACCGAGACCCGCTGCAGCGCGTCGGTGATCTGGTCGAGCCGGGCCTGGCTGATCTTCGGCAGCGCGATGATCACCATGTCGACATCGCCCTGGGAGATGCGCCGCACCAGCGCGTCGAGCCCGCCGATGAAGGGCACCGACCAGGGGATTTCGCGTTCGATCCGGGTGGAGCGGTCGTCGGCGACGCCGATCACCGAGACATAGGGCAGCCGCTCGAGCTCGAGCAGCCGCAGCACCCGGTCCGAACTGGTCTGCTCGGCGCCGTAGATCACGATGCGCTGGCCGATATGCCCCGCCTGGACGAGGTAGAAGACCAGCTTGCGCACGACGAAGCGGCTGACGAACAGCAGGCTGGGCGTGATGACGAGATAGCAGAGCGCGAGGCCGGTGGAGAAAGGCTTCGCCTGGCCCAGCTGCCAGACCGTGGCATAGACGAGGAGCGCCGCCAGCATGAACTCGAACGCCACCGCCTGATCGCTGTCGCCGCCGCGGCCCATCGGATGGGCATAGCTGTTGCGCGACAGGCGGATCAGGAAGAAGTTCACGCCGACGATCACCGCGACGTTGACGTGGCGCTCGATGAAATATTGCGGCCCCAGCACGGCCTCATAGGCCAGCGGCGCCAGCAGCGCGCCGAGCACCAGGCACAGCAGGTCGACCCCGATGATGATCGACGCGATCACGTTCGAGGTGAAGCGATATTTCCGCGACTGGGGCTCAGACGCGGCGATGTGGCCCCCGACCATATTCAACATGGTTCTCCCGCTGTGCCACATCCGGCCGCCGCTTGCCCAGCCGGTAGCACCGGCGCGCCCTCCTGCAGCGGCGGGCCGGCCGGCAGCAGGGCGCGGCGCGGCGCGAGCTGGCGATGCACCTTGGCCCCGCCCGGCACCTGGTCGAGCATGAAGAAGGCCTCGTCGACGCAGGCGCCGTCGCGGGCTTCCAGGCACAATTCGGCCGATTGCGTCCAGCCCTCGCGCGATCGCGGATTCGCGCGGGTGAAGCGGCGGGTGGTGTCGAGCGCCATCGCCATCCGGTTGGTGCGGCGCAGATAATCGACATAAGCGCCGAGCATCGCCGGATCGTCGGCCAGTTCCTTCATCGCGCTGGCATAGGCGCTGTCCGCGAGCACCGTCTCCTTGCGTCGGACGAACACTTCGGCCAGCGCGATCCGCCCTTCGGTCAGCCGGGGATTGTCGGTGGTCAGGGTCTGGGCGTCACGCAGCGCGCGGGCGAGGTCGCCGGTCGCGGTGGCCACCTGCACCTGCATCAGCAGCGCGCGGGGGTTGGCCGCGTCGAAGGCGAGCACCTTGTCGATCAGCGCCTGCCCCGCCGCGCCCCGGCCGAGCCCCGCCAGCGCGCCGGCATAGAGGACGTCGGCCTCCACCCGCTGGGCGGTGACGTCGCCCTGGTCGACGAAAGGTCGCAACACCGCCTCGGCATCGGCGAAGCGGCGCTGGTCGATCAACAGGCGGCCGAGCGTGACCTTCATCGTCCGGTCGCCGCGCGCCAGCACGAAGCGGCGGACCCGCTCGATATCGATCCCGGCCGCGCCGATACCGGTCCACAGGTCCACGATCGCCTGCTGGAGATTCACGTCGTCGGGGCGCTGACGCACCAGCCGCGCCAGCATCTCCAGCGCGCGGTCGGGGAGGCCGCGCTCATAGAGCAGCCGGACATATTCGAGCCTGATGTCGAAATTGTCGGGGTAGATCATGAAGAGCCGCGCGAAGGTGCGCGCCTGGCGGGGAAAATCCTCGGCCCCGGCATAGAGATCGAGCAACGCCATCAGCTTGGGCCCGCTCTCGCCATCCTTGTCGAGCGACTCCTGGAGATTGGTGACCGCCTCGCGCGCATGGCCCTGCTGGTTGAGCGCGCGGGAGAGCAATATCTTGGCCCCCTCGTTGCTCGGGTCGATCTCCAGCATCTGCGTGGCGATCGCCTGCGCCTTGGCGGGCTCGCGTATGCTGGCGGCCACCGATCCCTTGACCAGCAGCATGCGCAGCGAGCGCGGCTGATCCTTCAAGATCTGGTCGGCCAGCTTCTCGGCATCGTCGAACGAGCCGCCCGAATAGCTGAGCTCCGCCATCGCCTGGATGGCTTCCTTGTCGTTCGGCGCGAGCTCGATCAGCCGGTTATAGGCGTCATAGGCCTGGAGATAACGGCCATCGGCCAGCTCGACCCGGGCGAGCCGCGCCCAATATTCGGGCACGTCGTCCTGCGCGCCCAGCGCGCGTTCGATCTCCTTGCGGGCCGAATAATAGTCGCCCCGGGCATAATAGATGTCGAAGCGGGTGGCGGCCTTCGACGCCTTTTCCTGCGGCGAACCGCAGGCGACGAGCGCAAGCAGCACCGATCCGGCCACCAACCGCGCCAATCCCGACAGCATAACTTGCAAGCGGCCCCTTTCCGCCCGATTACAGACCGACGGCGCGTCACGATCAATAGGGCAAGCGTAAACTATCATGCGAACCGATGTGGCAGTGGTGGTGATCGGCCGCAACGAGGGCGACCGACTCGATCGCAGCCTTAGCTCGGTTTCGGGGCAGCGCATCGTTTACGCCGATTCCGGATCGACCGACGGCAGCCCCGAGCGCGCCGGCGCGGCCGGGGCGGAGGTGATCATATTGTCGCCCGAGGGCGGCTATTCGGCCGCGCGCGGGCGCAATGCCGGGATCGAACGGCTGATCGACGATCCGGACATCGCCTATATCCAGATGCTCGACGGCGATTGCGCGCTCGAGCCGGGCTGGATCGAGGCCGCCGCCGCCGCGCTCGACGCCGACCCGCGGCTGGGCGCGGTGATCGGGCGGCTGCGCGAACGCGATCCCGAGACCACCATCTATGGCTGGATGTGCGACCTGGAATGGGAAGTGCCCGCCGGCCCGGTGCTGGTGTTCGGCGGCAGCGTGATACTGCGCGCCGACGCGATCCGCGGCAGCGGCTTCTACCATGCCGAGATGATCGCCGGCGAAGACCCCGACTTCGCGCTGCGGCTGGGCGAAGCCGGCTGGAGCATCGCCTGCCTGGAGGCACCGATGGCGGTGCATGATTCGGCAATGGTGAGCTTCGAGCAATGGTGGCGGCGGACGATGCGCGCGGGCCATGCCTTTGGCGAGCTGGCAGCGCGCCATCCCGGCCCCTGGGGCCGGAGCTTCCGGCGCAGCCGCTCGCGCATCCTGTTCTGGGCCGGCCTGTTGCCGCTCACCCTGCTCGCCGGACTGCGGCTGACCCTGGTCGAGGATGTGCGCTGGGCCTGGCTGATCGTCGCGGTACTGGCGCTGTTTGCGGGGCAGTTCGCCCGCGTCGCCTGGCGCGAGGCGCGCCACCATGGCCGCAAGCGCGGCATGGCGCTGAGCTTCTTCTTCCTGGTCGGCAAATATGCCGAGCTGATCGGCCTGCTCAAATATGACTTCGCCTTGCGGCGTGGCCGGCAACCCGCGCTGATCGAATATAAGGCCTCATGATCGACCTGGCCGCCTGGCTGATCCTGATCGGCCCCGCGCTGGCGACCCTGGTGCTGGCGATCGAGCTGGCCGCAGCTCAACTGCCCGCCCGCGCCTGGCCCGACGCCGGCCCCGGCCGGGTCGCGGTGGTGATACCCGCGCATGACGAAGCCGCCGGGATCGCCGCCGCCGTGGCCGCCGCGCGCAGCGCTGCGCCGGCGGACGCGCGGCTGCTGGTGGTCGCCGACAATTGCAGCGACGAGACCGCCGCGCTCGCCCGCGCCGCCGGCGCCGAGGCGGTCGAGCGGACCGATCCCGACCGGCGCGGCAAGGGCTTCGCCCTCGCCTTCGCCCGCGACCATCTCGCCGCCGATCCGCCCGACGCGGTGGTGCTGGTCGACGCCGACTGCGCGGTGGCGGACGACGGGATCGCCCACCTCGCCGCCGCCGCGCGAACAAGCGGGCGACCGGTCCAGTCGGCCTATCTGATGCGGCCGGCGCCGGGGCGGCGCGGGCTGGTGGCGCTGTCGGGCTTCGCCTTCCTTGTCCGCAACCTCGTCCGCCAGCGCGGGCTGGCCGCGCTCGGCGCGCCGGCGCTGCTCACCGGATCGGGCATGGCCTTCCCATGGGAGGTCTTCGCCCGAGCCCCCCTCGCCACCGACGATCTGGTCGAGGACCTCGCCATCGGCATCGCTCTGGCGCGCGACGGCGCCCCACCCGCCTTCCTGCCCGGCGTCACCACCTGGTCCGACCCGGCGAAGTGCGACGCGACCCTCGGCCAGCGCACCCGCTGGGAGCAGGGTTTTCTGCGCACGGTCCTCCGGCAGGCGCCCGGTTTGCTGGCGGAAGGCCGCTGGCTGGGCCTGAACCTGCTGGTGCCGCCACTGGCGCTGCTGGTGCTGGTCGACCTGGCGGCGCTGGGGCTGCTGGCGATCCTGGCGGCACTGGGCGCCTCACCGCTGCCCCTCGCCCTGCTCGGCGCGCTGTTCGCGGTGATGGCGCTGCTGCTGATCCTGGGCTGGGCGCGTTTCGGGCGTGACCAGATCTCGGTAACGGGGCTGCTGGTGATCCCGCTCTACATCGTCTGGAAGCTGCCCATCTATGTCGCCGCCGCGCTGCGCCCCGAACGGCGCTGGAACCGCACCAGCCGCGACTAGAGCGATTTCTAGGCAGATGGAAACATCTGCCGGTTCGGAAATCGCGGTAAAACGCTCTAGCCGATCAGCGCGAATCCGGCCTGGACGACCGCCGGAGCCAGCAACAGGCTGAGCGCGGCACCGAGCAGCATCATACCCGTCATCACCAGATAATAGAGGCCATGGTCGCGCGGCCGGAACAGGCCGGCGCCGCGCAGCAGCGCGATGGTGTAGAGCAGCGCGACCAGCTCGGCCGCGACGAGCGCCAGCGGCAGCGCGATCGGCCCGAGCGGCTGGTAGAGCCCGATCGCCGTCAGCGCGAACATCAGCAGGCGCAGCACATTGGCCACGAGCATCGGCCGTGCCCTTCCCATCGCCATCATCGCCTGGAGATTGGCGAAATTGTCATAGTCGAGCGCGATGCGCAGCAGCAGCACCGACAAATAGATCCAGCCATATTCATAGCGATGGTCGAACATCAGCCGGAACAGCGCCGGCGCCAGCCCGATGCCCAAGCCGATTCCTGCGAACAGCATCAGATATTGCCGCCGCCGCGCCGCGTAGAAGACCGCCGCCAGCGCAGCCGGCGCCTCGTGCCAGCTGCGCGCCATCAGCGGGAAGAAATAGCGCTCGACATAGTTGCGGCCGAACGGCTGGAAGGCGATCGCCAGGTTCACCGGCAGCATGTAGACGCCGAAATCGGCGACGCTGAACAGCCGGGCGAACAGGAATTTGTCGGCCTGGGTGAGCAGCATGGTGAGGATCGTCGAAGCGACGATCAGTTTCGAGAAGCCGAAGAATTCGCGCGCCAGATCGCGCTCATAGGCGATCCGCGAGCCACCGCCGACGATCATGCGGGTGAAGACCCAGCGCATGATCCCGCTGACATAGAGGCCGACGATCAGCGCCCGATAGTCGGGCATCACCAGGCTGAGCCCCAGATTGACGGCGATCTGCACCGCCAGCGCGAGCAGTTCGACCGCGCAGGTGGCGCGCACCTTGCCCTCGCGCTGGGCGAGCAGCAGCGAGATCGGGCAGAGCGCGTTGATGAAGAAGAGCGGCGCCGTCACCGCGATCGGCCAGGCCAGCTCGGGCTTGCCCAGCACCAGTGCGATCGGCCAGGCCGCCGCCAGCATCGCCAGCGCCTGCAGCGCGCCCTGCACCAGCCGGATCGACCAGATCACGTCGAGGAAGCGGCGCTCGCCACCGCGCGGATGGCGGATGACGAAGTCGAACACGCCGATGTCGGAGATCATGGCGAGCACGATCATCACCGAGGTGATGACCCCGACGACGCCGAAGGCGTGCGGATCGAGCAGCCGGGTGAGGACGAGGTTGCTGCCCAGCCGCAGCACCAGGGTGGCCAGGGTGAAGGCGAACAACATCCCCCCGGCCTCGTTGCGGAGGATGCGGGAAAAGCGGCCACGCAGACCGGTGAGCACGCCGCCGCTCATCGCAGGACGGGCAGCCTTTCCCCCTGGTCGACGGGCTGGGTGGCGACGAGCGGCGCGAGGCGCGGGGCCGCCGCCTTGCGCGCGGTGGAGAGCTGCGCCCGCAGCGCGACGAGCAGCGCCACGTCGAGGAAGGCGATCTGCATCGGCGCGGTCCAGCTGCTGAGCAGGAACAGCGCAACGACCAGCGCGGTGTGGAGCGAGATCAGCAACTGGGCGAGGACCAGCTGTTCGCGATCGGGCTTCATCTTCCGGATCGCGCGATATTGGGGATAGGCCGAGAAGAGGAAGACGAGGAAGGCGGCGAGCGAGACCAGCCCGCCCTCGACGATCAGCGCCACATAGGTGTTCACCAGGTCGACGATGCCCTGGCCCTGGATGAACGCGTCGAACATGCCCTGCGGCACGCCCTCGCGGAAACCGATCCAGACATGATTGCCCATCGCGGCGGGCACGCCGGCGATCAGGCCGAGACGATAGGCGGTGGAGAATTGCGCGTCCTCACCCCCCAGGATCGGCAGGGCGACCAGCATCACCACCCCGCCCAGCGGCACGAGCAGCGCGAGCAGATAGCGCCCGCGCAGGAACTGGAAGGTGGCGAGGCCCACCGCGAGCGCGACCAGCCCCGAGCGCGACAGGGTGGAGCCGAGCCCGGCGACGGTGAGCAGGCCCAGAAAGGCCAGCGGCAGCGATCGCCCGCGAATCTGCCACAGCGCCCAGCCGACGATCGCCGCCAGGCCCAGCATCGCGCCGCCCGTCAGCGGGTGGGCATAGGGGCCGTAAGCGCGGGTGATGCCGCCGCGCTCCAGCCAGATGCGCTGGTTGTCGATCGTCCAGAGCTCGTTCTTCACCCCCATGATGCCGGCATAGAGCGGCCAGTGGCGAACCGATTCGAACAGGCAGAGCAGGCTGGCGGCGGCCGCGCCGAACAGCAGCATCCGCATCACCAGCTCGGGCGACTCGATCTTCATCCGCGAGAGCATCTGGTAGGTCAGCACATAGGGGATGAAATAGGTGACGATCGTGCGCGCGACCCCGGTGGGGGTGTCGCGCAGCGACATGCAGACGCAATAGATCAGGATGAAGGCGAACATCGCGATGTCGCTGGACGAGAAGCGGCGGCGCAGATGGTTCTCGGGATGGATCAGATAGCCGAACAGCAGCGCGCCCGAAAAGGACAGGAAAGGCGTGATCGGCGCGATATAGGCGCCCCCCACCGCGAGCAGCGATCCCGCCGCCGGCGTCCAGAACAGGAAGAAGAAATAGGTCGCCGCCATCGGCACCCGCCGGTCGAAGCAGGACAGCATCAGCAGCATGAAGATGAACTGGGTCGCGATCATCGGAACCGCGCTGACGGCGATGCAGGCCACCAGCATGCCGCACAATATGATCCGCGCCAGATAGCGCTTTTCCCACCGCAGCCGGACGAGCCGCATCATCACGAAGCTCGCCAGCCCCAGCAGGGCGATCAATATGATGGCGTTCTTCCAGAGAAACATGGGCCCCCGATCGGGTTGAAAACACCTTCCTAATCTAGCCCTACATGGTCCGGGTAAAGAAGGAATGGCTTGATCCGCCTGCCATCTGTCCCCAAATGGCGGCTATGCTGATCGAGACCGAACCCACGCCGAACCCGGCGACGCTGAAATTCCTGCCTGGCCGCGCGGTGATGACCGCCGGCACGCGCGATTTCGCCGATCCCGAAGAGGCCGCCGCCTCGCCGCTGGCCGAGGCGCTCTTCTCGCTGGGCGACGTCACCGGCGTCTTCTTCGGCCAGGACTTCGTGTCGGTCACCGCCGCCGAGGGCGCCGAATGGCGCGACCTGAAGCCGCAGGTGCTGGGCATGCTGCTCGATCACTTCGCGTCGGAAGCGCCGCTGTTCAAGCCGGGCTCCGCGTCGGAGATTCAGATCGAGGCCAATGATTTCGAGGATGATCCCGCCGACGCCGACATCGTCGCCCAGATCGTCGACCTGATCGAGACGCGGGTCCGCCCCGCCGTCGCCAAGGATGGCGGCGACATCATCTATCGCGGCTTCCAGCGCGGCACCGTCTATCTGCAGATGCAGGGGGCCTGTTCGGGCTGCCCCTCGTCGAGCGCGACCCTGAAGCAGGGGATCGAGACTCTCCTCAAGCATTATGTGCCCGAGGTGACCGAGGTCCGCGCCGCCTGACCTCCGCCGCGATACCGAACAGGACAGGGAAGAGAGCGATGGCTGAAGCGATGCCGCAGGCAGGTCTCGACAGGCCCAGCCCGCGCGTTGGGCATCGCTGACCGGCGTGTCGCGTCTTCTGGTGATCGACACCGCCACCGCGGCCTGCTCGGTGGCGCTCGTCGAGGACGATAGCGTCATCGCCGAAAGCCATGAGGTGGTCGGCCGTGGCCATGCCGAGCGGCTGATGCCGATGATCGCGGCGCTGCCCGATGGCGGCCGCGCCGATGCGATCCTGGTCGATTGCGGCCCCGGCAGCTTCACCGGAGTCCGGGTCGGCCTCGCCGCCGCCCGCGCGCTGGCGCTGGGCTGGGGCATCCCGGTCCATGGCTATTCGTCGATGGCGCTGATCGCCGTGACCGCCGCTGCCGAGCATGGCGCTCCGTCGATCGGCGTCGCCTTGATCGGCGGCCATGGCGAGCTGTTCGTCCAGCGCTATGCGACCGCCCCCTTCGCACCCCTGACCGAACTGGCCTCGCTGGTGCCCGCCGACGCGGCGGCGGCCTTGCCCGAGGACGAGATCTTCGGATCGGGCGCCGCGCAGCTGATCGCGGCGCGCGGCAGCGGCACCGCGCATGACCGGCTGCCCCGTGCCGCCGACGCGCCGCGGCTTCCGCCCGTGCTCGCCGGGCTCGCCCCCGCCCCGATCTATGGCCGCGGCGCCGACGCCAAGGCGATAGCGGCCCCGGCGGCATGAGCGCGATCGAGATCGAGGAGGTCGGCGCCGACGGGCTCGGCCGGGTGATGCCGATCATGGAGACGGCCTTCGACCCCGGCTATGGCGAGGCCTGGACCGAATCGCAGACGCTGTCGATGCTGTCGCTGCCTGGCACCTGGCTGTCGCTGGCATCGATCGACGGGCAGCCGGCCGGCTTTGCCCTCAACCGCCAGATCGTCGACGAAGCCGAGTTGCTGCTGCTTGCCGTAGCGCCCGACAGCCGCCGCCGCGGGGTCGCCCTCGCGCTGATCGGACGCAGCCTGAATATATTACGGAGTCGTAATGGAACGCGACTCCATCTTGAAGTTCGACACAATAATCCGGCAATCGAGCTATACAAAAGGGCCGGATTTACCCAGATCGGCCGTCGCCCCGCTTATTACCGGGGAATTGACGGTCAGGTTCACGATGCATTGAGCTTATCTTGTTCGGTATCCGACATCTGAACTATCGGATAACTACGAATCCCGTTGCAATTGACAGCAAAGTGACGCAGAGCGCGCGCATCGAGTGCGCTTGGGGGAGCCTCCCGAAAACAAGTGTCGCCCCTTCACTGTATAGGAAAAGATCATGTCGGATAATAACGGACTCTCGGAGACGCTGATTGCTTTGACGGCCGACATCGTGTCCGCGCACGTCAGCAACAACAGTGTCGCGGTTTCCGATCTGCCGCTGCTGATCCAGAACGTCCACAACGCGCTTTCGTCGCTGGGCGAAGACATCGTCGAGCCTGAAGTCAAGCAGGAGCCGGCCGTCTCGATCCGCTCGTCGATCAAGCCCGACTATATCGTCTGCCTCGAGGACGGTAAGAAGCTCAAGATGCTCAAGCGTCACCTGATGACCCATTATCAGATGACCCCCGAGCAGTATCGCGCCAAGTGGAACCTGCCGGCCGACTATCCGATGGTCGCGCCGAACTATGCCGAGCAGCGCCGCTCGCTCGCCAAGAAGATCGGCCTGGGCACCAAGCGCCGCACCCGCTGATCGCGCGCGAAACCAGCAAAAGCACAAAGAGGGGGCGGAGAAATCCGCCCCCTTGCCGTTTCAGGGGTGAACCCTACCTTGTGTTCGCAGCCGCAATACGGCTAACAAGGATCCCATGCCCGGCAAAATCGACATCGAACAGCTCTGCAACGACAAGGGTCTCCGCATCACGGAGCAGCGCCGCGTGATCGCCCGCGTGCTTTCGGACGCCGACGACCATCCCGACGTCGAATTGCTCCACCAGCGCGCTTCCGCCATCGATCCCGGCATCTCGATCGCCACCGTCTATCGCACGGTGCGCCTGTTCGAGGATGCCGGCATCCTGGAGCGCCACGACTTCGGCGACGGCCGCGCCCGTTACGAGGCGGCCCCCGAGACGCATCACGATCATCTGATCAACGTCGAGACCGGCGAAGTGATCGAGTTCGTCGACCGCGAGCTCGAGGAACTGCAGCGTAAGATCGCCGAGAAGCTCGGCTTCCGCCTGGTCGATCATCGGCTCGAGCTCTACGGCGTTTCGGCCCAGCGCCCGAAATAAGGCTCGATGCCCGCACGGACGACCGCCCGCGCGGCGACCGGAATCTTCGTCCTCCTGTTCTGCCTCGCCGGCTATGCGCTGACCTGGCCGGTGCGCAAGCGCATCGGCTGGCCGCGCTTCTTCCTGCAATGGTTCGGCGAAGCGATGGGCCTGGAAGTCCGCATCGAGGGCCGGCCGCTCGGCCGCGACGTGCTCTATGTCGCCAACCATCTGAGCTGGCTCGACATCCTGGCGCTCGGCGGCGCGACGCCGACCTATTTCGTCTCGAAGGACGATGTCGACGGCTGGCCGCTGGTGGGGATGCTGGCGCGGATCGGCGGCACCATCTTCATCGACCGCAACAGCCGCCGCGCGGCGCATGGCCAGGTCGACCAGCTCGGCGCCGCGCTGCTCGGCCATTATCCCATCACCCTGTTCCCCGAGGGGACGACCAATGACGGGGTGACGGTCTTCCCCTTCCGCCCCGCGCTGTTCGCCTCGGTGGCGCCGCCGCCGCCCGGCATCGCGGTGCAGCCGGTGGTGATCGACTATGGCCCCGCCGCCGCCGAGATCGCCTGGACCGGCGACGAGGATCTCGGCCCCAACGCCAAGAAGGTGCTGGGCCGATCGGGCCCGCTCCGCTGCACGATCCGGTTCCTCGACCCGCTGCCCCCGTCCGAGGACCGCAAGGCGCTCGCGGCGCAGGCGCAGGCGGCGATCGTGGCGGCGCTCCAGGTCTGAACATCGTCGCCCCGGCGGAGGCCGGGGCCGCCACGGGTTCTTGCGGCGAGCTCATCGCGAAACCTTTGGCGGCTCCGGCCTCCGCCGGAGCGACGGGCTTGGGCAGGATATCTTTCCCGAACGCCCCACTTCCGCTATGGCCCCGCGCATGTCCCGACCCACGCCCAAGAGCTTCCACGTCAAGTCGTTCGGCTGCCAGATGAACGCCTATGATGGCACCCGCATGGCCGAACTGCTCGAAGGCCAGGGGATGATCGCGGCGGAGAATGCCGACGAGGCCGACCTGATCGTCCTCAACACCTGCCACATCCGCGAGAAGGCGGCCGAGAAGGTCTATTCGGACATCGGCCGGATCGTGAAGAAGGCCGGCGATGGCGAGAAGCCGATGATCGCGGTGGCGGGCTGCGTCGCCCAGGCCGAGGGCGAGGAGATTCCGCGCCGCGCGCCCGCGGTCGACATCGTCGTCGGCCCGCAGGCCTATCACAACCTGCCCGAGCTGGTGGCCCAGGCCGCCGAGGGCAAGCGCGCGTTCGACACCGACATGCCGGCCGCGTCGAAGTTCGACGCGCTGCCGAAGCGCCGCCGCCAGGGGCCGAGCGCCTTCCTGACCGTGCAGGAAGGCTGCGACAAATTCTGCACCTATTGCGTGGTGCCCTATACCCGCGGCGCCGAAATCTCGCGCCCCTGGGCAGCGATCCTCGACGAGGCGAAGGCGCTGGTCGACGCCGGCGCACGCGAGATCACCCTGCTCGGCCAGAACGTCAACGCCTGGACCGGCGACGATGACAAGGGCCGCGCCCAGGGGCTCGACGGCCTGATCCGCGCGCTCGACGCGCTGCCCGGCCTCGCCCGCATCCGCTACACCACCAGCCACCCCAACGACATGAGCGACGGCCTGATCGCCGCGCATGGCGACGTCGCCAAGCTGATGCCCTTCCTCCACCTGCCGGTGCAGGCGGGATCGGACCGCATCCTCAAGGCGATGAACCGCAGCCATGACGCCGCGAGCTATCTGCGGCTGATCGAGCGGGTCCGCGCGGTGCGGCCCGACATCGCCATCTCGGGCGACTTCATCGTCGGCTTCCCCGGCGAGACCGACGCCGAGTTCGAGGAGACGCTGGAGATCGTCCGCGCGGTCAACCACGCCCAGGCGTTCAGCTTCAAGTACAGCCCCCGCGCCGGCACCCCGGCCGCGACGATGGACGACCAGGTCGCGGCGGCGGTAATGGACGAGCGGCTCCAGCGGCTCCAGGCGCTGCTCAACGAGCAGCAGCATGGCTTCAACCTGGCGACCGTCGGCCGGCGCTGCGACGTGCTGATCGAGCGCGACGGCAAGAAGCCCGGCCAGCGGATCGGCAAGTCGCCCTGGCTCCAGTCGGTGATCGTCGAGGATGGCCCAGCGATCGGCGAGCTGGTGACGGTCGACATCGTCCTGGCCGGCCCGAACAGCCTGCACGGCGAGATCGTCGCGGAGCGCGCGGCGGCTTAGGGCGCAATCTTGCCCTAAAGATCCTCCCTATCGCGAAGCGATGGGGAGGGGGACCGCCCGCAGGGCGGTGGAGGGGTTTCCAAACGGGAGGCTTGCGCCGGACGGGAGGTTGCTACCCCTCCACCATTTGCTCCGCAAATGGTCCCCCTCCCCGCCCTTCGGGCAGGGAGGATCTGAGGGACTACGCCGCCAGCTTCTCCTTCGCCGGCCCTTTCTCGAACGCCGCCATCAGCTCCTCCACCTTCGCGTGGAAGGTCTCGACACCCTTTTCCTTCACCGGGCCATAGCCGCGAATCTCCGCGGCAGCGGCGGCGATCTGCTCGGCGATCGGCAGTCGATCCTCGGTCACCCGGTCGGCGAGACCAAGGATCAGATCCTGATACTCGCCGATCAGGCGCCGCTCCATGCGGCGCTCGCCCTGATAGCCGAACGGGTCGAGCGGGGTCCCGCGCAGGCCCTTGAACTTCGCCAGGATACCGAACAGCGGCAGGATCCAGGCGCCGACCTCGACCTTCTTCGGCCGGCCGGTCTTCTTGTCCCGACGGCCGAGCGCCAGGATCGGCGAGCCGAGGTTGAGCGACAGCTTATAGTCGCCGTCGAACTTGCCCTTCAGCGTCTCCTTGAACGCCGGCAGGCTGTACAGCCGGGCGACCTCATATTCGTCCTTATAGGCCATCAGCCGGGCAAGCTGGTTGGCGACGGCGATCAGGAAGCCCTCGCCCCCGGCGATATCGCGCGCCTTCAGGGTCTCGCCGATCCGCTCGACGAAGGCGCGGTGGCGGCGGGCCAGCCCCTCGTCCTGATAGGCGGCGAGGTGGCGGCCGCGGCTCTCCAGCATCGCATCGAGCGTCTGCGGGAACAGCGACTGGCCCTCGGACAGATTGGCGAAGTCGAGCAGCTCCTGCGGGTGGAGCGCCGCGACCCGGCCCAGGGTCATCGCGTCGAGATTGGCCTTCACCGCGGTGCCGTTGAGCGCCACCGCCTCGGCCACCGCCTCGATCCCGACCGGCAGCAGCCCCTTCTGCGCGGCGTAGCCCACCATCATCAGATTGGTGAAGATGGTGTCGCCCATCAGCTTCGCGGCCAGTTCGTTGGCGCGCAGCAGTGCGACATTGTCCTCGCCCACCCGCTGGCGGATCGAGGGGAGGAAGCTGGTGGAGCGCAGGTCGAGATCGGCCTTGGTCTGGAACTGGCCGGTCGGGACGACGTCCTCATTGGCGATCACCCGGCTGTCGGGGCGCAGGGTGCGCGCGACGTCGGGCCCCGAGGCGACGATCAGGTCGCAGGCGATCAGCAGGTCGGTCTGCCCCGGCCCGAGCCGCGCGCTGGGGATGTCGGCGACATCGTCGGCGAAGCGGACATGGCTCATCACGCCGCCGCCCTTCTGGGCCATGCCGGTCATGTCGAGCACCTTGACCGCCTTGCCCTCGATCTGCGCGGCCATGCCCAGGATAGCCCCCACGGTGAGCACGCCGGTGCCGCCGATGCCGGTGACGAGCATCGAGAAACCGTCGCTGGTGGCGATCGGCGTCGGTTCGGGCAACGCATCGATCAGCGGCTGGAGACCCGCCAGGCCCACTGCGCGCTTGGCGGGCTTTGCCCCGCGCAGGGAGACGAAGGACGGGCAATAGCCCTTGATGCAGCTATAATCCTTGTTGCAGTTCGACTGGTCGATCTCGCGCTTGCGGCCGAACTCGGTCTCGAGCGGGGTGACGCTCATGCAGTTGGACTGGACCGAACAGTCGCCGCAGCCCTCGCACACCGCCGGATTGATGAACAGGCGCAGGTCGGGGTCGACCGCCTTGCCGCGCTTGCGGCGGCGGCGCTTCTCGTTCGCGCAGACCTGTTCATAGACGATCGCCGAGACGCCCTTCACCTCGCGCACTTCGCGCTGGACCGTGTCGAGATTGTCGCGGTGGAGGATGCGGACACCGGCAGGCAGCACCCCGCCTTCGAACGCCTCGGGATTATCGCTGACGACGATGACGGGATCGACCCGCTCGGCGATCAGCTCCTGGACGATCTGCGGCACGGTCAGCGAGCCTTCGGCGGGCTGGCCACCGGTCATCGCCACCGCGTCGTTGAACAGGATCTTGAAGGTGACGTTGGTGTTGGCGGCCACCGCGGCGCGGATCGCGAGCAGGCCCGAATGGGTATAGGTGCCATCGCCCATGTTCGAGAAGACATGGCTGGTCTCGACGAAATGCTGCGCGCCGACCCAGGCGAGCCCTTCGGCGCCCATGCCGACCACGTTCATCGTCCGCCGCTCGGGCATGAAGGCGGCGAGGCCGTGGCAGCCGGTGGCGCCCAGCGCGATGCTGCCGTCGGGGATGTTGGTGCTGGTGTTGTGCGGGCAACCCGAGCAGAAATAAGCGGGTCGGATCGCGACCGGCGGCGCCACGGCGGCGGCCTCGATCGCGTCGACCTGGGCGGCCTTGGCACGGGTCACCTCGTCGAGCCGGCCGAGCGCTTCCAGCCGGCGGACGATCGCGCGGCGGACCATCGGCGGATCGATGACATTGTCGAGCGGGAACAGCACCGCCCCCGCCTCGTCGCGCTTGCCATGGACGGCAGGGCGCTGGTCGAGCGTGTAGAGCGCGCCCAAGAGCTGCTCCTCGATCACCGGGCGCTTCTCCTCGACGACGAGGATCTCGCGGGCGCCATTGCAGGCTTGGCGGGCGAATTCCTGGTCGAGTGGCCAGGTCATGCCCAGCTTGACCAGGCTGATGCCGAGCGCGGCGGCGCGGGCATCGTCGAGGCCGAGGTCGGCGAGCGCCTGGCGCACGTCGAGCCAGGGCTTGCCGGCGGTGACGATGGTGAGCGCGGGCTGCTGCGCGGCGAAGTCGACCCGGTTGAGCCCGTTGGCACGGGCAAAGGCCATCGCCGCCGGCAACCGCTTGTTGAGGACCATGTCCTCCTGCACCAGCGCCGACATGCCGCGCTGGAGGTTGAGCCTCAGGTTGGTCGGCAGCTCGGGGCGGACGATTCGCAGCTCGGGCAGGATCGTCGAGGAGGTGAGATCGAGCGTGTCGGTGACGGTCTTCAGGCCGACATAGAGGCCCGAATAGCGCGACATCTCCCAGCCGAACTGGCCATAGCTGAGAATCTCGTCGGTCGTCGACGGCGCCAGCACGGGAATGAAGCCGACGATCAGCGTATGTTCGGACTGGTGCGCCGAGGCCGAGGATTTGGCGGCATGGTCGTCGCCTGCCACCACCAGCACGCCGCCATGCTGGTGCGTGCCCTCGAAATTGGCGAGCTTGAGCGCCTCGCAGGCACGGTCGACGCCGAGCCCCTTGGCGTACCACATCGCGAAGACGCCCTGATATTTCGAGGCGCCGAACCAGGTGAGCTGCTGGGTGCCGCGCAGGCTGGTCGCCGCCAGCTCCTCGTTCAGGCCCGGCTCGAAATGGATGTCGTTGCGGTCGAGCAGCTTCTTCGACGACCAGAGCTGGGCGTCGAGCGTGGTGATCGGCGAGCCGCGATAGCCGGTGATATAGCCACCGGTGGTGAGGCCGGCGGCGCGATCCCGGCGTGCCTGGTCGAGCGGCAGGCGCACGAGCGCCTGCATCGACGAGATCAGCACCTGGCCTTCGATCTGCTCGTAACGGTCGTCGAGCGTGACGACGTGCTTGGTCAACTAAGGCACTCCCGGCCGGAAAAAGGGCTCACGCCGCCACGCGATGCTGCGCGGCGCGGACTTCATTCTTGTAGATCTGGCCGTCCTTCATGATCAGGACGATGCGGCTGGTGTCGGTGATCATGCCGATGTCGGCGAGCGGATCGCCGTCGATCAGCAGCAGATCGGCCAGCTGGCCCTCGGCGATCAGGCCGAGATCGCCCTGCTCGCGCATCGCCAGGCCGCCATTGCGGGTGGCGCAGACGAGGGCGTCGGCAGGCGAATAGCCATAGAGGTCGACGAAGAACTTCAGGTCGCGGGCGTTGGTGCCGTGCGCGCTCCAGGCAAAGCCATAATCGCCGCCGATCAGGTGGCGGATGCCGCGCTTGCGCAGCTCGGTGTGGGTCTTGACCGACTCCTCCATCAGCGCCTTGATGCCCATGTACCCGGCGACTTCGGCGGTCAGGCCGACACCCGCCGCCTCGTTCATCAGCATCGTCTGGAACAGGCCGACGGTGGGCGAGACGAAGATGCGATCCTTGGCGGATTCGAGCAGGTCGAGGGTCGCCTCGTCGGAGAATTCGGCGTGGAAGATGCCGTCGATCCCGGCCTCGACGCAGTAGCGCACCGATTCCAGCGAGCGCGCATGGGCGTTGATCTTGCGGCCGAAGGCGTGCGCCGTATCGGCCGCCATCTTCACTTCCTCGAACGACATCGGGGTCGAGTGGCCGGGGGTGCCCGGATAGAAGGGGTCGCCCGAGACATCGAGCTTGATGTTGTCGACGCCGTCGCGGCACTGGATGCGCACTGCCTTACGCATCTCCTCGGGCCCGTCGATCAGCACCGAGGGGCCGACGCGCGGGTTGTGCGCCTTGCTCTCGTCGCCCATCGCGCCGGTGACGCTGATCTCCAGCCCGCCCGCGCGGATGCGCGGGCCGATCAGGCGGCCGGCGTCGATCTCGTTGCGGACGGCGACCGCGAGCCGCATCTTCGCCTCGGACGCACCATAGGCGCTGGTGAAGCCGGCATCGAACAGCGCCTTCGCGCCACGCGCGGTGGCGAACACCTGCTCCTCGGGCGGCGGGGTGATCAGGTCCTCGGTGGCGGCGACATTCTCGAAGGAGAGATGCGCATGGCCCTCGGTCATCCCCGGCATCAGGAACAGGCCAGCCCCGTCGACCACCGTCGCGCCATCGGCCGACAGCTGGCCGACCGCACGGGCGACGGTCTTGATCCTGTTGCCCTCGATCAGCAGGTCGCCCTTGAAGGGGGCCTTGCCAGTCGCATCGAAAATCGTCGCTCCCGCGATCAATATGGCCGTCATCGCGCTCTCCACACGTGGTCGGTTATCATCATCCCATATAGGCCCGATGCGCCCCGGGATCGAATGTCCGGACATGCACCGGCACTTGCCTGCCGTGGCGTGCGGGGAAAGCCCAGGCCAGCGCAAAGCGTGGAAGCAGCGGGGTTTTCGCTATGAAAGCGTTTCACGCACGTCACTCCGGCGGAGGCCGGAGCCGCCACGAAGAGTGCAGCCGCTTGCCTCTGGCGGCTCCGGCCTCCGCCGGAGCGACGCATATTCTCTTGCGCGCGCCCACCGTCACCCATCTGCCACATCATCGGTGGATAAGTGCCCTGGCCTACCGCTTTCCCCCTTTGCATGGGTCGAAATGGGCGTAGGTTCGTTCTGTCCCGATGATCCTCATCGAGGACGCACACGGAAAGGAAGCTGCCGCCACTTATGTCGCGCAAGCCAGTTCCCGCGCAGGCCGGAGATCGCGCCCGGCTCGAAATCCTGTTCGACAAACCCCAGCTTCTTGGTCGATTGTTCGGTGAGTTCGACCAGAACCTGGTGGCGATAGAGAATAGGCTGGGGGTCTATATAGCGGCCCGAGGGAACAAGCTGCAGATAGAAGGCGAGGCGGAAGCCGCGGGTCGCGCCCGCGAGGTGCTGACCGGCCTCTACAACCGCATCGTGCAGGGCCAGGACATCGACAGCGGCGCGGTGGAAGCCGTGATCGCGATGTCAGCCGAACCCACACTCGACGGGATCATCCGCAACGACGTCTCGGATCCGCCCAAGGTGATGATCCGGACCCGCAAGAAGACAATCGTCCCGCGCTCGGCCACCCAGATCCGCTATATGGAGGCGCTCAACCGCTCCGACGTGATCTTCGCGCTCGGCCCGGCGGGCACCGGCAAGACCTATCTGGCGGTGGCGCAGGCGGTGCAGCAGCTGATCCAGGGCACCGTCGACCGGCTAATCCTGTCGCGCCCCGCCGTCGAGGCGGGCGAGCGGCTGGGCTTCCTGCCCGGCGACATGAAGGAGAAGGTCGATCCCTATCTCCGCCCGCTCTACGACGCGCTCTACGACATGCTGCCGACCGAGCAGGTCGAGCGGCGGATCGCCAGCGGCGAGATCGAGATCGCGCCGATCGCCTTCATGCGCGGCCGCACCTTGAGCGACGCCTTCGTCATCCTCGACGAGGCGCAGAACACCACCCCCGCGCAGATGAAGATGTTCCTCACCCGCTTCGGCCAGAACAGCCGGATGGTGATCTGCGGCGACCCCCGCCAGATCGATCTTCCCGACATCGGCAAGTCGGGACTGGCCGACGCGGTGGGCCGGCTGGAGGGGATCGACGGCATCGCCACGATCCGCTTCGGCGCCGCCGACGTGGTCCGCCACCCGATCGTGGGCCGGATCGTCGAGGCCTATGAAGGGCCGGACGATGCCTGATTTCTCCTCATTCCTCCCCGGCACGGGGAGGGGGACCATGCGCAGCATGGTGGAGGGGGCGGCGCTGCAAGCGCCGTCTTCGACGACGCGCCCCTCCACCGCTTCGCGGTCCCCCTCCCCGTTCCGGGGAGGAACTTTTCATGATTGACGTTGCCGTC
>CAUTRN010000008.1:0-208023 GCA_963540925.1 uncultured Sphingomonadaceae bacterium
CGGCGGGCATGTCGACAAACACTCGAAGCCTGACCCCCGAGACCGCGCTCAATTGCGCGAGCTGCCATGCGTTCCGCGATCCGCACCAGGGCCTGTTCGGCACCGACTGCGCGAGCTGTCACAAGACCGACAGCTGGAAGATCGCCAATTACCGCCATCCATCGGTCAATTCGACGCAGTGCGCCGAGTGCCACAAGGCGCCGCCCAGTCACTTCATGGAGCATTTCAGCATGGTCTCGCAGCGCGCAGCCGGATCGAAAGCGCGCGTCGACCAATGCTATGCCTGTCACGCCACCGACAGCTTCAACAATATCCGCAAGCGAGGCTGGTATGATCACCATTGAGGCCGACTGGCTGAGCGCCTTCTTCCGGCTTGCGGTGATCGGCCTGGAACTGGCGGGCACGCTGACCATCCTGGTCGGCGCGGGGCTCGCAACCTTTCTGTTTGCGCGGCGGGCGAGGGCGGGCGACCGAACCGAGGCCTATAGCGCGTTCCGCTCGGCGCTCGGCCGCAGCATCCTGCTCGGTTTGGAATTTCTGGTCGCCGGCGACATCGTCAAGTCGCTGGTGATCAACCCGACGCTCGACGATCTCATCGTGCTGGCCGGGCTTGTGCTGGTGCGGACCTTCCTGAGCATCTCGCTTGGGGTCGAGATCAACGGCCACTGGCCTTGGGAGGAAACCCGGATGGCGCGGGAGAAGGCGCGTGCGGCGTCGGATGGGTCGCCGGCTACGGCTGAGGCCGCCGGATGCGGCACAGCGCTCAAGCGATAGCAGATGGAAGGCGCATCATGATCGAGAGACGCGAATTGCTGATGGCCGGCGCCGGCCTTGCCGCCGCCGGA
The DNA here is from genome assembly GCA_963540925.1 of uncultured Sphingomonadaceae bacterium. Lineage (GTDB taxonomy): Bacteria > Pseudomonadota > Alphaproteobacteria > Sphingomonadales > Sphingomonadaceae > Rhizorhabdus. Next base: position 846 of record CAUTRN010000008.1, read on the forward strand.
ACGCTGGCTGCGCCGGCGGCGGCGCAGCAGCATCGAATGGAAGGGATGGCGATGTCGATGACGGACTGCATCGACGATTGCGTGGCTTCGCACCGCATGTGCCTGGAAACCGCCGCTTGGCTGACGAAGCAAGGCGGCGCGTCAGCTACGGCGTCGCTGATCGCCATGCTGAACGACTGTGCGGAACTGTGCCAGGCGACTGCCAACTCGATGCTGCGGGAATCTGCCCTGCACCGCATCGTCTGCCGCGCCTGCGCCGACGCTTGCGAGCGCTGCGCCGAGGAATGCGGACGCCATAGCGCGGACCAGCGGATCGCGCGTTGCTCGGCCACCTGCAAGAAATGCGCGGCGAGCTGCCGAACGATGGCGGACATGTCGAGCTGAGTTTCCTCGAACGCGCCCAGGCGTAGTGAGGTCAAGCAGCTCCAGCACCATTGAAGCGATCCGTCGGCTCTACAATGTGGGACCGCTGCGAAGCTGGGTCGTATGGGTGCGAAAGCGGGACTGGTTAAGGATCGGCGGTAGCGCTTCTAGACCAGCCAGGCAGCGATCGCGCCAACCACCGACTTGGTTTCGGCAACGTCGCGGACTCGCACGGTATCCAGCCCGAGATGCTTGGCCGGATAATCATTTCCGCCCGGGAAGATCGCGTCACCGAAGAAGATCATCTCGTCGAGTGCGACGCCGGTCTGCTCGGAAAGGCGCTTAAGGCCATAGGCCTTGTCTATCCCTTCGCGGGTGATGTCGATCGATGTCGCCCCGCCGATATTGATGGCAAAGCCTGGCAGCAACGGCTGGAGCAGGGCCTGCAATTTCTTGCGCTTGGCGTGATCGGGATCCCACGTGTCCTTGGCCTCGAGCGGCGCCTGCTGACCGAGCGCGGAGAATGTGATCTGGCTGCCGCGATCCTCGATCTGCTCGCCCCAGATGTTCTCGTTTGCATAGCCCGCCTGCTCGACCGCCTTGGTCAGTGCTTCGCGGATGCGCTGGCTTTCGTCGCCGGTGAACAGATCGGCATAGATACGCGTCCATTGGCCGTCGGCGTGACGATATAGCTTGGTGCCCGTGGTCGGCTGGATGATAAAATTGTCGAGCCGCGCACGGGCGGGCATGCGCGACACCACCTGTTTCTCGAATTGCGGCCAGTCGCCTCCGGAGATGATCGCTACCATCGTCACGTCGAGCAGGCGGGTAAGCAGATCCGCCATTTCATCGTCGAGCGGCTGCTTGCTGAGCGCGAGCGTTCCATCGAGGTCGAAAGCGGCCAGTCGCTTCATGATGATCCTCCCACAAGCGGCAGCAGAAATGCGTCGATGGCATCGGCGATGCCATCTTTGTCGTCGCTGGTTGAAATGTAGTGCGCTGCGCTACGGATCTCCTCAGGCGCCTTGCCCATGGCGATCGATAGGCCGGTGCGCACGAGCAAAGGGCAGGTCATTGGGCATGTGGCCGAGCGCCCGCGCCAGGGCATCGACGCCAGCTCGCTTGTTGGCATAGGGGTTGGTGACGTCCAGATAGTAGGTCCGCGACCGGGCAATCGTCGCCGACGCCAGGCTCTTGTCCTTGCGAACCAAAGTCCGTCGATGTCGGAGATGACGAGGCCCAGCATCATTGGCCGATCCTGTGCCAGAAGCGGCCATCGCGTTCGAGTAGGGCATCTGCGCCGGCCGGGCCGGCGCTGCCTGGTGCATAGGATTCAAGCCTGCCCTTGTCCTTGACCCAGTCATCGAGGATCGGCTGGACCGCGGCCCAGCCCGCCTCGATCTGCTCAGCGCGCTGGAACAATGTCTGGTCGCCGGTCATCATGTCATAGAGCAAGGTTTCGTAGCCCGTCCGGCCCGACAGCTTGAAGTGGTCGGCATAAGTGAAATCGAGCGTTGTCCCTGCGGTCTTGATCACTGGACCCGGTTTCTTGACCAGCATGTCTAAGACGATGCTTTCGTCCGGCTGCAGCTGGAAGATCAGGCGATTGGCTGGCAGGCGGTCGATCGGACAATCGCGGAATAAAGCGTAGGGCACTGCCTTGAACGTGACGACGATCTCCGTATCGCGCGCTGCCAGCGCCTTGCCGGTGCGCAGGTAGAAGGGCACGCCGGCCCAGCGCCAGGTGTCGACTTCCAGCTTCAGTGCGACATAGGTCTCGGTCCTGCTGTCGGTAGCGACATCCGGGACCTTACGATAGGCCGGCACGTTGCGGCTACCGACACGGCCCTTGCCATATTGGCCGCGCACTGCGCAGACTGCGGTGGGCTTGCGGATCGCGCGCAACACCTTGGCCTTTTCGTCGCGGATCGCGTCGGCATCGAAGCTGTTGGGCGGCTCCATCGCGATCATCGCCAGCAGCTGGAACAGATGGTTGGGGACCATGTCGCGGAGCGCGCCGGTTGCATCGTAGAAAGATCCGCGCGATCCGACCTCGACCGTCTCGGCGGCGGTGATCTGGACATGATCGATATAGCGATTGTTCCACACCGCTTCGAACCATTGGTTGGCGAAGCGCGCGACCAGGATGTTCTGGACAGTTTCCTTTCCCAGGAAGTGGTCGAGCCGGTAGATCTGGCTTTCCGGGAGCAAGGCGAGGATTCGGGCGTCAAGCGCCTTGGCCGAGGCGAGGTCGTGGCCGAACGGCTTTTCGATCGCGACGCGGCGGAACCGACTGCCCGCTTCCGCCATCAGGCCTTTGGCGGCAAGCTTTTCGACGATGGCGCCGAAGAATTGCGCTGGCGTGGCGAGGTAGAAGACCGCGCTTCGGTCGCCCAACGCCTTGGCGACATCGTCGAACACCCGGTCTGCGGTGAAATCGCCCTGGAGGTAGGCGATGCGCTTGCGCAGATCACGCCAGCAATCGCCCTCGGTCGCGAACTTATCGAGGCTGGCGCGCAACATCTCGTCATCGCCATCGCTGCGGCCGATGCCGAGGATGGTGAAGTCCTTTCCCAGCAATCCGTCGGTGCACAGATTGGTGACGGCGGGGACCAGCAGGCGGCGGGTCAGGTCCCCGGTCGCGCCGAAAATGACCAGAGTGGCGGGTGGGGCCTTCTTCATGGGAGCCTACTGCGGCATTTCGGTATGGCCGCCGAAGCCGAAGCGCATCGCCGACAGCACCTGGTCGCCGAACGTATGTTCGACGCGGCTGCGATAGCGCGCGAACAAGGCGGCCGAGAGGACGTAGGCGGGCACCGCTTCCTCCATCGCCGCCTCAATCGCCCAATGGCCTTCGCCCGAATCCGCCACGGTGCCGGTAAACTGGGCGAGCATCTGATCCTTGGCGAGCGCCGACGCGGTCAGGTCGAGCAGCCAGGAGGAGATGACCGATCCGCGGCGCCACACCTCGGCAATGTCGGTGAGGTTGAGATCGAAGCGCTCATCCTCAGGAAGCTTGTCGGATTTCTTCGACTTCAGGATGTCGAAGCCCTCGGCATAGGCCTGCATCAAACCATATTCGATGCCGTTGTGGACCATCTTGACGAAGTGGCCGGCGCCAGGCGGGCCGGCATGGATGTAGCCGAGCTCGGCGCGCGCATCCTCGCCTTCCTGCTCCATCCGATTGGGCGTGGGGGGGATCGTCCCTCGGCCCGGTGCCATCGTCTTGAAGATCGGATCGAGGTAGTCGACCACCTCCGTCTCGCCGCCGATCATCATGCAATAGCCGCGTTCGAGTCCCCAGACGCCGCCCGACGTGCCGATGTCGACATAGGCGACTTGCTTCGCCACGCAGAGCTTCGCGCGGCGGATATCGTCCTTGTAGAAGCTGTTGCCGCCGTCGATGATGATGTCGCCGGGCAGGGACTTTTCGAGCAGGGCGGTGATCGTATCCTCGGTCGGAGGACCCGCCGGGAGCATCACCCAGAAGATGGCGCGCTCGGCGAGCTTGCCGCGCAGATCGTCGAGCCCGGTCGCGCCGACCGCGCCTTCCTTGACCAGATCGTCGATCAGATGCTGGTTGCGATCGAAGACGACCGCTTCATGTCCGCCGCGCAACAGGCGACGGACGATATTGCCGCCCATGCGCCCCAGTCCGATCATCGCGATACGCATTTATGCTGATCCCCTTCAATTCTGTAGCGAACGCGCCACCAATGTTTCGAGGGTATTGAGATCCCCTGTGTTGAGATGAATGCGCAAGGTGCGCTGCCCGCGCGCGGCGAGCACGTCGAGATCGCCACGCGCCTGCGCGAGCTGGACCGTGCCGAAGCTTGCCTTGCGTCCGGGCACCGGTACGTCCGGGTTCGGCGTCCGCGTGATCTCGACGAACACGCCGCTCTTCGGACCGCCTTTGTAGGCCTGGCCGGTCGAATGGAGGAAACGGGGGCCGAAGCCGGCGACGGTCGCGACGCCTTTCGCCTCGACCACCTTTTCGCGCATCCGTGCCACGGCGGCTTCATGTTCGGCGTTACGCTCGAGATAGACGAGGAAGCCGACATAGTCGCCGGGCTCGGCGCTGGCGAAATGATCGCGCAATATCTCGACCGGGTTGGTCGCAGCGAAAGTGTGATCGCCCGGTGCGGAAAAGGCCATCACCGCATCCTGGAAGAACGGGGATTCGGGGGCGAGCGCACCCGATTCCTCATATTTGTCGATCAGCTCGCGCGTCGCGATCTTGGCATCCTCAACATCGGGCTGGTCGAACGGATCGATCCCGATCACCGCGCCGGCAAACGCCGTCGCCACTTCCCAGCGGAAGAATTCCTGGCCGATATGCTCCTTTGACGGCAGCGTGATGCGTATCACCGGCTGGCCCGCGGCGACCAGGAAATGGGCCTGCTCGATGACGTCGGACGCATCGTCGCCATCGAGCGTCAGCAAGGCGAACAGGCGGTCCGTACCATAATCCTCGGCCGGCGCGGACGGCTCCAGATCGACGGGAACGATTCCCTTGCCGTGCTTGCCGGTGGATTCGGCGATGAGCTGTTCCAGCCAGGCGCCGATCGGCTCGAGGCCGGGGCTGGTCAGGATGGTGAGTTTGTCGCGGCCCGATATCGCCGCCTCGCCCATGATCGCGCCGAGGATCAGGCCGGGATTGGCGGTGTCGCCCTTGCACGCCTCGACCAGAGGCTGGGTCGCGGCGAAAAAGGCTTCGACGTCGATCCCCATCATCGCTGCCGGCACCATGCCGAACACGGACAGGACCGAATAGCGCCCGCCAATCGCCGGATCGCCGAGGAAGATGGCGTGATAGCCATGATCCTTGGCCAGCTTTTCGAGCTTCGATCCCGGATCGGTCACCGCGACGAAGCGGTCGCCATCCTTGCCGGACAATTCCCAGAAATAAGCCCGCAGCAGTTCGGGCTCCATCGTCGATCCGGACTTGGAGGCGACGAGGAACAGGGCTTCCTTCGGATCGATCTTTGCGGCGACGCTGCCGATCTGGCCCGGATCGGTCGAATCGAGCGCGTGGACGGTCGGAAAACCGGGCGCCGGGCCGATGATCTCGCTCAGCACTTCGGGGCCAAGGCTCGATCCGCCCATGCCGAGCAGGACGACATCCTTATGCCCGCGCGCCTTGTCGGCGATCGCCTTCAGCTGGGCGAAATCGACCTGCTTGCCTTCACCGGCAGCGAGCCAGCCGACCCATTTGGCTTCGTCGCCGTTGGTCCAGAGTGACGCGTCGGCGGCCCACAGCCGCGTACCCCATTTCTCCGCCGCCGCCGTCTTGAGCCTGGCATCGACCGCGTGGCGCAGCGGCTCGGGCAGGTCGGCGTGGAAATGGTTCATGCGCTTAGGCCTCCGCTTTGGCTTTCTTCGCCTCGATCGCGCCGAGCAGCGTGTCGGCCGCGTCGGCGAACAGTTTGACGCCATCTTCGACCAGCTTGGCGGTGACGCCGGACAGATCGAGCCCGAGCCGGTCGGTCTCGGCCAGGACATGTTCAGCCCCCGGCACGTCCGCGGTCAGCGTCTGCTTGAGCGTGCCGTGATCCCGGAACGCGTCCATCGTCTTGGGCGGAATGGTGTTGACCGTATCGGGGCCGATCAGCGCGTCGATATAGAGCGTGTCGGGAAAGGACGGATCCTTCGTGCCCGTCGATGCCCAAAGCAGCCGCTGCGGCATCGCGCCTTCGGCGGCCAGCTTCTTCCACCGGTCCGACTTCACGAAGTCGAGATACCATTGGTAAGCGAGCTTGGCGTTGGCGATAGCGACCTTGCCGCGCACCGCCTTGAGCGCGTCGGCATCCTTGTCGCCGGCGGCGACACGCTCGTCGATCTTCTTGTCGATCGCGCTGTCGATGCGGCTGACGAAGAAGCTGGCGACGCTGGCGATGCGATCGATCGTCTCGCCCTTGGTGAGCCGCGCCTCGAGCCCTTCGACGAAGGCCATCGCCACGGCGATGTAGGCCTCACGCGCAAACAACAAGGTGACGTTGATGCTGATCCCGTCCTCGATCAGCTGGCGGATCGCCGGGACGCCGGCCCTGGTGCCCGGCACCTTGATCATCAGGTTCGGGCGATCGACCATCTTCGAGAGCCGCCGCGCCTCGGCGATCGTCTTGTCGGTATCGTTGGCGAGATAGGGCGAGACCTCGAGGCTGACATAGCCGTCCTTGCCGTCCAGCCGGTCGAACACCGGACGCAGCGTGTCGCAGGCATCCTGGATGTCCTTGATCGCCAGCGCTTCGTAGGTTTCGACCACCGATGCGCCCGGATTGGCGGTGACGAACGCCTTGTACTGATCGTCATAGGCGGTGCCCTGGCCCATCGCCTTCTCGAAGATCGACGGGTTCGAGGTGACGCCGGTCAGGCCGTCCTCCTCGACAAGCTTCCGGAGGCCGCCTTCCTTGAGGAAGGAGCGATCGACGAAATCGAGCCAGGGTGCCTGCCCCGATTCCTGGAGCTGCTTCAACAGACTCGTCATGGGGCAGGCCTTTCCGATCAGTTCGCGAGCGACCTTGACGAGATTGTCGACGGTGAAACCGAATTTATCCTGCAGTTTCGCGGCAGGGGCCGAGGCGCCGAAGGTCGACATGGTGATGGTTTTTCCCTTCGCGCCGATATAGCGGTCCCAGCCGATCTCGCCGCCCATTTCGACTGCGAGACGCGCCTCGACGCCGGGGGTCAGGACGCGGTCCCTATAGGCCTGATCCTGCAGTTCGAAGAGATACCAGCTCGGCATCGATACGACGCGTGCCTTGACGCCGGCTTCGGTCAGTCTCTCATATGCCGACACCACCAGGCCGACTTCGCTGCCGGTGCCGATCAGGATGATTTCGGGCTTGTCGTCGCCGGCGAGGACATAGGCGCCCTTCAGCAGCCCTTCGGCGCCGGCATATTTGCCGCGGTCGAGCGTCGGGATCGCCTGGCGCGAGAAGACCAGGGCGGTCGGGCGGTTGTTTTTGCTCAGCGCCGCACGCCAAGCCCAGGCGACCTCGTTGGCGTCGCATGGTCGGATCATGTCGAGGCCGGGTGTGGCGCGCAGCATGGTCAGCTGCTCGATCGGCTGGTGGGTCGGCCCGTCCTCGCCGACGCCGATCGAATCGTGGGTGAAGATGAAGGTGACGCCCAGCTCCATCAGCGCCGCCAGGCGGACCGGCGGGCGCATATAATCGAGGAAGATGAAAAAGGTCGCCGAATAGGGACGCAGGTGCGACAGGGCCAAGCCGTTGACCACCGAACCCATCGCATGTTCGCGCACGCCGAAGTGGAGATTGCGGCCGGCATAGCTGCTCGCCTGGAACGATCCCGCGCCTTCGATCAGGGTCTTTGTCGAGGGGGCAAGATCGGCCGAGCCGCCGACCAGCCAGGGCAGGTTGGGCGCGATCGCGTTGAGCACCTTGCCGCCGGCATCGCGGGTCGCGATGCCTTTTTCGTCGGCGGGGAAGGTCGGGATGGCGGCATCCCAGCCGTCGGGAAGCCGGTCGGCAAAGATCGCCTCGAGCTCCTTGGCCAGGGCGGGTTCGGCCTGCGCATAGCGTTCGCGCATCGCCAGCCATTCGGCACGCAGCGGCTTGCCGCGCCCGGCAATGGCGCCTCCGAAATGCTCGGGCACGCCGTCGGGAACGAGGAAGGACGAATCCTCGGGCCAGCCATAGGCTTTCTTGGTGCCGCGTATGTCATCGCCGGTCATCGCCTCGCCATGCGCCTTGGCGGTTCCGGCGATCGAGCTGCCATAGCCGATAATCGAATGGACCACGATCATCGTCGGCCTGTCGGTGGTCGCCTTGAAGCTTTCGATCGCCGCGGCGACCGCCTTGGTATCGTTGGCGTCGTCCACATGGATGACGTGCCAACCATAAGCGTCGAAGCGCTGGCCGACATCCTCGTCGAAGGCGAGTTCAGTGCCGCCCTCGATCGTCACATGGTTCGAATCGTAGATCCAGCAGAGGTTGGAGAGCTTCAGGTGGCCGGCCAGGCTCGCCGCCTCGCTCGCGACGCCTTCCATCATGCAGCCGTCGCCGGCGAGGCAGTAGACGTCATGGTCGAAGATCGGGAAACCGTCGCGATTGTAGCGCGCCGCGAGCCAGCGCTCGGCAATCGCCATGCCGACCGAATTGCCGCAGCCCTGGCCGAGCGGTCCAGTAGTCGTCTCGACGCCCGTGGTGTGGCGATATTCGGGGTGACCCGGCGTCTTCGAGCCGATCTGGCGGAAATCCTTGATGTCCTGCAGGCTCACCGCCGGTTTGCCGGTCAGCCTGCCGTCCTTGTCGATCTCCTTGACTGCGGCGAGATGCAGCAGGGAGTAAAGCAGCATCGACGCATGGCCGACCGACAGGACGAAGCGGTCGCGGTTGGGCCAATCCGGCGCGTCGGGATCGGTGCGCAGGAATTGCGACCAGAGCGTATAGCCGACCGGTGCCAGGGCCATCGGCGTGCCGATATGACCCGATTTCGCGGCGTGGACCGCATCCATCGACAAGGTGCGGATCGTGTCGATCGCCAGCCGTTCCGGGCTGCCGTCCCCATGCAGGGTAGAAGCGGGGATGGTCGACATGAGAATCCTTTCGTATTGCCGTTGTCGAATCAACGTCAGGCCTTTAGCGGAACCCGCACGAGCACAATCCGCGTCGCGCCGTCGTGGGGAAAGCAAACCCCGGGTTCTCGCAGGAGCTTGCCGTCAATGGTAATTTCCTCTCCGTCACCTTCAAGAGACGGGTCCGTTTCGATCGTTATCTGGATGGCTCCGTCGGCGCGCCGGAGCGTCAATTCCGCTTTGTGCCAGTTTTTCGGCATTGCTGGACGTATCTGTATTTTGCCGCCGATTAAGCGAACGCCCAGAATTTCTTCAACGGCCAGCCGCCATGTCCAACCTGCGGCGCCTGTATACCAAGTCCAGCCGCCGCGGCCGAGATGGGGTGCCACACCGGCGATGTCGCCCGCGACAGCATATGGCTCGGTTCGATAATGCTCTGCGCCTTCGCGTGTCGAACTGTGCGTTATCGGGCTAATTCGGTCGAACAGTGATTTGGCCACGTCGCCGTCGCGTATCCGTGCGAACGCGATCGCGAGCCACGTTGCCGCATGGGTATATTGCCCGCCATTCTCCCGGACGCCAGGCGGATAGGCCTTGATATAGCCCGGTTCGCGCGGCGTGTGGTCGAAGGGGGGATCGAGCAGGCGTATGAGGGTATCATCGTTGCGTACTAGGTAGCGCCTGGCCGACGCGAGCGCCGTTCTGGCTCGCTCCGGATCTGCAGCATTTGAGAGAACGGACCAGGATTGAGCGATGGAATCGATGCGACATTCCTGCTCCTGGGATGTGCCCCAAGGCCTGCCGTCGTCATCAAAGGCGCGCAGATACCATTCGCCATCCCAGCCAGACTGCTCGACCGCTGCGGCGAGCGCTTCGACACGCGCTTCCCAGCGATCACGAAACTCGGTTTGCCGCTCATCGACGCAGTGCAGTGTGAAGTTCCGGATAGTTGCGATGAGGAACCAGGCCAGCCATATGCTCTCGCCGCGTCCCCGCTCGCCGACCCGATCCATGCCGTCATTCCAATCCCCGCTGCCGATCAGGGGAAGGCCGTGAGCTCCGAGGCGATAGGCATGGGCAAGCGCGCGGTCGCAGTGAACGAACAGCGATTGCTTATAGTCGGTAACTTCAAATCGGGCGTAACGATCGGCCTCGCCGGCCGCGAGCGGCGGCGCTCTCAGAAATGGAATTTCTTCGTCCAGAATGGATTTGTCGCCGGTCGCCTCGACATAGTGCGCGACGGCATAAGGAAGCCAGACGAGATCGTCGGAGCAGCGGGTTCGGACCCCGCGGTCCGAAGGCGGGTGCCACCAATGGAGTACGTCGCCCTCTTCGAATTGGTGCGCAGCGGCGGCGAGGATATGTTGCCGCGTTGCGTTCGGATCGACCTGGATCTGGGCAAGGACGTCCTGGAGCTGATCGCGAAATCCGAACGCGCCACTGGCCTGATAGAAACCGGCGCGAGCGCGCACGCGGGCACTTAGCGATTGGTGAGGCAGCCACCGGTTGACCATCAGGTCGAAGGCAGGATCGGGTGTCTTGACCTGAACCTTTTCCAACCGATCGGCCCAGTCCGCTACGCGAACCCGGGCAGCAGTCTCGATGATGGACGGCGATTGCCAATGCCGGATAAGTTGGATTGCGTGCTCGAGGTTATCACCCTGGCCGAGGATGAAACAAACTTCGACGGTTCCTTCAGGGGGGATATCGAGATGCACCTGGAGGGCGCCGCAGCAATCGTCGCCGGCAGAATCCTGGCGGTTGCCCAGATCCCAGTTGAGCAGGCCGAGCGGTCGGGCCGGGTCGGCAACAACACCGTGAAAATCGCGGCGTGAGGTAGTGAAGCTATGAACGGCCTGGGTCGTGGCAAGAAAGGCGACGCGATCGCCGAACTCGTCCGTCCAGGAATTGCGTGCGAGAATTGCATGGGAGGCCGGGTCATAGCGCGATGTGCGAAAAGGGGCTTGCTCGCCCCTCACCGCGCCCAGGAGCCATTCCGCATAGTAGGTCGCCGTGATCCGGCGCGAGCGTGGCGTTTGATTGCGTAGGCGCAGACGCACCAGTTTTACCGGATCGTCGATTGGCACGAAGGTCGACAGCTCCTGCTCCAGGCCTTCGCTGTGGCGGTGCCATATGGTCCGATCGGGACTATGATGAATGCGGCACGCGGAGCCGCCGCCCGATGGCAAGGGTGTCGGGGTCCAGAGCCGCCCGTTCTCCTCGTCGCGCAGATAGAGCCGTTCACCTTGGGGATCCTCGACGGGATCATTGAACCAGGGCGTGAGTCTGTTCTCGCCGCTGTTGATCGCCCAGGCGAAGCCAAGCCCGGCCTCAGTAACGATCGTGCCGAACGCGTCGTTGGCCAGGACATTGGACCACGGAGCCGGGGTGGGAGCGTCGGGCTCTAGGTTGATCACATAGTCGCCAGTATCAGGCGCAAAGCCGCCCCAGCCGTTGTCGAAGAGGAGATCTACGGACCGCGGCACGGGTGCGGAGGTGGCTGGCGGCACGTTGGTGCCGACTGGGGCAAACGGCGGGCCGGGGTGCGGAGGTTGATCTACCCGGGCGAGCTGGTCGGCAAGCGTGACGCCGTCGTCTTCAAGGATCAGCTTGGCGGCCTGCTCGAGGAGCGCCACGCGCTCGTGATCGGAGGAGCTGACGCCCACTAGGTGGATGCCGCCATGGGTGCCAAGACGTTCCTGCGCGCCGGCGTCTCTCAGGACTTCCAGAAGGCGCTCGCGGACCGGTTCGACGTAACCTGAGGTGCCCTCGTGGACGATCGCGAGATCGAAGAGGATGCCGCGCTGGTGGCCGAGCCAATGCGCAGCGAGAACGAAGCGGAGCATACCGGTCTGTTCCGCGGTGCCGGCGCGCAGCATCACGATGGGATGATCGCCTGAAATACCAAGCGACCAGAGATCGACCTGCCGGAAGAGCCGTTCACCTCCGGGTGCAGGGTTTGTGCGGGCAGTAAAAAGATGGGAAAGGAGGGCCTGTACCTGAGGTACGAACTGTGGCTGTAGGCCCAGGTCGTGCATCTCGCGCGCTTTTGCCGCGATGGAATCGCTAACCACCCAATCCAGCGCGGACAACGTTGCATAGCGGTCGGCCAGGTCTAGCGCCGACTGACGCGATCCCGCCGCGATCGTGACGAAAGCGAGTTCGCGGCGCCCGTGCGGCGGCAGCATGACCTTTGCCCTGATCGCGCAGATCGGATCGAGCGACCAGCCCAATGCGCCAATCAGAGGCTCCTCTGTCATCGCGGTAGGATGCGTGACGTTGCCATGGCGACCGATGAAGGCTCTTCGATCAGCCTCAAGTCCGAGCAAGGCGACTCCTTCGTCATCTCCGATTATGCGAATCAGCAAAACCGGAGGCCGCTCGTCGGGATTGCGCGGTCGGCGCATGAACACGAGTCCATCGCCTCCGGGCAAGGCTTCAGCGCCCACGAACAGCTTGCTGAAAGCAGGATGCCGAGCGGCATCCTGGGGTGGGGCGAGCACCACCTGGACGTAGCCCGTCAGTTCGATTGTCCGGGCACGATCCTCCTCATTGACGAGCGCGATGCGTCTGATTTCGAGATCGTCGCCATGGGCAACGTTGACTAGCGTCGAGATCGACAGACCGCGCGAACGCTGACGGAATTCGACCTGATGGGCATGGAACATGACCTCCGGCGGCTCGCCGATGGCGGGGAATGGCCCCCCTGTTGCCGACCAGATATCGCCTTGATCGAGATCATGCAGATAGAGCCAGAAGCCTGCTTGGTCATCTGCAGGTTCGATGCGGGTAAGCGCATGCTGATTCCAGCTTAGACCCCCGGCACCGTCCGTGCGGATTCGGCTCGAAAGCCGGCCGTTGCCGAGGATGTGCCAAGCATGCTGCCCCGACGGTCGGTCTGGCGACCAACTGTGCAGCGCCGGGATGTTCCCTTCGGCGTGAGCGGGCGGGTCGCGAACCTCTACTCGTGCAATTTCTGGCGGAAGCTCCCACGGTATGCGTTCGTTGAGCAGGAGATCGACGGTGCCGACGTAAGGGTCCGCATGGAACCAGCGCACTAGCATGTTGTCGCACAGTGCATTTCCCAGCGCGGCGAGACTCATGCCATGGTGGTGCGCCATGTACGAGCGAACGATAGCGAACCGCTCGCCCGCCGGCAGGCGGGCCGGCGTGAAATCGGCGGCTTCGAAGAAGCCGAACCGTCCAATTAACCCCAGCTCGGCCAGCAGCTTGAGGTTGATTGTCGCAAGTGCTGGCCGGATCATAAGCGCAAGCGCCGTTGCGTAGGGGCTCACGACGAGGTCGTGGCCGAGGCCACGTTGAAGTCCGAGGGCAGGGACGCCGAAGGCGTGATAGCGATAGATGCGATCAGACCCCATCGAGGCGAACGATGATTCGGAGATTCCCCAAGGGATTTTGTGCGATTTGCCGAAGGCGGCCTGGATGCTGACGGCTGTTCGGTCGCTCATACCAAGCAGCGTGCCGGGATCGCTGTGCAAAAAGATGTTTGGCATCAGATATTCGAACATCGAGCCATTCCAGGACAGCAGCGCAAGCCCGGCCTCCTGTTTCGTGATGGGGCGACCGAGGTGGAACCAGTGGGAAGGATCGATATCGCCCTTCGCAATGGCGAAGAAGCTGGCGAGCCGTGCTTCGCTGGCGAGGAGATCGTAGTGATGCGCGTCTATGCGGTCGGCGCTGACGTTGTAGCCGATGTGAAAGAGCCGGCTACCTTCATCAAGCAGAAGTGAAAAGTCCATCGCGTGCGCACTGACGTTGGCCCGGCGGGCAAGGCTGTCGAAGCGACCATGAAGCTCGCGCGAGACGGCCTGCCCTTCCGCGATGGCAGCCAGCATCTTGTCGACCCATTGACGGGCCGCGTCGGATAATCCGCCTTCCTTGGTCGCGCTGAGCAGGCTGATGACGTGCGCGGTGCGCGAATCGGATGGCGTCGCCGAGCCGCCAGCCATGAAATCGGCGACCTTGGCTGCGGTTTCCGCGCAGTCTGTGGGATGGTCGGTTATAACTTCCCACCACGGGCAGAAAACCTGCAAATCGCGACGTATCCCGGACACGTGATGCTCGAGCCGCTCGAGCCAGACTTGCACTTCGCGCAAGATGCCGACGTCGGCTTCGGCAACGCTCGCGGCCATCACGCCCACCTGCTCGCGCAGTCTCGGCAAGTCGGCCGAAATGAGATCGTCGATCCCCCTGAGCCATTCGCGCTCATCGTCCGAAACCCGCTTCACCGTCTCGCCGACGGTAGCCAGGATCACACCGGCCGTTGAGCCCGCTTCGGTCCCGATAGACCGGATCGCCTGGGAGAGCAGCCCGATGATATCTTCTAGGCCTTGCCAGAGCTCGCGGCCTACCGGCGGTGCCCTCCCAGCATCTCGAAGAGCCTGGGCAACGGTAATCAGGCTGACGGCAAGATTGCCGCTGTCGACCGTGGAAATGTAACGTGGCTCAAGGGGAGCGAGCGTCCTGGTATCATACCAGTTGAGAATGTGGCCGCGGTAGCGTTCGAGCCGGTCAAGCGTATCGAACGTGTCGCCAAGACGGGTAGCCAGCTCGTTGAGACCGATATGCCCAAGCCGCCACGCTGTCAGGATCGACACCATCAACATGCCGATGTTGGTAGGCGACGTTCGGTGAGCGGTGTCCTCGTCGGGCGGCTCCTGGTAGTTGTCGGGAGGCAGCCAATTGTCCTCGGGCCGGACGAAGGTTTCAAAAAAAAGCCAGGTGCGCCGAGCGACGAGTCTGAGAAATCTCCTGTCTGCTTCGGTAAGCGCCTCGATCGGTGGTCTACGCGGGCGGCTGATCCAAACCGCGATCTCGGGTGCGAAGAACCAGAGCAGCAATAGCGGCGCCGCGACAGGCATCGATCCCGGCGCATAAGCGAGTAATGCGCCAGCTATAAGCACCGCAAGAAGGGGCGAGCTCCACATGTCGCGCCACGCCGCCAATCGCGGATGGCGCGCCGCGTTTCGCGTGGCCATATGAGCGGCCGAGGTCCATTCGAGCCGCCGCCGCCCCGATTGCAGCCGCCAGATCGTGACGGCTATGGCGTGCAGCGCGATGTATGCGTCGCTGACGAGGAAGGCGATGGCTAAAATCCAGCGTCCGAGATGATCCGTGAGGCGCCGCAGGACGCGCTGCATGACGCCGCGACGGCGGCCCTGAGCGAAGCCCGTTACGAGATCGGTAAAAAGATAAGCCCCGGGCGCGACGATCGCGAGCAATGTCCAGACCCAGGGTCGACCGTGAAACAGGAACCAACCGCCTAGGAGCAAGGCAACGATGCTGGCGGGTACCAGACTGCGCCTTAGATTGTCGAAGATCTTGAGCCTGTCGAACCACCCAAGCCGATTGCGCAGCCATCGGCCGTCACGCCCTGGGACAAAAGGAAACAGCCAGGGCAGGATTTGCCAATCACCCCGCACCCAGCGGTGCCAGCGCGCGGAAAAGTCGAGATACCCGGTCGGAAAGCGCTCGTAGACAATGACGTCGCTAACGAGCGCCGCGCGCCCATGAAGCCCCTCGAACAGGTCATGGCTAAGCAAAGCATTCTCTGGGACACGGCCCTCCAGACTCCGTTCGAATGCCGCCACATCGTAGAGGCCTTTGCCCACAAACACGCCGGTGCCCAGAAGGTCCTGGTACACGTCGGAAACCGCGCGAGAGTAGATGTCGATCATAGTATCGCCGCCGTAGAGGCGAGCGAACAGGGATTGCTCGGGGCCCTCCGGCCCTAGTTCAACGCGAGGTTGAAGGATAGTGTAGCCTCGTTCCACAATGCCGGTGTCGGGGGCAAAATGAGCCCGATTGAGTGGATGGGCGAGAGTGCCGACCAGACGGCGCACCACACCACCCGGAAGTCTGGTATCTGCGTCTGCCGTCAGTACGAAGCGGCATCGCCGCAGCCTTTCCACCTTGCCGGTGGTCAAATGGAATGCAGTGGCGTCGCCGCGCAGGATATAGGCGTTGAACTGCTCCAGCTTACCTCGCTTACGCTCCCAGCCCATCCAACAGCCCTGCGCCTCGTTGAAGAGGCGCGGTCGGTGGAGCAGATGAAAAGGTCCATTGCCCCTTGCGTCCTTGTAGCGGGCATTCAATTCTTCGATGCCTCGTACCAGCATCTGCTCGATCTCATCGTCGCCCAGAACCCTGGCGGTTGCGGCATCGGCGAAGTCGGTCAGGAGAACGAACTCCAGCGCTTCATCAGGGTTGGCTAGGCGATGCGCCTCAAGTCGCTCAAGAAGGGGAGCGATGTCGGAGGTCCGAGCGACGAGAACGGGGATTGCGATGGCCGTCGCACAATCTCCGGGAATTCCTTTCTTGAATTCCAGCTTGGGAAGCACGCATGGAGGAACGATTTGCGTGACCATCCAATTCACAAAGGTGATGCTGAGGATGGAAGCCGGCAGCAGCGTCAGCGCGATACACAGCAGCCAGGATAAGGGAGACGGTCCGGTCGAGGACATATATGCTGCAGGAACTGCAGAGGCCGCGATACCGGCAAACACCAGCGCGGTCGCGTAAAGCATACCCTTATGACGCAATATGCGTCGCAGAATCGAACCGGGTGTCCATGGGCGGGGATCGAGTGCATCCGTGAAAGCAGGCAGGCCGGCATCGATGAGCCAATAACCGACATGCCCCGAGGGGGCCTCTTCACTACTTTGACACTGTCGCAGAGCGCGCTGGGCAACCTCTCGTTCCAGGAGGCCGGATCGCGCTGCGAGCCGTTCTACCGCGTGACGATATTGGTCGCGAGTAGCGAAATCCATGCGCGGATAAATTCCTGCAGGATCACGCTTCAGGATCGCCTCGACCTGGCTGGTTCTGTCGAAAAAGTCGTTCCATTGGATGGTCGCGATCACGGCAAGATTGGCTATGCCGCGTGCCACGCACTCCGTGTTGTCGAATCCCCCGGTCGCGACGTCGGGAGAGTCCGTTAGTGCAAAAGGGGGAGCGACTTGAGGAAAAAGCTGGGTGAAACCCGTAACGATCATTTCAAGACAAACGATACGCAGCATCGTAGGAATCGCCCAGGTTTCAGCGATGCTGAGCGGCATCCTATTCTGATATCGAACGACGAATTCGACAGCCGAGGACAGTGAGACCTGCAGGTGAGACGCCAGAAGCAGAGACCGCGCGACTTGATGGGCGCGCGGTCGCCTGAGGCCGTCTTCAGCAAGACCGGGAAGTTTCGCGTAGAAAGCCTTCGGAAGACCCTCACCAATTTGCAGGATCGCGCGCTGGATCTGATAGTCGTTGTCGAGTAGCCATTCGGCTGCGGCGCTGCCGCGCTGGTCGGCTTGCGTGGCTGCCTGGCGGGCTCGAGCCAGCCAGTCTTTCATGGCGTCGAGATGCGCCCAGATGGGAAGAGGCGCTGAGCGACTGATCAATCCTGTCAGCTGGTGTCGTGTGGCGGTCTCGTCGGCCGCCCCCGAAATAGGGTCGGTCCCCTCAATATCGGCCATGATCAGGCTTGGGCGGCGAGGGGTAGCCGGAGGCAATTATGCCCTACGGCGATCTGCGCTTTTCCCGAGCGGATTGTCGCAGGCGTTACGAGCATTGGTACATTGCAATGCGTCATCAGGTAGGAGGCGACCGTTCCATAGGGTACGTCGGAAACATGCCGATGGCTGTGGCCGCGCGCGGACAGGACGGCAATATCGGCCCTCTCGCGCTGAATAAGATCGCACAGCACCTCGCGTACATCCTCGCCACGGATCGAAATCGTACGCATTCGTAGACCGGACGCCGAGAGGTTGGATTTCGTTCGATCCAGGTAGCTGCGTGCTGCTTGCTCATTTCGCTCTATAAGGGCTTGTTGAAGCTTCTTGTCCTCGACTTCCAGGGGCCGTGCCTCGATCATCTCGGGCGTAGGGACGACATGGACAAGCAGGAGTTCCGCTTCCGAGGCCTTCGCAAGACGCACAGCTAGGGGCAGCACGCTCTCAGCCCAGCGAGAGCCGTCAAGCGGCACCACAACCCTTCTGTAGGGCGCTGCCGGAAGCGGGGCCTCTACCGGTACGAGCAGGACCGGGGCTGGCGTCTGCATGAGCACCTTGTGCACGGTTGCCCCCATGCCCGGGCGACCGGCCTCTTGCCTGCCTCGTCTTCCCAGTACGACCATGCCGTCGTCGCACTCTCGGACAAAGCGGCAAATTTCCTCCGCGGTTTGGCCTTCGGCCAGTTCGATGGAGGTTTTGGTTGGAGGTGCGCTGGTCGCGGCGGCGCATCGATCGAGGGCGCGCAGGGCTTCGCGCCGCCGGAGGTTACATTCAATCGGGTCTGGACGAGAGCGCGTCGAGCCCTCGCCGTCAAGTACTTGTAGCAGGGTAATAGGAACGTCGAGCGTTGTCGCGAGCGCACGAGCGTGTGAGTAGATCCACGCATCATGATCGGAGCAATCGATGCAGGCGACAATCCCGGACTGCGGTCGGGGGGACGCCTGCGCCAGAGCTGGAAATGCTGAAGCGGCTGACATCAAATGCTCCTCTTGCCTTGGATCTCCATCGAATTCGTGGCGGCTAGGACAGCGGGAACATCCGGCATTTCGGCCTGGCGTACCCTCCACGACTCGAACCTGCTCTGACCCTATCTGGGGGGAACGACCCGCGAAATTGTGATATATACGAATGGCGATCGGTCGGTTGACCGGGTCGCAAGAGCATCAGAACCGAAAGCCGGTCGCTTGCGACTAGTACATCGGGCGGGCCTATATGCCTCCGCCTCGGTACCCGGCTTGAGCGTCCAAACCAACATGTCGGGATAGAGTGAAGGTCACCGGGCCACCTTTTCCTCGTCCGGAAGCGAACTCGTCGCCCCCGTTACCGCTCATATGGTCGCTCGCTTGCCCTGCGCATGAGCCGATCACCGTCATCCCAAGTTCTGCGCCGCCTGCCTTGTCCTGGGCGATCTGCGATCAGATGCCGTGGCAGGCGTCCCTTCTGTCTAGCGGCAAATACGCATTACCGCCGGCAGATGGTCTGCATAGTCTGCCAAGGGCAACCAACGAAGCTCTCAGCGCAGTGAGTGTGGATCGGAAGGAAATAGTATGACGATCGCGCTTAACGGGTTATTTCGATGCCGGCTGCTCACTTTCACACGGTGGTCGTGTTCCATCTGGGCGATTTTCGCCGCGCTCACTGTGCCAACGCTACCTTCGCCGGCCAGGGTCGTTCCCGCAGGGGAAGATACCTCGACCACCAAGCTCGCGGGTGTCTGGTCATTTGATGGCCGATCCGGCTGTAAGTCGGGGATGGCCTGGGTTCTTAATCGCAACGGATCTTACAGCGAAATCCGATTGCCTGACCAGACGCCGCTTGGCGGAGGAAAGTGGTATGAACGCGGCGATACCATCTATTACTCATTGCCGCGAGTACTGACAGCGGCCGCGGGACGGCCCGACAAGCGTATGGTCATTATAGAGCGCGGCCCGCGGCGCCTAGTGGCCGTGACGAACCGCAGGGTTCGTCATGTGATGCACAAGTGTCCGGGATGATCGAATGCCTTCGATCGAGATGTGCGAAACGTTCTGGCCCAAGCCCGAAAAGGGAACAAAAACGAGAGTGGAGTTCGAAGTCATACGTCGAGCATTGCCCCCTTATTGGCATATGCGGGATTTCGATTCTTGAGTTGTTCCCACTACGTCACGGAAAACTGACCCATCATGCCTTCGTCCTCGTGCTCCAGGATATGGCAATGGAACAGGAAGGGCGCCTTTGAAGCAGGCTGGTCGAAGCGGATTAATAACTCGACCGGTTCGTCCACGACGATGGTGTCACGTGGCCCCTGATCAAGAAGATCTGGCTCCTCGCCATCGCGACTTAGCACGTCGAAGTGCACTCCATGAATGTGGAAGGGATGGGCCATTTTCTGCCCGGAGACTTTCCATATCTCGACGGCGCCAAGCTCGACCTCCTCATCGATTCGATCCATATCGAATCGCCTGTGGTTGATCGTTAGCGGCTCTTCGTCGCTATCCATCATGCCCCCCAGCCTCATGTTGAGCACCAGACGTCGCCGTGCGACGACCGTCGCCGGATTTGGCACCGCGCGGGACGCCAAGAGGAGCGGAAGCGTGGTGCTACCTCGCTTGCTCGATGCCAAGCGCGGTGAGAATGTGAGGACAGTTTCATTGCCTGCGTTGTTTTCGCTAGCCTCGTGCCGATGCATCATGCCCATGCCATGCATCCTCAGGGTGCTTTGGTCCGGAGCCGAGACCAACGAGACCGGTTTGCCATCGCTGAAGTCCACCAAGATCTCCGCCCGCTGACCGGAGGCCAGAGTGAGGGACTGCAATTCAACGGACTTTTCCAAAAGGCCGCCCTCGGTGCCGATCCAATAAAAGGCTCGTCCGTCGCTGAACGAAAGATCGTAAGTCCGGGCATTCGAACCATTTACAAGCCGCAGCCGCACTAAGCTTCTGGGAACGTCTGCTCGCGGGTTGTACGCGCCGTTTACGAGAATAACGTTGCCCCGCCTCCCGTCCAACGCCACCATCATGCCCGCCGGTAACACCAGACGGCCATCCACGAACTGCCGATCCTGGATCAATATTGGTAGATCGTCGACGCCGTAATCTGAAGGCAAACCGAGACCTTGCTCTTCCTCGTCGGTGACGAAGAGCAATCCCGCTAGGCCTGCATAGACCTGCTCCGCCGTTCGGCCGTGTGCATGGGAATGATAAAAGAGAGTGGCCGCCGGCTGACGGATCGGCAGCGTCGGACGCCAAGTCTCGCCTGGACTAATGGTCTGGTGGGGGCTGCCGTCCAGCTCTCCCGGTACGAGCAGCCCGTGCCAGTGAACCGTGGTATCAGCAGACAGATTGTTGCTGACAGTCACCGTCACGTCGTCCCCGCGATGTACCCGCAGAGTCGGGCCGAGATAGCTGCCGTTGTATCCCATGGTGGCGCTCCGCCGCCCTGGGAAGAAAGTGGTTTCCCCTTCCTGCGCCCTCAGTCCAATTCTCTGCCCATGGTCGCGTGCATCTAACAGGCGAGGAATGGGCAGCGTGCCTGCTTGGTCCGGCGTCGCAAATCTGCGCGTGCATGCCGCCCCCAGCAGGAGGCCTCCGCCCGCCAAGAGAGTTCGCCGGCTCAGAAAAGTCATTTCGAAGCCCCTCCTGAGCAATCGTGAAACTGACGCAAACGCGCTTTTCTCGATCCCGATGAGATCCACCGAGGCGAAGCGCCGCTCTTCCCTTAAAGGGCGCTCGGGAGGGCAATATCCGTAATACCCGAACCGATCGCTTTTGTGCCCGCCCCCTCTGGGAAGAAAAAATTGCCCTTCTAAGCTGGTTGCGGCCCTCGCCAGTTGATCAATCATCAGCCAGGCGAGCGTTCAATCACTGCGGCACCGATCCGAGCGAGCGTCTATTCCGACAATTTAGCCTGGGCCAGTCCGAGTGGCTGGTTCGGCGGTGAGCCTTGCCACGATCGCGCCGAAGCAAAAGCGGCGTGCGATTTACGTTTCGCTGTTTGCCACTGCAGCAGGCGGCGTCGCTTTCCAGTGCTCGGGCTAGGCGGAGGCTTTGATGGCCGCCGTCTTCGGTCATCCGCGCCCAGCTTTTGCTAATAGCCGAACTAAAGCGGACATGGCAGGCTGACCGCCGGCTTCGCAAATTACGTATACTGCCGCCTCCAGGCCGACACCATCTCAACGGCAAGCTCCCTGGGGAGCGAGAATCGACCGGGCATGTGTCCGGTCGAACTGAAACTCAGACTTGAAGGAATCATATTTGCGCAAGAAAGCAGCGATTATCGCTTCGCTCGCAGCCTTTGGCGTCCTTGCCGTCGGCGCCGGGCCAGTTCTCGCCGATGGGATGCCGCCGGGCATGCCGGACCTTGAGCAGACGCTCAAGGCGAAGCCGGCGCCGGCTCGGTCCGACACGGCCCAGATGCAAGGAATGCGACACCGCGAAGTGCCGATGCACGGTGAGATGATGCAGGACCATCGGATCGCTATGCGGGAGATGGGAACCCAGGACGGAGCCTCCCGCATGTTGCGTAGGTCGCGGGGCGGTTGCTGACCCTGCACTTAAGCCAGCTCCGATCACGAGGCTGGGTGGCCAACGACCGTGGCCTGGTTCAACTGCAGCTTTGGCCCGCCGTTCTCCCACGGCGGGCCAATTGGTTTTTGCACTTCGCTGTCGGCCGCCATCAAGCGGGATCATGAATTCGCTTGACCTTGGACCATGGTCCACCCCGCACGATCCCGCGCATGCTAGTCGCGATCCAAAGCGGATTCGTAAGTTACGTATACAGACTGCGTCTCGCTAGCAGCATTGAAGCTTCGGAATTGCCGGGATCGGAACGTCGATCGGGCAACAGGACGAACACTCGGAGACCCTCAATGCGACAGACGACATTTCTAGCGGCGACCGTCAGCCTCTTCGCGACGCTAACCTTCGCCGCCGGCACCGCTCTCGCCCAGTCGACGCCCGCGCCCGCGCAGACTGCGCCGGCCCATGCCCACCAGCAGGGCATGGATCATGGCGGGCAGCAGATGCACGATCAGATGATGAAGGATCATCAGGCCGGCGCGCAGAAGCAGCAGGGGCAACCGGCCCAGCAGGATCAACAGGGCATGTCGGGGATGGCCGGCATGTCCGGCGGCTCGCCTGCATCGAACGGCTCGGGCATGGCCGGTAAGGCGAAGAGTGGCTGCTGCAAGATGCCGATGAAGAAGGCCAAGCCGGCGGCGAAGAAGAAGACCGCCAAGCCCATGGCCGACAAGCCGATGAGCGACATGTGAAGTTTCCAGCCCCGATAAAACACCCCCCGGGGCTGAGGGCCCGCCGCCGCCCCCGCGGCGGGCCAGTTCTTTGACGATGCCCAGCGTCGCCCGTGCTCCCGGCCTTCAAAACCGGGTCCGAGCGTCTGACGTGACAGAGGAAACAGCGATGCGAAATCATCTTGGCGTCGGTGCTGCTATTGGCTTTCTGCTCTTTGGCAGCACGCCGCTCCTCGCACAGGGTATCGGCCATAGCTTGTTCATGCGCGGCAAGATCGTCCGTATGGATGCGGGCGGCACAGTGGCCTGCCTGGGCAAGGCCGATGGCGCGCACATCGGGCAGATACTCGAAGTCTATCACGCAACGCCGCGCCACCGCCGCCTTGTCGGTCATGTCGAAGTCGACCAGATTTTCGACGACCATTACGCTCATTTCCGCGTGAGGGACGGGACGTTTCAGAAAGGCGATTGGGTGAGCCTAAAGCGCGCCCGGGCGTAACGCCAGAATTGGAATGCCAATCGCCGCCCTCGCCAAAAGAAGACTCGGCCGAGTAACGCCTGTCTCGGCATAATTCCGATCAGGCGTGCGCGAATAGGTTCAGGAGTCGATGAATATTCATCGGCTCCGTTGGCGTGTCCGACCCTTAAAGCCCGCGACACCGATACCAGACTACCTTCTGCGGAACTTACTTATAGGCCGCCCGGGCAAAGAGACTACTCCGTCAGGCCATCGATAGAGATGGAGTCAGGTTATGTTCGAGAAGGCGATCGGGACCATTAACGCGGCGGCCTCCTTCCGACACCGCTATGATAATTTCATCGGAGGCCGCTGGAGCGCTCCTGCGAGCGGCGAGTATTTCGCCGACAAGAGCCCGATCAATGGCGCCCAGATCGCCGAGTTCGCGCTGTCGACGCCGGAAGATGTCGAGCGCGCGCTCGATGCGGCGCACGCCGCCAAGGATCAATGGGCAAGGATCGCGCCCGCCGAGCGCGCCAGGATTCTCAATCGCGTCGCCGACCGGCTCGAGGATAATCTGGAGCTGCTGGCGCTTGCCGAGACGATCGACAATGGCAAGCCGATCCGCGAGACCCGCGCTGCCGACGTGCCGCTTGCAATCGACCATTTCCGCTACTTCGCCGGCTGCATCCGGGCGGAGGAAGGCGGCATCTCGACGATCGATGCCGACACCATCGCCTATCATTTCCGCGAGCCGCTCGGCGTCGTCGGCCAGATCATCCCGTGGAACTTCCCGCTGCTGATGGCGGCGTGGAAGATCGCCCCGGCGCTGGCGGCGGGCAACTGCACCGTCATCAAGCCCGCATCCCAGACGCCGCTCACCTTGCTGATGTTCGCCGAGCTCACCGCCGACATCCTGCCGCCCGGCGTGCTCAATGTCGTCACCGGCCCGGGACGGACCGTCGGCCAGGCGATCGCCGCCAATCCGCGCATCGCCAAGGTCTCGTTCACCGGCGAGACCGTCACCGGCAAGCAGATCATGCACGCCGCGGCGGACCATCTGATCCCCCAGACGATGGAGCTTGGCGGCAAGTCGCCCAACATCTTCATGGCGGACGTGCTCGACGAGGACGATGCCTTCTTCGACAAGGCGCTCGAAGGCTTTACTTTGTTCGCCTTCAACAAGGGCGAGGTCTGTACCTGCCCGTCGCGCGCCCTGATCCATGAGTCGATCTTCGACCGCTTCATCGAGCGCGCCGTGGCGCGCGTCGCCGCGATCCGCCAGGGCGATCCGCTCGACCCGTCGGTCCAGGTCGGCGCGCAGGCGTCGGAGGACCAGCTCCACAAGATCCTGGGCTATATCGATATCGGCAAGGCCGAGGGCGCGCAGTGTCTGGTCGGTGGCGCCAGGGCGCTGCCGGGCGGTGCGCTCGACCAGGGCTATTTCGTACAGCCGACCGTGTTCGTGGGTCAGAACCACATGCGCATCTTCCAGGAGGAGATCTTCGGTCCCGTCCTGGCGGTCACCACCTTCAAGACGGTCGAGGAGGCGATCGCACTTGCCAACGACACCGCCTACGGTCTTGGCGCGGGCGTCTGGACCCGGAGCGGCAACACCGCCTACCGTCTGGGCCGCGCGATCGAGGCCGGGCGGGTCTGGACCAACTGCTATCACCAG
This sequence comes from uncultured Sphingomonadaceae bacterium, assembly GCA_963540925.1. GTDB lineage: Bacteria > Pseudomonadota > Alphaproteobacteria > Sphingomonadales > Sphingomonadaceae > Rhizorhabdus. The sequence goes on from CAUTRN010000008.1 coordinate 25,632, forward strand.
TACCCCGCCCATGCCGCCTTCGGCGGATACAAGGCGTCGGGCTTCGGGCGTGAAAATCACCGGATGATGCTCGACCATTATCAGCAGACCAAGAACCTGCTCGTCTCCTATGACGAGCACGCGCTCGGCCTGTTCTGACCCCTCGCTCAAAAGGAGAAACGGACATGGCGAAAACCATGAAGGCGGCGGTCGTCCGCGAATTCGGCAAGCCCCTGGTCATCGAGGACGCGCCGATCCCGACGGTCGGCCCCGGGCAGATCCTGGTCAAGATTGCGGCAACCGGCGTGTGCCATACCGACCTGCACGCGGCAGAAGGGGACTGGCCGGTCAAACCCAACCCGCCCTTCATTCCTGGCCATGAAGGCGTCGGGCATGTCGCCGCCGTCGGTGCGGGCGTCACCCATGTGAAGGAAGGCGACCGGGTCGGTGTGCCCTGGCTCTACACCGCCTGCGGGCATTGCGTGCATTGCCTGGGTGGCTGGGAGACGCTTTGCCACGAACAGCAGAACACCGGCTATTCGGTCAATGGCAGCTTTGCCGAATATGTCCTCGCCGATCCCAACTATGTTGGTCACCTTCCCGACAATGTCGACTTCCTCGACATTGCGCCGATCCTCTGCGCGGGCGTCACCGTCTACAAGGGATTGAAGGCCACCGAGGCCCGACCCGGCGAGTGGGTGGTCGTCTCAGGGATCGGCGGGCTCGGCCACATGGCGGTGCAATATGCCCGTGCCATGGGTCTCAATGTGGCCGCGGTCGACATCGACGATAGCAAGCTCGACCTCGCTACACGCCTTGGCGCCACACTGACGGTCAACGCGCACAGCGAGGACCCTTCGGCAGCGCTCAAGAAGGCGATAGGCGGCGCGCACGGAGCGCTCGTCACCGCCGTTTCGCCCAAGGCGTTCCAGCAGGCGCTCGGCATGGTCCGGCGCGGCGGCACGGTCGCGCTCAATGGTCTGCCGCCGGGCGACTTCCCGCTGTCGATCTTCGACACCGTGCTGAACGGCATTACCGTGCGAGGCTCGATCGTCGGCACGCGGCTCGATCTGCTCGAGGCACTGGCGTTCGCCGGCGACGGCAAGGTCAAGGCCACGGTCCATGCAGACAAGCTGGAGAACATCAACGACGTCTTCTCCCGCATGCACCATGGCGACATCGAGGGCCGGATCGTCCTCGACCTCGCCTGAACCCGACTTCGCGAAAGTACAGTTCATGTCTCCCTTACATATCCGGCCGATCGCACGGCGCCGTTTCGTCCAGGGGCTGGCGATCGGCGGCGCGGTTGCCGGCTTCGCCCCGGCGCTTCTCGCGCGATCCGCCCCAGTCTCGCCCGCCGAGCTTAGCGGGACCGAGTTCGACCTCGAGATCGCCGAGCTGCCAGTCAACTTCACCGGCAAACGCCGTATCGCGACCGCCGTGAACGGCAGCGTGCCCGCGCCGGTCCTGCGCCTGCGCGAAGGCGACACGGTCACGCTCCGTGTGCGCAACGGCCTCAAGGAGATGTCGAGCATCCATTGGCACGGCATCATCGTGCCGGCGGAGATGGACGGCGTGCCCGGCATCAGCTTTGCCGGCATCGCGCCGGGCGAGACCTTCACCTATCGCTTCGAGGTCCGCCAGAGCGGAACCTACTGGTATCACGCTCACACGCTCGCCGAGCAGACGGGACTCTATGGAGCGATCATCGTGGAGCCGAAACAGGCGCCGGCGGCGCGGGCGCCCGATCGCGACTATTGCATCGTGCTCAGCGACTGGTCGGACGAGCCGCCGCTGCAGATCTTCCTCAATCTCAAGAAGCAGAGCAGCTACTATAATTTTGCGCAGCCGACCGCCGGCGATTTCCTCAAGGATGTCGGCACCATGGGCTTGGGCAAGGCGCTCGAGCGGCGGCGGATGTGGAACAGCTCGCGGATGAACCCGACCGACTACAGCGATGTCTCTGCCGCGACCTACACCTATCTGATGAACGGCGCGCCGCCCGCCGGCAACTGGACCGGTATCGCCGCGCCCGGCGAGCGCGTGCGCCTGCGCTTCGTCGGCGCGGGGACGGCGACGTTCTTCGACGTGCGGATCCCCGGGGTCGAGCTGACGGTCGTATCGACCGACGGGCAGCCGGTCGAGCCGGTCACGGTCGAGGAATTCCGGATCGGCCCGGGCGAGACCTACGACGTCGAGTTCACCATGCCCGAGGGCGGCGCCCGCACCATCTTCGCGCAGGCGATCGATCGGAGCGGCTATGCGCGTGGCACGATCGCACCGGCCCCGGGCATGGCGGCAGCCGTGCCGCCGCTCGATGCCCGGACCTGGCTCGAGCCGGTCGACATGATGGGCGCGATGGCGACGATGGGCGCAATGGGAGGCGACGCGCATGCCGGGCACGGCATGACCGAGATGCCGGCCAGGGCACGGCACGCCCGCACCGAATATGGCGCCAATACCGACATGCGCGTCGACTATCCGCGCACCAATCTCGACGATCCCGGCGCCGGGCTGCGCGGGCGCGGCTGGCGCGTGCTGACGCTGGCCGATCTGCGCACGCCGGGCGGCGATCCCGACCCGCGCGAGCCCGAGCGCGACATCGAGCTGCATCTGACGGGCAATATGGAACGGTTCATCTGGTCGCTCGACGGCATCAAGCTCAACGATTCCAGGCCGCTTCATTTCAAGCCAAACGAGCGGCTGCGCGTCACCTTCGTCAACGACACGATGATGGCGCATCCGATGCATCTGCACGGCATGTGGAGCGATGTCGAAGGCCCGGACGGCGCCTTCCAGGTCCGCAAGCATACGGTCGTGGTCCAGCCCGCCCAGCGGGTGAGCTTCCGCGTCACCGCCGACGCCATGGGCCGATGGGCCTTCCACTGCCATCTGCTCTATCACATGGCGGCCGGCATGTTCCGGGAGGTGGTGGTCGCATGATCCGGATTTTCCCCTCGCGCGGCATCGCTCTTGGCGCTGCCCTCTTCCTGGCGCCGGCGATCACGGCTCCCGCCCTCGCGCAGGATGCCTCGCCCCCGTCGCCCGCCGCCACCCCTGCCCAAACGGCCACTCCCGCTCAGCACACCCCTTCCGCGCAAGGCTCTCAGGACCATGCGGGCATGGACATGCCGGGCATGGATATGACCGACACGAAGGCGTCCGGTAACGGCGCCACGATGGACATGGGCTCGATGCAGGGTGGCAAGGCCCCGCCGGACGCGCGCAACTCGGACGATTATGCCGACGGCTATCGCAACTCGACGCTGCCGGGCTATGAGATGGCCGACAAGCTCTCGATCCCCAAGATACTTGTCGATGAGCTCGAATTCGCCAGCGGCAACGAGGGTCAGGGCGTGGGTTGGACCGTGCTCGTCACCAAGGGTCAGGACAATGACAAGCTCTGGCTGCGCAGCCAGGGCCTCAAGAACTCCCGCGACCAACGTCTCGATCCGGAGAGCAGCGTCGAGGCGCTGTGGTGGCACAGCAAGAACCCGTTCTGGGGCACGCTGCTCGGGGTCAGGCAGGATCTCGGCAAGGGCGCGACGACATGGCTGGCCGCCGGCGTCGAGGGACTGGCGCCTTATTGGTTCGACGTCCAGCTCACCGGCTATGTAGGGACCGATGGGCGTCTCGCGGCGCGCGCCAAGGCCTCCTATGAGGTCCTGTTCACCAATCGGTTGATCCTCACACCGCAGGTAGAGACCAATATCTATTCGAAGCGGTCGAGCGATCGGCAGCTCGGCAGCGGCTTCAGCAATGTCGAGCTGAGCGGACGGTTGCGCTACGAGGTGTCGCGCAAGTTCGCGCCCTATATCGGCTTCGTCTGGGAGCGCGCATTTGACGGCACGGCCGATTTCCGTCGCCTGCGCAGGGAAGGGCCTTCCGAACACAGGCTGGTGATCGGCTTGCGCGCCTGGTGGTGATCCGCGGATGGCCACTCGAGGGATCGACCGCGAACGCGCCGCGTGACAAGGCTGGATCGCAAGCCAACGGTCGCTGGCCGGCCTCCTTTTTCGTCTTGTTGCTCGCGGCGGCTGCGGCGTCGGCGGGACAGACGGCCATTCTCGCCTTCCTTCCGGCACTGGTCGACCCGGCTCGTGGCGCGCTATCGTCAAGCGCTCATGATTTTCACGTCGCGAGCCTGACCGCGGTCCATCCCCTGGCAGCCTTGCTGGCGGCGCCGCTCTGGGGCTGGATCGCGGACCGGGTCGACTATCGGGCGATGTTGCGCGCAGCGCTGGTCATCCTCGCGCTGGTGACCGCGCCGATCGGCCTCGTCGGGTTGCCTGAGCTTTATGCATTGCGTCTGGTGGCGGGGATGGCGTCGGCCGCCATCATACCGTTGGGCTTGCTCTGCGCGAGCTTTGCCGCAAGCGGGCGCGCGGACCAGGCGCGCCGCTTCACCTGGCTGACCGCCTTCGTGTTTCTGGGCGATCTCGCCGGTCCGCTGGTGGCGGAGGTCTCGGCCGCGATCCTGCCCCGCGCTCCCCTCATGATCCTCGCTCTCGGCATCGGTGCCGTCGGGGCGGCGCTTTGCGCCGTGCGTCTGCCGCGCTGGTGTGCACCTTGCATCGATGGCGGAGACCTGCCCGCGCCTACGCTCGGCGCGACGTTGATCCTGCTTTTTATCACGATCGTCGCGGGCGGCGGGCTGGCGGCGATGCATGTCAATCTCCTGGTGACGCGGAGCGCCATTTCGCTGAGCCGCGAAGAGATCGCCTGGATGCTCAGTCTCTGCGGATTGGGCATGCTGGCGGCACAGATCTTCCATGCAAAGCTGGATTGGCTGGTCACTGTGCCGAGGCGGCTTGCCGGATTGACGCTGGGCCTGCTGGCTGTGGCACTTTTCATGTTTCCTGTCGCCGCGAGTATGGCCGAGCTCAGTGGGATCATCGTTGCTGCCGGCTGGAGCTCGGCAACCCTTCGATTGGTCACCAGCTTCTGGATCAGCGGCGGCGGGGCCCCTTCAGGCGTGAAGCTCGGTTTCCAGCATTCCGCCGCCAGCATCGGGCAGGCGCTCGCGCCGCTGGCGATAGCCATCGTCGCTCCCGGGGCGCAGCCGCTCGTTCTGTGGGGGATTGGTGGTCTATCGCTAGCGCTGCTTGTGTCCCTGCCGCTAGCCTGGAGGCCGCCCGCCATCGTAAAATCATCTGCGTGATGAGGGGAGGGGCGCATTGATGCGTATAGAAAAGAAGGGGCCTCTGCCCCATGCTTATCGTTCTTCCGGGAGTCATTTCATGAAGACCCGCCTATTCGTCGCCTTGCTGTTCCTCGCCATGCCCGGCGTAGCGCTTGCGGCCAGTGATATCGTCGTCCACCGGGATCCGGGATGTGGATGTTGCGAGAAGTGGGCGCAGGCCGTGCGCGCGAAGCTGGGACGCAAGGTCGTCATGCGTGACGATGCGTCGCGCAGCGAGCTTCAGCGCAAGGCCGGCATGCCCCGGACGCTGGCATCTTGCCACAGCGCGATCGTCGATGGCTATATGATCGAGGGCCATGTCCCGATATCCGACGTCAAGCGCTTGCTGGCGACCCGTCCTGCGGGCGTCAAAGGCATTGCGGTTGCGGGGATGCCGATCGGTTCGGAGGGCATGGAAGTGGCAGGCGCTGCCCGCCAACCCTATACGGTGGTGGCCTTCGGCAGCGCCGGTCAGCGAATTTTCGCCCGCCATTGATATCGCGCGGTTTGCAGCATCCTGCAGAATTGCCCGGTGGTAGAGGACCCCGCTGTCGAGTGTAGAACCTTGTGTCAAGCGAGCTGATGGCGTCCCTACCCCTACCTACACTGAAAAAGCAACGATTTGTCTTGTAAGTTGTTCGCGGTCGTCTCCCTGATTTGCCTGAATTTGGCCCAAAATGTGGAACGATTGTGGGACCGTTTGCCCACCGAAAGTGTGAGAACGGCCCCAACATTCCCGATCAGGGCCCCGAACCGATGGCACTCACAGCATTGAAGGTGAAAAACGCGAAGCCCGGTCGCCATGTCGATAGCCGGGGCTTTGCCTGATTGCACTTTGCGTTCGCTTGCATTACATCGTCATGCAGAAAGGAAATCGACATGGCCGCAAACGCTCTTGTGCAGACCCGGATCGACGGAGCGGTGAAGGAGGAAGCCGCGACCGTGCTGGCTGCTATGGGGCTGACCGTCTCCGATGCCGTGCGCCTGATGCTGACCCGCGTTGCCCGCGACAAGGCCTTGCCGTTTGAACCGCTGGTGCCCAATGCCGAGACGATCGAGGCCATGAAGGAAGCGCGCGAGGGAAAGGGCAAGCGGTTCGCCACGGTGGTCGACCTGATGGCCGACCTCAATGCGGACGATTGAACGCTTCGGGCGGTTCAAGCGCGACTACAAGCGGGAGAAGAAGGGGCAGCACGCCAAGACGCTGGACGCTGACCTGATCCCGATCATCGAGGCGCTGGCATCCGACGAGCCGCTTGAACCGCGCCACCGCGACCATGCGCTGACCGGCGACTGGCGCGACCATCGCGATTGCCACATAAAGCCCGACCTCGTGCTGATTTACCGCAAGCCCGATGACGACACCTTGCAGCTTGTGCGCTTGGGATCGCACGCGGAATTGGGTTGGTGACGCCCGCGCATGGCGAGCTTATACGTTTGTCGGGTATGTCAGCCAGAGGCACGATTACGGGTTAGGTGTGATCAGCGAGCATCCGATGCCAACAAGCTTTTGCAGAAGACATCAATCGCAGAGATGCATTCGGCAGGCGCTGCTTGAAACAAAAATGAGGGCCATAAATCACTTTCACCCTCAAATTCTGACAAATTTGCCGTTAGTTCACGACTGGTGAGCGAGAAATGAGCCGATCGCGTTGGGCTTGAAGAGCCGACCGCTCGCTCCACCGTCGTGACCCCTACGTTGATGACCGGCGGATGCTGGCCCGGTAGACGATGCTGCCGAGAGCGACGACGACGCCCATGATGGCAAAAGATTCCATGCTCGAATGGCTCAAAAGCCAGATCGTGAGAAGGAAGGCGGAGTGCCGGCGCTGGGCCGAGCACCACACCCATCCCGAGCGCGGCGATATCACCGTGGCCTAGGCGCTGGAGATGGAGCGGCCTGTCCTGCAGCCGATCCTGGCGCCCTTCGATGGCTTCCATGAGAGCGAGCATGCCGTCACCGGCACCTGCCTCATCAGCTTCGACCGCAACCGCTACTCGGTCATGTCCAGGGCGGCGCGGCGCACGGTGCAGGTGCGCGCCTATGCGGGCCGGATGGTCATCCGCTGCGGCGAAGAGATCGTCGGGGAACATGAGCGTCACTTCGGGCGGAACCGCACCATTTACGATCCCTGGCATTATCTGCCGGTTCTGGCCCACAAGCCCGGTGCCCTGCGCAACGGCGCGCCGTTCCAGGACTGGGAGTTGCCGCCATCCCTCCATCGCCTGCGACGCAGGCTGGGGCACGGGGATGAGGCGGATCGCAGGTTCGTGCGGGTGCTCTCGGCCGTGCTCACCGATGGCTGGAGCAGGTCGAGGCGGCGGTGCGCGAAGCGCTGGCGAGCGGAACGGTCAGCGACGACCTGATCCTCAACATCCTCTCCCGTCGCCGCGAGCCGGCGACGCCCCATAGCATCGTCACTTCGGAAGACCGGATGCTGAGTCACCCGCCGATCGCCGACTGTGCCAGCTATGACCGACTGCGAGGCTATGATGCAGCGGCATGAGATGATCGACACAATGCGCGGCCTGGGCCTCAAGGGCATGGTGGCCGCGTTCGACGAGGCCGTCACCACCGGCCTCCAGCGCCAGCGCACCACCATGGAGATCCTGACCGATCTGCTCCGCGCGGAAGCCACCCATCGCGACGCCGCCTCGATCCGATATCGCATGACGGCCGCGCGGCTGCCGGTGGTGAAGGACCTGGAGCGGTTCAGCTTCGAAGGGACGCCGATCAACGAGGGACTGATCCGCTCCCTGCATGATGGCTCCTTCCTACCGGCGCGTCGCAACATCGTGCTCGTCGGCGGCACGGGCACCGGCAAGACCCACCTCGCCATCGCGATTACCGCCAACGTCGTGCGCAAAGGGGCTCGGGCACGATACTTCAACACCGTCGATCTGGTGACACGCCTCGAAGAGGAGGCCCGGATCGGCAAGGGCGGGACCCTGGCGGGACAGCTCTCACGGCTCGACCTGGTGGTGCTCGATGAGTTGGGATATCTGCCGTTCGCGCGCTCTGGTGGCCAGCTCCTGTTCCACCTGATCAGCAAGCTCTACGAACGCACCAGCGTCGTTATCACGACCAACCTCGCCTTCGGCGAATGGCCTACCGTGTTCGGGGATCCCAAAATGACCACGGCTCTGCTCGACCGCGTCACTCATCACTGCGATATCGTCGAGACCGGCAACGACAGCTGGCGCTTCAAAAACCGCAGTTAGCCGCCACTCTCACCCCAGCTTCAAAACGAACTTGCGCTGTGTACGCCTCCGGCCGGGCTACGCCCGACCTCCGCCGCACACAGCGCAGGGCATCAACCCTCCGCTCAATCTCGAAAAGGGGGTCCCCCTTCAACGCCTATACGGGGTCCCGTTTGCGCGCCGTTTGACAAAGTGAATGGCAGACTGCCGATCACCCCGGCATTGCTGCTGACCGCGAATTATACCTACACCGATTCCGTCCGGAAGGGTGGCGGCGAGCCCGCTTTCGACGGCAGTTCGCTTGACGGAACGCCGCTCGACAAGACGCCCAGGCACATGGCCAACGTTCGCCTGGACTGGCAAGCGACCGAGCAGATCGCGGCCTATGTGCTCGGCTACTACTCGGGCAAGCAGACTTTCAGCGGGTTCCGCAACGGCGCGCTCAACACCCGCACCCGTGAAGGGAGCACGACCTTCGATGTCGGCATCAATTTCACGATCAATGAGAATTTCGCGCTGAGGGCGGCGGTGCTCAACGTCACCGACAAGATCGTGCCGGTCGATGACCGCGGCCGGTTTGATGGTCTCGACGGCAACTGGATGCTCGATGAAGGGCGCCGCTTTTGGGGCACGGCAACGATCAGCTTCTGATCGATCAGGCCGGCCTTCTGCCTTCGCGTTCGAATATTCGCTGAATGCAGAGAGTCGGCCCCTTTTCATCCATGGATCCCGATTCAAGAAACGTTTCTAAAGTCAGAATTCAGTGATCAGTGGATTCGATCTCCGTAAGGAGCGGGGTGGGAGCACATAACCCTGACCGGCGAAGAATATCGCTGGCCAAAATTCTTAGCGTAGGATTTGGTCCCCTCCTGGAAACGCACCATGATCGCCATGTGCGGCATCGAGCGCGTCAGTCGCATTTGCGCCCGATGCCAACTGTCATGGATCCGTCCAAGCTGGTGACGGGGCGCGAAACGGCGCGGCAGTTTTTGCCCTTGCGGGGACGCCGGAGGGCTTTGCGCTCAGAGGCTGTCATGCACACCTGTTCATACAGCCATTATCAGCAAAAGCTTGCCCATCGACGCGCACGCGGCGCCGGTAACGGGATTGGTACCGAGACTTTTCCTCCGGCGATAGCGACTGGAATGAACAGTCCCGTGAGCCGGGCGGCATCTGAGCAATCGCGGGCGAGGATAGAGCAGCCATCGACCCGGCTGCCAGACCTGCGAACAGAAGTTTGGTGCGCATGGACAAAAGGTTCACCGAAACTCGCATCCAAGTGTGGCGTTTGTCGACAGAACGTGGCTAGCCCACGAGCAAGGGTTGGCTGGGACTGCGCGGCATCGGACTCCTCGATCGATCACTGTGCAATTTGCGCCTCGCTGTCGTCAGACCGGGGTCTGAGCCAAAGACTGGCGACAAACCAGGCGAGCGCTACCGCCCCGGCAGAAAAGACGATATCTCCAGGAACCCTCAGCCACACCAGCAGATCGACCACCGGTTGCTGCATGAACTCGGCCGAGCGAGCGTACCAGTAGCCCTTGTCAATCGCGGCGGTCAGCTGAAGCGTACCAAGTGGCAGCAAGGTCAGGAGCGCCATCAACGCAAGGCCGATGTTGAAGCACCAAAAGCTCGTCTTCAGCACGCCTTCGTTCCAGATCAGGTTCGGCAACATGCCACGCAGGCAGAACAGGACGAGCCCGACGCCCAACATGCCGTATACGCCGAACAATGCGGTGTGTCCGTGCAGCGGCGTCAGATTGAGACCCTGCATGTAATAGAGCGACAGCGGCGGATTGATGAGGAAGCCGAACAGGCCTGCTCCGACGAGATTCCAGAAGGATACCGCCAGGAAGAACATGACGGGCCATTTATAACGCTGCATCCAGGGTGTCGCGCTGCTCAGCTTCCAGTGTTCATAAGCTTCGAAGCCAATATAGGCGAGCGGCACGACCTCGAGCGCTGAGAAGCTCGCGCCAAGCGCCAGCACCGCGATCGAGGTTCCCGCGAAGTAGAGATGGTGCAACGTTCCCAGCACTCCGCCTGCCATGAAGATGATCGTGGCAAACAAGACGGCGACCGTGGCGGTGGGTGTCGGAATGAGGCCGAGGCGCGTGAAGAGGAAGGCGATGACCGCGGTGGCGAACACCTCGAAAAAGCCTTCGACCCACAGATGGACCACCCACCAACGCCAATATTCAATCATGGAGAGCGCTGTATGCTCATTCCAGAACAGCCCGGCACCGTAGAAGAGTCCGATGGCTACGGCGGATAGGAAAAACAGCATCGTGATGTGGCGGGATTCGGACTTCTCTTTGAGCGCAGGCCAGAGCGCCCGGCCGACGAGCACAAGCCAGAGCATCAGGCCGATGAAGAGAAACCACTGCCAGAAGCGCCCCATATCGACATATTCCCAGCCCTGGTGTCCGAACCAGAAGTTCCTCTCCAGTCCCAGTTTCTGCATCACCGCGAGCCATTGCCCGGCAAAGGAGCCCACGACGATAATCAGGAGGCAGGCCCAGAGGATGTTGGCACCCAGAGCCTGGAACCTCGGTTCATGGCCCGAGATCGCAGGAGCTATGTAGAGGCCCGTTCCCAGCCAGGCTGTCGCGATCCACAGCACGGCAAGCTGCGTGTGCCAGGTGCGGGTGATCGAATAAGGCAGGATCTCGGCCGCTTCATAGCCATAAACCAGCTGCCCCTCGACCTGATAGTGGGCCGTCATTGCACCCAGCATGATCTGCGCGAGAAACAGTGCGAGAACGACCCAGAAATATTTGGCTGTCGCCCGCATCGAAGGCGTCACCGCGATCTCGCGCAGCGGATCTTTCGCGGGGAGGTCGTGCTCCTTCTCCCTTCGTCCGTGCGTCACCGCATGGTGCCAACCCAACAGCGCGATGCCGGCAAGCAGGAAGGTGACGCTGAAGGCCGACCAGATGAATGTACTTGATGGTGGGCGATTCCCGACCAGCGGCTCGCTCGGCCAGTTGTTCGTATACGTTGTCGTCCGCCCTTGTCGTTCCGTTGTGGCCGCCCAGGCCGTCCACCAGAAGAAGGAGGTCATGGCGGCTCGGTGCCCTGCGTCGGGGACCGTATCGTTCTTCATGGCATAGTTTTCGCGCAGCTCGGCCGTGGCGGGGTCGTTGCCGAACAGATTGACGTAGTGCTTTGCCACCCGCTCGATTGCCACCGCGCGATCGTTGCTGATCGTGATGGTATCCGTGCTCGCTTCAAACGTGTTTCGGCGCATTTCCGTTTGCAGCCGCCGCTGGAGGAGCGCCTTGTGTTCCTCGTTTAAACTCTCAAAGGCGCCGCCCAGATCCCGCTGTGCCCAGAGATCGAGAAGTGCCAGTGATTCCCGGTGCAACCAGTCGGCTGACCAATCGGGCGCTACGTAGCCGCCGTGTCCCCAGATCGAGCCCAGTTGCATGCCGCCCATAGATTGCCAGACCTGGCGGCCACGCTGCATCTCGGCACGGGTGAAGACGGTTTCGCCGTTTGCGGTCACGACCTTGGCGGGAAGCGGCGGCGCCTGAATGCTGATGTCGCGGCCAACCAGAAGCAGGACGGCAAAAGAGACTGCCAGCAATGATAGAAGCCAAATCCAGAGCTGACGTGTTCGATCCATGGTTCTCCCCTATGGGCTACGAGGCGGTACAGCAAAGCGACTAGCGCGCTGCGCGCCGTGCCATCATGCCGCCCGTGATCAATTCTTCCTGGGGGCAGGCTGATCCGATTGAACGACCGGACCGCCTTCCGCTTCCCACCGGTCGACACAGTCGCAATCGTCATAGGCATCGACCGCCAAGGTCTCGGCGCCGGCTTTTGCCTGTGATCCTTCTACAGGCGGAAAGAGGATCGTCAGAAGCAGCACAGAGTTTTCCGCGCCCTTGACCGAGTGCGGCGCGCCTCCTTCGAGATAGACCCACTGGTTACGCCGCAGTTCGATCGAGCTTGCGCTGAGCTCGACTTTCACATGGCCCTCGAGGCAATGCAGCATGATGCTGCCCGGCACCTGATGCTGGCGCATTTCGGTGCCGCTCGGGATCACCAGCCGGATGGTTTCGAAATGGTCCGCCTTCACGATCGCTGTGGAATGTTCTTCATGTGTCGTCACGTTCTCGGGCAAGAGATCGACGACTTCTCCGGGCGCTGCGTGGTGAAGGGCCATATCGTTCAATTCCTTTCCGTGTTCGTGGTTTTATGATTGGAGCAAGACGGGCAAGCGGACTGCCGCGTGCGGTCCGGCTTGGAGCGTCCAGCGCGCAATACCTTTACCCATCGCGCGCCGATTTGGAGTCCTGCGGCGATCCATGACCGCGACGCGCGGCGACGACCGTCAAAGGGAGCGGGATCGACCGGTTCACCACATTCTGGACAGAACATGTCACGTTCCTCCTTTTCGGCTTCGATGCGCCAAGACGTCAATCATCCATCTGGCGCCGCAGGGGTTTCGAACCGATCGGCCGCGTTACGCTCGAAGAGCGACGCGAGATCTCGCCGCTTCGTCAGCAGGTCGGCAAGCGTATAGCGGTCAAGTACCGCCAGGAACGCGCCGAGCGCCTCCTTCAGCACGCCCGTCAGCCCACATGCAGGCGCGACCACGCATCCGCCGCAGTCAACGAGATCGAAGCCGTCCTCGGTCTGGCGTATGAGTGCGCCGATGTTGATCTCTTCGGGCGGCCGCCCCAGGCGGATGCCGCCCGACCGTCCACGCACACTCTCCACATCACCACTGCGTGCGAGTTGGTTCACCACCTTCATCAAGTGATTCTGCGAGATTCCGTAGGCCTGCGCGACCTCACCGATCGAGCACAGGCGGTCAGGCCGCGCGCCCAGATAGAGCAGCACGCGCATCGAATAGTCGGTGAACAGGGTCAGTTTCATGGGGCGTTCCCACTCTCTTCCTCAGCTCGTCGCATTAAGATGTATTCATCTTGCATGTTTTCAGGGAAAAGTATAGATGCATTCGGGATACATGATTGGAGTCGGGCGAATGACCGAGCTGGAACTGAAGGATGAGGCGCTCAAGCAGCTTGTCGACGCCTTCTACGCGCGCGTTCGCGCAGATGCCGACCTGGGGCCGATTTTCAACGACGCGATCGATGACTGGCCGGAACATCTCGAAAAGCTGGCGGCGTTCTGGTCATCCGTCATGCTCGCCAGTGGCCGATACAAGGGCCAGCCCGTGCCAGCGCACCTGAAGCACAGGTCGAGGATAACGCCAGCGCTTTTCGACCGCTGGCTCGCGCTGTGGGACTGTACGACAAACGAGATGATGGCGCCCGACGCAGCTGCGGCTCTGCAGGCGAAAGCGAAGCGGATTGCCGAGAGCCTGCAGCTTGCCATGTTTTTTCGGCTCGATCGGCCAAGCGTCGCTGACGGCGAGGCCGGGTCCATTCATTGCGAACGGCGAGTACCCACCCATGCCTGACATTCTACCCTATCGTTCGACGCCGGTGTTCGATCAGGACACGCTCCCGGCCGCCCTGCGGGCACGCCATGATACCAAGGCGGGTGTCTGGGGTTTGATCCGCGTTCTGGAGGGTGAGCTTCGGCTGACCTATCTCGATCCACCGTCGGAGGTTGTCCTGACGCCCGAACGGCCCGGATTGATCTTGCCGCAGCAGCCGCACTTCGTGACGCCCATCGGCGCCATGAAAATGCGGGTCGATTTCTATGATCAGCCGCCCGGCGCCTGATCGCCGGGAAACTCGAATCCCTTCCAACAAGGAGAAGTTTATGTCGCAGCCCCTCAGCGATCAGACCATCGCGCTCGTCAAGGCGACGGTCCCCGCGCTCGAAGCGCATGGTCTGGATATCGTGCATGAAATGTATTCCAGGATGTTCCAGAACCCGGACATTCGCGATCTTTTCAACCAGTCGCATCATGGTGACGCCGGTTCGCAGCCGCGCGCGCTCACCGGCGCCATTCTCGCCTATGCCAGCAATATCGACAATCTCGGCGCGCTGGCTCCCGCGGTCGAGCGCATCGCGCAAAAGCATGTCGGTCTCCAGATACTGCCGGAGCACTATCCGCACGTCGCCGAAGCACTGCTCGGTGCGATCAAGGCGGTGCTGGGCGATGCGGCGACCGACGAAATCCTCGGGGCCTGGGGGGAAGCTTACTGGTTTCTCGCCAATATCCTGATCGCGCGGGAACAGCGCGTCTACACCGAACAGAAGGACGCGGCCGGCGGCTGGAACGGCTGGCGCGATTTCCGCGTCGAAGACGTTGTGCGCGAAAGCAGCGTCATCAATTCCTTTGTCCTTCGCCCCGTCGACGGCGGCCCCGTCATGCGCCACAAGCCGGGCCAGTATCTTACCTTCTGGCTCGAAATTCCCGGACATCCGCCGGTCAAGCGCAACTACTCGATTTCGGCCGCCGCCAATGGCGAAACCTATCGCATTTCGGTCAAGCGCGAGCCGCAAGGGCTCGCGTCGGGCTGGTTGCACGACGAGGCGAAACCCGGGACGATCCTGAAGGTGGCCGCGCCTGCTGGCGAATTCTTCCTCGCCGATCATGTCGAACGGCCGGTCGTACTGCTGTCGGGCGGCGTGGGCCTGACGCCGATGGTGGCGATGCTCGAAGCCCTCGTTCAGAACGGCGCCGAAGTGCCGGTTCATTACATCCACGGCACGCATGACCGCGACACCCATGCGATGCGCGACCATGTCCGCGCTGTGGCGAGCCATGGCCAATCGATCGCGATCACCGATTTTCACCAGACCCCGCTCGAGGATGAAACAGAGGGCAGCGACTACGATGTGGCCGGCATAATTACCGATGAATGGTTGGTCGCCAGCACACCGGTCGCACAAGCGGACTATTACATCTGCGGGCCGCGTCCGTTCCTGCGTCATGCGGTCTCGACCCTGTCGCTGGCGGGTGTGCCGTCGGACAGGATCCACTATGAGTTCTTCGGCCCGGCCGACGAACTGCTCGCGGCCTGAGGGAGCGGAGGCATGGACGACATCATCCTGGCCCGGGCCGTTCATGTCCTGGCGGTCCTTGTCTGGATCGGCGGCGTGGCGTTCGTGACGCTTGTGGTGATGCCGTCCGTGCGCGCCGCCAATCCGCCGGCGGAGCGGCTGGCGGCCTTTCATCGACTGGAGGGGCGCTTTGCGGCGCAGGCGCGCATCTGGGTGCTATTGGCAGGACTGAGCGGCTTCTGGATGATCTATCGCGCGCAGATGTGGGACCGCTTTTTCGATCTTCGCTTCTGGTGGATGCATGCGATGGTAGGGCTGTGGGCCGTGTTCGCCGCGATGCTTTTCGTGATCGAGCCGCTGTTTCTCCACCGCCGAATGATGACATCGGTCAAGCCCGCCGCAGATTTTGCCCGAATGGAGACACTTCACCGAATATTGCTGGGTATCGCGGCTGTCACGGTTCTCGGCGCAGTGGCGGGAAGCCACGGGTTCTAGACTGCGCTTTTCGTGTGGTTCCAAAATTCAGTGGCTGTCTCCCAAGAGGGGATCAGATATCCGCCGGGGCCGCCCGCGCCAATCCAGCCCAATCTTCCGCCCGCCATCGGACGTTCGTGGTTCGGAACCATCCTATGCGAAGTCGATTCCCACAGGACTGCCGCTCGAAGCCCTCCCATTATTGCCGATGCCATGGGTTCCGCCTGACCTGCTCTCTTCCGCTCCAATCGCACAGCAAAGTGAAACGCCATGTTCAACAAGCCATTCACAGCCGTACTGGCGATGACCATGCTCGCGCTCGGCGGCTGCGCGACAGGCGCGCGATACGTCGATCCCCAAGCCCCCATTGCGGAGCTGAGAGACAAGGTCGTAACCGGCAACGCATCCTATCGACAGCGCATCGCTCTGCCCGCCCGCGCGAAATTCAACGTGAGACTGCTGGACGTTTCGCGCGCCGATGCGAGATCGGTGATCATTGCCAAGGAAACGCGCGAGACAGCAGGGCAGCAGGTTCCTTTGCCATTTTCGATTAGGGTGAAGGAACAGGACTTGAAGACCAACATGCGTTACGCAGTCCGTGCGACGATTACCGATCCCGAGGGCAACCCGATATGGACCACGGATACGGTTCATTCGGTCGATCCCACGCGGTTCGAGCAGGATCTGGGGACGCTCAATATGGTTCGCGTTGGTGACCGCCCGGCGGCTTCAGGCTTGATCGGCCCGCAATTCAAGGTGGAGGACATCAATCAGACCGGTCTGATCGACAAATCCAATGTGACGGTGCAGTTTTCGCAAGACGGCCGAGTGAGCGGATCGGCCGGCTGCAACAGGTTCACCGGCGACTATTCGATCGAGGAACAGTCGCTTCGGATCGGACCGCTCGCCGTGACGCGCCGGGCTTGCGTGCCGGCGCTCGGGAACCAGGAAACCAGGTTCCTGGCCATTCTGCAGGATGTGACCTCATGGTCCGTCAACAGCAATGGGTCAGTGCTCTTCCGTGCCGACGACGGACGATACCTGGCGGCGATACGCTGATTCGACCGCAGTATGCTGAAGAGCGGCTGCCGCTCAGTCCTGACCGATCGGAGACGGAGGTCGAGCCAGTCTTGGACACAGGCTTAACGGTCCAAGAGCTTGATCGGCAAAAGTCCATTGCGCCGTCGCCAAACACAGGTTCAAATTCGGCCGCGATGCGTGGCGAGCGACGCTGACCACTGATTTTTTGGTGTTTACCGCGGGAGACGGCAGGGCAATAGTTGGGAACTTCCGTCCGACCCGCGTGTTGCTGGTTCGGCGCGAGCTGTGTTCCCATCGGGAGCGAACCTGCTGCTGCGCTGTCAGCCCGTGGCGATGACCGATGAGGGGGGAAATAGATCGGCCATGATACTGACCTTGACCGAGACCGAACGCCAGATCGCGCTCGCCATTTCCGTTGCCGTCGGTCTGTGCGGCCTCGTTCTCGCAGCGGCAGGCAATCAGGACACAATGGAAATCCACGGCTGGCTGATCCTGGCCATTGCCGCCATTTGCGCCATCATCGTAATCCGCGGCATCTGGGGACCGGAACCGCCAAAATCCCGTTTGCAAAGCTACTATGACGAGCCCATCAAGGCCGGCATCATCGCCAGCATGGCTTGGGCGGTGGTGGCGATGTTCGTGGGGGTCTGGGTCGCCGCGCTGCTGGCATTCCCTGACCTGACGTTTGACAGTGCCTGGGCGAGCTTCGGCCGCTTGCGACCGGTGCACACCAGCGGCGTGATCTTCGGCTTTGGCGGCAACGCGCTCATCGCCACCTCGCTGCATGTCGTGCAGCGGACCTCGCGGGCGCGTCTTCCCGATCAGCTTTCGGCCTGGTTCGTGCTGGTGGGCTACAACCTGTTCTGCATCCTCGCGGCCAGCGGTTATCTGCTCGGGGTTACCCAATCGAAGGAATATGCCGAGGCCGAATGGTATGCCGACATCTGGCTGGTGATCGTCTGGGTGACCTACTTCATCCTCTACATCCGGACGCTCGCACGCCGCAAGGAACCACACATTTATGTGGCCAACTGGTACTTCATGGCCTTCATTCTCGTCGTCGCGATACTCCATATCATCAACAATCTCGCGATTCCGGTCTCGCTGGGCCATGCGAAGAGCTACACCATCTGGTCGGGCGTCCAGGATGCTATGGTGCAGTGGTGGTATGGTCATAACGCCGTCGCCTTCTTCCTGACGGCGGGCTTCCTGGGCATGCTCTATTACTACCTGCCCATCCGGGCCCAGCGGCCGATCTTCTCCTACCGTCTCTCGATCCTGAGCTTTTGGGGCATTACCTTCTTCTACATGTGGGCGGGTTCCCACCACCTTCATTATACCGCCCTACCGCACTGGGTTCAGACGCTGGGCATGACCTTCTCGGTGATGCTCCTCGTGCCGTCATGGGCTTCGGCTGGCAACGCCTTGCTAACATTGAACGGCGCCTGGCACCGCGTGCGCGATGATGCGACGCTCCGCTTCATGATGGTCGCGGCGGTGTTTTATGGCATCTCGACCTTTGAAGGTTCGTTCCTCGCCATCCGGCCCGTCAATTCGCTTTCGCATTACACCGACTGGACGGTTGGCCATGTTCACGCCGGCGCGCTCGGCTGGGTGGCGCTCATCACCTTCGGCTCGCTCTACACGCTGGTGCCGTCCTTGTGGAAGCGCGAGGCGATGTATTCGCCCGCCTTGGTCGAGTGGCACTTCTGGCTCTCGCTTGCCGGCACTCTTGTCTACATTTTTGCCATGTGGAACTCGGGCATCATCCAGGGCCTGATGTGGCGGACCTATACGGAGGAAGGCACGCTAGCCTACTCCTTCCTGGATTCGCTCAGAGCCATGTATCCCTATTACATCGCGCGTACGCTCGGCGGCCTTCTGTTCCTGATCGGTGCTGTGATCGGCGCCTACAATATGTGGAGGACCATTCGCGCCGCCTCGGCCCAGGCGCCGTTCGAAGGCGACGTCCCGCTACAGGCCGCGACGGCGGCGGGGAGGGCCTGAGCCGTGGCGGAACTGTTTCATCGCAAGCTCGAACGTTCGGCGATCGGCTTCGTGCTCGCCATCATCGCGGCTGCCAGTGTCGGCGGCCTCGTCGAGATCGCTCCGCTTTTCACGATCGACGAGACGGTCGAGGAGGCGCCAGACATGCGGCTCTACACGCCGCTCGAACTGGCGGGGCGAAACATCTATGTGCGCGAAGGATGCTATGCCTGTCACAGCCAGATGATCCGGACGCTGCAGGACGAAGTTGAGCGCTATGGTCCCTATTCGCTCGCGGTCGAATCCAAATATGACCATCCGATGCTCTGGGGTTCGAAGCGCACCGGACCCGACCTCGCCCGCGTTGGCGGCAAATATTCCGATTTCTGGCACGTCGCCCATCTGACCAATCCGCGCGATGTGGTGCCCGATTCCAATATGCCGGCCTATCCCTGGCTGGCGCGGACGCCCTTGCGCCTCGCTGATCTGCCCTTGCACCTCAAGGCGCTGCGGGCCGCGGGGGTGCCCTACACCGATGCCATGATCGAGAATGCGAGCGTCGATGCCTTCGACCAGGCGACACCGGAAAGCTCGACCTCGTCCGGTATCACCGAGCGGTATGGCGAAGAAACGCAGGTTCGCGTGTTCGACGATGTGGCGACCGAGGTCACCGAGATGGACGCGCTCGTCGCCTATCTTCAGGTTCTCGGCCGGCTGACCGACGTGCCGTACAAGAATACGGCCGCGCCGCAGAAGCCGCCAGAGCCGGTGAAATGACATGAGGAGGCAGGCATGGACATAAGCCACGAGGCTCTTGTTGCATTCTCGAAAAGCTGGGGGCTGTTCTACCTCATCGGTCTGATGATCGGTGTCCTCATTTATACGTTCCGGCCGTCCAATCGTGGCAAGTTCAACCGAGCCAAACAAAGCGTTCTCGATCAGGACGACAAGCCATGGACGTAGAGCGCGATCCCGTCAGCGGTCATGAAACGACCGGCCATGTCTGGAATGGCATCAAGGAGCTCGATACGCCGGTCCCCAAGGGTGTGCTGATTTTTCTGATCGTCACCCATCTCTTCGCTTTCGCCTGGTGGATTCTCATGCCGACTTGGCCCTTGGGCGACACCTACACCAAGGGAATTCTCAACATCGACCAGCGCACCTCGGTCGAAAAGCACCTGGTCGATTCGCAGGCGGGACGGGCCGACTGGATAAAGCGGATCGAAAGCGAGAACCTCGAGCAGATCGCGGCCGACCCCCGGCTCATGACCATCGTGCGTAGCACCGGCCACCGGTTGTTCGGCGACAACTGCGCCGCCTGCCACGGCATTAATGCCAAGGGGGGTTATGGTTATCCCGATCTGACCGATGACGACTGGATCTGGGGCGGCGACCTTGAGACGATCGCGCAGACCATGCGCGTTGGGGTCAATGTGGAGCATCCGCAGGGGCGCGTCTCGCAGATGCCCTCGTTCGGACGCGACGGGATACTCGATGCCGATCAGGTCAGTCTGGCGGCCAACTATGTCTACGCCTTGTCGCATCCCAAGTTCGTGACGAATGCCAATCGGACGTCGATTGTATCGGGGCGCGAGGTCTTCATGGCCAATTGCGCGATTTGCCATGGCGAGGATGCGCGCGGGAAGCGCGATGTCGGCGCTCCCAATCTGACGGACGCGCGTTGGATCTATGGAGGAGACATCGATCAGATCGTGGAGACCGTCCATGGCGGACGCCAGGGGCATATGCCGACATGGGACGAGCGGCTTACGGACTCGGATATCAAGATATTGGCGCTCTATGTTCATTCGCTGAGCGCGCCTCAGCGATGACGGCCATGCGATCCCGATCCCGGTGGCTGGTCTGGACGCTGGTGGCAGCAGGCCTTTTGCTGTTCGTTCTTGCGAACGCGCATTTTTTCTACGTCGCCTTTCGCTCGCAGCCCGAATGCGTGGGACATTTGAAGGAACGCGCGAACGGGAGCGGGCAGTATCGCGCGGCGAAATCGGCATGCTGAAAGGTAGCGGGACATGAGCGATAAAAGCCCCTCTTATGGCTTGCTGAGCCAGACCTCGGGCATCGAGGAGACGAAGAGCGCGCGGTTTCAGCGCCATCTTCCCGCTTCCATCGGCTTCCAATGGCTCAAGGCCGGATGGCAGGATCTTTTCCATCGGCCGATGCCGAGCCTGGCCTACGGTCTGGGCATTTTCCTTCTGTCTCTCGCTGCTGTCGCGATGCTCGCGCTGTATGGCCGCGACTATATTCTTTTTCCCGCGCTCGCCGGCTTCATGATCATTGCCCCGCTGCTGGCCATCGGACTCTATGAGAAAAGCCGCAACCGAGAAGCGGGACGCGATACGTCGCTGCGCGAAATGCTCCTGGTGAAACCGGCGGCGGGCCCGCAGGTGCTTTTCACCGGGGTCCTGCTCAGCCTGCTGATGCTACTGTGGATGCGATCCGCGGTGCTCATCTATGCGTTGTTCTTCGGCGTGCGCCCCTTTCCCGGCCTGCCTCACATAACCGCCTTCCTGCTGACCGAGCCGGTGGGATGGATTATTCTCGGCGTCGGCACGGCGGTGGGCGGCCTGTTCGCCTCATTCGCTTTTGCGATCAGTGTTTTTGCCATTCCGATGCTCCTCGATCGCAAGGTCGATGCGCTCACGGCGATGGGAACAAGCACGGCGCTCGTCTGGAACAACCTTGCGCCGATGATCGTCTGGGGCGCCATCGTCCTTGCGCTTTTCATACTCTGCGCGGCTACGGGCTTGATCGGCCTCATCGTCATCTTCCCGTGGCTTGGACATGCCACATGGCATGCCTATCGCGCGGTCTCAGACACGCAGGCCTAGACATGGCCAGCCATGCCATGCCTGCCGTCCAGGCGCCGACATCATTGACCGGGCAATCGGTCGATGAACTCATCTTCGCCAGCCAATCGCTGGATGACGGAACGATGAGGACGCAACTGTCGGTCCCGACCGCGCATTGCGGCGGATGCATGGCGAAGATCGAGCGCATCCTTGGTAACCTCGAGGGCGTCGTAGCGGCTCGGGTCAATCTATCGACGCGGCGTGTGACCGTCACATGGCGGCAAGCGCAAACCGCGAGTGCACCGCCTTTGCTGGCAACGCTGAACGAGGCGGGCTTCGAGGCAAATCTTCTCAGCCAACCGGACGAACGCGCCGATCCCGAAAAGCGCCGGCTGATCGTCGCGACAGCGGTCGCCGGCTTCGCGGCGATGAACATCATGCTGCTTTCGGTGTCGGTCTGGTCAGGCGCCGACCCCGCTACGCGGCAGCTGTTCCATCTCATCTCGGCGCTGCTCGCGCTTCCCGCGGTATTCTTTTCGGGGCGCATCTTCTTCTTGTCGGCATGGTCGGCATTGCGCGCGGGACGCACCAATATGGATGTGCCCATCTCGATCGGCATCGTCCTGACACTGGGTCTCAGCATCTACGACACGCTGCATTTCGGACGCCATGCCTATTTCGACGCGGTCGTGACGCTGATCTTTTTCCTGCTTGTCGGACGAACGCTCGACCATGCCATGCGTGACAAGGCCCGTTCGGCCGTGCTCGGGCTGACGCGAATGACGCCTGCGGGCGCGAATGTAATCGGCACGGATGGATCGCGCGCTTTTAGACCGCTCGAGGATGTCTCGGTGGGTGATGTCATCCTCGTCGCGCCAGGCGAGCGTGTTCCGCTGGATGGTCTTGTCCTTGCGGGCGAGGGCGATCTCGACACTGCCGCGGTCACGGGCGAGGCGATGCCGGTGCCGGTGCGACCGGGAAGCACGCTCGTTTCGGGCATGCTGAATCTCAATGGTTCGCTCAAGGTGCGTGTGACCAACAGCCACGCGCGGTCCTTTCTATCCGAAATGGTGCGAATGATGGAAGCGGCCGAGCAGGGCAGAGCACGCTATCGCCGTCTCGCCGACCGTGTTGCGGCCTATTACTCGCCGATCATCCATTCGCTGGCCTTGGCCGTGTTTGCCGGGTGGTTCCTTGACACAGGCGATTGGCATCGGGCGCTGACCATTGCCATTTCGGTGCTCATTGTGACCTGTCCCTGCGCGCTTGGTCTCGCCATACCCATGGTTCAGGTCGCCGCGGCGAAGCGCTTGTTCGAGCACGGCATCGCGCTCAAGGATGGAAGCGCGCTCGAGCGGCTTGCACAGGTCGATACCGTGATTTTCGACAAGACCGGCACGCTCACTCATGGCGATTTGCGAGTGAGCAAGATCGCCATCGATGAACCCTATCGCGCAATCGTGATGGCGCTGGCGTCGCGTTCCAACCATCCCGTCGCACGCGCGATTGCCGCCAACGGCGGCGCCTTGTCCGGCCTCGATCTGGACAGTTTTTCCGAGCTGCCGGGCCGGGGTTTGGAGGGCCAGCGGAACGGCCATCTGTTTCGCCTGGGGCGTGCCGATTGGGCTTTGAATCCAGGCACGGGCGAGAGTGGCGGTTTCCAGACCGTGTTCTCGGTCGATGGTGAGCTTGCCGGCCATTTTGCCTTCTTGGACGTTGAAAAGACGAGTGCGCGGGAAGCGGTGGCCAAGCTTGACGCGCTTGGGCTGCCTATCGAACTGCTTTCGGGCGATCACATTGCTTCTGTGTCGGGGTTCGCGAACGCGATCGGTATCGCCCACTGGCGTGCCGGATTGCTGCCGCAGCATAAGGTGGAGCGGCTTCAGGCGCTGGCGGACAGTCAGCGCCTGACCTTGATGGTGGGTGATGGGCTGAACGATGGACCGGCACTGGCGGCGGCGCACGTTTCGATGGCTCCTTCCAATGCCGCCGACATCGGTCGGGCGGCCGCGGATATTGTTTATCTCGGCCAGGATCTCGATGCGGTTCCGCGCGCTGTGCAGATCGCGCGCGCGGCCCGGCAACGTGTCCGCCAGAACCTGGCGCTTTCCGTCGGTTATAACCTTTTGGTGATTCCTGTGGCCATGGCGGGCTATGTCACCCCACTGCTTGCTGCCGTCGCCATGTCGCTTTCGTCGATTTCGGTCGTTGCGAACTCTCTGCGAATTCCCGCAGCACGCGGATCACGGCTTAGCAGGCGAGCGCCGGCACCGACCCTCGTTCCCCTGGCCGCTACCCGATGAGCGGGATCCTGTGGCTGGTGCCGGTCGCGCTGCTGATGGGCCTTGCTGGGCTGGGCGCCTTTCTTTGGTCGATGCGCACCGGGCAGTATGATGATCTGGATGGAGCGGCCGAGCGAGTCGTGACCGACGCCAAGTCAGACCAGCCTCTTGTCGAACCTGATGATTGGCGACCCGAAACCGAGGGCGAGGCAAATCGTTTGCGATAAGGATGGTGGTGTGGACACCATTGGGCAAAGGACGAAGTGATGATGCAGGCACCGAGTTGGAATTGGGTGGGCGTCCTTGCCTTCATCTGCGGGGCGGCGGTCATCATTCCCAGCCTTGTCGCGCTTGCACTCAGTCTTGCCGCTGTTGCCCGAAACCTCCTGTGAGGCTGGCATCGGTCTGACGGAGGGATAGTGGTCTACCTTGGAAAAACTGGTCCAATTCTGAAGAGAGCCCATTTGGGCATGAGAATTGGAGAAATGTATGGGACGTCAGAGGTTTACGCCGGAGCAGATCATAGCGAAGCTGCGTGAAGTAGAGGTGATTGTGGGGCGAGGCGGCACAGCGGTGGAGGCTTGCCGCCAGATCGGGATCGCGGAGCAGACGCTATATCGGTGGCGCAAGGAATATGGCGGGCTGAAGGTCGACCAGGCGCGGCGAATGAAGGATCTGGAGCGCCAGAATGCGCGGCTGAAGAAGCTGGTGGCCGACCTCGCGCTCGACAAGGCGATCCTGCAAGAGGCGTCGAAGCTGACTTTTTGAGTCCCTCCCGTCGCCGTGAGGCGATCGAGCAGATCCGTCGCGCGTTGCCGGTATCGGAGCGACGGACCTGCCGTGTTCTGGGCCAGCATCGTTCGACACAGCGCCATCCACCGAAGGATGATGCCGACGAGCGGCGGCTAACAGCCGACATCATCGCGCTGGCCAAGGACTATGGCCGGTATGGCTATCGCCGCATCCATGTCTTGCTGGGCCAGGCGGGCTGGCAGGTCAGCCTGTCAGTGGTTGAGCGTATCTGGCGGCGGGAGGGTCTTAAAGTGCCGAAGCGGCAACCGAAACGGCGGCGGCTCTGGCTCGGCGACGGATCGTGCATCCGGCTGCGCCCGGAGCATCGCGGCATGTGTGGTCCTACGACTTCGTCGAGGATCAGACGCACAACGGTCGCAAGTTCCGAATGCTCAACATTATCGACGAGTTCAGCCGGGAATGCCTGGCGATGGTGCCGCTGCGGCGCTTCCGGTCGAACGACGTGATTGACGTGCTGACCGATCTGTTCATCGAGCATGGGCCGCCCGAGCATATCAGATCCGATAACGGCCCCGAGTTCGTCGCTAATGCGGTGCGCGAGTGACTCGGCAGGCTTGGCGTCATTACCCTCTATATCGAGCCCGGCAGCCCATGGGAGAACGGCTATATCGAAAGCTTCAATGCCCGTCTGCGAGATGAACTGCTCAACGGCGAAATCTTCTACAGCCTTGAGGAGGTGCGGATCGTCACCGGCTGGTGGCGCGATCATTACAACCGAGCACGGCCCCACAGCAGTCTCGGATATCGACCACCGGCCCCGGAGACGATCAAGATGCCAGCCTGGCCGCTCGGCTCCGCTACGCTCCGCCTCCCGCCCAGGCTGGTATCAGAGGCGCAGATCAACTAACTACACAACCGGACCAGTCATTGCGGGCAGTCCATGTCCTGAGCTCGGCCCATCGCGATGTTGCGACATGGCTCTGCCGTTGCCTGGCGCCGAGGGAAAGCGCCCTCCGCCTGACTGATCCCCTAAGCCCGGACGGTTGCCGTGGGGCAACCCCCGCGGTGCCGGACCGGGTTGTCGCTCGCGCGCCTGCCCGCACCACTCCGGCCCTTGTGGGTCGGGTCGCCGCTTGCGCGTCGATGCCCTCGTCTCCCGCCGGTCTTGGCCGGGTCTCGTCGGAGGGACGGTCCCTCGGACGGAAGCAACGGAGATTTGATCATGCAGAACATCGTCATTCTTGCCGGCAATATCGGCATGGATCCGGAGAGCCGCACCACCCAGGGCGGGACCCGCATCACCCACTTCACCCTGGCGACCTCGCGTCCCCGCTATTCGGAAGGCAAGGTCGTTCGCGATGAGAAAGGCTACCGCGTCCAGGACACCGAATGGCATCGGATCACCGCGTTCAATGGCCTCGGCAAGACCGTGCAGGAGCATTGCACCAAGGGCATGAAGCTGCTGGTGCGCGGCCGCATCCATTACAGCGAATGGACCGATGGCGACGGCGTCGAGCGCTACGGCACCGAGATCATCGCCGAGACGATCGACTTCCTCAGCCGGGCGAAATCGAAGTCCGACGAGGCCGGCGACCCTGATCCTGAGCTCGACGACGACGTGCCCTTCTGACCCCCGGATCCCCGCGCGCTTGTGGCGCGCGGGGGCATCCAGCGGCGAGCCGGATTTGCCATAGCTCGCGAGGGATTTTGCAGGCGGGGGCGTCTGCACTATCCGCTTTCCGTCGCATGGGATCGAAGATCGCATGCCACACCGACCTCAACGAGGCCACGCTCAAAAATACGCCGCGCGGTCCGATATGGGTCCTCAAGGCGCGGGGCGGAAGCGAAAGCTGGTGGAACGCCTACACTGGCGAAAATGTCGATGAGATCAGTCTGGCAGACGCTCGGCGCTATGCTCTGATGTCCTACAAAGGATCCGGCAGGCTGCAGGCGGTCGACTATCAGGAAACGGCGCCCGAGGAAGCGCAGGTCGGCGGGCCGCTGTGGCGCGCCAGCTTCGCCGACAAGGAGCATAGTCGCCTCTATCTGGATCCGTTCACCGGAGAGGTGCTCAGTCGCCGTTCGGACCTGTGGGACTTCTATGATTTCTTTTACAAAATCCATATCATGAACCTTGGCGCCTCGCGCAGTTACAACCATCCACTGATCGTTGTCGCTGCATCGGCGACGTTGCTCATCGTGGTCACCGGGATCGTCATTCTGTTTTATCGCCTTGCGAAGGATCTCAAACGACTGCTGACGAAACGTCGCGCATCAAGGCCTGCGACCTGAGGTCATCGCGCTGCGACGGGCTCACTTGCCGATCCACTCCGGTTCGGCTGTGGCCGCGCAATTCTGATCGTCGCTCGGCCCGCCGTGCCCACGGGCAGCGCGAGCAGATGAGCCGCCGTATCTTCGCGGTCGGGTAATGTCGCGGGGTGCGATGGAGCTTGCTGTGTCCTGATCGGCGCGCGGGCGGGCAACGCGCGCCTCGCACGATCACACGCGCAGCAGTCGCCCCACCGCCCGCATGATCGTCGCCCTGCGCGCCGCATGCTCGGTAGCGTCGCGTGCGGCTCCGGTCATGCACCAGAGCTGGGTGAGGGCGGCGACAAGCCGGACGACGTCCATGGGCGTGAAGTCGGCGACGATCCGCCCCTCGGCCTGCGCCGCTGCGATCCCGTCCAGCTTCTCCCCGAGAAGGACCTCGCCGGCCGGGAGCATCAGAACATCCTGGCCACGCTCCAAATGATGCCAGGTCAGCAGCCTCCACAAGCGCGGGCGCTCGACCAGCAAGTCATAGGTGCGCCCCGCATAACCCTCAAGATCATTGGGATCGAAGCGATCGGCCTGCGCCGCGTCCATCACTTCCTGCGTCAGCGCGGCATCGAAGAGCGCCTCCTTGTCCCCGAAATAGGTGTAGAGCATCGGCTTGCTGATACCCGCCGCCTGCGCAATGCGATCGATCCGCGCGCCCGCCAGCCCATGGGACGCGAACTCCTCGGTCGCTGCAGCCAGGAGCGTCTCGCGGCTCTGTGCGGCATTCCGCCTGGTTCGTTCCTTCATCACACCTCCCGGCATTGACGCATTCCACATATGAAGTTACCTACCAGTTGGTAATATATGGAGCAGCATATGTCCAATCACTGGTTTCTCACGGGCGCGTCCAGCGGCATTGGCCGCCATCTGGCCGAACTGATCCTGGCCGCGGGCGACGACCTTACCGCGACGGCTCGCAGGCCCGAAAGCCTCGACGACCTTGCGGCGAAATATCCGAGCCAGCTGCGCGTCGAAGCGCTCGACGTCACGGTCAAGGACGATATTGCTGCGGTCGTGGCCCGGGCGCAGGCGCGTCGACCCGTCGATATTCTGGTCAACAACGCCGGCGGCGGCGTGATCGGCGCCACCGAAGAGATGTCGGACGCCGAGGTCGAAGGCCAGATCGCGCTCAATCTCATGGCGCCCATCCACATCACCCGCGCCTTTGTCCCCGCGATGCGCCTGCGCGGGAGCGGCCGGATCATCCAGATCTCCAGCGCCAGCGGTCAGGGCTCGCTTCCGACGAGCAGTCTCTATCATGCGGCCAAATGGGGCCTGGAGGGCTTCAGCGAATGCCTCCGCCAGGAGCTTGAACCCTTCAACCTGTTCGTGACGCTGATCGAGCCGGGTGGCGCGCGCACCAGCTTCAGCCACAACCTGCAATTCGCCAGCGAGATCGCCGCCTATCGCGATACGCCCGCCGGCGATATCCGCAAGATGTTCGAGACCGCCGGAAACGAGCTCTACACGCTCGACCCGCAAAAGATCGCGCAAGCGATCGTCGATGTCGCAACCAGCGACCATCCGCCGCTGCGCGTGACTCTGGGGGGTGACGCTTTCGGCGTTGTCCAGGCGGCGCTGCAATCGCGGCTCGCCTTTCTGCAGTCCCAGGAAGCGCTCGCGCGCTCGGTCGCTTTCGACAGTTGAGCTTTCCCGTCTTCCAGCTTTCGTCTCCGCGCGGTGCGATGCGCCTCACCGGGGCCCGGCAACCCCTGTCGTCAGCGCCGCTATCCGATACTTAGGTATAGCCATCCGACACGATTGCCGAAGCGCCAAACGGGCAATCGCTTGGTACCATCGCAAGAGAGGAAAACCTTCGCGGTCGCCAATCAAGGGTGCGCGGACCTTCGCAGTCTGCGTGCCCTTGATGTGGCAGCGCGCCGCCCAGCCACGCGCGTCATGAACGGGAGCGGCCTTCTGCGAAACCCAACGCTCCGCCGCATCTTCTATAAGCTCTCGCTCGAATTGCTGCGCGCCGCCTTCGTCTTCCTGCGACTGGGGTTAAAGGGCGAGGCGCGCCTGCTTGTGCACGCGTCTCAATGGGCGAGGCACACGGCTTCCGGTCGCCGCCGCAGGTGGCGGCACCGGAAAGTGCCATGAGCGTCGTCGCCGCCTTTCTTTATCACGAGGGCAAACGGCTGCGGCCGGTGACCCTGATCGATCCGGCGTGCGAGCATATCGCCAAGGATGACTTTGTGTGGATCGGCCTCTCCCAGCCCAGCGAAACAGAACTTGCCGACATCGCCGGAAATTACGGCCTTCACCCGCTTGCCGTGGAAGATGCCGGCAACGGCCACCAGATTTCCAAGCTCGACGTCTACGGTGACCAGTTGTTCATCGTCGCCAGGACGGCACATCTTGAAGGCGATCATATCGCCTACGGCTCCACCGCGATTTTCCTGGGCAAGAATTTCCTCATCACCGTTCGGCAGGGTTCGGCACGCTCGCACAGCGAGCTTCGCGCGCATCTCGAAATCACGCCGGACCTGCTGCGCGAGGGCCCGGACTATGTGCTCCATGCCATTCTGGACTTCATCGTCGATGGCTATTTCCCGATCGTCGAGGCGATCGAGGAGGACGTCCTCAAGATGGAGCAGCGCATGCTTGCAGCCTTTCTCACCCGCGAGGAGGTGACCCGGATTTTCACGCT
The DNA here is from genome assembly GCA_963540925.1 of uncultured Sphingomonadaceae bacterium. Classification (GTDB taxonomy): domain Bacteria; phylum Pseudomonadota; class Alphaproteobacteria; order Sphingomonadales; family Sphingomonadaceae; genus Rhizorhabdus. The sequence goes on from CAUTRN010000008.1 coordinate 55,242, forward strand.
GCGGCGTGAGCTCGTCCGCTTCCAACGCGTGCTCGGACCCATGCTCGAGGTCGGTCGCAAGCTGGTGAACCTGCAGCTTCCGCGGCTTGATGAGGCCTCCAAACCCTATTTCCGTGATTTGCTCGATCACATGCTCCGGGTTGAGAGCGCCATCACCGGCATCCGCGACATCCTGATCTCGGTGTTCGAGGCGAGTCACCTGCTCGAACAGCAGCGCCAGGGTGCGATCACGCGTCAGCTCGCCGCCTGGGCCGCGATCCTCGCGGTGCCTACCGCGATTGCCGGGATCTACGGGATGAACTTCGAGAATATGCCCGAACTGAAGACGCAGTGGGGATATTTCGTCATCCTCGGCGTCATCGCTGCGGTCTGCATCGGACTCTACATCCGGTTCAAACGCAACCACTGGCTTTGACGTCGCTGACCGCTGTCCACATCGCGCAGGGCTGAGGCCGCCGGGGGCAGGTTGCCACAGTTCAATGCTTTCGAAGCGTCTCGGCGCGGTGCCGGTCCAACGCATCGAGCAAAGCCCTGCCGATCAACGGCTTTGCGAGAACGTGATCGAAGCCCGCCTCGGCGGCCCGCGAGGCCAGCAGCGTGTCGTGAAAGCCTGAGATCATGATGGCCCGTCCCGACCATCCGATCTCGCGAAGGTGACGCAGCATCGCGAATCCGTCGATGTCGGGCATGCGATAGTCGAGGATGACGCAGTCCGCCTCCTTCGCGCGGGGGTCGGCCAACAGCGCGCGGCCGGTCGTATATCCCCACACGGCATAGCCGCGCGATCTCAGCAGCAGCTGGAGGCCACGCCGCACGCCGGGATCGTCGTCGGAGACGAGGATGGTGTATCTGCCATCATGCTGGGTGGAACGGACCGATGGCATTGCGAGAAGCGGACACCCGTGTGACGATTGCACCATCGATCGCATATCGCGCCTCGTCCCGTCGCTACGTAGAGGTCGCAGTCACTTCGGCTTGCGGCCCATGCCCGCGGCAAAGGCGATCCGCAGGGCTTCGGACAGATTGCGGACCTCGAGCTTGGCCATCAGGCTCGCGCGATGGACCTCGACCGTTCGCGATGAACAGCCCAGGTCATAGGCGATCGTCTTGTTGGGCAGGCCGTTGGCCAGCCTTTCGAGCACTTCCCGCTCCCGGGGCGTCAGTGCAGCGACCCGCACCCCTGCTTCGGACGTTTCCAGGGTACGAAGGTCGACATCGTCGAGACGCGCGAACGCGCGGCTGACGGCGCCGAGCAGGGCGGCTTTCTCGAAGGGTTTCTCGAGAAAGTCGACCGCGCCGCCTTTCATGGCCTGCACCGCAACCGACACGTCGCCATGGCCGGTCAGGACGATGACCGGCATGTTGACCCCGCGTGCTGCCATGGCGGCCTGAACCTCGAGACCGTCCATCTCGGGCATGCGCACGTCGAGGATGACGCAGCCGACGGCCGCCGACTTCGCCTCCTTGAGAAACTCCACGCCCGAGGCATAGGTCACGACGTCGTAGCCCGCGGTCTTGAGCGCAAAGCTCGCCGCCTTGCGGATGCTCTCCTCGTCGTCGACCAGATGGATGACGCGTCTATCCCCCATGTTCCTCCTCCGCCCGCGCATGGATCAAGGTAAAATGAAAGCGCGCGCCGCCGCGGTCGGGGCGCTCCATCCAGATACGGCCCCCATGCGCTTCGATGATGGTCCGGCAGATCGAAAGGCCGAGGCCCATGCCGTCGGCCTTTGTCGAGTTGAACGCCGTGAAGAGCTGCTCCCGGACCTCGTCGGCGATGCCGGGGCCGGTATCCGCCACGGTCACCTCGATCAGCCCGTCAGGGCGCAACCTGGTCGCCACCTTGAGGTCGCGAACCGGACACTCCGCCATCGCCTCGATGGCATTGCGCATCAGGTTGACCAGCACCTGCTGGATCTGCACCCTGTCGACGAGGACCGGCGTCGCGGCGTGCTCGACCGCAAAGAAGCTGCGGATGCCGCGCTCGCGTGCGCCGACCAGCGCGAGCTGGCTCGCCTCGGCGATGACCTGCGGCAGCTCGTGGAGGCTCTTGTCGACCTCGCCGCGGGCGACGAAATCGCGAAGGCGCCGGACGATATGGCCGGCCCGCAGCGTTTCCTGGGCGGCATCATCCATCACCGACCGCAGCGACACGAAGGGTTCGTCGTCCCGCTCGTCGAGCATGTCGCGGATCGTCTCGAGATAGAGCGCGACCGCGGCAAGCGGCTGGTTGAGTTCGTGGGCAAGAGTCGAAGCCATCGTGCCCATCGCGCTCAGCCGGGAGACATGGACCAGCTCTGCCTGCAGTTCCTTGAGCCTGAGCTCATCCTGCTCCTTGGCGGTGAGATCCCGGATGAAGCCCGTGAACAACCGCTGCCCGTCTTCACCGGCCTCGCCGACCGACAGCTGCATCGGGAAGGTCGAGCCGTCGCGGCGCTGGCCGACCACGACGCGGCCGAGGCCGATGATCCGGCGCTCGCCGGTCTGGAGATAATGCGCGAGATATTCGTCATGCCGGTCGCGATCGGGCTGGGGCATAAGGCAGGAGACGTTGCGGCCGACGAGCTCGGCTTCGCTGTAGCCGAAAAGGCGTTGTGCCGCTGCGCTGAAGGATGTGATGGCGCCGGTCTCGTCGATGATGATCATCGCATCCGGCACCGTCGCCAGGATCGACTGGAGATGCTGCTCGCGGGTCTCGATCGACGCCCGGACCGCCGCCTCGTCGGTGACATCGCGACTGATGCAGGCAAAGCCTCGATGTGCGTCGCCTTCGAACAGGGCGCTGATCGTCAGGCGCGCGAGATACTCCGCTCCATTCTCGCAGACCCGCCACGCTTCGCGCTCCAGCGTGCCCTCGTGAAGGGCGGCCGCCAGGTCTGCGCACGGCCGGCCGGCCGTAATCTCGTCGGGCGGGTAGAACAGGTCGTGGGGCTGTCCCAGGACGCGGTCGAGCGGCCAGCATTCGGCACGCTCGCCTTCTTCATTATAGCTCAGCACGATCCCGGCAGGATCGAGCAGCGTCAGGACATGGCCGCCAGCCTGTCGCAGGAACAACGGCGCAAGCCGCACCACCTCCCTGGCAATCTCGTCCGGCCCGCGCCTCGTGTCGACCATCGTCCCGGCTCACATGCCTGGCCGGGCGCACGTATCCGGGCGTAGCCCGACCGTGCCACTCAGCGCCGCGCGAGTATGGCCTTCATCTCGTCGATTTCCTGCCGCTGCGAGCGCTTGATCGCTTCGCAAAGCCGGATGACTTCCGGATCGCTGAGCTTTGCTTCCTGGCACATCAGGATCGCCCCGGAATGATGCGGGATCATCGAGCGCAGAAAGGCCGTGTCGCCGATCGTGGTCTGGGTGCGGATAAGCGCGAAGCTGCCGAAGAAGGCGACCAGCGAGGCGGCGATCAGCGCGATGTTGGCGGCCTTCGACGCAAACATGTGCCGCATGGCGAGGATCATCAGCACTACCATCGGTGCGACCATCATCAGCGTCATGTAGAGCATGTTGAGGTTGTTGTAGAAGCTGTCGAGCCCGTCGATCATGACGAACATCACCAGATACATGATGACGCCGCTGATGACGGTCTGAACGGCAAGGCTCCAATAGGCGCCCATCTTCCGGGTGTTCATGTGGGACGAATGGTCCATGGCGTATCTCCTTCGCTCGGCGCCGGCCGACCTTGGTATGAGTGTAACGCCCCGCTCTCCTGTTCGCCCCCGCCATCAGCCGTCCTGATGCTAAAACCAGAAGCGAACGCCGGCGACGAAGCTGGTCGCATGGACGTCCTCGCCGGCAAGCCTCGACAGCCGCGCCGTGTCTCCGGCTTTGCGCAGATAGGAGACGCCGATATAGGGTGCGAACTGGCGGCTGAACTCATAGCGCAGGCGCGCGCCGAGCTCTATGTTGACCAGCCCCGAACCGATGTCGTTCTCCGGAATATCCTGCGCGGCGAAATTGACCTCGGCGCGCGGCTGCAAGATCAGGCGCTGGGTGATGCGCTGGTCGTAATAGCCCTCGACCCGGCCCAGAAGGTCGCCCTTGGTCGAGAGGAACAGCGCGCCTTCGACCTCGAACATGCCGGGAGCCAGACCCTCGACGCCAACGGTCGCATAGGTGCGGTTGGGCCCGCGGCCGAAGTCCTGGCGGACGCCGGCCTGAAGGTTGAAATAGGGGTCGATGGCGCGGCTATAGAGGGCCTGGACGTCTGCGCTGTCGATCCCGCGGCCAAACTCGCCTTCCCCCTCGCTCTTGAGCCAGAGGCGGTTGATGTCGCCGCCGTAAAAGCCTTCGCCATCCCAGCGATAGCCATCGCGGCCGCTATGCGCCTGATACTCGAACAGGTTGAGCAGCACCTGCCCGAAATTGTTGCCGCCGCTGTCCTTCATCATGATGTCGCGCGAGCGCGCCATCTCGCCGCCGGGAAAATCCCGATCGGCGAAGTGGTCGCTGGGGGGGGGCGGCGGGGGCGCATTGCCGGCCGGAAGCGCCGTGCCGGTCATTTGCATGCCGGGCATGGCGGAGGTTCCGGGCATGGCGGTCTGGCCATGCTGCGAATGGTCCATCCCGGGCATGTCCGGCATCGCGCCGTCCTGATGCCGGGAGTGGTCCATGCCCGGCATCTCCGCCATCGCGGGAGCAGCGGGTTGCGGTTGACCGGCGGCATCTGCCTGTGGCGCAGGACTGGCCTGGTCCTGCGAATGGTCCATTGCCGGCATGGTGCCCGGCGCTGGTTTCTGAGCGCGCGGCCTGGTAGCGGGCTTGGGGCGCGGCGCGGCGGCCTTGTCCTTCTTTTTCTCCTGCGCCGGCCGCGCCCCGCCCGGCGGCGTCATGCCGGGCATGTCGTGCATCGAATGATCCTGGGCAAAGGCGGGCGCGGCGGAGAGAAGGGCGATCGCGCTCACCAGCGGCGTGAGGATGCGGGTCATTGCGCGTCTCCCTTCGGACGGACGCTCACGACCCGCATCATCCCTGCATGCATGTGGTAGAGGAGATGACAGTGGAAGGCCCAGTCGCCGACCGCGTCGGCGGTGAAGTCCCAGGTCACCTTGCCGCCGGGCTGGACGATCACCGTATGCTTGCGCGGCGCATGATCGCCATGCCCCGTCACCAGCTCGAAAAAATGCCCGTGAATATGGATCGGATGCCCCATCATCGTGTCGTTGATGAGATTGACGCGCACCCGCTCGCCTTCGATGAAGGGGATCGGCTCGTGATGGTCCGACATTTTTTCGCCGTCGAACGACCACATGAACCGCTCCATGTTGCCGGTGAGGTGAATGTCGATGCTGCGGCTCGGCGCGCGCACGTCCGGATTGCGATCGAGCGCCATCAGGTCCCTGTAGACAAGCACCTTGTGGCCGACGTCGGCGAGGCCCTGGCCGGGCTCGCCGGTGCGGTCTACGGGCATCGGCGAGATGGTCTGGACGCTCGGGTCGCGCTTCACCTGCGGCGCGTTCGAGAAGTCGCGCATCTTCATCGAGCCCATCGCGTGCCCGCCATGATCCATGCCCGCCATCTGGCCATCGGCGCCCATCGCGCCGTGGTCCATGCCGGCCATCGATCCATGATCCATCCCCGAATGATCCATGCCTGCCATGGCGCTATTGTCCATGGTCGCCATCGCTGCCGCCGCGCCGGTCGCGAGGCGCGCGGACGCGTTCTTCTCGGCCGTCGGATCGACGCCCCGCATAGCGCCGCCCGACATGTCCATGCCTTCCATGCCCGGCATCGAGGACATGTCCATGCCCATGTCCTTCATGTCGGCGAGCGGCCGTTTGCGTAAGGGGGGAACCTCGCCGGCCATGCCGGCCCTCGGCGCGAGCGTGGCACGCGCCATGCCCGAGCGGTCGATCGCCTCGCCGACAAGGGTGTAGGCCTTGTCATCGCCTGGGCTGACAACGACGTCGTAGGTCTCGGCAACACCAATCTGGAACTCGTCGACGGTGACCGGCACCACATTCTGCCCGTCGGCCTGGACGATGGTCAGCGGCAGGCCGGGGATGCGGACGTTGAAGGTGGTCATCGCCGACGCATTGATGACCCGCAGCCGCACCCGTTCGCCCGGGGTGAAGAGCGCGGTCCAGTTGTCCATCGGACCATGGCCGTTGACGAGATAGGTGTAGGTGGATCCGGTCACATCGGAGATGTCGGCCGGGTCCATCCGCATCTGGCCCCAGTCGAGCCGGTCCTTGAGCGGCTGATCCTTGCCCGACAGGAGCCCGGCCAGGGTCTGGCGCTGGAAATTGAAATGGCCGGGATTGACCTTGAGGCGCCGGAAGATCGCCTGCGGCGAGAGCGCGCTGTGATCGGCGAGCACGATGACATGCTCGCGGTCATAGGCGACCGGATCGGCACCGGCGGGATCGATGATGATCGGGCCGTAATGGCCTTCCTGTTCCTGCAGGCCTGAATGGCTGTGGTACCAGTAGGTGCCGCTTTGCACGACGGAGAACTGGTAGAGGTAGTTCGAGCCCGGCTTGATGCCCGGAAAAGACACGCCCGGCACACCGTCCATATTGGCCGGCAGGATCAGCCCGTGCCAGTGGATCGAGCTGTCCTCCTCCAGCTGATTGATGACGTTGAGCCGCACGCGCTGGCCCTCGCGCAGCCGGATCAGCGGGGCGGGGACCGTGCCGTTGAGGCCGATTGCCCGGAACTTGCGCCCGTCGATGGTCATCGACTGCCGGGCGATGGTGAGCGTGATGTCTTCGCCCGACACGGTCGGCAGCGTCGGTCGCATCCCCGGCGAGATCGTCTGCGCCCAGGCCGGCAGCCAGGCTGACAAGGCGGCGCCGCCACCGGCGAGGGCCGCGCCGCGGAGGAACTGGCGGCGGTCGAGAGCAGAAATCATTCGGTTGTCTCAGCTTTAAGAAAGAGGGCGGACCTAATGGAAATACGCAGCGTGGCCTCATCCCCCTCAAACTTTCTTCAACATTTCCGCGAGGCGTGCGCGGGCGCGGTAGAGGCGGGTCTCGACTGCCTTCTGGCTGATGCCGAGAATCTCGGCGGTTTCGGCTTCCGATTTCTCGTCGATCGTCCGCAGGATGAGCGTGTCTTTGAGAGAGGCGGGCAGGGCGGCGATCGCTTTCATCGCCTCCGCCAGTTGCTGCTCGGCGCCGATTGCCTGGTCGGGTAGCGGCGCCTCATCGGCGACGTCATCCGCCTCGCCCAGCGGCAGGGCCATGGAGAAGAAGTTCCGGACCGCGCGCCGGCGCCGCCAGTCATGGCATTTGTTGATGACGATCCGGGACATCCAGACCTGGAAGGGTCGCGCAGCGTCATAGCGGTTGAGTGCGGCGAAGGCGGCGACGAAGCTCGCCTGGGTCACGTCGAGCGCTTCGTCGCGGTTCCCGACATGGCTGCGCACGAGGCGGTGCACCCAGCCCTGATGCCGGCGGACCAGCTCGCCATAGGCCGCTTGCCGGCCTGCAAGCGCCAGAGCCGCAAGCTCCCCGTCCGAGCAGTCGGGGAGGTGGAGCGTCATTTTTTCTCGGCCGTCAGCGCTTTCACCACGGCGTCGTCGAACTTGTCCGTCTGATCCGGGCGCAGCACGGCCCGCATCGCGAAGATATGCTCGAGTGTTTCCTTCTGCAGCGCGCCCATCGCCTGGTGCGAGCGATCCACCGCCGCTGCGACTTGCGGGCCATAGCCATGCTCCGCCTCGATCGCCTCGGCGAGCCGCGCGTTATCGGCGCGCAGTTCGGCCTCCAGTGCCTGACGCCGGATCGCATAGTTCTTCTCGATCGTCTCGAGACGGCTATGTTGCGCGGTGTCCAGCTTCAGATCGCGATGGAGCAGGTCGTGCAACTCATTTTCGACCGGGTGCACCGGAACCACATAGACGCGGCCGATGACCACACCGGCGATCGCCGCGGCAAAGGTCAGCAGGACGAGGAGCAGGAGCCGGCGGTCGCGCATCATTGTGAACTCAGCAGCGTCGAAGGAGCGAGCGCGGGCCGCGCGTCAAAGGGCGATATCGGCCCGGCTTCGGTCGACCGCACAGGCACGGCCGAGCCGGCAATTCCCAGGAACAAGGCTGCTGCCGCGGCGATACCGAATGTCGTGGCGCTCAGGCGGGGCATGGCCTGGAGCCGGGCGATCTCGGCCATGACGCGGCTGTCCAGCCCGGCAAGCCGGGGATCGAGCGGCGCTTCCCGCAACCGGCTGAGCATGTCGTCGAGGTGGTCCATGATGTTTCTCCGTCTTCACTTCTCAATACGCAGGATGGTCCGGCAACCCTTGTCCGGGAACAAAAAGAAAATTGCGAGGGGTGCAGGTCGCGGCTGCGTATTCTCTCATGTCACTGACAGGAGAATGTCCAAATGCGCTTCTTTTCGCCGCTCGCAGCCATCGCCGCCGTCGGCCTGAGTGTTTCGGCTCCGGCCTACGCCCATCCCAAGCTCGTGTCCTCGACGCCCGCCGCCAACGCCAGCGTCCCGGCGCCGTCGCGTATAACGCTCACCTTCAGTGAAGGTCTGATGCCCAGGCTGTCGGGCGCCGAGATCGTGATGACCGGCATGCCCGGCATGCCCAACCACCGCATGGCGGTAACCGGCTTCAAGACGTCCGTCGAAGGCGACAAGACGCTCGTGCTGACGCTCGCCAAGCCGCTCATGGCGGGCAGCTATCAGGTCGCCTGGCACGTCGTCTCGACCGACACGCACCGCATCCAGGGCAATCTCGCCTTTACCGTCAAGTGACGCCATGAACGACGTGGCACTCGTCGCCGTCCGCTGGGCGCTCTACGTCGATCTCGGCCTGCTGTTCGGCCTGCCGCTGTTCGCGCTCTATGCGCCCGGCGGCGGCCGGATGGTGCAGCGGCATCTGCCGATGGCGGCAATGGTGGCCGGTCTCGCCTGTCTCGCCCTCCTGCTGTCGGCGCTGGGGTTCGCGTTGCAGGCTGCGGCGATGACCGGGCTGCCACTCGCCCAGCCTGATCTTTCCATGGTCGCAGAGCTGTTCAACGGCACTTCCATGGGAACGGCGCTGAAGGCGCGCCTCGTCGCGCTCCTCGTTCTTCTGCTCTGCATCCCCTTCTATCGCCGGCAATCCCGTCCTGCCTTCATCGCCTCCACTCTGGCGGGCGCGGTCGCGCTCGCGACCCTCGCCTGGAGCGGGCATGGCGCGGCCGGCGAAGGCGAGGCGGGCTGGCTGCAACTGCTGGCCGATCTCATCCATCTGCTCGCCGCCGGCGCCTGGGTCGGCGCGCTTGCCGCCTTCCTCGCGCTGGTTCTTCCCAGGCTCGCAACCGATGATGTCGCCGCTGAAGACATGGACCAGGTCACACTGGCCGAGGAAGCCCTGCGGGGTTTCTCCCTCGTCGGCACGATCATCGTCGCCCTGCTGATCCTGACCGGGACGGTGAACGGCTGGTTTCTGGTCGGCCCGGGCAACATCGCCTCGCTCGGTCAGTCGAGCTACGGCCTGCTGCTCATCGCCAAGCTGGTGCTGTTTGGGGGCATGCTGGGCCTTGCCGCGCTCAACCGCTACCGCCTGACCCCGGCACTGGCACAGGCGATCGAGGAAGAGGACGCGCCACGGGCGCAGGCGCTGTTGCGCGCGAGCCTCTTCGTCGAAGGCGGGCTTGCGATCGTCATTCTCGGGCTCGTCGCCTGGCTGGGGACACTATCGCCGCCCATGTCGATGTAGCTTATCGTTTCGGACGCCTCGCGTTGGGAGAAGCCTATGCAATCCTACACCCCGCCCCTCGGGACCGGATCGACGAAAGACTATGATCGCGCGATCCGCCTGTGGACGCGGGAGAAGCGGTGGCGTGCCGCCATGCTCGCCGCCCTGGCGCCCAAAGCCGGTGAGACGGTCGTCGACGTCGGCTGTGGCACCGGCAGCTTCGCGCTGATGCTCAAGCAAGCCGAGCCCAGGACGCAGGTGATCGGTCTCGATCCCGATGCCGAGGCGCTCGACATCGCGCGGCACAAGGCCGCTGTGCGGCGGGCCGATATCGACTGGCGTCAGGGATTTGCCAGGGACGTGGCGCCGGGTGCCGCCGACGCTGTCGTGTCGAGTCTCGTGCTGCATCAGATGCCGGTCAGGGAGAAGGCGGCAACCCTGCGCGCCATGTTCGCCATGCTGCGCCCGGGTGGGCGCCTGGTGATCGCCGATTATGGCCGCCAGCAGGGTTTCATGCGGCTTGCCTTCCGCCTGACCGTGCAGCGGCTCGATGGCATCGATGATACCCGGCCCAATGCCGACGGCGTGCTCCCCGGCCTGATCGCGGCGGCCGGCTTCAGGCATGTGGCCGAGACGTTTCGGCTTTTGACCATCACCGGCGCGATCGACTTGTTTACGGCGCATCGACCGGCGCAGGACCACGGCCTTACGGTTGCCAATGACCTTGGCTGATGGCGGCCAGGCGAACGGGCCCGCCGATTTGTCCGCTTAGGCGATTACGTATTGACCCTGACACGGTGTCAGACCCTAGATCGTCAGGCGTCGAAAGGAGCAAGGCGATGAACGAGACACATGGAGCGGCGCATGGCGGCGGTTGCTGCGGCGGCCACAGCACCGCGAAAGCGGCGACCGGCGTCAAGGACCCGGTCTGCGGCATGACCGTCGACCCGGCGACCACGGCGCAGCAAGCCGAGCATGGCGGTGAACGCTATCATTTCTGCAGCGCGGGCTGCCGGGCAAAATTCATCGCCGATCCCGAGCGCTATCTCGGCCCGCCGGCACCGCCGGTCGCGGTGCCAGAAGGCACGATCTGGACCTGCCCTATGCATCCCGAGATCCGGCAGGACCATCCCGGGTCCTGTCCGATCTGCGGCATGGCGCTCGAGCCCGCGACAGTAACCGCCGACAGCGGCCCCAGCCACGAACTGGTCGATTTCACGCGCCGCTTCTGGGTCGGCCTGGTGCTGGCCCTGCCGGTGCTGATCCTCGAGATGGGCGCGCATCTCTTTCCCGTGATCCATCGCCTCGTACCGATGTCGATCTCGGTATGGATCCAGTTCGTGTTGGCGACACCCGTCGTGCTCTGGGCGGGCTGGCCCTTCTTCGAGCGTGGCTGGGCCTCGCTCAAGACCCGCAACCTCAACATGTTCACCCTGATCGCGATGGGCACCGGAGTCGCGTGGATCTACAGCGTCGTCGCGACGCTCGCGCCTCAGGTGTTCCCGCCGGCCTTCCGCGGTGAAGACGGCATGGTCGCGGTCTATTTCGAGGCGGCGGCGGTGATCACTGTCCTCGTGCTGCTCGGCCAGGTGCTCGAACTGCGCGCGCGTGAGCGAACCTCGGGCGCGATCAAGGCGCTGCTCAATCTCGCGCCCAAGACCGCGCGCCGCATCGGTTCCGATGGCAACGAAGAGGAAATCAGCCTCGATCTGGTCGCGGTCGGCGACCGCCTGCGCGTGCGGCCCGGCGAGAAGGTGCCGGTCGACGGCGTGGTCGAGGACGGCCGCTCCTCGCTCGACGAGTCGATGGTCACCGGTGAGTCCATGCCCGTCACCAAGGCCAAGGCCGACACGGTGATCGGCGGCACGCTCAACCAGACCGGAGCGCTGGTGATCGTCGCCGACAAGGTCGGACGCGACACCATGCTCGCGCGGATCGTCCAGATGGTCGCCGAGGCGCAGCGCTCGCGCGCGCCGATCCAGCGCATGGCCGATCAGGTGTCGGGCTGGTTCGTGCCGGTGGTCATCGCGGTCGCGGTGGTCGCGTTCATCGCCTGGGGTATCTGGGGCCCAGAGCCGCGCTTCGCCTACGGGCTGGTGGCGGCGGTCGCCGTGCTGATCATCGCTTGTCCTTGCGCGTTGGGTCTCGCAACGCCGATGTCGATCATGGTCGGCGTCGGCCGCGGCGCCGGGCTCGGCGTCCTTATCAAGAACGCCGAAGCGCTCGAGCATATGGAAAAGGTCGACACGCTCGTCGTCGACAAGACAGGCACGCTCACCGAAGGCCGGCCTGCCGTCACCCAGATCGTGCCGGCGCCCGGCTTCGACGAAGCCGAACTGCTGCGGCTTGCCGCCTCGGTCGAGCGGGCCTCCGAGCATCCGCTCGCGTTGGCAATCGTCGAGGCCGCGAAGGATCGCGGCATCGCCACGAGCGACGTCATCGACTTCGACTCGCCGACTGGGCGCGGCGCGCTCGGCACGGTCGAAGGGCGGCGCATCGTCCTCGGCAATGCGCGGTTCCTTGCCGACGAAGGGGTTGCGACTGAGGCGCTCGCCAGCCAGGCCGACGCACTGCGCCGGGATGGCGCCACCGCGATCTTCATCGGCGTCGACGGCACGGTCGGCGGCGCCTTCGCGATCGCCGATCCGGTGAAGGCCACGACGCCCGAAGCGCTCGCCGCGCTCAAGGCGGAGGGCATTCGCGTGGTCATGCTGACCGGCGACAACCGCACCACGGCGGAAGCGGTCGCCCGGCGCCTGGGCATCGACGAGGTCGAGGCCGAGGTGCTGCCCGATCAGAAGAGCGCCGTGGTCGCGAAGTTCAAGCGCGAGGGACGGGTGGTCGCCATGGCCGGCGATGGTGTCAACGACGCCCCCGCGCTAGCCGCCGCCGATGTCGGCATCGCCATGGGCTCGGGCACCGACGTCGCGATCGAGAGCGCAGGCGTCACCCTGCTCAAGGGCGACCTTACCGGCATCGTCCGGGCGCGACGGCTCAGCCAGGCGACCATGTCGAACATCCGCCAGAACCTCGTCTTCGCTTTCATCTACAATGTCGCGGGCGTGCCGGTCGCGGCGGGCGCACTCTATCCGCTGTTCGGCATCCTCCTCTCGCCGATCATCGCGGCCGCCGCCATGGCGCTCTCCTCGGTCAGCGTGGTCACCAACGCGCTGCGCCTCAACCGGAAAGCGCTGTGAACATCGGGGAGGCGTCGAAGCAAAGCGGGGTCTCGGAGCGGATGATCCGCCATTATGAGAAGATTGGCCTCATCCCGGCGCCGCCGCGCCGGGGTGCAGGCTATCGCGACTATGGCGAGAGTGACCTCCATCGCCTTCGGTTCATCGCCAATGCGCGAGATCTGGGTTTCCCGATCGAGGAGATCCGGACCCTGCTCGGCCTGTGGGCCGACACGGGCCGCAGCAGCGCGGATGTAAAGCGGGTCGCGTTGGCGCGGGCGGAGGAATTGCAGCGCAAGGCGGAGGCCCTGACGACCCTGCGCGAGACCCTGGTCGATCTCGCCGAGCGCTGTCATGGCGACGAACGACCGGATTGTCCCATCATCACTGAGTTGAGTCTCGACAGAAAATGTTAAGGCCGGCCGCCTCTCCGGCCAGACCCGTTCTGGCGGCCGCGGTGTTGGTCGCACTCGGCATTCTCACGATGGGGCTCGCGACATATTTCCTCGCAGTCCGCCCGCCAGGGCGATCGCACTGAGCCTCCTGGTCGTATTTGGCCGCTTTCTATACAGCAATGTCGTGCTGAGTTCCGACTTCTTGTGGGCTGTCGTCGGCTTCTTCGCGCTGGCACTCACTGCCCTCTGCCTTCTTGGGCTGGCATATGGGAGGCAATCCCTCCGTAGGACTACGGAGTGCGCAGAGGCTTCCCGCGCTTCAGGGCTTGTTGCCCCGCAGCAGGAGCGAGAGTGTGCAGAGTCGAAGCAATATCCCTGACCCGTTGGACGGTCTGGCCACGACGCTGGATCGATCGAGCTTCGCCGCCATCGCGCAGCTGACGTCCGGCCAGTCGCCCGCCACGCTGGCACAATCCTATTCCGACTGGTGGGCACATATGCTCTGCTCGCCGGGCAAGCAGCTCCAGCTTGCCGCCAAGAGCGGGCGCAACTGATGCGGCTTGCCGACTATGCCATGCGCAGCGCATCCGGGAGCGATCCGGAGCCCGCGATCGATCCGCTGCCCCAGGATCGGCGCTTCGCCGACGCCGCCTGGAAGCGCCACCCGTTCGACCTGATCGAACAAGCCTTCCTGCTCCAGCAGCAATGGTGGCATGCCGCCACCACCGGCGTGAGCGGCGTGACGAGCCACCACGAGGCGATCGTCGAGTTCGCGACCCGCCAGATGCTCGACATGGTCTCACCGACCAATTTCATCCCGACCAACCCCGTGCTCCAGCAGCGCATCCTCGAAACCGGAGGACAATGCCTTGTCGAGGGTGCGCGATTTTTTTGCGACGACCTGGAACGCCTGGTACGCGGGGAGCCCGCAGCGGGCACGGAGGCCTATCGGGTCGGCGAGAAGGTCGCAGCCACGGCTGGCAAGGTCGTGTTTCGCAACAGGGTCATGGAACTGATCCAATATGCGCCCGCAACCGAGACGGTGCGTCCGGAGCCGATACTGATCGTGCCGGCATGGATCATGAAATATTACATCCTCGACCTGTCGCCGGAAAATTCGCTCATCCGCTGGCTGGTCGGGCAGGGCTACACCGTGTTCTGCATCTCCTGGCACAATCCCGACAGCGCCGACCGCGATCTCGACATGGAGGATTATCGCCTGCTTGGGCCGATGGCCGCCGTGGATGTCATCCAGGTGATTACCGGCACCGAGAAGATCCACGCGGCCGGCTATTGTATCGGCGGCACGCTGCTCGCCATCACCGCGGCCGCGATGGCGCGCGATGAAGATGAGCGTCTGGCGAGCGTGACGCTGTTCGCCGCCCAGACCGAGTTCAGCGAGCCGGGCGAACTTGGTCTGTTCATCGACGAGGCGGAGATCAACCTGATCGATGCGATGATGTGGGCGCGCGGCTTTCTCGACAGCAGCCAGATGGGCGGCGCCTTCCAGATGCTGCGGTCCAACGATCTGCTCTGGTCGCGCATCCTCTCGACCTATCTCATGGGCGAGCGCGAGCCGATGACCGACCTCATGGCATGGAACGCCGACGGCACCCGCATGCCCTATGCCATGCACGCGCAATATCTTCGGCGCCTGTTCCTCGACAATGACCTGTCCGAAGGGCGCTACGAGGCCGGCGGCCACCCGGTCTCGCTCTCGGGGCTGCGCATGCCGATCTTCATGGTGGGCACGGAAACCGACCATGTCGCGCCGTGGCGCTCGACCCACAAGCTCCACATGCTGACGGGCGCGGAGATCCGCTTCGTGCTGACGAGCGGTGGCCACAATGCCGGGATCGTCTCCGAGCCCGGGCATCCTCATCGCCATTATCGCATCGCGACACGGATGCAGGATGGCCCGGCGCCAGGTCCCGATGCCTGGCTGGAGCGGGCCGAGCTGCGCGAAGGGTCGTGGTGGCCGGAATGGAGTTCATGGCTTGGATCGCACTCGGGCGAGGCGGCGGCCCCACCGGCGATGGGCGCGCCCGAACGGAACTATCCGCCGCTCGGTGATGCCCCCGGGCGCTACGTGCTGGAGCGCTGAGCCATGGCCGCCGCCAACCTCATCGAGAACCGCACGTTCGACGAGATCGCCGTCGGCGACACGGCCAGCCTCACCCGCACGCTGACCGCCGACGACATCCAGCTCTTCGCGGCGGTGTCAGGCGACGTGAATCCGGCGCATCTCGACCCTGTCTATGCCGAAACGGACATGTTCCACAGGGTCATCGCTCATGGCATGTGGGGCGCGGGGCTCATCTCGGCGAT
The DNA here is from genome assembly GCA_963540925.1 of uncultured Sphingomonadaceae bacterium. Lineage (GTDB taxonomy): Bacteria > Pseudomonadota > Alphaproteobacteria > Sphingomonadales > Sphingomonadaceae > Rhizorhabdus. Next base: position 70,768 of record CAUTRN010000008.1, read on the forward strand.
CCTGGGAACCGAGCTGCCAGGGCCCGGTGCGATCTATCTCGGCCAATCGCTTCGCTTCACCCGCCCGGTGGGCGTCGGCGACACCATCACGGCCTGCGTCACCGTCGCGCAGAAGCGCGCCGAGCATCATGTCATCGTTCTCGACTGCACCTGCGTGAACCAGAAGGGCGAGACCGTCATCAGCGGCCAGGCCGAGGTCAAGGCGCCCACCGAGAAAGTCAGCCGGCCCCGCATGCCGCTTCCCGACGTGCGGATCGCCAGCCACGACCGCTTCCGCCAGTTGATGGCGCGCGCCAAGGACGGATCTGCGTGCGTCACGGCCGTGGTCCATCCGTGCAGCGCCGACGCCATGCGCGCAGTGGCTGAGGCCGCCGACGCCGGCATCGTCGTTCCGATTCTCATCGGCCCTGCGGCGCGTATGACGAATGCGGCGAAGGACGCCGGTGTCGATATTGCGGCCTTCCGGGTGATCGACGTCCCGCACAGCCACGCCGCCGCCGCCGAAGCCGTCGCGCGCGTGCGGGCCGGCGAAGCCGCGCTGCTGATGAAGGGCTCGCTTCATACTGACGAGCTCATGGGCGCGGTCGTATCGTCCGACACGGGCCTTCGGACCGAACGCAGGATCAGCCACGCCTATGTGATGGACGTGCCCGGCTATCCGCGCCCGCTCATCATCACCGACGCCGCGATCAACATCGAGCCGACGCTTGAGGATAAGGCCGACATCGCGCGCAACGCGATCGACCTTGCCCATGTGATCAGGATCGAACAGCCCAGGGTCGCGATCCTCGCCGCCGTCGAAACGGTCAATCCGAAAATGCGCACCACATTGGATGCCGCGGCGCTCTGCAAGATGGCGGACCGGGGCCAGATCGAAGGCGCGCTGCTCGATGGCCCGCTCGCCCTCGATAATGCGATCAGCGAGGCGGCCGTGCGCGAGAAAAGTATCGTCTCGCCGGTCGCCGGCCAGGCGGACATCCTGCTGGTGCCCGATCTGGAGGCCGGCAACATGCTCGCAAAGCAGCTGACCTTCCTGGGCGGCGCCGATGCCGCAGGCGTGGTGCTCGGCGCGCGCGTTCCGATCATCCTCACCAGCCGGGCAGACAGCGTGCGCACGCGCCTCGCCTCCTGCGCGCTCGCGGTGCTGCTGGCGCGGGCTGCGACCAAGGCGGCTCCCGGCGTTGCGGGACAGCGCCGCGATGGCTGAAATCCTGTGCCTCAACGCCGGTTCGTCGAGCCTTAAGTTCGCGCTCTACGCCGAGCCGGGCACTGATGAGCCCTCTTTGCTGGCGAGCGGCAAGATCGAGAATATCGGCCTTGAGCCGCACCTGATCGCGCGCGATGCGAAGGGGGATGTCCTTGCCGAGCGGCGCTGGACGAAAGACGGCACGATCACGCACGAGACGCTGCTCGAGGATTTGCTGCGGGAGATCGAAGCCTCGGTCGGCGACGATCTGATCGCGGTCGGCCATCGGATCGTTCATGGCGGCACCGACTATTCAGCGCCGGCGCGGGTCGACGCGCCACTCCTCGCCGCGCTCGAGGCGCTTTGCCCACTGGCGCCATTGCATCAGCCCCATAATCTCGCCGCGGTCCGCGCCGTCTCCAGGCTGCGCCCCGCTGTGCTGCAAGTCGCCTGCTTCGACACCGGCTTCCATCATGGCCAGCCCCCGATCGCGACGCGCCTCGCGCTGCCGCGCGCGCTTGGCGAAGAGGGCATGCGGCGCTACGGTTTTCACGGCATCTCCTACGAATATATCGCGCGGCAGCTGCGTTCGATCGATCCCGATACAGGCGGTGGCCGCACGATCGCCGCGCATCTCGGCAACGGGGCCAGCCTTTGCGCGATGGCCGGGGGGCGCAGCATCGACACGACGATGGGGTTCACCGCGCTCGACGGGCTGGTGATGGGCACGCGCTGCGGCGCGCTCGACCCGGGCGCGGTGCTCTATCTTTTTCAGCAGAAGGGCATGACGGCGCGCGAAGTCGAGCATCTCCTCTACAGCGAGTCCGGCCTTTTGGGCGTGTCCGGCATCTCCAGCGACATGCGCGCGCTTCTCGGCAGCGAAACGCCCGCCGCTGGGGAAGCGATCGAGCTCTTCGTCTGGCAGATCGCGCGCCAGGCCGGCGCTCTCGCGTCCTCGCTCGGGGGTCTCGACACATTCGTGTTCACTGCCGGGATCGGCGAGAATTCGCCTGAAATTCGCGCCCGCGTCGCCGGTCGGCTCGGCTGGCTCGGCGTGGACCTCGACGCGGACGCGAACCTCCGAGGAGATGCAGTCATCAGCGCGCCGTCCAGCCGTGTCGCCGTCCGCGTCATCCCGACCGATGAGGAAAGGATGATCGCTATCCACACCGCCGATCTTCTGCGTGAGGAGCCGAAAGCATGAAACCTCTCGTCGATCTTACTGGCAAGCGCGGCCTGGTGATCGGTATCGCCAACGCGCATAGCATCGCGGCGGGTTGCGCCCAGGCCTTTCACGACGGTGGCGCGAGACTGGCGGCGACCTATCTCAACGGAAAGGCCGAGCCGTTCGTGGCGCCCGTCGCGGAGACCCTGGGAGTCGAATGGCTCGCCGCGTGCGATGTCCGGGTGCCGGGCGAACTGGAGGCCCTGTTCGAGCGGGTGAAGTCCGAATGGGGCGGCCTCGATTTCCTGCTTCACTCGATCGCTTTCGCGCCGAAGGAGGATTTGCACGGCCGCGTCGTCGACAGCTCGGCCGAAGGCTTCGCGCTGGCGATGGACGTCTCGTGCCACAGCTTCCTGCGCATGGCGCGTCTCGCCGAGCCGCTGATGTCGGATGGCGGCTGCCTGCTGTGCGTCACCTTCTACGGGTCGGAGCGGGTGGTCGAGCACTACAACCTGATGGGGCCGGTCAAAGCGGCCCTCGAAAGCGCGACCCGCTATGTCGCGGCTGAGCTTGGCCCCAAGGGCATTCGCGCCCATGCGATCTCGCCAGGCCCGATCGCGACCCGCGCTGCCAGCGGCATCGACCGCTTCGACGAGCTGCTCGAACGGGCCGCGGCGACGGTCCCGCAGCACCAGCTCGTGACCATCGAGGATGTCGGAGGGCTCGCCGCCTTTCTGGTGAGCGATGCCGGCCGCCATATCACCGGCACGATCATTCCGGTCGATGGCGGTCAGCACCTGCTCTGCTAGGGCGGCTCGCCGCGATCGGGGGCTATCCTATTTGTCGCTGGTGGCCTGCTTCTCGCCGTCGCCCGGGCTTTTCTGCCCGAACCATGGTCCGACAATGGCAGCAAAGGCATCCAGCGCCCCGGGAGCCGTCGGAGCGCTCGCGACGGCCTGCCAGGCCTGCTGCCATTCCTCGAACGCCGATCTTGTGCCGGCAATCATATGCTCGCGGACCGTGGCCATGTCCTCGAACAGTGCCCGCGGTCCGGCCGGGCTGACCGCGCCGGCGTCCGACGTCTTGTCCGTCGCGCCCGCAATCGAGGCACGCGCCTCTTCGGCGAAGCGGCCGGCGGCGCGGTTGCCGACCTCGAGCGACTCTTCGCCACCTTTCCGGGCGACTTCGGCGAGCTTCAGCATCAGGCCGACATTCGCTTTGGCGAGCGCGGCGAGTTGATCAACGGGATAGGGCATGAAACGGTGAACCTTTCTCTTCGCGTTTGAGCTCTGGCATATCGGGCATAGCGCCCTGGCCTGAGGCCCATCGCGTCGCGCCGCCGTTATTCGGCGAGGCTGAATCAGAGAGAATCGGTAACTCTACGTATGCCGAATCTGCGGCTTGCCTGCGACGCTCAGCCAATGCACTTTTGGCTTGTCGTCCATGTCGTGCCCGCGGGCAGCGACTTCTACCCGTCCCGTCATGATCGCGGCACGGTCGGGCATGATTATGGTCTGACCCGGCAACCGGCATGGGCGTGATACCGTCCATAGCCAGGCTCGGCCGGATTGCGGCGCTGCGCGGTCCCGTCCTCGACGTCGAGTTCGACGAAGGGCCGCTGCCCGCGGTCAATGAAGCGCTGCGCGTCGATGCGTCGTCAGGCCCGCTGGTCGCGGAAGTGCAGAGCCATATCGATGACCGCACCGTCCGCGCCGTCGCGCTTCAGCCGACCTCCGGTCTCGCTCGGAATGTCGGCGTGATGGCCTTGGGCGCCCCCATCGCGGTCCCGGTCGGAGACAAGGTTCTGGGGCGGCTCCTTACGCCGACCGGGCAGGTGGGTGACGGCGGCGCGCCGCTTGGGCCGGATGTCCCATTGAGGCCCATTCACCGCGCCCCCCCGCCGCTCGAAGACCAGAACGCGGCGACGGCGATGTTCGAGACTGGCATCAAGGTCATCGATCTGCTCGCGCCGCTCGCCCAGGGTGGCAAGGCGGCAATGTTCGGGGGCGCGGGGGTGGGGAAGACCGTGCTGGTGATGGAACTCATCAACGCGATGGTCGCGCGCTATGAAGGTGTTTCCGTCTTTGCCGGCATCGGCGAGCGATCGCGCGAGGGCCATGAGCTGCTCACGGACATGCGCGGCTCGGGCGTGATCGACAAGACCGTGCTCGTTTTCGGGCAGATGAACGAGCCGCCGGGCGCGCGCTGGCGGGTAGGGCTGACCGCGCTCACCATCGCCGAATATTTCCGCGACGAGCAGAAGCGCAATGTCCTGCTGCTCATGGATAATGTGTTCCGCTTCGTCCAGGCCGGCAGCGAAGTCTCCGGCCTGCTCGGACGCATGCCTTCACGCGTCGGCTACCAGCCGACGCTGGCCAGCGAAGTGGCCGCGCTGCAGGAGCGCATCGCCTCGGTGCATGGGGCGGCGGTGACCGCGATCGAGGCGGTCTATGTGCCCGCCGACGATTTCACCGACCCTGCGGTCACCGCCATCTCCGCCCATCTCGACAGTTCCATTCTGCTCTCGCGCGCCATGGCGGCCGAAGGCATCTATCCCGCGGTCGATCCGCTGGGATCGTCGTCGATCCTGCTCGATCCGCAGGTCGTGGGCGATCATCATTACGCGCTCGCCCAGCAGGTCCGGGAGACGATCGCGCATTATCGCGAGCTTCAGGACATCATCTCGCTGCTCGGTATCGAGGAGTTGGGCCGCGAGGATCGGCTGATCGTCGGCAGGGCGCGGCGGCTGCAGCGCTTCCTGACCCAGCCCTTCATGGTGACCCAGGCCTTCACCGGGCAAGCCGGCCGTTCTGTGGCGCTGGCCGATACGCTGCAGGGCGTCGCGGCCATCCTGGCCGGCGAGACCGACGACTGGCCCGAGAGCGCCTTCTACATGGTGGGCGATATTGAAGAGGCACGCTCTCGCGTGGGGGAGGGCGCATGAAGCTGCGGATCACCGATCCGACCGCGATCCTCGTCGACACGGACGTCAGGTCGGTTCGCGCCGAGGATGCCAGCGGCAGTTTCGGCATCCTGTCGGGCCACGCCGATTTCCTGACCGCGCTTGGCGTCTCGATCGTCTCCTGGCGGGGCCTCGATGGCGCTCCCGGCTATTGCGCGGTGCGCAACGGCATTCTGACCGTGAGCCACGGCACGGAGGTCGCGGTCGCGACGCGCGAAGGCCATGTCGGCGATGACCTCGGAACGCTCGAGCATGACGTGCTCGCGCGCTACCGCGAGCGCGACGAGGGCGAACGATCCGAACGGACCGCGTCGGCGAAGCTCAGGATGCAGGCGATCCGCCATATGGTCGAGGCCCTGCAGGGTGGTGGCCGGGAGCTTGGTCTGTGACCGCGGACAAGCCCGAGCAGCCGATCGTCGAAGCCATCCGGACCCGCGCGGAACGGCGGCGGCTTGCGCAGCGGCTTCCTTCCGTCGCCCGCAATCTCGGCCAGATCGGCGTGCTCGGCTGGCAGATCGTCCTGCCCGCGCTGGTCGGTCTCGCGATCGGCCGCTGGCTCGACCACCGGCTGGATAGCGGCATCTTCTGGACCGCGCCGCTCCTGCTCGTCGGGCTCGCCCTCGGCTGCTGGTCGGGCTGGCGCTGGATGCACCGGCAATGAGCCAGCTCTCCCCCATCCTGTTCCTGGCCCTCGGATTTGCGGTCGGCCTCGCCCATTTCGCGGCCATCGCCAGAGAAGCCGACCTCGTCACCCATGGCGGCCCGGCATCGCGCGCGATCCTGCTCAGGCTCGGGCGTCTCGCCGTCACTATTCTGGTTCTCGTCATCGCCAGCCGGCAAGGGTGGCCGGCGCTTCTTGCCGCTACAACCGGCTTCATGGGCGGGCGCCAGATCATGCTCCACCGGCTCGGAGGCGCCCGATGAAATTCGCGTCACCACTTGAAAGCCATGTGCTGTTCGCGATCGGTCCGGTGCCGATCAGCCAGCCGGTCGCCACGACCTGGGGCATCATGGCCTTCCTTACAATCGGAAGCTGGTTGCTGACCCGCCGCCTTGCGTTCCGCCCAACCCGAGCCCAAGCGGCGCTCGAGCTGGTCGTCGAGACCATCGCCGGCCAGATCCGCGAGACGATGGAGGCGGAGCCGCGGCGTTATCTGCCGCTGATCGGCACGCTGTTCCTGTTCCTGCTGGTCGCCAACTGGTCGTCGCTGATCCCCGGCGTCGAGCCGCCGACCGCGACCCTCGAAACCGACGCGGCGCTTGCGCTGATCGTCTTCGGCGCAACGCTCTGGTTCGGCGTCCGCGCGCTCGGGCCCAGGGCCTATCTCGCGACCTTCGCGCGCCCCTCGATCCTGCTCGCCCCGCTCAATATCGTCGAGCTCTTCACCCGCAGCTTCTCGCTGATGGTGCGCCTGTTCGGCAACGTCATGAGCGGCGTCTTCATGATCGGCGTCGTGCTGAGCCTCGCCGGGCTGCTCGTCCCGATCCCGCTCATGGCGCTCGAAATGCTGACCGGCGCGGTCCAGGCCTACATTTTCGGCGCGCTCGCCATGGTCTTTATCGGGAGCGCTATCAGCGAGAACGGCGCCCGCCCGCCATCCAAACAGGAGTCCCCCGCATGAACTGGATCCATCTCGCCAGCATCCTCGGCGCCGCTTTCGCGATCTCGATCGGCGCAATCGCCCCGGCGCTCGGGCAGGGCAGGGCCGTCGCCGCCGCGATGGACGCGATCGCGCGCCAGCCCGAAGCCGCCAACACCGTCTCGCGCACGCTGTTCGTGGGCCTCGCGATGATCGAGACGATGGCGATCTACTGCCTCGTGATCGCGCTGCTGCTGCTCTTCGCCAACCCGTTCGCCTGACATGCGGATCGACTGGTGGACGCTCGCGCTGCAGGCGGTCAATGTCCTCATCCTCGTGTGGCTGCTCGGACGCTTCCTGTTCCGTCCGGTGATGGATGCCATCGCTGCCCGCCAGGCATCGGCCCAGGCGCTGCTCGACGAAGCGCGGGAGGCAAAGGACCGGGCACAGGCCGAAGCGCAGGCGCTCAAGACGCAGAATGACGGCTTCGTCGCGGATGCGGCGGCTCGCCGCGCCGAGATCCGGACCGAGGCCGAAGCGGAGCGCCAGCGCCTCCTCGCGCAGGCCAGGCTCGAGGCGGACGCCGTCGTCGAGCAAGGCCATGCGGCGATCGATGCCGAACGCGGGCGGGTGGCGGCGCAGTGGCGGGAAAAGGCAGCGAGCCTCGCCGCCTCGATGGCAGGCACGTTGCTCGCTCGTCTCCCGCCCGAGCAGACGGTGCAGGCCATGGTCGACGCGCTCAAGGCGCGGCTCGGGGACCTTTCCGAGGCGGATCGCCGCAGCCTGGCGGCCGCCGGGCCCGTCACCGTCGCGACGCCCGCGCCGCTGACGGCCGATCTGCAGACGCAGGTAGCGCGCGCGCTTGGCGAAATCCTGCCGGATACCGCGACCCCGATCTTCGCGGTCGATCCAGATCTCATCGCCGGCGCGGAGCTTCGCACGCCGCACGCCGTCGTGCGGAACAGCTGGCGCGCCGATCTCGACGCCATGGTGGAGAGCCTCAAGGAGGACGATCATGCCCGGATCGCCTGAAGACTGGCTGACGCAGGCCCAGAGCTGCATCGCGCGCGCCAATCTCGGGCCGCGTGTCGATGCAATTGGCCGGGTGGAATCGATCGGCGACGGCGTTGCCATGGTCTCGGGCCTTCCGGACGCCCGCCTCGACGAATTGCTGCATTTTGTCCGCGGCCAGACCGGGTTCGTCCACACGCTCGACCGGGACCGGATCGGCTGCGTGCTGCTCGACGATGCCGCCCAGGTGGAGGCCGGAGACACCGTAACCGGCTCGGGCGAGGTGGTGCGCGTGCCGGTTGGCGAGGCATTGCTTGGCCGCGTCGTGGATCCGCTCGGCCGTCCGCTCGATGGGGGCGCGCCGATCCGGGCCAAGCGCTTCGATCCTGTCGAACGGCCGGCGCCGGCGATCATCGAACGCGACCTCGTCGTCCAGCCGGTGCAGACCGGCACGCTCGCAATCGATGCGATGTTCGCCATCGGCCGGGGGCAGCGCGAACTCATTCTCGGCGACCGCGCCACAGGCAAGACGGCGGTCGCGCGCGTGGTCGATCAGGTGCGGCGGCATGGCGCGCCGGACCGCACCATCTTCGTCGTGGCGAGCCCCGCCGCGGCGCCGGGGCTGCAATGGATCGCGCCGTTTGCGGGCTTCACGATGGCCGAGTATTTTCGCGATGGTGGCGGCCATGCGGTGGTGGTGCTCGACGATCTCACCAAGCATGCCGCGACCCATCGCGAGATCGCCCTGCTGACCGGACAGCCGCCCGGGCGCGAGGCCTATCCCGGCGACGTCTTTTTCCTCCATTCCCGCCTGCTCGAACGTGCGGCGCGTCTCTCGACGGAGAAGGGGGGCGGTTCGCTCACGGCTCTGCCGATCGCGGAGACCGATGCCGGCAACGTCAGCGCCTATATCCCGACCAATCTGATCTCGATCACCGACGGTCAGATTATTCTCGACGCGAAGCTGTTCGCGCAGGGGCACAAGCCCGCCATCGATGTGGGCACGAGCGTGAGCCGGGTCGGCGGCAAGACGCAGCTTCGCGTCCTGCGCGACGCGAGCGGGACCATGCGCCTCGACTATGCGCAGTTCCTCGAGCTCGAGATGTTCACCCGCTTCGGCGAGCAGCCCGAGCCGCGTGTCCGCGCCCAGATCGAACGGGGCAAGCGCTTGCGCGCCTTGCTCGTGCAACCGCTGTCGAGTCCCCTACGGGTCGTCGACCAGGTGGCGCTGGCCGTGGCGCTCGGCGAAGGGTTGCTCGATGGCATTGCGGTCTCGGAGATACCGTCGCTCCGCGCGCGGCTGCCCGCCTGGATCGACGATCACGTCCCCGATCTATGCGCGCAGATCGAGCGGACTGGACAGATCGACACCGCGCAGCGGTCCGCTCTGATAACGACGGTGAAAGCGCTGATCGAAAGCCAGCCGGCCGGTTCTGCATCATGAGCGATCACCTCGCCGAGATCGGCCAGCGGATCGAGACCGTCCGCCAGCTCGGTGCGGTGGTCAACGCCATGCAGGGCATCGCCGCGCAGCGGGCGCATCAGGCGCGCGCGCTGCTGCCTGCGGTGCGACGCTATGCGGAGACCGCCCGCACCGCCATTGGCCAGGCGCGCCGCCTTGACGAGCCACTGGCGCGTTTTCCGGCGCGGGCGGTCGGTGGTGCGAGAGGCGGCCTTATCCTGTTCGGTGCGGAGCAAGGCTTTGCCGGGGCCTTTCCGGAGCAGCTGCTCGACGGCGCCGCGGCCGACATGCAGGACAGGCATATCCTTCTGATTGGCGCGCGCACGGCCACGCTTGCGGCCGAGCGCGGTCTGCGCATCGCATGGAGCGCGAGCATGCCGAGCAAGGCCGATGCGCTGCCCGCACTCGCGACAAGCATCATCGACGCGCTGTACGACTATCTGGACGAGACCGGCGCGGTGCCCATCACCATGGCTTATCCGGTCTGGAGCAGCGGCAAGGGCGTCTCGATCGTGCGCGCGAGCCTCCTGCCGCTCGACCTCGACACTTTCCCCGCGTCCACGGCGGATTTGCCGCCGCTCGTCAATATCAACGCGGCGGACCTCATCGGCGACCTGACGGTAGAATATGTCTTCGCCCAGATCTGCGCGGCTGCGGTCGAGACGTTCGTCGCCGAGAACGAGGCACGGCTGCGCACCATGGCGACCGCCCGCAGCCACATCGATCGCAAGGGCGAGGCCCTGCGCCTCGAGGAGCGCCTCACGCGTCAGGATCAGATCACCAGTGAAGTCGTCGAACTGAGCGGCGGGCGACATCGGCGAGAATGAATGCAGGGCAGGCATTTCTGCTGTGCAGCAAGAAACCGCAGAACCGCCATTGTCGTCGGGATCGAAGAGGGAGTTCGTCATGCACTATAGTAGCGGGAACTACGAAGCTTTCGTGCGGCCCCGCAAACCTGAGGGCGCCGACAGGAAGACGGCCTGGTTCGTCGGCTCGGGTCTTGCGGGACTGGCAGGCGCGGCGTTCCTGATCCGCGACGGCGGCGTCGCCGGCGAGCATATTACCATCCTTGAGGAGTTGCATATTCCCGGCGGCGCGCTCGACGGCCTCGACGTCCCCGAAAAGGGGTTCGTCATCCGCGGAGGGCGCGAGATGGAGGAGCATTTCGAATGCCTCTGGGATCTCTATCGCTCGATCCCGTCGCTGGAGATCGAGGATGCGAGTGTGCTCGACGAATTCTACCGGCTCAACAAGGACGATCCGAATTTCTCGCTGCAGCGCGTCACGCAGAACCAGGGCCAGGATGTGCCCGACAAGGCTTTGCTGACACTCGGCGATCGCGCGCGAAGAGATCTGATCTCCGTCTTCCTCGCGACGCGGGAGGAGATGGAGAACAAGCGGATCAACGAAGTCTTCGGCGATGATTTCCTCAGGAGCAACTTCTGGCTCTACTGGCGCACCATGTTCGCCTTCGAGGAATGGCATTCCGCGCTCGAGATGAAGCTCTATCTGCATCGCTTCATCCACCATATCGGCAGTCTGGCGGATTTTTCCTCGCTCAAGTTCAACCGCTACAACCAATATGAATCGATGGTCCTGCCGTTGGTCAAATGGTTGCAGGATCGCGGTGTGAGATTTCGCTACGGCGTCGAGGTCACCGACGTCGATTTCGACATCCAGCCCGGCCGCAAGCAGGCGACCCGGATTGCCTGGATCGAAAACGGCGTCGAAGGCGGCGTCGATCTCGGCGCCGATGATCTCGTCTTCATCACTATCGGATCGCTGACCGAAAATTCCGACAATGGCGATCATCATACACCGGCCAGGCTGAATGAGGGGCCGGCGCCGGCCTGGGACCTGTGGCGCCGGATCGCGGCCAAGGACCCGGCCTTTGGTCGTCCCGACGTGTTTGGATCCCATATCCCGGAAACCAAATGGGCGTCGGCGACCATCACCACGCTCGACGCGCGCATTCCGGCGTACATTCGCAAGATTGCCAAGCGCGATCCGTTCAGCGGCACGGTGGTGACCGGCGGCATCATCACGGTCAAGGACTCGAGCTGGCTGCTGAGCTGGACGGTGAGCCGGCAACCCCACTTCAGGAAACAGCCGAAGGACCAGATCGTCGCCTGGTTCTATGCCTTGTTCGTCGACCGACCCGGCGACTATGTGAAGAAGCCGATGCAGGACTGTACGGGCGAGGAGATCACGCAGGAATGGCTTTATCATCTCGGCGTGCCGGTCGAGGACATCCCCGGCCTCGCCGCGACGGGGGCGAAGACCGTGCCGGTGATGATGCCCTACATCACCGCCTTCTTCATGCCGCGCCAGGCCGGCGACCGGCCGGACGTGGTGCCCGAGGGCGCGGTCAACTTCGCCTTTGTCGGCCAGTTTGCCGAGTCGAAGCAGCGTGATTGTATCTTCACGACGGAATATTCGGTGCGCACGCCGATGGAGGCCGTCTACACGCTGATGAAGGTCGAACGCGGCGTGCCCGAAGTGTTCAACTCAACCTATGATATCCGCACGCTTCTGGCCGCAATCGGGCCGCTCAGGGATGGCAAAGGGATCGACATTCCCGGCCCGTCCTTCCTGCGCAAGCTGTTGATGACGAAGCTTGAAGGCACAGAGATCGCCCAGCTGTTGGAAGAGTTTCATCTCCTTTCGCGATAGCAATCAAGCGCGACCCTTCGCCTGGGCTCACGAAAATTCCGCCAAAAGCTGATGAACAACGTCGATGCATCCCGGCAGGCACTATGTCCGCGCCATCAGGTGACACGCAGAGATTCAACCGCAGCAGCCCTGGCCGCCTTTACCTAAAGCGGCCTTCCCATTCCAGCCGCAAAGGCGATCCGCAAGGTTTCGGCAAGGGTACGGACTCCAAGCTTGGACATGATGCTCGCGCGATGGACTTCGACCGTCCGTGAAGAAATGCCCAGATCATAGGCGATGGTCTTGTTCGGAAGGCCTTGCGCAAGGCCTTCGAGAACATCCCGTTCGCGCGGTGTCAGTAGATCGACCTGTCGGCATGCCTCGGCTTCTTCGAGAGCGCGCCCCTCGGCCGTGTCGATGCGCGCGAACGCTCGGTCTATCGCATCGAGCAGCAGCGACCGTTCGATAGGTTTGGCCAGGAAATCGACAGCACCCGCCTTCATCGCTTGGACAGCAAGCGCAATGTCTCCGTTGCCGGTCAGCATCACCACTGGCATGCTTATATCCATCTGCGTCAGCGCTGCCTGGACCTGTAGACCGTTCATGTCCGGCATGTGCATGTCGAGAACGATGCTACCTCTTTCGGCTTCATCCGCAATTTTCAGAAAGTCGACTCCCGAGCCATAGGTCTCGACGGCAAATCCCGCTGTTCTTAATGTGAATCCTACAGCTTTCCTGATTGTTTCTTCGTCATCAATGACATGAACGACGCGCTTGCTCTCCATGGCCCCCCGGACGTGTTGGCATTGCTGCGCACCCCAGCGGGCACAGCTTCAAAGGGGAGACCTTCTACGGGTAGGACCATGGTCCAAGGTCAAGGCCGAAATGCCGCCGCATCACAACAGGCAAGGCAGGTGCTCGGCGAGAGGGGGGGTAAGCGACCCGGCATCATGTGCCGAACTTTGCGAGATGACCGCTCTTGCGAACGGGGCGGCGCTCCCTCTGGTCTCCCGGCGGCAAGGCGCCGCAAGACGCTGCCGCCGGGAGTGGGCACGCCTCTTGGGGGATGAGCGCGCTGGTTGCTCCTAAGCTCGACGCGTCATGTTGTCATGGCAAGAAGCTGATAAATCGCTATTCTGTGTCAGCAGCGCGCCGTAACGCCGATGTCGGGGGCGAACCGCAGCTCCGCTCGCGCGCCGCTACGGCACGGCGAATTCGATCCAGCACCAAACGGTGATCATAGGGCTTTGAGGTCGAAGGCTGATCATCGCAGAGATCGCCCGCCTTCCGTGTCGCAGTTTCGATATTCCCGGCGAGGATGGCACCGATACCGGGTTGTTCCTGACGAACCAAGGATGCCAGGCCCGCGCCGCGCTCAGCGCGATCGAGCCAGCGCAGCGCTGCCATCACATCGTCGACCGGCACCGGGATGCTGGCGGGCGACGGAGGGCCGGTTGGCCCTCGACGGCGGAGCGATCGGACGCCCAAGATGCAAGGATGGCGGGCTTCACTTCGGGCTCAAGCTGCGGGTCCGAGCAACGATGAAGGGATCAAGGAAAGAGCGTGTGTGCGACATGACATATCCTCCTTTCCTGCCGCGACTTTCTCCGAAAGCGAAGTTCCCGGAAGATTGGTTCGGGCTCGTGTAGGGTCAATGGATGGGAATGCGCCCGGCGTTTGCCGGGCGTTCGTTTTCATCGTGCATTGAGCATTGAGTACTGAAGAACTGACGCGCAGCGCACCGTTCAAATTCCGTGACGAACGGCCTCCGCAATCGCCGGCATCACGTCGATATCATTAGAGGTATGCGCAACAGCGTTCGTGCTCACGATCCTCTCGACGAGCCCACCCAGGACTTGCGCTGCATCGCCGGCGAAAAGCGGATGCACGACCACGCAATCCGGTCGCGCGAACCCCATGCCGACCAGCTGGCGCGCCGCCTCGGCGAGGGTCCGGCCGGATGAGGCGATATCGTCGACCAGCACCGGCTGGCGATCGAGAAACGCTGGGGCATTCGGAATCGAGATGGTGACGTCACGGTCGCCGGACCGGATTTTCTCGCACACGAGAAACGGAGCATCGGCATCGGCCGCCACCTGCGAGACCCACTGTTCGCTTTCCAGGTCCGGACCGATGATCAGCGGACGAGCGACATTGCGCTTGATCCACGAGGCCAGAAGCCGCGCAGCATGAACAACCTGGGTCGGGATGCGGTAGATTTCCGACAACGCATGATAGCGGTGGAGATGCGGATCGACCGTCACCAGCCAGTCGAGATGGCGGGACAGGATCGCGGCAAAGGTTCGCGACGTCACCGCCTCGCCGGCATGGAAGCGAATGTCCTGGCGCATGTAAGCGAGGTAGGGGGCGACGAGCCCGATCCTGCGAGCGCCCAGATCGCGCGCGGTGTCGGCTGCGAACAGCAGCGGCAACAGCTTGGCGTCCGGATGATCGAGACTGCACAGCAGGATGACGTCGCGGTCGCTGATGTCGCTTACGACCCTGAGATAGGTTTCCCCGTCGGGAAACTGACGATGCTCGATCGTGCCGACCTCTGCATCGAGTGCGGCGGATAGCGGCTGTGCCAGGGCCTCGCTGCCAGACAGCGCGAACAGCACGGGACGGTTCATAGCGCTTCAATCCCGAAGATCGGCCCGTCGCTAACCGCATAGGCCGCCGCATAATCGAGCTCGCCCGGGCTCTCGGCATGAATGGTGCTCAAGGGAGCCCCGGCATCCACCATCTGGTTCAGCCGACACTGCAGCGCGACGCCGGCGGCCTTGGCCATCGGCGCGCCGGCAAGCTTCGCGACCGTCGCGAGCTTGCGATTGTCGATACTCACCAGGCGGCCGCTATAGGGAGCGATCATATCCTGTTGGAACCGGGCGACCGGTGGAGCCCGCATGCCGCCCTGCGCTTCGCAGATACGTTGGAACTTGGCCCAGGCCCGGCCGCTTTCGAGGCACGCCCGCGCACGCGCATAGCCTTCGCCGGCCGGGGCCGCGTCCGCGAGCTCAAGCAGTCCTCCCGCCAGCTCGCAGGCCCGGTGGGCGAGATCCTCGGCGCCAGGCTGCCCCTGGAGCACGGCAAGGATATCCTGCGCCTCGAGCGCCGGACCGATGCCCCGTCCGATCGGCTCCGCGCCGGGGCCGCGCATCACGCGCGTGCGAAGCCCGAAGGCTTGGGCGACCGAGCTCAGCGCGCGCTCGAGGGTGTCGGCGGCAGCGGCTCCGCGGACCTTGGCGGTCGGCCCGACCGGGATGTCGATGACCAGATGGGTCGCACCGGCCGCGACTTTCTTGGACAGCACCGAGGCGACCATCTGCCCGACGGCATCGATATCGAGCACGCGCTCCACGCCGATGATCACGTCGTCGGCAGGGCTGAGATTGACGGCGCCGCCCCAGGCGATGCAGCCGCCTTCGCGCTCGACCACCTTGCGGATTGCGGAAACGTCGAGGTCGACAGGTGCCAGCACCTCCATCGTGTCCGCCGTGCCGGCCGGCGAGGTGATCGCCCGCGACGATGTCTTGGGCATGATCAGGCCCTCCGCGGCCATGATCGAGACGATGATCGGCGTGGTGCGATTGCCCGGCAATCCACCGACGCTATGCTTGTCGACGATGACCGTTCCGGGCCACTGCAATCGCTCGCCGACATCGACCATCGCCCTGGTCAGGCTGATCGTTTCGTCCGTATCGAGCGGGACCGCTGAGCAGGCCGTGACGAATGCCGAGAGATGGACATCGCTATAGCGTCGCTCGGCGATGTCGGTGATGATCGCTGAAAAAGCCCCGTCACTGAGACGATTGCCATAGATGCGCCGACGTACTTCGGCGAGCGAGGCGAGAGGCTGGGCGTGCGCGATCTCGACCGGATCGCCCTCGCTGACGCCGAGCCGCTGCCATGCGGATTCGGACAGGCCGATCTCGCCGGGCGCTGGAGCCTCTGCGGAACTGTGCAGCAGCGAGACGACGATTTCCCGCCCGCCAGCGCGCAGCGCGACCTGCGCGCGGGACGCAAGACCTTCCGAGCGGCAGACGGGACAGTCGTGGCGCATGACCGCGATCAGATCGCTTCCGGCAGCCGACAGGCCGATGCGGCGTGCCCGCAGCGTCGTCGCGACAGGCTCTGCTTCGGCGTCCTTGATGATCCCGGGCTTCACGCGAGCATGCCCCAGCTACCCAGCGCCGGTACGCTGCATGCCCAGCCCAGTTCCTCCGAGACACGCTTCGCCAGGACCTGGGCGCCGGTCGGCTCGCCATGGGTGACATAGACATGGCGCGGGGCCTCGTGCAGCGAGCCGAGCCAGCGCATGAGCTCGTCGCTGTCGGCATGCGCCGAGAGCATCGTCAGGTTGGCGACCTCGGCTTCGACGGGGATATACTCGCCGTGGATCTTGATCGTCCGGGCACCCCCGATCATGGCGGCGCCGCGGGTGCCCGCCGCCTGGAAGCCCGAGAAGAGGATGAGGTTCTTCCCATCCGGCGCGAAGCGTTTGAGATGGTGGAGCACGCGGCCGCCCGTTGCCATTCCGCTGGCCGAGATGATGACCTTTGGGGCGGGGTTGGCGGTGAGTTCCTTGGATTCTTCCACTTCGCGCACATAGTGCGCGACGCTGCACGCCGCTTCGCACTCGGCGCGGGTCAGGCGATGCTCGTCCATGAAATCGCACATCAGCCCGCTCGCGTTGATCGCCATCGGGCTGTCGAGGAAGATCGGGATGTCGCGGAGGCGTCCCTGCGCGCGCAGACGCGAGAAATGATAGAGAAGCGACTGAACCCGTCCCACGGCGAAGGCCGGGATCACCACCGTCCCGCCTCTCTCGACGCATCGCTCGACATGATCTCCAAGCGTCTTTGTCGGATCGACCTGCTCGTGGCGCCGATCGCCATAGGTCGATTCCACCAGGACATAGTCGGCGCGCGCGGGCGGCTCGGGATCCTTCATCACCGCATCGCCGTAACGGCCGATATCGCCTGAGAAGAGGATTGTCCGTCCCTTCCAGTCGATCTCGATCGACGCCGCGCCGAGGATGTGGCCGGCGCGATGATAGCGCACCCTGATGCCGTCCGTGACTGCATGCCACGCTCCGAACTCGATCGGGCGGAAGAGCTGCAATGCCAGACGCGCGTCGGCCTGGGTGTAGAGCGGCAGCGCCGGCTGGTGCCTTGAGAAGCCGTGCCGGTTGGCGAACTCCGCATCCTTTTCCTGCAGATGGCCGCTGTCGGGAAGAAGGAGCTCGCACAGGGCCGCGGTTGCCCGCGTGGCAAGGACGGTACCGTCCCAGCCCAGGCGCGCCATGCGCGGTAGCGCGCCCGAGTGATCGAGATGAGCGTGGGTCAGCAGGACTTGGCCGACATCGGCGACTTCGGGTGGAATTGGCGCCCAATTAAGGCGGCGCAGATCCCTGGGTCCTTGAAACAGGCCGGAATCGACAACGATCTGAGTTTCACCATCGTCCACCAGATAACGCGACCCTGTGACCGTTCCCGATGCGCCGAGAAAGGCGACGCCGAGACCATCGGCCGGGCGCTTGGCCAGATCGATCCTTGCTTCGCGCTCAAGGACGGTCACGCCGGACTGGTTGCGGGAATGGTGCCGTTTCTTTCTCTTGTGCATGGACGCGGGCCTGCCTCTCACGATTATGTTCGTGAGCGCAGCATTGGTTCGCGGACGCCGCACGCCTATACGCAAAAGCCGCAGCACGACTGCTGCTCCCCGGCAGCTGCGTCGCGCGAACGCCGGTGGCCGATCCGATCGATCACCTTACCCATGCTTGCGCGATGTCCGGCGGACTTCGGTCTCTACTTATACCTTGCTCCTTGGACTCGAGCCTATGCAGGCTGGACGTTGACTAGAAGAGAACGGCATATGGGCGAACATGACCATCGCATGCGCAAGCGCGGCAAGATCGTTCTGATCGGCTTCCTGCTCGTCGCCAGCTTCTTCCTCATTACCGAGCATACCGCGCACTTCCTGGGTGTGCTGCCCTATCTCATCCTGCTCGCCTGCCCGCTCATGCACCTGTTCATGCACCACGGCCAAGGTGGGCATCAGCATGGCCATGAGCCCGGCCAGGCACCCGCCGGCTTGCCGGCCAATCCCAACGGCCGCATCGAAGGAGAGTCGCGATGACGCACGCCGACTATGGCTATGGTCTGTGGGGGCTCGCGCTGGTCAATGCCGCCGTTTTCATCCTCTTTGCGTTCAGCTTCTTCAAGCCGGCAACGCGGCGCGACTGGCGCAGCTTCGGCGCGTTCAGTGCGTTCATCGTCGCGCTCTTCGCCGAAATGTATGGCTTCCCGCTCACCATCTTCCTGCTGTCGGGGTGGCTCCAGTCGCATTTCCCCGGCGTCGACTGGTGGAGCCACGATGCCGGCCACCTCCTGGAGATGATGTTCGGCTGGAGGGTCAACCCGCATTTTGGCCCGTTCCATCTTGCCAGCTTCGTGCTGATCGGCACGGGCTTCTGGCTGATCTCGGCCGGATGGGCGCCGCTTCACGCAGCCCAGCGCGTTCACAAGCTCGCGACGACGGGAATCTATGCCAGGGTCCGCCATCCGCAATATATCGGGTTCATCCTCGTGATGCTCGGTTTCCTGGTGCAATGGCCGACGTTACTTACGCTCGCCATGTTCCCCGTGCTGGTCGTGATGTACATCCGGCTAGCCCGGCATGAAGAGAAGGCGGCGCTCGCAGAATTCGGGAATGAGTATCGCGACTATATGGCACGAGTGCCAGCCTTCGTTCCCCGGCTAACGCCTCGGCCCGCGCGTCCTGTCCGTTCATCCACGCCCTTGGAGAGGCAAGGCGCGGCTCGATCGGGGGCGGAACAGGCTTTAGCCAAAAAGCACGATTGGCCGCGCCGAGGCTGAGGGGTTGGGCGTCGGGGTGCGTATTACATTCGAGCGATGGAGCTTACGCCGATCGCCATCGCATCACGGCACGTTGATTTGAGATGCGGCCCACGCTCGTTTCGGCGGATCGCACGGAGGGAAATCTGTTATGCCTTTCGATGCGACGTTGTTCATCAAAACTCGGATTGCGCCGGCCGTCGAAAGGTGCACCCGCGCCCCGAAACAGTCTGCCGTCAGCCGGATGAACACATGCCGAGGCGCCCTTAACCTCCGCTTGGAACTAACGCTCTCGCGGCTCGCACTCTCGTCTCAACACTTTTTCCGTAGCGGATAACCAGCCCCTCTGCCGCACCAGGATCGGGTGCTGCGGAAGATCTGGCGCAGTCCCGCCGCCTCCTTGATGTTAAGAGAGTAATTGGATGGGTATCGAGACACAGAGCCAAGTTCATCGATCAATAGACCCCGCTGCAGCCGACGCGATATTTCAAACCCTGAGCGCACGTTGGGTGTTGCACATCCTGGTAGCGCTGAGCAAAGACGATCTCCGCTTCACGTGCCTTCGCCGAGAGATACCGAGCATCAGCGCCAATGTGCTTACGGTCCGCCTGAGGGAACTGGAAGCGGCATGTCTGGTCTCGAGGACGACTTCGCCGCCACCGGATTCCTATCAACTTTACGGACTGGGGCCGTTGGCACATGGGTTGCGACCGGCGCTGCAACATCTGGAGCAATGGAGGATACAGCTCGGTGTATTCGGCAAGACCTAGAGCTCCGATGATTCCATCGTGGATCGGAGTCGATTGCCGCGCCTGCGGAATGCTCGCCGCCCGTCACTCAATGCTCGGGGAGAAGGACCGCCGCAACCTCGCGATAATCGACAGGGTGGATGCGGTCTTTTGATTGAAAGCGCGCAAGATCCAGGGTTTCATCGCCAAACGTCACCGCGATCGAGTTTATGAGATAGGCGCGCGTCCGTGAATATGGCAGGATCCAGATCGCTCGCTGGGTGGGAATATTTTGGCGAAGTCTGGTAAGTTTGAGTGCCAGCAGCCGGCTCGGCTCATCATTCGACCCGACAGCGAGCAGCGTGGTCCCGTAGAACTTGTTCGGGGTTCGCCAGGACAATATCTGGCTGACCGTCGCCCGCTCCTCGACCAGCTTATCACATTGCCCGGCATATCGGTCACCGATCGCCCGTGACATTCCGACACCGATGCTGTCGCCAATGATAAGGCACGCGAACATCGAACATCCTAATAAAGACAGGTTTCAGGGCCACCCGCCTCGCCCGTCATCGACCGTGCAAGTGAGCCAGCACCTCTTAGTCTTTCATGGGCAGAACGCGCGCTGCAAGCGCTGAAATATCGGCTTCCCCAAGAATGTAGGAGGCGCCCGTTTCGGAAAAGAATAGTTGTACGCGCTCTTCCTCTGCGGTGGGCGGGCAGATTGGCGCCGTAGAATGACTGTCACTCCAGGAAGCGTCGACAAACTGAACAAGCTCAGACCAGGCCTTGATACCGTCGTCGTGAATCGTGATGCGTTCCCGTCCACGAAATAGGATAACAAGCACTGATACCTGCATGATACCTTAACGGTTGATGTGTATGGTCGATGGCTTGGCACGGTCCTCAGGCTCCTGACCGTGGTAGGCCGAGTACAGGCCGAGATCGCCGAAAATCGTCTCCGATTTGGAGCGATGCTGCATTATCGGTCGCTTCCCCTCGTGAAGGGAAGGGTGTTTGTGAGCCATGGAAGATGGCGGGAACGAGACCATTCCGTCGAATGTTACAAGCAAAGCGGATGGAGATTTGTGGATCGTGGCACATCTTTCGGCCGTGGAACTTCACAACTGGATCGCGCTCTATGCGGCGGCAGGGGTCTGCTGCGCGCTCGGGATGATCATGTCCCTGGGGCTCATTCTCGTCCAACTTTACCGCGAGCAGGCGTGGGCAACGCTCACTACAGGGCGCGGCCTTCTCCTTTTCATCCCTAATACCTGGTGGCGATGGCAGAAGCTCTACCTGCTTTCGACCCCGGTAACGCTTGGAATTGTGGGCGCCTTCGCCACGACATTGGCCTGGACTTAGCGCCATGCAGTCTAGTTAAGTCGGTGCAGCGCTTCGGCGATGAGCCGCGCGACCTGATCATCCTCAACATCCCTCGGGGTGATCGGAAGGGCGGGGGCGATCTGCTCGAGTGCCCGCTGCGTAGCCGGCGTCGATCCGATGCCAGCGTTACGAGGCATTGCCTGGATCACAAGCTGTCGGATTTCGCCCGTCGCCTGCGAGCGCGCTTCTACAAGAAAATCCGGCCGACAGGCCCCGAGCGGGGTCAGACGATCAAAGATCGGCTTCTCGAGAGCCAGATCGACGCCTTCGCGTGCGAGAACGCGCCTTGAGCGGAGAAGCGCTTGCAGCACTGCCCGCTCGAAATTGCTCTCGACCGGTATGAACCGCACGCCCGAATAGATTGGTTGGGCATAGGCACGCAGGGGCGCATAGCCGTGAGCTTCTGGATACTGTCCTATTACAACAATGACGAGATACGGCCCCTGGATCGAATTGTCGCGCACCGAGGGCGACTGGACGCGATTCGCGACGTCGATCGGCTCCGAACCGGCCGGGAAGATTGTCGAGCCCTGAAATGCCTTGGCAAAGAGGGCCAGAAACCCTTGCGGAGCGTGTCCGCGTGGCCATCGACGGCCGAGTTCGCGAATGCCGGCAAGGGCCCTTCTGCTGTGCAGGGCGTCCCCATGTGTCCAGAGCACTCGTCCCAGCTCGATGCCTGGCGCCACCTCAATCTTTGCCGCCGCGCGCGTAAGCGCCCTGAATTCCTCGCCGATCGTCCGCTCGGCGGTATCCTCCGAATATGGCGCCACCAAGTGCAGGCTAGCATTGTTCATCAAGCGCCAGAGCAGTCTTGCCAGCCGCGGTATGGACGCGTTGCGCGTGCGATCGTCACTCGCGTCGTTATCGGGGCGCTGTGCCAGCTTCTCCGGCGCAGGGCGGAGCACCTCAAAATAGCCGACCGGGGGATCGGCCGGCGTCAGCGGGTTGCGGGTCTGGGTGATGCGGTTGGTGACTTGGTCGCGGAAGAAGGGGCAAGTGGCGACGTGCTCCGGTCGTTTGGCGCTGGTG
This sequence comes from uncultured Sphingomonadaceae bacterium, assembly GCA_963540925.1. Taxonomy (GTDB): domain Bacteria; phylum Pseudomonadota; class Alphaproteobacteria; order Sphingomonadales; family Sphingomonadaceae; genus Rhizorhabdus. Next base: position 92,783 of record CAUTRN010000008.1, read on the forward strand.
AGGCGACGCAGATAATAGGTCTCGGCCTCCGATAGAAATGCCGGCGTAAGAACAGGCGGAGTGCAATCGACACCGAGACAGTCGCAGGCAAGCCATTTGCCGCCGATGCGCGCCTGCTGCACCAAGGTGATTCCAGCATCCTCATCTTGGCGTGAGCCTTCGCCGACATACCAGCGGATCAGCGCGGATTGAAGCGTTGGGGGCAAGGGAATACGGGCGCCACCGAGCCCGCTGCTGTGTCGGTCAATCAACCACATGAGGCTGCCAATCGAAGCATAGTCGATAAATGCTTTCCCAGCTCGGCTCGGTTGACAACAAGAAACGGTTCGATCTCCACTTCGGTGATTGGTCAATCGGAGGTCGTTATGAGAGCGATACTGCTAATAAGCGCTGCCCTGATCAGCGGATCGTGCGCGACGGAAGCGGGTGCGCGTCCAAGCGAAAAATCCTCGAGAACGGCCCAAGTCATCGTGATGTCGACGGCGGCGGCGCCTACCAAGCGCCAAGGCGGGATCCCGCTGACGACCGGGACAGATCCGGATGGCGGCGAGCTCGTCCAGACGCTGGCTTCGGCACCGCTTCCTCCCGCGTTTAAAACGCATGATCTGAGCCGGCGCTGGGTAGCCTTTGAAATGGCCAGCAGCTTTGCTGCATCCGCTTTGCCGGTCGCAACCGAGACAAGGGATTTAGATCCATTCGCGCATGTCGGCGTCGCCACGATCCCAACCGATTCCGGCTTGTCGGCGGCTCCGATTGCCATCCCACAATGGATGAACGGGGGGGCGGCATTTGCGACCGCCCCCCGACGCATTTCGGCTCGCTGTCCCGCGTACGGCTATCAACCTGCCGGGTTTCTCGATGCAGGCACCGAGCTGAGACGGTCCGGCTACTATGGGATGATGAGCAGCATCGCCTGTGAATATGGAATACCGGTCGGCCTGTTCGACGCGATGATCATCAGAGAAAGCCGGTACGACGCGGGCGTCTTTTCCCCAAAAAGGGCATTTGGGCTGACACAGCTCATGCCCGACACTGCGGCGGGGCTTGGCGTGAATCGCTATGATGTCGAGCAAAATCTCCGCGGTGGCGCTCTCTATCTGCGTCAGCAACTCGACAGGTTCGGACAGGTGCATCTGGCGCTGGCGGCCTATAACGCCGGTCCGGGGCGGATCAGGAACGGAGCCTTGCCCAGGATCGCCGAGACACAGGCCTACGTCGAAAACGTCCTGCTTAACTGGCGCCGCTTGCTGGGATTCACGCCACCGAATTTGTCCCAGGACGTGAGGGCTTTGTCGGTCTTGCAAAGGCCGACGATAGCCCGAGCGGCGACGGTCACGTCATATTAGGGAGCAGCGGCTCAAACAAGTCCGTCGCCATTGCCGACATCCAGAGCAGAAGGCTCAGCGTTGATATGTGGGCAAGATGAGCGCGTCTCGCCATGACGGCACCCACCTCTTTGACCAGTTTCTCCACAACGGCCTGCCGCAGCGGGCCAGCCCATTCCTTGCGCACTTCGGTCCCGTCCATGCCCTCTATCTCGTCGAGCGCAGCCACCAGCATCGACGGCAGACCCTCGAAGAGTTCCGCGAGCATCGCGATTGATGTCTGGAAACGCTCGTCAAGGAAGAGCTTTGGATTGCGATAGGTCTCTACGGCGATGATGGCTTGGATGATATTGATGTCCAGCGCGTCGAGGATCTGCTGGAATTCAAATAGATACATGGCTGCCCGTTTGGCGGGATCATGATGAAGCAACAGTCCTAAGCGGGTCTTGCTGATACCTGTCTTGAGCGCCAGCTTACGCTGTCCGATGCCATGCTCCGACATCGCTTCAAGGATCAGCGGGATGAAGTCCCGCTGATCGGCGCCGGCTGAACAACAGCCTTCGTCCGAGGCCTCGATATGGGCAAAGGATGACAAATTACCGTCTCCTGTTGCACGTTCGGTATGAAACGAAACACAGGGGCAGCTACTAATCAACCCTCGGCATGGATGTGCGGTTACGATCAGCGTGGCCGTTAACTATCTGAATGGGACCACGTTATCTGGCGGATCGTCGTCGCCGGCGGGCTGTGAGGAGGAGACGCAAGCGGAACTATCCAGCCCAATTCTCTGAAGTATTTTCGCCGCCTTCTGATCGACAATGTAAAGAAACAGCATGATCGAGAGGGTGTCGCCCAAGCTGATCTCAGAGCCTAAGCCCTCCGAAATAAGACGTTTTGCTGCATCGAGGCTGTCTGCGCTCGACTTCGTGATTGTGAGATCGATGCGGATATCACCGGTAGTGGGTATTGCCGACAGATGATCGCGAATTGTCCTCGGATCGTGGGACTCCAGCGCACAAGGTAAGTGGACACGCGCCGCCAACAGGCTCTCAAGGGTCTGGTAGCATCGGGTCTCGTTCGAGCGGAGGCGCAGGCTCTCCGTCGTCAGATTGAACAGGTGCTCCGAAATGTTGAGCGCGAGCGTGCACTGATCTCCCGTCATCGAACCTGCACCAGGCTGTCCTTCATCAGCATGTCTTGAGTGCTCATATCGTCGACAAGAATTCTGCCCGGCCGACGGGAATTCACCGACTCCGGTTAGCGAATCTAACCTGAGCCATCGATGACGGCAATTATCAGCGCATATGCCGACTCGGGAAGTGGCCTGCCCCGGAAAAGGGGGCGGCTTGCCCCGACGTCTGGGGCATTGTGCCCCGCAGGCAGGGGCATGCCGCCCCGCAAGGCGGGGCGCCTCCTTGAACCGTTCAAGATTCTTTCGCGAGTCGAACATGGTTGGGGGGAAGTTCGTTGCCGCCCGCCGTTTGACCTGACCACCTTTTGATTGGGCGCGGATCAGTCGCGTTCCGTTTGAAGGGAAACTCTCATGCAGACTGTCCTCAAGTACAGCGGTCGTGCGGAGCTGGCGGTTCTCGCCCTCATCGCACTGGTGATCGCGCTGCTTCTTCTTGCCGGACCGGCCTTCGCCGGTGCCGACACCACGTTCGATACCGCCCTGACGAAGTTCACCGACTTCCTCGAAGGGTCGGGCGGCAAGATCATTACCGTCCTGTCGCTCGCCGGCGGCATCGTCGCGCTGGCATCGGGCCGCTTCTCGATGGGCCAGATCGCAATTCCGGTCGGCGTCGGTGTGGGCGCCGGGACCGGCATTCCGATCGTCACTTCCACCGTCACCGCAACGATCTGAACAGTCCAAGGGGCGGCCGGAATAGCAGATTCGGTCGGCCTGCGGGGGAGGGTGGTGTTATGGCCGCGGACAAGTACGTCATTCCGTCTCATCTGGATGATCCTGAGCTAATCGGGCTGTGGACGCTGGATGAGTTCCTGGCGATGGTGATTCCATTCGTCTGGGGTATCCTGTCTCAGCATATCCTTATCGGCATGTTGCTTGCGGGCGCTGGCTGGTGGGGACTGAAGAAGGCTAAGGCAGGGCGGGCGACCTCCTGGCTGCTGCACATGGCCTATTGGCATCTTCCGGCCGGCTTCACCGGCATGAAGGCCACGCCACCCTCCTATCTCCGGTTGATGGCGGGTTGAGATGGAGATTTCCTACACCCACGCCCAAAGCCAGCGAATCCTCAAACAGCGCAATATGCTGGTGGTCATTGCCGGCATCCTGGGTGCCCTTTGCGCGATCTTGGCGCTCATCACAGCTACTCGCGACCGTGAGGTGGTCCTTCAGCCAATTCTTGGATCCCCGCTGGTCGTGAACAGCGCCGGCGTGAGCCGAGAATATCTTGAACTGGTGACGCGCGACACGGCCGTGCTGACGCTCGACCGCAGCCCGGCGAATCTCGAATACTGGATGAAATCGGTCCTCGATATCACCGCGCCTAGCGCGCAGGGGAAGATCCGCGCCGACCTCATGAAGATCGTGAACGAACAGCGCGGATCATCGATCGCGCAGTTCTTCACCATCCAGCAGATGGAAATCGACCCGAAGAACCTGTGGTCGACCGTTACGGGCGATCTCCACACGATCGTCGGCAACAAGGTCGTCGCCAACGAACGTCGAACCTTCCGCTTCGATTGGCAATACTCCGGCCTGTCGCTGAAGCTTGTCGGCTTCGGAATGGTGACGACCGGCAAGGAAAAGGATCAGTGATGTCGGTCTATGCGATCGGCAGCGCCGCAGTCGGCGTTGTCTTCCTCTCCCGCGTCTACTGCGTGTTGAGCCGTTGCTTGGGCGCCGGGCTGGTGGCGTTGAGCTTCGTCCTGCTCGCCTCGCCGGCATGGGCGGATCAGACCGTCATGGCGGCGGATGGCAGCCAGGTGGACTGTGCCGCCTCGGCGAAGGATCTCACCAGGATCAGCCTTGTCGAAGACGAATTCGCATCGGTCTCGAAAATTTCGACAGGCAACCCGCAGGACGACTTCTCGGTCGTGAACGAGCCCGTGCGCGGAGATATCTACCTGTCTGTGCCCGATGGCTTCACCCGTCCGGCGCTCTCCTTCTTCGCCACGAGCAAGCGCGGCTATGTCTACAAGATCGTCTGCCGGATAGCTGGCGATCAGGCGGTGCAGCTGTTCATCTCGAACCCCGCGATCGCCAAAGCGAAGTCCGACGAGAATGGCACGCCAGAGGTGGCGGTCGCCGCCAACCCGCAGGAGGCCGCCGTCGAGCTCGTCCAGGCCATGTATTCGAACAGTGTCGCCGACGGCTACCAAATGCGCCAGCGCACGCTGCGGCCGGTCTACGTTGGCAACCTCAAGGTCCAAATGATCGCTGAATATCGGGGGTCGGCTCTGACCGGGCGGGTGCTGCGCATCGAGAACCGCGGCCCTGAACCCATCACGTTGAGCGAGGCGACGGTCGCGCCGACCAGTGCGCTCGCCGTCTCGATCGCCGAGCCGAAGCTCGATCCTGGGAAGGTCACGACGGCCTATCTCGTCTCACAAACCGGGAGGCAGTGACATGGCCTGGACCGATTTCCTCAAGCGCAAGCGCGAGCCCCTCGATGGTGGTGATGAGAATCCGGAGGGGGTTTCGCCGATCGCGGCCGATCTCTCTGCGAACGAAAGCGTGCGGAAGAAACAGCGGATGCTTCTCGCCGGCGTAGCCGGGGTCGGGCTCGTTGCATCATCCTTCTGGATCTTCGGGGACGACGACAAATCGAACAGCGCCGACAGCGACGAGACGGCCAAGGTCCAGGTGTCAACCAAGGACATGGTCAACAAGAACCTCAACCAGCAGGAGTGGATGGCGCTCTCTGAGAACCAGATGCAATCGGTCGAGAACCAGCTGAAATCAGTCAACGGCCAGCAGCAGCGTATGGATCAGCTCTCGCAGCAGATCGAGCTGTTGAAGGGCGAAAACCAAGCTATGCGCGCGGATGGCTCCCGCGTTCTTTCTGCCTACCAGCAAGAGAATGAAGCGCTGCGTCGGGAAGTTGCCGCCGCTCGCACTGCGCCGCCTCCCGCGCCCGGGCCCAGCGCGATGTACGGACCAGGCGGAACGCAGGCCTATCAACGTCCGGATAGCCCAGGCGCCCCTGGTGCCGGTCGCGCGATGCCGATGGCGGCCAGCGCGGAGGTAAAGTTGGTGAGCTTCCAGACGGCCGACACAGGCAATGCGACCCGTGTGGCAAAGGGAACGACGACGTTCAGCGACAGCATCAACTATTTGCCGCCGAACAGCTTCGCGAGCGCCAAGGTGATCGTTGGGGTCGATGCAAGCGCGGGGGTGAACAGCCAGACCGATCCGCTGCCGGTGGTGCTGCGCGTCACTGGCCCGGCGCGCTCAGTCTATCAGAACGGTCGGCTCCTCACGACGAAGATCGAAGGCTGTCTCGTCAACGGCGCCGCGCGCGGCGAACTTTCGAGCGAGAAGGTCTACGTCAAGCTGCAAAAAATGACCTGCCCCCAGCCTGGTGGGCGCTACGCGGTCTCGGAGGTGAAAGGCTTCATCGCGTTCGGAGGCAAGACCGGCGTGCGCGGCCGGGTAGTGAGCCGCGAAGGATCACTGGCGATGCAAGCCTTCCTGGCCGGTCTGGTCAGTGGCGGCGGCAATGCGCTCAACACTGCCTTCAATCAGCCGCTCGCAAGTATCAGCACCGACGGAGAAGGGGGCCTCAATCGCACGCCGAACTTCGGCAGCGTGGGTTTGCGCGCGCTCGGCGGCGGCGCCGCTGAGTCCGGCAAGGACGTCTCGAAATATCTGATCGAGCGCGCTGAGCAATATCAACCCGTCATCGAGATGCCGACCGGCATCGACGTGGAAATTGTCTTCTTGGAGGGTGTCTATGTCCGCAACTGATCGTTTGCGAAAGCTCCGCGCGCTCGCGCGTCCAGCCCCAGTCGTGGCGGCGATAGGCGCACTCTGCATCGCCGGAATTGCCCTTGCAGCTGACGTGGCCGGCAAGGACGAAGCCAAGGTCAGCCTTCTCCTCAAAACGAGGCTTCCCAAGACCCCGCTTACGAAGGTTGACTGCGAGAAGATCGACGGCCTGTGCGAGGTAACGGCCGGCGCAAATCTCTTCTACGTCAATCATGGTGCGCGATATCTGATCATCGGCCGTGTCTACGATATGGAGACGCGCCAGGACCTGACAGCGGCCCGGCTGCTGGAAATCAACCCGGATATGCTTGTGGGAGGGGCCGCCAAGGCGAACGCCGTGGCCGCCGAAGGGGGAGAAGCCGACGGGGCGACGACGCCTGTCGGTAAACCAGGGAAAGTGACCGCGCCGGTGCGGCCGGTTGTTCTGAACCTGTCGGGTCTTCCGTCTGATGGCGCGATCGTCTGGGGCAATCGCACCGCGAAGCAAAGCGTCACGATCTTCACCGATTTTCGCTGCGGCTATTGCAGGGCGCTGACGAACGTGTTGCGCGGCATGGATGTGAAGGTCGTCGAGCGGCCGATCTCCGTTCTTGGCAGCCGGGATATCGCGGATCGTGTCTATTGCTCGAAGAATCAGGAGCAGGCGCTGCACGCCGCCTATGCCGGTGAGCCGTTCAAGGGGCCGACGGCGTGTGACACCAAGGGACTCGACGCCAATGAACGGTTCGCACGCGAGCATGGACTCAACGCGACGCCGATCATCGTTCGAGGCGATGGTGCCGTGCTTGAGGGGTATCGGCCAAAGGAATTCCTCGAAGCCTGGCTGCGGGGAGGCCAGTCGTGAAGGCGGTGCGGCTCGATCGGGCACCGTTGCTTCGCGGCTCGACAGCACTAGCGGCGCTCAGCCTTCTAGGAGGATGTGCGACCTTCGGCAGCAATGTGAAGGGGAGCTTCTCGTGCGCCGCGCCGGACGGTATCTGCGCACCGTCAGCTTCGATCGACGACCGGGCGCTGGCCATGATCGCGGAGCAGGGTGCAGTTGGCGACCCCTCGCCAGCGAGCGGGCCGCCCCGCCGCCTCTCGTCAAAGCCGTCCCGCACAGCGTCGTCCAGTCACGTAATTCCGGTCTCGCCACTCGATGCTCGCCGCACGCAAGAGCGCGTGCTGCGCATCATTTTCCAACCCTATATCGATGAGCGTGGTCGGCTCCATGAGGCGAGCGCGATCCATGCGGTGGTCCAGAGCGGAGAGTGGCAGCAGCAGGTGCTGGCCGACGCGACATCGATCCCGGATCGCAACGCCATCGCGGCTGGCCCGCAACCGGAATCGCTCGCCGATGCCGTAGATCGCGCAGACCTCGCGACGATCGAGGCCGGGGGCATGGATCCCAATCTTCCCGATCCTGCGGTCGTCGCCGCGGCGCGCGCTCGGCGCATCGACCCGGTCAAAGCGATCCAGAACGACGTTGCGGCCCGCCTAGCCCCCAAGGCGGGCCGCACACCAACGCCCATCCCAAGGGAGATCGGCAAGAGGCAAGCGGAGACCCGAAGTGTCGATGGAGCGGCGCAAGCGATCCCAGCCTCTAAGCTGAAAGTCGACGGTTCGTCGACGCCGCCTGTATCCGACGCCGCCGCCGTACCTGTATCCGCTCCGAAGACGACGGTCGGCGCTGAAGCGCTGTCCCGGATCAAGGCCTCTCCGGCATTCCACGAACGGGCTGCCCAAGCGGAGAGCGACGCGCGAGCTGCCGGTCAAACCGGCGGCGTTCCTGCAACGAACGTCAAGGCGCAGCCGACAATCGGCGCGGCGGGTTTCCCTGCCGTGGTGCCGGAGGATAAATGAAATGGCACGCGGCTTTCTGGATGAGCTGTTGTCGGGCATCTTCGGAGACACCAAGCGGCCCGACGTGCAGCGTCCGGACCTCTCAATCCCGATGCTGGCGCACTGGCTGCCTTATCGCAGCTATGATCCCAAGACGGGAATCTTCTATAACAGCGCGTCACGGGGTTTCGTCATCGAAGCCGCGCCACTCGTGGGAGCCGACGAGCGCACCGGCGAGATCCTGTCGCAATTTATGTCCGAAGGCGTCCCGGCGCCTGGATGTCTTCAAATCCATCAATGGATGTCGCCGCGCATAGGAGAGCGCCTGTCCAAGTGGTATGTCCCGCGCTACTCGGCGCGCGGCGTCTATGAACGGATGGCAAAGCATCGGGTCGATTTTCTCACGGATGGCGTCTGGGAATCGCTCTCGGCCGATGCACCCTTCTGCCTGCGCAATCACCGCGTCGCGATCTCCTATTCAACCCCGGAATCATCCTCCATAACGGTCGAACAGATCGTCTCGCTGATGGACGGGCTGATTTCCGCGCTCCAGTCGGTGAACGTCGCGGCGCGCAGGATGGATCCCGTAGCCCTTATCGGGTGGATCGACGACATTACTTCTCCAACGACAGCGGCCGGCGAGGACGCCGTCAGCTACAACCCCCTCGATCCCATCGCCGATCAGGCAATCCGCCGAGACATCGAACTGCATATCGAGCCGGACCGGATGCTGCTGCGGACCGAGCGCTTTCGGCCGACGGGCAAGACGTTGAAGGGCGCGCCGGAGATCGGTGAGATTTATCCGGACGTGTTCGACGTGCGCTCCTTCTCGGTGCGCAATCTCCCGAGCCGTTGGGCGCCGTGGGATGTGACGCGGCTGATCGGCGACATGTTCACCGACAAGCTGCGCATGCCCTGTCCGGTCGCGACCAATCTTTGCATCGAGTTTCCCGACCAGCAGGCCTCAACCAACAAGGCCAGCTACAAGTTCATGCGCACCACCAGCCTGGCCGATTCCAAGTCGTCGCGATTTCTGCCTCAACTCCGCGAACAGTCGCAGGAATGGCGCTACGTCAACGAGGAAATTCGACAAGGCCGCAAGCTCGTGCGCGTATTCTTCAGCGCCACGTCATTCTCGCCCAAAGGGCAGGGCGACAGCAACGAGCGCGTCCTGAAATCGATCTACCGAGCCGCAGGCTGGGACCTGCTCGATGATCGATATCTCCAAGTCATGGGTCTGCTTTGCGCGATGCCGATGACGATGGCGAATGGTCTGTCGAAAGATCTTGAACGCATGAAGCGGATGCGCACCCTGCTCACGACGACGGCCGCCAATCTTGCGCCGCTGCAGGGCGAGTATCTCGGCGGAACCATACCGCATTTGCTACTCATCGGCCGCCGCGGCCAGCCCTTCTTCTGGAGCCCATTCGAAAACAGCGCGGGCAACCACAACGTCGCGGTGTTCGGCAAGTCGGGATCCGGCAAGTCGGTGGCGTTGCAGGAGCTTTGCGGCTCATTGTGCGGCGCCGGGGCGCGCGTGGTAGTGATCGACGACGGACGGTCGTTCGAGCATTCGGCGAAGTTGCAAGGCGGCGCTTTTGTCGAGTTCACCATGAGCTCGGGCTTCTGCCTGAATCCGTTTTCAATGATCGACGAAACGCAGGCTGTCGAAGACGAGGATTATCTTCTCGACTGCATGGCGATGCTGAAAGCGATCATCAACCAGATGTCGCGGCATATAAATCTACTCGACGATACGGAACGTGGCCTGATCGACGGAGCGGTGAATCAGGTCTGGGAAGCGCACGGAAGCCGTGGCTCGATCGATCTGGTAATCGAGGCGCTCGAGGCGACAGGGAACGGGCTCGCGGTCAATCTCGCGATCGCGATGCGACCCTTCTCATCCGGCGGAACTTATGGCCGCTTTTTCCAGGGAGAGGTTTCGTTCGAGCTTAAATCTCAGCTCACCGTCTTCGAATTATCCGACCTGTCCGCGCGTGAGGAACTGCGCAGCGTTGTCCTCACGGCGATCATGTTCATGTCGCAGCAGATGATGCGCAAGCTCGATCGCTCGATTCCAAAGGCGCTGCTTCTCGATGAAGCGTGGCAAATGCTCCGTGGGGGTGCGATGGCCGATTTCATCGAGACCTATGCGCGCACATGCCGGAAATATGGCGCCTCCCTCGTCACGGCGACGCAGTCGCTGAACGACTACTACAAATCGGCCGGTTCGATAGCCGCGCTCGAAAACTCCGACTGGTTCGTGATCCTTCAGCAGAAACCGGAGACAATCGCGGACTTCAAGAAGCACGATCGTTTCGAAATGGACGATTATACGGACGCCCTGCTTCGTTCACTGAAGCGTAACGGCTTCGAATATTCCGACATCATGATCAAAGGGCCTGATACCTTGGCTGTTGGCCGTCTGGTGCTGGATCCTTATTCGGCGACCCTCTTCTCTTCGAGCCCCAAAACCTTCGCCGCGATCGACGCGCTCATCGCGGAAGGTTTGAGCATCGATGAGGCGATCGAGCGGATCGCCTTCCCCGACAATCCTGAAAAATGGGTGAGCAGCCTCGTCCCGGCGGACGAGGCTGCCATCGCGGCGGAGTAGCGACGATGGCAGCACGCCCGGACAGCGGAACACATCGACGGATCGTTGGCTTCACCCGGCGCGAATGGCAGAGCACGCTCTATTTCCTGCTGCATGGTCTCGGGTTCCTGGCTTCCACGTTGCTGATCACCTGGGGGCTGTTCTGCCTCTTCTTCCTCGCGATCGGCGGCTTCTCGTTCGATGGCTTCGTCCACCAGCTGAACAATTTCACGACGCGCTACGTCGCCGCCGATCCGGCTCGGACCGGCGCTTTCCTTAACATGTTCGCGATTGCGCACATGATCCTGTCCACCGCCGTCATCGCCTTTCGCGCCGATCGCATCCTGCCTCCGCGCGATGAAGAGGGAGCCTCGCGTCATGGCTGAACAACCTCAACTCGACTTTCCCGTTCCACCCTCTGCGCCTGACGTTCGTGAAGCGAAGCGCAAGATCGGGTTCGGCGGGTTCACTCGCGGCCAGATCTTTCTCGGGCTGGTGCTGGTTGCGACCATCGTCTGGGGGATGTGGGTGACCCGCGCACTAACCCAGTCGAAACAGGAACATATCGTCTCAGCGCGACTTTCGTCGCTGGTGGGCGACTATGTCGAAGCCCAGCGCTACTCGGGTTCGCCGCCCGATCGCGTGCGGGCCGAGATGCAGGCGTTCATGTCATCGCTCGACACCGAGCTGCAGCGTCGTAGCCAAAGCGGTCAGATTGTCCTTGTTGGTGAAGCGGTGCTCACCAAGAACGTGCCGGATATCACCGATAGCCTGAAGAAGGCCGTCTTCGCTGCCGGAGTGCCCGAGCCCAAACGCCTTTCGGTCGAAGAGTTGCAGCGGATGCAGGAGCTGGCAGCAGCGCAGTCCGCAGTGGCAGCATCGCGAGCAGCACCACTGGCGACGCCGGGCGCCGCTGTCGATCCCATGGCTGGTGTAGCGGGCATCGGGCCGCTGGCACCGGTGGCGCCCAATGCACCGTCGCAGCGGGTTCCCGCGCAAGTGTCCGGCGCATCGGTCTCGACCTTCGGAGGTCCCGATGGCAACGGCGGCCAATGAAATCGAGCCCCTGCGCTGGCGGCCGCGGAAGCGTTTATGGGGGGCGCTGGCGGCAGCTGTAATCGGCACCGTCGTGTTTGGTGCGATCAGCGGATGGCGCGACGACCACGTCCTTCTCGTAAATGTAACGGACTCGCTGCCGAACTGGGCGTTTCTCATCCACCGCAAGCAGGTCCCGGCGCGGGGACAGTTCGTCTTCTTCGATCCGCCCCACACCAATCTCGTGCGCCGGCATTTCGGTGCCAAGCCGCAGATGTTCGGTAAAATCGTCTATGGCATGCCGGGCGACGTCGTCGCACACAACGGTTCGGTCGTGACGATCAACGGCAAACCCGTCGGTCGCATGAAGCCGCAGACCAGGGATGGCGAGCCGCTCACGGTAGGCGCCGTCGGCGCTATCCCTGCGGGTTGCTATTATGTCGGCTCGCCCCACCCCGATGGCTTCGACAGCCGGTACGCCGACATTGGCTTCGTCTGCGCGCGCCAGATCATTGGCATTGGGAAGGCTATCCTATGAAGCAGATTCTTGCTGGTGTGGCGGCGGCCGCCATCCTTATCACGGGGGTCGCTTTCGGCATTCCGGTCCGCACCGAGGCGCGTGACTATGGCCAGACCGGTCAGGCCTTTCCTGTGATCGAGCCGGACCTGCTGGCGACGATCGAGACCAGGCTGAAGCGCGCGGAAGCGAGCGGCGAGCTCGCGCGAACCAACGAGATGTTCGTCAAGCGTGCCGAAGCCAAGGTGCGGCGGCCGACGCCTGTCGGCGGGATCACACCAGCGCGCGAGGCGCGGGAATGGGATTTCGATCCCACCGTCCAGGTCGAACATGATGTTCGCGACCAGAAGGGCAACCTCATCGCGGCGGCCGGACACCGGATCAATCCACTCGATTTCGTTGCGATCCGACAGGACCTCGTATTCATCGACGGGGATGACGTCGCTCAGATTGCTTGGGCGACGGCCCGGTACACTGACCTCAACGCCAAGATCATTTTCGTGAGCGGATCGCCGATTGCAGCGATGACAAGCCGAAAACGGCGCTTCTACTTCGATCAGGAGGGCAAGCTCAGCGCGCGATTCAAGATCGAGCATACACCCGCCGTCGTTCACCAGACTGGCCGCGTCATGCGCGTTTCTGAGCACGTGTTGCGTAAAGGGAGGCCAGGCTGATGCCCTTATGGCTCGACCTTCTGCGCACACCTATGGCCGCGCCCGAAACCGCAACGCTCAAACGGATGCGCCTCGTCTGGCAGAGCCTCTGTTTCTCGACCGCGGCCGGTGCTGCATTTTTCGGCCCGATTCACCGCGCGGTCGGCCGCGGCGCATCAGGCGGGATGGCGATCCTCCTGTCTGTCTGCGTCCTTTGGACCGCGTTCTACTTCATCAGGAAGCATAGCGCGGACAGCGCCTACCTCGACACCTTGGGGAATAAGGAATGATGCGCTGGCTCCGCTCTATCGTGACCGCACTTGCGCTCGTTTTGGCCATCGGGGCTTTCGCGCCTCGAGCCGAGGCCGCGCCGACCTGCAATGGCAAGTTTGTCAACCCTATCACGGATGTCTGCTGGTCATGCCTTTTCCCGCTTTCCGTCGGCGCACTGAAGATCTGGCCGAGCAGTCGACCAGATCCTGGCAATCCGGCCTCGCCGATTTGCGCCTGCGCTGACCCGCTTCCACGCATCGGCATTTCGGTTGGCTTTTGGGAGCCCGCCCGGCTCGCAGATGTTACGATGAAGCCGTGGTGCTTTCCGAACCTTGGAGGCATCCGAATCGCTCCCGGGTTCGACATCGGCCAGGGATATCTGGCGGGTCCGTCGATGGTAGGCGGCCGATCCCAAAGCACGGCCAAGTGGCATGTCCATTGGTACGTCTATCCGCTGCTTTACTGGATGGAGATCCTGACCGACTTCGTCTGCTTCGAGCAAGCCTCGTTCGACATCGCATACATCACCGAAATCGATCCGCTCTGGCAGGACGACTCGCTTGCCGCGCTGATCAACCCTGAGGCGATCGTTTTCGCCAATCCGATCGCGCAAGCAGCCTGTGCGGGCGACTGCATCGCCGGCACCGTCAACCTTCCTCTCGACCCCCTCTTCTGGTGTGCAGGCTGCCAGGGATCGATGTACCCGCTGAATGGCAATATCCCATCCTCGATCGGGCATGTGCAGTCATCCCGGCTCGCGGTTTCACGGTTTGCCTACAAGATGCACCGCGAAGCGCTGGCCTGGGGCACGATGGGTTCGAAGGGGCTCTGCGGAAAGTACCTCATGCCGATCATGCGGAAGCAACAATATCGCTTCCAGATGGTCAACCCGATCCCCACGGTCAGTGGCCGCTTCGCCTGCTCGGCGATCGGCGCATCCACGATGCCGCCCGACGCTGGCCGCGCCTATCCCGCCGGCGGCGAGGACATGGGCTACCTCGTGTGGCGCAAGCGCAACTGCTGTGTGTTTTAGGAGATCCAAGATGCGCCTTCTTCCCTTGGGTATCTTGGCCCTTCTTGGAATGGCAGGAGTGTCAGCGCTGCTTGCCCAAAACATCGATGGAGTTGATGTCCAAGCGGTAAAGAAACGCTCGGCTGACCTCGCAGCCGAGGCGCAGGCCTTTGTCGATCAGATAAAGGATCGAGGGGATCGGTTCCGGGAAGAGGCCGCGACGACGCGCGACGGGGGAACCGAGAATATGCGCCGCGTCGCCGCACAACGTCTTCCGAAAGGTCCAGCGGGTCCGGTCGATTTTGATGAAATCGTGCAAGGGGCGGCCAGCAATACGCAAACCAATGGTGGGGAGGCACCGCAGTTCATCGCGTTCGCCAGCCTGTCGATGCCAGACGAAGCTTTGAAGCAACTCATCCGCGACACTGCCGCTGCTGGTGGCGTGGTCGTCTTTCGCGGCTTCCCGAACAATTCTGCCAAGGAGTTCGTGGCGCGACTGAGCAGGGTGGTCAATAAAGGGCAGTTCGCAAGCATTGGCGTCGATCCGCGGCTCTTCCGCGCCTTCCAGGTCCAGGCCGTCCCAACCTATGTGAGCGTTTCCTCGGACTTCGATCTCTGTGCGGGCTTTTCCTGCACGACGAAGGTTCCGCCATATGATCGCATGATCGGCAATGTGACGGTCGAATATGCCCTCAGTACCTTCGCCGAGGGCAACGGCCCCGGCGCACGAGTGGCTGCGGTGGCGCTGTCGAACATGAAGCGGACCAACCCGTGATTGCGCGGCGCCTTGTGAGCACGCTTTGCGTACTGCTCCTGGTCGCCGAGCCGGTGAGTGCGCAAACCATGACGGTAGAACAGGCTCGCGAAGAAGGCAAAGCGATGGCTCTGGAGAAGAGGAACGATTCCTCGATCGTGCCGTCGACCGATGCCCAGGCGAAAGCGGTTCCGGGCTATTCGGGAACGGACCAGCCTCAGAGCACCTATTTCGACGATCCCGATCGGCTTGTCTCCGACGCTCAGGCCATGAAATCGGGAAACGAAAGCTATCGCCTTTCGACCGATGCCGATCATATCCGGCCGACCTTCAGCAACGCAGACATTCTGGCGACCACTAATCGTGCGACAACCGTGGAGAATGACCCGACGACCTATCTCGACGACGTGGCGATCTCGAGCGGCTCGGGCGCCTGCACTCCCTTGCCTCCGCCGACAAGCGGCACGGGATATTATGAGGCGACCTGCAACCAGGGCACCAAGATCGAGGATCAGCCGCGATCCTGTGCGATTACCATGGTTCCCGAGACGACCACGACCGACGCTTACAAGTTCTTCGTCGTTCCGAATGGTGCCTATGGCACACCGTTTGCGCGCTACGATGCAATGGCCCCGCATCTCGCCGCGGGCACCTGCAAGCCCACAGGCATAGTAATGCAGGCGTGCGCCGCCCATGTCATCTACGGCGTTTCCACCAACAAGTTCTGCGACGATTATTATGCGACCGAATATGTCTGCTCGGAGAACCTGACAGATCTATCGCTGCTTCCGAGCCCCATCACCGGCCAAGGATGGCATGCCAAGACGACCGAGGCGAAGGTCACCGTCAAGCGCGTTGACGGCTGCACAGGGCTTGCAGGCGACACCATGTGCTCCGCCGATCCGGCTGGCGAGGTTTGCACGGAAGGGTTGGAGACCCGGATCATCGAGGGCGTGCCTGTGACGCAGCCTTGTTGGGCATGGAAGCGGGATTTCTCGTGCAAAGTCATGACGGCAGGAAACGACTGCGGCGATTTGGAGGCGAACTCGGCCTGCACCTATGTCCGGGACGATTGTCTGGACGATCCCCAGGACGGGCCGTGCAAAGTCACGGAGAAGGTCTATCGCTGCCCAACACCGGCAAGCAAAGTGCCGACCGACAAGCAATATATCTGCGGAGACGACGTCTACTGCGTCAATGGCGACTGCGAGCCGATCGTTCGCGAAGCCTCCACCGAATTTCGCGATGCGCTTGTCGGCCTGCATGCGCTTGATCAAGCGGGCAAGGAATTCGACGAGAATAACTTCCGCGTGTTCACGGGTACTCGCGAAACCTGCCACAAGCCGGTTTTCGGCCTGATCAATTGCTGCGCCGGCAAAGTGTCGGGTGCCGTCCCCGTGGCGGCAGGCGCCGCGGCGCTGGCTGGCGGGCCGGCGGCGATCGCCGCGTTCGCCACCCCATTTCTCGTCCTGTTCGCGTGCAGTCAGGACGAGATGAAACTCGACATCAAAGATCGGATGGGGCTTTGCCACAATCTCGGCACGTACTGCTCATCGAGTTTTCTCGGCATCTGCTCGACCAAGCGCACTGCCTATTGCTGTTTCGAAAGCAAGCTCTCGCGCATCCTGCAGGAGCAGGGCCGCCCCCAGCTCGGCAAGCCTTGGGGTAGCGCGAAAAAGGAACAGTGCCAGGGATTCACGGTCGACGAATTCGCCCGGCTCGATCTGTCGGTGATGGATTTCACGGACGTCTATTCGGACTTCATGGATGCCGCGAAGCTGCCCGACGAGGTGCAGACAATGTCGGACATCCAAGCAAAAATTCAGTCCTACTACGATCTCCACGGCAAATGACGTGGTCCCGATGAAGCCCGCGCTGAGAGAGGCCGCCGTGCGGCTCAACATCAGGAGAAAGTTCATGACACTGTCGCTTCTCGAGCTTCCGGTCATCGTGTCAGCGTTCGTCCTACAGCCCTCCAGCAGCACGCCTCCCACGCCGGTGCCGACACCGTGCGCTGGCCAGCACCGCACGACGGTGGCGGACTGCTGCGTCCACGTCTCGGGGTGGGATCGGCCTGCAGACCAGATCCTCCTCACATCCCTCCGCGCCAGCTCCAGCGATGACGAAAGGAAAGCGAGCCATGTTGATCTTCGGTAAGACGTTCATCCTGACCGCCGCGCTGTCAGCCGCGATCTGGGGGCCGCAGGTCCTCGCGCAGGAAGCACCGCCGCCACAGGGCGATACAATTGAACAGGATCGCTCCGACGACTTCTATTGTCGCGAACGGCGGCTCGGCCAATGGTTCTATTGCGCGAAGCCCAAGCCAGCGGAGGAGACCGGGTCGACGGCGCAGGTCCGGGAGGAGAGCGCGGTCGATCGCATCGCGGCCATCGCCAAGCAACTGGATGAGCTGAAGGCGAAAGCGATCCTGGATCCGACCGAAACCAACGTGATCAACTATGTGCGCTTCCAGCGCGAGCAGCTCGATCGCGCGTCGACCTTCTCCGACACCTGGCAGCGCGCGCTCTGGCAGAACCCGGACCTCGACTACACGCTGCAGCGGCCCGTCTCGACCGTGGGCAAACGGCTCTGGCTGGACAACCGCCAGGCGGACCGGGATGCGGTCCTCACGAACCTCGGCCAGCGCTACGGTCTCTTCTATTTCTATGCTCAGAGCTGCGGTGCCTGCGAGGTTTTCGCGCCGATCCTGCGATCGGTCACCGACAGCCACCGCATGACGGTGATGGCCGTCTCGATGGATGGCGGGCCAAACCGCGAGTTCCCGAACTACGTCGTCGATTCCGGCCAGCGCGCACGGATGGGGATTCCAGGCAACGAGACGCCAGCGCTGGTCCTCTTCGACACCCAGACCAAGCGGACGATCCCGGTCGGTTACGGCGTGCTGAGCGCTGATGAGATCATGGATCGCATCTTCATGCTGACCAACACCAAGGTGGGGAGCGATTACTGATGGCGCGCGGGCAAAAGGGCGCGCTGCGCCGTAGGCTGGGCACCGGTCTCGCGCTGGTCGCCGCTTCGCATTTCGCATTGGTCGGCGTCGCGCGCGCCGATGTCGCCTCGCAGATGAACGGCTTTTTCAACGACGCTGGCGGCGCCGCGAATGTCACCGGGCCGACGGCGTTCCAAGGCCAGTCGGCCGGCTATTACTCGCTGGGCAATGTCTGGACGCGCTTTCCACAGAAGAGCGTTTCGCCTTTCAACCTTCAGCTGCCGAGCGCGCGAGCGGGATGCGGCGGCATCGACCTTTTCGCTGGCAGCTTCTCCTTCATCAATGCCTCGGAGATCGTGGCCATGCTGAAGGCGACCGCGAATAACGCTCTGGGTTTCGCGTTCAAGCTCGCGATCGATTCCGTTTCGCCGGAGATCGGCAAGGTGATGGACGAGTTCAGCCAGAAGGCACAGCTTCTCAACCAGATGAATATCTCGAGTTGCGAGACCGCGCAGGCGCTCGTAGGCGGGATCTGGCCACAGATGGAGACCACACGCTCCACGATTTGCGAGGCCGTCGGCAACAGCCAAGGTGTGTTTTCGGACTGGGCTGCGTCCCGGCAAGGTTGCAACAACGGGAACCGGCGCGACAGCACGATCGCGGGCAATACCGACGCCAATATGAAGGACCAGCTCGTCGGGGAGCCGCACAATTACACCTGGGAAGCCCTGAAGAAGTCGGCCAAATTCGGAGCATTCGACCAATCGTTCTCCGAATATATCATGACGCTGGTCGGGACCGTCGTGACGACGCCGTCGACCGATCCGAGCGTGGGCGGGAAAGTCGTCATGTTCGGACCGGCGGAGGAGGCGGTGGTAACGGCCTTGCTTGACGGCACAGCCGATGCGCCGGCCGTGAAGATGCTCAAGTGCAACGACACCGACTGCTACGATGTCGGTGAGCAGACCCTGACGGTGCCGGCATCGTCGGCGTTGCGGCCGCGGATCGCGGGAATGATCCGCTCGATGAGCAGCAAGATTCGCACGGACACCGCCCTCGATGCGTCGGAGAAGCAGCTCCTGAACCTCGCCACGGTTCCGCTCTACAAGATTCTCTCCGTTCAGGCTTATGCGCATTACGCCCTCACCGATGGCGAGATCGAGACCCTGTCCGAAATCGTTGCGGTCGACCTGCTGGCGGCGATGCTCGACAATATGCTCGATCGGGTCGAGCAGGCGCAGACGCATTATCAGACATTCGACCAGGCGACCGCGACTCAGTGGAAGCAGCAGATCGCGGCCACACGGCAGAAATTTGCGCAGCGCGATGTAAAGCTCTCTAACAAGCTGCAGGTGACGATGCAGATCATCGACCGCAGCATCATGCTCGAGTCCACACTTCAAAACTCAATGACGCCGGGCATGTCATCCGCGCTGAACTTCTCACGTGGCCTGAACGCACAGGGCCTGATGTAGGGCGGGGGAGCCGGGACGATGCTCGAAGTCTTCACGGTCGGGGGCGGGGAGTATCTCGTCAACACTTTCAACGCGGTCGCCGCTTGGTCGGGCGGCGGCGGGTACCGATCACTTCTGCGGGTCGTGATGGTGATGGGCCTCATCTACTCGCTGCTCGTGGTCGCCTTCACCATGAACTTTCGCGTGTGGATGAACTGGTTTCTCCAATCAACGGCCATCTACCTCTGCCTCATGGTGCCTACGATCGATGTGAAGGTCACCGATCGGATCAATCCATCGCTCGCGCCGGCTACAGTCGCCAACGTCCCGTTGGGGCTCGGTGTCCTGGCGAGCTTCACGACGCAGATCGGAGACTGGCTGACGCGAACGGCAGAGACTGTCTTCGTAATGCCAAGCGAGCTCAACTACTCGACGAACGGCATGGTCTACGGAGCGCGGCTTTTCGACGCGACCCGCAATTTCATCATTCGCGATGCCGAGTTTTCAACGAACCTTGAGGAGCACTTCAAGAAGTGCCTTTTCGGCGATGTGATGCTCTACCAAAAGTCGCTGACGCTCCTCGCGCAATCGAAAGACCTATGGGCCGACATCGGGCCCGGATCGGAGGCGCGCTCGCAGCAATGGCTGGAGCGTCAGGGGGACGGGACCGTCACCAGCGCGATCGTCACGTGCCGGCAGGCCTATGGGATGCTCGATGCACAGTGGGCACCGATGATCGAGGCGAACACTCCGATCTGGGGGAAACAACTCTATCCGAAGCTGAGCAACTCGCTGGCTGCCGACAAGCTCAAACATGATCTGCCGATCGCGAACGCCGCGTTCACCGGCTCGGGCAGCAGTTATAGCGATTCCATGCGGCAGAACACGGCGATCAATGCGTTCATGCAGGCGCGAAATAGCATGGCGGGAGGAACGGGCGCGGCGACGATCGATACCTTCGCACAGACCCGTGCCGACATCCAAGCCCGCAATACCTACAATTCGATCGCGCAGCAGGCGATGGCGTGGGTGCCGATCCTCAACATCGTGCTGACCGTCGTATTTTTTGCGATGTTCCCGGTGATCTTCCCGCTTTTTCTGATGCCACAAACGGGGCTGGCGTCGCTCAAGGGCTATGCGATGGGGTTCTTCTACCTGGCTGCCTGGGGGCCGCTTTACGTCATCCTCCATATGATCTGCATGACGCGGGCCGAGGCAGCCTCCGCTGGTGTCGCCGCCGGCGGGGTGACGCTCGGCACCTACGCCGGAATTGGCGCGGTGAATGGGGAGACGGCGACGATTGCCGGCTTCATGCTGATGAGCATCCCGTTCCTCGCCGCGGGCCTCGCGCGCGGTGCGATGTCGATCGCCGGCCAGGCGACCTCGATGCTCGCGCCGGCGCAGAATGCGGCCGAAGCCGCAGCCCTCGAGCAGACCACTGGCAACTACTCCTACGGCAATGTGAGCTGGGCGAACGCGACATCGAATATGCGCCAAAGCGACCAGTGGTCGACGGCGCCGAGCTTCATGGGCGGTGCCACCAGCGTCGGGTGGCGACAGGACAACGGCGCGGTCGTGTCGGGTTTCGGCAACGGCCAGGAGGTGTTCGATACGAGCGGCGCGATTTCGCGATTGGGCTTTACACCCACGATGAGCACGGGTTCGGTGGCAGAATGGCGCGAGATGGCGAACGAGGCGCACCGCCAGGCGCAGGCCTATGAGAATGCCGCAGCCGACATCCTGACGGCGACCCACGCGAACCGCAGTGCCTTCGGTACCTCCACCGAACGCTCGTCGGGCTGGGAGTCGAGCAGCGGGCGTCAGGCGAATAGTTCTGTGGAGGCGTTCGACAGGCGGACCGCAAGCAGTTCACAGGGCCTGGAGGAACGCGATACGATCTCTCAGGGCCAGCGCATTACACAAGGGCATGACCGCCAAGCACAGACCAACGACCAGATATCGGGGACTATTTCGGCTGGAACGGGTGGTCGGCAAGCGGGACGTGGGGCTGGTGATCGCGGAGGAGTGCTAGGTCGACTACCCTCCATCGGAGGAAGCGTTTCCAAAACAGGCAGCCAACTCGACGGCTTGCGTTATGGGACGGACGAGACTCGTGGCAGTGACAGCGCCAACACATCGTCGAGTGGGGTGCGGGACGAACATGCCAGCGGCAGCGGCGCGACGATGTCCGATGGGACTTACTCACGCAGCGGCAGCTTCAGCCGGGCTTCTGCGACATCGTCCGCGTCGTCGAGCACGGAGGATTCACTCGCGCGAGCGAAGTCCTATTCGGAAACGGCCCGCCGGCTCGAGGAGCTTTCCCAACAGCTCTCGCGCGATGCAAGCTATGCGGAAACGCATGGCATGCAGCTCAGCGAAAATCTGAGCCAGGATCTTGCGCAATGGTATCGGCACCAGCAGGTCGAGAACCCGGGTCTTGAAGCGCCTGAGCTTTGGGCAACCGATCTGACCGACCAGCAGCGTCTCGTGCGCCAGGAAATGATCACGCGCTGGATGCACGACAAACAGGATGGCATTCGAGCCGAGATTGCGGGCCGCCTGCACGACCCGGACCTCGTTGACGTGAGCCGGCCGAGCGTCTCGAGCGCAGCAGACGTCAAGACATCTTACCGTCCACACGGACCCGGGCGATTGGCCAGCGGCCCTGCCGGTGCTGGCGATGTGGCCGCCGCCGCAATCATCGAGGCCGGCAAGGGCGAGTTGAATAACGATCGAGCAGCGGCTCAGACGATGCGAGGGCAGCGCGTGCTGGGTGCCGTCGATCTGGAGCAGGAAGTGAACCGCGATCATGATCGCGGCTTCTTCCAAGACCCCAAGCTTCGCGAATAGGTCAGATCAGGTAGAAAATAGCTCCGACAAAGCTGACCATCAGAGCATAGGCCAAGGCATAGCCGATCATTCCGCCACGCGTCGGATTGCCCTCCTGGTCGGTGATCATCTCGATTTCCGGGATTTCTTCCTCGACGACAGCAAGTGTCGGACCGCCAGGAAGGTCCTTAGTCAGATTGTAGGTGTTGAGGTCGAATTTGGCGAAACGCATCGGCTTTCTCCGCGCCTCCACCATAGTGCGTTCGAGGTTTGTTCGCAACTGCTTACGTTATACGGCTCAGCTGCGTTAGCGCGCGAAATGCCCACGCTAGAGGAGCGATTTCGCGAACTGGACCAGTCTTGATGAATTAACCTTCAAGGTGTATATCGGGATGGCGATCAAGCGGAAGCCGCATCATAATCTGGCTGCGGTCCAGGCGAAGTTCGCGCAGGTTGGGACCTTGGAGATCACGCGCACCGCCGTCCAGGGCGCCCGCGCTTTGGGCTATTCGCTGGGAGACATCGTTGAGGTGGTGCAAGCACTTGAAGCCGGCGACTTCATTAAGTCGGAGACAGCGCACAATCCGCCCAACTCGAAGGTATGGCACGACACCTACAACATGCCGTGGGACCAGCGGTGGCTGTATCTGAAATTCGCAGGCGAAACGTTGGTCGACGTCGCGCTCACATCGTTCAAAGAGGTCGGCAATGACTGAGACGCGCATCCATCCCGAGACCGGCACGCTCCTGCGACGCAGCGTGCGTCCGCAGACTGTGAAGTTCGGCTCGATGACGCGCACCGTCGAGGTACCCGGTTGGTATCCCGACGATGACGGCGACGCGATTCATTCCGGGGCCGATCTCGCCGAATCCGATCGCGTGTTTCGGGAGCTGAAGAAGGCCTATGCGGCTCATGTCCGCGAAGTCCGCAAGCGCTTGAAGCTGACACAGGAAGAAGCCGGATATCTGATCGGCGGTGGTCGCCGGGCCTTCCAGAAATATGAAAGCGGGGCCATGTCGCCGAGCGATGCGGCTGTGGGCCTGATCGAGCTTCTCCATCGGCATCCCGAGGAGGTCGAGTTTCTGAAGTCCATTCGGTCAGCAGCATAGAGCATGAACCAAAGTATGTATCTTACGGGGTTCGGCCCCGTTCATCGTTCTCGCAAGACGGGATGCGCCGGGCTATGCCGCAGGAATATGTCGGGTCCGCCTTTAACATTGAATTATAGGCGATAGCTATACCGTTGGCATATTAGCATGGAAAATTCCGAGGCATTGATCGACCTTGGAATTTATGCGATAGATATGCCATGAAGGTAGGTCGAACTGATAAATTGAGGTCGTTGCTCGATGCGTGGGAGCCACACACGGTGGCGACCAGCCCGCATCTCAAGGCGCTCGGTCTGACAGCACAGGACCTGCAGAACTATAGATCCTCGCAGTGGCTCGTCTCGTTGGGTCGTGGCGCATTCAAGCGCCCGATGGAAACAGTGACCTGGCAGGGAGCGCTTTACAGCGTTCAGTCCCAGCTGAAGCTGCCGGTCCACGTGGGCGCGCTCACGGCGATCGAGATGACGGGAAATAGCCACTATGTGCGCTTCGGAGAGAGCAGGGCCTACCTCTTCTCGCCGCTGCACGTGGTTCTGCCGGCATGGTTTCAGAAACATTGGGGGGGGGAGGTCCGTCATATGCAAACCAAGCTCCTGCCGAACGATATCGGGCTCACCGAGCACCGAACCCCGGAAGGCTATCCATTGACAGCCGCTACGCCCGAGCGGGCGATACTGGAGCTGCTGCATCTCGCGCCAAAGGAATTCGATCTCGTCGAGGCCTGCCAGATCGTGGAGGGCATGACGTCGCTTCGCCCCAAGCTCATGCAGTCCCTGCTCGAGGCCTGCACATCGGTGAAGGTCCGGCGGCTGTTCCTCTACCTTGCGGAACGGGCGGACCTCCCGGTCATGCGGCACGTGAAGGTGGAGCAGATAGATCTGGGCTCCGGCGATCGCAGCCTTGCGAAAATGGGGCGGTACGTCCCGAAATACAGACTGCTCCTCCCCAGGGAGCTTGTGTCGAGTGGCAACTGACCAATATCGTGACCAGGTTCGCCTGCTGTTGGACGTCCTGCCTTTGGTCATGGCGGAGCCGGCCTTCGCATTGAAAGGCGGCACGGCGATCAACCTGTTCGAGTGGGATCTCCCGCGGCTCTCGGTCGATATCGATCTAACCTACCTTCCCCTCCAAGACCGGGCGGCCTCTCTGCAGGCGATCGGCGAGGCGCTTGCCCGGATCAAGGTAGAAATCGAACGCCGCCTCCCGCCAACCCGCGTGACCCAGACACGCCAGGGCCAGGAAGGTATGGAGGTCAAGCTCAACTGTCAGCGCGGCAAGACCCAGATCAAGGTCGAGGTGAATCCCACCCTGCGCGGCCATCTCCTTCCTCTCCGCGATCTTCCCTGCTCCGACCGTGTGCAGGAGAGATTTGAGGCTTTCGTCGAAGCGCGCTGTCTCTCGCACGGCGAGCTCTTTGGCGGCAAGATTTGTGCCGCGCTGGACCGGCAACATCCGCGCGATCTGTTCGACGTGAAGCGTCTGCTGGACGTAGAGGGCGTCGTCGATGAGGTTCGTCACGGTTTCGTCGCGGCGCTTGTAAGCCACGGGCGCCCGATCGCTGAACTGATCAGCCCGAGCCGAAAGGACCAGAGCGGAACGTTCAAGGCCCAATTCGAAGGCATGCCCTTCGAGCCGTTCACCTATGAGGATCATGTTCATACGTTCGGTCGCCTCGTGGCGGCGATCCATAGGTCCCTCGGCGCTGATGATCGGAGGTTCTTAGAGAGTTTTGAGGCCGGAGACCCGGAGTGGGACGCCTTCCCATTGCCAGCGCTTCGCGAGCTGCCCGCTCCTCAATTCAAGTTGGTAAACATCCGCAAATTTCGAAAGGCACAGCCGGAACGGCACGCAGCGGGTCTCATCGCGCTGGAAGCAGCTTTCGAGAAATAGCACGCGGTAATGCGCATCGCAGGAGAGCGCCCGATTGCTTCGTGGGTCCGGGCTGAGAGATTCGAATTCATCCACGAGTTGAAATCGTGTTGGTTTCGGAGTATATGAAACTGACTCAACAGGAATGATCGAATGGTTCGCCCAGCAAATATCGGTTTCGTTGATGCGGATCGCGTCCTCCACGACCGGATTGTGGCGAGCACCGACCGCATCATCAAGATGATGCCGGCGGCGGCAAAGGCGGCGGCGATAAGCAGCGTCGACGTGCCGAGCCTTGTCTTCCATCTCGCGCTTGGCATCCCGGCGGTCGAAACGGATAATCCGGAAGCCGCGGAAAGAATTACGAACGCCATCGCCTTCAAACGGCGGCTGATCGATGCTGCAGGCGGAGCTCTGACCGCGGAGAAGGTTCGCACGTTGCTTGGGCACAAGACGATCCAGGCCGTCTACAAGGCGGTCAAGGATCGCCGACTGCTGATGGTCGAAGACAACGGGACGAAGCTCTTCCCGGTCTTTCAGTTTGATGGGAATGCAATTCTTCCCGGCGTTGCGAAGGTCCTTAGCGCCGCGCCGGAAACGACGGGCTGGGCCGTCCTGCAGTTCCTCGTCAGCGGCGATGAAGGTCTTGATGGAGTGAGCCCGATCGCGTTGCTGAAGGGCAGCGATGCGGAAGTTGAGCGCCTAGTGCGTTTCGCCCGTACGCTCGAAGATTGACGCAATATGGGAGCGAAAGGCGGGATACCCGTGGCGACGATCGCGACGGGGCGAGTGCTTCATCGCGTGCACGCCGCGACGGTCGCGGCCAAATGGTATGGCCGCAAGGACGCGACCTGGCGTTGGGACGATCCGGACGGCAAATTCGGTGTGCTGTATTTGGGCAAGACGCTCGTCGGCCCCTTTGCCGAGACCTTGCTGAGGAGGCCGACGGACCGGGATGTCCTTTGGGATCAGGTCGCCAGGAGACGCGCTGCAAGATTCTCCGCAACGCGACCGATCCGGCTGGCGAAGGTCCACGGACCGGGTCTCGGCTGGTTCAGAACGACCACCGCCGGAGTCTCGGCCGACTTCGATCCGGTAGACAATCCTGGCGCGTATGCGGTGCCCCAGCGGATCTCAGCGGAAATCTACAGCACCACCAGCCTCGATGGTATCCAGTACCGATCGCGGTTCGACAGCGATGAGCTTTGCATCGCGCTGTTCGATCGGGCTGACGCTGCAATCTCCTTGGACACGGAGGGTGTCGTCATCGCCAAGGACTGGACCCGGACCGTGCTCGGCGATCGCGGCTATACGCTGATCGAACTCTGAATCACTGACCGGCTGACGCCGGTAGGATCAAGCGGTGGGGCTGAAGCCGTCCTTGTGGGTATGTCGGTCGAGGTAACGCATGATGATGTCATCGGTGATGTTGCCGGATGTGGTCGAGAAGTAGCCGCGCTGCCAGAAGCGTTGGCCCCAATATCGTTTGCGGATGTGCTCGAATTTCTGTTGGATCTTGCGGGATGAGCGCCCCTTGGCCCGGCGCACGAAGTCGCTGACCGAGACGTGCGGCGGGATTTCGACGAACATGTGTACGTGGTCCTTCGACAGCGCGCCGTTGATGATCTTCACGCCCATCTCGGCACAGACCTGACGGATGATCTCGCGCACCCGTAGCCGAACATCGCCGATCAGCACCTTGTACCGATACTTCGGCGCCCAAACGAGATGGTAGCGATGATGGAATGTGGTGTGACAACCGGACCGATACGCCATAGCCTGTAACCTCGGGAAAAGCGGAAGCTTCACGCCTTCGGCGGCTTCCGCTTTTCCCGAGGTTACAGGCTAGCACGCGAGTCTGTGGCTGAAGCCAGTATCCGACTGAAGTCGGAGGGGTTCCTCCTTGCTAGAGGACTCTAAAACTTCGAAGCTGCCCGGGCCGCTTACGGCGCGATGCCGCTCGCAGGCCGGTCAAATGGTCCAGCCAACCAGGAGCTCAGATATTCGGCGACCATCGCGAGAAAATGCTCGCGCTGATCAGGCTTGGCGATCGTGAACCTCTCCAGCGGCCAAGCCAGAAGCCGGTCGAACGGGCGCGGATGGATAGCGAATCGCGAGGCGAGCGGAACTTCCAGCTCGGCCGCCGCCGCGGCGAAGAGGGCGCGCTGGATGTGGCCGTTGCCGTCGAGAAAGGGGTGGATCTTCCCAAACCAGCAGAAGAGGTGGGTCAAGGTCAGGAGCTGGACAAAAGGTGTGGCGGACCGAGCCGGGACCAGCTCGCGCCGAACCTCGGAAAGCATGAAATCGAGCGCGGCAGTGACCTTCTGAGGTTCCTCGAATGCGAAGCTCTTCTTGAGATCGAAAATTTGCGGGGCGCCCATGCGCCGTCCCTCGAGCGAGGTGCCGACCGTGCCCCGATAGGTGCCAGCATATTCGGGGTAACCGGACGGCGTGAACTCGGCAAACAAGGCTCGATGCAGGTCACGCGGGTCGGTCAGAATGGACATCCGATAGGTAGGGTCGGCGAGGATACGCTGCTGAAGCTCGGCGCAGGCCCGCGTCATTGCCGCATCATAGTCCGGCATGGCGTAGGCCTGCCATTCTGGCGCCACGCCGCTCGGCGTCATAAGAACTCCTCGCCGGCATGATCGTCGAAGATCGCCGCATCGCGGACATAGCCCGCGACTGTGTCGAGCGACTTGTGCCGCGAATGGTCCTTCATCTTGAACAGGTTCGCACGCTTGGCGGCCGCCTCGGTCAGGAACCCCGCGCGCAGCGAATGTCCGGAAAACAGGCCCGGGTCGAGCCCAGCCGCCGATGCGCAGGCTTTGACCAGCCTGGCCACGGTCTTGTCGGTGATCGGATCGACTGTGAGCGCGTCACCCCGTGTCAGCCGACGGAACACGGGGCCAGTCCGCGGCTTACTGGTCGAGGGATCCAGACCCTGCAGATCGGCAGCCTGAAGCCAGTCGGTGAGAAGTGCCACGGGCCGGATGTGGCGGCCCTCGGGGATCGCAATCTGCTGGCCTTCGGCCACCTGATCGCCTTTCGAACGCGGGATCGTGATCCGCACGCCGGAGGCCTTGAAGGCGAGATCGGGCAGGAGCATCGCGGCGATCTCCGAACGGCGAAACGCGCCCGCCATGCCGATCGCGAGGATCGCGCGGTCGCGCCTCGCGCGCAGGCCGGTGCCGGCGATCGTCGCGAGCATGGCGCTGAGCACGTCGGCGGCCGCCGGCGCCTTCTGGTCCTTCTTGCGCGCATATTTGCGGCGTACGCCCGCCATCATCTGGGCGATGACGCCGGCGGCGTCGCGCGCGCTCGGCGAGGCGAGACCTGCTTCCTTGTGATGGTGATTGATCGCAGCGACGCGGCGGCCGATCGTGACTGGCGCGATGCCGGCTTCGGCCTCGACATGCGCGAACAGCGCGACGATGTCGGGGTGTGCCGGCAGCGCTTCGACGTTGCGCGCGTCACAAAAATCGCAGAACCGCTCCCAGTCCGAGGCATAGGCCCTCTGGGTCGAACCCGCCTTCGAGGCGGCGAGCGTGTCGCGCGCGCCGTCAATCTCGGCGAGCAGGTCGGCGGGCAGGTTGGTCGAGATCGGAAGCAGGTCGCGCGCCATCGGGAGGAGCCTAGCCGAGCCCCCTCCCGATGCCAATTCTTATGTCCGAGAATCGCATTTATCGGACATAAAAGTCCGATGGAGTGTCTCGTGACATAAAGGTGGCATTATGGCATAGAATGGCTTCTGGTATTCAGCTTTTCTAGTGAAGCTCGGATGACGATACAGGTCAATATCACGCCGAATGGTCGGATGAGTCTGCCAGCCGACCTGCGCAAGCGCTTGGGACTGTCCGAGGGTGGCGCGGTGTTTCTCGAGGAGACCGAGGATGGCATCGTCCTGAGAACCGCAGCGCAGGCGGTCGCGCACGCGCAAGCGATCGCCCGTCGCTTCACTGAAGGAAATGCGGACGCCACGGTTGATGCTTTCCTGGCCAATCGGGTGGCAGAAAGCGGCGAATGAGCGAGGTCATTCTGGATGCCTCCGCGCTCGTTGCGATGCTGAAGGAAGAGCCGGGCGGCACGAAGGTCGCCGGGTCGATCGCATCTGCGCGGATGAGTATGGTCAACTACGCCGAAGTCGTCAGTCATTTCGTCCATCTCGGCATGCCGGAGCGCGATGTGGATGCCATGCTCGACCCGCTGCCGCTCGAACTGGTCAGCCTTGACAAGGGAACCGCCCAGATCGCCGGGCGTCTGCGCGCGATTACAGCCGATGCCGGCCTGTCCCTTGGTGATCGCTGCTGTCTCGCGCTCGCGGTACGCGACGGCCTACCCGCCTGGACCGCCGACAAGGCTTGGCGGACGATCGCCGATCGAGCCAGCGTCAAGGTCGTGGTGATCCGATGACGAGCGGCGTGCGCCCCATCGACATGATCTTGCTCGACGAGCTCTTCGAGATGGGCGGCGGCTATGTCCTGGACTTCTCCGACCGGACGATGCGTGAATTCTTCGCGCAGGAACTGAACGTCGACATCGACGATCCCTGTTATGCGCGCAACGGAACCTCGAAGGCGAAGCGCCTGCGCACTTTCCTCACCATCGTCGATTCCCCAACGGTTGTCCGAACGCTGCGTGCTCTTTGGGATTACCGTCAGGCCATCAATGCCCGCCGGCGCGCGACCGACAGCGTCGCCAATGGCGAAGGCCGGTTGCTCGAGCTGATCGGCCGTCTCGAGGGCAAGCCAGCGGCACCCGAGACCGCCCCGACACCCGCTTTCAAAGGACCACAGATCGCCGAAGCCCGTAAAGCTCTTCTCGCGATTTGGGATCTTGCGCCCCAGCAGCGCGGCTTTGCCTTTGAACGTTTCCTGCGCGATACGTTCCGGCTCTTCGGCCTCAAGCCCCGGGACAGTTTTCGCCTGCGTGGAGAGCAGATCGACGGCAGCTTCGATCTCGCCGGCCACACCTATCTGCTTGAAGCAAAATGGGAGGCCAAGCCGACACCAGCGGCCGATCTCCACGTTTTCGAGGGCAAGCTCGGCGAGAAGGCTGCTTGGTCCCGCGGCCTGTTTGTGAGCTACATTGGCTTCAGCGAAGACGGGCTGCACGCCTTCGGGCGCGGCAAGCGGATCATCTGCATGAGCGGCGAGGATTTCGATGCCATGTTCGAAAAGCTGTTGCCAATTGATGAGGTGCTGAGTCGCAAGGCGCGCCGCTTCGCGGAGACGGGCAATCCTTATGTCCGGGTCCGCGATCTTTTCTAAGGCTGGCAAAAATACGAGCGCGATGGCGCGCGATGAGCGCCGAGGCTATGAAGCTGATCGGTAAACTAGGAAAGGCTCCCCGAGAATAACAGCGATCTTGCCGACTATCTCGCTGAAAAGGCAGGCACCAGCAAAGCAGACGCTCGCAAACTAGTCGATGGCCTGTTCACGGCGATCGCGGACGCCGCCGCCAAGGGCGAGGAAATCGCGCTCAATGGCTTCGGCAAATTCAAGGTGAAGGCCAGTCCGGCGCGCGAGGGCCGTAACCCCGCCACGGGGCAGACCATCACCATCGCCGCGTCGAAGAAACTCACCTTTACGCCGGCGAAAGCGATCAAGGACCGACTCAACGGCTGATCCTTGTGCCGGTCAGCGTCAGGGCCACCCGTTCTGTCGGTAGGAACCGCTGGCCGGCCAGTCCTCATAACCCTATCAAAAAGCTCGACCTAGATTGCGTTGCTTGACGGTGGATCGATGAGGTCGCCTGAGCCAATGCGATCAAGACAGCGACCGGAAAACTATTGCAGATGCCGGATCGAATGGCGCGAGCAACAGCAACCGAACCTGATGGCTCGACGATCGGAGGATCACCGGCGACGTAGCGCCGCCAAGGCATCCGGCATGATCGTATAAACCGCCTCCCGCTGGGCGCCACGGTTCTGATGATTGACTCTATAGCCCTGATAGTGTCGTCGCAGGAGGCCGCCGCGGCATAGATCGGACACCGCACGGCTGACATTGCAACGACCCGACCGGCGAACGCGCTCGCGCACCTTTTCCTCGACCAGACGCTCTGCCTGGGCCGGATCGGTCGGGAGTTCATCAGCCTTTTCGAGTGCAACTCGCACCGTTTCGATCGTAGAACGACGCCATGGTGAGCGCTGCGCGATGGGAACCAGTGCGTCGCATAGCCAGTCACGCACCGGTACGGCGTCACCGTTTACAACGACACTCGGCCCGGCGCTGCCCTTCTCGTCAGCAACCTCCGCGAGAAGCTGGAGGAGCATGTAAGAGAATTTCGGACGCTGTGAGGCGGCAGCGATAGCGGCCATCAGCGATGGCGTGTCCATCGCTCGTGCAGGGTTAGCGGTTGTCTCGAACAGATCGGCCTGATGGAACATAGCATGAATCTACGCTGCCTTTGCACGGATGTGAATCCCACAATGACGACCGACAGCATTTTTCTCACGGAAAGCAGATAGAAGGCCAATCCAACATGCAGCAGACAGCCAAGTAGATGGCCGACAACAAGAATCAGCACTTCGTCCCTCGGATCCATCTTCGACCGTTCACGGTCAACGGCGATGGATTGGCGATCAATCTGTTCAATCTCGACCGCATGAAGGCCATTCCCAACGCGCCCGTCAGGAATCAATGTTCAGGCGACTATTTTTACGGGCAAAATAAGCTTCTCGAAAACGCGATCAATTTCATCGAGGACCCATACGGACCGATCGTCCGCCACCTGTCCGAGGGCGGCACGGTCGGATCCGCGGTCAAGATCGTCATGAAGCGCTTCATCTATCTCCAATATCTGCGGACGGAAGCCGCCTCGCTGAAAGCGAGCGAAATGGCGCTGGCACTGCAAGACGTTCCTGGGTCCGACCTTCCCGTCCCCACGATCAAAGAGGCATCGAAGGAAGCCGTCCAGGCGGCCATGCTGAGCTACAAGGACACGATGCGGATCGTCGACGATCTGACGCTTTGCATCGTGCGGAACCGGACAGGCCTCCCCTTCTTCACCTCCGACGATCCCGCCGTTCTGACCAACCGCCTGCATATCCAGCGGCCGCGCAAGGGCCGACCGAGCTTCGGGGTAAAGACTGCTGGTGCCATCTTTTTCCTGCCGCTCTCACCGTCGCTCTGCGCAATCCTGTACGACGGTGCCGTCTATAGCTCTGGTCATAGCGCGCATTGGATCGAAATCGATCGGCAGGGGGACATTGAGGCGCTCAACGCCCATCAGATTCTTGGCTGCTGTGCCAACGTGTATTTCCGGGAGTGGGATGATCGCGACAAAATCGCGACGCAAGTGGAAGCTGCGAAGACCGGGAGACCTGCCACGCGCCAAACGGTCACCCAAGCCGTCCTCGAAACGACAAGCGATTGGGGCGAATATTACGCCGTCAGGAAGCCTACTGACATCAGGAGCGGCGAGAAGGTGCTCGTCCGTGTCGCGACCAACCACCCGGCCCCTTCGACCTGGCCCGCGTTTCTGCGCTTCCGATCGAACGCGCACGCCTACTCAAATGACACCGGCGCTGGCTTGACCCGACGGTGGTGTCTTGAGCAAGGATTCGTGCAAGGAAGCTGCTATCGAAAGATCTCGGTCTAGCATGACGATGCGCCGATCGATGTGACGAGTGGCATCACCGGCGATCTCACGCGACATCGCCCAGCAGATCGCCCATGACGTTGTTCGCGGCCGGTGTCCAAGTCGTCAGCCGTTCGGCAATCGCACAAAAGCAGCGCGTGAAGGCGACCTGACCGCGATGAATGTCAATCGCGTGGTCAGGTTCGCCAGTATGGACGATGGAACTGCGGGCGTAATAGATGGCTAAGACGCTGGCCTGATAGCTCGCCAGCCCTGGCACACCCTTCATGCAGATCCCGATCCGGCGTCGCAGGCGCTCGGCAATCGCGGGGGCATATTGGTCGGTGAGCAGCGTCTCGAACGCGACCGCTAGCGCGACGATCGCCTCCGCCTCGTTCGCGCGGGCACTAAACGACTGTCGGAACCAGTCCAGGGCGGTGAGCAGGCGGCGATAGAGGCGGTTCTCCGGCTTCGAGTGCGTCGCGAGATTGACGTGGCGGAAGTACCCCCGCTCCACCGTGTTCAACGCCTGAGTCACCTTCGGCGCAAGCCGCCTCATGCGGGACGTCGCCAGTGCACTGGTGGAGAGCGTCGCAGCTACATCCGATAGTTTCGCCAATTCGAGCTGGGAGACATTCATGGGCACACGGCGGGTGGACATCGGGCGGCCGCGGATCGCCTCACCGATCAGATAATGGGCGATGTCGAGCGTCTCGAAATTGTTGACGAAGGACGAGTTGTGGTGCCGATCGAGCGGTCCGACTGCCTCCTGCGACAGGCAATGCAACATCAGCAGGTTTGCCGCCGCCACCCTGATCTTGAGCGAATAGATGAACTGGTTCTCGTACATGTCGCCAGTGAAGGACGTGACGCGGACCAGCATCAGCGGGTTCTTCCCGAACCATTTCGCCGTGTAGGCAAAGTGCCGGAAATCCGATTTGTCGATGCGCTGCTTCACGCCGAGACCCCTTGCCATCCGCTCGATGCTGGCGACCGCCGCATCGAACGAATTGCTCTGGGTGCTGACCGCAAAGCCCGCCTTCTTGAAGACTGCTTCGGAGCGGAGCTTACTGTCTTTCGCGAAAATCCCCGGCATTTCCATGCCGAAGCCGGTCAGGGGATAGAGGACGAAGCCCGGCCTGTCGGCGCCAGCGGCGGCGAGTCCGGCGATGACGCATGCGGGTACATCACCGCTCCCATTCTTGGCGATATGGAGGATATAATCGTCGAGCAGCGAGCGCCCGATGTAGAACTCATTGGACCACAATGTGCGCGCGATCGCCGCGCGGAGCTGCAGGATATGATGCTCGATCGCCTGGCGATCCTTGGCCGACAGCTTCTTCTCGTCCGTGACGAGATCGTCGATGCTGTCGAACTGGCTGAGCAGGTTGTGCTTGGCCTTCAGGAAATCGTCGGACTGTTTGAGCTTCTTGCCGAGCGTGACAGTCAGGCCGCCGAGCGTCGCGGTCATTCGCCGCCCTCGCTCTTGCGGGACGCCTGCCATTGCTGTGCTGCCACCTCGATGTCGAAATTCTCGATCGACAGACCCACGATCGTGTTGATGAAGGTCTTCGCCTCGGCAATCACGGCCTCCGCCTCTTCGGGATTGCTGAAGGCACCTTGATGTACCACCGCATTGCGCACCGCGTTGATCTTCTCGGCCGATGCCTTGAGCACCTTGCCGATCGGGCTCTCGTCCGGGGTCGCGAAATAGACCGGCACGAAGAGCCGGGTTACCTTGAGCGGCAGGCCGTTCGCCCAGCGCAGGAACATGTCGACGATCGTGTCATCAAATTCGGTCTTGCGAGCCCATTCCGTCCGAATGGCGTAGTTGGCCGCGATCTCCGCTGCCGTCGCGCAACGGACAATCGCCGCAGATGGCTCTTCTCGAAGGTGTAGTCCGGATAACTTGGTCCACTGTGACTGCAATTTTTCGAGATCGGTGCGCTCATTGTAGGGCTTCGACGATTTCTTGCGATGCGCGTTACCGTTTGCCTTGGTCATCTGCCCCCCAATTTTGCCGCACTCTGAACCGGACAATCTCTTCAATATCTTTTCTACAGCGAAGGTATAGCGTGCGATGCTCGGGCAGGTTGATCGGAAAAGCCCGGCGCCAAACAGGGGGATTGAATGACCGCAGTCGCGGCGACGAACGTCTATTACATCAAGCTCGGCCGGGGCGGCGATTGGGAGGCCGAGAGCATCCGCGACGGCGTGCTGCGCTTTGGCTATCGCGAGGCGCCGCACGATCTTTGCGTAGCGGGCGACTGGTCGGGCGTCTGGGAAGCGATGAAGGAGCGCCGGGGGGACGCTGGCGCGGCGACCCGCGATGTGAAGCAGATTCGGGCATTCTACGAGAGCGCCGAGGATACCATCTTCATCACCTTTGTCGGCGGCCTGCTCTACTGGTGCCGGCCGGCTGGCGACATTGAGATCCTGTCGGACAATAGCCACCGCCGCGCGACGCTCGATGGCTGGCACAGCACATCGATCGGCGGGAGCCTGCTGACGACCGATCGGCTCTCCGGGCGATTGCTCAAGGTCCAGATGTTTCGCGGGACGATCTGCGACGTGGGCGCGGCCGACTATCTGCTGCGCCGACTGAGCGATGAATTATCTCCAGAGGTGGCGGCAGCCGAAGAGGCGGAACGCGCCCTCACCGCGGCGATCATTCCCCTGATGCGATTGTTGACCTGGCAGGATTTTGAATTGCTGGTCGATCTCGTCTTTTCGAGCAGCGGGTGGCGCCGGCTCAGCCAGGTTGGCCGAACCCAGAAGACGATCGATCTCGAACTGGTGCTTCCGAGCACCGCCGAACGGGCCTTCGTGCAGGTGAAATCCCAGGCCACGCGGGCGTCGCTCGACGATTATGTCGGTCGGCTCGCCGAAGCTGACGCGTATGACCGGATGTTTTTCGTCTGGCATACCGGCAACATCCCGGAGAACGGGGGGCCGGAAGGCGTGATCCTGCTCGGGCCGCAGCGACTCGCGCGGATGATCCTCGATGCAGGATTGTCGTCGTGGCTCCGGGAGAAGGTCTCGTGAGGCTCCACATATCTGCACTGTCGCTAGCGCGGCCTGCGCGAAAGGACTGAGCGTGGACTACGAACCTTATCCCGATGAGATGGAGGACGAGCCTCGCTATCGTCCAGTAGCGGACATCGGCCACGCCGAGCTCTACGAGGCCCTGATGACACTCGCCGGGTTTGGCGAGAACCCATTTCTGGCCATGCAGGCGAGCCAGCTGTGCCTGGTCGACAACATGCTCAACCGCGTTGAGCAGGAGATTCTGGAACGCCAGCTCGATGATGAACCGCCGCGCGGCCGGATGGCGCAGCTCTCCGCGCTGACGCCAATGTGGATCTATGCCGCCTATGAACTGCTGCGCACATGGCGCCAGCGGTGCGAAGAGGTGATCAAGCTCGCGGAAAATGGAGGGATCAGCCTGAAGGCGACGAACCTCGCACGGGAACTCGGCTACCGGCACTACGACCGGGAACTTCGGGCCCAGCAGCTTCGCGACGCGCAGGAGCGACCAGAGCTCGTCGATCAGATGCGGATCGACCTCCGCCGAACGGAAATGGGCTTCACCAGGCTCGAGTTCCTGCGCGTCGCGCTCGCCAAGCATGAGGTGAGCAAGAAGGGGAACAAGAAGCCCATCGCCTTCGCGCCCGGGCGGGCCACAGTCGACCGCCACTGCGGCGCGATGCAGTATGAGCTGAGCAACGGTGGCGCCATCATCGACTATGTTTCGCGCAGGGAGGTCGCAGAGACCATCCGATATATCCCGGAGTTGGAGAACCCGAGCGACGAGGATCTTGAGGGCTTTAGGGCCTACATGAATCCACCGGATGTCGAACCGCCGACTCTTTAAGATCACGAGTGCGCCTGCGATGTCGATGAGATGAACGGCCCACGGCAGAAGACGCTCGCGAGCTAGTCCGGGACCAGGATTTCCATCGCTGCGAGCTGAGCTACCAGCTCCGCCCTGGTGATTGGTACATTGAACCGCCATTCAAGCAGCCGCACACCGTGACGGGCCAGGAGCCCCCGCTTTTTCTCATCGCGCAATTGGGTGAGCTTGAGCCCTTCCTCGCCGCCAAAGAGCGCCACGGGCGCGTAGTGCTGCTGTCCCTGATACTCGATTGCAAGGCCCAGCTCCGGCACATGGATATCGACGGACTGCATGCCGAGGAAGGCCGGCCGCCATTGGTGAACCGCCGAGGGCCATAGGGTGCGAACGAGGTCCAGGAGGGCGACTTCGGAAACCCAGCCCAGTCCGATCTCAGGAATCGACCGCTCACGGCGGAACGCCTCTTCGGCCGCGACCATAGCGGTCGCAAAAAACGCCGATGCCCCCGTGTCGGCGGCGCCGATGTTGATCGAGAAGATCCGGCCGCGCCGGGCACCATGGTTCGTGAACTGCGCCATATGACGCCGATAGGCCGCCCAGTCGGAAGCGGGCGGCATGGGCGGTATCATAGTCGACCCGAAATCCGGTCGAAGCCTGATCATCTCCTCCAGGACTGGCGGCTCCAGCGTGAATTGCGCATCGAGATGAGCGAGGAACGCCTCGAACTCCTCCAGCAGCCGCCCGACGATGAGCGAGGATTCCGCATGTCTGCGCGCCAGTATACGGATGTCCTGCGCGCGCAGGGGCGATCCAGTCAGGAACCTGAGATAGATGACCTCGTCGAAAAGCGGCTCACGATCGCGGCCTGGCACCGCATCGACCAGCGCCAGTGCCTCCTCGAGCCGGTCAGCTTCGGTGAGTTCCAGAACGCGCTGCCAATGCGGATCAGGGTCCCAGGGTCTGCCGTAGAGATCGGGGAGATCGTCCGGGAGACCGGTGCCGTCAGCGCCGCGCCATTTCTCGCCGAGCAGGCGCGCCTGCAAACCGTAGCCCCGGGCGCGCTGGTTATCCTCCCAGACACGAGCAATCGGCAGGGCCGGATCGAGAGGATTGGGCTCCCAGGATTGGCCTTGGGCGATCCCTTCCGGACGCATCACATAGCCGATGTCGAAGCCCGCGGCCGCGTAATCAGCCATGGCAAGATCGCCGATTGCTTCGACGATGCGCTCAAACAGGCAGACCTGATCTTGCCGAACTCCGATCGAAAGCAGGACGCGCCCGCGCGCCGACGTCTGTCGGGACAGGCCCGGAGCGTGGGCCGAAAGCTCGATGGCGCGCTGCCGCCGAATTCCCGGCCCTTCGAGGAAGTGAATCCGGTGGGTGATCTCGTCAGGGAAGTCGGGATAGGTCAGGGGGACCGGCGTCACCGCCTTGGGCACGCGCTTCTTGGGCGGCGCCTCTGGACCATATTCCGTCAGCAGCTCACCGCAGAGCGCCGATAGCCGCGCGAAATGGACGGCCGTCGGCGAGCCTGCGTCGCGTTTGCCAGCGAGCGTCGTGTAGAGCTTCTGCCACTTTGCCAGATCCTTGCGGTAGAATTCGCGGGACATCCGGCTGCGCAACGTGTCCTCGTGGAGCTTCGCCGCCTCACGGAACGCCTGAAGACCGGCATCTCCCTCTTCCGGTGACGGGGGCTTCAGCACCACGCCTCTCGCCTCGTCAGCCGAATGACGGCGAGCCGTCGGCCCAGCCGGACGCCTGCCACAGGATGTTGAACTGCTCCTGCAATTGCGGCTGCATCGGCGCGGCGAGATCGGCGACCTGAAGCTCAGGCAGGAAGAGCTCCGGCTTGCGGATCCTGCGGCCGCCGCCGCGGGCGCGCGTCAACTCGACATCCTCCACCCCGCGGAATGCGATGCCGGCGACGGCCGGACCGGTTAGCCCTACGTCCGCGAGCACGCTGGCAAGCCGCTCGAGATGCATAGCAATCGATGCTTCCAGCTCGCGGCCATCCACGAGGATTTGGGGATCATCATCGATCCGGGCCCCGATCATCGCCTCGAATTCGATCAACCCGGGGCGGACCAGGCGGGTACGCCACCGGGTCTCCGGGTTATTTTCGGTCTGGATGAGCGGCAGCCCATAGCTCCACCACTGACGCTCATCCGAATTCGACTGTACCCGGGCCTGGCTGTCAGGGGGAAAGCGCAGCGCCGCTGCAAGGGCGGTCTTGGGATCGAGGGTCGGCCGGTCCATCGCGGCCAGCGGCACGATGCGCAGCGTCATGCTGGGCATGGCGACGATCTCGGGAAGCCCGCCGCGCATGCGATCCATCTCCAATTCCGAAATCGCGGTACGCGCCGCTTCCCAGCGGTGATCGACCTGCGGCGCCGCAGGGGCCGGCGGCGCCACACGAATCCGGGAGCGCCCCACCTTCTCGAACGCATCGATCGCGCCGATCAGGGTTCCGGCGCGTGTATTGAGTTCCCGGATCGCGTCCAAAGTACTCTGCTGCATGCCGTGCCGCACATCATAGTCGGTCTTCGGCCAGGCCATGTTGGGGTTGCGGCCCATCACATGAATGCGCTCATAGACCAGCTCCATGAGGGACGTGTTCGCCGCGCGCAGCGCCATCGCAGCCTCCTGCAGGGCCGCGTCCTCGAAATCGAAGGCTGCACCAGTCCAGGTGGCTGCCATATCGTCTAGCGGGTCCAGCGCCTTGCGCGGATAGGGCGTTCCGAAATTGTGCTCGCGCAGGAACTGGCGCAGCAGCTCCGGGATCTGCAGGCGGTAACGCTGCAACAGTTCGACGTCGTGGGGATGCGGCTCGGCCGGCGGCGCAGTCGCCCGAAGGACCTCGTCGTCCAGGATCAGGCGAAGGGTGCTTTCCAGATCCTTTTGAAGCCCAGCCCGGGCCGACTGACGCTCCTCGTCGGTCGCATCGGCCGGGCAGTGAAAGAGGATCGGCCGTTTGAAGTGGGTAAGGTCGAACGGAAGGGGATGCTCGTCAGGATGGCCCATGGCCGTGTTCATGACGCCGATCATCCTGCCCCACCCGCGCGATTTCAGCGCCCAGCCATGTTCGAGCAGGACGTTGGGGTTGGGCGAGAGCTGGCCCTTGGCGCGCGTGGCAACGTGCGTGAGGTCGGACAGGAAGGCGACTGCTCTGTCGATCTTGCCGAAGATGGTGTCCGCGAGCGGTGGCATCCCCGGCACATCCACGGTGTCACGATCGGCGCGAAGCTCACGATCGGCAGGGTCGACGTCCGCGTCTGCATTGACGGCTCGTATGGCGCGGTCGAGCGCCCACTGGATAAATCCGCGACCGACCCGGTTCTCCGTGTCGCTTTGCCAGGAATAGAAGATATGGTGCGGCATTCAGGTGGCGATTCTCGTCGTTATTGCGGACGTCCTCGCTAACATGCCTGCCTGGTCCAGGCATTAGCGACGCACTTCCCTCGTGGAATGATTGTCATCAATGACACTTTACCTGTTAGTGCTTGGTAGAGTGTCATTGGCGACATCTATCGGCAAATCACCGTCCAGTCCCGTTCAGGTCGGCGGCGGCGCCCGAAGACGCTCGATCAATGCATCCACTTCGTCCATTTCCGTCTCGAGACCGACCAGCGCCGCCCGCAATCGCATCAGGACGAAATCGTGCGGCAAGAAATGCCGGGCAAGCCAGCCACGCCGGTCAATATGAGAGATGCGACCGGTCAGCGATTCGATCGCACTGGCGCACCGGTCACGATCGGCGAGGGCAGTATCGATCTTGCGCTGCCACGCCCTCGTCCGCGCCTTGGCACGGCGTATGTCATCGCGCTCAGCCTTCGCGGCAATGCGTTGCGCTCTCGCCGCCGCCGCATTCTCGACCTGCTCGCACCTAGCGCGCTGCGCGGCCGCCCGCTCCTCGCGCTTCTCGAGCGCGTAGCGCCGGACCGCCGGGCTGCCCACCGGCCCGACCATGCGAACGAACCAGCTCAATCTGCGCCGCGCCTTGTGTTCGATCTGCGAAACACGCTGGCCGGAAAGACCCATGACATCGCCGATCTCGCGGAGCGTTCGGAGCCGGCCCCTTCCAAGCCCATGACGATGGCGAATGACGTCTTCCTCCTGCGATGTCAGAAGCGACAGTATCGTGTCGATCGCTGAGCCGTGTCCGGCCCGGTTCGCCGCCTCGAGCGCTTCGATCGCCTGCTGTCCCATTTCGGCGGCGCTCCCGAGAATGTCCATTCGCTGCTCCTCCTTCCGCCAGCAGGCGGCCACCGTCCAGCCGAGCGATCAAAGCGGTGCCAGCCGTGACACCATCGGCTGCGTCTTCAGATTTCCGCCCGGCCGACGGTGCAGATCGATGATACGGCCTGCCGCCGGCGTGAAGTCCATCAACCCGGCCACCGTCTCATAGGATGTGTTTGGCCCGAAATAGCGCTTCGCGCCGTGCCACTTCCGCCCCTCGATCAGGCGGACCCGGTACGTGCCCGCAGGCACCGGCAGGGACACCCGGTCATTGGCGGCAACATAGATCGACAGTGCATGGGTGTTCGTATCCGGGTCCACCAATTGCTCCACAGCGTTGGCATCAGCGGCCGCGATCGTGAGATGGCTTCGCGCGACCAGACCTATCACATTGCCCGCGACCGTTACCGATCCGCTTTCCGGAAACGGCTGCGCCGGCTCAAGATCAGGAATCCAGCCATGACGCTGCGCGTCCCCATAAAATGGGATTAGGATCAGCAGCAGGCTGAGCACCGGCAGGGCGAAACGAACAGCGATCGCCGCCGCCGACGGTTGCCGGCGATATCGCTGGTGGCTCGGATCAAGCCAGGCCGCCTCGATCCGCCCCCTTCCCTCATTCCATCTCGTCCGGTTAGCGCGCTGTCTGTAGCGCTCGCGCATATAGTCGCGATCATCAATGCCCATTGAGCAGTCGCCTCCTGCCGAATGTCCGGGCCGCTGACGTCTCGGTCAAAACCAACCGTCCTTGCGGCCTTCGCCCGTGTCGCGAAGGTTTCGGCCGTCGATGGCGGAGCGGCGGATCTCCAGCTCGACCTCATCACCCTTGCGCCGGGTGCGGAAGTCCGCATTGCTGAGGCCGTTGCGCCGGGCATAGTCCTCGGCGGCCTTCTCGCTGCCGAACTTGCCGCCTTCGTCAAAATCCCATGCCATCGTCACTCTCCTTGCTTTCAGCCGGCACCGCGCCGACCGTTCGTCATCAAAGATCAAGGCCCAGGCTGCGCTCGGGCAGCGGCGGCAGCAGGTCTGCCTTTTCGGGCTTGAGATCCGGGGGCGCCTTGAGGCCGTCGCCCTTGATCGGTGCTGCGGGCTCAAGCGGCCCGTCCGGAATGGGGGGAAGATCGGCGAGGATGTCCGGCTGATCCGCGAGGTTGATCCCGTCGATCGGGCCGGGATCGAACTTCACCGGCTTGGCGCCGCCCTTCTTGCCGTCGATATCGAGGCGGCCGACCGTCTCTAGGGCCGAGGTCTTGTTGCCGGCATTGTGGTCGAGCTGGCGTTCGAGCTTTTCCTTATCGTCCACGATCATGGTGAGTTCGTCGCGCACCCGCGTCACGCCCACATTGAACAGGCGCTGGTTCGACAGGTTGCGCTCATGGCTGTCCATGACCGTGATCGCCTTGTCGGTGGTGATGCCCTGCGCCATGTGCATGTTGAGCGCGTAGGCGAGGTCCAAACGCGAGAGCATCGGATCGCCCGGCGCCAATGTCAGGGTCTGATTGCCCGCCGTCTCGACGGTGATGCCCGAGGCATCGGCCGAGATGATCCGGGCGAGCGCCGCGTTGTGCAGGTCGCGCGGCTTGTCGTTCGCGGTCCAGCGGATGCGATCCCCCTCGCGGACATGCAGATCCTTCTTCTCGGTGAGTTCGAGCCGGTCCCGCTTTTCGGTGGGCGAGAGGCGCTGCGGGTCGAAGCGAATCTTGCGGCGCCCATCGACCAGTTCGACCTTGCCCGAGGGCAGCACCCTGGAGACGTCATAGCGTCCCTGCGCGAGCCCGACGTCCTGCGCGCCGCCGCGGCCGACATCGAGGGTGAGGCCGGGCCGATAGCTGGCGGCGTAGCGAAGCTCCTCGCGGGTCAGGTTCACGCGGTCATAGACGATGAGATGGATGCCCTCGCCCCGCACGGTGCCCTCGGCGGCAAGGCCGTCCTGGATGCGCTGGTTGATGATGGCGCGGGACTCCCGGCCAGACGCAAACACCTGGGTCGCGGCACGGTCGTCCGCCCCCAGCGCGAGCCACCTGTCGGCGGCCTCTTCGGGCGGGTTCGCGCTTTCGTGGACGTTATCGCCCAGCACCTTCATCGCCTCGCCCGCCTTACCGACATTGGCGAGCGCGGCGACGGTGCGCAGCGTGTCGGTCCGCTGACGGATATTCTCGTCCATTCGGGCCATCGTGCCGCCGGCGGCCTGGATCATCGCGAAGGACTTGCCGGCGTCGATCGAGGAGAGCTGCTGGCGATCGCCAACCAGCACGAGCTTGTCGATGCCGAGCGCCTCGACGATGCTGTGAAGCTTCAGCATGTCGGCGCTGGAGACCATCGAGGTCTCGTCCACGACCAGCATCGCGCCGCCGAGCCGCTCGCGCGCCTCCTCGTAGCGCGGCGTATCGCGCTCGGTCAGGTAGCGCTCGTTGGCGAGCACGAACGAGGCGATCGTCTGGCTCTTGATCCCGGCCCCTTCGGCGAGGTCGGCGACCATCTTGTTCTGGAAGGCCAGGCCCAGCACATCCTTGCCTTCGCCTTCCGCGATCCGGGCAACCGCCTGCAGCATGGTCGACTTCCCGGCGCCGGCGACGCCCTGGACAGTCACGGTCCGATCTTCGGAGGAGAGGATCAGGGTCGCGGCTGCGAGCTGCCCCGCATTGAGCGGGCGATCGGCGACCTCCTGCAGGCGGGCGGGCCCATCCTGCGCGGGGAGTATCGGCACCGCCTTGCCCACGCCCGCATCGACCGCCTTGAGAACGGCTTCCTCGGTGCGCAGCGCCTCCTGGGTGGTCACCATCCGGACGCCCTTGTCGCCGGCGCGGGCGACACCGGGGATTAGCTGGCGGTTGTCGTAGAGCTGCTCGATCCGGTGCTCGACCGTCTCGATGGTGACGCCCTTCAGGCCGAGGTCCAGCGCGGTCTTGGAGAGCTTGTTGACGTCGAACGCCGCCTCGCGTTCGGCGAGGATGCGGACGGCCGAGGCTACCGCCAATTGCGTCCGGGCGACGGCCGGCGATTTGGTGGCGCGGGCAAGGCCGCTGTCGATCAGCGGATCGGGCGAGCGAAGGAAGCCGCCGATGAGATCGCGCGCGCCGGCG
Organism: uncultured Sphingomonadaceae bacterium; assembly: GCA_963540925.1. Classification (GTDB taxonomy): domain Bacteria; phylum Pseudomonadota; class Alphaproteobacteria; order Sphingomonadales; family Sphingomonadaceae; genus Rhizorhabdus. The sequence continues at coordinate 136,685 of CAUTRN010000008.1, forward strand.
ATCGCGTCGGTGACCGCCCGGAAGCCCCGCTCCAGCTTGTTGTCGGCGGCGCCCTGCCCTGCCCGGGCCAGCGCCGAGGCGAGCAGTCCTTTGCCGTCGAACCCGAGCTCCGCCGCCTTGTCGATCCATCCTTTGAGGAGCCCGTCGCGGTCCTCGACATTGAGCTTGGGATCGCGGGTGGTGGTGGTCACGCCGTCGCGCCCCTTGGCCGAGACGATGCCGAGCTCGGCCGCCTTCTCGAGGATCGCCTCGCGCCGTTGGCTGAAGGCATCGATGATCGCCTTGGGCACGCCCATGATCTCGAACGTGCCGTGCTTGCCCTTGAGCTCGACCTGGTAGCCGAGCTTCTCCAGCCCGGCGCGCAGGTAGGCGTGGTAGATCGCCCCGACGACCGCGTTATTCGACCAGATCTTGTCGGCGTGCAGCGCCTGCCATTTGCCGTCGGGCATCTGGGTCAGATTGGCGATGACGGAGTGGACATGGGCCTGCGGATCGAGCGCGCGACTGGTGTCGTGCTGGAACAGCGCATAGACGAGCTTGCCGGTCGGCACCGGCACCTTGCGACCCTCGACGTCCTTGCGCCCTTCGGCGAGATTCTTCTCGACCCAGGCCATGGTTTTCTGGACCGCGACCATGTTGGCGGCGAGCACCCGCTTGTCGCCGGCGACATAGGCCATGACCGACACGGACTTGGGCGCGGAGAAGGTGAGGTCGACACCGTTGCGCCGGTTTTCGACCTGGGCGACGCCCTCTCCGCTCGGCAGGACGCCGCTCAGAATCTGCTCGAAGCTTTCGCGGCTGACTTCGCCTTCAAGCGCGAGGGCTTCGGCCCCTGCCCCGCCCCAGGCACTGACCTCGGAGGAGCCATCGGCCGTGTAGTAATTGTCCTTGAAGTCGTCCTTCGCGAAATAGTTCGCGGCGCCTGATGCGGAACGGACGGCGGCGACCGAGAGCATGGATCAGATCCCCATGTCGAGATCGTCCTGGTCACGGCCCGCGGCGAAGCCCTGACGCAGTTCGATGAGGGTCTGATCCTCGACTTGCGGCGCCTGCGGTGACGGTCCGCGCCGGTCGTCGGCGGGCCGCTGGCCGGTCTCCTGCTGGGCGTCCCTGCCGCGCGCGCCGTCCTCCTTGCCGCCGCCCGCTCCCTTCGCCTGCGGGGGCACCGGCCGGTCATCGCTACGCGGGGCGGTACGATGGGTTTCGGCGGCCTGGTCCTCGCTCGGCGACTGCAGGATCCGCGCCGCCATTTCCTTCGCAAGATTGGTTGGCTCGACCACCTCATCCACGATCTGGACGGCGCCGTCCCTGCCGCCGGCCTCACCGCCCTCCTCGTCGAAAATCTCCTCCCCGCGCTTGGACCGGACGGGCTGCATCACGGGACGCTTCAGGAAGCCCGGCGCCACGATGGGGTAGTTCTTCCATTCGAGAAGGATGCGCGCGGCCGGGAAACCGTCGGGGAATTTCACGAACCCGTGCATCGAGGGCAGGTTGGTGATGTCGTCGGGGATCACGAGGGGCTCGACCTGCTTGCGCGGAGTCAGGGTCGAGGCGTCGCGATTGTTGTTGTAGCCGTAGCTATAGGCCTCATCCATCTGCCGCACTTCGCGGTTGCCGATGTACTGCGAGCACTCCTCGGCGGTCTTGAACTCGCTGGTCGCGAGGATGAGCTTGGAGCGGGCGAGCGAGGCGAGATTTCGCGCGCCTTCCTCGCCATAGACCTCGACCAGCTTCTGGAAGCTGTGGAGCCCCAGGATCATTGCGCCGCCGAAGTTCCGCGCGGTCTGCAGGCCCTTCTCGATCGCAGGCAGGCGGTGCAGCGCGCCGACCTCATCGAACATGAACCAGGTCCGCAAGCTGCGCGTGCGCGGCAGCGTCATGAGGCTGGTGATGGCGATGTTCATCCAGAGCGTCAGCAGCGGCCGGTTCATCTCCAGATCGTCGTAGTCGGAGGTGACGAACAGGATCGATCCGGGCGCGCGCTCGGTGGTCATCCAGTGCCGGATCGAGAACGGCTCTCCTTCGTCGGGCAGGAAACGCAGGACCTGCGCATTGGTGTTGAAGACGGCGCGGATCGATTCCGCCATGCGGGCCGCTTCCGGGGCGGTCAGCGGGTCGGCGATGGTGTTCGCGAGGAAGCGATGCACCCGCTTCAAATCGGCGGTCATCAGGTTCTCGGCGAGCGCCAGGTTGGTGGTCTGGCCGCGCTCCTGAAGCCGGACGCACATCTCGATGAACAGGGTGCGGGCCGCGAGCGCCCAGAAGGGCTCGGACGAGCCGCCATCGGAGGGAATGAGCGCCGCGGCGGCCGACGTGAAATGGCTGTAGGTCGAGCAGTCGTTGAAGATCGACCAGGCCGGGCAGCGCTGGTCCATCGGGTTCAGGATCGTGTCGCGCATGGGATCGTAGAAGGCTTCGACATAGGCGCCGGTGAGATCGAAGATCACGGCGCTGTCCTGGCGCTGGCGCATCTGGCTGACCAGACTCCTGAGCTCGGTGGTCTTGCCCGCGCCGGTGGTGCCGATCAGCATGGAATGGGACTGCTCGAGGCGGTGCGGATAGGGGATGCCGGCGAGCGTATAGGGATGGTGGATGCCGCCCGCCTTCCGTGTCGCGAACGGCAATTTGAGCACGGCGGCGGACGAGCGGCCGGGGAAGAACTCGCGCGCGTCCTCCGCGAATTTTTCCGCATTGTGCTGCGCGATTTCGGAGACCAGCACGGCGCGATCGACCAGCATGGCGCCGCGCTCATGGCGTTCCTGAAGGATCGAACGCCCACGCCTGCGCGAGATGTCGACGAACCAGATGGTGAGTGGCGCGACCACGAAAACCGAGACGAGGATCGAGCCGATCAGCGCCCGGATGGTGGTCTCCCAGGCCTGCTGCACGGCCGGGATATAGGGCACCACGGGCATGACCGTTTTGTAGATCTCGCCATTGGGCAGGGTGACGTTGACGCGCTTGTTGGGATTGAGGTCGACCCAGTTCCAGAGCGCCGAATAGATCTTCATGCAGACGAGCTGGAATCCGTGCTCGTCGAGGCGGATCGAGAGGATGACGAACCAGGCCGCGAGGAAGGCGAAGAACCAGACCATGATGGGCAGCCGCGCGCCCGAAAACCACATCAGCATCTCGTGGGTGAGAAGCTGTGAGCCGCGGGTGAAATTGCCCGAGTTTCGCTGCACGCGGCCGCGCGCAGAGTGGTGGGTCAGCGGGATGTTTTTCCCGTTCGAGCGGATGTCCTCACGCGCCATGATATTGCACCAGGCGCTTGTCGGTTTCGGCAACGAGGCGGTCGCGAAGCTCAGGATATTGCTCGCGCAGAATGACGTCGAGCACGAGCTGCTGGAACTCGCTGATCCGGGCCAGGCGGCGCTGGCTCGCGGTCAGCACGTCGGAGGATGAAAGGAAGACATTGAGGGCCGACCGGATGACGTCGGCGACGCTCAATTTCTGTTCGGCGGCGATCACGCTGAGGCGGTCCCATTGGGCGCGCTCCAGGCGGACGTTGTAATGCCGGTAACTGGTAGCCAAGACCAACCTCCTAGCAGGGAGGCTGGTGGGGACTGAAGAATGGCTCTATTTATAGCCGAGCGGCCCGGTTCCGGCAAGTTGATCGTCATGGACCAGCAGGCCGTAGTCTCACAGACTACGCGCGAATGGCTGATTTCCGCCGTTTTTGCCCGCCCACCAGCTCGTACTACAACGTAGTCTCCTTTCCTTCCGCGCTAACCCGTTGTGAAACAACGGAACTCATGCACCTTCAGGTGCGTAGGGTGTGCTAATCCCAAGAGCCCGATCCCCTGTCCCTGGGCCTGTTACGATGTCGTCGGAGAGGAGCCGGTTGCCGGGACCGGCGAGGTACGCGCCGCCGTGAGGCGGAACGCGCGAGGCCGGTGTCACCGATCCGATCAGGGCGCGAAAAGCCCCGATGCGCAGCATCAACGTCGGCCAAAGGGCCGCGTTGGAAAGGCGAGGATCGTGACCCGAAGGGCGGAGACAAGGCGCATGCCTTGGCTCCGTGAGGTTGGGCTCTCGTTGCCTGAAGGGCATCGGGAGCCCTAGCGAATAGAGCCGTCGTCGGGCGCAGGCCCGATGCGCCCAGCCCCATGAATCTTCTTCTTCCTGCCCTCACCAACCAGCGCTATGTTCAGCCAGTTCATAGCCCGATTAGCCTTCACAAGAGGCACCTATGGCAAAGACACTGGAACAGGAGAGACAGGCTCTCGAAGAGGATCAGCGCCGGCTGGAAGAGCGGCGCAGGAAGCTCGAAGAGAAAGAGCGCGAGCAGGCGATCGCGACGATCGAGAAATCCGGACTGCTGAAGCTTGAACCTAAGCGGCTCGCCGATCTGACGGCCCGCATCAAGACACTGGGTTTCGAGGAAGTCGAAAAGCGGCTCAAGGCCTGAATCATCCCCCGCCGCGGCAACGCCGCGGCACGGTCATGGGGGGCTCGATGCCCCCCGTGACCGTTCCTCTCCCAGCAAAAAAAGGGGAGAGGCCGCAGCCCCTCCCCTATCGTTCAGAATTCGTCGATGATGCCGCCCGGCGCGGTGTAGACGATCCGGTCGATCATCGCCTGTCCGAGCGCGCCGTAGTCGCCCTCGTCAATGGCGAGGAACCCCAGCTCATCGTCCTCGACCACATGCTGGTCGAAGTAGCTGTGCATCGCGCGGCGCTCGGCATTGGCGACGGCGGCGAAGTAGGCGGCGTGCTGATCGGCGGCGGCGATGTTCGTGATCGTCTGCATGTTCGTCTCCTGTCGTCTTGAATGACAGGGGAATGGCGTCGGGCGGGCGGGACCGTGTCAGGCCTCGCCGGCTTGCCGGCGACCGCAAAGCGGCGGTGGGGGTCACGATTTTCTTCGGCGGCCACCGTCGTTCGAGATTGATGCGCAGCGCCCGATCCGCCGAAGAAAATGGTGGGGCCCCGCCGGGCTTGAGACGGTCTCGTCCGCCCGACAGAATGGGAAGACTGTGAGAGATTTTTCCTCTCGGGGAAGCGCCTCCGGCAAGGCGTAGCGGCGCGCGGACCGACGGGTCCGTGCGGCACGCGAGCGAGCCGGTGTCGTCACGATGAAACGCCGCCCCATCATGGCTTTTGCGAATTATGAGAACGGCGTGCACGGACCCTTCACCGATCTCGGCCAGCGGGCGGAGCGGATGGACAATCCACTGATCCGGGAGGGTGCTGGACAGGGCCGAAACGACTTCGCCTTGGTGTCACAGGAGGTCTGTGTTAGGCGCCGGATTGCGCTGCGAAGGCTGCGGCGCCGGGACTGGTAATCCCGTCGAGAAAGGCAGCTCGGTGTGATCTCACGCCGGGGTGCCTGCGCACATGTCCAGGTGCCTTGGCACTAAAAGCGTAGGCGCATGTCTCGACGTGTTACCAGCCCCGGCTCCCGCGCACGGCGCGGGAGCTCTCCGGGGAGGAGCGACGGCCCGGAAGCTCGCGAGGATGGACCGCGCTCGAGGTAGCGATATGGACCTCTCGGAGACGGACCCGACGGTGACACGGGCGCTTGCGCTGGCATTGATGCGGCAGGCCAAAGAGTATCTGGCGGCGACAAACGATGTCGATGCCGCCGACCAATTGCAGCGCGCGATCGATACCCTGCTGACACCGCGAACGCCGGTCGCGGCATAGGCTCGCAGCGGCATTGCGGGGCGCGCCGCGCGCGGCGACGCGCCCCTTCGCGACGTCTGGTCCGGGCGGAGGCTATGCCCATTCCAGACGGGAACTGTCGTCAAGATCTCCGGTCGCGATCAGGCGGTCGAGCCGGGACAGGTATGGGGCTGCACCCTGCGCTTCGACGCTGCGCCGGATCGCGGGATCAGCGAGGCGGGCACGGACATTGTCGACCGGGATTTCGCCGACGCTCTCCGGTCGCAGTCCAAGCCCTTCGAGCAGCGCGAACGCATTCTGATAGGCCAGATCGAGTTCGAGGCCGAGATCGGAGGTCAGCCCGACCGACAGGGTGATCGGGCCAGTGTCGCCCTCGCGATAGACGCTGACCCGGCGGCCGCGAAACTGGGCCTCATCCAGCACCGTGATGACATCGGTCTGATAGTCGAAGATGCGTGCGATGCTGGCGAGCGCCAGCGGGCAGACACGCGCCTCGAACCGATAGGAGAGATAGTCGTCCTCCGCGAAATCTGGATCCAGCAGGGTCATGTCGAGACGCTCGCCTTGGCCGCGCAGAAATTCCCGGAAGGCGGCGAGCTGGCGGGCGTTGATGACGGCGGTCTGGCGTTCCTGATGGTCGGCCGATGTGGTGATGCGAAACACAATGGACATCTCGTCCTCCCTTGCTGAACGCAGCACCCGTCCCTTCTCCCCTCTGGCCGCCTGGCGGGGCGAAGTCGGTGCGAATGGTGGCCATTGCGCGAGCGCGCCAGCGCTCAGTCCCCCGCGGCGCGAAGGGGCTCGATGCCCCTGAGCGCCGCATGTCCACGCAGAAAAAGATGGAGAGGCCCCGGCCGAAGCCGGAGCCCCTCCAAGCGAGCACTCACGCGCTGCGCTGGGTGCGCTGGTGCGCGAGGCGGACGATGTGCAGCGGCACCCCCGCCTGCCGCAGCTTCTGGGCGAGGTTCTGCTGGATGCCCGAGCCTTCGCAGATGACGGCTTCCACCGGCTTGAGACCGAGAATGCGGTCATTGCGGACGAAGGCGGCGCGGTTGCCCTGACTGCGATCGAGGCGGAACTGGATGACCTTGACGCCGCGCGATGCCGCCCATGCGTGCGCCACGGCATCGCAGCCCTTCGCTTGCGCGGTGGTCGCGAGGATCATCTCCGGGATGCGTGCCTTGATGCTGTCGAGACCGTTCCAGAGCAGGTCCACGTCCTCCCACACCTGACCACCGGAGAACGCCACGACCGGGCCTTCGGGGGCGAACTGCTCGCGGCGCTCCCGGGCTTTCGAGGCAAGATAGTCGCGGGCCTCGATCATCGATGCGGTAAGCGCGCTGGAAACCCGGCTTCCCCGCACCGGCGAGAAGGGCTTGCCGGTTTCGACCCGATAGACCTCGGCGGCATGGTCGCGCATGCATTCCATCGCCTCGCGGCAACCCTGGAGGGTCTGGCAGAGGAGCTGGGTGTCTTCGAGTTCGGTCGCGTAGATCTCGGACGGATCATAGCTGCGTGCGAGATCGCCGAGCTTCTTGGCGGCGTCATCCTCGCGGCCCTCGATACGCTTCGCCACGACATGGAAGCTGTTGGCGAAACCCCACGCCAGATCGGCCGCAAACGGCTCCATGCGGGTGTCGCGCAGCACGTCGAACATGGTCTGCATCATCATCTCGGTGGCGGCCCGCACCTGCTCGGGATCGGGCATGTCAAGTGCTTCGGGCGCTTCGACGATGCTGAGCTTGGCCATCTCGCTATGTTCGATGAACGCGCCCTCGTAGGTCTGGGTCAGTCCGTCATTTTCACGCGACGCGGCGACGAAGCTGGCAAGGTCGGCGAAATTGTTGAAAGAAGTCATAAAAGCCTCCGAACAAGTCGATCTCTCATCCGGGATTGGATGAAAGATGAAATCTCATCGGATGGGCCGACGGGGCTTTGTCAGGGACGCGGGGACAAGTCCCCGCGCCGCCTCGGCGGGGCGTGGGGGAACCGATTTTCTTGGGGCCAGAGCGCAGCGACGGTCCCGGGAAAATTGGGGGGACCGCGCATCCTTGAGAAAGCCCCCCAAGGCACATCACACTACGGCGATGAAGCTTGTCTGATACCGAGATGTTAGAGAGAGAATTGGATTTGCCCCGGCCGCGCGGCGGCCGGGTTAACAGCAAATCGCTCCATACTGTCCCAGGAGAAACCCCCTCCCCATCACCCCCGCAAGGTGATCGTAACCCGGCAGGGCGGAGACGCGGCAAGGCCGTGGCTCCGGGAGCCGCAGGCGAGTAGAGCGCCGGTCCCGGCCTGAGCCTGTCGAAGGGCCGGGATGCGCCAAATGATCGAGCACCGACGCCGCAGGCAATGTTGAAGGAATGAAGAGTGAAGGCCCAGATTCAGGCGAACTATGAGGAGCGTCTATCGCGATATGCTGCACTGTTGCATGGCAATGAGCCACCGGGGCTGGTGGCGAAACTCGCCGTCTATCAGCAGCTCCTGCGGCAACGTGATATTCATGGCGACCGCCTGTGGCAGATCGAGCCGATCCTCTATCCGCTGGCGGAGCAGGACGTGATCGCGCTGGTGAACAGCGTGATCAAGGTCGTCACCGATCAGGAGTGGAAGCTCCGGGATGGGGCGAGCTTCCATGTCGGCGAGTTCTACGCGATCGGCGTCGAGAACATGGTCCACAACCTCGAGACGGGGCGACGCGCGAACTTCCCGGGCCAGTTGAGCTGAAGGGCGGCGCCCGCAGGCGCCGCTCTACCGGGTCAGAAGAAGTCGATCTTGTCGGCGATGATCTCGCAGCCGTACCGGGTGACTCCGTCGCGATCCTCCCAACTCGAATAGTGCAGCCGGCCGGTGATGGCGACGACATCGCCCTTCTTGCGCGAGGCGCCGGCCTTGCCGAGGCCGTTGAAGCAGGTGACCTTGTGGAACTCTGTCTCTTTGGCGGTGTAGCCGGTGGCGTCGTCGACATAGGTCTTGCCGTCCCTGAGCTTCACGCGATCGGTCGCGACAATGAGGGTGGTGACGGCGCCGCGGGTCTCGGGGTCCTTGCGACGCGGCCGGCGAGATTGACGTTGTTCATGGTAGTGCTCCTCGTTGGGTCCAGCGGCCTTCCCGCCGGTGACACCGAAGAGCGGCGTGCGGAGAGGGTCCGCACCGTAGCGTCAGCGGAGGGGAACCCCTGGAGGGAGTTGGCGCGGGCAGCCGCGAAGCGGCAACACGGGCGACCGGATGGGGTTGCGGGACGTCTTCGTCTCGCCGCAGGTGTCAGGAACAGGCGAAGGAAGGCTGCTGGCCGCGGCGGGGCACTACCCGATGGACGATCGCGCGGCGCGCTGCTCTTGACCCCGGCGCCGGCGGCGGAGCGCCCTCAGGAGTTCGTGCTCAGCAATCGGTGACGGGCAAGCCCGTTCGGCGAGGCCCGCTAGACGCAGCGATCGGGATTGAGGGCAGAGCCTCGTATTGCTCGGCCTCGGCGGCCTCAGGCGCGAAATGGCAGACGGAGTTTCGCGCGGCGGGACCTTTCGCGCGCGGTATCATGCTCATCAGCCCATCGGTCGGCGGCGATCTCTTCGTCCGTAGGTCGCGCGGCCGCGAGATCGGCCCGCTGCTTGTCGCTCAAGGTCTCGGCCGTGCTCACCGCCCGATTGCCGTGCCGCTGTTCGTTCCCATGTGTTCTCACTCCGAAGTCGCGATGATCCGCGCCGCGTGGCAAATGCGGGCGCGGCCGATACTGGTCAGGAGGTACGCTTGACCTGCGTGACCTTGCCGGCGTCGTAGGCGGCGAGCCAGCGGGTGCGGATGGTTTCGTAGAAGGCGGTTGGAAGCTGACCGTATGCAACCTCGCCCAATGGATCGCCGGGCACCGTCCGAAGATCGGGCCCGGGCCATTGAAAATAGTTGAGCTCCGTGAGGACGACCCACGAGCGATCATCATCGAGCCCGAGACGAACCTTCGTCGCGTGCGGAATTTCAACGGCAAGGCTCGTGTCGGACGGCGGCGTATGGGTCACAGGCAGGATGGTGACCATCTTGGCGCCTGCCTTATTTGTCGTCGCGAGCAGCACGGCGCAGGGACGGTCTTTGCTGCCTTCTTCGTGACCTGCCTTTGCTTCATGGCTCCAGAGATACGAGTAGCGAATTACGAGGCCGGGAACTGGATCGGGAATTTGCACTCGTCAGGACTCGACCTCGTGATCGAAGGCAGCGGCTTCTGCCGGCGCTCGCGCCGCTCGAACCCCCTCCACGATTTCCTCCGGCACGTCAGTCAACGTGAAGACCTCGCGATCGCGCCGCTTGAGCCGCTGATATTCGGCGGCCGACATCAACACGAGGCTATCGTGGCCATGATGCGTGATGGTAAGGGGCGCAACCAGCGCCTGGCGGCTGATGCGGCCGAAGGCCTTTGACGCCTCAACGGAACTGACAGTCTGGGGCATGGTGATTCTCCTGTCCGGAAAGTACGGAGTTTCCGGATAAATTTCAAGTCCTCTCTGTCGCGCGCGCGAGGACGATAGCTGAGGACACGGTCACAGGGAAACGAAGGCAGGGCCCGCTTGCCGTGAGGCAAACGAGCCCTGCGGGGTTGCCGCGCGCCGGAGGGACGCGCGCGGCAGGGAGAGAGGATCGTCAGTCGGCCATCTCGGGCGTGCGGCGACGGCGGCCATTGCCCTGCGCGCGCTCGCCGCCGAACGCGCCCTCGGCCGAGGATTCACCCAGGCCATCCGTACCGGCGAGGCCGTTCGGCTTGGCCGGCTCGTCCGCACCGGGCAGCGGCGGCAGGCTGTCGTCGGCCGGGGCGGTGTCGGTCGGCGCATCGCGGCGGCGGTTGGGACGCGACCAGACGATGTTGTACGAGCCGTCGTCCTGACGGAACGCCGAGATGTAGAGCGGCTTGTCGAGGCTGGGATCCTCGATCTTGCCGTTGAGGAACATTTCGCCGGTCGCATTGGACGCCAGCTCGAACAGTGAGCCGACCTGGACCCACTGGCGTGCCGCCGAGAGCGCGAGGATCTCGAACTTGGGCGCACGCGGATTGGCGGAATGGACGGTGCGAAGGGCGATGACGATCGCGACCGTGAGCGTCGAGATTTTGCCGGTGTAGGTGCCGCTGGCGTTCTGGGTGATGGTGCCGATGTTCATGGGAAGTCTCCTGAGAAAGTGCGCTCGAACCCCTTGTCCGAACACCTTCTCTCACCCGCTCCTCTCCTCGGCCGTTCGGCCGAGTAAGGCGCGCCAGCGCCGCTCCGACGCGCCACTTCGGCGCCGTCGGGTACTTCAGGGCCTCGCAATCACGCGATGCGTGTCAAGTCTGGGGAGCGCTTGCCGATGGCCGCCACAGGGCAATGACATCCTGCATCTCTTCGGCGAAACCGAGACCGTCGATATAGACGGCGCCGCGGTCGTTCTGGCCGAGAAAGCCGATCACGCTCGTGATGTCGTTTGCCACGTCGATGTCGAGGCCGAACATGTCGGCGATCTCGAAATGACCAAGCTCCGGGCCATTCCACCAGGCCATCAGAAAGTTCGCGACGCGGCGCGCCTGCCCGGTGTCGCCCATGGCGAGCGGGATAAGCCGTGTCAGCGCCGCACGGGCGGAATCATAATCTGTCGGTACGGACGTCATCGGTTTTCTCCGCGCGCAGAGGGTATCGAGGCGACACCCGGGCGCAAGCGTTTCTGCCTCGAACGGCCCGATCCTAATGAATCGAGCCGAACAGCCGCCGCTTGACCTCGGCCTGGTGCCGGCCATCCTTCTCGCCGATCGTCGCGGTCATGTCGGCGAGGAGCTGTTCGGCAAGCCTCGGCGGGATTTCCGCATAGGGCGTGATAACGGCGATCGCGGCCTCGGGCGTGGGAAGCTCGCCCGGTTCCGTGCCCCGCCAGATCAGCGCTTCCCCTTCATCGGGCTCATCATCGGTGCGAAAGCACACCTGAGCATAATAGGTCTGGAGCGGTCGGTCCCAGCCTACCGCGCGCAGATGACGTCGGGATGGCCGGCCTTGGGCGGGAGAATGTGCCTGCTCATGCGTGTGTCCTCCGCATTCTGTGCGCGACGTGCCGCGCGGAGCCTTCGGCGCTGTTGATGGCCTGACCTGCTGCCGATGCCGCGCGGCGCGCGCCCGCCCTGCGCAGCAGGTTACGGGCTTCGCGCAGGCGTTCAACGGCAATCGCAATGGCTTGTCCGTCCTCGGACGTCGCGGGTGTGATGCGGCGCAAGATTACCTCCATTTTGGTTGGAAATTGGCGAGGCGACTGATCGGCTCAATCGTCGCAGGGGAGCATGATCGTCAGGACACGGACGGTCACCGCGGCGTCGGCAGGATCTTCCGAGCCCCATTCGAGCGAGGGATCGTAATAATCGATGCGAAAGCAGACGATGTGACCCTCGAGCTCGAACTGCCCGTAGTTGCGTTCCGGGCCGTCATCAGGCTTGAATTCGTAGCGCCGGACGGCCGCGAGTACCGCGGCCTGGGCGACGGCTTCGCTGACGATGCGGTCGCCGCCTGCCAATGTGGCGAGACAGGTCGCCGTCATCACGATCCGCGCGTTTCGATCGAGGCCGAGCCGCACGCGGTCATTGAGCTCGGCGATCCGGGATATGGTGCTGGTCATGCTGCCTCCATCAAGCCGGCGTTGAAACTCGCGATCCATTCTTCCATCGTCGGCCGCTCGGCGATCGGCACGATGCTGGCGGCGTCCTGGAAACGGATGAGATCGGTCGGCGCATCGCGACGGATCGCGTCGATCTCGGCCTCGGGGAGCAGCCGCTCGGCGCGGATGAAATCGGTGATCCTGCCGGGCCGGGTCCTGGTCGATCGGCGCCACAATCCCTCGACGGTGCGCAGGCGCGGTTCGGCGCGGGCCTCAATCAGGACAATCAAGCGAAGGCACCACGCCGGCAGGGCGCGTACTTCATCGGGCCGGATGGCGCCGCAGAAGAAGCAGCTCGACTTGGGCGGCACCGGGAGACCGGCGGCCTCGATCCGGGCGATGCAGCGATCGCGCGTCCAGTTCCATTCGCGCAGCGGATAGCGGCACTGGAACAGCGGATCGTCCAGCCCGGCAGCATGGGCATGACGCCGGGAATCGGAGGGCGACGTGTCGTAGCCGATCAGCCGCTCGACCTTCTGCCCATTCGCCCATGCGGCGCGAGCCGGTGCCCATTGCTTCAGGAAAGCGTCTTGCGGCGCCACCTTCCATTTGAGCGAGCATTAGGTCTGGGTCGACCTGTCTTATTGGCTCCGCAAAGGCCGCGTTTCCGCCACCCCCACTCCTCCTTCCCTTCCAAGACGCCCGATTAGGGCGTGGCCGCCTTCAGGCAGCAGAGGGGGCAGGTGCTTCGGCGCTGGCGCGGATCGGGACGGGTCGGCGTATCCGATCGAGTTCCTGCACGAGTTGCGCATTACGGCGCTCGAGCCGCTCCGCCCGCTGCTCGGCCTCGACCGCACGTTTCAGAAGGCTCGCATTATGTGTCGCGAGAGCGATATTCCTGTCCTCGGCCTCAAGAAGAGCAGATCGTGCGCGGTCGGCCTCAGTGGCAGCCGTCTCGGCCGTGCCCTCTCGCCGCGATTGGAGCTCTCGTAAGGCGTCAAGAACGGAGGCATGATGCGAATAGATGAGCCGCGCCAGCTCGTCGGCGCGTAGTGGCCGCGGCAGCTTCTCGGGGCGCGAGACGATCAGCGCATTGACCTGCCGCCGCTGCAAGCCCGGACGATAGGCGCCATCGAGCATCAGCGTCATCTTCTCGGTCAGCCGGAAGGGGCAATGATCGATCAGCCCCTGATCGAGCGCCCAAGCGTAGAAGCGGCAGACCGTCGAGACGCGGGCGTTGATCGTCGTCCGGGCGTAAGGCCTTCCGGTGTGCGTGCTGGGATTCTCCAGCATTCGGTTCCGATAGGCGGCGATGACGCGCTCGTCGGCCTCGCGCCATTCGATCCTCGATTGCTCCAGCGAGTCGAACCAGTCGTACAGATGCTCACCGTAGGTCCGCACGGTTTCAGACGCCTGGGCGCGGCCACTGAGTTCCGCATGCTCCATCAGCCAGACGAAGGCAGGCTCGATTATCGCCATGTCGGCGTCGAACAGGATCGGCAGGCCAGCGGGGATACCTAGTTCGCCGGAACCCGCCCGAACAATGGTGACCATGAGATTGCCTCCCCTCGCGCATGCGGGGCAATGTCGATGACCATAGCTGTTCTCGGGGGGCTTCGGTCGCTTGGTGCGACAAGGCGACGGCGGAACAAGCCAGGCTTGCTGGTGATCTATATATCCACTACCGTAGATATATGGACAACGACTCAGCCATCTCGGCGCTCGGCGCGCTCGCGCAGGGCACGCGCCTCGACGCATTTCGCCTGCTTGTTCGCCACGAGCCCGAAGGTCTCCCTGCGGGCGAGGTCGCCAAGGCGCTCGATGTGCCGCAGAACACCATGTCGGTGCACCTCGCTACGCTCGCGCGCGCCGGCCTGATCCGGTCCGAACGGCGCAGCCGCGTCATCAACTACCGCGCCAATCTGGACCAGTTGAAGGCGCTGACCCTGTTTCTCGTGAAGGACTGCTGCGGCGGCAAGGCGGAGCTTTGCGAGCCGCTGATCACCGAGCTCACCCCCTGCTGCTGAGGGCTCCCATGACCGTCGACATCATCATCTACCACAACCCCGAGTGCGGCACGTCGCGCAACACGCTGGCGATGATCCAGAACGCCGGCATCGAACCGCACGTCATCGAGTATCTGAAGACGCCGCCGAACCGCTCCCGCCTCGTAGCGCTGATAGCGCGGATGGGCATCACGCCGCGCGAGCTTCTGCGCGAGAAGGGTACACCCTATGCCGAGCTTGGCCTGGGCGACCCGGCGCTCTCCGATGACCAGCTCATCGATGCGATGATCGAGCATCCGATCCTCATAAACCGCCCGATCGTCGTCTCGCCGCTAGGCGTGAAGCTCTGCCGCCCGTCCGAAGAAGTGCTCGACCTGCTGCCGACCGGGCAGCGTGGCGCCTTCACCAAGGAAGATGGCGAGAAGGTCATCGACGAGGCGGGCAACAGGATCGGCGCATGACCACGGCCGCGCCGCCCAAGTCGGTGATCAGCACCTTTGAACGTTATCTCAGCGTCTGGGTGGCACTGTGCATTATGGTCGGGATCGCCCTTGGCTATGCCCTCCCGAGCCTGTTCGGGGCGATCGCGTCGGCCGAGGTCGCACGGGTCAACCTCGTCGTCGCGGTGCTCATCTGGCTAATGATCATACCGATGCTGCTCAAGATCGACCTGCGGGCGCTCGGCTCGGCGCGTCAGCACTGGAAGGGCGTCGGCGTCACGTTGTTCATCAACTGGGCGGTGAAGCCGTTTTCGATGGCGTTGCTCGGCACGCTATTCCTGGGCTGGCTGTTCAGACCCTTGCTGCCGGCGGCCGAGGTCAGTTCCTACATCGCCGGCCTGATCCTGCTCGCGGCTGCGCCCTGCACGGCGATGGTGTTCGTGTGGTCCAACCTCTGCGAGGGTGAGCCGACCTACACGCTGAGCCAGGTCGCGCTCAACGACGTGATCATGGTGTTCGCCTTCGCCCCGCTGGTCGGCCTGCTGCTCGGGGTCGCCTCCATCACAGTGCCATGGGACACGCTGCTGATCTCGGTCATGCTCTACATCGTAGTGCCGGTGATCGTCGCGCAGATCGTCCGCGGTGCGGTGATCGGCTCGGGTGGACAGGCCGCCCTCGATCGTCTGCTGGCCCGACTTGGACCGATCTCGCTGCTGGCGCTGCTCACCACGCTGGTTCTGCTGTTCGGGTTTCAGGGTGAGGCGATCATCGCCCATCCGCTCGTCATCGCGCTGATTGCGGTACCGATCCTGATTCAGGTCTATTTCAACGCGGGGCTCGCTTATTGGCTGAGCCGCCGGTTCGGGGTGGCATGGTGCGTGGCGGCCCCGGCCGCCCTGATCGGCGCGTCTAACTTCTTCGAGCTGGCGGTTGCCGCAGCGATCAGCCTGTTTGGGCTTAACTCGGGTGCGGCGTTGGCCACCGTCGTCGGCGTGCTTGTCGAGGTGCCGGTGATGCTGTCGGTCGTTGCGATCGTGAAGCGGACGCGGCCGTGGTACGAAGCGGGCGCGACGGCGTGACGCAGGTCTATTTCTCGGAGGCGCGGCAGGCCGACGACGTTCTCCGGCTCGCGCTCGAAGCCGCCCAGCTCCCGACAGACGATCTGGGTGGCCGCAACCAGATGTTCTTCAGCCTGTCCGACGATGACGGGCTGATCGGGTTCGTTGGCCTTGAGGGCGACGGCGCCGACCGGCTGCTCCGCTCGCTGGTCGTGCTGCCGACCCGTCGTGGCCAGGGCTATGGGCGCATGCTGGTCGAACGCCTCGAACGGGTAGCAGACGGCACGGTCGAGCGGCTGCACCTCCTCACCAATGGTAGCGCCGAGTTCTTCCGAGGGCTTGGTTATGTCGACGCCGACCGCGACGCGGCACCCGCCTTCATCGCCGCGACCGCGCAGTTCACGTCGCTGTGCGGTCCTCGTGCGACCTATCTCGTCAAGGATCTTGGATGACCCGTCTCCGCACGCTGACCGACCCCGACCATCTGCCCGCGCTTGATCGGAGCATCGTGATCACCCGGCCGGGTGCGGGCCTCGGCGACGATCAGCCTCCGCCGCGCATCCTGCTGCTCTACGGGTCGCTGCGCGAACGGTCATTCAGCCGGCTCGCCGCCGAAGAAGCGGCGCGGCTGCTGATCCTGTTCGGCGCCGAGGTGCGGATATTCGACCCCAGCGACCTGCCATTGCCCGATCAGGTGAAGGGCGACGATCATCCCGCCGTGCATGAGCTTCGCGAGCACGCGCTCTGGTCTGAAGGCATGGTCTGGTGTAGCCCGGAGCGGCATGGCCAGATCACCGGCATCATGAAGGCGCAGATCGACCATCTGCCGCTCGAGTTCGGCGGCATGCGGCCAACCCAGGGCCGCACGCTCGCCGTCATGCAGGTGTCGGGCGGCTCGCAGTCGTTCAACGCGGTGAACACCCTGCGCCTGCTCGGCCGCTGGATGCGGATGATCACCATCCCCAACCAGTCGAGCGTGGCAATGGCGTTCAAGGAGTTCGACGAGAATGGCCGCATGCGCCCGTCGAGCTATTATGACCGCATTGTTGACGTGATGGAGGAGTTGGTTCGGTTCACGGTTCTGACCCGCCCGCACACCGTGCAACTCGTTGATCGCTATTCAGAACGAAAGGCTGAACGACGGAGGCGCGACGATGCGGCGGAACTGGCTTCGCGCGCCGTAGCGTGACCTTCGCAGCTCATTGCGCGGCCAGCCCGGGCCGGCGACAAACCGATCGATATCGGCGACCCGACGGGCCTTGCGATCGTATGGATCACGCGACAATCGGCAATGCGCTGTCGGTCGCAGTCGCGGCTCATCACGGCCAGCTCGTCCCGAAGTGCAGTGAGCTGCTCCAATCGTTCCTCAACCGCAGCAAGGTGGCACGATGCTATCGTCATTGCCTCTCCGCAATCACGGTTTGGTTCGCTGGCGAGTGCGATCAGCGAGCGGATCTCCTCGATTGAGAATCCCAGCCTGCGGCCGTTCCGGACGAAATTGAGCCGCTCGACATCGCCGGTCGTGTAAGTGCGCCGGCCTGACGCCGTCCGCGCAGGTCGGTTCAGGAGGCCGATCTCCTCGTAGAAGCGGATCGTCGTCACCTTGGTGTCCGTCGAACGCGACAATTCGCCGATCTTCATTCCATGACCGCCCCAGGCTGCCGCGACCCTTTTCGCAAATCCGCTTGCTTCTACAGTGACTGGAGATTGTAGGGAAGGCTGATGGCCGATTCCTCATCTGATTCCTGCGCCTGCCACGGCGATCAAAAGCGCGCGCAGCACGACCCGGCTTACCGGCGCTCGCTGGTGATCGTCGTCGCCCTCAACCTCGGCTTCGGTCTCGTGGAGCTGGGCGGCGGCTTCTTGGCCGATAGCCAGGCGCTCAAGGCGGACTCGCTCGACTTCCTCGGCGACGGCTCGATCAGCCTGATCGGTCTCCTGGCACTGGCGTGGTCGTCCCGCGCGCGAGGGCAAGTGGCGCTTGCACAGGGGCTGTTTCTCGGCGCGCTGGGTATCGGGGTAATCGGCTTCGCAACCTGGCGCGCGTTCAATGCCACGGCGCCGGAGGCGGAACTGATGGGCGGCATCGGCATCGTCGCGTTGGCGGTCAACGTCTCCGCCGCGCTGGTGCTCGCCCGGTTCCGCGAGGGTGACGCCAACGTCCGTGCGATCTGGCTGTTCAGCCGCAACGACGCACTCGCCAATATCGCCGTCATTGTTGCCGCTGCCCTCGTCGCCTGGACTGGCAGCGCCTGGCCCGATCTGGCCGTCGCAGGCGTCATTGCGTTGCTGTTTCTTCACTCCGCCTACGAGATCGTCCGCAACGCGCGGGCAGAACTCCAGCCTTCCCGTTGATCCAAGGTCCATGCTGCTGCGCTCTCCCAGCCTTGCTCGCACGCTCGTCGTCGCTGCTCTCGGCGCGGCCTTCGCGCCTCTGGGGCACGCGCAGACGACGGCGCCTGCCACCGGCCCTGCCCTGACTCTCGACCAGGCATTGGAATTGGCCGGCGCGGCCTCACCCAACATGCAGGCGGCCGAGGCGGGTATTCGCGCCGTCAGCGCCGGCCGCGACGTCGCCGGTCTGCGACCCAATCCCACGCTCAACGGCGACATCGAGAATGTCGGCGGTTCGCGCGCCTATAACGACATCGAGGCGCCGAAGCAGACCATATCGGTAGGGGTGCCGATCGAGCTTGGCGGGAAGCGTTCGGCGCGGATTGGCGTTGCTGATGCCCAGGGCGCGCGCGCGCAGATCGACCGGGCGATCGCGCAAGCGGATCTCCGGCTCGCCGTGACCCTGGCTTACGTGGAAGCGGTCGCAGCCGACCGCCGCCTGGTCGCAGCGCGCGAACAGGCGGACATCGCCGGGCAAACGGTTCGGGCCGCCAATGTTCGCGTGCGCGCCGGCCGTGCCTCCCCGCTCGAGGAGCAGCGGGCCGAAGTGCTGCGGAGCAATGCCGTCGCCGCCCTCGATCGGGCCACGAGGCTCGCCAACCTCGCGCGGGCCAATCTCGCGCGCCGGGTGGGACGGCCGGTGACCGGCCCGCTCGATGAAGCCTGGTTCGATCATGTCGGCGGCTACGGCCCGGCGCTGTCGCGCGACAGCCTCGCGGTCGCCGCGGCGCGAGCCGACCAGAAGACGGCGGAGGCGCAGGTTCGCCTCGCACGCTCGCAGCGTATTCCCGACGTGACGGCCAGTGTCGGTCTGCGCCGCCTGCCCATCAACAACGATGTGGCGGCGGTGTTCGGCGTGTCGGTGCCGCTTCCCTTGTTCAACAATGGCTCGGCGGCAGTCGCGCAGGCGAGTGCCGAACGCGATCGCGCCGAGGCGCTGCGACGCGCCGCCGAACTCGACAATTCGCAGGCGATCGAGCAGGCCGACGCCGAGCTTGCCAATGCCGCCGACGCCGCCCGCACCGCCGCTGGACCTTCGTTGGCGGCGGCGCAGGAGGCAGCCCGTATCGCCCGTATCGGCTATCGCGAAGGCAAGTTCGGACAGCTCGATCTGCTCGAAGCCGAGCGCACGCTCGCCGAAACGCGTGCCGCCGCCGTCGACGCGCTGGCCGCCTTCCACGTCGCCCAGGCCCAGCTCGACCGGCTGACCGCCTCTGCCAAGGACTGATCCGATGAGCTTTCCCTTTCACCGGGCGGTAGCGCCGCTCCTCCTGGCGGCGCTGCTTGGCGGATGCGGAGGGCATGCCGCCAAGGAGGAAGCCGGAGAAAAATCGGAAGCGGCGGAAAAGGGCGAAGCCGGCGAGAAGGCCGACACGGTCAAGCTCACGCTCGACCAGATCAGGACGGCCGGTATCGAGATCGTGCGCCCGACGGTTGGTGCCAATGGCGGCGCGATCGAGCTTCCCGCCACCGTCAAGGGCAGCCCCGAGGGCACGCAGGTCGTATCGGCATCGATCGCCGGGCGCGTCGTGGCGCTCAACCGCAATCTCGGCCAGCCCGTTCGGCGCGGCGAAACGCTGGCGGTGATCGAGAGCCGCGAGGCGGCCTCGCTCAAGGGTGAGGTTGAAGCAGCGCGGGCACGGCTCGCACTGGCGCAATCCAACTATGCGCGCGAGCAGCGGCTGTTTGCCGAGCGCGTGTCGCCCGAACAGGATCTGATCGCGGCACGCACCGCCGCGGCCGAGGCGAGCATCGCGCTGCGGCTCGCCCGCCAGCAGCTCGCCGCGACCGGCGGTGCCGGCGGATCGCTCAACCGCGTGGGCATCGTCTCCCCACTTTCTGGTCAGGTCATCAGCAGGACCGCGGTGCTCGGACAGACCGTCGCGGCGGACGCGGAACTCATCCGTGTCGCCAATCTCTCGACGGTTTCCCTGTCGTTGTCGCTCTCGCCAGCGGATGCCGGGCGCGTGCGCCCCGGCGCGACTGTAACGGTGACAGCACCTGGGCGAGCCGGGCAAGCCCGCGTCACCTTCGTCTCTCCTGCTCTCGATCCGCAGACGCGCCAAGTGCCGGTGATTGCCGCCATCGACAATCGCGCCGGCCAGTGGCGGGTCGGCGAAGCCGTCACGGCCGCGATCCAGCTTGCGGGCACGGGCGACCCCACGATCCGCGTACCGCTGACCGCGATCCAGACGGTGAACGGCAAGTCGGTCGTGTTCGTGCGGACGCAGGACGGGTTCAGGGCGACCGCAGTGGCGCTCGGTGCCCAGGCCGGCGACACGATCGTGGTGGCCTCCGGGCTCACGGGCCGCGAACAGGTCGCTGCTGCCAACAGTTTCACGCTCAAGTCCGAACTTGGCAAAGGCGCAGGCGGGGACGACGACTGAGCCATGATCGATCGCATCGTCACCGTCGCGGTCGAGCGCCGCTGGCTCGTCCTGGTGCTGACGGTCATTGCGGCCCTCATCGGCGCGATGTCGCTTCGGCACCTCCCGATCGACGCCGTCCCCGATGTTACCAACAATCAGGTGCAGATCAATGTTCGCGCACCCAATCTCTCGCCCGAGCTGATCGAGAAGCAGGTCACCTTTCCGATCGAGACTGCGCTGGCCGGCATCAAAGGACTGGAAAGCACGCGCTCGCTGAGCCGCAATGGGTTCGCGCAGGTCACGGCCGTCTTCTCCGACGCGACCGACATCTATTTCGCGCGCCAGCAGGTCGGCGAGCGGCTCGTCGACGCCAAGGACTCGCTTCCCGAGGGCATCACCCCCGAGATGGGGGCGATTGCGACGGGCTTGGGCGACATCTACATGTGGACGCTCCACTATCAGGAGCGCGGCCACGACCGGCACAAGCCCGGCGAGCCCGGCATCCAGCCCGACGGCAGCTACATCACGCCCGAGGGCGATCGGCTGGTGAGCGAGGCCGACAAGGCGACCTATCTGCACAGCGTGCAGGAATGGATCGTCGCCCCGCAGGTCAAGTCGGTTGCCGGCGTCGCCGGCGTGGATTCACTGGGCGGTTACGACAAGGAATTCCTCGTCGTGCCCGACGTCCAGAAGCTCGCCGCCTTAAAGCTGTCGCTGAGCGACCTGGCCGCGGCGCTCGAGGCGAACAACAGCGCGATCGGCGGGGGCGTGGTCGATCGCAACGGCGAGGGTCTCGCGGTCCGGTCGGACGCGCGCATCCGCAGCATCGCCCAGCTTCGCAATACGGTGATCGCGACGCGCGAAGGCACGCCGATCCTGCTCGGGCAGGTGGCGGACGTGCGGCTCGGCCAGGGAATCCGGCTTGGCTCGGCATCGGAAGATGGCCGCGAGGTTGTGACCGGGACCGCGGTGATGCGGATCGGCGAGAACAGCCGCACCGTCTCGACCGGGGTCGGCGCACGGCTCCAGCGGATCGGCCCGTCGCTGCCGCCCGACATCTTGATCGAGCCGGTGCTGGACCGCACCGTGCTGGTCAATTCGACGATATCGACCGTCGCCCGCAACCTCGGCGAAGGCGCCGTGCTGGTCATCATCGTACTGTTCGTGCTGCTCGGCAATTTCCGCGCGGCGTTGATCGCAGCCGCCGTCATCCCGATCACGATGCTGTTGACCGGGTTCGGGATGCTGCAGGTCGGCGTGTCGGCGAACCTGATGAGCCTTGGCGCGCTCGATTTCGGCCTCATCGTCGATGGCGCGGTCATCATCGTTGAAAACGCACTGCGACGTATCGCGGAGCGACAGCATCATCATGGACGCGCATTGGAATTGGGCGAGCGCATGACGGTGGTCGCCCATGCCGCGCGCGAGATGGTGCGCCCTTCGGTCTATGGGCAGGCGATCATCATCCTCGTCTACGTGCCGCTGCTCACCCTCTCGGGCGTCGAGGGCAAGACATTCGAGCCGATGGCGCTCACCGTCATCATGGCGCTGGTCTTCGCCTTCATCCTCTCGCTTACCTTCGTGCCGGCGACGATCGCGATCTGGCTGAGCAGGCCGGTCGAGGAGAAGGAGAACCGGATCGTCGGCTGGCTGCGCCGACGCTACGAGCCGGGGCTCGACCGGGCCATGCGTCGGCCGTCGCTCACCGTCGGGATCGCGCTGGGTGCTCTGGCGCTCGCGGTTGGTGGCTATGCGGCGCTCGGCCAGGAATTCCTGCCGCAACTCGATGAGGGCAATGTGCTGGTGTCGGCTTACCGGGTGCCTGGCACATCGGTCGAGCAGAGCCAGAAGATGCAGTTCCAGATCGAGAAGGCACTCTCCGGAATGCCGGAGATCAAGGTCGTATTCTCGCGCACCGGCACCGCAGAGCTGGCCTCGGACCCAATGCCGCCCAACGCGACCGACACATTCATCATGCTCAAGCCGCGCGATCAGTGGCCCGACCCCGGTGAGGCCAAGGCCGAGGTCGTCGAGCGCATCGAGAAGCGGTTGGCCCGCGTGCCCGGCCATTCCTACGAGATCACCCAACCGATCCAGATGCGCTTCAATGAGCTGATCGCCGGCGTCCGCAGCGATATTGCGGTCAAGGTCTTCGGCGACGACTTCGGGCAGATGAACGATACAGCCGACAGGGTCGCCGCGATCCTGCGCAAGACTGCCGGAGCGCAGGACGTCAAGGTCGAGCAGACCGAGGGCCTGCCCATGCTCGACATCGCGTTCAACCGCGATGCGGCGGCGGCATTGGGTGTCACCGCGAAGAATGTCCAGGATGTGGTCGCCGCGGCGGTCGGCGGCCGCGAAGCTGGCGTGATCTTCGAGGGCGATCGGCATTTCCCGATCGTCATCCGCCTGTCCGATGCCGATCGCGCCAATTTCGAGACTCTGGGACAGGTTCCGGTGCCGACGCCGTCGGGCGCGTCGGTGCCGCTCGCCAGTGTTGCCGACATCCGCATCGACGACGGCCCCAACCAGATCAGCCGTGAAAATGGCAAGCGGCGGGTGGTCGTGCAGGCCAATGTGCGCGGTCGTGACGTAGCGAGCGTCGTGGCGGAGGCGCAGGCGGCGATCGCGAACGATGTGCGGCTTCCCGCCGGCATCTATCTCGAATGGGGCGGCCAGTTTGAGAATCTGGCTTCGGCGCGAGCCCGGCTGATGCTGGTCGTGCCGGCCTGCTTCACCCTCATCCTGCTGCTGCTCTATGGCGCGCTCGGCACCGTCCGCGAAGCCGCGATCGTGTTCACCGGCGTCCCGCTGGCGCTGATCGGTGGTGTCCTCGCGCTCGTCGTCCGCGGCATGCCGTTTTCTATCTCTGCCGCAGTCGGGTTCATCGCGCTTTCCGGCATCGCGGTCCTCAACGGCCTCGTCATGGTTGCATCGATCCAGGACCTCATGCGCGTTGGTCGGCACCGCGAGGATGCCGCTCGGGAGGGCGCGCTGGCGCGCCTGCGACCCGTCGTCATGACCGCGCTGGTCGCCTCGTTGGGGTTCTTACCAATGGCGCTGGGAGACGGCGCTGGCGCGGAAGTCCAGAAGCCGCTCGCGACCGTGGTGATCGGCGGGCTGATCTCAGCAACGCTGCTCACACTGTTCGTTCTGCCGACGCTATATATTCGGTTCGGACGAAAAGAGATCGAAGCTTGACGATAGTTTTCAATGCATTCGCCCGGCGACATTTTCCACAGCGTCGTCGTTCCGCCGCGATAGCGGTCAGGCCGACCACCGCCAGCTCTTTGGGTTAGCGCGGCGGTCGGCCTGACCCTATCTCCGTCCGGTGCTAAGCGGACAGGATGGGGAACAGGACCTAAGCTGCAACTATGCCGTCCCAGGCTGATGCTCGGCAAAGTCGCATTGGTCAGGACATTGGCGAGGATCGAATAATAGGGCGGCCAGTGCTTGAAGCGCCTGGGCACGTAGCGGACGATCTCATAGGGAATCCCGCGCGCGTGCATCCACGCGGCGATCATCCGCTGATATTCGTAGGTCTCGGGCTTCTCCGCGCCCGGATCGGCGCTCAGCACCAGGTCTGGCGCCTCGCCGCGCGCCTCGAGTTCGATCAGCAGCGCCGTGGAATCGACACCGATCCCATAGGCCAGGACCACGGGCGGCGGGGCGGCGACCAGAATGGTATCGACCGCTCGTCTGTTGCTTGGGATGTGCATGGAGTTCTCGGCCTCGATCGCGGCCCATCGCCGCAACCCTCAAGATCCCCCTCCCCTCATTCTCGGCCGGCTGTGCGGTTCTCGGCCTCGATGCGAAGATCGAACTGAAAGGTGGGGTGCGCCAACGGCAGGGCCTTTGGATAGGGAAGTCGCGGCAGTGCGCGGCCGTGCCGGCGGGCTTCGCGGGTGAGCTCGAAGCAATAGGCGTAGAGACCCGGCTGCTGATGGCGCACGAGATGGCGTTCGCGTTGCAGCCGCCAAAGCCATGTCGCAGGCATCTCCCCGAACTCCGGCCTGGGCAGGCCAAGCGAAACGAGCTGATCGATGGCGCCGGCATGGCCTCGCTCGCCAAGGCGGATCTTCGAGAGCGTGCGCCCCGCGATCGTTGTGTCGCCGGCGCGCAGGACGGTTCGCGGCCTCGTAATGGCGCGGTGCGCCGCCGAGAGCGCGCAATAGACGCGGCCTATATGTCCGGCGCTTGGGTCGCTGTACGAAACCACGGCCTCGATTCCGGGCTTCTCGCGGCGCAGATGGCGAAAGGCCCGCGCGACGAAGAAGCTCTCCCCGTTCTGGGGCACGGCGTCTGTCAGGATCAGGCGGGCGAGCACGCAGCCGCGTAGCGGATCGGCAAAGCCGGTGTGCCGCGTGATTACGGCTCCGGTGGCCGGAACGGCGAAGACGGCGACGCCTTCCAGGACTGCCCCGGCGCCATAGAGCCCGACCGCGAGCTGCGCCGCAGGATAGGTCGGCAGATAATGATGGCGGGCAATGAAAGCGCGCGCGGCATCGTGTCCGATGATCTCGACGGAATAGGATTTGGGATCGATGACCGTGAGATCGCGGGCCCAGAGCGCCCGGCGCTCGCGCCAGCGCTGGCTGCGGCTCGTTTCCATGTTTTGGATCCTCGAATGTTAGCGGGCGGCAAATCTCGTCGCCCCGCCGAACAGGCGGAGCGCGCGTGCCATCTCGTCGCGCAACCGGGCCTTGCTGCCGACGATGAGCGTCGGCGCGAGGGGTTTCCCGCCGGGGTCGATGAAGCCGTGCGCGAGGGTGCCGTCCTGTTCGATCGAGACGAGATGCCCCTTGCCGGGCGCCGGCCCCTGATAGCGCGCCGTCAGCTCGCCTAGCTTCGCAGTCAGGCCCTTGGTCGCCTTGGACCAACGGATGTGGCCAGCGCCGACATTGCTCCCGGCCTCGCGGCCTCGATCCATCCAGAGTTTCGCGTGCGCCTTGACCTGCAGCGGCGTGTTGCGCGTGCGTTCGCGATTCCGACAGGTTGGCAATGCGGCCGAATGGGTATCGAGAACCCGCAGATATTCGCCGTGCAGCGCGACAAGGATATCCTCGATGTCGATGCCGGCGAGGAGCGCGCGAAGCCGGTCCTCCTGCTCGGGACTGGCAATGAGCTCGTCGGCCCGCTCCGCCGTCAGTTCCTCGGCCTCGGGCTGCGCGGTCACACCGGATATGAAGCCCTTGGTGGCGGTGAGAATGATGGCGTGACCGCCGCAGCGGCCGCCTGTCTTACGATAGCGCTCCAAAATATCGCCTCGGCCGAGCGCCGCCGCCGGATGATCGCCCAGGATGATAACCCGCCGCGACCATGGTGTCGGTCGGGGCCGGTCGCTGGGTTTCGGCCAGTCCGAGGGTAGCGATCGCACCGCACCCCGCGACTGCATCGAGATGGGCGCTCGTTCGGCAGCGCGATTGGCCCGGCGCGCCGCGTCGAAGAGATCGTCAACGTCGCCGCCGCCGTCGGCGAACCCGCAGTCATAGGCCGGGCGTTCTGCGGCCTTGGACGGCGAACAATGGTTCCAACCTACATGGGCCGCGTACCAGCCATCGGCATAGCGGATCGCGAGATTCCAGTCATAACCATAACGATCGCGTCCACGCAGGATCGCCGCATCGCGCTCATCACCGCGTCCTGAGACGGCGCGCTCCTCGGTGAAGCTGAAATTGCGCGCCTGGCGCTCGGCCTCGCTATGCGCGGCAATCGCGTCGTTGACGGGCTTCATCGCCTGGACGCGCGCGCGGGTGCGCGCCATGCGATCTTCAGGTGAAGCCGTCGGCGCCAGGTCCGGAAAGTCGCGCCAGGCTTTCGCGATCGCTTCGGCATGTTCCGGTGCGCGGCCCCGGGCCAGCCAGGTGGCAGTCGAACAGGGGTCGAACTGCGGGATTTTTTCGACATGGATCATGTGGTCGGCCTCGGTCGAGATCAGGCGAAGAGGCGCATCGGCTGTTCGACCGGCGGCGTGAGACGAAGGTCGCGCCGCAGACGGTCGGCGAAACGGTCGGGCGCCATGAGATCATTGACCGATGCCCAGTGATTGCGCGCGCCGCAGTGATCATCGCGGCCACGAACCCGGCGATAGAGGACTTCCCGGCCCGGGCCCGAACAGCCAAGCGAGAGCTGCACCCATGCTTCCTCGCCATGGAGCGTGATTTCGCCGGAAACCGCAGGGCCGCCCTTGCTGGAGCGGATGTCATAGGTTCCGTCGCATAGGCCCAGCGCGTCGGCGAGGCGCCGCATTGCGGTGCGGCCCTCCGAATGGAAGAGCCGCTTGGCGGCCTCGTCATGGCTCACGCCCCGATAGGCGAGGTTGCGCAGGACCGGCGTTCGGCGGATTTCGGCGATCTGGTCCATGCAGGTGCGCCGAAGCTCGAGATTGGACGGACGATCTTCGCACACTGCGCTGAGGTGGCGAACGAGCAGGATCACGGCGGGATCGGTTTCGGCGTCTTTGCCGGCGTTGCGGCAATCCTTGATCGCGGCTCCGATCGCGTGGAGGGTGGTGCCGACGGTGATCAGCGCGCTGGGGTCGAGCGCCTGCTGGTGGCGCATGGCGACGTCGTAAGTCATGGGATGGCCCTCCGGTCTTGAGCGAAAATCCGCTCAAACGGCCCTCTCCCCCTCCCCTTTCTCCCGTGGCCGGCCTCGGGCTCGACCGAAGATTCAAGCAGCGATCGGTAGCGGGATCGGCACGGCCTGCCCGGTGGCGATATTGATGAACGCGCCCGCGTGGCCGATCGATCCGCGGCCAACGAGATCGAAGAGAAGGGCCAGCGCGTGGCTCGCCACCACCCGGTTCACGAAAAGCGACTGGCGCTCGAGGGCTTCGGCCATCGAGCACGACGGCGCGTCGTCGTCAGGCAGGCTCTCGTTCGCGACCTCGGGGAAATATTCGAGGACTGTCGGGAGGATCTGGTGCCCGGCCTCGGGCTCAGCGTTCGGGCAACCGATGATATATTGCCCGTCGCCAGCGCGGTTGCCGAGATCCAGCCAATAGGCCGGCGCATTCCTGGCCGAGGCGATGGCCGCACCGACGCTCCGGCGCGCCGATGCGGTATCGACACAAGTGATGACGATGTCGGTGCCGTCGAGCTTCGCGGCCTCGGGTGCCCGGCCATGCACCGCCGTCCAGGCCAGACCGTGGGCGAGATTGATCCGCTCGGTTAACGTCCGGGCCTTCGAGTTGCCGATGTCGCACCTGAAGAAGGGCTGCCGGCCAAGATTGGCCTCGCTGACGATATCGTCGTCGACGACGGTTACATCGAGCGAACGCGACGAAATCGCCCGCAGCGCCGTATCCAGCGAGGCGAGCCCCATCAGCATCTGCGCGCCGTTGCCGCCGCATCCCACAAGCACGATTTTGATCGCGCGGTTGCCGAGCGCCGCAGGCAGATAGTGGCGAAGGGGCGTCTCAGAGGTCATGATCGTCTCCTGAAAAAAGGGCTTCGCGGCAGCGGGAGGAACATCCCTCCGGCGCACAGTCGCGAGGCAAATGCGGGGCCGTCCGTATGACCCAGACGTCCGACAACCAGGGCGATCTTGGTCGCGTGCGCGTCGTCCGCGTCGTCGGTTGCGCTGAAGAAGGCCGCGCCGTGCCCATGGCTGTGAATGTCGCAGATGAGGTGATGGTGCGGCGGCAGCGCAGGCGGACGATAAGTGAGGTGTGACGGCGTCGCGCGGTCGATCTGGGGGAAGTCGACCCAGAATCGCCGATTAGCCTCATCCCAGAGGATGAAGGCGGCGGCCTCGTTGGGCAGCGCGGCGCGAAAGTGCTCGAGGACTTGCCGCAGCAGCTCCGCCGGTATCAAGCCGCAACGCAGGTCCGCGCGGCGAACTCCAATGCTCCCGTAGGGCAGGTAGGCCGGGATCGGCGGTGTCACGGGCAGATCCAGAGCCAGCCAGGCCCGGCGCAAGATCAGGCAGACACCATCGCGGCCGATTGCGAGGCAGCTGCCTGCTCGGGCTTCGCGAACGGCCTCGATCGCGGGTGATCGCCCATCCGGCGGCACGGGATAACAAGGCGCCTCCGCCAGTACCGCGGCGGCGGTCGGGTCTTCGGCGAGGGCAGTCATCGGCCGGACCTTCCGTAGATGAGGTCGCCGAGCGTCACTGGGTCGGCCTTGGCGGCGCCTCGCGGGGCGGTCTGGCGACGATCTCCGAGGAACGGCCTCAAGCGTTTGACCGGGAAGCGGGTCGCGCGGGTCGCTGCGAGGGTGTCCCAGAGACGCACGAGACCGCCCTTCCCCGTGATCGTCAGCTCCTGACCCGGATTCGGATGGGTCGACCAGGAGTCGAAAAGCGCGCGCTCGAACTCGGGAATGGCGGACACATCCAGCGATGTCGGCTTCGGAATGTTACCCCAGCAGAGGGAACCGTTGAGGAAGACGTTGAGGATCGGCGAATGAAGCAAGGCGGTTTCGGCCGCGGGCCGCTCGTTCCGCTCAAGCGCAAAGACTCCAAGCCGGCGCCGTGTGGCGACAAGGACGTGTGCCGGATAGGCAACCGGGACGATCGCGCGGCCGCCAAGCGCACGCAGTCCAGCCAGTTTCGCCGAGAGGTCGAAATAGGCCGTCCTCACCTGTGCGGGCACCCACCAGACCAGCAGGTCGGGATGGGCGACAAGCACCGTTTCGGGGAGAATTTGCGGCGGGGCGACGCGGCCGAGCGCCTGCGACCAATGCCGCAGATGCGCCCGGGTCAAAGGCGTTCCAGCGGCGATGGTCGGCGCGCCGATAGCGTCGTGCTCGATCTGATGGATGCTGGCGAATGCCTCGGCATCTTCGCCAGGGGTAAGATGCGAGCCGAGGCCGCGAGCCCCGTCGCTTCTGTAGAGCAGGATGGCGTTGGTCAGCATCATGCCGCCTGCGGTTCGCTCGAACTGCACGCAATGGTCAGTCATGTCGGCCTCGTTATTCGGGAGGATAGAGTTCGATGAGATGTTTGGCGGCCCGCAGCAGCCGCGCGCCGGCGGCGAGTGACGCATGCCAGACATCGATCGCGGTGGAGTGCGTCATTGGGCAAAGGCCCGTCACGTCCATGAAACCATATTCCATGCCGTGACGCCCGACGTCGTCGACCTCGACCGCGAACTGTTCGACGGGAACGAGTGTCAGCGGCGGAAGCGGCGAACATTCCTCGATACCGGGGACATATTCGTAGAGAACATCCATCTCGAGGCGCCAGGCGTGATGTTCGTCAGGCAAATTGGTGAGCGCCGCGTGGGCATCCCGCAATTCGCGCAGAGCCCGACGAAGGGCAGTCGGTAACTTCGACGTGGGCGCTGCCCTCGCGGCGAGCATCCATTCTGGCCGCCTGGCGTTCATTTCGGACGGCATGGTCTGGGCCGCGATCTCGCTGTCGTCAGCCCCATGGAGCGCAACGAGGGCCTCGCGCGCAGCGGCGTCCTCGGTCTCGCCGTCCCAATAGTACATCGAGATGTTGTCGAAGAGGTCATCGTAGCAGAAGATCGGGAGAGCACTTCCGAGCGTGCGCTCGAGCACCCGATACGCAGCCGCGCGCCACGGGATCGGCCGCTTGCTGTCCTCGATCCATCCGAGATCGAGCTGCCCGACACTGTCGCAGACGATCGCGACCGCCGGCGCCCCGCAGGATTCGCCGTTGAGCACGACGACGCGCAGGTCCGCGATCGTGCAGCTCCGCAAGCTTTCGAGGACCTCGGTCTGGAAGACCCGTTCGATATGTCGGCGCGCCTCAGGGCGCGTGCGGTGCACTGTCTCCTGCTCTTTCGAGGCGACCCAACTGCCGACGAGCTTATGGTGGGCCGCCAAAGGTCGATCGAACATCACCGGAATATCAGGGGAGATATGGACGGTCCGTCCTGCCAGATCAGCCGAGCGGAGGAAGGGAGAGTCCTGTGGGTGGCGGGATAGGATCGGCAGGACCATCCTCGCGCGTGCCCGCGTCGAGGATGATCTTCGCATGGAGGGCCTGGGCTTGTTTGCTGCAGGCAGGCCGGGAGAGTTCGGAAGTGTTGCCATGGTCGTTCTCGATCCAATGGAGCAGCGTGCAGCGCGGTGCGGCGGGGATGGCCGCCATTTGAACGCGCGCCATGTCAGCCCTTGGTGCCGACAGCTCGGCGATATTCGGTGACGTGGACACCGCCAGTAACCCCGGCATCGACCAGGTCGGCATTGAGGATCGCCGGGTAGAGGGTGGCGTGGTAGGCGCGCAGCCCCTGCGGGTCATTGGCAAGGTGCGGCGGCTGCGGGAGGTCGATACCGTCATAGCGGTAGACGCGGGCAAGATGGTCGATCTGCATCGGAATGTCCTTGTTGGAATTGCAAAGGGTGTCGGTTGCTTCCGATCACCAGAGGCTGGCGGGCTCCTCCGATTTTGCATCGGCCGGCAGGGCGCCCGCCGCTGGCGCGGCCGGCGTGCTCGCTGCGACTACCGGCTTGGCGGGTGCCGATGCCGCCTTTGCCTTCGCCGCCTCCGCAGACGCCGCGCGCGCGGCCTCGGCCGCGTCCCGCTGGGTCGCGATCTGATCGGCAAGCGCCATGCGTGTGGCAATCAGCCCACCGAGCGCCCCCTCGGCGCCCTTCGCAAGCTCTGCATCGATCTCGGCGGCCGTCGCTGTGATCGAGATCGGACGCAGCTCGCCGGCCTCGGCCTTGTGCGTTTTGCCTTCGGCGACGCGGGGAATGATGATGAGGGTAACGACACCGTCATCGCCGGCGACAAGATCGAAGGCGAGCGAATAGCTGCCCAGCATGGGCAGAAGATTGGTGATCAGCATTGTGGGATTCCTTGATTGGAAAGTTGGGCGAGGTCAGGCGGCCAGTTCGGTGACAACCTCGTCGGCCTTGGCGGGCGGAAGCGAATTGGGCGGCGCATAGCGGCCATCGAGGGCCATCGCGCTTGGCACCCGGCCAGCCCAATCGAACCCGACAGCATTCAACATGCCGGAGATCAGGTCGCCCTTCTTGGCGCCGAGCAACTTTGCGAATGCCTTCTCGCCCATGTGCGCGACCAGGCCGCTCTCGGCGGCAATGAACTTGAGCTCGTCCTTCGTGTATCGTTCGAGAAAAGCGCGATCGACCTGCCAGACTGTCCGGATGTCGATGCCGAAGGCGCCGGCGAGATCGGCGACGTGCGCGAACGACTGGACGTCCCGGGCATATGCTGCCCCGATCGCAGCCAGCACCGTGGTGGCCTGAACCTCCGATAGCTCGCGGATCTCTGCGATCTTTTCCTTGAAACCGCGATCGGGGAACGCGGCGTCGACCAGCAGTGCAGCGCGCGAGGTCAAAGTGCCTGACTTGATGTGCGAAAGCGTGCCGGTCAGCGCTGCCACGAGGATCGCCGCCTGGGCGTTCAAAGGATCGTCGGCCAGCCCGCGGGCGAGCGCCGTGCGCCATGTCGCCTCCCGCAGGTCGGTCGTGCGGCCTGCGATGGACTTTGCGGTAACACTGGGCCCGGTGCTGGTGGAAACCTTGCGCACGACGGTTCCGCGACCGACCAGAGGTGCTGAAGGCGCTGCGTCATCGGTCAGACCGCCGATCTCACCGCCGTCCTCGTTTTCGTCGCCATCGTCGGCGAGAGCGTCATCATCGCCGTCATCGTGTTCGATCGCTGCGGCGGCGTCCTCGGCCTCGGCGGCCGCCTCCGCATCACGGCGTGCAGCTTCGACCGCCTCGGTCTTTAGCTGGAAGCAGGTAGCGTTGGTGCAGTGGCCATCGTCGACATGGGTGTCGAACAGGGCGCGCTGCGTCCCTGAATTGAACGGACAGGTGGTGCATTCCGTTTTGTCGAACAGGGCATCGGCGAGGCGCTGCGTGACCTTCATGAGAAGATCGCGGGTCTTTGCGATGTCAAGGCCGGCCGCGATGATCGTCTCGAGCGCCTTGTCCTGCTTGTCGGCGGGAACGGCGGCGAGCAATTCGGCGTGTCCGACCTTGATCCGGCGCTCGTCGAGCGCGGTTTTGACGGTCTCGGAAAGGTCGGCGAGCGCGAGCCGGCGGTCCAGCTTTGCGCGGGACCAGCCAAGCCGCCGTGCAGCTCCAGCCCGGTCGCCTTGGCACGCCGCGAGATAGCGAACGGCCGCGTCCGCCTGCTCGGTCTCGGAAGGATCATCGCGATCGTCGTTTTCGGCAATCGCCGCGTCGAGCGCCTCCTGGTCGGTCATCTCCCGGATCAGGACCGGCACCTCGGCGTTTTCGCCGAAGGCTTCCATTGCGGCCCGGTAGCGGCGACCGCCCGCGACGATCGTGAAATGCTCCGGCAGGTCGGCAGCGGGCCGAACCAGCATCGGCTGCAGCATGCCTCGCAAACGCAGGGAGGCGACGAGTTCGTCATGCTTCTTCCGGTCGAAATAGCGGCGCGGATTATAGCCCACGGCAATCCGGGCGAGCGGGACCATGGCGGTCCCGACAGGGTGCGATGCGGTCAAGGCGGTTCTCCTAGTGAGAATGGCGGTGCACGCGCTTGCTCGCGACGCGCACCCTTTCGGTGAGCCTGATGCTCACCCTTCCACTCCCCCTCCCCTTTCACCGCTCCGCCGTCTGGTCATGGAAGATGTCGGCCGCCCATTGCTCGAGCCACGGCTCGAACATCTCATCATGATCAAGATCGCCGGACTCGATGAGATCGCGGATTTCGGTACGGGCCTGCGCGATTGCGGCCTCCCAGGGATCGATCGGCGGAGGATCTGCGTCAGCAGGCCGTTGCTGCGGAAGGCGGCGCGGCCGCTCGGTTAGTCGGTGGTACTGACCGGCGAGCCATTGCTCCATGTAATCGGCCACGACGCGATCGGTCTTGGAGATCCCCGCCTTCAGGGCTGCCCGACGCGCACCGACGCCATAGGCCTGGCTGTCGATCGACGCGACCCGGTGTGCGAAAGGCAGAAGGAAGGGCAGTGCCGTGCCCTTGACGCCGAATGCGTGGAGCAGAACACCGGCCGGAAGAATCTGATCGAGATGGTCGATGACCGCGATCAGGCCTTCCGGTCCGTGAATATCGCGCCGGCACATGCTTCCGACACCGATCAATGCGCCGGGGCGGAGCGAACGCCAGAGCGCATCGACACAGCGCTCATAGTCGGATGGTCGCCGGCCCTGGATCACAGGCATCAGTCTGTCGGCTATTCCGGCATCCTCGCCCAGGATGCGGCAGTCGCGATTGGCGCGGATGGTGCGCGACAGGCGGTCGAAGACTTCGTCGCGATCTCGCGCGATCTCAGCCTCGACGCAGTAATCGGCACTTGCCCACCATTGGAATGGATAGGCCGCCGCGAGCGATACATAGTCCGACAGGGACCACGGGAAGCCACCATAGCGCGCAGTCGCGACGAAGCCTGCGGAGTCCAGGCAGAGGCCGGACAAACCCCGTGCATTCTGGAGTTGCCCCAGGCGCCATCCGGTCCATTCCCGCCAGCCGCGCTTTTCGGACCAACGTGAAAGCGCGTTCGCCGAGATGAGCGCGGTCCGGCCAAGCGCGCGTGCCCGCTGAAGGATCGGCCCATCGTTCAGGTGCGGAAGGCCGACGATGACGTTGATGGGCATGATGCGCGCTCCGCTCGCAACGGAAGCACGCGGACAATTGACGGTCGCGCATGTTCACGTTACGTTCTAATGAGTAGGAGATTTGCCATGACGACGCCCAGCATCCGACACCTGTTCGATCTCGACATAACGCTGCGGGATGCGGCGCTGGATATGGAGAACCGGCCGACCCGTCGGATGATCGCCAATGCGGCGATCGGCATTCATGTCGAGGACGCCTACTATTCGGTGCGGGAGCTGCGCGAGGCGGTAAGCTGGGTGCATGAAGGGGTTTCGGCGGGCAAGCTGAAGCTGGCGGAGATCCTGGGCAATGATGGTGCCGACGATTTTCAGCGCTGCATCTATTTCTGCCTCGCCGGCCGCGGCGTGGTGTCGATGCTCGACGATCTTGAATGGCTGGAGGATCTGCTGGAGCGGCGCGGGCGCATCGCAGGCGAACAGAAGCGCCTGAAGGAGACGGTGATGCCGCTCGTGAACCCCTATGTGGCCGACGCGCCCGATGGGCCGTTGGTCAGGATGGACGGAAATTTCGAGCAGGGACCATCTTGGTGGGCCGACCCGACTTTGTCGGCCTGACCATCAGCGCTCGCAGCTCAGGCGGTTCCCGTGCCGCCAGCGCGACGGTTCGATCCAGTCTCCGGCAAAGGCCCCTGCCCTTTGCCTCCTGGCCGAAGCGAAGGCCGCATTATATGCGCGCAGGCGAGCGGGATCGTCTCTGAGATAACTCGCCTGCGGTGTCGCGAGACCCGCGCGGATAAGACGCTCTCCCAAATCCGCGCCGTCGACTGTAACGACCGCAACGGGGCGGCCATAAGAAAACGAAGACACGAGCCGGATCGTCGCGGCCTTGGAGCGCAGGGCGTTCGCGGCGAAATCCTGTGCGGCCTTCCCACACTGCCAACATCCCGAGGCGCGCCGACAGAGCTGCCCGCGCTCGAATGCGTCGACCCCAAGCAACCGGAAATCGACGGCCACGGTATCGCCATCGAGCGCCCGCGCCTTCGCGTCGAAACTCTGAGACCATGAGGGCGATGTGAGAGCGGCTCCGCCCGCGAGGATGATGGCCGCCGCGATCCGGATCAAAATGTCATCTCCACCTCGACATGATCATCGGCCGCCGGCGTCGTGCAGACCCGGAATGGTTGCAGCGGATCGCCAGTGCGGACGATCGACAGCCTACCCGGCCGCTCGTCGAATAGGCGACCTGCGACGCGATTGGCGTTCTCGCGGCTGCAAAGCTGCAGACGCTTGGGCGACAATTCAAGACACGCGGCAAACATGATGGCTTCTCCCTGCTGCGTGAATGATACTGGCTGACGCACTCATGCAAAGATCGTCTTGTGAACCTTAGTGACCGGCAGGATCGTCCAGTCGCGCTCCATGAACCGGCTGATCGCATAGCCGCAGCGAGTCGCGGGATCGCGGAAACTCAGGCGGCGGCCGCGCTTCACGACGATAAATTCGTCACCCACATGACCATCGGAGAAGGTCAGCGCCTGGGCCAGTTTGATCCGGTCGCCGTCCTCGATCTTGCGCGATCGGCGGGCCAGGTTGGCACGGCACCGCGCGCGCCAGTCGAGGGCGTGCTCCCGGTCGGTCGGGGTCAGAAGGTCGAGAATGTGGCGGGGACAGCTATCCTCATAGGGGCCGACAGATTCGTCCATATCCTTGTAGCCGAAATGCTCGCCGGACTTGCTTTTGGGATTCCACATCACCTTGCAGACGATCGCGAAAACCTCCTTGCCGACGCCGTCGATCATCACCTGAGCCGCAGCATAATAGGTGCGATTCTGGGGGCAGGATGAGGCGAGCACCTTCAGTCCCTTGATCGTCCCGTCCGCCTCGCGGCTATAGGTGAATTGCGCGTCCAGATAATCCTTGGCGGTCTTGTGTCCGCCCATGTGGAAACGGGACATGGTGAGCCAGCCCATCGGTATCTCCTGTGATGTCGGGGAAAATTCGGATTAGCGGCGGTCAGGCCGCCTCGAGGATCTGCCTGACCCCCTCGGCCGATGACGCCGTGTCGTCGCTGTCGCCAAACGCCAGAAGGTAGTTGAAGGCCTGCTCAGCTTTCGAGGCGGCGTGAATGATTGCGGTCTTGTCCGCGCGCAAAATGCCGAGCCAGTGGGCGACGTAGCTCGCATGATTGTCGTGCAGTTCGTTCGGCAGATCCAAATGCGCGCAAATCAGGCCGCTTCCGATCTCAGCCACAAGCTCCTCGAAACTATAAGCTTTGTCGCCGAACCGCTTGCCGAAGGTCCGGGCAAGGCGCGAGCTGCCGCCTGACCAATGAACGGTCTCGTGTGCCCTCACCGAGGCGTAATGATCCATCGTTGTGAATGACCGCCGGTGCGGCATCTGGATGAAATCAAATGTCGGGTGGAAGAAGGCGCGATCGCCGCCATGTCGAACATCTGCCGGCACATGATCGAAGAACTCGTCGATGGCAGCTTGCCGCGCAGATGGATCGATCGGCGCAGGGGTCGCGTCGTCCGGATAGAAATAGGCGGGCAGCCCATCGATCTGATCGGCGTTGAACACGAGATAATGGCGAAGGAAACGAATGCTGCGTTCGCTCTCGGCACCGGTCACCCGGTCCGACTCGGTCTTTTTGAAGCTCGAATAATAGACCGAGAGCGAGCCGTGCTCCCCCCGGCGAACATGGCCGCCGAGCGCTTCGGCCTGGCGATACGTCATCCAGTAGCGCGAGCGATAGCCGTTCGCGTCTGCGATCGCCCAAAGATAGACCGTGTTGATCCCGGTATAGGGCGTGCCGCAGTGTCGGAGCGGACGGCCACCGGCGCCGGCAACCCGCCAGGGCCGAGTCCAGGGCGGGACGCCTTCTTCCAGCTTTCTGATGATGAGGTTGGTGATTTCGGCCGCGACGTCGCGGCTCGGACGGGCTTTCGCAGGCATGGCTGATGCTCCAGCGGGATGACGATGGGGTTCGGGAGAGGCAAGCGTGCGGGAGGGGACGATCGCGCAAGTGGCGCCGACCGCCCCCCTGTCCTGCTGGGTCAGGCTTCGACCGGCTCGATCACCGTATCGTCCGCGACCGAAGCGCCTTCCGCCATGTGATCATCCGACAACGCAGAGCGATCCGGCTCGCCACCGAGACGATCGGTCGGGCACGGGGCCGCAGCACCAAAGCGCATCGCGTCCGGCACCCATGCGAGCACAGCGTCCTTCGTCTCGGGCTCGACAATGGCCGCCCCGGCGAAGAGTTTTTCACAGCTCTCCGAGATCTCCGCCTTCTTCAGGGTGGCGTGCCGAGCCGTCAGCGCGCCGCCGCCGACGTCATGAAGCAGGCTCAAAATGCTGCCCTTGTTGACCCGATCGAAGAAGTTTTCCGCGGTCGGACGCCACCAGCTCGCAACGTCGATCTCGAGGATCGAGGCCAATCGATTGTGGATCGCGACCTGGCCGCTGGCCCCGCGCGGCTTGGCCTCGATCGACATGGCAACGATATAGGCCAGCCACTGCGCCTTGCTGTCGTCATCGAGCGCGCGAAACCCTTCGAACCGATCGATTTCGTGATCGTGGTCGCACCATCCGGCATCAAGGCCATCATGCGCTTCGGCCAGGTAGGACCGGGCGCGTGAGCCGGGCAAATCCGCCGTGACGGGATCCTGCGGGGCATCAGCGCAGATGGTGGTGCCATATTGAACGATCTCGTCGGCAGAACCGCCGCCGGCGAAAACCCGGGCGTCGATCATGACGAACAGCGCGTAATCGAGCGCGAGCGCCGGCTGAGCGAGCAGACAGGATGCGAGAATATCGCGGCGTTGTATGGCAAGCTCGTCGTAGAGCCGATTGCTGAGCGGCTTGCCGCCAGGTGCCACAGCTTCGGGTCGGCGAGCTGGCTCGGGCGAATCCTTCACGCCGACGCGAAACCTGCCCGCCCCGCCCTCGTCGGGTTCGCCGGGATTTCCGCCGCCCGCATCATCGATCGCGTCGGGTTCTTCGACGATGAGCTCCTGCTCGCTATAAAATTGGGTGTCGAGACGCATCTCGCCCTGCGGCGTCAGAAGCAGAAACGCGCCGACATGCGGCCGCAGCTCATCTGGCAGCACGGGCGCGCGATGCTCGATCGCCTCGGCCTCGGCGATCAGTCGGTCATCCTCCTGGTCCAGGGCCTTGTAGGCATCGGGCGAGATGGATTCGTCCTGCATTTCGGCCTCGAGCTCGGCGCGGCGCGCCTCGATCTCGCCAAGGCGGGCGGATTGCTCCTCGGTGAGCGCGGGCGGCTGCAGGATGGCACGGTAGAGGCCGTGGGCGGCGTTGTGGGCGTAGTTGCTGGCGATCGGCCTGATCCAGGCAAGGCCCGTCTCCTCACCGATGCGTCTCGCTTCGGCCTCCATGATGTCGCCGGCGAGACGGTGCGCGATCTCGGGATTGTTCCAGCGGTCGTTGCCGTCGGTGAAGAGGTCGCCATCGACCTTGCCGCCTGCCGCGCGATACCGCTCCTCGCCGACCAGAATCGCGATCGGATCGCTGGCCTTGAGCGTCTCATTGGCGATGACGCGGCGGATGGTGTCGGCCGTTACGTGGCCATTCTGGTAGCTGTTCCAGACCAGAAGCTGCTTGTCGTGGCTTTCGGTCG
Organism: uncultured Sphingomonadaceae bacterium; assembly: GCA_963540925.1. Classification (GTDB taxonomy): domain Bacteria; phylum Pseudomonadota; class Alphaproteobacteria; order Sphingomonadales; family Sphingomonadaceae; genus Rhizorhabdus. The sequence goes on from CAUTRN010000008.1 coordinate 175,302, forward strand.
ACGCATAGGCTTTGGCGATGTCGAGCGTGATCTCGCTTTTGCTCAAGGCGTCGAAGATCGGCGCTGCCAGCGAGGCGAGGCGCAGGCGCCCCTCGACGAAGCGACGTGTCACGCCGAAACGCTTTGCGACAGCATCGAGATCGCCGGTCGAGCCGATGAAGTGCTGAAAGGCGCGGCATTCCTCGGCGGGGGTCATCTTGAGCTGATGGAAGTTGGTCGCCGTGGACGTTTCGGACAATTCGGCATCGTCGCCGGTAAGGATCATGACGGGGACATCGAAATCGGCTTCCGAGATCGTACCGCGCTCGGCGAGCAGGCGAAGCGCGCGCCAACGGCGTCCGCCATCGAAGACCTCGAAGGTGCCGCGCGGCTTTTTGGCGGGCGTGACGAGCAGATTCTGAAGGACGCCCTTGGCCTCGATACTGGCGGCCATGGGTTCAATCTGAAGCTGTTCGTCCGGTGCGGTACGGACGTTGATCGGCGAGAGCCGCAGCTTGGCGAGTTTGATGGTCTGGATCACCGGGGTCACTCCTCTTGGCGTCCGGCAATTCCCGGACACCACCCCGTTCCCCCTTCCCTCTTTCCCAAGAGCGGCCTCGGTCGTTTGACCAAGGGCGACCCGCGCTCACCCAGGATCGGCGAGAATGCGCCCAAGGATGTCGGCGGCGATGCTCACCGGAAGGAACACCCGTGTCCGGTACTGAATGATCTCGGTGAAGCAGCCCAAGGATTTCAGCCAGGCGAGCTGATCCGACGGCGCCCCGACTATCTCGATGCGATGATTTCGGTTCACCATCGCGCGGCGGATCGTCATGGGGAATGGGCGGGCAACATCAACGCTTCGACCGGAATGGGCCGATTTGATGATGTCCGAGGGCGGCAGGTTCTCGGCGCGATCGATGCCGAGCTTGGTGAAAAGCTGGACAACGTGCTCGTCGAAAACGAGGCGGCCGAGCCAGCTATTTCCCGCTTTGTCAGCGATGCGGTTGACCACCAGATGATCGCTGGGCAGCGCCGACCAGATCGGCAGAAGCAAGCCGGTCGCGAGGCGGATCGTCTCGGTGTCGACCTTGTTCGCCGCTTCATCGGCTTCGGCCTGCCATTTCGCGCAGAAGGCGTCCCGATCGACTATTTTCCAGGCGCTCTCGAAGAGCTCATGCTCGCGGATATATTCCCGCCGGGTCGGCCTCGTCAGCTCGAAGCGCGGGATCGGCGTTCCGTCCTTCTCCTCCATGAGCGCTCGGGCGCGGGTCTGCAGCGCGACCATCCCCGACTTGGCGTTGAGCAGAAATACGGCGGTGCTATCGCTGTCGGCGATACGCAGCACGCGCTCCAAGGTGACAGGGGTCCGCCGCCGCGCGATCTCGATGGTCAGCAAGTGCGACGTCGCCCCGCTGACCGGGTCGGTCCGGAGCAGTGTGTCGTCGATCAAGGTGGCGGAATCGACGAGGATCGTCTCGACACCGACATCGAGCCGGCCAGCCTCCCTCGCCGCCGATACCCGTGTCTCGACCAGGGACAGAAACTCATCGAAGATGCTGTTCTGCAGGCCGATGGGAAGCGCGAGGATGCGATTTAGCCATCGCTGGATGGGCGGCAGTTCCTCTTTCAGGACGCCGTCCTTGTCGCAGAGCTCGAGACCGGTCCGATCCTCGAATTCCGAATGCGAGATGCTCTTGAGCTTGCCATCGACCAGCAAGTGGAACCACGTCACCAGCGCAGCGCAAGCATATTCGCTCTCCAGATTATCAGCCGGGTCGAAGAGATTCTGACCGCCGGTCTGGCGCTGACCCCGTGTGAGTGCGCCGAGGCTGTCGAGCCGCCTCGCAATCGTGCTGGTGAAGCGGAGTTCGCCTTTGCAGTCGGTCGTGACGGGCCGGAACAGTGGCGTGCTCGCCTGATGGGTCCGATGGGTTCGGCCAAGGCCCTGAATGGCGCGGTCCGCGCGCCAGCCCGGCTCGAGCAACAGATGGACGCGTTGCTCCTGGTTCGGCACGTCCATTGATGCGTGATAGGATCGCCCCGTCCCGCCGGCGTCCGAGAAAATGAGGACGCGCTTCAGCCCCTGCATGAAGGCCGCGGCCTCGGCCTGACTGGTACGGGTCGAACGGGTTTCCAGCTTCTGCCGGCCGTCGCCCGTCGAGATTAGGCGTTTTGTCCGCCCAGTGACTTCCGCGACACGATCATGCCCGAAATGCTCCAGGATGCCGTCGAGCGCCGACATGATCGGCGGCAATGCGCAAAGATGCTCGATCATCAGCGCGCGGGCAGCTTCGGCTTCGGGATTGTAGACGGGATTACCCGTCTCGTCCGTCATCGGCTCGGAGCGCTGCGTGCCTGTGTCGTCGGTGAAGACGCGCATTTGGCGAGTAGGGAAAGCGCGCTCGAGATAATCGATGACATATTCACGAGGGCTGAGGTCGATTTCGAGGTCGACGCGCTCATCCGGGCTGAGCATGCCCAATCGCCGGTCGAGGATGGACTCGGCCGTCGTCACCAGTTGAAGCACCACCGACTGGCCCGCCATAAGATGCTCGCCGACCGCGGCGATGACCGTTGGCAGCTTCATCGAAAGCAGCACCTGGCCGAAGAAACGCTGCTTGGTGGACTCGAAGCGCGAGCGGGCCGATGCCTTCGCCCCGCTATTCAAAGTGGTGTTCTCGAGACCATCGACGACGCCGGTGAGTTCCAGGGCTTTTTCCATGTTCCGGTGGATGATGGACCAGGCATTGGCGTAAGTGTCGTAGATCTCGATCTGCGCGGGCGTCAGTTCGTGCCGCAGGATCTCATATTCGACACCGGCGAAGCTCAGCGCTCGCGCCATGTAGAGCCCAGTCGCCTTGAGATCGCGTGCGACCAATTCCATGGCGGCGATCCCGCCCTGGCGAATGCTGGAGATGAATTGCTCGCGATTGGCGAACGCCGTCTCCGGTCCCCAGAGCCCGAGCCGCACGGCATAGGCAAGGTTGTTGACCTCGGACGCCCCCGTCGCAGAGGCGTAGAGGATCCGCGCGGCGGGCAGATGGTTCTGGAGCCGAACGCCGCTGATGCCCTGTTGCGATCCCTCCTTGGCTCCGAGTGCGCCCTCGCCTCCTGCGACACCGCCCATCTCGTGCGCTTCGTCGAAGGCGATGACGCCGTCGAAATCGGCGCCGGCCCAGTCGATGATCTGCTTCAGCCGGCTATGTTCCCCGCGCATCGATCGAAGGGTCGGATAGGTGACCAGAAGGACGCCCTGGTCAAGCCTGATGGGTTCGTCGATCTTCCAGTTCGATATGGGCTGAATGTCACCGGCGAGCCCGCCGAGGGCCGTCCAATCACGGCGAGCATCTTCGAGGAGGGGCGCGTTCTTGGTGACCCAGATATTGCGACGCCGCCCCTGAAGCCAGTTGTCAAGAATGGCGGCCGCGATTTGGCGACCCTTGCCTGCCCCGGTTCCGTCCCCGAGGAAGAAACCCTTTCGGTAGCCGCGGCCCTCCTCCGAGATAACGAGGCCGACACCATCCTTGTCCGGTGCGAAGCGCCCAGGGATCGTCTGAGCCCAGGCATGGCCGGCGTAAACGACGGTTTCGAGCTGGGAGGCCGAGAGCAAACGCTCTGTGACAGTCCGCTCCGGCAGCGAAGGGACGTAATCGGGGATCGGCGCTGGGATTGATCCCATGGCAACGGATTCGACGAGCGCAGTCGGGTGTTCGCCGGCTTTGTCGAAAACCAGGCGGCTTGGCCGATAGGGCAGATAGACGCCGGTCTGTTCGAGCAGCGGCGCCGGGGTTTCGAGCCTGGTGTAAGCAACCGGCAAGACATGGTTGCGCACGGCAGCGTGAAAGGCCCGGGGCATGGGCTTGGCGCTTTTGACCGCTCTGAAGAGCGAGATGCCTCCGCCCCGCTTCGGCGCGGGTGCCGGCTGATCTGCGACAAGGGACAGGCGAGGTGTCACGGTGAGAACGTCGAGCAGTTCCGCGATTGATCCACCCTGGATGACTTCTGGTGCGAGCCTGCCGGCGACCTTGTCGATGACGAAGATTCGCACGTCGATAGACGTGCCGTGTTTGAGATAGCAGCCTTCAAGTCGAACAGAGGCTTGCACTGTCGATCCGCGAAGGACGGTCTCGTAGTGGTCGCGCATTCGGGTGGTCGGTCCGAACCAGTCGGGCATGATGGCAACGAGGCGGCCCCCAGTCTGCAATCGGCGAAGTGCAGCCTGAAGATGCCGAACGGCCGCAAGATCATCGACGCCGCGGCCGAGCGACCGCGAAAACGGCGGATTCATGAGGATCAGGGAAGGACGCGGTGCGTCGCCAAGAGCAGCATCAAGAATCGCCCCATCATGGCCGGTGATCGTTGCGCCGGGGAAAACGCCGTGCAGGCGATCGCGGCGGATCGGATCGAGCTCGTTGAGATGCAGCGATCGATGAGCCCCAAGCTGTGCAACGAGCAAACCGTTGCCGGCGCTGGGCTCGAGAATGACGTCATCCTGCCGGACATCTGCGAGCAGAATCGCGACGGCCGCAATGTCGACAGGAGTCGAGAATTGCTGCCATTCGATCTGGTCTTCGCTCCGCACGGTCTGAGTGGGGAGGCGCTGCGCGAGGTCAATCCGCGCGGCGACATCGGCGAGGCTGGCCAGAGGCGCCAATGATCCACGGAGATGAAGGGCGAGTGCGTGCTCTAGCACCTCGAAGCTTGAGCGCTGCGTCCAGCGTCCTTCGGCATCGGTTCCGCCGAACGCCTGCACCATCGCCCGATTGAGATGTTGACGGGTGACCGGCTCGCCTGACGCCAGTTGGGATAGAAGGATGTGCGCAGCGGCACGGTCGCCGCGCTCGGCGGTCTGAAAAAGGTCGGTCATTTGGGAATCTCCTGCGCGGCTGCATCTGTCGCAGCGACACACCCTCGATCCCCCTCCCCTCTCTCCGCCCCGGGATCAGGTCCGGCAGTGCGCGTCGAGGAACTTTGCCCAATCCTTGAAAGCCGGCGGCGGCGGGTCGCGGCGGATGATGAGCCCGGGACGGGCATATTTCGCTTCGGCGGACGCCGCGGCGCGACGCCCTTCTGGATCATTGTCCTCTGCGATCAGCAGGGTCGTAATGCCGGGTGGAATGACCAGTTGATCGAGCCGCCTGGCGCCAAGTGAGGCCCAGCAGGGGATGTCCTTGATGCGGGTGTAGGCGCCGGCAGTCTCGAAACCTTCGGCGATCGCCAGCGTCTCGCCCCCTGCCCGGCCCCGCCATGCGCCTGTCCCAGGCACGCCGAGCATGACTTTTCGGAGGCACTTCGCTGTCGCAGGGTCGAGAAAGTTGCGCTGGATCGCGACGAGCTGCCGGATCTCGCGAACAGCAATCAGCAAAGCCGGTCGATAAACGGTTTTCGGCTTCGGGAGGTATGGGCAGCGCGAATGGAAGCGCACGTCGGCAGGCGCTGGCAACAAGTTGCGTCGCTCAAGATAGCGCTCGGCCAGCGTCCCTTTGACGCCAACGGCCTGCTCCCAGATGCGCGAGACATTGGCGCTGCCTTGCGGTCGATCCTGTTCCGGTATTGCATAATGTTGGCCGGTTCGAACCCGACGCAATTCCCGCAGAACATCATCGCGTGCGCAACCCGCGAAGCACGTCACCAGAATGCCGCGGTCACCTTGGCGGATCGAAAGACTTGGATCGTTGTCGCCATGTGCCGGGCAACGGGCCATAGCCCTGTAGCCGGTCCAGGTGCCGCCAAGAGCGCCTACGAGGTCAACAAGTTCCTGGGTCGGTCGTTTGGCCGTGAGTGGCATAGGACTACCTCCTGCTCGGTAGCCACATCCCCCCTTCCCTCTTTCAGCGCATGGCGCTGTGACCCGGACCTATCAACGATGAGGGTCGGCGCGCTCACGTTGATCGCTTCATCGGGCACGACTCGGGCTCGTTCGCAGGAACGGCTCGGACATCATCGGTCAATCGTCAGGCCGGTTCTTCCGCCGATCCGCATATTTGATCACGAAGGCCTCCCAGAGCCGCATCCATTCGGTGTCGGTCCGGGGCCTCTTGATATCGGCGAATCCCTTGCGGAATGCGTTGGCCATATCGTCGACTGACCAAGGATGGCCCTTAGTGAGACCGACACTCCGAAACGCCTGTTCGCGGTCGCCATAGGAAAGCGTTCCCGGCGGGAATGCGTGAAGCGGTTCGTCTGATTTCGCTGCGGGTTTCGTTGCCTGCGGAACGGTGCGAACCGATGATCTCGGTGCCGTTTCGACGCCTGACGCCCCAACAAGTCGCAAATGGGGTCCGACCAATTTACGCTCCATCGGCGCTGGAGACGGATGAAGGACCACCTTCCTGCCGGAGAGATCGACGTTCGCGTTGGGATAAACCGCCGAGACGAGCTGCATCGTCTCCCGCACCGTTTGACGAAAGCGCTTGCTGTCAGCCTCGTTGCCGAGGTGCTTTGCCAGTTGATCCCAAGAAATGATCTGCCCCTTGTCGGAGCCGATCCGTGGGAGGCGATAGGCAAGATAGGTATAGAGATCGAGCGCCGTTGGCGTCCCTTTAAGCTCCCGGATCGCTACTTCGTTTAATGGGACAGCGTGCTCGATAAGGTGACTGTAGAAGACCTCCGACATACGGATTTCCCGCGCGAAGGTGCCGTTCTTGTCGAGTGAACCAGCATATTCATTTGAGATCTTCACATCGCGGACCGCAAAGGCGTTGTCGTCCGTTTCGGTGCCATCCCAGCGAATCTGCCACTCGCACGCCAGCAAGCGGTCGACCTGTTCGCGCATCAGATTTGCGGTGCCACGGGGGCCATAGGACACCGTTTGATAGCCAAGCCGCCGCATCCATTCCGTGAAGTTGCGGCCGAGATAGACGTCGCGCGAACGCTTCATTACCGCCTGTGAAAGCAGATAGATGAGCGCAACCCTGGGATAGGCCCCATATGGAACACCCAGGCTTCTCATGACCGACTTGCCATCGATATTTTGAAGAACCGGCCGAGGGTTGATTGCCAGCGCGTACTTGCCGTCTTCCCGGATAATCGGGAGCGTGTCGTCCTTCGGGCGCTTGGTCGGGAGCGACATGGCGCAAAGCGCGGAATGGAGAAATGCCGGGACAGGCTCTTCGTCGTGGACTCGCAGGAAGGCGTCGAGCGTCAATTGGGTTCCGGCAGTGGAGGCAAGCTTCCGGACATTCTCTGCACCGCCATCGATCATGGCGAGTGCATATTGGTGCCCAATCGGCCTATGCTGATCTCCGTTCATTGTTCCGCCCTTCCCCGAATCTCCGGGGTCTGTGATGGCGCTGTCTCAACAGGTTTGGGTTTCGAAATCAACCCTGTTGGCAGTTTTGGCGGGAAATCAGGGGTGAGAGTTGCAATTCGACCGATGATCTCGGTGCCGCTTTTGCCGAATCGCCCCTTCCCACTTTCAAAAATCGAAATTTTGAAGCCGATTCGCGAATCGGATTGATTCAGGGATTCATGTAATAGGTATGCGCTCCGAGATCATCGGTCTGTTGGCACCGAGATCATTGGTAGGACGCACCGAGATCATCGGAAGGTACTGAGATCATCGGTATTTATCCACAGGGCATCGCTCGGTGCAGCCGGACGCAGCAAGTTTTCGGAAAGCTTGCACCGACTCGGAGATCATCGGTGCGCCTCTACCAGGGCGCATTGGCATTACCTTGAAATCCGAAACGGCTCGGAGATCATCGGTAAAGTTGTAAGTTCGATGGCCAAATCGTTGCTCGAAACTGCCAACGTCGCTATTGTGGGCCATCAAACCCACAAAAGCGGAATCTCATGGCCACTGATCCCACAAATGTCCCCGCCGATGACCTTCTGGAAGGTGGCCTGGATGTGCTTCACCGTAAAGCGCTCACGATCCTCAAGCGGATCCGCGACAGCGCGGTCGATCCAGAGACAGGGCAGAAGCGAGCCCCCACCTTCCCTATCTCCAAGGCTGCATCACTTGTCGGACGCACCGCGTCGGCGATCCGAGAAGCTGAACGCGACGGGCGTTTGCCGGAGCGTGGGCGGACGGCTTCCGGTCATCGCGTCCAATATACGCTCGAAGAACTCGATCATATGCGTGAGGTGTTCGGAACGCGTCCGTGGCGCAGCCCGGAAGATCCACCCGCCATTCTCTCGGTCTGCAATTTCAAGGGCGGTGTCGGCAAGTCCACGATCGCGCTGCACCTGGCTCAGCACTTCGCGATCAACGGCTATCGTGTGCTGTTTATCGACTGCGACAGCCAAGCTTCATCGACAATGATGTTCGGCTACCGACCAGACGTCGATCTGGAGGAGGACGACACGCTCTATGGGCATTTCCATAACCCGGAATTGCTGGGTGTGCGAAAGATCATTCGGAAGACCCACTTCCATGGGCTCGATCTGATCCCTGCGAATTTGCGGCTCTACAATCTCGAATACGAGATCGCCGGCTACCTCGCGCGCAATCAGAACCTGAACATCATCGACCTGATCGCCGAGGCCATCGACTCGGTGGTAGAAGATTACGATGTGGTGATCATGGATCCGCCTCCAGCACTCGGCATGGTCTCCATGGCGGTCCTTCAAGCAGCCAATGCGATGGTGATCCCCGTGCCGCCAAGCCTGGTCGACTTCGCATCGACGGTGTCGTTTATCGACATGGCGAAGACCACGATGAAGCAGCTCGAGCAGCTCGCGGGGAGGGGGCGCCCGGCTTACAATTTCATCCGTCTCGTCGGCAGCCGGGTCGACGACAGCAAGTCGATGCATCGTGAGATACTTTCGATGATGCGGAGCGTTTTCGGAGGCTCAATGTCTTCTTCGGTGATGGTCACCAGTGCGGAGATCGACAATGCCAGCTCGCGGATGAAGACGGTCTTTGAACTGGAAAAGCCCGTCACTTCGCACGAGGTTTACAACCGGTGCATGAGGCATCTGAATGAGGTTTGCCGAGACATCGAAGAAGACGTTTTGCGGACCTGGCCGAGCCGGGCAGGGGGGCAGCGTTGAGCAGCAGTTGCCACGTGGCAACAGCGGGCAATTGTTCGCCGTCTATGGGGCTGAAATCTGCTAAGAATGATGCGTTGTTGCCACGTGGCAACCGAGCAAGGAAAGCGTTTATAAACAGTATCATGAGCCAAATTCCAGGATCAGTTTTCCCTCAGAAAAGGGGAGCCGAAGGCGAGGCGAATTTCGGTTTGTTGCCACGTGGCAACAGACCAACAAATCGGGTCTCCAAGATGCCGGAAATTCGAGTAGGAGCGAGCCGATGACAAAAGGAAATAAGGGCTTCGGCTCGATGTTCACCGAAGGCCTGGATAATGAGGCCGAGCTTGACAATGCGAGCCCCTCGGAAGGGATCATGGCGAGCCGAAGCCAGACCCTGGCGCGGATAGCGAGCGGCAAGACGGTTACCGATCGAACGGAGTGGGTGGACCCGGCTCGTTGCCGTCCCTGGCGGATGCACAATCGCGACCTGGACCATTTGTCCGAAGAGAGCTGTCGCGATCTGATCGACTCCTTTCTCGCGGCGAAGCGGCAGCGCATCCCGGCGATCGTGCGTCGTCTGAAGGACGATCCTGACTACGATTATGAGATCATCGCTGGCGTTCGCCGGTGGTGGACCGTCCAGTGGCTCCGCGAACATCATCATCCAGAATTTGATTATCTCGTCACGATCCAGACCGTCACGGATGAAGAGGCATTCCGGGTTTCGGACGTTGAAAATCGGTCGCGAAAGGACATTTCAGACTGGGAGCGTGCAAAGGAATATGCGCGAGCGCTGTCGGAGTTTTACGAGAACTCCCAGTCCCAGATGGCGGAGCATCTCAACCTCTCGCGGTCATGGCTGAGCCGCCTGCTGGATGTTGCGAGGCTTCCTGAGGAGATCGTGGCGGCATTTTCGGACACCCACGACATTACCGTTCGAGTGGCGCGCGATATCAAACCGCTGACCAGCGAACCGAAAACTCTGAAGCGAATGCGAGACGAGGCCGAGCGCATCGAGGCCGAGCGTAGGAATGGTGGTTCCAGTCTGACCGGACCCGAGGTGGCGAAGCGACTTGTTCGTGCGACCGTTGAGGCAAAGAAGAAGGAGACTGGCGAGCGAGAGATCACGGGCAAAGGCGGAAAGACGATTCTGCGCTATGCCAGTGCCAGAGGTGGGGGGATCACGATCAAGATCGTGCCCCGGACCGGCGCCACGAAGGCCGAGCTCATGAAAGCGATCGAAGAACTGTTGCCGGCGAGCTGAGCAAAACAAGCGAGACGGCGTTTCAGTACGGAGGGCGTCCCGGTCGCTATTCGGCCCGCAGCCGGCGCTGCGCGGCAGGCGTGGTGGGCAGCGCCGCGAGGAGCTTTCGGGCACCCTGAGGTGTCACAGACAGCAGCTTCGAAACGGAGGATGCCTGGAGCCCTGGATAGGCGATCAATAGGCGCCCGAGAAGCGGCAGGCGACTTCGCTGAGTTGCACCTAAATTGGTGAGCTTGGCGACGTCATGCTCAATTGCGGAAAGCTCGCGGAGCCCCGCCGCGCTGATCTGCCCGATCTCCTTAGCGAGGAACCCGGTCAGCGCGGCAGGGGAAGGGGGCATGAACTTGGGGAGCGGCACCAGTGAGGGGATGATGCGGCTCGTGAAGCCAGCGCGGTAGAGCATGCGAGGAAGAGCGGTCGCGACGAGCCAGTTGCGATCGCGGCAGCGGGGAGGAAGCTCCAACGAGCGTCCGTCGATCGCAACAACCTCCGAGGCGCCGACCGGAAGACGCTCGGTCATTTCGGCAAGAGCGAACACGCGCTCGGCGATGGACCGGAGATCGGCGACGGGGAAGGGTGCATCCGCCGCAGACTTCACCTGACGCCAGAGCGGGCCGAAGTGTGCGAGATCGTCTCCACCATAGCGCTCAGCCTCTGCACGGTCGTCGAGGATGGTTCGGAGAGCATTGAGGGATGCGCGGCCAACCGGGTCTCTGACATCCTCGTCCCGACTTAGTGCGAGGTGGAAAATGGACGCCACCGATATCGGATCGTTGAGACCTTCGGAGGCGCGGGGAGGGGCGCTTCGCCCCGCGATCCAATCCTGCAGGTCGCCGACAGCGATCGGCACGCCGGCGAGACCTGCTAACGCCGCGGCGCCGTGAAGGCGCGATCGTGCAAGGAAAATGTCGGCGCTTGTACTATGATGAAGCCGGCCGTCGAGCCGGCCGAGCAGCAACATTGGGTCATTTGCGCGGCGGTCGGCGATCTCCTGCATCGCTCTTACGCTTAGCGCGTGAGGAAACCAAAGTCAGCAGTTGGTTTCGCCTCATGCTATCGTCGAAAAGTTCATATGCGATAATTGCAGTTATCACATAAGCAGATTTGACCGTTCTTTATAAGGTGGGCTACAAGCGCGGCTGAGGAGCGAGGCGCGTCGTGAGCACCGAAACCGCCCGGGAAGGGCCAGAAATCCCCGTAGCGCCGCCTGAGGCTGTCCTGCCGGCCGTCAGGGCGCCGGCCGACCTTGCGTGGACGATCGTGCAGATGCGCGCCGGCGAGCGCATCACCGTCAACGAGGGCCTGATCGCCGCCTATCAGGCCGCTTCATCGCCCCATAGCATCCGTGCGCTCAAGTCCGACGTCGAGGCGTTCGATGCGTGGTGTAGGCGCAACAACCGGATCGCGCTGCCGGCCACGCCCGAGACCGTGGCCGATTATCTCGACGCGCGGGCCGGGAAGGGGAGCCGGCCGGCCTCGCTATCCCGCTACAAGGCGTCGATCGCCAAGATCCACCAGCTGCTCGAGCTCAAGGATCCGACGCCGGCGCCGCTGGTGAAGCTGCGGCTCCAGACGGTGCGCCGCGAGAAGGGGGCTGCGCAGAAGCAGGCGCGGCCGCTGCGGTTCAAGGGCCCGGTGCGCGACGTCGAGCGCGACAAGGCGCGGGGGCTCAACATCCGCGCGCTGCTCGAGAGTTGTGGCGAGGATCTGCCGGGGCTGCGTGATCGGGCGCTGCTATCGGCCGCTTATGACACCGGGCTGCGCGCCTCCGAACTGGTGGCGGTCGCCATTGAGCATATTGAGGAGGCGATCGATCCCGAAGCGCGGCTGCTGCAGATTCTGCGTCATAAGGGCGATCAAGACGGGGAGGGGGCGACCGCCTACCTCAGCCCGCGCACCGTCGCGGCGATCGCGGCGTGGACCGAAGCGGCGGGGATCACGACAGGGCCGCTGTTCCGGCGGGTGCAGGTGCGGCGCTACAAGGCGCGGGCAGCCGTGCGCGGTCGGCCGATCGACAGCATCTCGGGCCGGGAGACGTGGGATCTGCGCAAGACGCTGTCCAAGCCGGCGGTGAAGGCGCGCGTCGAATATGACATCGGCACCGTGGCGCTGCACCCGGGCTCGATCGGACCAATCTTTCGGTCGATCATCGGCCGCGCGTTCGACCGTGGCGCGCTGCCCGATTTGACGGCGGACGATCTGGCGCGGTTGCTGAAGGGGATCAGTGCGCACTCGACGCGGATCGGGCTCAATCAGGACCTGTTCGCCAGCGGGGAGGATTTGGCCGGCATCATGGACGCGCTGCGGTGGAAGTCGCCGCGGATGCCGCTCGCTTATAATCGCAATCTCGCGGCAGAGCAGGGGGCGGCGGGGCGCCTTATGGCGAAGATTGGCTAGTCATGACGGCCTAAATAGGTCTTTGGATGATGCCGTGCGACCACACGACGGCGGCAGGTAGATCGAGGGATTTGCGCAGCGGCAAGAACCGGAGAAGGGAGGCTGAGCCCCCGGGGTCTTGAGCTACAACGTTAAGCCTAAGAAACGGGCAGGGGCCTGGTAGCGCGTAGTGTATGAGCGAAGCCACCATCGCTCAAACTCATCAGCACAGTCCAATTTCGAAGAGGAAACAAGAAAGTGGTTCCGGAAACGGTATGGATCTTATCCTGTGTAAACGCTCGCGCTAAATGGCGGCGTTCTGATCGCGCTATTTGTCAGTTGCCGGGTCCGATGACGAGGCAATCGCGCGCGGCCTGAACGATGTCAGCGGTGACCTCCTCGACGCGGTTGAGGGTCATGATCCGCCGCATCTGCGCGAACAGGCGCTCCATGAGCCGGAAGTTGCCGCGCGTGATGCGGATCACGGCTGCCTGCGCTTCGATCGCGTCGAGTTGGGCCGGGTCGAAGCTGATCCCGAAATCGCCGGCGTGGGTCGCGAGCAGCAGCCGCATTTCGGTCTCGGTAAGCGGTTTGAACTCGTGGACGAAGCCGATCCGCGAGTAGAGCTGGGCATAGCGGGCGAGGCGCTTCTCCAAGCCCGGCATACCCATCAGGATCAGCCCGAAGCCGTGGCGATCGGCCATGTCGCGGAGATGTTCGAGCGACTTTATGGTCAGGCGGTCGGCCTCGTCGACGATGACGAGGGGGCAGGCGATGCGGGCGGCGTCATGGGTGATTTCGTCCTGCGAGCCGCCCGCGACCGTCAGCCGGGCATAGCCCAGCTTAATGAGGTTGAGGCCCAACACCGCGTCGATCGTCTTGGGCGTGTTGCTGACCGACACGGTGTAGAAGACGGCGCGGCAGCGAGCGACCTTTTCGCCAAGGAGCGCGGCAATGGGACGGAGCGCGGCATATTCCCCCAGGTCGGGGAAGCTGGAAAACTCGCGCGCCGATCGCGTCTTTCCGACGCCCGGCCGGCCATGACACACGCCGATATAGCGGTAGTGCGCGCAGGCTTCGGCAAACTCGACGAACCGGGCATGTTCGCGGGTCGCCAGGAACGGCTGCTCGACCAGGAACTCAATCGTCAGCGGCGTAGAGCCGGAGCCCTCGGTAGGTGGTGGGCCGGGAAGCCGTATCCTCTTGGTCGCCATCGAAGGTCTCCGTGGGGGCAGGCACCTGCTTGTCGCGCTCCTTCGCGCCGCGCCGGGCGCGCTGGATCGCGCGCAACGACGGGTGCCCAGCGTGCTCGGAGCTGAGCGCACGGCAGACGAACCGGCCCTGGTGGTAGACGTGGATCTCGGTCAGGTCGCGGGGGTCATAGACCGCCTCGACCTGCTCGCCGACGAAGGCCGCGAGCGTGGGTTCGACATAGCGCCTGCCCATCAGACGGATGCCGTCGCGCAGCACTTTACGGGGCTTGGGCACGTGCACGAGCAGCATGTCGAGCTGTTCAAGGCTGTCGGGCATTGCGGGCAGGAACCCGCCCTTCTGCCAGCGCGTGATCGGCGGTTCGCCGGTGCTGCCATGCGGGCGACGATGATAGACGCCGCACACGAACGCCTCGAAGCGGGCGCGCAGCTCGTCGAGCGTGAGCACTGGCGCCGACAGCGGCTTGCCCGCGATCAGGTGGCCGGGCAGGTCGGGCAGGAACATGTCGTTGATGGTGCGGAACAGCCGCTCGATCTTGCCGCGCCCGCGAGGACGCCCCGGCAGCGAATGGATGAGGCGGATTTTGAGGGCGATGCACGCCTGCTCGATATGCTCGGAGATGAAATCCGAGCCGTTGTCGACGTAAAGCTGTTCGGGAATGCCGCTGACGATCCATTCGGGATTGGGCTTGCGCCAGATCGCCTGCCGCAAGGCGAGCGCCGTGTTGAGGGCACTGGGGGCATCGAGGCTGAGGAAGTAACCGGCGATGGCTCGGCTGTGATCGTCAACGATGACGGTCAGCCAAGGACGCACCGGGGTTCCGGCATCATCGAGCACGAGAATGTCGAGAACGGTATGATCGGCCTGCCACATCTCGTTCGAGGTCGCGGCTTCGCGCCGATGCACTAGCTCGTGCTGGTCGCGGTAGACGGCCGGATCGGAGGCTGCGGCGATCTGGCTTGCCGGTATCGCCCTGACGACACGCGCGACGGCCGCATAGCTGGGGGTTCGGTGTCCATGCGCGATGGCGAGTTCCTGCACCTTTCGGTGAATGGCGGCGACCGGGGGTCGCGGGCGCTTGGTGGCGAGAGTGCGGGTCAGTTCGACCAGATGTTCCGGCAGGTGCAGCCTGCCCCGATCGTTGCGCGGCAGACGCGCGAGACCGGCAAGTCCTTCGGCACGGTAGCGCCCGAGCCAGCGCTGCAACGTCCGCTCGCTCAGCGTGCCGGTGCGGGCGAGGTCCGCGAGCGGGATGCCATCGGCGAGGTGCGGTTCAAGGACGCGGTAGCGCTCGATCGCCAGCGGCGGGACAAGCGCCGGATGCGTCACCGCCGACGGTCCGTGTCGCAGGTAAGGAAAACGGAGATTTGCCTGCCCATCGCCATGCGAGTCCGCTCGCGTTGCCAAACCGGCCTGTTCGACGTAAATCTACCCGGTAAAGAAAACTAGGGCAACATAGACCTGCCGATGACGACTTTCTTCCCAAACCGCGCCCGATCGGGGCGCCACCGGCCCTACGCATGAAAATCGGTTACGCCCGCGTATCGACCGCCGAGCAGAACCTGGACCTCCAGCGTGATGCGCTGAAGGCTGCCGGCTGCGAGAAGGTCATCACCGACAAGGCCTCCGGGGCGACTGCCGCTCGCCCTGGATTGGAAAAGGTGAAGGAGCTGCTTCGCGCCGGCGACACACTGGTGGTCTGGCGCCTCGACAGGCTCGGCCGCTCGCTCCGTGATCTGATCGGATGGATGACCTACCTCGACGAGGAAAAGGTCGGGCTGCTGAGCCTGCACGAGGCGATCGACACGACCACCACGTCGGGCAAGCTTACCTTCCACCTGTTCGGGGCATTGGCGGAGTTCGAGCGCAACCTGATCCGCGAGCGGACCCAGGCCGGTCTCACCGCAGCCCGCGCTCGCGGCAAGAAGGGTGGCCGGCCGGCCGCACTCGGCAAGGACAAGCGCGACCTGCCCGTCAGGCTCTACCACGAGAACACGATGCCGATCGCCAAGATTTGCTCGATGCTCGGCATCTCCAAGCCAAAACTCTACGCCTATGTGCGATCGGCCGAGACCAAGCCGGTAGCCGCGTAGCGACGCTCGCCGACAAATAGCGCGATCAGAATGCCGCCACTTAGCGCGAGCGTTTACACCGTTCGCGGTCCCGATCGGCCCAGCGTCCCCCGGAACCGTTCGTTATCGGGAAGGCATCTAAGCGGTCTGCACCATCCTTCATCTAAAGTTCTCCAAGCGCTTCTGAGGATTTTCGGGCGCACCAAAAGCACTTGCTCCTCCAGTGGCTGGAGCATGTAACCGCAATTTGCTCTCCTGCGGACGGGGGGCTGGAGGTGGCTTTTTGACGGCCCGTGTTGAAGCAATCGGTATGTCTCGACGCTCATTAGTGGCGCGGCTGGTGGCCTGTGGAACCGGCTTGGTGCTCGGTTCTCCAACGCTCGCGCGACAGACTTCCCGGTCTGCGGGCTCGTGGAACTTCGGTGCGGCTCACCTCGAATGGGAGCCGCTGGAAGTCGGCACGGGTGATACCCTCCTTGTTTCGGCACAAGTGCGCGGAGTGCCGGTGCGGGCGGTGCTCGACAGTGGCAGCGGCGCGTCGATCATGAGCACGGCGCTCGCGGCGAAGCTCGGCTTGAACGATGGTGAGCGGCGCATGATTAGCGGGCTGAGCGCCAAGGCCCCGGTGCTGCTGGTCCGCGACATCGACGTACAGCTCGCCCGCGAAACCCGTCGCTTACCCTTTGCCGTCGTTGGTGATCTGAGTTCAGTGTCGGCGGCCTTCGGACGACCGATCGATATCCTCCTCGGTGCCGATATGTTCACGGGTAGCTGCATCGCGCTCGATTTCGCGAAAAGGCGTATGGCGGTCGTCAAGTCAGGCACGTTTCTCGCCGGTCCCGACTGGCGCGCTGTCGCGCTCGGGCGCGGTGCCAAGCAGGAGCTGTTCATTCGAGCTTCCGTCTCGGGTTTGCCTCCCGTGCCCTTGATGATCGATCTTGGCAGCTCGGCCGCGCTGATGCTCTCGTCGGCCTATGCCCGCGATCAAGGGCTGTTGAACGGGAAGCTCGTCTCGACCGCGGCGATCGGCGGCGTCGATGGTGTGCGTATCAACGATGCTTTCACGATCCAGAACATCAACATCGAAGGGCTTGGCGTCTCGAACGTCCCCACACTCGGGATGAGAGCTTGGCTCTCCACCAGCACGGTTGGCAATGTCGGCCTACCGCTGATCGCTCAATTCGACGTGGTGTTCGACGTGACCGCCGGATTCGTGTGGCTCCGGCCACTCGGTCCTCGTCGTCGCCTGCCGATGCTGAAGGACCGTAGCGGCCTTGGCCTCGCAGCCTCACCAACGGCGCTCACCGTTGTTCATGTGGCGGCGAACAGTCCCGCGGAAAAGGCTGGCTGGGCGGTCGGCGACCGGATCGTGGCGGTGAACGGCCATTCGATCGATGCGAACTATACGCGTGGGGAGCTCTGGCAAGTGCGCTCCCGGCCTGCTGGCACCCTCGTAAAGCTGACGATGGCCTCGGGTGATGTGCGCGAGCTCAGGCTGGCCGATTATTATTGATCGGCTTGAGGGTGGCCTTTGCCGATCGCCTTCATGATCCGACAATCGGCCATGCGCGCCTTGGTGCAGCTCTGGCTGAGCATTGCCAACTCATCCCGCAACACCGCGAGTTGCGCCAGTCTCTCCTCCACATCCTTGAGGTGCTGAGCAGCGATAGCTGAGGCGGCACCACAATCCTGGTCCGGGTTCTGCGCCAGCCCCATCAACGAACGGATCTCGTCGACGGAGAAGCCAAGCCGGCGACCGTTGCGGATGAAGTGCAAACGCTCAATGTCACTGGCATCGTAGGTTCTGCGACCCGACGCCGTGCGAGGGGCGGATCGGAGCAACCCGATCGACTCATAAAAGCGGATCGTCGTCACCTTCGTCGAGGTCTCGCTGGCGAGCTGCCCAATCATCACCGGCTTCATCATGCCATCCTTGCTTATGCGAACGTGTCGCACATTTCGCTTGCTTCTACAGCGACTGGAGGTGGTAAGGAAGGCCGCATGAATGCTTCTACCGAAAGCTGCGGGTGCCACGGGGAGCCCGCGCGCGCGCAAACCGATCCGGCCTATCGCCGTGCGCTGCTGACCGTCGTGGTGCTCAACCTCGGCTTCGGAGTCGCCGAGCTGTTCGGCGGGTTCATCGCCGATAGCCAAGCGCTGAAAGCGGATTCCCTCGATTTTCTCGGGGACGGGTCGATCAGCCTTATCGGTCTTCTCGCGCTTGCCTGGTCCGCACGGGCGAGGGCAAAGGTCGCGCTGACGCAGGGGTTGTTTCTCGGTGCGCTTGGCGTGGGCGTAATCGGTTTCGCGATTTGGCGCGCCCTGAACGCAACCGCGCCCGATGCCGAACTGATGGGCACAATCGGCGTTGTCGCGCTCGCGATCAATGTCGTGTCCGCCTTGGTGCTTGCGCGTTTCCGGGAAGGGGACGCCAATGTTCGCGCGATCTGGCTGTTCAGCCGCAACGACGCGCTCGCCAACGTGGCGGTGATCGCCGCGGCCGGTCTGGTGGCGTGGACAGGAAGCGCCTGGCCGGACCTCGCCGTCGCCGGCCTCATCGCCCTCCTGTTCCTCCACTCCGCTTATGAAATCGTCACTGGCGCTCGGCGCGAATTGGGAGAGCGGTAGTGCGTCTGCTCGCGTTGATCCGGGCAATGCTCTCGTTGCGGCTGCTCTCCGCGCTCGCGGCGCTGCTGATCCCTGCTGCGGCAATCGCCGAACCCGGCGACGTGCAAACCGCATGGCGGCTGCTCGACTATATGGCCGTCGATTATGGCGGCGCGGTCGCCAACGGTCGGATCAAGAGCACGTCGGAATATGCCGAGATGACGGAGTTCGCCGCGTCGGTCTCGACACGGCTTCAGGGCCTGCCGGCGAAGCCGGAGCGTCAAGCCCTCATCCAGCGGGCTGCCAACCTCCAGGCGGTGATCGCGGAAAAGGGACCGACTGAACAGGTGGCAACATTGGCGCACGGGCTCGCGGCCGATCTGTTGCGCGCCTACCCGGTGCCGCTCGCGCCCGATAAGGCTCCGAACCTCGTCTCCAGCGATGCACTGTTCCGACAATCCTGCGCGTCCTGCCACGGGATGACGGGCAACGGCCGTGGCCCTGACGCCGCCAAGCTCGCTACGCCCCCGATTGCTTTCACCGATGCCGAGCGCGCGCGCCAGCGCAGCGTGTTCGCGCTCTATCAGGTGGTGACGCAAGGCATCGACGGGACCGCGATGCAGAGCTTCGCCGATCTGCCCAACGATCAGCGCTGGGCGTTAGCATTCCGAGCCGGGAGCTTCGCCTTCACGGATGCGCAGGCGCGCGAAGGCGAGCGGCTTTGGAAATCCGACCCGACCCTTCGCCGGCGCATTCCGGACCTGAAAACCCTGGTCGCGCTCACCCCGGCCGCGCTCGGCGCGGCGATCGGCGACGCCAAGGCTGACCCAGTGCTCGCGTTCCTGCGTCGTCATCCCGAACAGGTGATACAACAGGCTCCCGGCTCGCTCGCGGTCGCCCGCGCCAAACTCGCCGAAAGCGTGGCGGCTGCGCGGCGCGGCGATGCGCGCATGGCGAAAGAGCTGGCGCTGTCGGCCTATCTCGATGGGTTCGAGCCGATCGAGCCAACACTCACCGCGCGCGACGCGACGCTGATGGGTCGAATCGAGGGCGCGATGGGGGAGTTCCGCGCCTCGATCGACCGGGGCGCGTCGCCCGATGATCTCGCGGAGAAGGTCGCAGTACTGGGCGGCCTTTTCGACGATGCGGAAGCGGCGCTCGCGCCTGATGCCGCCACCGAAGCGTCCACGTTCCTGGGCGCGTTCACGATCCTGCTGCGTGAAGGGCTCGAAGCCCTGCTCATCGTTGTCGCCATGATCGCGTTCCTGCGTAAAGCCGAGCGCGGCGAGGCGCTGCGGTACGTGCATGGCGGCTGGGTCAGCGCGATCATCGCGGGCGGGATCACCTGGGCGGTCGCCACCTATGCGATCGGGATCAGCGGTGCGAGCCGGGAGCTGACGGAAGGGTTTGGCTCGCTGTTCGCCGCGGTCGTGCTGCTCTCGGTCGGGATTTGGATGCACGGCAAGGCGCAGGCCGATCAGTGGCAGCGCTATATTCGCGAGAAGATGTCGCGGGCGCTCTCGGGCGGGTCGGGCTGGTTCCTGTTCGGGCTGGCGTTCGTCGTAGTTTATCGCGAGGTCTTCGAGACGATCCTGTTCTATGCCGCGCTTTCGGCGCAAGGTGACAACGGGATGCTTCTCGCGGGGGCCGGGTCGGCGATTGGACTGCTCAGCCTGATCGCTTGGGCCATGCTTCGCTACAGTCGCAAGCTGCCGATCGCGCAGTTCTTCCGCTATAGCTCCTGGCTCATGGCGGTCCTGACCGTCGTGCTGGCGGGTAAAGGCGTCGCCGCGCTCCAGGAAGCCGGCCTTATCAACATCGCACCGCTCGCGGACGTGCCACGGCTGTCGATGCTCGGCGTGTTTCCCACTTGGCAATCGGTGCTGGCGCAACTCCTGATGGCGGTCGCCATTGCGGTCGGGTTCGCCTGGAACGGGCGCGACCGATCCCGCTCGGGTTCCGGCTCAGTGACCCTTGGTTCGAATTAGTGCAATGACATGAAAACCCTTCCGTGATAGAGGCAAGCTAGTGCGAGCCTTTTTGCCTTTCCTGACATGCCTGATGCTGGTCCTGACCAGCTTCTCCGGCATGGCCCATGCCGCCGATCTGGCGGGGGGAAGCATCGCGGGCGTTGAGTTCACGGTCCATACCGCCGGTGACATCGATCAGGTGCCATCGGACTCGGACAAGAATGTCCCGCATCATCACAATTATTGTCACGGACACGACGTCGGCGCGCCTGCGCGCACGACGATGGAATATACCCCCGTCCTCACAGTGCCCAAGCCGACAATCTCCGCCTCTGCGTCGCTCGACGGCCGCACCGGCATGGTCCATTTGAGGCCCCCCCAAGCCTGACGTCCGATTTGGGCGTGCGTTGGCGCGCCCCTGTCGATCATCGTCAGGAGTCCTATTTTCATGAATCGTATCCTCGCGGCCATGCTGGCCGCAGCGTCTTGCGCCACGATGGCGCAGGCGCAGGTCGGACCGTCCGCGCCTGTTGCGCAGGATGCGCCGGTCTACACGCTTGACCAAGCGGTCAGTGCAGCGGGCGGTTCGGCCCCTGCTGCGGAAGCGGCGACAGCTGGAATCGACGCGGCCCGTGCAGGTCGCACAGTCGCCGGCTTGCGGCCCAATCCGGTGGTTCAAGGCCAAGTCGAGAATGTCATCGGCTCCGGGCCGTATCGGGGGGTCCGCAGCGCGGAAACCACGGTCGGCTTTGCGATCCCGATCGAGCTAGGCGGCAAGCGCGGCGCCCGCGTCGCGGTCGCCAATGCGCAATTGTCCCGGGCCGAGATCCAGGCCGCGATCATCGCGGCGGATGTCCGGCTTCAGGTAACGCAGCTCTATGTCGAAGCGGTCGCGGCCGATCGCCGGGTAATGACAGCCCGCGATCAGGCCCGGATCGCCAGCGATGCGCTGCGGGCCGCGAGCGTTCGCGTGCAGGCAGGGCGGGCATCGCCACTCGAGCAACAGCGCGCGGATGTCGCGCGTATCAATGCCGACGCCAATGTGGAGCGGCAGCTTCGCTTGGCCGAGGCGGCCCGCGCCAATCTGGCGCGTCGGATCGGACGGCCGATCGACGGCCTGCTCGATGACACGCTGCTCGATCGCCTTCCCGATGTGAACGTCTATGGGCCGTTGGCACCGGTCAACACGACCGGCACACTCGCGCTGGCGGCAGCCAACGCGGATTTCTCCATTGCCGAAGCCGGCGTGCGGCTCGCGCGCGCCAATCGCGTGCCTGACCTGAACGTCGGGCCGTCGATCCGCCGCCTGGAAGCGACCAACGACATGGCGGCGGTGTTCAGCGTGTCGATCCCGATCCCGGTGTTCAACAATGGTCGCGCCGCGATTGCGCAGGCGACCGCGCAGCGGACCCAGGCGGATGCGCAGCGCCGCGTGACCGCGCTCGACATCGAACAGGCGATCACGGACGCGCAGGCGCAGGCGGCCAATGCCGCAACGACGGCTCGTGCGGCGTCGGGGCCGGCGCTGGCGGCTGCACAGGAGGCCGCCCGCATCGCGCGGATCGGCTATCGCGAGGGCAAGTTCGGCCAGCTCGAATTGCTCGATGCTGAACGCACGCTCGCCGAAACGCGGGTCGCCGCGATCGACGCGCTTGCCAATTACCAGAATGCCCGCGCGCAAGTGGAGCGACTGACCGCTCGTGCGCCCAATGGGGGGAATCAGTGATGAAGAGCTTTTATCTCGCGGGCGCGGCGTCGCTCGCCCTGCTCTTGGCTGCCTGCGGCGGCAAGGATGGCGGAAACGAGGCAACTGCCGAAGGCGCAGCTGCCAATGAGACGGCAGCGGGCACGGAAAAGGGCGGTGCTGAAGGCGGTCATGCCGGTGAAGGCGTCGTCACATTGGGTGCCGACCAGATCGCCACAGCGGGCGTCCAGGTCGGACGGCCGATCATCGGCGGGGCCGGGACGATCGAGCTGCCCGCGATCATCGAGGGCGACCCACAGGGAACGCAGGTCGTCTCGGCCGCAATTGCGGGACGCGTGGTCGCGCTCACCCGTAACCTCGGCCAATCGGTCGGACGCGGCCAGACCATTGCGGTCATCGAAAGCCGCGAGGCGGCGCAGATCAAGGGCGAGGTCGAGGCGGCGCGGGCGCGGCTTCAGCTCGCTAATTCGAACCTCGCGCGCGAACAGCGGCTGTTCGCGCAGAGAGTCTCCCCTGAACAGGATCTGATCGCCGCCCGCACAGCGGCGACGGAGGCGCGGATCGCCCTGACGCAGGCGCAGAGCATGGTTTCGGCGGCGGGTGTCGGCGGCGGCGGGCTCAACCGGCTCGGCATTGCCGCGCCGATCTCGGGCCAGATCATTGCGCGCCCCGTGACGCTGGGACAAACGGTCGCGGCGGATGCCGAACTCTATCGCATCGCCAACCTGAGCCAGGTGTCGATCGCGCTTAATCTCAAGCCCGAGGATGCGGGCCGGGTGCGTCCCGGCAATACGGTGCTGGTGAAGGCGGCAGGCCGTCAGGCGACCGCCCGCGTGACCTTCGTGTCGCCGGCGCTTGATCCGCAGACGCGGCTCGTGCCTGCGCTCGCCACCCTCGACAATCGCGGTGGCGAATGGCGGGTCGGCGAGCCTGTGACGGCAGCCGTGCAGCTCACGGGCAGCGGCGGGAGCGGGGCGGTCCGCGTGCCGACGACGGCGGTCCAGAGTTTCGAGGGCAAGTCGGTCGTGTTCGTGCGCACGCCCACCGGCTTCAAGGCGACCCCGGTCCAGCTCGGCGATGCGTCGGGCGACACGGTGATCGTCCGGTCGGGCCTGACCGGCAACGAACAGATCGCCACCACCGGAAGTTTCACGCTCAAGGCCGAGATCGGCAAGGGCGAAGCGAGCCACGAGGATTAAGCCATGATCGCCCGTATCGTAACCTGGGCGGTCGAGAAGCGCTGGCTAGTCCTGCTCCTCACCGTCATCGTCGCCGCCATCGGCGCCTTTTCCCTCTACCGGCTACCGATCGACGCGGTGCCGGACATCACCAACAATCAGGTCCAGATCAACGTCCGCGCGCCTGCCCTCTCGCCCGAGCTGGTCGAGAAGCAGGTGTCGTTTCCAATCGAAACCGCGCTCGCCGGCACCCCCGGCCTGGAATATACGCGCTCGTTGAGCCGCAACGGCTTCGCGCAGATCACGGCGGTCTTTTCGGACGCGACGGACATCTATTTCGCCCGCCAGCAGGTGGGCGAGCGTCTGCGGGGCGTGCAAGAGAATCTGCCCGACGGCGTGAACCCTGAAATGGGTCCGATCGCGACAGGCCTGGGCGAGGTGTACATGTACACCGTTCGTCTCGATCATCGCGAGGACGACAAGCACAAGCC
This sequence comes from uncultured Sphingomonadaceae bacterium, assembly GCA_963540925.1. Lineage (GTDB taxonomy): Bacteria > Pseudomonadota > Alphaproteobacteria > Sphingomonadales > Sphingomonadaceae > Rhizorhabdus. The sequence continues at coordinate 199,135 of CAUTRN010000008.1, forward strand.
CGGTGAACCGGGCCAACAGCCCGATGGCAGCTACATCACGCCAGAGGGCGAGCGACTGACGACCGAAGAGGACAAGGCGACCTACCTGCGCACCGCGCAGGACTGGATCGTGACGCCGCTTCTGAAGACCACACCGGGCCTCGCCGGTGTCGACTCGATTGGCGGTTACGCCAAGCAGTTCCTCGTCGTGCCCGACGTGCAGAAGCTGGCCTCGCTCGGCATCACGCTGACGGACCTGGGAAATGCGCTGGAGCGCAATAACACCAGCGTCGGCGGTGGCTTCGTCAATCGCAATGGCGAAGGTCTGGCTGTTCGCTCGGATGCGCTCGTTCGCAATGCCAGCGAGTTGGCCAGGACCGTGATCGCGACACGTAACGGCGTGCCGATCACGGTCGAACAAGTTGCGACTGTGAAGACGGGTCAGGCGATCCGCATGGGTTCGGCATCGGAGAACGGTACCGAAGTCGTCGTCGGCACGGCGATCATGCGGATCGGCGAGAACAGCCGCATCGTGTCGACCGCGGTCGCTGAGAAACTGAAGACGATCAACGCTTCGCTGCCTCCTGACGTCGTAATTCAGCCGGTGCTGAACCGCACCGAGCTGGTCAATTCGACGATCAAGACGGTCGCGAAAAACCTGTCCGAAGGCGCGGTGCTGGTCATCGTCGTGCTCTTCCTGCTGCTCGGCAACTTCCGTGCGGCCCTGATCGCGGCGTTGGTCATCCCGATCACCATGATGCTGACAGGCTTTGGTATGCTGCGCGCTGGGGTCTCGGCCAATCTGATGAGCCTTGGGGCTTTGGACTTCGGTCTGATCGTCGACGGCGCCGTCATCATTGTCGAAAACGCGCTGCGCCGGCTTGCCGAGCAACAGCATCATGAAGGCCGATTGCTCAGCGTCAAGGAACGGCTCGCGACCGTGGCAGCCGCTGCGCGTGAGATGATCCGTCCCTCTGTGTACGGGCAGGCAATCATCATCCTCGTCTACGTACCGCTGCTCACGCTGACCGGCGTGGAGGGTAAAACGTTCGGACCGATGGCGCTGACCGTCATCATCGCGCTCGCCTTCGCCTTCATCCTCTCTCTCACCTTCGTGCCGGCGATGATTGCGATCTGGCTGTCGAAGAAGGTCGAGGAGAAGGACGGCCGCATCATCACGTGGCTGAAGAAGCGCTACGAACCCGGTCTCGACCGGGCCATGAAGCGCCCGACGCTGACGATCGGTGCGGGTGTGGGAAGCCTTGTGGTGGCGGCGCTTGCTTTCACTACGCTCGGCTCGGTGTTCCTGCCGCAGCTCGACGAAGGCGATTTGCTGATCCAGTCGCTCCGCATTCCGGCAACGTCGGTCCAGCAGAGCCAGGCGATGCAGGTGCCGATCGAGCGGATGATGTCGAAGCAGCCGGAGGTGCAATTCGTCTATTCCAAGACGGGCACCGCCGAGCTGGCGGCCGACCCGATGCCGCCGAACGCGACCGACATGTTCGTCATCCTGAAGCCGCGCAAGGATTGGCCGGATCCTGAGCTTCCCAAGGAGGAGCTGGTCAGCCGGATCGAGGGTAATCTCGCGAAGATTCCGGGAAATGCCTACGAGATCACCCAGCCCATCCAGATGCGCTTCAACGAGCTGATCGCCGGCGTGCGCGGCGACATCGCGGTGAAGGTGTTCGGGGACGACTTCAACCAGATGAACCGGACGGCCGAGCAAATCGCGGCGGTGCTGCGCAGAACGCAAGGCGCAGCGGACGTGAAGGTGGAGCAGACGACCGGTCTTCCCATGCTCGACATTCGCGTCAACCGCGACGCGATGGCGCGGTTGGGCGTTACGGCTCAGGATGTGCAGGACACCGTGACTGCGACGATCGGCGGGCGAACATCGGGCCAGATCTTCGAGGGCGACCGTCGCTTCCCCGTGGTGATCCGCCTGTCGGAGGCGCAGCGTGCCGACATCGGCCTGCTCCAACAGGTGCAGGTGCCGGTGGCAGGCGGCGGCTATGTACCGCTGTCCAGCGTCGCCGAGATCAAGGTGGTCGATGGTCCGAACCAGATCAGCCGCGAGAACGGCAAGCGGCGCGTGGTGGTGCAAGCCAACGTGCGTGGCCGCGACGTCGGATCCGTCGTGGCGGATGCGCAGGCGGCGATCGGCAGCCAACTCCGGCTGCCTGCCGGCACCTATCTCGAATGGGGCGGCCAGTTCGAGAACCTCCAATCGGCAAGCGAACGGCTGAAGCTGGTCATTCCGGCTTGCTTCATCTTGATCCTGCTGCTCCTCTACGGGGCGTTGGGATCGGTCCGCGACGCCGCGATCGTGTTCACCGGCGTGCCTTTCGCGCTGGTGGGCGGCGTCCTGTTGCTGTTCCTGCGGGGCATGGACTTCTCGATCTCGGCGGCAGTGGGCTTCATCGCCCTCTCGGGCATCGCGGTCCTCAACGGCCTCGTCATGGTCAGCTCGATCCAAGATCTGATCCGATCAGGGATGAGCCGCGAGGAAGCCGCGCATGTTGGCGCGATGCAGCGTCTGCGACCCGTCATCATGACCGCGCTAGTCGCCAGCCTCGGCTTCGTGCCGATGGCGCTGGGCGAAGGCGCCGGCGCAGAGGTTCAAAAGCCTTTGGCGACGGTCGTCATCGGCGGTCTGATCTCGGCGACGCTTCTTACGCTGTTCGTGCTGCCGACACTCTATGCCCGGTTCGGGCAGAAAGTGATCGAGAAACCCGAGCACTACAATGAGGAGCATGAAGGGGACGACCACGGTCAGACCTTCGTGAACAACTTGGCCTGATGGATGGGCGGGGCGATCCGCGATCGCCCCGCCCATCTCTGGGAGATGGGGATATGCCTCGCACCATAACCAGCTCGATGCTTCACGGCGGGCCACTGCGCATCTGGTCGGCACTCACCGATCCGGATCATCGCCGGGCGTGGAGTCCGCTCGTATTTCTCGATGATCCGTCCCGGCTCGGCGACACAGAATGCACCTTTGCGATCCAGGGCATCACCCGGCCAATTCGGACGCCAGCACGGATTGATCGATTCGATAAACCGCACGCCTTCGCTTGGTCCTGCGGCATCCCCTATCTGTTCACGCTCGAAGAGCGGTACGAGCTGGCGGGGGACGATGGCGGCACCAGGCTAACGCATAGCTGCACGCTGCGCGGGGCGCTCTCCCTGCCGTTCGCGGCGATGATGTTGCGCCGCCTGCGATCCCTGATGGTCGAATCTGACGATCGCCTCGCAACCTATCTCCGCTGGCGGGTAGGTCAGCCTGCCCGGGCTATCAATCGTCAGCGCGTCCCCTTCCGCTACAGGAGGAAGGCGCGATGATGATGCACTGTAAGCGGGTGCTGCCCGCCGTCATCCTCGTTGTCGGGCTCGCGGCGTGCTCGGAAAGAAAGCCGCCAGCCCCGCCAACGGAGCAGCAGATCCATTCGTCCGACAGCGCCGTGACGACCGGGGAAATGGGGCGGCATAGATATCGCTGTTCCGACGGGGAACCGCTGTTCGTCGATTACAAGGACAACGGCCTGCAGATCGATTTGCGGCGCTCCAACGGGGGACCGCCGATGATGCTGACCGCGCCAGCGCAGGGCCTGCAATATGTCGGCGAAACAGCCACCGCGACCTTCAAGGGGTCGCAGCTCACCATCGTGGAAGGCGATGGCCGTACCCGGATCTGCGAGCAGGAAGGCACGCGATGAACTGCCCTGCCTTCGAACGCCACAGGGCGCTTCGTCGGAAGAGACCGATGTCTGACACGTCGATTTCAAATGTGACAACCTTGTGCGGCCTGAATCGGGCCGGTCTGGCGATCGCGCGCCTCGGCGTCGTTCTCGTCTCCGGGGCGGTTATAGGGGCGTGTAATCCAGCGCCGACCCAGCCTACCGAGCCGGCGCATGAAAAGCATCTGACGTCGAAACTAATCGCGCAGCGCATCATGTACTGCGACGACGGCACACGCGCCGATGTCGACTTCATCGATGAAGGCTTGAAAATGGCCGTCACCTGGCTGCCGAAGGGCAGGACCGAGATCCTGCGCGCGCAGCGAACCGGTGACGAGTTTCGCGGCGACCATTCGCGGGCTGTCGTGGCGGGCGGATCGATCGCGTTCACGCGACGCGGGAAGATCCGCGTCTGCCACCGAACCCCGGAGGAGTCCTAGGAAATGCAGGCACTGCTCTATACGCTTGCGCCTGTGCTGGCGGTCGTGCTCGGCGCGATTGTCGCGAGCCGCACCAAGTTGAAACCTGGCCTCGTGGCGGGCCTACAGCATCTCGCTGCCGGCGTCGTGTTCGCGGCGGCAGCGACCGAAATCCTGCCGCAGGTCAAGCATGAGGCATCGCCCAGCGCGACGTTGATCGGCGGGGCGGCGGGCGTCGCGACCATGCTGGGGCTCAAGGCTCTTGAGGCCCGCTTCAAGGGGCCGATGGCGCTACTCGCCGCGATCGGCATCGACATTCTGGTGGACGGCCTGGTGCTCGGCCTCGCTTTCGTGGCGGGCGAGAAGGCAGGTCTCCTGCTGACGATCGCGCTCACTCTGGAAGTGTTATTTCTGGGACTGACGCTGACCGACGAGCTGGCGGAAACCTATCGCTCGCGCTTGCGCATCATCGTGATCGTCTCGGCATTGGCCCTGCTGCTGCCGATCGGCGCGCTCGCTGCCGTGCCGGTCGCCGCGCTGTCGCCGGTGATGATCGCCGGCTTCCTCAGCTTCGGGCTGATGGCGCTGCTCTACCTCGTCACGGAGGAGTTGCTGGTCGAGGCGCACGAGAAACCCGACACCCCGCTCATCAGCTCGATGTTTTTCGTCGGCTTCCTGGCCCTGCTGACACTTGAGGAGATGATGGGATGATCCCGGGCAACGACAACAATGGCGGGCAGGAGCGCCGCACACTGTGGATCGTCCTGCTGCTGAACGCGGCGATCGCTGCGGGCTTCTTCGTTTCCGGCTTCTTCGCGGACTCGAGCGCGCTGATCGCCAACGGCGTCGACAACCTGTCCGATACGGCTGTGTATGCGCTGAGCCTTGTGGCGCTCACCCGGGGCCAGACATGGAAGACACGCGCCGCGGTCGCTTCGGGCGTCATGCTGCTGATCTTCGCGGGCGGCATCTTGATCGATGTCGGACGGCGCTACGTGCAGGGCAGCGAGCCCATCGGACCTACCATGATGGTCATGTCCGCGATCGCCGGCGTCGTGAATTACCTCTGCCTGCGGCTGCTCCAGCGCCTCAAGGATCCGGACGTCAATCTCCGGGCCGCAACCACCTTCAGCTTCAACGACTTCATTTCCAACGGCGGCATCCTGATCGCCGGCGTGCTGGTGCTGTGGTTGGGTACCAATTGGCCGGACCTGCTGGTCGGCTTCGCCACCGCCATCATCGCCATCAAGGGCGGTGTCGAAATCCTGCGCGACGCGCGCGCCGAAACCAAGAAAAGCGAAAGGAGGTCGTCATGAACGACAAGCTCGAACTCGACATTCCAGTGTTGTTGCCGGACCTTCCTGACGCGGCCGATGCCTGCCTGGACCGTCTCGTATCAACCCTGTCAAAGCGCGAAGGTGTCGAGCGGGCGCATGTGATCTGTCTCGACGGCAACACGCCAGCGGCGCTGTGCATCCATTTCGATGCCGCCAAGCTGCCGCTGCCACGGTTGCGCGAAATGGTGCGCGCCGCAGGTGCCGAAATCACCGAGCGCTACGGCCATGCGATCTGGCAGGTGACGGGGATCAACCACGAACGTCGGGCGCGCACGGTCAGCGATGCGCTGTGCGCCTTGCCCGGCGTGGTCCAGGCAAGCGCCAGCACCAGCGGGTCTGTCCGGGTCGAATATGATCGCCGCGAAACCACCGAAGAGGAGGTGCGCGCTGCGCTTCGCAAGCTGAAGGTGAGGGTGGGCAAGCGGGTCGCTGCCGATGAACATGCCGGCCACGACCACGGCCCCGGGGGCCACGGCGCGGGCGAAGAGAAGCACGGCCCCGGCGATGGCCACGACCATAGCCACGCCGAATTTCTCGGCCCCAATACCGAGCTGATCTTCGCGCTCGCCTGTGGCGCGCTGCTGGGGATCGGCTACGCGATCGAGAGGCTGGTCGCTGGCGCGCCCGAATGGCTGCCGACCGCCTGCTATATCGCAGCCTATTTCTTCGGCGGATTCTTCACGCTGCGCGAGGCGATCGACAACCTCCGGATGAAGAAGTTCGAGATCGACACGCTGATGTTGGTCGCTGCGGCCGGCGCCGCTGCGCTGGGCGCATGGGCCGAAGGTGCGCTGCTGCTGTTCCTGTTCAGCCTCGGCCATGCGCTTGAGCATTATGCAATGGGCCGCGCCAAGAAGGCGATCGAGGCGCTGGCGAAGCTCGCGCCCGAAACCGCGACCGTGCGACGCGGCGGGCAGACCAGCGAAATCCCGGTCGAGCAGATGGTCGTCGGGGACATTGCCATCGTCCGCCCGAACGAGCGCCTGCCTGCCGACGGCTTCGTCATCAAGGGCACCAGCGCGATCAACCAGGCCCCGGTCACGGGTGAAAGCATCCCGGTCGACAAGGTGCCGGTCGCAGATGCCGCAGCGGCACGCGCCAAGCCCGATGCAGTCGACGCGGAAAGCCGGGTTTTTGCTGGTACGATCAACGGCGGCGGCGCGATCGAGATCGAGGTGACACGCCGTTCCAATGAAAGCGCGCTTGCCAAGGTCGTGAAGATGGTGAGCGAAGCGGAGACGCAGAAGTCGCCGACGCAGCGCTTCACCGACCGGTTCGAACGGATCTTCGTGCCCGCCGTCCTGGTCCTGTCAGTGCTCCTGCTGTTCGCATGGGTGGTCGTCGACGAGCCGTTCCGCGACAGCTTCTATCGCGCGATGGCGGTGCTGGTGGCGGCAAGCCCGTGCGCGCTCGCGATCGCAACGCCGAGCGCGGTCCTGTCGGGCGTTGCCCGTGCAGCGCGGGGCGGCGTGCTCGTGAAGGGCGGTGCACCGCTCGAAAACCTCGGGTCGCTCAAAGCGATCGCTTTCGACAAGACGGGCACGCTGACCGAAGGTCGTCCGCGCATCACTGATGTCGTGCCCGTCGATGGCGCCGATGAAGGCGAGTTGCTGGCGCTGGCTGTCGCCGTCGAAGCGTTGAGCGACCATCCCCTGGCCCAAGCGATCGTCAAGGACGGCCGCGAACGTCTGAACGATCGTGCCGTGCCGACTGCCGGCGACCTCAAGAGCCTGACCGGTCGGGGCGTCACCGCGAGCGTGGATGGCGAGACGGTGTGGATCGGCAAGGCCGAGATGTTCGGAAGTGAGGGCATTCCGGCGCTGGGGCAGGGCGCGCAGGACGCAATCGCGAAGCTGCGCGAGAACGGCCGCACGACAATGGTGGTCCGCAAGGGGGACCGCGACCTGGGCGCGATCGGCCTGATGGACACGCCTCGCGAAGCTGCCAAGACCGCGTTGCGTCGGCTGCACGAGATGGGCGTGTCGCGGATGATAATGATCTCCGGCGATCACCAGAAAGTCGCCGAAGCGATCGCCGACGAAGTCGGGATCGACGAAGCGTGGGGCGACCTCATGCCCGAAGACAAGGTTGCCGCGATCAAGAAGCTCGCCGGCGAAGACAAGGTCGCGATGGTGGGCGACGGCGTGAACGATGCGCCGGCGATGGCAAGCGCCACGGTCGGCATCGCGATGGGCGCGGCGGGGTCGGACGTTGCGCTGGAGACAGCCGACGTGGCGCTGATGGCCGACGATCTGGCGCACCTGCCATTCGCAGTCGGTCTTAGCCGCCATACCCGTGGAATCATCCGGCAGAACGTCTTCGTCAGCCTGGGTGTCGTCGCCTTCCTGGTGCCTGCTACCATCCTCGGCCTCGGCATTGGGCCAGCGGTGGCGGTTCATGAGGGATCGACGCTGCTCGTCGTCATCAATGCGCTCAGGCTGCTCGCCTACCGCGATCCGGCAGGGAAGGCGGCATGAAGTGGCTGATCGCCTTCGACCTCGACGGCACGCTTGCCGAGAGCAAGCGGCCGTTATCGGAGGATATGGCCGCAATCCTCGCCCGATTGCTCGCCATCACGGATGTGGCGGTGATCTCGGGCGGGGACTGGCCGCAGTTCGAAAAGCAGATCGCCTCGCGCCTTCCTGCCGGCGTCGCGCTCGACCGTCTCTGGTTGATGCCGACCACAGGCACGAAACTCTATCGGTTCATCAATGGCGCTTGGCGCGCGGTCTATGCCGAACTGTTCGACGACGCGGAGAAGGCGAAGATCCGCACGGCCTTCGATCAGGCGCTGACCGATGCCGGTCTCGCCGACGAACGTATCTGGGGCGAACGGATCGAGGACCGGGGCAGCCAGATCACCTTTTCGGGCCTGGGGCAGGCAGCGCCGCTGAAGGAAAAGGAAGCGTGGGATCCTGACCGAAAGAAGAGGACCGCGTTGCAGGCCACGTTGCGCGCGAAGCTGCCGGAGCTCTCGATCAATCTCGGTGGCACGACATCGATCGACGTGACCAGAGCAGGGATCGACAAGGGCTATGGCCTGAAGCGCCTGAGTGCCGAGAGCGGTGTCCCGCTCGACGGGATGCTGTTCATTGGGGATGCGATATTCCCCGGTGGGAATGACTATCCCGCTGCTGAAATCGGCCTCGACACAGTGAGGGTGCGCGACGTCGCGGAAACCACCGCCGTCGTGACCGCCATCATCGCGTGTCTGCACCGATAGGATCAAGATACATGGTCGGCTCCATCGCGGAATGCCGCATTGTCAAAGCTCTGGCTTCTGTCGCTTAGGGCAGCGCTTCCTAAAACGAAAAGAAGGCAATGTGCGCGTCTCCGCGAACAAAGCCTCCAGCGATCAATCTGGGGTCGGTACACAGAACGGACCCAGATATACGCTAAGGTTTTGCCGTGCCTTCG
>CAUTRN010000009.1:0-190753 GCA_963540925.1 uncultured Sphingomonadaceae bacterium
ACACGCGTAAGATCGTCGGCAGCGTCAGATGTGTATAAGAGACAGGCGGGGAAGCGGTCCTCGATGCGGCGGACCAGTTCGGGCAGGCGGGCGACGGTGCGCAGGTCGTCGACAATGCGGTCGGCGAGCCAGGCCTCGGGGCCGAGTTCGGAGCGCAGCCATTCCTTCACGAACGGCCCCGACGTCTCCCACATGTTCAGGTCGGGATCGAGGCCGGTCGCCACGCCCTCCACCATCACCATCGTCTTCTGCAGCAGCAGCAGGTGCGGCTGGGTCTGCATGTCGAAGTCGCGGGTGATCGCGAACAGGCCGTCGAGCATCTGGCCGATCGAGATGTCCTTGGCGGGCAGCCCGCGGATCGGCTCGCCCACGGCGCGCAGCGCGGTGGTGAACTCGCCCAGATTATGGTGGGGGGGCACATAGCCCGCCTCGAAATGGATCTCGGCCACCCGCTTGTAATTGCCGGTGATCAGGCCGTGCAGGATCTCGGCCAGCCACACCCGCGCGCGCCGGTCGATCCGGCCCATGATACCGCAGTCGATCGCCGCGATCCGCCCGTCGGGCAGCGCGAACAGATTGCCGTGGTGGAGATCGGCGTGGAAGAAGCCGTCGGCGATCGCCTGGCGCAGGAAGGCCTGGACGAGCAGCGCGGCGAGCGCCTTGCCGTCATGCCCGGCCTGGGCCAGCCCGGCGCGGTCGGCCAGCTTGACGCCGCTGATCCATTCCATCGTCATCACCCGGCGCGCGGTGCGCGTCCAGTCGATCTCGGGAACGATGAAACCGGGAATGGCGGCCATGTTCTCGGCCAGTTCGGAGGCCGAGGCCGCCTCGCGGCGCAGGTCCAGCTCGCGCGCGGTCCATTGCTTGAAGGTGGCGATGACGAGGCGGGGGCGCAGGCGCGAGAATTCCCCGCCGATCATCTCGGCATGGGCGGCGGCCCATTCATAGGTCTCGATCGCGCGGGCCAGGTCTTCCTCGATCCCGGGGCGCAGCACCTTCACCGCGACGGTGCGGCCGTCGATGGTGACCGCGCGATGCACCTGCGCGATCGAGGCGGCGCCCACCGGCTGCTCCTCGATCGACTGGAACAGCGCCTCGATCGGCTTGCCCAGGCCCTGCTCGATCGCGGCGCGGATCAGCGGGAAGGGGGCGGGGGGGAGCGCGTCCTGCAGGCGCGACAGCTCGATCGCGGCGGCCTCGCCGACCAGATCGGGGCGGGTGGCGAGCGCCTGGCCCAGCTTGATCGCCGCCGGGCCCAGCGCCTCGAAGGCATCGGCATAGGCCGGCTGGACGGGCAGACGCGCGCCGAAGCGCAGGATGCGGGCGATCAGCCGGACGCGCGGCGGGGTCAGCGGGTCGCGCTCGATCCCGCGCAGCGCCCCGTGACGGGCGAGCGTGCGGCCCCAGCGGAGCAGCCGCAGGGCGTGGACGATGCGCGGGGTCAAATCTTCCAGCCGCTATGGATGGCGACGAGCCCGCCCAGGATGGGTTCGACCTTCGCCTGGACGAAGCCGGCGGTGGCGATCTCGGCGCGGAATTCCTCCATGGGCGGAAAGCGGCGGATCGATTCGATCAGATAGCGATAGCTCTCCTCGTCGCCCGCCAGCAGCTTGCCCAGCTTGGGGACCAGCCGGTGCGAATAGGCGTCATAGGCTTCCTTGAAGCCCGGCCAGACCGTGGTCGAGAATTCGAGGCAGAAGAAGCGGCCGCCGCGCTTGAGCACGCGATACGCCTCGGCCAGCGCCTGCTGGCGATGGGTGACGTTGCGGATGCCGAAGGCGATCGTATAGGCGTCGAAGCTCTTGTCGGCGAAGCTCAGCGTCTCGGCATTCTGCTCGGACCAGCTCAGCCCCTCGATCCGCTTCTTGGCCGCGCGCTCCTTGCCCACTTCCAGCATCGCGCCGTTGATGTCGGACACCGTCACCTGCGCGCCCGATTTCGCGAGGCGGAAGGCGATGTCGCCGGTGCCGCCCGCCATGTCGAGGATGGTCTCGCCGGCGCGCGGCTTCACCTTGCGGACGAACTGGTCCTTCCACAGCCGGTGCATTCCGCCCGACATCGCGTCGTTCATGAGATCATAGCGGCTGGCCACGCTGCGGAAGACCTCGCCTACCTTGGCGGTCTTCTCCTCGGGGCTGACATCGGCATAGCCGAAGGAAACGGTATCGCTCATGGGGGCACGCTCTAGCGGGAGGGTTTGCTCACCGCAAACCGAGTCTGACCTTTATCCGTCATTCCAGCGAAAGCTGGAATCTCCCTGCCTTGTGCCGACGAAGAGAAATGAGATCCCAGCTTCCGCTGGGATGACGGCTGGTCTAGGTCCTCCTCATGCCCGAGCTACCCGAAGTCGAAACCACCGTCCGTGGCCTGCGCCCTCCGCTGGAGGGCCAGCGGCTCAGGCGGGTCGAGACCCGCCGCGCCGACCTGCGCCGCGCCTTTCCGGCGGACCTGCGACAGCGGATGACCGGGGCCACGATCACCGGTCTCGGCCGCCGCGCCAAATATGGCCTGATCGAGACCGATCGCGACGACGTCATGATCTTCCACCTCGGCATGTCGGGGCGATGGCGGATCGATCCGTCGGAGATCGGCACGCATGACCATCTGATCCTGGAGACCGAGGAGGGGCGGACCCTGGCGCTTTGCGATCCGCGCCGCTTCGGCTCGGTCGACCTGGTCCGCAAGGACGAGCTGGCCGATTTCGCCCCCTTCAAGGCGCTGGGCCCCGAGCCGCTGGGGCCGGACCTGAGCGGCGCCTATCTGGCCGGCGCGCTGGAGGATCGGATCGCGCCGATCAAGGCGATGCTGCTCGACCAGCGGATCGTGGCGGGGCTCGGCAATATCTATGTGTGCGAGGCGCTCCACATGACCGGGATCGCGCCCACCACGCCGGCCGGGCGGATCGCGCGCAAGCGGCTCGACCGGCTGGTCGATTCGATCCGCGAAGTGCTGGGCGCCGCGATCGAGGCGGGAGGCTCCACCCTGCGCGATTATGCGCGCCCCGATGGCGAGCTGGGCTATTTCGCCAAGCAGTGGCTGGTCTATGGCCGTGAGGGCGAGGCGTGCCATTGCGGGGCGACCGTACAGCGCCGCGTCGATGGCGGGCGCTCGACCTTTTACTGTGCGAAATGCCAGAAATAGGCGGGCGATACTGGTTGTATCAGGGTTGACCGGACCCGTCCGTCTGTGTATTGGGCCGGCCTTCCCGGCGGGGACCTGAAAGTCCGCGTCGTTCCAGTCATCTTAAGCTAGGGTTTGAACGAGCATGGCGAATACGCCGCAGGCAAAGAAGCGCATCCGTCGCAACGACCGTCGCGCCGAGATCAACGGTGCCCGGGTCAGCCGGATCCGCACCTTCGTGAAGAAGGTCGAGGCCGCCCTGGCCGCCGGCGACAAGACCGCCGCCACTGCGGCCCTCGCTGCTGCCCAGCCGGAAATGTTCCGCGGTGTTTCGAAGGGTGTGCTCCACAAGAACACCGTCGCCCGCAAGTTCTCGCGGCTCACCAAGCGCATCTCCGCGCTCGGCTAAGCTGTCATCATATTGATAGACAAAAGCCCGTCGGCAGAAATGCCGGCGGGCTTTTGTCATGGAGTGGTCACGGAAACGTAACCCCGTGATTTAACTTGATTCGTTCGCAAAAACCTTAATAAATGGCTGAAAACGCAGGGGAAAAACTTTTTCCACCTCGCAGGCCCCGGCGCGCCGAGTGTCAAGCCCATATTGCGGCTTCATGACGAAATTGATGCTCTTGATCCCTGTAGCACCTTCTCCATAGAGTGCCATTCACAGCCGGCGCGCGATTCTTTCGCACCGGTGTCAGAGTGATTTTTAGAAGGGGAGCTCCGGAACCCTAAGGTTTCGGACAGGGGTGCTTTTGCCCTTCGATTTGGTCGAATTCAGGGGGAGCGGACCTTGTCCGCTCGGGAAGGATGCTGCGTGTCTGATGAAGTTGGCGGGGGAATGAGCGGTCCGTCGGTGAATGCCGGTGTCGACATCGCTCTTTCCCAGGCTTGGGAGACGATTCGTGCAGGGCTGCGCCGTAGCATCGGCGTGCGCACCTTCGACGGATGGCTCAAGCCGCTGACCCTCGGTGATTGCGATCTCGCCTCGGGCACGCTGAAGCTCGTCGCGCCCAGCGAGTTCATGGCCAATTGGGCCACCACCCATTTCGTCGACCATCTGCTCCATGGCTGGCGCGCGCTGCTGCCGCAGGTCCGCCAGGTGTCGATCGTGTCGGCGTCGGCCACCGACAAGCCGGTGCTGTTCTCGGCGGATTCTGCCACTGTGGACGTGATCGAGGCCGAGCCGGTCGTCGAAGCGATTCCGGCGGGCGAGGCCGACCTTCGCTATGGCACCCCGCTCGAGCCGCGCTATCGTTTCGACAGCTTCGTCGTCGGCAAGGCGAACGAGGTGGCCTATAACGCCGCCCGCACCCTGGCCGAGGGCGGCAAGCTCGCCTTCAACCCGCTGTTCCTCCATGGCGGCACCGGGCTGGGCAAGACCCACCTGATGCACGCGATCGGCCATGAATATCTGGCGAACCATCCGGGCGCCAAGGTCGTCTACATGTCGGCCGAGAAGTTCATGTTCGAGTTCGTCTCGGCGATGCGCGCCAAGGACACGTTCAGCTTCAAGCAGCGGCTGCGCGCGGCCGACGTGCTGATGATCGACGATGTCCAGTTCATCGCGGGCAAGGAATCGACCCAAGAAGAATTCTTCCACACGATGAACGAGCTGATCTCGGCCGGTCGCCGCCTGGTGATCAGCGCCGATCGCTCGCCGCAGGATCTGGACGGCATCGAGAGCCGCATCCTCTCGCGCCTGTCCTGGGGCCTCGTCGCCGACGTGAATCCGGCCGATTTCGAGCTGCGCCTGAACATCCTGACCCGCAAGCTGCAGAACATGCCGCAGGCCAATGTGCCGCAGGACGTGGTGATGTTCCTCGCCCGCCGGATCAGCGCCAATGTCCGCGAGCTGGAAGGTGCGCTCAACCGCGTCGTCGCCTATGCCGCGCTGTCGGGCAAGCCGGTCGATATCGACTTCACCCAGGCGACCCTGGCCGACATCCTGCGTGCCAATCAGCGCCGCGTGACGATCGACGAGATCCAGCGCAAGGTCTCCGACCATTACCGCATCCGCCAGGCCGAGATGTCGAGCGCGCGCCGTGCGCGTGAAGTGGCCCGGCCGCGTCAGGTGGCGATGTACCTCGCCAAGCAGCTCACCCCGCGTTCGCTGCCCGAGATCGGCCGCCGCTTCGGCGGGCGCGATCACACCACCGTGATCCATGCCGTCAAGCAGATCGAGAAGCTGCGCCAGACCGACGCCGAGCTCGACGCCGACGTCCGCCTGCTGATCCGCCAGCTCGAGGGCTAAGCGGCCAACCCGATCGTCGTCATTCCGGCGAAAGCCGGAATCTCATTGCCTTCTTCTCTCGGTTCGAGGCGGGAAGAAAAGTGAGATCCCAGCTTTCGCTGGGATGACGGGGCAGTCGGTTCGCCCTACATGGGGCCCATGTCGGCGACCCTCTACAACGCACAGATCCTCCGCCTCGCCACCAGCATCCCGCGCCAGGTGCGGCTCGCCGAGCCGCAGGCGACCGTTTCGAAACGCTCGCCGATCTGCGGCAGCCGGGTGACGGTGGACGTGATCATGGATGGGGAGGGCAGGGTGGCCGATCTCGGCCAGGAAGTGCGTGCCTGCGCGCTGGGCCAGGCCTCGGCGGCGCTGATGGGGGAGCATGCGGTCGGCCGCAGCCTTGCCGAACTCGCCGCCGCCCGCGACGCGCTCACCGCCTATCTGGCGGGCGAGCGCGACGATCCGGGCGACTGGCCCGGCCTCGCCATCTTCGATCCCGCGCGCCCGCATGCAGCGCGTCACCCCTCGATCCGGCTCGCTTTCGAGGCGGTCGCCGAGGCGGCCGCCCAGGCGCTCGCCGGACATAAGGCCGAGACTGTCACCGGACCGCATCAAGCATGACCGAAGCACCCGAGGTTCTGCTGCTGCGCGACGGCGTGGTGTTGCTTGGCGCGGCGATCATCTTCGTGTTGCTGTTCCGCCGGCTCGGGCTCGGTGCCACGCTCGGCTATCTGGTCGCGGGTGCGCTGATCGGGCCGCAGGGGCTGGCGCTGATCGGCGGCGCCGAATCGAAGCTGGGCATCGCCGAGCTCGGCATCGTCCTGCTGCTCTTCCTGGTGGGGCTCGAACTCAATCCGAACCGGCTCTGGCGATTGCGCCGCGACATTTTTGGCCTCGGCTTCGTCCAGGTCGCGGCGTGCGGCATCGCGATCACCGGTGTCATCTTCTTCACCACCGGCTTCAGCGCGGCGGCGGCGATCGCGCTGGGGCTGCCGCTGGCGCTGTCTTCTACCGCGCAGGTGCTGCCGATGCTCCAGTCGGCCGGGCGCCTGAACACTCCACAGGGCGAGCGCGCCTTCTCGGTGCTGCTGTTCCAGGACCTGTCGCTGATCCCGCTGATCACGATCATCGCCACCCTCTCGCGGGTGCCGCCCGAGCCGGGCGCGCCGCCAGGCTGGCTGCTGGCGATCTACACGGTGGGCGCGGTGCTCGGCCTCGTGCTCGCGGGGCGCTTCATCCTCAATCCGCTGTTCCGGTTGATCGGCGGCCTGGGCGAGCGCGAGCTGTTCATCGCCGCCGGCCTGTTCACGGTGCTGGCGAGCGCGGCGCTGATGGAGTCGCTCCATATCTCCACCGCGCTCGGCGCCTTCATCGCCGGCGTGATGCTGGCCGACTCCCCGTACCGGCACGAGATCGAGACCGACGTCGAGCCGTTCCGCACGATCCTGCTCGGCCTGTTCTTCATCGCGGTCGGCATGATGCTCGACCTCAGCGTCATCGCCGAACGGCCGTTGTTCGTGATCGCGATGGCGCTGGCGGTGGTGGTGACCAAGGCAACGGTGATGTTCGGCGTGGCCCGGCTGTTCGGCGTGCCGACCCGCAGCGCGCTCGGCTTCGGCCTGCTGCTCAGCCAGGGGGGCGAGTTCGCCTTCGTGCTGTTCAGCCAGGCGAGCGAGGCGATGCTGATCCGGCCCGAGGCCGCCAGCCTGTTCGGGGCGATCGTCACCCTGTCAATGGCGACCACGCCCTTCCTGATGATGTTCTCCAGCCGCTTCATCAATCCGCCACCCAGCAAGGAGGCGCGGCCGGGCCCCGACGGCACGGTCAGCCCCGCCGCGATCATCGTCGGCTATGGCCGCTTCGGCCAGACGGTGGCGCAGATGCTGTTGGCCGCCGGCATTCGCGTGAGCCTGATCGACCGGCGTATCGAGCAGATCGACAATGCTCAGAAGTTTGGGATGAACGTGCTCTATGGCGACGGCAGCCGGGTCGACCTGCTGCGGCTGGCGGGGGCGGCCGATGCCCGCGCGATCATCTTCTGCGTCGACGGTGACGGGCTGGGCAAGGCGCAGCTCCAGCCGGTGCTCGATGCCTTCCCCAATGCCGCGGTGCTGGTCCGCGCCTATGACCGGCGCCACATGATGGTGCTCGCCCGCCTCGACATCGCGGGTGCCGTCCGCGAGCTGTTCGAATCGGCGGTGGTGCTGGGCCGCGAGGCGCTGGAGGCGCTGGGGATCAGCGAGGCCGACATCGAGACGGTCGAAACCGAATATCGCCGCCGCGACGGCACTCGTCTGGAAGCGCAGATCGAGAGCGGCGACCTGTCGGTCAAGCGCGACATGATGTTCAATCCCGACCGCAAGCTCGATCTGCGGCGGGAAGAAGAGGAGGAGGAAGGCGATGGCAAGGGGCAAGGCTAAGGGGATGGGCGATCCGCTGGCGGCGCTGCTGGCGCTGTCGGGCGCGATCGCGGTGATCGCCGGCGCCTATGGCGCGCATGGCGCCAGCGGCAAGGCGGCCGAATGGCTGACGACGGGCGCGCACTACCAGATGATCCACGCCGCCGCCGGCCTGGCAGTGATCGCCAAGGGCAGGGGCCCTGCGGCGCTGATGCTGCTCGGCGCGCTGCTTTTCTCGGGCACGCTCTATGCGATGGCCTTCGGCGGCCCGAAATGGCTGGGCGCGGTTACGCCCTTCGGCGGCCTCGCGCTGATCCTCGGCTGGGCCTGGCTGGCAATCGCCTATCTGCGGGGGCGGTAGGCCTATCTCTCCCGCTTGCGGGACTGCTGCGAAAGTCATCCACGAGCGTCATTCCCGCGAAGGCGGGAATGACGATGAGTTTGCAGTGATCCCGCAGGCGGGAGAAGGCTAGAAGGGCTGGCGGGGGATTACTCCTTCGCCGCTTCCGGCTTCTCCACCTTTACCGGTGCCACCGCCTTCGGGGTCGCCGTCCCGCCGGCCACCATCGAATCCAGGGTCGAGCCGTCGAAGCCTAGCTCCTTCATCAGCCCGTCGAGCACCGGCGCCTGTGCGCGGTAGCGCAGCGCCGCGGCGACCGCCGACTGGGCGAGGTTCGTCTCACCGCCGCCGGATGACAGGGCCTCGCCGCCGCCAGCACCGGTGCCGGTCAGCCCGTCGACCTGGACGATCTTGATCGAATCGATCGACTCCATCGGCTTGGCCGCCTCGCGGATCAGGTCGGGCAGCACCTTGAGCAGTTCCAGCTTGGCCTGGAGCGAGATATTCTCCGACGACAGCAGGTTCGCCGCCTCGTTGACGGCGCGCTTGCCGGCGGCCTCCACCTCGAAGCGGACCCGCGCGGCATCGGCGCGCAACTTTTCGGCCTCGGCCTCGCCCTTGGCGGCGGCGCGCACGGCCTCGGCGCGGTCGGCGGCGGCCTGTTTCTCGGCCTCGGCCTCCACCTTCACGCCCAGCGCCTGGCGCTCGGCCTCCTTGGCGGCCTGGATCAGCTCGATCCGCTTGGCGCGCTCGGCGATCTCGGTCTCGCGTGCGGTGACCACCTGTTCCTCGGCGGCGACCGCCTCGGCGCGCGCCTTGTCGGCCTCGGCCTTGGCCTGGCTTTCCTCGCGGCTCTTGTTCTGCACCGCGATCTGCTGCTCCTGTCGCGCGATCTCCAGCGCTTGCGCCTGGGCGATCCTGGCCTCCTGCACGGCCTTGTCGGCCTCGATCTGGGCGGCGTCGGTGATCTGCTTGGCGGAGATGCGGGCCTGGTCGGCCTCGCGCTGCCGCTCGGACTGCTGGCGGGCGACCTCGGACGACTGCTCGGCGCGGCGCATTTCGATCTCGCGCTCCTGCTCCAGCCGGGCGAACTCGCTGTCGCGCGAGATCAGGAAGGACTGGCGCTGCGCCTCGAGATTCTTCGTCTCGATCTGGACGCGGGTGTCCTGCTCGATGTCGTTGCGGGCCTTGCGGCGCAGCTCGATCTGCTCGGTCAGCTTGGTCAGGCCCTCGGCGTCGAAGGCGTTGTTGGCGTTGAAATGCTCGATCGAGGTCTGGTCGAGCCCGGTGAGCGAGACCGATTCGAGTTCGAGGCCGTTCATCGCCAGATCGGCCGACGACACCTGCTGCACCTTCTGGACGAAGTCCGAGCGCTGCTCGTGTAGCTGGTTCATCGTCATGCCCGCGGCGACCGAGCGGAGCGCGTCGACGAACTTGCCCTCCACCAGCTCCTTCAGATTCTCCGAATGCATCGTCCGCATACCCAGGGTCTGGGCGGCCATCGCGATCGCCTCGCGATCGGGGCGGACGCGGACATAGAACTCGGCCTTCACGTCGATGCGCAGCCGGTCGAGCGTGATCAGCGCGTCGGCATTCTTGCGTTCCACCGCCAGCCGCACCGTGTTCATGTTCACGGGCATCGTCTCGTGGAAGACGGGCAGCACCAGCGCACCGCCGTTCATCACCACCTTCTCGCCACCGAAGCCGGTGCGGACGAAGGCGATCTCCTTCGAGGCGCGGCGATAGAGGCGGGCGATGATCAGCCCCAGCACCATCAGCGCGATGACGGCAGCGGCGGGCGCCACCACATAGATATTGTCCAGCGAGGCTAGGACGCCGGAGTCTTGCATGGTCGCAGGCAGGTTGCTCATCGCTCTATCCAGTTGGAGAAGGGGGGACGGTCGCTCGAGATCGCGCGGAAGACATGGCCTTCGCGGCGCACGAGCAGGATTTCGCTGCCCTCGGGGAAGCTGGTGCCGGGGGTGTCGGGTTCGGCCATCACATAATGGGTCTGGCCATGGAAATCGCGGACCTTGGCCTTGGCGGGCGATCCGGGCCTGGCAGTGCCGACGACGATCTCGGCGTGCAGGCCGACGAGCTGGTCGACCCCGATCGCGGTGGTCTCGTCCTGCGGCAATATATGGGCGAGCATTCGCGCGAGCCCGCCGGTCGCGGGCAGCGCGGCGGCCCCCGCCGCCGGGATCGCGATCCAGCCGGGCAACAAGGCCCCGGTCAGGTTCAGCACGGTCTGCTGGCCGACCAGCCCGATCAGCCCGAAGGCGGCGAGGAAGACGACCAGCAGCATCAGGAGCGGGAGGCGCCCGAAGCCCAGCCAGCCGAGCCAGTTGGCGTCGCCATCCAGATCGAGATCATGGCCGATCGCGCTGGATCCCAGGCCGATCGCCTCGACCAGCCCGATGAGCGCCATGATCGCCAACGCGATCACGAAGACCAGATTTTCACCCGCACCCAGAAAGCTCAGCACCGAATCCTCCCCATGTGCCGTAGCGTAGCGGAGCAGGGTCGCGCGTCAAATCGCGGAAAAGTCGGATTTGGGTGGGCTCTGGCCTTTGGCCCCTCCCGCAAGTGGGACCGCTGCGAGAGTCATCCACCATCGTCATCCCCGCGAAGGCGGGGATCCATAACCTCTGAAGCAGGAGACTCTCGCGGTTCGGAGTATATGGATTCCCGCCTTCGCGGGAATGACGCTGGGTTTTGCGATGATCCCGCTTACGGGAGAGGGCTGGAAGAAACCCCGCTCTACCTCACGCCCGCGCGCGCTCGGCGTCGAGGAAGGCTTCCACCGCCTTCAGGTCGACCTGCTTGTCGAGGAAGGTCTGGCCGATGCCGCGCGCCAGCAGGAAGGGCAGTTTGCCGCCCTCCATCTTCTTGTCGTGCATCATATGGCCCACCAGCACCTTGCCGCTGGTATCGACCCCAGCGCCCTTCAGCGTGGCGGGCAGCCCGGCGGCGGCGATGTGCGCGGTGACCCGCTCGGCGTCGGCGGCGGGGCACAGCCCTTGCGCGGCCGAGAAGCGATAGGCCAGCGCCATGCCGGCGGCCACCGCCTCGCCATGGAGCAGGCGATCGGAGAAGCCGGTCTCGGCCTCCAGCGCATGGCCGAAGGTGTGGCCGAGGTTGAGCAGGGCGCGGCGGCCGCTCGTCTCGCGCTCGTCCTCGCCGACGATGCGGGCCTTGGCGTCGACGCTCTTGGTGATCGCCTCCAGCCGGGCGTCGGCCTGGCCGGCGAGCAGCGCGCCGACATTAGCCTCGCACCAGTCGAAGAAGGCGGGGTCGTCGATCAGCCCATATTTCACCACTTCGGCATAGCCGGCGCGAACTTCGCGCAGCGGCAGCGTGTCGAGCGTGGTCGGGTCGATCAGCACATGGACAGGCTGGTGGAAGGCGCCGACCAGATTCTTGCCGGCGCGGCTGTTGATCGCGGTCTTGCCGCCCACCGAGCTGTCGACCTGGGCGAGCAGGGTGGTGGGCACCTGGACGAAGCGGCAGCCGCGCTTGAGGATCGACGAGGCGAAGCCGACGAGATCGCCGATCACGCCGCCGCCCAGCGCGATGACGGTGTCGCTGCGCTCGACGCCATAGGCCAGCAGCGCGTCGGTCAGCTTCTCCAGCATCGACCAGCTCTTGGTCGATTCGCCCGGCGGCAGCACCTCGACGGCGCTGGCAATGCCTGCGGCCGTCAGCGAGCTTTCCAGCCTATAGAGCTGATTGGGAACGATATTACGATCGGTGACGACGATGAAGCGGCCGCGCGCGGCATAGCTGCCGAGCAGCTCGCCGGCCTTGTCCAGCGCGCCATTTTCGATCGTGATGTCGTAACTGCGTTCGCCCAGCGAAACCCGCACCGTCATACGCCGAGAGCCTTCAGGATCGCTTCGACGGTGGCGTCGTGCGGCAGCGGCTGGCTGCGGACATGGACCGGTGCCAGCGCGTAGATGGGATTGCGGATCGCGGCGAGTTCGGCCAGCGCCTCGCGCGGATCGCGGTTCTTGAGCAGCGGGCGGGTGCCCTCGCGCCGGCCCACCCGGTCGGCCAGCACCTCGATATCGGCGTCGAGCCAGATCGCCAGCGCGCGATCGAGGATCAGCGCGCGGGTCTCGTCCTGCATGAAGGCGCCGCCGCCGGTGGCGATCACCTTGGGCTTGCCGTCGATCAGCCGGCCGATCACGCGGCGCTCGCCGTCGCGGAATTCCTTCTCGCCGAACCGCTCGAAAATCTCGCTGATGGTGGCCCCGGCGGCGCGCTCGATCTCCTGGTCGGCATCGACGAAGGGGAGGTGGAGGCGGGCGGACAGCCGCTTGCCGATCGTCGACTTGCCGACGCCCATCAGCCCGATCAGTACCAGCGGGCGGTCGAAAACGGCTGGTGGAGGCGTTTGGCTTGGCGGCATGTCATCGAGGGCTATACACATGGGCGCCCCCTCGGGCAAAAGCGCGTCGATTGCAACTGCCCGCTCCATATTGAAGGACCCCCATGTCCAGGTTCAGCTTCATCCTGTTGAGTATCGTCCTGATCGTGATTCTGGCCCTCGTCGGATTGAGCTTCGTCAACACCGAACGCGCGCCGGTCACCGTCGAGAAGGCGATGCTGAATGAAGCCCAGCCCCAGAAGTAAGGCTTTCCTGGCGCTGACGGTCGGCGTCGCCGCGCTTGCCGCGGCGGCCGCTTTCGCGCAGGAATCGCTGTTGCCCGAGGGTTTCGGCAGCCAGCCGGCGCCGGCCAACCGGCCGCAGCCGGCGCAGGCGCCCGCCGCCGCACCGGCCGCGCCGGTGGTGCAGGCGCCGCCGCCGCCGTCGCTCAATCTCGATTCGTCGATCTTCGCCGCGGTGCCGCCCGATCCGCCGACCCCGCAGGAGGAATTGCCTGATTCGGCGCGCCGCTCGATCGATGCGGTCGGGCCGTTCGAAGGCTTTGGCCGCAATGCCTGGGGCCAGAGCAATGGCGAATTGCTCTCCAGCCTGATGCGCCGGCTCGACACGCCGCTCACCTCGCGCTGGGCGGCGATCACCCTGCGTCGCGCGCTGCTCAGCCGCGTGCCGACCCCCGATCATGTCGCGGCGCCCGACTGGGTGGCCGAGCGCGCCTGGCTGCTGCTGCGCATGGGCGAGGCCGATGGCGCGCGCCTGCTCGTCCAGAGCATCGACGTCGATCGCTTCAACGCCAAGCTCTATGCCGTGGCGGGGCAGACCGCGCTCGCCAATGCCGACGCGGCCGGGCTCTGCCCGCTCGCCGATGGTGGCTCGATCCGCAGCCGCGAGCCGATCTGGCCGCTGGCACGGGCGATCTGCGCGGCGCTGTCGGGCGACACCGCGATCGCCGACGTGCTGATGGACCAGGCCCGCCGCCGCACCCGCGATCCGCAGGGCATCGACGTCCAGCTGGCCGAGCGGATGATGGGGGTGAACGGCGCCGGCCGCCGCAGCGTCAGCGTCGAATGGACCGGGGTGAACCAGCTCACCGCCTGGCGCTTCGGCATGGCCAGCGCGCTGGGGCTCACCATTCCGTCCGATCTCTACGGCACGGTCGGGCCGCAGGCGATCGCCTGGGCCGCGCGCGCGCCGATGATCCCACCCGTCGAGCGCATTCCCGCGGCGATGACAGCGGCACGGCTCGGCGTCTTCTCCAATTCGGCGCTGGTCGATCTCTATGGCCAGACCGCCGACGACAGCGGCGACTATTCGAGCGACACGCCCGCCGGGCGGCTGCGCCAATGCTATGTCGGCGAGGATGGCTCGCGCGTCTCGGCGATGCGCGCCTTCTGGACCGGCGAAGGGCAGGGCGACGACGCCAAGGTCGATCGCTACGCCGCGCTGATCCTCACCTCGCGCGCCGCCGCGCGGATCAAGCCCGACGACGACCATGTCTCCGACCTGCCCGAGCTGATCGGCGCGATGATGGCGGCCGGGCTCGACCGCAAGGCTGCGGCCTGGGCGCCGGTGGTGGGCGCGATGTCGCCCGAGAAGGCCGATGCCGCCTGGGCGATCCTGGCGGTGGGCACGCCGCGCATCGCGGTGGACCTGTCGGCCGATCGCCTGTCGGGCGTGGCCGATCGCTGGAGCGGCACCAACGCGCAGAAGCTGCGCCTGCTGCTCGCCGCGCTGTCCGGCCTCGACCGGCTCCAGACCGAAGACCAGATGCGCCTGTTGCAGGACCACAAGGTCGGCTTCGACAATCGCAGCAACTGGGCGCGGCTGCTGCTCCAGGCCGCCGACCGCAAGGAACCGGCAACGGTGGCGCTGCTGGTTGCGGTGGGGATGCAGCGCATGGGCTGGAACGGGATCAGCTCGGCCCGCTTCGCGACGATGATCCGCGCGCTCCACAATGTCGGCCTCGACGGCGAGGCGCGCATGATCGCCGCGGAGGCGATGTCGCGGCTGTAATGGGCAAGCTTTCTCAGATCCTCCCTATCGCGCAGCGATGGGGAGGGGGATCGCCCAAAGGGCGGTGGAGGGGTTTTCCGCGCACCAAGCCAAGGCGATGAGGGCGAGGTTGCAGACCCCTCCACCACGCCTTCGGCGCGGCCCCTGTCCCCATGCTGCGCATAGGGAGGAGCTGAGGCGGTGAAGGACTCCGAGGCCATCGCCCAGTTCCTGGAGATGCTCGCGGCCGAGGGTGGGGCAGCGAAGAACACCTTGCTCGCTTATGGATCGGACCTGCGCGGCGCGTCCGAAGCGCTTGGCGGCGGGCTGGCGCGGGCCGATGCGACGGCGTTGCAGAAGCTCGGCGCGGACTGGATGGCGCTGAGCAAGACCAGCGTGGCGCGCAAATCCTCGGTGCTGCGGCGTTTCTTCGCCTTTTTGGAGGAGGACGGCATCCGCCGTGACGATCCCTCCGACGCCCTGCCGCGCCCCAGCGTGCAGCGCGCCCTGCCGCGCACCCTCAGCCATGGCGACATCGAAAAGCTGTTCGACACGTTGGAGGAGCGCCGGATCGAGCGCCATTCAGACGGGCTGACCCTGCGGCTGATCGCGCTGGTCGAGCTGCTCTACGGTTCGGGCCTGCGCGCGACCGAGCTGGTCTCGCTGCCGCGCCACGCGCTGCGCGGTGACCGGCCCTTCCTGATCCTGCGCGGCAAGGGCGGGCGCGAGCGGCTGGTGCCGATCTCCGACCGCGCCCGCGCCGCCGTGGCCGAATGGGGCCATCACGTCCCCACCGACCAGCCCTGGCTCTTCCCGTCGGGACACAGCCATCTCAGCCGGGTGCGGCTGTTCCAGCTCGTCCGCGAACTGGCGGCGGAGGCCGGCATTCCGCCCCAGCGGATCAGCCCGCACGTGCTGCGCCACGCCTTCGCCACCCATCTGCTCGAGGGCGGTGCCGACCTGCGCGCGTTGCAGACGATGCTGGGCCATGCCGATATCGGCACTACCCAGATCTACACCCATGTGAACAGCGCCCACCTGGTCGAGCTGGTCAATGCGCGCCATCCGCTGATGGATGTCAACCGGCGGAAATCGCCGGAACCGGGGCCAGGGCAGGACGGTTGATCGCTCCGAAAGGAGAGGATCATGATCCGTCTCGCTACTGCCGTTGCCGCCGCTGCCCTTGTCGCGTCGCCGGCCTTTGCCGATCGCGGCCCCACCCAGACCGAGGCCGCGAAGATCGCGGCGGCGCTCACCGCCGCCGGTTTCAAGAGCTGGAACAAGGTCGAGCTCGATCCCGATGGGCCCAAGTGGAAGGTCGACGACGCTCGCAAGCTCAACGGCAAGACCTATGATGTCCAGCTCACCGCCGACACCTATGAGATATTGAAGAAGGACGGCGACTGAGGTCCCTCTTGCCGCCTGTCATCGCCTGCCATAGGCCCTTGCCCCAGAGACGATAGGGGTGGGGGCTTCGAATGGTGGGTGAGGCGGTGATCGATCCGAAGCGTGACCGGCTCGTCATCTTCGCATCGACCCTGGGCACCGCCTTCGAATGGTATGACTTCTTCGTCTACGGCGCGCTGGCGAACATCATCGCCGGCCATTTCTTTCCGTCGGACAATCCTGCCGTCAGCTTCCTGATCTTCCTCGCCAGCTTTGGCGTGGGGTTCGGGATGCGGCCGCTGGGCGCGATATTGTTCGGGGTGCTCGGCGATCGGCTCGGCCGCAAATATACCTTCCTCGTCACCATCAGCCTGATGGGCGGGGCGACGGCGGCGGTGGGCCTGCTGCCGACTTATGAGGCGATCGGCGTCGCCGCGCCGGTCCTGCTCGTCACCTGCCGCATCCTCCAGGGGCTGGCGCTGGGCGGCGAATATGGCGGGGCGGCGGTCTATGTCGCCGAACATGCACCGCCGAACCGGCGCGGCTTCTACACCAGCTTCATCCAGTCCGGGGTCAGCGCGGGCTTCATGCTCAGCCTGTCGGTGGTGCTGCTGTCGAACGAGCTGGTCGACAAGGAGGCCTTCGCCGCTTGGGGCTGGCGCATCCCCTTTCTCTTCTCGCTGGTGCTGCTGGCCATCTCGCTGTGGGTGCGGCTGAAACTGAAGGAGAGCCCGGTCTTCAAGGAGATGAAGGAGAAGGGCGAAGTCGCCCGTAATCCCTTGCGCGAAAGCTTCGACAGCTGGGCGAAGGTGCGGCGCATCCTGCTGGCGCTGTTCGGCCTGTCGGCGGGGCTGACGGTGATCTGGTATGTCGGCCAGTTCCAGTCGCTCTATTTCCTGCAGAACAGCCTCAGGGTCGACGACATGGTCGCGCGCACCCTGGTCGGTGCCGCCGCCTTCGGCTCGGTCTTCGGTTTCATCTTCTTCGGCTGGCTGTCGGACAAGGTGGGGCGGCGCAGGCTGATCCTGATCGGCTATGTCCTGACCCTGGCCTTCCTCTTCCCCCTGTTCCACTGGATCGCCGACGCCGCCAATCCCGGCCTCGCCGCGGCGATGGAGCGGGCGCCCGTCGTGGTTGCCGGCAGCGACTGCCGCTATGATCCCTTCGCCACGAAGCAGGCGACCGCCTGCGGCCGCATCCTCGATGCGCTGTCGAAGCAGGGCGTGGCCTATACCAAGGTGGACGGCGCCTCCGGGGCGGCACACTCGGTCACGATCGGCGGGGCGCCGGTCGATGCCACCGATGCCGACAGCCTGGCGGCCGGCCTCGCCGCCGCCGGCTACGACCTGTCGAAGGTCATCCCCTCGGCCGCCGATTCGGCCAAGATCTTCGTCTATCTGCTGATGCTCGGCTTCTTCTCGGGGATGACCTACGGCCCATCAGCGGCGGTGATGGTCGAGCTGTTCCCGGCGCGGGTGCGGTACACCTCGCTGTCGGTGCCCTATCATATCGGCACCGGCTATTTCGGCGGCTTCCTGCCCTTCATCAGTCAATATATCGTCGCACGGACCGGCGATCCCTTCGCCGGCTTCTGGTACACCTTCGTCGTCGCGGGGGTGGCTTTCCTGATCGCGCTGATCTGGCTGCCCGAGACCGCGGGCAAAGAACTGGAATAGCGCGGACGGGGCGGCTATCGCGCTTCGGGTGACTCCCGATAGCCTTCCCCTCCGCCTGATCCTCGATGGTAGCGCGCTGGTCGCCAACTGGCGCTGGCTCGGCGCGGTGGCGGCCGCGCCCGCAGGGGCGGCGGTGAAGGCCGACGGCTATGGGCTGGGCGCGGTCGATGTCGTGCGTCGCCTCGCCAATGCCGGCTGCCGCGATGTCTTCGTCGCGACCTGGGGCGAGGCCTCTGCGCTGGGGACGCTTCCCGAGGGCACCGCTCTCTCGGTGCTCCACGGCGTGCGCGATGAGGACATGGCCGTCGCGCTCGCCTCGTCGGCGCGGCCGGTGCTCAACAGCCCGGCGATGGTCGCGCGCTGGAAGGCGGCGGCACCGGGCCGGCCGTGCGACGTGATGGTCGACACCGGCATGAACCGGTTGGGCCTGACCCCGCAGGAGGCCGCCTCGGGCCTGCTCGACGGGCTCGATGTCGACATAGTGATGAGCCATCTCGCCTGCGCCGACGAACCTGACAGCCCGATGAACGAGCGCCAGCGCGCCGATTTCGCCGAACTCGTCGGCCGCGTGCCCGCGCGCCGCGCCAGCCTCGCCAATTCGGCCGGCGCCTGCCTGGGCCCGGCTTATGGTTTCGATCTGATCCGCCCCGGCCTCGCCCTTTATGGTGGCGTGCCGCGCCCCGAGGCGGAGGGGCATATCCAGCCCGTCGTCCGCATCGAGGCGCAGATCCTGCAACTGCGCGAAGTGCCTGCCGGCGAGACGATCGGCTATGGCGCCACCTTCACCACCAGGGCTCCCACAAAGGTGGCGATCCTCAACATCGGCTATGCCGACGGCTATTTCCGCGCCTTCGCCGGGAACGGCGCCGCCTTTGCCGGTGAGGCTCGCTGCCCGCTGGTCGGCCGGGTCTCGATGGACCTCGTCGCGGTCGACGTCAGCGCCGCCGAGGTGGGGGAGGGCGACTGGCTTCGCCTCGATTTCGCGCTCGGCGATGCCGCCCGGCGGACGGGCCTGTCGCAATATGAGTTGCTGACAAGCCTCGGCAGCCGCTATCAGCGGCGCTGGACAGACTAGGACAATCGTCGTTTTGCAGCCTGTTATCGCATTCTTCGCCCGCGTCGGCCGCCTGCTTCTGGGCGCGCTGGCCGCGATCGGTCGCGTGACCGTCTTCGCCGGGACCACCATCTCGCGGGGTATCCGACCGCCTTATTATCCGGCGCGGCTGTTCGAACAGCTGCTTCAGATCGGCTGGTTCTCGCTGCCCGTGGTCGGCATGACGGCGATCTTCTCGGGCGCCGCGCTCGCGCAGCAGACCTTCACCGCCGGCTCGCGCTTCAACGCCACCGCCACCGTTCCCGCGATCGTCGTGCTCGGCATCGTGCGCGAGCTGGGGCCGGTGCTGGTGGGCCTGATGGTCGCCGGCCGCGTCTCATCGGCGATGGCCGCCGAACTGGGCACGATGCGCGTGACCGAGCAGCTCGATGCGCTCAGCACCCTGCGCACCGATCCCTATCGCTATCTGATCGTGCCGCGCCTGCTCGCGGCGCTGATCGCGATCCCGCTGATGGTGCTCGTCGCCAACGCGATCGGCATCTTCGGCGGCTATTTCGTCGCGGTCTACAAGCTCGATTTCAACGCGGTCGGCTATCTCCAGACGACCCGGCAATATCTGACCGCGACCGACCTTCAGATGGCGCTGGTGAAGTCGGCCTTCTTCGGCTTCTTCATCGCGCTGATGGGCTGCTATCATGGCTTCCGCGCCCAGGGTGGCGCCGCCGGCGTCGGCCGCGCCACCACCGATGCGGTGGTCTCGGCCTTCATCCTGATCCTGCTGAGCAACATGATCATCACCCTGGTGGCGTTCGGCTGATGGCGGACGATCCCAAGATCTCGCTGCAGGGCGTTTCCAAGACCTTCGGCGGCAACCGCGTCCTCGACGGGCTCGACCTCGATATCGAGCGGGGCGAGTCGATGGTGATCATCGGCCAGTCGGGCAGCGGCAAGTCGGTGACGCTCAAATGCATCCTCGGCCTGATCAAGCCCGATTGCGGCGCGATCCGGGTCGACGGACAGGACCTGACCGGTCTCTCGGCGCGCCAGCTGGAGGATGTCCGGGCGAAGTTCGGCATGCTCTTCCAGGGCTCGGCGCTGTTCGACTCGCTGCCGATCTGGCGCAACGTCACCTTCGCGCTCACCCAAGGGCGCGCCCGCGATGCCGCGAAGATGCGCAAGATCGCCGAGGAGAATCTGGAGCGGGTCGGTCTCGGCCCCCAGGTGCTCGACCTGCGTCCCAGCGAGCTTTCGGGCGGCATGCAGAAGCGTGTGGCGCTCGCCCGCGCCATCGCGCCGCGCCCCGAGATCATCTTCTTCGATGAGCCGACCACCGGCCTCGATCCGATCCGCGCCGACGTGATCAACGACCTGATCGTCGAACTGGTCGACGATCTCGGCGTGACGGCGCTGACGATCACCCATGACATGGCCTCGGCGCGCAAGATCGCGCACCGGGTGGCGATGCTCTACCAGGGCAAGATCGTGTGGACCGGCCCGCGCGACCGGCTCTACGACAGCGGCAATCCCTATGTGGACCAGTTCGTCCAGGGCCGCGCCGAAGGGCCGATTCGCTGATCTCCCGATAAAGCGAGGCGCTGGGCCAGCCCTGCCGCCGACGCTTCCATCGTCGAAACCTCTCGGAAATCCGTTCGTTTGCGCGAGCGGGCCGAAGGATGCGTGCGATCGATCAGTCTTCGATATTTTCGATTACTGAAAGCGTTGTTTCTCATTGGATCGATAAGTCTCCTTTCGGCAATTGGCGGTCAACCCGTTCAGCGAAAGGAAGAACCATGCTCGGCCGTACCGTTCCCGACGTCACCCTGAAGACCCGTATCCGCGATGAGAGCATCGAGGGTCCCAACCCTTTCCGCTGGCAGGACCTGCAGACCGGCGAGCTGTTCCAGGGCCGCCGCGTCGTCGTCTTCGCGCTGCCCGGCGCCTTCACCCCCACCTGCACCACCGAGCAGTGCCCGGCCTATGAGCGCAGCTACGAGGCGCTGACCGGCGCCGGCGCCGACGAGGTCTATTGCCTGTCGGTCAACGACGCCTTCGTCATGTACCAGTGGGGCAAGCATCTCGGCCTGGAGAAGGTGAAGATGCTGCCCGACGGTTCGGGAGACTTCACCCGGCGCATGGGCATGCTGATCAAGAAGGATCATCTCGGCTTCGGCGATCGCTCGTGGCGCTATTCGATGGTGGTCGACGATGGCCAGGTCGTCGCCTGGTTCGAGGAGCCCGGCATCAACGACACCGGCGCCGACGCCGACCCCTATGGCGTCAGCGCGCCGGAGACGATCCTCGACTGGCTCCAGGCGAACCCGGCCCAGGCGCAGCAGGCCGCCTGACCGGAATAAGCTGTTGTGGCGTGGCGTATATTTTGTGGAGGCCGGGATCCCTGTGGTCCCGGCCTTCACGCTTATTACCCCTCTCCCGCAGGCGGGCGAGGGGTAGAAACTAGCCCTCCAATCCCTTCAGCCGCCCCGCCGCCGCATCGAACGCATCCCACGCCGCCTTGGCCAGGCTCGCGCCCACGCTGCAGCGCCGGGCGCCCAGCGCTGCGAGCTGGCCGATCTCCTCGTCATAGCTGTGGACCAGCACGTTCACCGGCTTCGGCGCCACCGCCGCGATCAGTTCGGCGATCGCGCCATGATCGGTGAGGCCGGGCACGAAGAGGCAGTCGGCCCCGGCCTCGGCATAGGCCACCGCGCGAGCGATGCCTTCGGCGGCGGGGAGCGCAGGGTCGCGAAAGGCTTCGTGGCGGCCGACGAGCAGGGTGGCGGGATCGGTCGCATCGATTGCTGCCCGCGCCGCGGCGATCCGCTCGACCGCCAGGCTACGGTCATAATGCGCACTTCCCGACCAGTCCTCGATCGACAGGCCGGCGACCCCGGTGCCCACCGCCAGCGCAACATTGGCGCCGAGGCTCGCCGGATCGTCGGCGAAGCCATTCTCGAAATCGGCGTTGACCGGCAGGTCGGTCGCTTCGACCAGCAGGCGGAGATGGGCGAGAATGGCGTCGCGGCTCATCTCGCCATCGTCCTTGCCCGCCGCCCAGGCGGCACCCGCGCTGGTCGAGGCGATCGCCTTGAAGCCGAGCGCGGCGAGCCGCACCGCGCTGCCGACGTCCCAGGCATTGGGGATGATGAAGAAGCCGCTCTCGTGCAGGGCACGGAAGCTGGCACGTTTCTCGGCGATCGTCGGCATGGTCAGTTGCTCCTGATGTTCGCGGCGGCTTCGACGCCGGCCACCCAGCGCTTCACTTCGGGATAATCGCCCAGGTCGAAGCCGCCCTCATGCGCCACCCGCGTATAGGCGACCAGCGCGATGTCGGCGAGGGTGAGGCCGTCGCCGACGAGGAAGTCGCGCCCGCGCAGCGCCTCGTCCATCAGCTTCAAGGCACCCTTGCCGCGCTCGACGATGCGCGGCTCCAGTTCGGCGAGCGGCTTGCCCAGATAATGGACCTGGAAGCGCGCCACCGCGACATAGGGCTCGTGGCTATATTGCTCCCAGAACAGCCATTCGAACATCTTGGCGCGCAGATAGCCGTCGGCCGGGATGAGGGACGAGCCCTCGGCCAGGGTGACGATGATCGCGTTGGACTGGGCCAGGCAGCGCCCATCGGCAAAGCGGACCAGCGGGACCTGGCCGGCCGGGTTCATCGCCAGATAGTCGGGGGTGCGGGTCGTGCCCTCCAGCACGCTGGTCTCGATCCATTCATAGGAAAGTCCGCGCAAATCCGCGGTCCACTTCACCTTCAGGCAGTTTCCCGAGATCGAATCGCCGTAGATTTTCATCATTTGCCCCCAAAGGATTACCGCAGCGCAAAATAAAGCCTGTGGATAGAAAGCGGAAACAAAGTTGGAAGCGCTTCTGATAAGCGGAGGTTATCGATCTGACTCCATTGGACCTTTTTTGTTCCGGTCCCGTGGATTGTCACAAAGCCGCTAAGTCCCTGTCATAAAGGCGTAAGCAGAATCGGAGGCGGCTGTAACATAGTTGAATCATAGGCTCCGCACGTCATCCAGAAGGAGACGAGCGATGAACGCGATCACCCGGATCACCGCCGCCGCCCAAGGGCCGCGTCCTACCATTCCCGAGGCCGACGGCGAGCGTCGCCGTTTCCGCACCATCTGGATTTCCGACGTCCATCTCGGCACGCGCGGCTGCAACGCGCAGATGCTGATCGACTTCCTGGACTCCACCGACAGCGAGACCATGTATCTGGTCGGCGACATCATCGACGGCTGGCGGCTGAAGCGCAGCTGGTACTGGCCCTCGGCGCATAACGACATCGTCTGGCGGGTGATGAAGCGCGCCAAGCGCGGCGCCCGCGTCGTCTACATCCCCGGCAATCATGACGAGATGTTCCGCCAGTTCACCGGCATGACCTTCGGCGGCATCGAGATCCGCCGCAGCGCGATCCACGAGACCGCCGACGGCCGCCGCCTGATGGTGACGCATGGCGACGAGTTCGACACGGTGGTGATGTGCCACCGCTGGCTCGCCTTCGCCGGCGACGCCGCCTATTCGATGCTGATGCGGCTGAACATCGTGATCAACGCGGTGCGCCAGCGCTTCGACCTGCCTTACTGGTCGCTGTCGAAGCACGCCAAGCACAAGGTGAAGAACGCCGTCGAGTTCATCTCGCGCTTCGAGGAAGCAGTGGCGCACGAGGCGAGCAGCCGCGGCGTCGACGGGGTCGTCTGCGGCCACATCCACACCGCCGAGGTCCGCCAGTTCGGCGACATCGTCTATTATAATGACGGCGACTGGGTGGAAGGCTGCACCGCGCTGGTCGAGCATTTCGACGGCACGATGGAAGTGCTCCACTGGGCCGACGAGATGCAGGCGCGCCGCCAGGCCGAAGCACGGGCGATGGCGGCCTGAGGCGGCCCGAGCGAGGAGGGCCGATCATGCGCATCGCCATCGCCACCGACGCCTGGGCCCCGCAGGTCAACGGCGTCGTCCGCACCCTGCAGGCGGTAACCGCCGAACTGGGCCAGATGGGGCATGAGGTCTGCGTGATCGCGCCCGATCAGTTCCTGACCCTGCCATGTCCCAGCTATCCCGAGATCCGGCTGGCGCTCACCACCCAGTTCGGGGTGGGCCGCCGCATCGCCGAGTTCGGGGCGGAGGCGATCCACATCGCCACCGAAGGACCGATCGGCCTGGCCGCGCGGCGCCACTGCATCAGCCGGGGCCTGGCCTTCACCAGCGCCTATCACACGCAGTTCCCCGACTATGTGGCCGAGCGGACCGGCATGCCGGCCGACTGGTTCTGGCGCTATATCCGCTGGTTCCACGGGCCGTCGGCGGCGATCCTGGCGTCGACCCCCTCGGTCGAGGCGATCCTGGAGGGGCGGGGCATCGGCCCGGTGCGCCGCTGGGGCAGGGGCGTCGACCTCGACCTGTTCCGCGCCGACCGGCCCGGCCATGCCGCGCTGGCGGATCTGCCGCGCCCGATCCAGCTCTATGTCGGCCGGGTCGCGGTGGAGAAGAATATCGAGGCCTTCCTGTCCTGCGACACGCCGGGCACCAAGGTGATCGTCGGCGACGGGCCCGCCCGTTCTTCGCTGCAGATGGCCTATCCCGACGCCGTCTTCCTGGGGGCGCTGCACGGTGAGGAGCTGGCCTCGGCCTATAGCGGCGCCGACGTCTTCGTCTTTCCGAGCCGCACCGACACCTTCGGGCTGGTGATGATCGAGGCGCTGGCCTGCGGCACGCCGGTCGCCGCCTATCCGGTGACGGGGCCGATCGATGTGCTCGCGCCCGGTTCGTCGGGCATGGACGAGGATCTGGCGGCGGCGATCGGCAGGGCGCTGGCCTGCGATCGCACCGATGCCGCGGCCTATGGCGCCACCTTCGGCTGGCGGCAGAGCGCCGAGCAATTCTTCCAGGCGCTGGTGCCGCAGGGCAGGGGGAAGCGGAAGCTGGCGGCTTAGTCTCGCGCTCCGTTTCGGGCCTGCCCGGAGGCGAGAGGAAGCGACTTAAACCGGCCTTGTGCTTGCCGCCGGGCTCCATTACATCAGCGGCCATGCTTCGGCCGCTCCGTGACGGGGCGGCCCTTTTATTTTTGGAGGACCGCCATGGCCCAGCCGCTCATGCCCCATGCGACCGCTTCGTGGCTGGTCGACAACACCGCGCTCAGCTTCCAGCAGATCGCCGAGTTCTGCGGACTGCACATCCTGGAGGTCCAGGCGATCGCGGACGACATGGCCGCGACCAAGCTGACCGGCCGTGATCCGGTTCGCGCGGGCGAGCTGACCATGGGCGAGATCGAGAAGGGCCAGAAGGACGCGAATTATCGCCTCATCATGCAGAAGGGCCCCGATCAGCTGCGCCGCACCAAGGGCCCGCGCTACACGCCGGTCTCGAAGCGCCAGGACAAGCCCGACGGCATCGCCTGGATCATCCGCAACCATGCGGAAGTGTCGGACGGCCAGATCTCCAAGCTGATCGGCACCACCCGCACCACCATCGCGGCGATCCGCGACCGCACCCATTGGAACATCGCCAACATCGTGCCGAAGGATCCGGTCACCCTGGGCCTCTGCTCGCAGCGCGAACTGGACGCGGTGGTCGCCAAGGCCGCCAAGGCCGCGGGTCTCGAAGCCCCGTCGGACACCCGCCTGGAAGGCGATCGCGAGGCGCTGATCGAGCAGCTGCGCGCCGAGCGTGAGGCCGCCGCCCGTCATGCCGACGACGTCCATGCCGAGGAGACCCAGTCGACCTTCGGCGGCGCGACCTTCCAGGATCCGTTCAAGAAATAAGCGTTTTTTGTTGAGCCCTCAGGCGCCGGGCGCAGGGCATCCGCCCTGCTTGGCTATCCTCGCATAAGCTCGGGCGCGCGTTCGCGCTTGCGGAGCCCTGGCGGGCTCCGACGCAGAGCTCGTCGTCGGGACATGCCAATGTCCCGCAAGGCCGAACGGCCGCCCGAGCTTATGCGAGGATAGCCAAGGTCGCGGATGCGACCGCCGGCGCCTGAGGCCAACCAAAACTTGACCCTGCGATCCCCCAAGCCCAGAAGCCCAGCCATGGAAGACAAAGCCGCTCCCGCCGTCAGCGCCGACCTCAGCTTCGAGGATGCGCTCAAGCAGCTCGAGACGATCGTCCGGCAGCTCGAATCGGGCGATGTCCCGCTCGATGATTCGATCGCGCTCTATGCGCGTGGCGATGCGCTGAAGCGGCATTGCGAGGCGCGGCTCGAAGCCGCCAAGTCGCGGATCGAGAAGATCGGCTTCGGCGCCGATGGAACGCCACGGGGAACCGAGCCCTTCACCGCTGGCTGAGATGCGCGAGCTCCTCGCCTCCGAACTCGCGCATGTCGCGGACGAGATCGACAGCCGTTTCGATGCGCTGCTGACTCCGCCCGACGACAGCCGCACCCGTCTCTATCAGGCGATGCGCCACGCCGCGATCGGCGGCGGCAAGCGGCTGCGCCCGCTGCTCGTCCGTGGCGCCGCGCGGCTGTTCGCGGTCGATCCCGAATGCGCGCTCAGGGTCGGTCTCGCGATCGAGGCGATCCATGTCTACAGCCTCGTCCACGACGACCTGCCGGCGATGGACGACGACGACATGCGCCGCGGCCGCCCCACCGTCCACAAGGCCTATGACGAGGCCACCGCGATCCTGGTGGGCGATGCGCTTCAGGCGATGGCGTTCGACATCCTCGCCGCCGAGCCGACCCATGGCGATCCCTTCGTCCGTTGCGAACTCGTCGCCGCACTCGCCGCGGCGGCAGGGCCGGGCGGCATGGTCGGCGGGCAGGCGATGGACATGGCGGCGGCGGTGACGATGCACGATCTGTCGAGCGTCACCCGCCTCCAGCAGCTCAAGACCGGCGCGCTGATCGCCTTCTCGGTCGAGGCCGGGGCGATCCTGGGCCGGGTGCCGCCCGAGGGGCGCGGCCGGCTGCGCGGCTACGCCCATGACCTGGGCCTGGCCTTCCAGATCGCCGACGACCTGCTCGATGCCGAGGGGGATGCGGCGGCGATGGGCAAGGCCGCCGGCAAGGACCAGGCGGCCGGCAAGGCGACCTTCGTTTCGCTGTTGGGGATCGATCGCGCGCGCGAACAGGCGCGCCGTCTGTCCGAGCAGGCGATTGAACATCTTGGCAATTTCGGCAGTGAAGCCGATCTGCTACGCGAGATCGCGGCCTATGCGGTCGACCGCGACCGCTGAGCCACGACAGGGGGAATATCATGCGCATCGGCGTCTATCCCGGTACCTTCGATCCGATCACGCTCGGTCATATGGACATCATCCGACGCGGCGCGAAGCTGGTCGACAAGCTCGTCATCGGCGTCACCACCAATGCCTCCAAGTCGCCGATGTTCACGGTCGAGGAACGGCTGGAGATGGTGCACCGCGAGACCGCCGACCTCGGCAACGGGGTCGAGGTCGTCGCGTTCGATTCGCTGCTGATGGATTTCGCCGAGAAGATGGGCGCCGCCATCATCGTGCGCGGCCTGCGCGCCGTCGCCGACTTCGAATATGAGTATCAGATGGCAGGGATGAACCAGCAGCTCAACAACCGGGTCGAGACCGTCTTCCTGATGGCCGACGTCGCGCTGCAGCCGATCGCCTCGCGGCTGGTGAAGGAAATCGCCCTCTATGGTGGGGCGATCGATCGCTTCGCCCCGGCCCGCGTGGTGAAGGAAGTCGTCGCGCGCGTCGAAAAGATCGGTAAGAAGGGAAGCTGAACCGGTTCAGCCGCGCGCAAGCCCCCAATGTCTAGGGCTGCCGCTTGGCCTGCCGATGCTCGTTATGGCCGCTTCGGCGGTGGGAGAAATGACCTGATGCGTTCGAAGTTCGTTGTTGCGGCCCTTGGTGCCCTGTTCCTGGCGGGCACCGCCTTTGCCCAGGCGCTGCCTGTCGCCGAGGCGCCGCCGTCCGATCCGCAGAACATCCTCAACCTCGATCTCTCGACCGGCGGCCGGGTGCAGATTCTGCTGCGCCCCGACAAGGCTCCCTATTCGGTGGACCGGATCAAGACGCTGGTGCGCCGTCATTTCTATGACGGCCTGATCTTCCACCGCGTGATCGAGGGCTTCATGGCCCAGGGCGGTGACCCCAAGGGCACCGGCGAGGGCGGCTCGGACCTTCCCGATGTGAAGGCCGAGTTCAACGATCTGCCGCATGTGCGCGGGACGATGGCGATGGCGCGCGCCGAGAGCCCGGATTCGGCGAACAGCCAGTTCTACATCATGCTGCAGCCCAACCTGACGCTCGACGGCAATTACACCCCGATCGGCCGGGTGGTCACCGGTATGCAGTTCGTCGACGCGATCGAGAAGGGCGAGCCGCCGGCCAACCCGTCGAAGATCGTCCATGCCTCGATCCAGTCGGACGATCTCGGCCAGGCACCGGCGGCCTTCGTGCCGCCGCCGCCCGACGCCAAGAAGGCCGAGGTGGGCAGCGTGACCACCGCCACCTTCAGCGACGTCGACGAGAAGGCGGTGAAGCAGCAGAAGAAGCAGGCCGCCAAGGACGCCAAGAAGGCGGCCAAGGAATCGAAGAAGGCCGAGAAGGAATCCGCCGAGGCCGATCGGAAGGCCAAGCGCGCCGAGCCGCCCGCTCCGCCGGTTCAGGAAGTCGCGCCCGCATCGCCGCCGGCGTCCAACAATCCGGCGCCGGCCGAGGAGCCCTCGGCGCCGCCGTCGGGCACCGACGCGGCGGTCAACGCCGTGTCCGATGGCGGGACGACCGACGCCGCCGTCGAGACCATGACCAGCGGCGAGGCGGCGACCCCGCCCCAATAAGTCTGGTAGCGTAAGCCGATGCGCGTCGATCTCTTCGATTTCGACCTGCCGCCCGAGAATATCGCCCTTCGGCCCGCGTCGCCGCGCGATAGTGCGCGGCTGATGCTGCTGGCGGGCGAGGGCGGCCCGGTCGACCATATCGTCAGCGACCTGCCCGGCCTGCTGCGCGCTGGCGATTGCCTGGTGTTCAACGACACCCGCGTGATCCCGGCCCAGCTTGAAGGACGGCGTGGCGAGGCGCGGATCGGCGCGACCCTGCACAAGCGCGAGGGGCTGCGCAGCTGGCGCGCCTTCGTGCGCAACGCCAAGCGGGTACGGATCGGCGACCGGATCGACTTCGGTGCCGATGTCTCCGCGATTGCCGCCGAGCGTGGCGACGACGGCTCGATCCTGCTCGACTTCGAGGGCGACGAGCCCGTCGAGCTGCTGCTGGAGCGGGCGGGCACGATGCCGCTGCCGCCCTATATCGCCGGCAAGCGACCTACCGACGAACGCGACCTCGACGATTATCAGACGATGTTCGCGAAGGAGAAGGGCGCGGTCGCCGCGCCCACCGCGGCGCTCCACTTCACGCCCGGCCTGATGGCGGCGCTGGCCGAGGCGGGCATTCTCAGCGAGACCCTGACCCTTCACGTCGGCGCGGGCACCTTCCTGCCGGTGAAGGCCGACGACACCGACGAGCATCGCATGCACGCCGAATGGGGCCGGATCGACGCCGACGCGGCCGACCGGCTCAACGCGGTGCGCGCCAAGGGGGGCAGGGTGATCGCTGTCGGCACCACCAGCCTGCGCCTGCTGGAAAGCGCGACTGGCGAGGATGATGTGATCCGCCCGTTCGACGGTGACACCGCGATCTTCATCACCCCCGGCTATCGCTTCCGCGCGATCGACGGGCTGATGACCAATTTCCACCTGCCCAAGTCGACCCTGTTCATGCTCGTCTCCGCGCTGATGGGGCGCGAGCGGATGCAGGCCGCTTATGCCCATGCGATCGCGCAGGGCTATCGCTTCTACTCCTACGGGGATTCCAGCCTGCTGCTGCCCTGAGCGGCGATAGCGGCAAACTCCTGCCTGTTCGTCCCGTCGCCCATTCGCCCGTTCGCGAAGCTGCCGTTGCGTCAACTCTGGCGGCGGGTGGAGATCGCCCCTGGCCGTAGGGGAATGGACGAGGGCGAGATGGCGGCATGGCTGCAAAAGCGGTACGGCGCGATACGGCGCTGGGTCTATTGGACGGCGGTTCGCTGCACCTGTTCGTGCCGTCTGGTCCTGCGGCCCGACGATGGGCGGATCTGGCGCAGATATAGCCGCGCGCTCTACCGGCTCGGGCGCCAGGGCAAGGGGCTGGTCGCGCTCGAGCGGGCCTTTGCGCTCGATCCGACATCGCATGAACTGGGGCTCGACCTGGTCGCGGCCAAACCCCGTGGGTCATCACCCGATCGGCTGGGGTTCATCGCCCTGGGGACCACGGGGCTGTGCAACGCCTCCTGCATCCATTGTCCCACCGGCAAGCTTTCGACGGCGCATGTTCCGCGCGTGCCGATGCCGATGCCCCTGTTCCGCCGGATCGTCGACGAGATCGCCGACCTGCGTCTGCCGATCACCGGGCAGTTCGCCCTGGGCCTGTTCGGCGACGGGCTGGTCGATCCGCATGTCGTCGAACGCGCGCTTCACCTGCGGGATCGCTTTCCGTCGACCCCGATCGCGATCAACACCAATGGCGCGGCGTTCAATCGGCAGCGCCATGCAGGGCTTCGCGCGGCGGATGTCCTGATCGGCCTGCATTGCGAATCGATCGTGCCGGAGAGCTTCGAGGCGTTGATGCAGCCCCTCCGCCTAGAACGGCTGATCCCCAAATATGAGCAGATATTGGAGGATTTCGCGGGGCAGGTGCATGTCTCGATCCCGCTCAGCCGGCGCAACCTTGCCGATGCGGCGGAGACCCGGGCCTGGTTCGAGGCGCGCGGCGCGGCGGTGATCATCGCCGCGATGGCAAGTCGGTGCGCGGAGGATCGCACCGTCTTCGATCAGCTTGCCTTCCGGCCGTCGCCGATACGGTGCAGTTCGGCCGTCCTCGACGATCTGGTGATCGACTGCGACGGCATGGTGCTACGCTGTTGCCAGGATTTCCGGCGCGCCGAGCCGATCGGCAGCCTGACCGAACAGTCGCTGCGCGAGCTGATATTCGGGCGGGCCCGCCAGGCCCATGCCGAAATGCTCGATCGTGGCGGCCATGCCGGCAGCGAGACGTGCAGCCGCTGCTTCGCCGACAATTTCGACGCCGTGCAGACGATGGTGCCGGCGTCGCGCTGAGCGCGGATCAGCCCTGCAGCGCCAGACTCGCCGTCGCCGTCCGCCGCCGCAGCAGCCAGCCGGTCAGCCCGAAGCCCAGGATCATCATCGCCCAGGTGCTGCTTTCGGGCGCGGTCGACACGGTTTCCTGGGTCACCGGCACCATCACCGTCGCGTCGCCCTTGCCGGTGCCTGCGAGAAGGCCGCCGACCGCCTGGAAGTTGACGGTGAAATCGTCGAGCTGGAGTGCATTCACGCTCTGCGCGAAGGTGAGGGCGAAGGTGCCCGTGGTCGACTGGCCCGCGGTCAGGCCTCCCGATCCGGTGGTGCAGGTGCCCAGGCCGCTGGTCGAGAAGCACAGGTCGGTGCCGATCAGCGCCGACAGCGGGTTCTGATAGGCGGTGGAATAAGTGCCGCTCGACGAGGTGCCGGTCAGCGCGGTGCTGCCCAGCACATCGAAGCCGAAGGAGCGTATCCGCGACGAGGTCGTGGAATCGTTGTTCAGCGCATAGCTGAAATTATAGGTGCGCCCGTCGGTGCTGGCGCCCGTGTAAACGAAGCTGCTGATCGCCCCGAGCCCGCTGTTCGGCAGGCCCAGTACGGTGCCGGCATAGTCGACGCTGATCGTGGTGCCCACATCGGCACGGTTGAGGATGACGGCGGCGGCGTGACTGACGCTTGCTCCCCCGAGCAAAATCATTACGCTTAAGATACGCAAAATACCCAAGGCAAATACCCCGATAAAGACGATGAGATCATTGGCGATAATAGCGCCAAAGGATCAGGATGCCCTTAATGGTTGATAGGCTTGGATCTCATCTATTGGTATAATCAGATGAAATCACTTTGGTTCTATTCGGTTCGAAAGTGGATTTGATTCAGGTTTTCGGGGTTTTGAGGCCGTCCGATTCGGATTTATCTATCCCGGAGGAGTGAGGAACCTGTGGTGCGTGGCGTCGGGCCGCGCCAGCTTGACGTCTTCGGGATCGCGTCCGAAAGTCCGGGCATGCGCAATCTTCTCATCGCTTCCTCGGCGCTCGCCCTGCTGGCCGCGCCGCTCTCCGCCCAGACCGTCCAGACCCGCAAGGTCGGCTCCGCCACTCTCCAGAATGTACCGGACATCCCGGACGCGGTGAGGGAGGCGGTGCAGCGCTATCAGAACAGCCGCGCCGCAACCTTCCAGGACTGGCTGCCCGACGGTTCGATGCTGATCGCCACCCGCTTCGGTTCCACCCAGCAGATCCACCATGTCGCGGCGCCCGGCGCGGCGCGCACCCAGCTCACCTTCGGCAGTGAGCCGGTGGCCGACGCTCATGTCATCCCCGGCAGCGATCGCTTCGTGATGACCCGCGATGTGGGCGGCGACGAGTGGTTCCAGCTGTTCGCGCGCGGGCTCAGCGGCACCGCGAGCCAGCTCACCGAGACGGGCACGCGCAACCAGTCCCCCGTCTTCAGCAAGGACGGTTCGATGCTGGTCTGGTCGCGCGCGATCAAGGGCTCGGCCGCCTACAGCCTGTTCGGGATCGATCCCAAGGCCGACGGCCCGGCGAGGGCGCTCTACCAGGCCGAGCGCGCGATCGACCCGGCCGACATCTCCGACGACAAGAACCGCCTGATCTTCGTGCGTGGCCTGTCGAACCGCGAAGATCAGCTGTTCGAGCTGGAGCTTGCCACCGGCAAGGCGACCCGCATCGCCCCCAAGGCGCCGATGGCCGTCTATCAGCAGCCGCGTTATCTGCCGGGTGGCAAGAGCCTGATCGCCATCTCCGATCGCGGCAGCGACACCCGCCAGCTCGTCGAGATCGACATCGCCACCGGCGAGGCGACGGTGCTGACGCCCGGCCTGCAATGGGACGTGGAGGATTATTCGCTGTCGAGCGATGGCCGTATCCTGGCCTATGCGATCAACGAGGACGGCTTTTCGAAGGTGGTGGTGCAGGACCGGGTCACCCGCCGCGCGCTGCCGCAGCCGGAGCTGCCCAGGGGCGTGCTGACCGGCCTGAAGTTCAGCCCCGACGGCAAGCAGCTTGCGGTGGGCCTCACCTCCGCCACTTCGGCCGGCGATGTTTGGAGCTGGGACGTCGAGGGGGCGAAGCTCACCCGCTGGACCTCATCCGAACTGGGCGAGCTCGATCCGGCGAAGCTCGCCGAGCCCGAGCTGATCCGCTTCCGCTCGTTCGACGGCCTGTCGGTGCCCGCCTTCGTCTATCGGCCCAAGGGCATTCCCGCCGATCGCAAGACCCCGGTGATCATCGACATCCATGGCGGGCCCGAGGCGCAGACCCGGCCGATCTGGAACTATGGCGCGCAATATTTCGCCGATGTCCTGCAGGCGACGGTGATCCTGCCCAACGTCCGCGGCAGCGACGGCTATGGCAAGCGCTACCTGAACCTCGACAATGCCGAGAAGCGCGAGGATTCGGTGAAGGACATCGGCGCGCTGCTCGACTGGATCGCCACCCAACCCGGCCTCGATAAGGATCGGGTCGCGGTCTACGGCCAGTCCTATGGCGGCTATATGAGCCTGGCGGTGATGACCCATTATTCGGACCGGCTGGTCGGCGGGGTCGAGCGCTACGGGATCAG
This sequence comes from uncultured Sphingomonadaceae bacterium, assembly GCA_963540925.1. Lineage (GTDB taxonomy): Bacteria > Pseudomonadota > Alphaproteobacteria > Sphingomonadales > Sphingomonadaceae > Rhizorhabdus. The sequence continues at coordinate 33,227 of CAUTRN010000009.1, forward strand.
CAACTGGGTCTCGTTCCTCAAGAACACCGAGGCCTATCGCCGCGACAATCGCCGCGCCGAATATGGCGACGAGCGCAAGCCGAAGATGCAGAAGGTCTTCGCGCGCATCTCGCCGATGGCCAATGTCGGCAAGATCACCAAGCCAATGCTGGTGATGCAGGGCGCCAACGACCCGCGCGTGCCGCAGTCGGAGTCCGACCAGGTCGTCGCCCGGCTGCGCGCCGGCGGCAACGAGACCTGGTATGTCCTGTTCGCCGACGAGGGCCATGGCTTCCTGAAGAAGCCGAACAACGATCTGCGCCGAGAGGTGGAGACGGTGTTCCTGCAGAAGCTGTTCGACGGGCGCTGACCATCTTTTGGTTGCCGGCGCCCGTCGCCGCCTCAATCGATATGATAGGCGGTGTAGGGCACCTGCAGATATTGCAGCGCCTCGCTCGCGACCTTGCCGACGCCATTGGACGGGCGGCGGAAGAACAGTTCGTTGAGGTTCAGGCCGGCGCCGAAGAAGGGGCGCTGGCGCCGTGGGTCGCCGCGCGCTTCCTCGCGGGCGGTGAAGCCGGTCGCGCGGTAGCCGGCATGCAGCTCCACGAAGCGTAGCGGGCTTCGCTCCATGCCGTCAAAGCCGGCCAGCTTCAGCGCGAACAGATAGCGCATCTGGCGATAATGGCGGGTGCCCGACGGGGTGTAGACGTCGCTGTTCGGGATCAGCAGCAGCCGGAAGTCGAGCTTGCGATCGAGCCCCGGCACGGCGTTGCGCAGCAGCGAGAAGCCCGCGCCCGCGCTGTTCATCGCGATGTCCTCGAACGAGAAGCCGCTCGATTTCTTGTGGGCGTCCCACAGCTCGGCATAGAACATCAGCCCCATCGACAGCGCCGCCGCGGTGGGGGCGGCGTTGGTCGCGCCGGTCTTCCGGCGGATGCGTGCCTCGACCATGTCGGTGATCCAATAGGTGTTCCAGGCATGGGTCACCTTGTCCATGCCCAGGTTGATGGTGTCCTTGCCGAACCATCCTTCCTTCTGGAAATGGAAGCCCCGGCTGCCGTCGCGGCTGACCTTGGCGACGTTGATCGCGGTGACCCAGGCCAGGGCGGCGCCCAGCTCCCATTTGATCCCGCCCAGCTGCCGGCCGAAGGAGAGCCGATGGGTTTCGTCGGCGGGTGCTGCAGCGGGAGCCAGAGACGGGCCATAGTCCGCCGATCGCGTATCGGCTTGCGGTTCGGCGGGCAGGGCGTTGCCCGACAGGCTGGCCAATATGGTCAGGTCGGCCGGCGTGGCGCGTCGCTCCAGATCGAAGTTGATCGGGGACAGGTCGGCGCCTGCCGTCCCATCCATTTCGTTCGCCAGCACCGGAGCGGTCGTGAGCGCCAGGGTGATCGGGGCCATGCCTCTGACGGTCATCCGCCAGAAGCCGATGAGAATAGCTATCGGTTCCTCCACTTGAAATGTTGTGCATCCTGTTGATTTGACGATCTAAAATCGATCCACCCTTGTTGCGGCGAAGCGAGCCTGTGGCCAGTTGGGGCGAGGAACGGAACGGCCGGCCGCAATTCAGCTTTCCGACAGCTCCGTTGCGTAACGTTCCTCATGCCGACACCAGTTGGAGGGGTGTCGCGCCGTTGCAGGGGAGGTGCGTGATGTCGTTGCGTTCGATGACCGCCTTGGTTGCTTCGATGGGGCTGCTGGTGTCGGCGGCTCCGCCCCCGCCACCGGTCGCACCGCCCAGGATGCCGCCGTCACCGGAATCGCCGGTGCGCTGCCGGGTGAACCAGTTCGGCGAGGTCACCACCACGGCCCAGCGCAAGCGAAGCGGCGGCTTCGCGCCGTCGCGCCGGCCGGCGCCCGTCATGGCCGCGCCGGCCGCGCCGCCGCCACCTCCGCCCGTCGGCATGGCCGCGCCCCGGATGGCGATCGGCGCGGTGCGCGGCGCGCCGGTCTATGGGGCGGCCGAGAATCGCGAGCGCTATGACGGCAAGGCCGTCGCCAGCATCTCCGACGTCGCGACCACGCCGGTTTCCACCTTCTCGATCGATGTCGACACAGGCTCCTACGCCAATGTCCGCCGCTTCCTGGAGCAGGGGCAGGCGGTGCCGGCCGAAGCGGTGCGGACGGAGGAGATGGTCAACTATTTCCGCTATGACTATCCCAAGCCCGCCGATAAGGGCGCGCCGTTCAGCATCACCACCGATGTGAGCACCACCCCGTGGAATCCGGCCACCCGACTGATCAGGGTCGGTCTGCGCGGCTATGACCTGCAGACCGGCGACCGGCCGGCGGCGAACATGGTGTTCCTGGTCGACACCTCGGGCTCGATGATGAGCGAGGACAAGCTGCCGCTGGTGAAGACCGCGTTGAAGGGGCTCGCCTCGCAGCTCCGGCCCGACGATCGTGTCTCGATCATTGCCTATTCGGGCAGCGCCGGCGTGGTGCTGGAGCCGACCTCGCAGGGCAAATATATCGACGCCGCGCTCGACTGCCTCCAGGCCGGCGGCTCGACCGCGGGCGGGCAGGGGATCGAGCTGGCCTATGCGATCGCCAAGGCCAATTATCGGAAAGGTGCCGTCAACCGCATCTTCCTGGCCACCGACGGCGACTTCAACGTCGGCATCAGCGACAACAAGGCGCTGGAGGCGCTGGTGAAGCGTAACCGCGACGAGGGCATCACCCTCACCACGCTGGGCTTCGGCACCGGCAATTACAATGAGGCGATGATGGAGCGGATCGCTGACGTCGGGAACGGCAACTACGCCTATATCGACAGCGCGATGGAAGCGAAGAAGGTGTTGCAGGAGGAACTGTCGGCCACCCTCGTCACTATCGCCAAGGATGTGAAGGTCCAGGTCGAGTTCAACCCGGCGGTCGTCAGCCAATATCGTCTGATCGGCTATGAGAACCGCGCGCTCGCCGAGGAGGATTTCACCAATGACTCTGTCGACGCGGGCGACATGGGGGCGGGCCACCAGGTGACCGCGCTCTACGAGGTCGTCCCCGCCGGCGCGGCCGGCTGGACCCCCGAGCGGCGCTATGACGGCAATCGCCCGGCGGCACCCAGGTCCGGCGGCGAGGCAGCCTATGTGAAGCTGCGCTACAAGCTGCCCGATGGCGGCCCGTCGCGCGAACTGGCGCGGGTGGTGCCGGCGGTAGCGCTGCGCGAGGCGCGGGCGCCCTCGGGCGACATGGCCTTCGTCGCCTCGGTCGCGGCCTTCGGGCAGAAGCTGCGCGACGACAAATATCTGGGGTCGTTCACCATGGCCGACATCCGCAGGCTGGCCGGGCAGCAGGGCGATTTCTGGCGTCAGCAGTTCGGCAAACTCGTGGAGCTGGCGGATCGCGGGTAGAGAGCCTGCAAATAGCATAGCCCCGGCGGAGGCCGGGGCCGCCACCGGCTCCTGCGGCTAGCGGGTCGCAAACTCCGTGGCGGTTCCGGCCTCCGCCGGCGACGTTCGTGGGCAGGCTATTTCCGAAAATGCCGATAGCTCGGGTCGTCCTTCCCCGGCAGTCCGCGCGGCACGCCCCCCATACCGAACGGCCCCGTCTTCCAGTCGACCGTGCCGGGCAGCTCGCGCCACCAGTCCATCAGCACCAGCCGCTCGGCGATGCGCCATATGTCGTCGCGGCGCTCGAAGCGGTCGAGATAGCGGCCGCAGCCGATCGTGTCGCCGGCCGCGCTCGTGATCACGAACCAGTGATAGGATTCGACCTGCGCGGTGGCGCCGTCCAGCTCGATCAGGATGTTGCCGAACAGGTGCATGTTCTGGCCCATCGACGCGAGCATCCCGCTCGCCCAGACCATGAACTCCTCGGCGGTGCCGGAGAAGCCGGTGTGGTGATCCACGGCGCCGGGCCAGTAGACCTGCTGCATCAGCTCCATGTCGCCGCGGTCGATCGCGCGGGCGTAGAGGTGCAGGCATTCGCGGATCGCCTCGCGGTCCGCCATCTGCTCGCGCAGCGTGGAAACGGTGGTCATGGCCTCTCCCTTGTCTTGTCCCTGCCGGGACTATCGGGGATGGCGGGCCATGACCACCAGAATCAAGTGAAGTGACTTATTTCCGGTCGGCGGCGCTCTCGTCGCGCTTGGCCTTGAACTCGGAATCGGCGCTCCATTCGGGCCAGCTCTTGCTGGTCGCGAGCAGGCGGCCGGTGTCGTAGACCAGGGTCAGGTCGGGGACGACGTTGGTCAGGTCCATGTCGGCGCGCCACTCGTCGGCCGGCTGGTGATAGCGGTCGCGGGTATAGTCGGCCGACAGCGCCTTGCCGCGCTCCAGCCCGCCATTCACCAGGTCGAGCCCGGTGGAGAAGGAGATGGCGGGCACGCCCTGCTGGGCCATCGGGAAATGGTCCGACCGGTAGAAATAGCCCTTGTCGGTATTGGGATCGGGCACATAGGTGCGGCCGAGCTTCTTGCCTTCGGCGACGAGCATGTCGAGCAGGCCGAGCTTGGCGACGCCCGAGATGCTGAAGTCCCTGGCCGCGCCCTCGCCGATCATGCCGTCCAGGTTGATCACGCCCGCGGTCTTGCCCAGCGGATAGACCGGATTGGCGCCATAATAGGTCGAGCCGAGCAGGCCCTTCTCCTCGGCGGTGACCGCCAGAAAGACGATCGACCGGTCGGTGCGCGGCGCCTTGGCATAGGCGCGCGCCAGTTCGAGCAGGCTGGCGATGCCCGAGGCATTGTCCACCGCGCCGTTATAGATGGTGTCGCCCTTCGCATCGGGGGCGCCGACGCCCAGATGGTCCCAATGGCCCGAATAGATCACCGTCTCGTCGGGGCGGGTCTTGCCGGGCAGGCGGCCGATGACGTTGTAGGAGGTGATCGTCTCGGGCTTCACCGCATAGGCGGCGTCGAGCGTGGCGTTGAGCGCGACCGGCTTGAAGTCCTTCTTCTGCGCGGCCTTCTTCATCGCGTCGAAGTCGAGGCCCGTGGCCTTGAACAGGTCGGCGGCCAGGTCGCGCTGGATCCAGCCCTCCATCGGGCTGTGCTTGGCGGCCGGATCGGCGCGGACGATGTCGAACATCGTGTTGGTGTTCGAATTCTTGACCGTCGCCCAGCCATAGGAGGCAGGGGCATATTCGTGGATCACGAGCACGCCGGCCGCGCCCTGGCGCGCGCCTTCCTCATATTTATAGGTCCAGCGGCCATAATAGGTCATCAGCTTGCCGCCGAAATCGCCTTCACCGCCTTCGAAATCGGGGTCGTTGACGAGGACGACGAGGATCTTGCCCTTCAGGTCGGCGCCCTTGAAATCGTCCCAGCCGCGCTCGGGCGCCTTGACGCCATAGCCGACGAAGACGAGCGGGGCCGACTTCAGGTCGACCTTGTCCTGCCCGGTCAGCGCGGCGCGGATCGCGATCTCATTGCCCTGGGTCAGGGCGCGGGGCGTGCCGCCGATCGTCAGCGACAGGCTCGGCGTGCCGACGATCTCCGACTTGAGCAGCGGCACTTCCTGGGTCCACTGGCCGTTCGGTCCACCCGGTTGCAGGCCGGCGGCCTTCATCTGCTGGGTGATGAAGGCGATGGTCTTCTTCTCGCCGGGGGTGGCGGGGCCGCGGCCCTCGAAACTGTCGTCGGACAGGGTCTTCACGTCATTGCTGAAACGGGCGACGTCGAAGGCGGGCCCGGCCGCGAGCGCGAGCGCCGGGGCGAGCAGGAAGGAAGCGGTCAACAGGGCAGTGAGCTTGCGCATAGGGATTCCCGATGGCGAAGGGTGAGAGCCCGGAAGCGGGCCATGGCCTGTCGCTAATCGGATTTTCCCGGAGGGAAAAGAGGTGCTCCGGATTTCTTCTTATTCCCCTCCCTTTCCGGGGAGGGGAATAAGCAGGTCAGTTATTCCCGCCGATCAGGTCGCCCAGGCCGCCGAGCACCGATCCCTCGCCACGGTTCTGGCCGCGTCCGGCGGCGGCCGCGAACATGCGGCCGGCCAGGCGCGAGAAGGGCAGCGACTGGATCCACACCTTGCCGGGCCCGCGCAGCCGCGCGAAGAACAGGCCTTCGCCGCCGAACAATACGCTCTTCACGCCGCCGACGGTGACCAGGTCGAAATCGACGCTGGGGGTCATCGCCGCCAGGCAGCCGGTGTCGACATGGAGTTCCTCGCCGGCCTTCAACTCGCGCTCGACCACGGTGCCGCCCATCTGCACGAACACCCAGCCGTCGCCGTCCAGCTTCTGCATGATGAAGCCTTCGCCGCCGAACAGGCCGGTCATGATCCGGCGCTGGAAATGCACCCCGATCGACACGCCGCGCGCGGCGGCCAGAAAGGCGTCCTTCTGGCAGATCAGCGAACCGCCCAGTTCGTCGAGCTTGATCGGCAGGATCGCGCCGGGGGTGGGGGAGGCGAAGGCGACCCGCGCCTTGCCCTGGCCCTGATGGGTAAAGACGGTGGTGAACAGGCTCTCGCCGGTGACGAGGCGCTTGCCGGCGCCCAGCAGCTTGCCCATGAAGCCGCCATCCGCTCCGCCGCTGCCGTCGCCGAACACCGTGGTCATGCCGACGCTGGCGTCCTTCCACACCATCGCGCCCGCCTCGGCCACCGCGCTCTCGCCCGGATCGAGCTCGATCTCCAGGAACTGCAGCTCCTGGCCCTTGATCTCATAGTCGATGTCGTCGGACACGCTGGCGTTGCGGCGGTGGTGCTGGGGCTGCTGCCAGGGGCTTTCGTAGGGCATGGAAGACTCCGCTCGCTGTCCGCCCGTCGCGCGCCGGGCAGGTGATTCTGGGCGGTGGTGCTAGCATGCCGATGCGTCATTTCGATATGATCCGTTCGCGCACGCCGGTTCGGGCGAGGCGCGACGATCAGTCGAGCGCGGATGCCAGCGACTTGGTCTGCTTCACCTTGGCCGGATCGACGATTCCGCAGGTCGACGCCATCCGGGCATCGGCATAGACTGCGTTGAACTTGTCGCGGATCGCATCCTGGTCGTGGGGCGGCAACTGGTCGATCTTGTCCATCAGCTCAGGCGCGGCGATCGCACGCATGCATCTTTCCTGAAGCTGCTTGTCCTGCGATCCGGTGCAGCGATTGATCGTCGCCAGCAGCAGCTCCTTTTGCCGCGTCTGGGTGTAGATGGTGATCATGTAGGGCAGGAACTTCATGTCGTCGCCGAAGCGGCCCTTGGCCAAGGCGATCACCTTCAGCGCCTTGGGGTAGCCGCGCTGGCGGACGAGGAAATCGACATGCTCGTCGAAGCCGCTCAAACTCTGCTGCAGATAGGCGTCGACGCGTGGCGCGGCTTCCGCGGGCGGCGGCGGTGCGGCGGGCACCGCCACCTTGCGGCCCTTGACGGGCTTCTTGGCGCGGGCAGGGGCTGCCTTGGTCGGCGCCGCCGCGAGCGGCAGCGGGGCGGCTGCCGCCATGTCGAAATAGCGGTCCGCCTCGACCGGACGGTTCGCCAGGACAAGCAGCCCCGCCTGCGCGTTGGCCACGATCGGGGTGTTGACATAACGGGTGGCCAGCGCGGGCTGGAGCGCTACGATCGCCTTTTCCAGCTTCTGCACATAGGCCAGCTTTTCGGCGTCATTGGTGGGCAGGGTATCGCCCATGGCTTGCTGGGCGGCAGTGCTGTTGTCGATCGCCTGCACCGCGATCTTGCCTTCCTTGAATTCCGCCGTCTGCCGGACGGCATCGAGCCAGGCGTGCGACGAGTCCGCGAAGCTGTCGTTCTTCCAGGCGCTGTCGACATATTTGAACATGCCCTCGCGCCGCTTCTTCGCGGGGCGATGGCTCTGCTTCATCATGTCCATCAGCTTGTCCTGCGCCATGGTCAGCGCATTCTTCGCCATGTCGCCCAGAAAGCCTTTCAAGGCGTCCTGGATATTGCCGCCCTGCAGTGCCTTGGCCGCGGACTGGCCGGCGGCGGTCTTGGCATAGCTGCTCATTTCGCGGCTGAACTCGTCCAGCAGCGTGCCGTGGCGCTTCTCCTCATTCTCGACCACGACGAGCGCATCGCCGAAGCCGGTGTCGGAATAGCCCGCGGCGATGGCCAGATCGAAGCCGGCGACGTCCGCCTCGTCCTCCTGCTGTTTCGAGAGCTGCTGGTTATAGATTTCGAGCAGGTCGGCGATATTGTCGCCGCGCAGCAGCGCCTGCCGCGACATCGAGCGGGCCCCCTCGTCCTTGACCGTGGTGAAGGAGAAGCGGCCGCCATTATTCTGCGGCCGAAGCTCCGACAGCGCCATCGCCGTCCGCGTGCAGGAGACGAGCTTGTCGACCCCCGACGTCAACTGCCGTTGTTTCGCCTCGCGGGAGAAGTGGCCCAGTGCGATATGGGCATATTCATGGGCGAGCACCCAGGCGACATCGTCGTCATTGCCGGCCAGCATCAGCAGACCCAGCGGCACGACGATGACCTTGTCGGGCTTCGCCACCGGGCTGAAACTGGTCGACGCGGTGATCCGAATGGAGACGGGGCCGGGCGAGCGATAGGGCCATTTCTCCTCGATCCGCTTCAGCATCGCCATCAGCGCCTTTTCGGTCTGCGGCATGTGAAGGCCCGATCCCGCATTGGCGCTGCGGTTGAGCGAACTTTCGTCGAGGCCTCGGCCCTGGGAGGCCCCCGCCGTCATGGCGGCATCGGCCTTGGCGAGATCGGCCGCCGTCACCTGTTTCTCGACGAACTTGCCCTTCTTCCCCTTGATCGAGAAGTCGCAGTTCATAAGGCACTGGGCGGCGGCCGGGCCCGCCTGGGCCAGCGCTGCGGACGCCAGCAGCAAGGCGGGCAGGGTCCGCCGCATCCGGGCGCGCATCATCGGACGCATCGCGCGGCGGCCCCGCTCATGCCCGATCCCACGCCTTCGCCGGCAGCCACCTTCATCCCGCTGCGCGTGCTGTTGTCGGTCGACACGCAAGGGTCGGGCCGATCGGCGACGACTTCAGAACTGCGGACATAGACGATCTGGCCACTGCCGTCCGCGATCCCCAATTGCCCCTTGCCGTTCACCTGCTGGATCGAAACGCCGCTTGCCGGGATCTTCCAGGCGGTGCGCTTCTCCACGAAATTGCCGTCGGCGTCGTAGATCGACACCTGCTCGCGCATGATCTGCTTCACCTTGCCGAGGTCGGCCTGCGCGACGGTAGCGGCGAGCAGCGCGCCGACGAAGATCAAGGCCTTGATCGATTGCATCATCCCCAACTCCCCCTCTGTGTTCAGTCTCTCCCCTTGATCGACCCCGGCACGGTGAGCGCGTGCCAGAGGCGCCCAAATGCGAAATGGCGGGCCAGCACCTCGCGCAGAGGGTCCAGCGCCGCCCAGAAAAGCTCAGCGATGCCGATGAGATATAGCAGCATGATCGCGACCAGGTTCGCGCTCTGGGGCAACAAAGCGGAGCCCTGCGTCACCGAAAACAGCAACGGCCCCAGGACCGCCACACAGGCCATACTGATCAGCAGTCGCCATGTCAGGGAGCGCCATGGATGTAGCGGCGCTTCGGGATGTCCCGGCGGGTGGCGCATCGCAGCGGTGGCGATCGACACGAGCAGCACGGTGATGAACAGTGCTGGCCAGCTGCGCAGATCATCGTCGCTCAGGTCGAGAAAGGAGACGATCTGTTGGGTCGGTTGGGGATAGCCGGCGCCCAGTTCGATCAGATTGTCGAGCGCCATCGCATGATAATACACACCCGGCACCTGGCCGAAGGGCGGCGCGCGCACGATGTCGTTGGAGTCGGCGAAGGTCGAGCCGATGATGACGATCTTGTCGGCAAACAGCTTCGCCATTTCCTCGGCGGTCACCTGGCCCTGCAGCAGGTCGAAGGGGATCGCATTGGCATAGGGGCAACGCGGTTTGCGTTCGAAATTGATCCCGGATGTCGCCATCGACGCCAGGGTCATGGCGGTCGCCTTCGGCGACGGATCCGCCGGATCACAGCGCTGTTCCAGCTGGCCGCCGCGATGGCGATCGAGGAAATCGGTGAACCATGATCGCCGGCCGACACCCCATGACACGGTGAGCGGTCGATCGTAGCGCTCTGACCAGTCGACCCGTCCGTCGCGATCCGGGCCATAGGGAAAGCCGGCCTTGCAGCGTTCGCCCTTCGAGGCACACCAGAGCGCGTATAGCGCGGCGGCGGGATAGAGCTGATAGGGATTGCCGATCCGGTTGGCATGGGTTGCCGGATCTACCAGCGGATAGTCGGTCTCATCGACCGTCACCGGGACGAGCGCCGCGACGGTGTCCAGCGCCTCGAGCGAGGGGGTGAGATCGGCGCGCAATTCCCTGGCTTCGGTCAATCCACGCGGATCGGCGAACAGCAGGGGCAGCCCCTTCGCCTCGCGGATGCAGAGCAGCCGGGCTAGCGTGCTTTCCCGGCAACGAGGTTGGTCCTTCCAGGCGTCATACCGGGTCAGCTCGGCGACATGGCGGAGGAAACAGCGAAAGGGCGATGCTTCGGGTTTCCGGCCCGCGCAGAGCGTCTCTTCTTCCTTGTCGCCCAGCGACGCCAGCAATTCGTCGTTGGTCTGGCCGACCTTGGCGGCATGCGACATCAGCAGATCGAGGAAAATGGCGCGCGGCGGATTGTCCTGGCCGGGGGCGTAGCGAATATCGTCGATCAGATCGATCAGCAGATAGGCGGGAAAGGGGCGTTTCTCGCCGGCCGCCTTCAGCGAGGCATCGTCGATATAGACGAGCGTGGTCTCGTCCCGGCCATAGGCCGTTCCCGGTTCATCACGATCCTTCCCGTCCGGCGGGCCATAATGATCGGCGTTAAGGCGCTGCCATAGCGCTGCGCTGCGTTGGCTGGACCATTCGTTGATCTCGAACGGATTGAGCAAGGTCAGCAGGATAACGATGGAGACGCGCGTCAACGCCCGGCGAAATGCCGGACCGACGATATCGCGCCATGGTAGCCCCCGCTCCATCGCTCGCCCCCTATGCGAGCGTTCATGGTTAACGCGATGATGGTTTGAGTCCAGTCGTCCGCTGCCGAATTTCCGCGTTTCGTCCATTTCAGACGAGATTCTTCAGCCGGTGCAGATCGGATTGATAATGCCATACACAAAATTTGGATTTCCGCCGGAAACCGCTAGGAACGGTGGAAACCAAGCGAGGGGAGACGGGCGTGTCGGGATTCGGCGGATCGGCGGCGACGGCGGAATGGCGGGCGCATTGGCCCACGGTGCTGGCCAGCCTGTTCGGGGTCGGGCTGCTCACCGTCTATGTCTATTCCACCGGCATCATGATCAAGCCGTTGGAGGAGGAGTTCGGCTGGACCCGCGCGCAGATCAGCATGGGGCCCTCGATCGTCGCGGTGGTGGGCTGCCTCGCGGCGCCCTTCATGGGCATGGCGATCGATCGCTTCGGCGCGCGCCGTATCGCCATCCCCGGCGTGATCGCGCTGTGCACCGCGATCGGCCTGCTCTCGCAGGCGCAGGCTAGCATCTGGAGCTGGTGGGGCCTGTGGTTCCTCGTCGCGCTCGCGCACCCCTTCATCAAGCCCACCGTGTGGGTGGCGGCGGTCTCCAGCCTGTTCACCACCGGACGGGGTTTCGCTCTTGCCGTCGCTTTCTGCGGCACCGGGGTGGGGTCGTCGGTCACGCCGATCCTCACCAATTACCTCATCAACAATTATGGCTGGCGGATGGCCTATGTCGGCACCGGGATCCTCTGGGTCGTTGTGGTGCTGCCGCTCGTCCTGATCGGTTTTTACAGCGCCCGCGACAAGCAGCGGCTGGCCGGGCCGAGCGCCGATGCGGCTCCCGTGCCGGTGCTCACCGGCATGCCGGCGCGCGAGGCGCTGCGCTCGGCCGCCTTCATCAAGATCACCACGGCCACCTCGGTAATCTCGGCGTGCAGCGTCGCGATGACGGTGAACCTGGTGCCGATCTTCTCCGAAGCCGGGATCGACCGGAACACCGCGGCGGGGATCGCCAGCGTCACCGGGCTGTCGGGCGTGGTCGGCAAGCTGCTGGGCGGGGTGCTGATCGACCGGTTCAACGCCGGCCGGGTGGTGGGGATCGCCACCGCGATGCCCGCGATCTCGGCGCTGCTGCTGATCTTCCTGCCGGGCTCGATCCCCGCTTCGCTGGTTGCGGTCGGGCTGCTCAGCTTCGCGCTGGGGATCGAGCTGGACGGGGTCGGCTATCTCACCAGCCGCCATTTCGGCATGCGCCATTTCGGGCTGGTGTTCGGGGTGATGGCGGGTGCGTTGGCGCTGACCAGCGGGATCGGCCCGGTGCTGGCCAATTATGCCTTCGACGTCACCCGCTCTTATCTGCCGCTGCTCTGGTCGGTGGTGCCGCTGGCGATCGTCTCGGGCGTGCTGTTCATGATCCTCGGGCCCTATCCGGTGTTCGAGACCGTGGACGAGGAGGGCAAGCCCGCCTTGCCATAGGGCGTGGCAGCGACTAAAGGCGCGCCATCTTCCAACGCTATTAGATATGGAGCCGCTCGGCCATGGCGACCGAACGTACTTTTTCGATCATCAAGCCCGACGCGACCCGTCGCAACCTGACGGGCGCGGTCACCGCGAAGCTTGAGGAGGCCGGCCTGCGCGTCGTCGCCTCGAAGCGCATTCACATGACCAAGGAACAGGCCGAGGGCTTCTACGCCGTCCACAAGGAGCGTCCCTTCTTCGGCGAGCTGGTCAGCTTCATGATCTCGGGCCCGGTCGTGGTCCAGGTGCTCGAGGGCGAGAACGCCGTCCTGGCCAACCGCGAAGTGATGGGCGCCACCAACCCGGCGAACGCCGACGAGGGCACCATCCGCAAGACCTTCGCGGAATCGATCGAAGCGAACTCGGTCCATGGCTCGGACAGCCTCGAGAACGCCAACATCGAGATCGCCTATTTCTTCAAGCCCGAAGAAATTGTCGGCTGATCCTCTGGGCCCCGTCCTGAGAAGGGCGGGGCCCGATGATGCCGCCGCGCTGGCGATGGTCGGCGCGGCGACCTTCCTCGAAAGCTATGCGCACATGATCGGCCTGGCCGACATGCTGCAGCATGTCGCGGGCAAGAGTAGCCCCGACGCCTGGCGTGCTTTCGCCGCCGACCCCGACAGCGCCATCTGGATCACCGAACTGCCCCAGACGCGGGCCCCGGTCGGTTTCGCGCTGCTCACCACGCCCGATTTGCCGATCGCGATCGACGAGGGCGATATCGAGCTGCGCCGCATCTATCTTCTGTCCAAGTGGCAGGGCGGGGGCCTCGGCCGCCGCCTGTTCCAGGCGACGATCGACCATGCCCGCGCGCTCGGCAGACGCCGCTTCCTGATCGGGGTTCATGCGGGCAATGACGGCGCGATCGGCTTCTACCGCCGCATGGGGTGCGAGCCGGTCGGCACGCGCCGCTTCCAAGTGGGAGATGCGCTGTTCGACGATCTGATCCTGGGGATGCCACTTTAATTCCCCTCCCTGGAAGGAGGGGAGAAGGATCAGAATTCCATCATCGCCGCCAGCTTGGCCGGTGCGGCCATGCGCCAGCTCTCGCGCAGGCGATGCTCGACCTGCTCCCAGTCGGTGTCGGGCTGGTCGAGGCGGATGCCGATCCAGCCCGAGGGGCCGAGATAGGGCGGCTTGAAATAGATGTCGGGATCGAGATCGATCAGCATCTCCTGCTCCTCGACCCCGCTGGTCTTCACCAGCACGGCGGTGCGGTCGTCGCTGTGATGGTTGTGCCAGAAATAGGCGAACATCCGCTTGTCGGCGACCCGCCAGCAGGGCGAGCCGTGCGACACCTTCTCCTCGACCTGCGGCAGTGCCGCCGCGAGCTGGCCGACGCGGGCATGCACCGCCTTGGGATCGTCCGACGCCATCACTTGGCTCCTTTGTGTCGGGCCTTCCATAGCGCATCGAGGCGGGCCACCGCCATCTCGGACGGCGAGCGCCCGATCAGCGACAGGCCGCGCAGCTTGATCGAGGTGCCACCCAGGAAGCTGCTCTCGGTGATATAGCCGATGTCATAGAGGGTGACGTCCTCGGCCACCTCGCCGTCGACGGTGAAGCGGGTGGTGATCGCCACGGGCAGGCGCGCGTCGCCGCGGGGGCGCCCATCTTCGCCAGCCGCCTCACGGGCCTTCTTCAGGCCCTTTTCGAACCAGCGCGCCTCGATGCGCGGATCGGTGCTGTCAACGGGATCGAGGTCGAGCGCCTTGGGGAAGGCGATCGTCTGGCCCTGGATCACCTGGTCGCCGGTCGGCGCGATGGCGAGCCGGTCGCCATCCTTCTCGACCTTGGCGCGGAGCACCAGGGTACGGGCCTTCGCCTTGGCGGCCTTGCTTTCGGCGACCTGGCTGTCCTCGCTGTGGCGCCGCTCGCTATAGGCGTTCCAGAAGGTGAGCCCCGAGATGACCAGCGCCGAAACGCCGAGGATCTCGGCGAGGGTGAGCCATCGTAACCTGCGCCGCCGCTCGGCGGCATCGATGCTTTCGTCAGCCATGCTCGCGGATATAGGCGGCAAGTGCGGCCGGATAAAGGCTGTGTTCCTCGGCTAACACACGTTCGGCGAGCGCCTCGGCCGTGTCGCCAGGCACGATCGACACGCGCGCCTGCGCCAGCACCCGGCCATCGTCGAGTTCGGCGGTGACGAGATGGACCGAGCAGCCCCCCTCGGCATCGCCCGCCGCGATCGCGCGGCCATGGGTATCGAGCCCTTTGTAGAGCGGCAGCAGCGACGGGTGGATGTTGACCATGCGGTCGGCCCAGCCCGCGACGAAGGCGGGGCTCAGGATGCGCATATAGCCAGCCAGCGCGACATAGCGGGCGCCCGCCCTGCGCAGTTCGGCGTCGATGATCGCGTCGAAAACCTCGCGGGTCAGGCCCCTGTGGCTCTGCGCGAAAGTGGCGATCCCGGCCTCGCGCGCGATCTCCAGCCCGGCGGCCTCGGGCTTGTTCGAGGCGACGAGGACGACCTCATAGGGGCAGTCGTCCGCGCGCGCCGCCTCGATCAGCGCCGACATGTTGCTGCCGCGGCCCGAGATCAGGATGGCGAGGGGGGCTTTGTTCGTCATGCGTCGCTCCGGCGGAGGCCGGAGCCGCCACGGAATTGGGAAAAGATGGCGCCCGGCCCCGTGGCGGCCCCGG
Organism: uncultured Sphingomonadaceae bacterium; assembly: GCA_963540925.1. Lineage (GTDB taxonomy): Bacteria > Pseudomonadota > Alphaproteobacteria > Sphingomonadales > Sphingomonadaceae > Rhizorhabdus. Next base: position 48,237 of record CAUTRN010000009.1, read on the forward strand.
CCTCCGCCGGGCGACGGGGAGAGCAGGTTCAGCCCAGATGCGTCGCCGACCAGGCGCCACGCGCGCTCCAGGTCTCGTCGCTGCCCTTGACCGTGCAGCCCTTCTCGCCCGGCGCGATATGGCCGACGAGCAGCACGGTCTCGCCCGCGTCCTGCAGCGCCTGGGTCACTGCGCCGACATCGGCCTCGGCGACGATCACCGCCATGCCCACGCCGCAGTTGAAGGTGCGCGCCATCTCGCCCGGCTCGATATTTCCCTGCGCCTGCAGGAAGGCCATCAGCCGCGGCTGGACCCAGCCATCGGCGTCGACATGGGCGTGCAGCCCCTCGGGCAGAACCCTCGGGATATTCTCCAGCAGGCCGCCGCCGGTGATGTGCGCCATCGCCTTCACCTTGCCGGCGCGGACCTGCGGCAGCAGCGACTTCACATAGATGCGGGTCGGCTCCATCAGCGCGTCGATCAGGAGGACTTCCTGGTCGAACAGGGCGGGGCGGTCGAGCTTCCAGCCCTTGTCGGCGGCGAGGCGGCGGACCAGCGAATAGCCGTTCGAATGGACGCCGGAGGAGGCGAGGCCGAGGATGATGTCGCCAGCCGCCACCCGGTTGCCGGTCAGCGCCTCGCTGCGTTCGACCGCGCCGACGCAGAAACCGGCGAGGTCATAGTCGCCATCGGCGTACATGCCCGGCATCTCGGCGGTCTCGCCGCCGATCAGCGCGCAGCCGGCGAGCTTGCAGCCCTCGGCGATGCCGGTGATCACTCGCTCGGCGACGCCGTTGTCGAGCTTGCCGGTGGCGAAATAGTCGAGGAAGAACAGCGGCTCGGCGCCCTGGACGATCAGGTCGTTCGCGCACATCGCGACCAGGTCGATGCCGACGCCGTCATGACGGCCACTGTCGATCGCCAGCTTCAGCTTGGTGCCGACGCCGTCGTTCGCCGCGACCAGCAGCGGATCGGTATAGCCTGCCGCCTTCAGGTCGAAGAAGCCGCCGAACCCGCCCAGGTCGGCGTCGGCGCCCGGCCGGCGGGTCGACTTGGCGAGGGGGCCGATCGCCTTGACCAGCGCATTGCCCGCGGCGATCGAGACGCCGGCCTTGGCATAGGTGTAGGATTCTTCGGTGTTGTCGGTGCTCATGAGCGACGCCCTAACTACATCGCTCTTGGATTTCCATGATCAAGTCGCCAAAAGGCACCTCGTGAACCTCGCCGATCGTCTTTTTCGTCCCGCGCCGCTGTCGATTCTGGCCGTCGCCATCCTTGGCGGCGCGATCGCCTTTGCCCAGCTGGAGCGCTCCGACGAGCGCGGCGTGGCTCCGATCGACGGGTCGGGCAGCTATGAGGTGAGTGGAATTCACGTCGATACGGCGGCCCGCACCGCCGATCAGGCGCGCAGCGGCGGCTGGCGCGAAGCGCAGCGCAAGGGCTGGAAGATGCTCTGGGCGCGGGTGAACGGGAAACCGGTGGAGAATGCGCCGGGCCTGCCCGATTCGACCCTCGACTCGATCAGCGGCGGCATCGTCGTCGAAAAGGAGCAGATCGGCCCCAATCGCTACATCGCCACCCTCGGCGTTCTGTTCGATCGCGCCCGCGCCGGCGAACTGCTGGGGGTGAAGGGCGCGATGCGGCGTTCGGCGCCGATGCTGGTGATTCCCGTCGAATGGAGCGGGGCGACCCCGATCAGCTTCGAACGGCGCAGCGAATGGCTGAAGGCCTGGGCGCGCTTCCGCGCCGGCAACAGCCCGATCGATTATGTCCGCGTGTCGGGCACCGGGGTCGATCCGGTGCTGCTCAACGCCGCGCAGAGCCGCCGTCCCGGCCGCAGCTGGTGGCGGATGCTGCTCGACAGCTATGGCGCGGCGAACATCGTCGTCCCCGAGGTCACCCTGTTCCGACAATGGCCGGGTGGCCCGGTGATCGGCAAATTCGTGGCGCGCGAAGGGCCCGACGGCAATGTCGTCGACAGCTTCACCCTGACCGCGGAGAATGGCGATGGCCTGCCGGCGATGCTCGATCGCGGCATCGAGCGGATCGACGCGGCCTATAGCCGCACCCTGCAGGAAGGCGGGCTGCGCGCCGACCGTTCGCTGGTGATCGAAACCCCGCCGGCCGAAGTGCCGATCGACGAGGTGCTCAATTCGCTCGCGGCCGCCGTCACCACGACCATCACCGTCCAGGCCGAAACCCCCGACGCGGCGGCGCTGCGCAGCTATGAAGGCACGCTCCGCTCGCTGACCGGGGTGACCGGCGTACAGACCGGCAGCCTGGCGCTGGGCGGCACCACCAGCTTCCGCGTCGCTTTCTCGGGTCCGCCACAGGCGCTGCGCGAGGCGCTGGTCGCGCGCGGCTGGCAGGTCGACGATGTCGGCGGCGGCTTCCGCATCCGGCGCAACGGGCCCCCGCCGACGCAATGACGGACCAGATCGCGCTGCCGTTCGTATGGCCGGCCGAAGAGGACGAGCGCGACTTCATCGTCAGCGATGCCAATCGCACCGCCGTCCGCCATCTCGAACATTGGTCGCTCTGGCCGGTGATGGCGAGCGTGCTGACCGGCCCGCGCAAATCGGGCCGCAGCCTGCTTGGCCGCATCTTCGCGGCCAAGAGCGGCGGGCGTTTCATCGACAATGCCGACATGCAGGACGAGGAGCGGCTGTTCCACGCCTGGAACGCCGCCCAGTCGGAGCGGACCCCGCTGTTGCTGGCGGCGGACCTGCCCCCCGCCAAGTGGAAGATCAAGCTGCCCGACCTGCGCTCGCGGCTGCTCGCCAGCCCGCATGTCGCGATCGATGATCCCGATTTCCAACTGATCGGCGGGCTGATCGAGAAGCTGCTGAATGCCCGCGGGCTCGTCGCGAAGCCCGAGGTGGTGCGCTATGTCATGCCCCGCATCGAGCGCAGCTATATCGGCGTCGGCCGGATCGTCGACGCGCTCGACGAGGCATCGCTGGCGCGGCGCAAACCGATCACCATGGCAGTCGCACGCGAGGCCCTTGCGGCCATCGGCGTCACGGAGGATACATATAGGCTGCTATAGTGGACGGCCATGGATACGATAGAACAGCCTTCGCACGATCATGACATGGTGGGTGATCCCCTGCCGCACGATCCGATCGCCCCGCGCGACCGCTATTTCAATCGCGAGCTGAGCTGGCTTGCCTTCAACCAGCGGGTGCTCGAGGAAGCTTCGAACCTGGCGCATCCGCTGCTCGAACGGCTCCGCTTCCTCTCGATCTCGGGCAATAATCTCGACGAATTCTTCATGGTCCGCTTCGCGGGACTGCGCGGGCAGCAGCTCGAAGGCGTCGAGACGCTGTCTCCGGACGGGTTGACCGTGGCCCAGCAGGTCGAGGGTGCCAGCGACCGCGCCGACCAGCTGATGACCGACCAGCAGCGGGTGTGGGACCTGCTGCGCGACGAGCTGACCGTGGCCGGCATCACCGTGCTGGAGGAAAGCGAGATCGCCGGCGCCGACGCCGCCTGGCTGGAGCGCTATTTCGCGGACCATATCTTCGCGGTGCTGACCCCGCAGGCGCTCGACCCGGCGCACCCTTTCCCGTTCATCCCGAACAAGGGCTTCAGCCTGTTGTTCGACCTGACCCGCCTGTCTGACGGCGAGCAGATCTTCGAGCTGGTGATGGTGCCGTCCACCCTGCCGCGCTTCATCCGCCTGCCGGGCGACGGCGCGCGCTATGTGGCGATCGAGACGCTGGTGCGGCGCTTCACCCATATCATCTTCCCCGGCTATGAAGTGCGCGGCTTCGGCGCGCTGCGCATCATCCGCGACAGCGATATCGAGGTGGAGGAAGAGGCCGAGGATCTCGTCCTCTACTTCCGTACCGCGATCAAGCGGCGGCGGCGCGGCCGGGTGATCCGGATCGAGCTGGAGGGCGGCATGTCCGCCTCGCTGGAGCCTTTGTGGAAGGACCAGATCGGCGGCGCCGACAGCTTCGTCACCGAATCGGGCAGCTTCCTCGGCATCGCCGACCTCGCCCAACTGGTGGAGGAGGACCGGCCCGACCTGAAGTTCACGCCGTTCAGCCCGCGCTTCCCGGAGCGCATCCGCGAACATGGCGGCGATTGCTTCGCGGCGATCCGCTCGAAGGACATCGTCGTCCATCATCCCTATGAGACGTTCGACGTCGTGCTGGCCTTCCTGCGCCAGGCGGCGATGGATCCCGACGTCATCGCGATCAAGCAGACGCTTTATCGCGCCGGCAAGCAGTCGGCGGTGATCCGCGCGCTGGTCGACGCGGCCGAGGCCGGCAAGTCGGTGACGGCGGTGGTCGAGCTCAAGGCACGTTTCGACGAGGAGCAGAACCTGCTCTGGGCCTCGCAGCTCGAACGGGCCGGCGTGCAGGTGGTCTATGGCTTCATCGACTGGAAGACCCACGCCAAGGTCTCGATGGTGGTGCGGCGCGAGGGCGACGGGCATCGCACCTACTGCCATTTCGGCACGGGCAATTATCACCCGATCACCGCGCGCATCTACACCGATCTCAGCTTCTTCACCGCCGATCCCCGGCTGGGGCGCGATGCGGCGCTGCTGTTCAACTATATCACCGGCTATGTCGAGCCGACCGACCTGAACCTGGTGACGATCTCACCCCACGGCCTGCGCGACGAGCTGTGCCGCCTGATCGATGCCGAGATCGACCACGCCCGCGAAGGCCGCGAGGCGGCGATCTGGGCGAAGATGAACTCGCTGGTCGATCCCGCGATCATCGAGAAGCTCTACCGTGCCAGCGCGGCCGGGGTGCAGGTGGACCTGATCATCCGCGGCATCTGCTGCCTCCGTCCCGGCGTGCCGGGGCTTTCGGACAATATCCGGGTGAAGTCGGTGATCGGCCGCTTCCTGGAGCATAGCCGCATCATCTGCTTCGGCAACGGCGCCGACCTGCCCAACCGCAAGGCCAAGGTGCTGATCAGCTCGGCCGACTGGATGTCGCGCAACTTCGACCGCCGGGTCGAATATCTGCTGCCGATCGAGAACCCCACGGTCCACGCCCAGATCCTCGACCAGGTGATGGTGGCGAACCTGATCGACGACGAGCAGAGCTGGCGGCTGTTGCCTGATGGGCAATATGAGCGAGTGGTGCCGGGCCGGCGCCCGTTCAACCTGCACCGCTATTTCATGACGAACCCCTCGCTCTCGGGTCGGGGCGCCGCGCTCCGCCAGAGCGGGCAGGTGCCGAAGCTTACGCTGCGCCGGTCGAGCTAGCTTTCCACCGGAGCGCCACGCCCAGGCAGAGCAGGGCGGTGCCATAGCCGGCGATCACGTCGCTGGGCCAATGGACGCCCAGCGCCATGCGGGTCCAGCCGACGAGCAGCGCCATCGCGATCGCGAAGCCGATCGCGGGGGCCCGCCGGGTGGGCAGCAGCATCGCCAGTGCGAGCCAGGTGATCGCGGTGCCCGCCGAATGCGAGCTGGGGAAGGACAGCGAGGTGACGTCCACCAGCCGCTCGTCGAGCGCGGGGCGGGGGCGGGCGATCAGCGCCTTCGATCCCTCCACCAGCAGGCGGGTCGCGGCGATCGTCGCGAACAGCCACAGCGCGTCGGCGCGGCGCCCCTTCACCGCGAGCAGCGCCACCACCACCAGCGCGAGCGGGCCGAGGATCGCGAAGCTCCCGATATCCGACAGGAAGCGGATGAAGGGCAGGGCGGCGTTGGCCGAATCGAGCCTGAGCGCCTGGATCAGCCGGTCGTCGACGGGCTGGGCGAATCGCCAGATCGCGATGCCGATGGTGAGGAGGAGCGCGCCGGAGATCAGGAAGGGCGTGGCGCGGGGCGTGCTGGTCATGCCGCGAGGTCGCATGACGGGGCTGGGAGGGCAAGCGCTCGCCTTCCCGTCATTCCCGCGAAGGCGGGAATCCATATTCTCCGAAGCGCGAGAGTCTCCTGCTTCAGAGGTTATGGATCCCCGCCTTCGCGGGGATGACGATGGAGGGGGAGCGCCAGAACGCTCCCCGAAACGGATCGTCGGCGCATCTGTCGCGTTTGATCCGGAACCGAAATCGGCTAGAACGGGGGCCTATGTCAGCGATCTCGATGTTCCGCCGCGCCAAGAATCCGGCGCCCGGCCACACCCGTGTCGGGATCATCGACATCGGCTCCAACTCGATCCGCCTGGTGATCTATGACGGCCCGGCCCGCGTGCCGGCGGCGCTGTTCAACGAGAAGGTGATGGCAGGCCTCGGCCGTGGCGTCTCGAAGGACGGCATGCTCGATCCTGAGGCGATGGAGCGCGCCATCGGCACGCTCGGCCGCTTCCGTCGACTCGCCGAGCAGATGGGGGTGCCGCACCCGCGCACCGTCGCCACCGCCGCGGTGCGCGAGGCGTCGAACGGCCAGATGTTCATCGATCGGGTGCTCGACCTGGGCCTGCCGGTCGAGATCCTGTCGGGCGACGACGAGGCGCGCATGGCGGGGCTGGGCGTGATCGCCTCGATCCCCCAGGCCAACGGCATCGTCGGCGATCTCGGCGGCGGCAGCCTGGAGCTGGCGCGGGTGGTCGACGGCGAGATTCGCGAGACCAGTTCCTTCCCGCTCGGCGTGCTGCGCATCGGCGCGGCCAAGGCCAAGGGCGCGCGCGCCTTCCGCAACTTTGTCGCCAAGACGATCGAGCAGAGCGGCTGGAAGGACAAGGGCGCCGGGCTGCCCTTCTACATGGTCGGCGGCTCGTGGCGTTCGCTCGCCCGGCTCGACATGTATCTGACCGGCTATCCGTTGCCGATCATCCACCATTACTGGATGCCGCCCGAAAACGCCCAGCATCTCGTCCGGGTGCTCGCGCATCTCGATCGCAAGCGACTACGCGAAGTGATCGGCTTGTCCGGCTCGCGCATCCCCACTTTGTCGCACGCCGCCTCGCTGCTCGCCCATGTCGTGCGCGAGCTGGGGTCGAGCGAGCTGATCGTCTCGGCCTATGGCCTGCGCGAAGGGCTGCTCTATGATGAACTCAGCGAATATCAGCGCGCGCAGGACCCGCTGATCGCCTCGACCCGTGAAGAGGGCGCCCGCCAGGGCCGCTTCCCCGAACATGGCGACCTGCTCGACCGCTGGCTGGCACCGCTGTTCGCCAGCGAGAGCGCCTGCGATTCGCGCATCCGCCACGCCACCTGCCTGCTCGCCGATGTGGGCTGGCGCGCCCATCCCGAATTCCGCGCCGAGCGCGGCGTCGAGACCGCGCTCCACGGCAATTGGGTGGGGATCGATTCGCGCGGTCGCGGGATGATGGCGCATGCGCTGTGGGTCAGCTTCGGCGGCCCGGGCATCGCCCCGGTGATCGCCAGCATCTGCTCGGCCTCGGAGATCGCCATGGCCGAGCGCTGGGGCCATGCGCTGCGCCTGGGCCAGCGCTTCTCGGGCGGCGTCGCCGATGCGCTGATCAGCAGCCGGATCGCGATCGCCGACGACGTGCTGGAGCTGCACGTCGAATCGGCCAATGCCATCCTCTATGGCGAGGCGGTCGAGCGGCGCCACAAGACCCTGGCGGCATCGTTCGGGCTGCAGCACCGGCTGGTGCTCGGCTAATTAGCCGGGCAGCTGGGTCCGCCAGAAGATCGTCCAGCCTGTATCGGAACGCTGCAGCGCCAGGATCTCGCGGCCCGCGGCGGTGATCTCCTCCTTCGCTTCCTGCCAGACCATATCCCAGCGATATTCGACGATCGCGGCGTCGCCGCGGATCGTTTCGACATGGCCGGCGGGTTCGTAGTTCAGCACCTCGCAGCGGCTCATGAAGTCGCGATAGGTGTCGATCACGGCCTCGATCCCGACCACCGGCGCGACTCCGGGGACGCTGATCACCACCTCGGGTGCCAGGCAGGCGTGGAGATCGTCATAGCGGCGCTCCAGCCAGCAGCGGTCCATGGCTTGCGCCAGATCGATCGGGGTGTCGGCCATAGCCTATCAGCGCTTTTGCGTGGTTGGCTGTCAATCGGCAGTTACTTCATGCCGTCATGCCAGCGAAGGCTGGCATCTCAGGAGTGGAGCGGAGTGCTTCTCTCCCGAGACCCCAGCCTTCGCTGGGGTGACGTTCAAGCTTTGAGGATCAGAGGCTAAGGCGCCCTGCCTCAGTCGCTCTCGATCGCCGACATCACCATCTTGCCGTTGCGCACGCTGAAGGCCAGCCGGCCCTCGACCAGCGCCAGCGCGTCCTTGCCGAAGATGTCGTGGCGCCAGCCCTGGAGCAGGGGCAGGGTGCGCACCCCGGCGGCGAGCAGCTCGAGGTCCTCGGCGCGGGCGATCAGACGCGGGGCGACGTCGGCGTCGCGCGAGCGGACCTTGAGCAGCAGCTTGAGCAGGTCGGCGATCAGCGCGCCCTCCTTGCCCAGGCCGGGCTTGCGATCCTCGCGCGGGGGCATCTCGTCGTCGGGCAGCGGCACCGCATCGGCGATCACGCCCATCAGCCGGGCGCCGATGTCGTTGCCGGCCCAGCTGGGCGACAGGCCACGCACCTTGGCGAGGTCGGACTGGACGCGGGGCGGGTGCGAGGCGAGGTCGGCGATCGTCTCGTCCTTGGCGATGCGGCCGCGCGGCAGGTTCTTCGAGCGCGCTTCGCGCTCGCGCCACGCCGCGATCGCCTTCAGCCGGCCCAGAACCTCGGGCTTGCGGCTGGGCAGGCGGATGCGGGTCCAGGCGAGCTCGGGGACATTGGCGTAGCTGGCGGGGTCGCCGAGCCGCTCCATCTCATTGTCCAGCCAGCCGCCCCGGCCGGTCTTGCGCAGCTTCTCCAGCATGCGGGGGAAGATGTCGGCCAGATGGGTGACGTCGCCGATCGCATAGTCGATCTGGCGGCGGTCGAGCGGGCGACGGGCCCAGTCGGTGAAGCGCGCGCCCTTGTCGAGCTTGATGCCCAGCATCGTCTCGACCAGGTTCGAATAGCCGATCTGCTCGCCCAGCCCCATCGCCATCGCCGCCACCTGGGTGTCGAACAGCGGATAGGGGGTCTTGCCGGTAAGGTTGTGGACGATCTCCAGATCCTGGCCGCCGGCGTGGAAGACCTTGAGGACGTCCTGGTTCTCGACCATCAGGTCGAGCAGCGGCTTCAGGTCGAGATCCTTCGCCTTGGGATCGATCGCAGCGGCTTCCTCGCTGTTGGCGATCTGGATCAGGCACAGGTCCGGCCAGTAGGTGCTCTCGCGCATGAACTCCGTGTCGACCGCCACGAAGGGTGACGCGGCGAGGCGGGTGCAGAGATTGGCCAGCGTTGCGCTGTCGGTAATCAGCGGGTGAATGTGCATCCGGCCGTCCATAGAGTGTGATCGAGGGCGGTGGAAGCGCCTCTGAACGTCCTTTGGCTATCGAATTCGAGCATTCGTCACGCTTTTGACCCGGTTTCGTCGTTTAGGCCCCGGGAACGGGGCGCGAATCCCCTTCGTCGCCGGTCTCAACGCTTGACAGCACCGCGCGCCCGCGCGAAGCGCACCGCTCGCATTTTCCCGTTGAAAGTTGATCATCCATGCACGCCTATCGTACGCACAATTGCGGCCAGCTCCGCGCCGGAGACGTCGGATCGCAGGTCCGCCTGTCGGGCTGGGTGCATCGCAAGCGCGACCATGGCAATCTGCTCTTCGTCGACCTTCGCGACCATTATGGCCTGACCCAGATCGTCACCGACATCGAGTCGGAGGCGTTCAAGCAGCTCGAGCGCCTGCGCGTCGAGTCGGTCGTCACGATCACCGGCGATGTCGTCGCCCGTAGCGCCGAGGCGGTGAACCCGAACCTGAAGACCGGCGACATCGAGGTCCGCGCCCAGGAGGTTTCGATCCAGTCGACGGCGCAGGAACTGCCGCTGCCGGTGGCGGGCGAGGCCGAATATCCCGAGGATATCCGCCTGCGCTATCGCTTCCTCGATCTGCGCCGCGACCGTATCCACGCCAACATCATGCTGCGCTCGAACGTGATCGCCTCGATCCGCCGCCGCATGATCGACCAGGGCTTCACCGAATATCAGACGCCGATCCTGACGGCCTCGTCGCCCGAGGGCGCGCGCGACTATCTGGTTCCCAGCCGCGTCCATCCGGGCAAGTTCTACGCGCTGCCGCAGGCGCCGCAGATGTTCAAGCAGCTGCTGATGGTGGCGGGCTTCGATCGCTATTTCCAGATCGCCCCCTGCTTCCGCGACGAGGACGCCCGTGCCGACCGTAGCCCGGGCGAGTTCTACCAGCTCGACTTCGAGATGAGCTTCGTGACGCAGGAGGACGTGTTCGCCGCGATCGAGCCCGTGCTCCACGGCGTGTTCGAGGAATTCGCCAATGGCCGCGCGGTTACCGCCGCGCCGTTCCCGCGCATCGCCTATCGCGACGCGATGCTGCGCTATGGCTCGGACAAGCCCGATCTGCGCAACCCGCTGGAGATCACCGACGTCACCGAGCATTTCGTGGGCTCGGGCTTCGGCCTGTTCTCGCGCATCGTCGAGGGCGGCGGCGTGGTCCGCGCGATCCCGGCGCCGGGCGCGGGCGCCAAGAGCCGGAAGTTCTTCGACGACATGAACGACTGGGCCCGTTCGCAGGGCCATGCCGGCCTCGGCTACATCAACATCAAGGATGGCGTCCCCGGCGGCCCGATCGCCAAGAATCATGGCGAGGAGGCGACCGCCAAGCTGGTCGCCGCGCTGGGCCTGGGCCCCGATGACGGCGTCTTCTTCGCGGCCGGCAAGGAGCTGGCGGCGGCGAAGCTGGCCGGTGCCGCGCGCACCCGCGTCGGCGAGGAGCTGGGCCTGATCGAGCAGGGCGAGTTCAAATTCTGCTGGGTCGTCGACTTCCCGATGTTCGAATATGACGAGGACGCCAAGAAGATCGACTTCAGCCACAACCCCTTCTCGATGCCGCAGGGCGAGATGGAGGCGCTGGAGACCAAGGATCCGCTCGATATCCTCGCCTATCAGTATGACATCGTCTGCAACGGCGTGGAGCTGTCGTCGGGCGCGATCCGGAACCACAAGCTCGAGGTGATGTACAAGGCGTTCGAGATCGCCGGCTACACCCAGGAGCAGGTGGAGGAGAGCTTCCCCGGCATGATCAACGCGTTCAAGTTCGGCGCCCCGCCGCACGGCGGCTCGGCTCCGGGCATCGATCGCATCGTGATGCTGCTGGCCGACGAGCCGAACATCCGCGAGGTCGTCCTCTTCCCGATGAACCAGAAGGCCGAGGACCTGATGATGAACGCGCCGTCGCCGGTGAGCCTCAAGCAGCTGCGCGAGCTCAACATCCGGATCGTCGAGCCTTCGAAGAGCTGAAGCTCTTCGGTTTTTCGTTAGGCCCTCAAGCGCCGGGCGGCGGACATCCGTCCGCCTTGGCTTCCCTCGCATAAGCTCGGGCGGCCGTTCGGCCTTGCGGACCCTGCGGGCCCGATCCACCACCCATCTTCAACGATGAGATCGGCATCGGAGCCCGACAGGGCTCCGCAAGCGCGAACGCGCGCCCGAGCTTATGCGAGGATAGCCAAGTGCGCGGATGCGCACGCCGGCGCCTGAGGAAAAAAAAGAAAGCGTGATCTGTCCCACAGTCGGACGGCACCGAAACCATTTACCAACTCCCGCGGTTAAGCCATTCTCTCCGTAGCGATATGGAGGGGCGGTTCCGGTTGGGAGTTGCACCACCTTGGCGATCGATCTTTCCGATTACGAAAAGGGCGACAAGTTCGACGGCGATTATGACGCCGCGCTCGCCAAGGTGCAGGAGCGGCTTGCGCAACTGCAGGTGGCGCATGTCGTCTGCAACCTGCGCACGATGATCCTGTTCGAGGGCTGGGACGCCGCCGGCAAGGGCGGGGCCATCCAGCGCCTCACCACCGGCTGGGATCCGCGCCATTTCCATGTCTGGCCGATCTCGGCGCCGACCGAGGAAGAGCGCAGCCGCCACTTCCTCTGGCGCTTCTGGCAGAAGCTGCCCGCCAAGGGGCGCATCGCGGTGTTCGATCGCACCTGGTATGGCCGCGTCCTCGTCGAGCGGGTCGAGGCCTATGCCAGCGATCGCGAATGGCGCCGCGCCTATGACGAGATCAACGAGTTCGAGGCGCAGCAGCAGACCGACGGGGTCAACATCATCAAGCTGTTCCTGCACGTCACCGCGGAAGAGCAGGACCAGCGCCTGGGCGACCGGCTGAGCCATCCCTGGAAGCGCTGGAAGGTCACCCCCGACGATTTCCGCAACCGCGCCCGCCGCGCCGACTATCTCGACGCGATCAAGGACATGTTCCGCGAGACCGACACGCGCTGGGCGCCGTGGACGGTGATCGACGGCAACAACAAGAAGGCGGCGCGCATCGCCGCGCTCACGCATATCGCCGAGGCGATGGGCCGTTTCGTGCCGCTGGAACCCCCTGAACTCGATCCGGATTTCGAGCGCTACGCCCGGGCCCAGCTCGATCTGCCGAAAAAGGGCTGAATCGCCCATTTTGGGCTTTTCTGGCCCCTTGCGGATATGACGGCTTTGTTGCAGCATCCGCGCGCTGGCTGGAAAAAATCCGCCGCAACGGCCGAATTTCCGGCCGTCCTGGGCAATAGAAAAAACGGTAGGGGATGAAGGCATGAATAAACAGGAGCTTATCGGCACCGTCGCCGAAGCCACCGGCATGACCAAGAACGACGCCACGAAAGCCGTGGAAGCCGTGTTCGATTCGATCACCGCCCAGCTCAAAAAGGGGGATGAGGTTCGTCTCGTCGGTTTCGGCACCTTTTCCGTGACGAAGCGCAAGGCGTCGACCGGTCGGAACCCGCGCACGGGCGAGCCCATGAAGATCAGCGCGTCGAGCCAGCCCAAGTTCAAGCCGGGCAAGGGTCTGAAGGACGCCGTCAACTAATTCGATGGGGTAGGCCCCGGTCGAGGCCGGGGCATGGGGAGGCAAGGCCGCCGCGCCCTCCGGGTGCGTGCGGCCTTCGCTGCGCAAACCGGGCCTCGATCGCCTTTGCGTGGGCCTTCCGGAAAAAATGATGCTTTTGGGGCTGGACAGACCATCGCCGTCGCCCTATCCGCACCTCCCGCAGAGTGGGCGCATAGCTCAGTGGTAGAGCACTGTGTTCACACCGCAGGGGTCGCAGGTTCAAACCCTGCTGCGCCCACCACTCTGCACTTTTTTCTTATATTTCCGATGGTTCGGCTAGTGTGAAGCGCTCAGGCGCTATGGCCGCGCTGGGCCAGCCATTCGCTGATCGCATCGCGGTCCACCCGGCTGCCGGGGACGAGCGCGGCCACCGCCAGCGGCACCCGCCAGGCGTCGATCGCTGCCTCGGTCATGCCGGTGATGGCGCGATAATGCTTCAGGTAGATGTTGGCCGCGCGGTGGCGCACGAAGCGCAGCATCGGGAAGCGGCGCAGCAGCGGGCCGTAATCGGCATAGCGGATCAGCATCTCGGTGCGGGCGACGTCGCCGGCCGGATCGCCGACCGAGCCGTTCGACCAGTCGATCGCGGCGATGCCTCGCGTCGTCATCATCGCATTGGCGGGGTGGAAGTCGCCATGGCACAGCCGGTCGCTGATCGGCAGCGTGCGCAGCTGGGCGATCGCTGCGTCGCGCAGCGCCTCGCTGGTCTCGGCATGGAGCAGCCGCACCTCGACGATGATATGCTGGGCGTGGATCAGCCCCTCGCCGCTGCAGCGGTGGATTTCGGCATGATAGTCGGCGAAGCGGCGCAGCAGCCCCGTCAGCCGCCAGAAACGGCGCGAGGCGCGGGCAAGGAGCGGGGTGCCGTCGATCTCCTCGAAGATCACGCCCTGGCGCTCGCCCAGCGCGGTCGTCTCGACGGCACGGGCGACGTAGAGGCCCTGCTCCTCGGCATGGCGGACGCCGTCCTGCTCGCGCTCGATCACGCCGGGGTCCAGGCCCTCGCGGTACAGCTTGAGCACCCGGCCGCCGTCGAGCCGGAAGACTTCCGCGCTTCCGCCCGCTCCGATCGGCTCAAGGAGATGATGGCTCATCATGTGATTTCGCCCAATATAGAGGCACCTGCGAAATTATACAGAGGCTCGTAACGATCCCGTCTCATGTTGACAGCGGGCGCGGGCTCGGTTCATCGGCTCGCGACCGAACAAGCTGGATGATGCGATGATGAATGGCCCCGCGGCGCTCACCCTGTCCCTGCTGATGCTGGCCGGCATAGTGCTGGGCGTCAGCGGCGTGTGGATCATGCTGCGTCGCCAGGACTATAAGCGCGGCTGGCTGATGATCATCGCGGCGACGGTGATGTTCGCCAATGTCGCGATCTGGACGATGCCGGTGCAGTGATCCCGGCTTCCCTCTCCCGCCTGCGGGAGAGGGGTTGAGGGTGAGGGTCTTCTTCTTTCTTCTTTCCTGGGGCTCGTGGCTCTAAGAAGGAAGAAGAAGACCCTCACCCGGCCTCTCCCGCAAGCGGGAGAGGGGAAGGCAGACAGCGCTTACTTGTCGCCCGACAGGCGCATGTCGAGATAGTCGTCCACCGACTTCATCAGCTCGGGCATCTCGTCCGCGAAGAAGTGGTTCGCGCCCGGGATGGTGTCGTGGTGGATGGTGATGTGGCGCTGGGTGCGCAGCTTGTCGACCAGCTTCTGGACGGCACCGGGGGTGACCACCTCGTCGCTGTCGCCCTGGATGATGATGCCCGAGGACGGGCAGGGCGCCAGGAAGGTGAAGTCGTACATGTTCGCCGGCGGGGCGACCGAGATGAAGCCCTTGATCTCCGGACGGCGCATCAGCAGCTGCATGCCGATCCAGGCGCCGAAGCTGAAGCCGGCGATCCAGGTGGTCTGCGCTTCCGGGTGGATCGACTGGACCCAGTCGAGCGCCGAGGCCGCGTCGGACAGTTCGCCGATGCCGTTGTCGAACACGCCCTGGCTCTTGCCGACGCCGCGGAAGTTGAAGCGCAAGGTCGCGAAGCCGCGGCGCACGAAGGTCTGGTACATCGCCTGGACGATCCGATTGTTCATCGTGCCGCCGCCCTGCGGGTGCGGATGAAGGATCATCGCAACGGGCGCCCGCGGACGCGGGCCGGGGTTGAAGCGGCCTTCGAGGCGGCCTTCGGGACCGGGGAAAATGACTTCGGGCATCGATATCCTTCTGGATCTGTTGGGCGGCCGGCCGGATGGCGCGCCGCCGATCCTGTGCCTATATAGAAATCGGCGCCCCGCGCGCAATCAAATGGAGCATGTCGCGCTTGGCTATCCCGCGTCTCTACCTCGATCATGCCGCGACGACCCCGCTGCTGCCCGCTGCCCGCGCGGCGATGGCGGAGGCGCTGGAGCGCTGGGCCAACCCGTCTTCGCCCCATGCCGAGGGACGGGCGGCCCGCGCCGCGCTGGAGGAGGCGCGGGAAAGTATCGCCGCCGCGCTGGGTGTCGAGGGGACGATCCTGTTCACCAGCGGCGCCACCGAGGCCATCGAGATCGCGTTGCGCCGTGGCAAGGCGGAGCGCCGGCTGGTCTCGGCGGTGGAGCATGACGCGGTGCGCCGCGCCGCGCCCGATGCCGAGAAACTGCCGGTGTCGGAGGACGGGCTGGTCCAGCCCGCGATCATCGACGCGGGCAGCTTCGTCGCCATCCAGGCGGTGAACAACGAGACCGGGGTGATCCAGCTGCTCGGTAGCATCGCCGCCACCCTGCGTGAGGGCGGCAGCCTGCTGCTCGCCGATTGCGCCCAGTCGGCGGGCAAGCTGCCGCTGCCCGATGCCGACTTCATCGCCCTGTCCGCGCACAAGCTGGGCGGCCCGCCCGGTATCGGTGCGCTGGTGGTGCGCGACCTGACCAGCTTGCACCCGAGCGGCGGGCAGGAGCAGGGCTATCGCGGTGGCACCGAGAATCTGCCGGCGGTGCTGGGTTTCGCCGCCGCGGTCGAGGCGAGCACCGATTGGCTCGCCCGCGCCCGCATCCTGCGCGCGCGGCTCGACGCCGCGATCCGCGAGGCGGGCGGAGCGATCGTCGCCGACGGTGCCGAGCGCCTGCCGACCATCGCCAGCTATCGTATGCCCGGCGTCGCCGCGACCAGCCAGCTGATCCGCTTCGACATGGCCGGCATCGCGGTGTCGGCGGGGAGCGCCTGTTCGTCGGGCAGCCTCAAGCCCAGCCATGTGCTCGCGGCGATGGGCTGGGACGAAGACGAGGCCCGCCAGGTCATCCGGGTGAGCTTCGGCCGCGACACCGGCGAGGCCGATATCGATCGCTTCGTCACCGAATGGCGCACCATCGCCGAATCGGCGCGGGCGCGCGCCGCATGATCTATCTCGACTATCAGGCGACCACGCCGCTCGCTCCCGAGGCGCGCGCGGCGATGCTGCCCTTCCTCGACGAGAAGTTCGGTAACCCGCACTCGCCGCACCGCCTCGGCCGCGAGGCGGCGGCGGCGGTCGAGGTGGCGCGCGACCAGATCGCCGGGCTGCTGCCGCCGGACGGGCGCTTCGCCTTCACCAGCGGCGCGACCGAGGCGCTCAACTGGGCGATCAAGGGCAGTGGCGGGCCGATCGTTACCCTCGCCACCGAACATGCCGCGGTGCTCGACAGCGTGCGGGCGGTGGGGCAGGCGGGGCGTGAGGTCCATGTCCTGCCGGTCGGCTCCGATGGCCTCGTCGATCTCGATGCGGCGCGCGCGGCGATCGCGCCCGGCACCGGGCTGGTGGCGGTGATGCTCGTCAACAACGAGATCGGGGTGATCCAGCCGGTCGCCGAGCTGGCCGACATGGCGCGGGCGGCGGGGGCGCTGCTGCTGTGCGATGCCGTGCAGGGCTATGGCCGCGTGCCGATCCCCGACGGTTGCGACCTGGTGGCAATATCGGGCCATAAGATCCACGGACCAAAAGGAATTGGTGGGCTGTGGGTGCGCGATGGTGTCGCCTTGGAACCGCTGCTCCACGGCGGCGGGCAGGAGGCGCCGGGCCGCTCGGGTACGCTCGCGCCGATGCTGTGCGCAGGCTTCGGCGCTGCGGTATCGCTGATGGACGCGCGCGCCGAAAGCGACCAGGCGCATCTCGACCGGCTCTGGCTGATCGCGCGGCGGCGGCTGGGACCCGACTGGATCGTCAACGGATCGGTCGACCAGCGCTATCGCGGCAATCTCAACATCCGGCACCAGGGCGTCGACAGCGCCAAGCTGATCTCCACCTTGCGCGGGGTTGCCTTCTCGGCCGGCTCGGCCTGCGCCAGCGGCTCCGGCCGGCCCAGCCACGTGCTCAAGGCGCTGGGCCTCAGCGACCAGCAGGCGCGATCGAGCATCCGCCTGGGCTTCGGCCGCTACACCAGCGAGGCGGAGATCGACGAGGCTGTGACGATGATCATCGACGCCGCCGCCAGACAGCGTATGTGGGCGGCATGACCAGGGTCACCTTCCTTTCCGCCGACGGCGAGAATCGCAGCGAGGTCGAGGGCGTCGCCGGCCAGCGGCTGCTGGAAGTGGCGCAGGCCGACGGCCAGCCGCTCGAAGGCACTTGCGAGGGGCAGATGGCCTGTTCGACCTGCCATGTCATCGTCGACGCCGCCGACTTTCCCAAGCTGCCCCGCGCCAGCGAGATGGAAGAGGACCTGCTCGATCTCGCCAGCCATGTGACCCGCTATTCGCGGCTCGCCTGCCAGATCCACCTGACCGACGCGCTCGATGCGCTGACGGTGCGGATGCCCACCGGCTCACGGAACATGCAGGGCCGCTGAATCGGCGCTGCGGGAAGCCGGGCATCGCGGCGTCCTTGCCTGACCCAGGATCTTGCCTGGGACATGCGAGACGAGGCGCCCGATGCGGACCGATTTCCCCGAGACGACAAGCAAGCTGCCGGCGGTCACGCTGGGTTTCTGGATCATCAAGATCCTGGCCACGACGCTGGGCGAGAC
Organism: uncultured Sphingomonadaceae bacterium; assembly: GCA_963540925.1. GTDB lineage: Bacteria > Pseudomonadota > Alphaproteobacteria > Sphingomonadales > Sphingomonadaceae > Rhizorhabdus. The sequence continues at coordinate 66,015 of CAUTRN010000009.1, forward strand.
CGGCGGCGACACCGTCTCGATGACGATGAATCTCGGCTATCTCGCGGGGACGGGAATCTTCCTCGCCCTTCTTCTGGTCATGATCGCCCTGCAGATTTCCGCCACGCGCTTCAGCGCGCCCCTCTACTGGCTGACGATCATCGCTTCGACCATGGCGGGCACGACGATGGCGGACTTTGCCACGCGATCGATGGGGATCGGCTATACCGGCGGGTCGGCGCTGTTGCTGGCCTGCGTGCTCGCCTCGCTGCTGATCTGGTATCGCGCGCTCGGATCGATCGCCGTCGACGACATCCGCGATCGCCGGGCCGAGCTGTTCTACTGGATCACCATCACCTTCTCGCAGACCCTCGGCACCGCGCTGGGCGACTGGCTCGCCGACACGGGTGGGCTCGGCTATGTCGGCGCCGGCCTGATCTTCGGCAGCGCGCTGGTGCTGCTGGCGGCGCTTCTCCTCACCTCCGCGAACCGGGTGATGCTGTTCTGGGCCGCCTTCATCCTGACGCGGCCGCTGGGCGCGACGGTGGGCGATTTCCTCGACAAGCCCGTCGACCATGGCGGTCTGGAGTTCAGCCGGCCGCTGGCCTCCGCCGCGCTGGCGGCGGCGATCGTCGTCCTGCTGCTGCTGGTGCCGCAACGGGCCGGTGGCCATCCCAAGGCTGCCGGCCGGGGCTGATCGACGGGCTTCACAGGGCCTGACCGGCACGGCTTGCATCCCGGCACCACTTCCCCCATATGCGCCGCGGGAGTCGGGCGGACGGTGCCGTCGCCAACCCGGTCAGGTCCGGAAGGAAGCAGCCGCAACGATTTCGTATCGGGTCGTCCGGCTCCCACCCAGCTTCAGTTTGATCCGCTCTCGCGGATATGCGGTACCAGGCCGCATCGGACACCCGTCCGGGACAAATTCAAAACGACAATCGGAGCCGCGCTAGCTAAGCTCTCCTCATGTCCGAATCTACGACCCCCTATCGCGTCCTCGCGCGCAAATATCGGCCGCAGAATTTCAGCGAGCTGATCGGGCAGGATGCGATGGTGACGACGCTCGCCAACGCGATCCGCAGGGGCCGGCTGGCCCATGCCTTCCTGCTCACCGGGGTTCGCGGGGTCGGCAAGACCTCGACCGCGCGTCTCATCGCCAAGGCGCTCAACTGCATCGGCACGGACGGGCAGGGCGGGCCGACGATCGATCCCTGCGGCGTCTGCGAGCCCTGCATCGCCATCGCCGAGGGCCGCCATATCGACGTGGTCGAGATGGACGCCGCCAGCCACACCGGCATCGACGACGTGCGCGAGATCATCGAGGCGGTGCGCTATGCCTCGGTCTCGGCGCGCTACAAGATCTACATCATCGACGAAGTCCACATGCTGTCGAAGCCGGCCTTCAACGGTCTGCTGAAGACCTTGGAAGAGCCGCCGGCGCATGTGAAATTCCTGTTCGCCACCACCGAGGTGAACAAGGTCCCGATCACCGTCCTGTCGCGTTGCCAGCGCTTCGACCTGCGCCGCATCACCGCCGACAAGCTCGCCGCCCATTTCGCCAATGTCGTCCAGGCCGAGGAGGTGGAGGCCGATCCCGAGGCGCTGGCGCTGATCGCGCGCGCCGCCGAGGGTTCGGCGCGCGACGGCCTGTCGATCCTCGACCAGGCGATCGCCCATGGCTCGGGCCGGGTGGAGGCAGAGCAGGTCCGCGACATGCTGGGGCTCAGCGATCGCGGCGCGATCCGCCGGCTGTTCGGCGAACTGCTGGGCGGCGATGCCGTCGCTGTGCTGGCGGCGATCCGCAACCAATATGATCTGGGGGTCGAGCCGCTCGCGATCCTCCACGGCCTGCTCGAGACCTGCCATGGCGTCACCCGCGCCAAGGTGGCGGGCACCGAGGACCCGGCGCTCTCGATCGAGGAGCGCGAGGCCTATGCCGGCTGGGCCGGCAAGATGGGTTTCGCCACGCTCCACCGGCTGTGGCAGCTGCTGCTCAAGGGCCATGGCGAGGTTCAGGCGGCGGCGATGCCGATCGAGGCGGCCGAGATGGCGCTGCTGCGCGTCGTCCATGCCAGCCAGTTGCCCGATCCCGGCGAACTGGCGCGCAGGCTCGCTTCGGGCGAGATCAGTGCGGCCCCCTCGGCGCCGGCCACTCCGGCACCGGCCGAATCGCAGAGTGCGATGCTGGCGGCACCCGCGCCGGTCGCGGCTCCTGTCGAGGCCCCCCCGGTCATGGCGCCTGTCGTCGCGCCGGCGATGATGATCGCGCCCGAGCCCGAAGCCGAGCCGGTTCCAGCCGAACCGGCCCCGCCAGCGCTGCCGGCCGACGGCAAGGCGATCCATGCGCTGCTGCTGTCCACCAATGCGCTGATCGCCCAGCTCTTCCATGATTATGTCTCGATCGTGCAGCTCGATGGCGATGTTCTGACCATTAGCCGCCATCCGCGACTGTCTTCCAGCTTCGCCGCCGATCTGGGCGCCACGTTGCTCAAGGCCACCGGCGCGCGCTGGACGATCACCCTCACCGCTGACGAGGGCGAACCCTCGCTGTTGGCGCGGCAACGCGCCGAGGAGGATGCGGCCAGGGTCGCCATCCTCGAATCCCCGCTGGTCAAGGCAGCGTTCCAGGCCTTTCCCGAGGCCGAGCTGATCGATTACAGCGTCCCCGAGAAACGGAGTCTCGCATCATGAAGAGCTTGGAAGAGATGATCGCCGCCGCGCAGAGCGCCGCGCAGACGATCCAGACGCAGATGGAGCAGGCGCAGACCGTGCTCGACACGATCGAGGTGGAAGGCGCCTCGGGCGGCGGCCTCGTCAAGATTCGCGCCACCGCCAAGGGCCGCATCCTCGGCGTCTCGCTCGACGATTCGCTGCTGGTCGCATCCGAGAAGCAGATGCTGGAAGACCTGATCGCCGCCGCGATCAACGACTGCCGCACCAAGGCCGACGCCAAGTCGAACGAGGAGATGGCGAAGCTGACCCAGGGGCTGCCGCTCCCGGCCGGCTTCAAGATGCCGTTCAGCTGAGGCTGCGGCACATTACAACGTCATCCTGAACTTGATTCAGGATCCATTGCTGCAACGCCTGAACCAAAGCGCCGCGTTTCTGGATCCTGACTTTCGTCAGGATGACGATCGTGTCGTCACTTCAAACAGCTGTCCTGCCCATAGCGCTGGACCTGGCTGATCCGCTTGGCGATCCGGTCGCCATAGCGGCGGGTGAAGCCGGTGGGGGAGATCGCCTCGCGCTTTTTGGGCAGCGGCAGCACCGCGGCGATGCGGGCGGCCTCGGCGCGGGTCAGGTGCGCGGCGTCATGGCCGAAATAGCGCATCGCTCCGGCATTGGCGCCATAGGTGCCGATCCCGGTCTCGGCGAGGTTCAGATAGACCTCCATGATCCGCTTCTTCGGCCAGGTCAGCTCGATCAGCACGGTGAACCAGGCCTCCAGCCCCTTCCGCAGATAGCCGCCATTCTGCCAGAGGAAGGCGTTCTTGGCGGTCTGCTGGCTGATCGTCGATCCGCCGCGAATGCGCCGGTCGCCCTGGAAATTGCTCTCCATCGCCTTCTGGATCGCCTTGAAGTCGAAGCCGTGGTGCGTGCAGAAATTGCCGTCCTCGGCGGCGATCGCGGCGCGCGGCATGTTGGGCGACATGTCCTCTAGCGACATCCAGTCCTTGGTGATGCCGCGCCCGTCCATCGCATTGGCCAGCATCGTCACCGTCACCGGGGGCGGCACGAAGCGGTAGAGGCCGACCCAGACGATCGACCCGACGACGAAGATGATGATGGCGCGTCCGGTCCAGCGGAGCGCGCGTCGGGCGAAAGTCTGTTTGGCCATATCGCCCGATATCAGCGCGTGGCTTCCAGGATAAGGCCCGTATTGGTGCGCGTGAGGCGGAATTTCGTCGCCGCCGGCAGCTTCAGCCCGGTGGCTTCGAGCAGCTTGGCCGGCTTGAATGGCTTGCTCTCGGGGACGCGTTCGATCCACAGCAGCACGGGGCAGCGGCCGGGCGTGGCGGTGACGGTCTTGCCGGGGCCGATCAGCACGGGTTTGAAGCCGTTGGCCTCGCCCAGCAGGCGATAGCCGAGCGCGAACACCGGCTCCTCGCGGGCTGCGGCGCGCGAGGCGGTGCCGTCGTTCAGCCGCCAGCCCGAGGCGACATAGACCTGGGTCTGCGGGCATTCCGTCACGACCCGGGCGATCTTCTTGGCGCCGATCTGCCAGGCGCCGCCCAGGCCGAGCGTGGTGACCGCGATCACCGCCGAGAAGGCGGCGACCCCGCACATGCCCAGCCGCCACATCCGGTCGTCGATGATCTTCACCCCGGTCGACGCCATCACCGCCGCAACCAGCACGGCGATGTCGGCGGTGTTGGCGGGGGTGACCAGGCGGCGCTGGGCATCGATCTGGAGGATCGCCAGCAGCGCCGCGACGATCGCGCCGACGAGCATCGCCACGAAGACGGTGTCGATCTTCCACCAGCGGTCGCGGCCGACATAGGCGCCGGCGAGCGCGACCGGATTGTGGAGCATCGTGCCGAACAGCATCGTGCCGATGATTCCCATCGGCGATGTGATCCGAATCTCGATCCAGTTCTGGTAGAGGTCGAAATGCTCGGTCCAGGCGCGGCCCTGCCAGGAGATGAAATAGACCACGCCAGCGCCGCCCAGCAGCAGCGCGATGACCAGCGAGCGGGCCCAGCGCTTATGGCCGCGCGCGATCGCCGCCAGGATCGTGGCCATGGTGACGACCCCGCCGAACAATGCGCCGCCATAGTCGAGCATGATCGAGGCGAGGGTGGCCGGCATGGCGATAAGCCACAGGACGCCGTCGGCGCGGACGCGATAATCCTTGTCCGAATAGAGGATGTGGCGCGCCAGCATGATCTGGATCGAGAAGGCGGTGAGCTGCCAGAAGTCGCCGCGATAGACGCCGAAGGCCGCCACCGTGGCGGGCGCCGACAGCATCAGCAGGACGAACAGCGTGTACCAGTTCTGCTGCTCGGGCAGCCGCTTGCCGAAGCGCGAGGCGGAGAAGGTGAGCAGCAGCAGCGCGGGGAGATGCGAGACGAGTCGACCGAGCGGGATCGAGCTGAGCCCCAGCAGGTTGAGCAAGGTCGCCCAGACGTCGAACAGCGGCGGACGGATGTCGAGAATCCAGCGATCGCGCGCCAGCTTCTCCAGCCCGATCGCGCTGTCCGACAGATAGAGCGTCCAGAAATCGTCGAGCGAGGCCCCGTCGAGCACCGAAGAGGCCGCCAGCGCGACCGCGACCACGGCCAAGGCGATCGCGGCCGTAGCCGCCACCGGCCGGCCGCGCTTCGTCGGTCGGGTGTCCCCCGTCAATATTTCCCCCGTCATCGCGCCATGTTAGCAGCGTGTCACGGCGCTGTCAGTGGTGCTTGTCACACTCGGGGAAGACTTTGATGGCTATGCGGCTTCGCCCTTTCGCGGTCTGTCTGGCCCTGTCGTTGCCGGCGTCGTTGCCGGCGGCGGCCAGCGCCGAACTGCGCGATTATTGTCCCGACCGGCCGGGGCTGGGCACGCCCGCCTGTACGATCGACGCTGGCCACGCCTCGGCCGAGATCGGCCTGGCCGACTGGACGCTCGACCGCAGTCGCACCGAACGCAACGAGACCTTGCTGCTGGGCGACATGCTGCTGCGCTACGGCCTCGACGACCGCAGCGAAGTCCAGATCGGCTGGACGAGCTTCGGCCGCGAGCGGGATCGCGACCGGCTGACCGGAGTGCGGTCGACGCAGAGCGGGGTAGGGGATGTGACGCTCGCCCTGCGCCGCAACCTCGCCCACCCCGACGGATCGGGCTTCGCGGCGGCGGTGATGCCGTTCGTCTCGCTGCCGGCCGGCGGGCAGGCGATCGGGGCGGGGGATTGGGGCGCCGGCTTCCGCGTGCCGTTGTCCTGGGAACTGGCGGATGGATTTGGCCTGGAGTTCGTCCCCGAGGTCGATGCCGCGGTCGACCAGGACCGCCATGGCCGCCACCTCGCCTACAGCTTCGTCACCGGGTTCGAGGCGGAGATCAACGACGCGCTCACCGCGACCGCCGAGGTGCAGGTCGTCCGCGATCGCGATCCGGCAGGGCATGAGACCCAGCCGGTGGCGGGCCTGTCGCTGGCCTGGCAGCCGCGCGACGACCTGCAGCTCGATATCGGCGCCAATGGCGGGCTCAACCATCATGCGCCCGATGTGGAGCTCTATGTCGGCGTATCGCGGCGGTTTTGACTTTTAAGATCCTCCCTGCGCTGCGCATAGGGAGGATCTTCGGGACAAAGAAAAAGGGGCGCCCGAAGGCGCCCCCCAATCTCGAACCAGCGAAGCCGGATCAGCCCGCGGGCAGCAGCCGCTTCTCGCCGGCGATGCGCATCATCGCCTTCTGCAGCTTGTCGAAGGCGCGGACCTCGATCTGGCGCACCCGCTCGCGGCTGACGCCATAGACCTGGCTCAGTTCCTCGAGCGTCTTGGGCTCGTCGACCAGGCGCCGCTCGACCAGGATGTGCTTCTCGCGGTCGTTGAGGGCCGCCATCGCTTCCTGGAGCATGTTGTGGCGCACGCTCTTTTCCTCGGCCTCGGCCAGGCGCTCGTCCTGGAGCGGGCCGCCGTCGACCAGCGCGTCCTGCCACTCGCCTTCGCCGTCCTCATGAAGCGTCATGTTGAGCGACGCGTCGCCGCCCATCGACATGCGACGGTTCATGTTGGTCACCTCCTCTTCGGAGACGCCCAGGTCGGTCGCGATCTTCTTCAGGTCCTCGGGCTTCAGGTCGCCGTCCTCGAACGCATCGAGCTGCGACTTCATCCGGCGAAGGTTGAAGAACAGCTTCTTCTGCGCCGCGGTGGTGCCCATCTTCACCAGGCTCCACGACCGCAGGATATATTCCTGGATCGAAGCCTTGATCCACCACATCGCATAGGTGGCGAGGCGGAAGCCGCGATCGGGCTCGAACTTCTTCACGCCCTGCATCAGGCCGATATTGCCTTCGGAGATCAGCTCGCTCGCCGGCAGCCCATAGCCGCGATAGCCCATCGCGATCTTCGCCACGAGGCGAAGGTGCGAGGTGACCAGGCGGGTCGCCGCCTCGGGATCGCCATGCTCCTGGAAGCGCTTGGCGAGCATATATTCCTCTTCCGGCTTCAACAGCGGAAACTTCCGGATCTCGGCCAGATAGCGGTTGAGGCTCTGCTCCCCGCTGAGTGCGGGGATCGTGGCGGGCACGTTCTTTCCGCTTGCCATGATCTACTTACTCCCATCTCGCTGCCCGGAATGGGCGGCGGAACCTTGATATTTCGGTCCAGAGAATCATCCCGTACCGATCTGTAACATCTCTATACCACCGCAAATTGCAGTGCGGTGAACAAAAGCGACATATCCTGCGGAATTTCGCTATCGAAGGATAAAGCGGCGCTTGTGACCGGATGGATGAACCCCAGGCGAGCCGCATGAAGCGCCTGCCGCTGGAATTTCAAACGGTTGAGCACTTCCCGATGTTCCGGCCGGCTGCGCCCATAGACCGGATCGCCCAGCAATGGGTGGCCGAGCGAGGCCATATGGACGCGAACCTGGTGGGTGCGGCCCGTTTCCAGCCGGCATTCCACCAGCGCGGCGGCGCGCAGCCTCTCGATCGTGCTGTAATGCGTCACCGCGCGCTTGCCGCGCCCGTCGCCGACGATGGCGATCTTCTTGCGGTTGGCGGTCGAGCGCGCGAGCGGGGCGTCGACCGTGCCCTCGGACGGGCGGGGAGTGCCCGCGACGATCGCCTTGTAGCGCCGGTCGATGCTGTGCTTGGCGAACTGCGCGGCCAGGCCGACATGCGCCGGATCGGTCTTGGCCGCCACCATCAGCCCCGACGTGTCCTTGTCGATACGATGGACGATGCCGGGCCGCTCGACCCCGCCGATCCCCGACAGGCTGCCCCTGCAGTGATGAAGCAGCGCATTGACCAGGGTGCCGTCGAAATTGCCGGCGGCGGGATGGACGACCAGCCCGGCGGGCTTGTCGATCACGATCAGATGCTCGTCCTCGAACACCACCGTCAGCGGAATGTCCTGCGCCTCATTATGCGCGGGGGCGGGATCGGGGACGATCACCGCGAAACGCGCACCGGGTGCGACCTTCGAAGCCGGATCGCGGACGAGCGCGCCGTCCTGATTGGTGACTTGGCCAGACGAGATCAGTGCCTTCAGCCGCTCGCGGGAGAGCGTGGGCAGTGCGGCTGCGAGCGCGCGGTCCAGGCGCCAACCTTCGGCGTCCGGCGGCACGATAGCCAGAAGAGTCGAATTCCCCCCGTTCATTCGCTACGCGATGTGGTGATGAAACTTCAGATTTCAAGGACTCTGCTCGACGATCTGCGCGCCCGCGCGGCGGCTTCGCCCGATGCCGAGATCTGCGGTTTGCTGCTGGGCGGGGGCGGGGAGGTGCGCGAGGCGCGTGCCTGCGCCAATGTCGCCGCCGACCCGCGCGACAGCTTCGAGATCGACCCGTCGGCGCTGATCGCAGCGCATCGCGCCGCGCGCCAGGGTGGGCCGGCGCTGCTCGGCCATTATCATTCGCACCCCAATGGCGATCCGCGCCCCTCGGCGCGCGATGCGGCGGCGGCCGAACCGGGCAGCTACTGGATCATTATCGGCGGCGGCGAACTGCGCTGCTGGCTGGCCGGCGACGAGCGGAGCTTCCGGCCGGTCGGGATCGAGACGGGGGCGGAATAGCGCATTGCCAGACGCGCGACGGCTTGCCAAAACACGCGCCCACACCCGCGCCGCGTCGCGCCCCGCTTGAGGAATAGCCTGATGGTCAATCGTTCGGCCGAGTTTGCGAGCCTGCTTTGTTCGCGGCTGTGCCACGATCTCCTCTCGCCGGTGGGCGCCTTCGGCAACGGGCTGGAACTGCTGGAGGACGAGACCGATCCCGAGATGCGCCAGCGGGTGATGGAACTGCTCGCCGAAAGCGCGCGGACCACGGCGAACAAGCTGAAATTCTTCCGTCTGGCCTTCGGTGCGGCGGGCGGCTTTGGCGAACAGGTCGACACCCGCGAGGCGCGCGCCGCGATCGAGGGGCTGCACGGCCCCGACGGCAAGGTCCGCGTGGGCTGGATGGTCGACTCGCCGACCCTGCCCAAGACCGCGATCAAGGTGCTGCTCAACCTGGCGCTGATCGCGGGCGATGCGCTCGTCCGAGGCGGCCAGCTCGACGTCGGCGCCGAGGGCGGCGAGGTCGTGATCCGCGCGGAGGGCCCCAGGGTCGTGCTCGATCCCGAGATCCGCAACGCGCTGGTGGGCGAGGTCGACCCCGATTTCCTCACCCCGCGCGCCGCCGCCGCGTGGCTGGTCCACATCCTCGTCAGCGAGAGCGGTGGCTCGGTGCAGGTCGCGCCGCCGGCCGAGGGCGTGCTGATGATCGGCGCGGCGCTGCCGGGCGCCTGATCGCCCCGCCGGGCTGATTCGCCCGATTTCAAAGGCTTGGACGAAATTACGCGACCATTAGACGGAAGTCGAATGGCGCTACGGCACCCTATGGTAAATCCACCATATTGAGGGGATGCCGAAAAACCGAAAAAGGCCGCACCATCGAAGGGCGGCGTGTCGCGGCTCTGCATCGCATCGATCGGGGCGCCGTGCCGGCTCATCCCGCGGGAGACTATGGTCGTGGGTCAAGGGCTGGTCCGGTCGCTTCTTCGTCTGATCGAAGCGCTCGACGATACGATGGGGGCGTTCGAGACCGCGCCCCCGCGCGCCTGGGATCGCGACGGCCACGCCCTCCACGCCCGCGAGATCGAGATGCGCCGCCGTATCGCCGGCCGGCTGCGCGAGATGGTCGTCCGGCTCGGCGGCACCGTTCCGGCGCAGGCCCCGATGATCGGCAAGGCCAAGCAATGGCTGGTGCATCTGGTCGGCACGATGGCGCAGGGCGAGGTGCTACTGCCAGGCCTGTTCGAGCGCGAGGAGCGCCGGCTGATCGCCACGGTCAACCTGCTCGCCACCGCCGATCATGTGCCCCAGGTGATGCGCTCCGAGCTCAATTCGGTGCTGCGCTATCTGCATGACGAATTATGCCGGGGCGCCGCGAACCGCCGCCTGCCGGCCGGCAGTGCCAGCATCTTCGGCTGAATATCTTCGCCGGTCGTAACGGGGCCGGCCAGCGTAAACCGGGTCTTAACCATGTTGCGGCATCACCCGATCGGATAACCGGTTCGGGAATAGGTGTAATGGACGATCTGCTCGGCGAATTCGTCGCGGAAACCCGCGAGACGCTAGAAGCTCTGTCGGGCGAGATCGTCGCCTGGGAACTGGCGCCTGGGGATCGCCCGCGCCTCGATGCCATCTTCCGCTTCGTCCACACGGTGAAAGGAAGCTGCGGCTTCCTCAATCTGCCGCGCCTCGAACGGCTGAGCCATGCCGCCGAGGACGTGCTGGCCGAGTGCCGCGCCGACCGCCGCCATCCCGATGCCGCGCTGGTCAACGCCGTGCTGGCCGTGATCGACCGAATTTCCGAACTCACCGACGCGCTGGAGACCGGTGCCGAGATCGCCGAGGACGACGATGAACCGCTGATCGCGGCGTTGGCGCCGGGGGCGGTTCCCGCTCCGGCAGCGGCGGCCGAACCGGTCGCCGCCGTTCCCGAGGCCGAAGTCGAGGTCGAGGAGCCCGAGGAGGCCAGGGAGTCTGGCGACAAGCCGGCCGCGGTCGCCCCGATCGTCGCCCGCCCGGTGTCGCGCTCGATCCGCCTGTCGGTGGACCTGCTCGACCGGATGATGGCGGGCGTGTCCGACATGGTGCTGGCGCGCAACGAACTGGCGCGCCGCCTGCGCGACAGCGAGACCGAATCGGCCACCGAGGTGGCGTTCGAGCGGTTGTCGCTCTGCATCGCGGAGATGCGCGACGCGATCACCCGCACCCGCATGGCGCGGGTCGAAAATCTTTTCACCGCGCTGCCGCGCATGGTGCGCGACACCTCGGCCGAGCTGGGCAAGCTCGTCCAGCTCGAGATCGACGGCGGCGACGTCGAGCTCGATCGCGAGATGATTGAGATGATCCGCGACCCGCTCACCCACATCGTCCGCAACGCGCTCGATCATGGCATCGAGCTGCCGGCCGATCGCCTGCGCGCGGGCAAGGCCGCCGCGGGCCGGCTGCACGTCAGCGCCCGCCAGGTCGGCAACCAGATCCTCATCGAGGTGATCGACGATGGTAAGGGCATCGACGCCGACCGGCTGGTCCAGAAGGCGATCGCGCTGAAGATGCTCACCCCCGAACAGGCGGTGGTGATGTCGTGGGAACGCAAGCTCGACCTGATCTTCGAGGCCGGTCTGTCGACGGCCCGGGAAGTGACCGCGATTTCGGGCCGTGGCGTCGGCATGGACGTGGTGCGCGCCAATGTGGAGCGCATCGGCGGCCTCGTCGATATCGAAAGCCGGCCGGGCCATGGCCTGCGCCTCACCCTGCGCGTGCCGCTGACCCTCACCATCATTCCCGCGCTGACGATCAGCAGCGGCGGCCAGCAATTCGCCATCCCGCGCTCGGCGATCGACGAGATCGTCCGGATCGGCGGCGACACCGTCCGCATGGGCGAACTGGGCGGCTCGCGCATCGTCTTCATCCGCGGCACCCGCCTGCCGGTGGTGACGCTCGCCACGGTGATCGGCCTGGCCGACCAGTGCGAACCCGCCAATCTCGTCGTGCTCAAGCTTTCGGGCGGGGCGCGCTATGCGCTCGCGGTGGAGGCGGTGCACGATCATGAGGAACTGGTGGTGAAGCCCGCCGCGCCCGTCGTGATGGCGTGCGGCATCTATGGCGGCACCACCTTGCCCGACAACAGTCGGCCGATGCTGCTGCTCGACGTTGCCGGGGTCGCCGCCAAGGCCGGCGTCCGCACCGTCGAGAAGAGCGTCGCCGAGACCGCCGCCGAGGAGAATGAGGAGGAGCTGGTCGCGCAGGGCGCGGTCCAGGTGCTGCTGTTCCGCGATCTCGACGGGGTCGAGCGCGGCATTCCGCTCGCGCTGGTCGAGCGTATCGAGGATTGCTTCGCGGGCGCGGTCAGCCGCAGCGCGGGCCGCACCCGGCTCAACATCGACGGGCGGCTCATCCCGCTGGTCTCGTGCGGGGCGGCGATCCCCGACAGCAAGGTGCGGGTGCTGCGCATGCGCGACGGCGGCGAGGAGCTGGCCTATGCGATCGACAGCGTGATCGACATCGTCCCCGTCGAGATCGATCTGCAGCCGAGCACGGTGGCCGGTCCGGTCGCCGGGGTGATGCTGGTCGACGAACGGCCGGTCGAGTTCATCGATGCCTTCTGGCTGTTCTCGCAAGGGTTGAGCAACGAAAGCTGGAGCGGCGACCGCCCGGTCTGCCTGCTCTCCGACGACGATCCCTGGACCCGCCAGGTGCTGGCGCCGCTGGTCGAGGGGGCGGGCTATGAGGTCGTTTATCCCGAGGATGCCGCGGCGAAGGCGGCCGATCTGGTGATCATGGCCGATGGCACCGAAGCGGCGAGGGGAGGGGAGGCTGCCACGGTGGTGCGCCTGCGCCGCAATGCCGATCAGGGCGCCGCGTCGCCCGACAGCCTGTGGCGCTATGATCGCGCCGGGCTAACCGCCGAATTGCGCCGGCACTGGAACAAGCGGGGCTGACCATGATGAACGACCTGTATCTGATCGTGAAGATCGCCGGCCAGCGCGCGGTGCTTCCCGCCGTCTTCGTGGAGTCGGTGGTGGAGGTGGCCGATGTCGCCCCGGTGCCCTGCGCGCCGCCGCACGTCTATGGTCTGTTCGCGCTGCGCAGCCGGGTGCTGACCGTGATCGACACGATCACCGCGCTGGGTGGACAGCATGACCCCGATGCCGATCGCCAGGCGGTGATCGTCCATGTCGATGGCTATCTCTATGGCCTGCTGGTCGACGAGGTCGACGACGTCATCGCCATCGAGGGCGGCCCCACCCAGCCGCGCGCCAAGCTCTCGGCGGGCTGGGCGGCCCATTCAAAGGGGCTGCTGGAGCATCAGGGCGAACCGCTGCTGCTGATCGATATCGAGGCGCTGATCTCGGGGCCGCTGGGCCTCGCGGCCTGACGGATGGCAGGTGGCGGCCGTTAACGCCGTGCTTACCCAAGTTACGATAGACAGGCTGAAATTGCCTACCGAAGACGGAAGACTGTGATGAAGACCTGCCTGGTGGTTGACGATAGCAAGGTGATCCGAAAGGTCGCCCGTCACATATTGGAGGCCCTCAACTTCAACGTCGAGGAGGCCGGCGACGGCCGCGAGGCGCTGGATCGCTGCGAGGCCGGCGACCTGCCCGACGTGATCCTGCTCGACTGGAACATGCCGGTGATGAGCGGAATGGAGTTCCTTCGTTCGCTCGGCTCGGCCAATTTCGACAATCGTCCCAAGGTGGTGTTCTGCACGACCGAGAATGACGTCGCCCATATCCGCGCCGCGATCGAGGCTGGCGCCGACGAATATATGATGAAGCCTTTCGATCGCGAGACGCTCGAGAGCAAGCTGCAGCTGGTGGGCGTCGCCTGATCCATGTCGCGAGGGGGGCTCAGCGGCAGTCTCAGGACCAGTCCGGCGGATAGTGGCCGAACGCCCGTCCGTCCGATCCGCGTCCTGCTGGTCGACGACTCGCTCGTCGCCCGCACCGTATTGGCGCGCCTGCTGGAGGCGCGCACCGAATTCGAGATCGCCGGTTCCGCGCCGACCGCCGACCAGGCGATCCATTTCCTGACCACCCACGACATCGACATCGTCGTGCTCGACGTCGAGATGCCCGGCAAGGACGGGCTGACCGCGCTGCCCGAGATCCTGGAAGCGAGCCATGGCGCCCGCGTGCTGATCGTCTCCTCGGCCGCCGAAGCAGGGGCCGCCGCGACGGTGCGCGCACTGACCCTGGGCGCCGCCGATACCCTGCTCAAGCCCTCCGCCGGTGCCTTTGCCGGCGAGTTCTCGCACAAGTTCATCGATGCGCTGCTGCGCATCGGCCATGCCCATCACCATCACGATCATCGCGCCGGCCCGAAGCCGCGCGACGCCGCGCCGCGCCCGGCGCCGCCGGTCCAGCCGATCGTGGCGCTGCGGCCCAGCCATCACGGCAAGGTCGCCTGCCTCGCCATCGGCGCGTCGACCGGCGGGCTCCACGCGCTGTCGGCCTTCCTGCGCCGGCTGACCCCGGCCTTCCGCGCGCCGATCCTGATCACCCAGCATCTGCCGCCGCCCTTCATGCCCTATTTCGCCGCGCAGCTGCGCGACATCGCCGGCCGGCCGACCTCGGTCGCCACCGACGGCGCGCCGCTGGTCCATGGCCAGATGCTGGTGGCGCCGGGCGAGGGGCATATCCGCCTCGGCCGCAGCGGTTCGCGGATCGTGGTGCTGACCGGCATGGGCCGCGACGGCACGCTCGGCGCCGAGACGATGGTCCGCGCCGGGGGCGAGATCCTCGCCCAGGATTCGGCCACCTCGGTGGTGTGGGGGATGCCCGGTTCGGTCGCCCAGGCGGGGCTCGCCTCGCTGGTGATGGCGCCCGAGGACCTCGCCCGCCATGTCTGCACCCGCGATGCGGATTCGACATGGAGGTAAGTCCCCGCGCCGCCCTGGTCATCGCGCGCCTGTTCGAACAGGCCACCGGCCAGACATTCTCGCAGGAACGGCTCTGGCGGATCGGTATCACCCTGACCCCCTTCTGCCGGTCGCGCGGTATCGCCGATTTCGATGCGCTGGCGACGATCCTCGAGCGTTCGGGCGATCCCAATCTGTCGCTCGACATGATCGATGCGCTGCTGAACAACGAAACCAGCTTCTTCCGCGACACCGGCGTCTTCAACCAGATCGAGGAACTGGTGCTGCCGCGCCTCACCGCCTCGCGCCATGGCGAGCGCCGGCTGCGCATCTGGTCGGCGGCCTGTTCGACCGGGCAGGAAGCCTATTCGCTCGCGTTGATGTTCGCCGCCCAGCCCGCGCGCTGGGAGGGCTGGCGCATCGAGATCCTCGGCACCGATATCTCGCGCGCCGCCGTCGGCCAGGCGCGCACCGGCGTCTATTCGCAGTTCGAGGTGCAGCGCGGCCTGCCGATCCGCATGCTGGTCGACTGGTTCGATCCGCTGGCCGACAAGGCCTGGCGGGTGAAGTCGCCGCTGGCGTCGATGGTCAATTTCAGCCGGCACAATCTGCTCGGGCCGCCGCCCGCGGGCGGACGCTTCGACCTTATCCTGTGCCGCAACGCCTTGCTCTATTTCGCGCCCGAACGGCGCCGCCAGCTGCTCGAAGGCCTGGCGCTGGCGATCGCGCCCGACGGCGCGCTGGTGCTGGGCGCCGGCGAGACCGCACTCGGCGCGTCGACCCGCTTCGCGCAGGATCCCGACCTCAGCCTGGTCTATCGTCCCGCGGCGTGGCGCGGACGTGCTTCCAACGCCGCCTGATCGCATGCGCGGCGGAATATTTCTCGTCGCGGCGCCATTTGCGGAAAACCGGTTCCCACTTTTCCGCGCGATGCTCTAATCAGCGTTCATGACCGCCGAGATCATCGATTGCCCGTCCCCAAATCATGACGAACGGGCGCTGCCCGTCACGATGCTCGTGCTCCATTATACCGGCATGCAGGACGCGGCTTCGGCGATCGCCCGGCTCACCGATGCCGAGGCCAAGGTGTCGAGCCATTATCTGGTCGCCGAGGACGGGCAGGTGCTGCGGCTGGTGCCCGAGGAGCGGCGCGCCTGGCATGCCGGCCAGTCGCGGTGGCGTGGCATCACCGACGTCAATTCGGCGAGCATCGGCATCGAGATCGTCAATCCCGGCCATGAGCTGGGCTATCGGCCCTTCCCGAAACCGCAGATGGACGCGCTGATCCCGCTGATCGCGGACATCACCACCCGCCACGCGATCGAGCCCACCAATGTCGTCGGCCATTCGGACGTGGCGCCGCGCCGCAAGCAGGATCCGGGCGAACTGTTCGACTGGGAACTGCTCGGCAAGCTCGGCCTGGCGCTGCGCCGCCCGCGCCACGGTCTGGCCGATCCGCACTGGACCCCGGGCGGCTTCCTGCTCGCGCTCGAACGCTTCGGCTATGACGTCAGCGACGGCCCCGCCGCCGTCACCGCCTTCCAGCGCCGCTTCCGCCCCGAGACGATCGATGGCATCGCCGACGGCGAATGCCGCGGCATCCTGCTGCGCCTGCTGCTTCACCGCGAGGGTGACGAGCTGCTGGAGCCGAAGAAAAACGTCTGAGTCTTTTGTTTTGCCCTCAGGCGCCGGGCGCAGGCCATCCGGCCTGCTTGGCTTTTCTCGCATAAGCTTCAGCGCAGTCAGCACGGGGTGCTGACGAGCACGGAGCTCGGGCGCGCGTTCGCGCTTGCGGGCCGCTGCGCGTCCCGAAAATATCTCCTTCTTGAGCCTCTGAGAAAAACCCTCTACCAGCCCGCTCCACCAGAGGGTCGGGCGGTCGCCGCGCAGCAATGCGGGGAGGAAAGTCCGGGCTCCAAGGAGTAACGGTGCCGGGTAACGCCCGGCGGGGGCGACCCCAGGGACAGTGCCACAGAAAGCAGACCACCCGGCGGGTTTCCAGGATTTCCTGGGACTCCGGGCCAGGTCGAAAGGGTGCGGTAAGAGCGCACCGCGGGCCCGGTAACGGGAACGGCATGGTAAACCCCACCGGGAGCAAGATCGAATAGGGACGGCGCATGGGCCACTCCGCCCAGTCGTCCGGGTTGATTGCTGGAGGCCGGGTGCAAGCCCGGTCCTAGAGGAATGATCGCCCATTCGCCGCAAGGCGATGGACAGAACCCGGCTTACAGGCCCTCTGGTGCTCTCCCCCGAAACGGAGATGGCTTCCCCCTTCGCAATCTCAATTGATGTGATAGACTTCGCGCATCGGCTTTACGGAGAGATGTCGATGTCGAACGCACGCCTTGGCAGCACCGCCTGCCTGATTGCGCTTCTTGCCCTTCCGCTATCCCTGGCCGCTTGCAGCAAGTCGGCCCCATCCGGCGAGGATCCGCCGATGCGGACCACCTCCACCACCAAGGAGTGGAGCGTCGCCGGGATCGTCAAAAGCAGGTCCGAGACCACCACCACCGAGCCCGTCGAGAAGGCCCCGCCCGAGCGCGACACGCCGCCGCCGCAGTCGGGCAACCTGACCGCTGGCGACTATGACGATATCCTCAATCCGCGCGAATATGCCGACTATGCCGGCCGTTTCCTGCAGACGCAGAAGGGCAATCTGCCCTTCGTCGACACCCGTACCAGGATCGCGATCAAGGTCGTCGATGCGCGCGGCCAGCCGGTGCCCGCGGCGCGGGTCGAGGTGCCGCGCAAGGGCGGCACGCTGCGGCTGGTGACCGCGACCGACGGCACCGCGTCGCTCTATCCCGTCGTCGATGGGCTGTCGGGGCAGGCGAAGGTGAAGGTCAGCTCGCCGGTCGGCAGCGGCAGCAGGCTGGTCAGCTTCAAGAGCGCCGCCAACGGGCCCGCCGTGATCACCCTGCCGGGCGTGGCGCGGCCGGTGCCCGCGCTCGATCTGGCGCTGGTGATCGACACCACCGGCAGCATGGGCGACGAGATCGAATATCTCCAGGCCGAGCTCGACTCGATCGTCACCCGGCTCAAGCGCGAGTCGGGCAATCTCGACCTGCGGATCGGCGTGGTCCTCTATCGCGACGAGGGCGACGATTATGTCGTCCGTTCCTCGCCGCTGACCGCCAGCATTCGTGGCATAAGGGCCGAACTGGCCGAGCAGGAAGCCAATGGCGGCGGCGATCCGCCCGAGGCGGTGGACAAGGCGATGAAGGCGGCCGAGGCGCTGCAATGGCGGCCCGAGGCGGCCAAGGCGATCCTGCTGGTCGCCGATGCCCCGCCGCATGACGAGGCGATCGCGCCGACCCTCGACTCGGTCCAGCGCCTGCGCTCGCGCGGCGTGCAGATCGTGCCCGTCGCCGCGAGCGGGGTGGAGGACAAGGCCCAATATGTGATGCGGACGATGGCCGTGCTCACCCAGGGCCGCTACATCTTCCTCACCGACGACAGTGGCATTGGCGACGCCCATGCCGAGCCAAATGTCACCTGCTATGTCGTCACCCGGCTCGACCAGTTGATCGGCCGGGTGCTGGCGGGCATCGTCCAGGGCCGGCGGATCGAGGCCGAGCCGGGCGAGGTGATCCGCACCGTCGGCAATTACGATCGTGGGCGCTGCGGGTCGACCGGGCCGTCCAATAGCTAAAAGGACCAGGACGCTCCGATGACGATTGTCTTCACGCCCTCGGGCGTGCGGCTGCGCCGACATTCGGAGCGGCCCGGCTCGCTCAACTGGCTGCTGCTGCCGGGCGGTCCCGGCATCGGCTCGGAAAGCCTGGAGGAACTCGCCGCCGCTCTGACGGTGCCGGGCACGGTCTGGCTGGTCGATCTGCCCGGCGACGGTTCGAACCGCACGCCGCCGGGCATCGGCGACGATGTCTTCGCTGCCTGGCCGCAGGTGCTGCTGGAGGCGGCGGAGGCGCTGCCCGACGCGGTGTTCGTCGGCCACTCGAACGGGGGCATGTATCTGCTCGCGACGCCCGGACTGGAGCGGCATGTCCGGGCGATCGCCTTGCTCGACACCGCCCCCGACGCAAGCTGGCATCCACGCTTCGTGGAGATGACCCAGCGCCATCCGCTGCCCGAGGTCGATGCGGCCAGCGCCATTTACGAGCGCGATCGCTGCGACGCGAATATCGCCGCGATCGCGGTGGCCTCGGCCGAGTGGAATTTCGCGCCCGAAGGCGTCGCGGCCGGACGCGAACTGCTGGCGCGCATGCCCTATAACAGCGCGGCGGTGGACTGGTCCGATGTGCATTTCGATCATGTCTATGCGGCCGCCTGGTGGCCCGAAACGATGCCCGTGCTGGTGATGGCGGGCGCCGACGACCGGATCGTCTGGCAGGGCGGCTGGGCCGAAGCGCGCTTCCACACGCCCAATGCGCTGTTCCGGACGATCCCCGGCGGCGGGCATTTCCCCTGGATCGAGAATCCGGACGCGGTGCGCGCCGCGTTCGACGATCTGGCGGAGAGGATCGCGCGGGGCTGAGCCGCGCGATCCCGCCGCTATAGGCGTCAGTCTGTCGGCGCCTGGATCACATGGTTGATCGTCAGGGTCCGCTGATGGCCCTCGCGATCGGGCCAGCGGATCGACTGGCCCTCGCGCAGGCCGATCAGGCCCGCGCCGATCGGAGTGAGCACCGACAGCCGCCCCGCGTCGATATCGGCATCCTTGGGCAGGACGAGACGGATCACCCGCCGCGCCCCGCTGCCTTCGTCGGTGAACTCGACCATGGCGTTCATGGTGACGACGTCGTCCGGGATCTTGCCCGGCGGCAACAGGGTGGCGCGGGCGATCTCGGCGAGCAGCAGCTCGCTCACCTGCGGCATGCGATCCTCGATCGCCAGCGCGAGGGCGGCCAGCGCATCGGCCTCGCGGTCGATCATCATGATCCTGTTTCTGGACATGGTTCTGGACATGGGGCCGCCTCTACGCCGTCTGGGCCGGGCGCAGCGCGTGCCAGAAGCGATCGACGCACAGCGCGATCATTCGGTCATCGAGATCGGCGCCCAGCGTATCCCGGAGCACCGGGCTCAGGCCGTCGCCGAAGCGGCTGGCATGGAGGGCGATCAGCGCGCCGCCGCCGGAAAGGCGATCGTCGCGCAGGGCGGCGATCAGGAGGTCGAGCAGGGCGCCGGCGGCGCGGCGGGGCTCGTTGGACAGCAGGGGCAGGTCATGGTCGGTCAGATAGCCGGCCATGCCGATCAGGAAGTCGGCGCGGCGCTCGTCGAGCGCGGCAATCAGTTCGGTGACATTGTCGATCATTGGAAATCTCCGGCACGCGACCCCGCACGCCACGCGCGACGGCGTGCCGAGATCGTCGATGGGCTTGGGAAAGCGGGGGCGGTGGAGCCCCTGTCGTGCCTCGGCAGGACCGACCGCGCCTAGCGCGCGCCGGACCCCGAGGCAGGCAGGCGGGTCGGGAGGCTACCCCCGTGCGCCTGAAGCCGAAGATGTGCCGCGTTCCGGAACATGGCGCCCACTATAGGCAGCGGCGGGCCGGGGGCAAGCCGGGTCACTACGGTAGCGATACGGCGCGCTCAGGCCCCCATGATCAGGCCCCCATGATCCGGGCGGCGTGGTGGGTGTCGAAATATTGTTTGCAGCGCCAGATCTTGCCGTCCCGAAACTCGAACAGCAGGTGATAATGGTTGCGATATTCGCGGCCGTCGCGGAACTGCACGCAGGATTCGGCCTCCACCGCCGCACGGTCCCCCTCGATGAGGAAGCCGGTGGGGCGGAACATCATCCCCGTGTCGCTGTAGTTCGGCAGCCCCTCGACCATCCGTCGCAGCGCCGCGCGGTCGCGATGGCCCGAGACGGCGATGTCGCCGGGCACCCACCAGTCGACCTCGTCATGGACATATTCGAGCACCTTGTCGGGATCGCGCCAGTCGGTCTCGAACCGGGTGAGGGTCTGGGTGACGGCGTGGCGGATCTCGTCGGGGGTCATGCGATGTCCTTGGGCGGTCCTCTCTCGGGCGCATCTCGCACCGCTGCACCGGCGCTGGCAAGCTGCTGGCCGGGCACCGGCATCTGGCGGCGGCGGGGCAGGGCCTCGGGCATCTCGGCGGCGATGAAGGCGAGCAGCGCCTCGCGCACGTCGCAGCGCAGGTCGAACGCCTTGCTGGCGTCGCGCGCCGTCACCAGCACGCGCAGCTCGATCGTCTCCTCGCGCGCCTCGGTCACCTGCAGGTTCCAGAAGCGCCGGTCCCAGCGCGGATTGGCGGCGATCACCTCCTCGGCCTTGGCGCGCACGCGCGGCACGTCGACGGCATGGTCGAGCTGCAGGAACACCGAACCCATCAGCTCGGAGGTGTTGCGGGTCCAGTTCTGGAAGCTCTGTTCCAGGAATTTGGAAACCGGCACCACCAGCCGGCGATCGTCCCAGATCCGCACCACCACATAGGTGAGCCGGATCTCCTCGACCCGGCCCCATTCATTGTCGATGATCAGCACGTCGTCGATGCGGATCGGCTCGCTGAAGGCCAGCTGGATGCCGGCGATCAGATTCTTGAGCGCGGGCTGGGCGGCGGCGCCCACCGCCAGGCCGGCGAGGCCGGCCGAGGCGATCAGGGTGACGCCGACGCTGCGCACGCCCGGAATGGCGAGCAGCATCATGCAGATGGTGAGGAAGATCACGACGAAGGTGGCGATCCGCGCGAGGATAGCCACCCGCGTCCGGCGTCGCCGCGCGCGCAGATTGTCCTCGACGCTGATGTCGTTGCGCACCGCGGCGACGTCGCCCAGCGCCCGGATCATCGCGATGGCCAGCCAGCCGATCAGCCCCGGCAGCAGGAAGCCCGCCGCCAGCTCCCACAGCGACCGCGCCCAGGGCTGAAGCGTCAGCCCGCGCTGGGCGATGGCCAGCGCGATCGCGACGAAGATCCAGCGCGTGGGGCCGCGCACCCGCTCGACGACCAGCTCGTCGGCCTGGGTGGTGGTTCGCGCGGCCAGGCGGCGGAGCAGGGTGAGCACTAGCCGATGGATCAGCAGCGCGGCCACGATCGCGACCGCGACGGTGGCGATCGTCTCCAAGGCTTCGGTCACGGTCGCGGCCAGCGAGATTTTCTGTAGCGGTGCTGCTTGCATCGCGCCGCAACGTCGCTTCGCCGGGCTGGTTTCCCGCATTGCAGCATGGATCGGGATTTGGGGGACGAGGCGTGCGGGTGCCGGGGCTGCCCGTTCCCATTGCCCCGATCCCATTGCAACGCCGCGCCGAGCGCTTATCTACGGAGCATCATTTCGGAGGACGATATGGCTCGGGAAATCGCGACATTGGCCGGCGGCTGCTTCTGGTGCGTCGAAGCGGTGTTCGACGACATCATCGGGGTGGACACGGTCGAGAGCGGCTATATCGGCGGCCACGTCCCGAACCCCACCTACAAGCAGGTCTGCAACGCCGACACCGGCCATGCCGAGGCGATCCGGGTCGCCTTCGATCCGGACGTGATCAGCTATGGCGACCTGCTCGACATCTTCTTCCACGTCCACGACCCGACCCAGCTGAACCGCCAGGGCAATGACGTCGGCCCGCAATATCGCTCGGCGATCTTCCCCCATTCGCCGGAGCAGGAGGCCGAGGCCCGCGCCGCGATCGACCGCGCCCAGCCCGACTGGCCGGCGCGGATCGTCACCACGATCGAGGATGGCGACGCGACCTGGTATGAGGCCGAGGACTATCACCAGGAATATTTCGCCAAGGAAGGCGCCAGCAACGGCTATTGCGTGATGGTGGTGGCGCCCAAGCTCGCCAAGTTCCGCAAGAGCTATGCCGCGCGCCTGAAGGACAGCGCGAAGGTTTGATGTCCACTTAGATCCTCCCTGTCCGAAGGACGGGGAGGGGGACCGTTCGCGAAGCGAATGGTGGAGGGGTCTTCGACCTCTCGGTCATCGCTGGTTTCGAGTTCGGATTACCCCTCCACCGCCTTCGGCGGTCCCCCTCCCCATCGCTGCGCGATAGGGAGGATCTTTCTTATCGCGGTGCCGCCGCCCGTGTCAGCCGATCGTTGATCGCCAGGCCCAACCCCTCGTCGGGGATCGGCGCGATCGCGATTTTTGTAGCGGGCGCTATATCGGCCTTATGCAGCAGGTCGAACAGCTTCGCCGCCGCCTCGACCAGGTCGCCGCTGGCTGACAGGGTCGCATCGCCAGCGACTGGGCCAAAGCCGATCAGATATTCGTCCGGACCCGCTTCGGTGGCGTCAAGGCGCACCGGCTTGGCGGGAGCATAATGGCTGCTGAGCTGGCCCGGCGCCTCGATCGCGCCATTGTCTTTCGTCTCGACGGGAAGGCCCGAGGCCGCCTCCAGCATCTCGGGCGTGATGCTGCCGGGGCGGAGCAGCCGCAGCCGGTCGTCCTCGACCGCGACGATCGTCGATTCCAGCCCGAGTTCGGTCGCTCCGCCATCGAGGACGAGGCCGATCCGCCCGCCCAGCGAGCGTGCGACATGCGCGGCGCGGGTGGCGCTGATCGAGCCGCTGGCATTGGCCGAGGGCGCCGCGAGCGGGCGGCCCGCCGCCGCGATCAGCGCGCGCATCGCCGGATGCGAGGGCATCCGCACCGCCACGGTCGAAAGGCCGGCGGTGACGAGACTGGCGATGGGCGCGTCCGGCGCAAGCGGCAGCACCATCGTCAGCGGACCCGGCCAGAAGCGCCCGGCGAGGCGGCGCGCGACCGGGGAGAAGATCGCGACCCGATCGGCCATTGCGTCGCTCGCGACATGGACGATCAGCGGGTTGAAGCTGGGCCGGCCCTTGGCGGCGTAGATCGCCGCGACCGCCGCGCCCGAGGTGGCGTCGCCCGCCAGGCCATAGACCGTCTCGGTCGGCACCGCGACGGTCTCGCCGCGCGCGATCAGCGCGGCGGCTTCGGCGATGCCGGCGTCATCGGCGGGGAGGATGCGGGTTTCGGTCACGGGGCGCGGCTATAGCGGGCTATCCCGCACCCGTCATCCCAGCGAAAGCTGGGATCTCACTGCCTTTGGGCCGGCAGCGCGATGGCGGAAGGAGAAAAGAGAGATTCCAGCTTTCGCTGGAATGACGATAGGGGGCTGGCTTACCCCTCGACCTTCTCGAGCAGGTCGGTCGGATCGATCTGGAGCCGCTTCATGCTGCGCACGACCCGCGGCCATTCGTTGCGGAGGAAGGCCTCCCGCGCCTCGCGGCGGAGGCGGACGGTGGCGCCTTCGGCGACGAACATGCCGACGCCGCGCTTCACCGAGACGAAGCCCTCGTCCTGGAAGCCCTGATAGGCCTTGGCGGCGGTCAGCGGATTGGCGCCATGCTGCGCAGCAAAGGCGCGGACCGAGGGGAGGGCGTCGCCATCGCCAAAGGTCCCGTCGAGGATCGATTCCGCGATGATGTCACGGAGGCGGAGATAGACGGGACGGTCCTGGCTGCTCATGGCGTTACACTGTGCTAACACAGCATGGCGCGTCAATGGCAATCAGCCTTTCCACGTCGAAACGACAGCTTCATAGGTCGGACGGGGACGCTCCTCCAGGTCGCGCGACGGCGAGCCGAGGAAGACGAAGCCGGCGACCTTGTCACCTGGCTTTCCACCTAGCGATTCCAATACCTTGGCGCTGTAGGACGGCCAGCCGGTGAGCCAGCCGCCGACGAAGCCGGCCGCCGTTGCGGCGGTCAGCAGGTTCATGCACACGGCGCCCGCCGACAGCTCCTGCTCCCAGGCGGGGATCTTCGGATGCAGCACCGGGGACGAGATCACCGCGACGAGGGTGGGGGCCTGCTCGGCGAATTGCTGGAGCGGGTTGAGCTCGATCGGGCCGGCATTGGGATTCTCGGCCTTGTAGGCGGAAGTGATCAGCTCGGCGAAGGCCGGGCGCTGCTCGCTCTCGATGATCACGAATCGCCAGGGAGCGAGCTTGCCATGGTCGGGCACGCGCATCGCGGCTTCGAGGATGGTGCGGAGCTGGCCGGCGTCGGGGCCCGGGGCGACCATGTCGCGCGGCTTGCCCGAGCGGCGGGTGGCGAGGAGGGCGGCGGTGGAGGAGCGATCGTTGAACATGGCCCGACCCTAGAGCATCGTGTCGAACGGTGGGAACCGCTTTTGCGTGAATAAACGTTATCGGCAGAGCTGATGGCGCGGCGCATAGGGCGTTCGCGGACAGATTTCTGCGCTTTTTCGCAATCCTTGCTGCATTCCTGTCATTCTGTTGCGCGGTTGGCGCGATCTGTTGTCACATCATTTCAAGCGTGATGATATCGGCTTCACAGGGGCGGAATCGTTGCTACTGTCGCCCTCCATGAAGGCTGCGCGCTTGGGGGAGTGCGCCGTGCCACCAACGAAATAGAAAGCACTTCATGGTCAATCCCGACGCTGACGCGACCACCGAGCCGGCATCGCCGCATATCAGCCGTTCCGACGGCGACACCTGGTTCGGTCATCCCCGGCAGCTCGCCCGGCTCTTCTCCACCGAAGCGATGGAACGCTTCGGCTTCTACGGGATGCGGGCGCTTCTCACGCTCTATCTGTCCCAGCATTTCCTGTTCAACGACCAGACCACCAACGGCCTCTATGGTGGCTTCACCGCGCTGGTCTATCTGACCCCGCTGGTCGGCGGCTTCCTGGCCGATCGCTATCTCGGTTCGAAGAAGTCTGTGAAGTTCGGCGCGATCATCATGTCGCTCGGCTATTTCCTGCTCTGCTTCGGCGGGCCGACCGCCAAGCCGCACGCGATCATCGACGGTACCCGCTATGAGGTGGTGATCGACGCGAGCAAGCAGCAATATGTCGTCGACGGCAGCCGCCAGCTCGCGATCAAGGGCCAGGAGGACGGCAGCGTCAACCTGGTGGCGCCCGACGGGCAGGTCGCCCGCAGCATCGCCAAGGGCGGTTTCAAGGCCGATGCCGACCGCAGCCAGTTCTACACGATGCTGATGCTGGTCGCGCTGGCGATGGTCACGATCGGCAACGGCTTCTTCAAGCCCAACATATCCACGATCGTCGGCGCGCTCTACGAACAGGGCGATCGACGACGCGATGCCGGTTTCACCATCTTCTACATGGGCATCAACCTCGGCTCGCTCTTCTCGCAGATCCTGTGCCCCTTCCTCGCGGTCGCGCTGGGCTGGTGGGCGGGCTTCGGCCTGGCCGCCGTCGGCATGATGATCAGCTGGGCGCTGATCCAGTTCGCCGGCGAGAAGCTGGCCGGCTATGGCGAACCGCCCGAGGGGCAGGAGAAGGACCGCAGCCTGCTGATTTATATCGGCGCGCTCGCGGTGATCCCGGTCGGCTGGTTCCTGTTCGTCAACCTGATGTCGACGGCAACGCCAGAGGCGGGCGCCGGCATCGTCGGCTATCTGCTGGGCCTGCCGATCATGGGCAAGGTGCTCTTCACCACCTTCCTGCTGTCGGTGATCGGCATCCCGATCTGGGCGTGGCAGGTCGGCAACCGGGTCGAGTTCCAGATGATGATGGCCTCGATCGTGCTGATCGTCTTCAACGTCGTCTTCTGGACGCTGTTCGAACAGGCGGGCTCTTCGCTCACCCTGTTCGCCGATCGCAATACCGACCTGTCGGTCTTCGGCCTGTTCACGATGTCGGCGGGGCAGACCCAGTTCTTCAACGCCTTCTTCATCGTCGTGCTGGCGCCGCTTACCTCACTGATGTGGAACGCGCTGGGCCGGCGCGGGCTGGAGCCATCGATCCCGGTGAAGTTCGCGATCGCGCTGGCGGGCGTGGGCCTGGGCTTCCTCGCGCTGGTGTGGGGCACCGCCTATGCCGGGCCGGACTTCAAGGTCGCGATCTGGTGGCTGGCGCTGCTCTACCTGATCCACTCAATGGCCGAACTGTGCATCTCGCCGGTCGGCCTGTCGATGATCACCAAGTTGTCGATCGCGCGGGTGGTGGGCCTGATGATGGGCCTCTGGTTCCTGTCGATCAGCTGCGCCCAATATGTCGGCGGCATCGTCGCCCAGGTGGCCAGCGTCGAGACCGTCGGTGGCCAGGTGACCAATCTCAAGGTCAGCCTGGAGACCTATGCCGGCGTCTTCCAGACGATCGGCATCGCCTCGGTCGTGATCGGTGTCGTCCTGCTCATCCTTTCCCCCATCATCAAGAAGTGGATGCATGGTGTCCAATAAGCTTGTGCCCAATAAGCTCGGCATATCCTTTGCCCTGGCGCTGGCGTTGACCGCCTGCGACGGTGGCGCCGCCCCGAAGTCGGCCTCGTCCGACGCCCCGCCGCCCGGCAAGGGCAAGGGGTTCAACCACGATCCTTTTCCGTCGACCTATCGCGTCTATCCGGGCGTTCCGACCGCGATCGTCCATGCGACGGTGTTCGACGGCGAGGGCGGGCGGATAGACGACGGCACGGTGCTGCTGGCGGACGGCAAGGTCACCGCGATCGGCGGGACGGAGCTGGCGGTGCCGGCCGGCGCGCGGGTGATCGACGGCAAGGGCAAATGGGTGACGCCGGGCGTGATCGACGTCCACAGCCATCTCGGCGACTATCCCTCGCCGGGCGTGAAGGCGCTGTCCGACGGTAATGAGGCGACCGCGCCGGTGACCGCGCAGGTCTGGGCCGAACATAGCGTCTGGCCGCAGGACCCGGGCTTCAGCCGCGCGCTGGCCAATGGCGGTGTCACCACGCTGCAGATCCTGCCCGGTTCGGCGAACCTGTTCGGTGGCCGTTCGGTCACGCTCAAGAATGTCTATGCCCGCACGGTGCAGGGGATGAAGTTCCCCGGCGCGCCTTATGGCCTGAAGATGGCCTGCGGCGAGAATCCCAAGCGCGTCTATGGCGGCAAGGGCCGCGAGCCCTCCACCCGCATGGGCAATGTCGCGGTCGATCGCCAGACCTGGATGAAGGCCGCCGAATATAAGCGGAAGTGGGACAAATATGAGGAGAAGGGCGGCGAGGCGCCGACCCGCGACGTCGCGATGGACACGCTGATGGGCGTGCTGAACGGCGAGATCCTGGTCCACAACCATTGCTACCGCGCCGACGAGATGGGCATCGTCCTCGATATGGCGAAGGAGTTCGGCTACCACGTCACCGCCTTCCACCACGCGGTGGAGGCGTACAAGATCGCCGACCTGCTGAAGGCCAACGACACCTGCGCCGCCGTCTGGGCCGACTGGTATGGCTTCAAGATGGAAAGCTATGACGGCATCCGCGAGAACCTCGCGATCCTTCACAATGCCGGCGCCTGCGTGATGATCCATTCGGACGACCAGAACGGCATCCAGCGCCTGAACCAGGAGGTCGCCAAGGCGCTCTCCGCCGGTCGCCGCGCCGGCATCACGATCAGCGACGAGCAGGCCTGGACCTGGCTGGCGATCGCCCCCGCCAAGGCGTTGGGCATCGCCGACCGGACCGGCAGCCTGAAGCCCGGCAAGATGGGCGACGTGGTGCTGTGGAACGGCAATCCGTTCAGCGTCTACACAAGGCCCGAAAAGGTCTGGATCGACGGCGCGATGCTGTACGACGCCAATGACCCCAAGCTCCGCCCGGTGAGCGATTTCGAGCTGGGCCAGCCTGGCGAGGGAGATGTGAAATGAAGACGCTCCACATCTTCTCCTCACTTCGTTCGTCCCGAGCGACGTCGAGGGACGTCGGCACGCGGAACGTGTCTCGACTTCGCTCGACACGAACGGTGGTGGGTGCCATCGCGATGCTCCTGGCCGCCCCCCTCTCGGCCGAGACCATCGCCATCACCGGCGGCACCGTCGCGATCGGCGACGGTTCGCAGCCGATCAAGGGCGGCACCGTCGTCATCGCCAATGGCAAGGTCGTCGCGGCCGGCGCCGGGGTGGCGGTGCCGGCCGGCGCCAGGGTGGTCGATGCCAGTGGCAAATGGGTGTCGCCCGGCATCGTCGCCGCGGTCAGCACCCTCGGCATCATGGAGGGCTATGGCATCTCCGAGGTTAACGACCTGTCGGCCGACAAATCGCCCTTCTCGGCGGCGCTCGACCTTTCGACCGCGATCAACCCCAACGGCCAGCGGATTGGCGTCGAGCGCTCGGCGGGCATCACCCGCGCCTTCGTGATCCCCAGCACCGGCAACACCATGTTCGGCGGGCAGGGCGTGGTGATCGACCTGGCGACCGACCAGGAACCGGTCACCCGCGCTCGCGCCTTCCAATATGTCGAGCTGGGCGAGGACGGCATGGGCCCGGCGGGCGGCAGCCGCCCGGCGGCCTATGTGCTGCTCAAGGCGGCGCTGGGCGCGGCGGCCAACCCCGCCTCGGCCGATTTCGTCGGCAAGGACGCGCTGGTCACCCGCCAGGATGCCGAGGCGTTGGGCCCGGTGCTGCGCGGCACCCAGCCGATGCTCGTCCATGTCGAGCGCGCGTCGGACATCCGCCAGGTGCTGTCGCTCAAGAAGCAATATCCGGCGATCAAGCTGGTGCTGGTGGGCGCGACCGAAGGCTGGATGGTGGCCGATCAGATCGCGGCGGCGGGCGTGCCGGTGATCGCGGCGGCGCTGGTGGACCTGCCCGAGAAGTTCGAATCGATCGCCTCGACCCAGTCGAACGTCGGCCGGCTCACCAGGGCTGGCGTGACCACCGCCATCTCGAACGCCGACATCTCGGAAGGGCCCTATGAGTCCTATCTCACCCAATATGCCGGCAATCTGGTCGCGCTGACCAAGCTTCCGGGCGCACAGGGCCTCGACTGGGGTGCGGCTTTCGCGGCGATCACCTCGAAGCCGGCGGCGACGATCGGAATGGACGGCGAGATCGGCTCGCTCCGCGCCGGCCGCCGCGCCGACGTGGTGATCTGGGACGGCGACCCGCTCGAACTCGCTTCGGCGCCGGTCGCGATCTGGATCGATGGCGTTTCCCAGCCAGTCACCAGCCGCCAGACCCGCCTGCGCGACCGCTATCTCGACCCGGTCGAGAAGGCGCTGCCCAAGGCTTATGAGCGGTAAAACCCCTCTCCCCTTGGGGAGAGGGCTTTAGGCTTGAGCGCTCCCGAAAATCGGCGCATTGAGCGGGCGAGACCGGTCGGTGGGGACCCAGTGATGGCGCGTAAATATTTCGGCACGGACGGTATCCGCGGCCGCACCAACGAAACTCCGATGACCGCCGAGATCGCCATGAAGGTGGGGATGGCGGCGGGCGCGCATTTCCTGCGCGGCGACCATCGTCATCGCGTCGTGATCGGCAAGGACACCCGCCTGTCGGGCTATATGATGGAATCGGCGCTGGTCGCCGGCTTCACCAGCGTGGGCATGGACGTGGTCCAGTTCGGCCCGATGCCCACCCCGGCGGTGGCGATGCTCACCCGCGCGATGCGGGCCGACCTGGGCGTGATGATCTCGGCCAGCCACAATCCCTTCGCCGACAACGGCATCAAGCTGTTCGGCCCCGATGGCTACAAGCTGTCGGACGACGACGAGGCCGCGATCGAGGATCGCCTCGACAAGCCGGTCAAGCTTGCCGCCTCGGCCGATATCGGCCGCGCCCGCCGCGTCGAGGATGCGCGCGGCCGCTATGTCCATGCGGTCAAGTCGAGCTTCCCCGAGCATCTCCGCCTCGACGGCATGCGCATCGTCGTCGATTGCGCCAACGGCGCCGCCTATGAGGTGGCGCCGCTCGCGCTGTGGGAGCTGGGCGCCGATCTGATCTCGATCGGGGTGAGCCCCAACGGCCTCAACATCAACGACCAGTGCGGCTCGACCGCGCCGCAGGCGCTGCAGGCGAAGGTGCGCGAGACCCGCGCCGACATCGGCATCGCGCTCGATGGCGACGCCGACCGGCTGATCATCGTCGACAATGAAGGCAAGGTCGTTGACGGCGACCAGCTGATGGCGCTGATCGCGCTGGGCGCCCACAAGCGCGGCCAGCTGCGCGGCGGCGGCGTCGTTGCCACCGTCATGTCGAACCTGGGCCTAGAGCGCTGCCTGGCGAAGCAGAAGCTGTCGCTTCACCGCACCCAGGTGGGCGACCGCTATGTGGTCGAGGCGATGCGCGCCGAGGGTTTCAACATCGGCGGCGAGCAATCGGGCCATATCGTCATGTCCGACCACGCCACCACTGGCGACGGGCTGGTCGCGGCGCTCCAGGTGCTTGCCCAACTCGTCGAGAGCGGCAAGTCGGCGAGCGAGCTGCTCCACCAGTTCGATCCGCTGCCCCAACTGCTCAAGAATGTCCGCTTCGCGGGCGGCGAGCCGCTGAAGGACGAGAAGGTGATCGCCGCGATCGCCGATGCCGAGGCGAAGCTCGACGGCACGGGCCGGCTCGTCATCCGCAAGTCGGGCACCGAGCCGCTGATCCGGGTGATGGCCGAGGGCGAGGACAGCAAGCTCGTCGAATCGATGGTGGACCAGATTTGCGACGCGGTGCGCAAGGCCGCCTGACCGCGCCATTGGAGTTTTTGGCGTGACGATCGCCCGCATCCTCATCATCGCCGGCTCGGATTCGGGTGGCGGCGCCGGCATCCAGGCCGACATCAAGACCGTCACCCTGCTGGGCGGCCATGCGATGACCGCGATCACCGCGCTGACCGCGCAGAACACGCTGGGGGTGACGGCGGTCCACGCGGTACCCGCTGACATGGTGATCGCCCAGATCGACGCGGTGGCGGGTGACATCGGCGTCGACGCGATCAAGATCGGCATGATCGGTTCGGCCGAGATCGTCGAGCGGGTCGCCGACCGGCTCGGCCAGCCCGACCTGGCCGACGTGCCACTGGTCTTCGATCCGGTGATGATCGCGACCAGCGGAAGTCGCCTGGCCGACGAGGCGACGATCGCCGCCTTCGGCCGGCTGATGCGCCGCGCGACCGTCTCGACCCCTAATCTTGACGAGCTGGGCGCCTTGGCAGGCGGAAAGCCGGGTACTGAGGCAGAGATCGCGGCAGCCGCCGCCGGACTGATCGCGGATGGGAGCGGCGCGATCCTCGCCACCGGCACGGGCGTAGAGCCCGGCGCGCTCACCGACCTGCTGTTCGAGCCTGGCGCCGACGAGCATCGCTCCTGGTCGGCCGGGCTGATCGACACGATCCACGACCATGGCACCGGCTGCACCCTCGCCAGCGCGATCGCGACGGGGCTGGGGCAGGGGATGGCGCTGCCCGATGCCATCGCCCGCGCCCGTGACTTCGTCCGCGCCGCGCTGCTCGCCGCGCCGGGGCTGGGGCAGGGCCATGGGCCGATGGGTTATCGGGCCGGCTGAGAGTTTTCGCGACTGCTCTATTTTGGCGTCACCCCAGCGAAGGCTGGGGTCCATGTCTGTCATCACCCGAGATGGCATCTGAGAAGGCGGCAGACATGGATGCCAGCCTTCGCTGGCATGACGTCTAGGGATTAGGTCTCTCTCGAAAGACCGCTCCCGCTCAGCGGGCGCGGAGCGTGTCCATCACTTCGCCGAAGGGGCGGATATTGAACGCCTCGTGCAGGTTCAGGTGGCACTCGGCGAAGCTGAGGCGGCTGATCGCCTCCACCGAGCGCGGCGCCGGGTCGAGCCCCCGGGGCTGGCGCCACAGCACCGTCTGGCCGTGATTCTCGACCAGGGTCGCGAAGCTGAAGCCCGGTAGATAATCGCGCAGGAAGAAGACCAGCCGATAGACGTCGCCCATCCAGTCGATCTTCTGGATGCCGCGCGCCGCGCGGAAGGCGTTCGACTGCGCCTGCGTGGGCAGCGAGGCGGCATAGGTGTGGGGGATGACGTCGTCGATCACGATCGTGCCGCCGTCGCGCAGATGGCCGATCGCGTTGAGCAGGTCGCGCAAGGTCTGCTCGAAGCTGTGCAGGCCGTCGATGAAGATCACGTCGAACCGGTCGTCGCCCGCGATCCGGTGGAAATAGTCGTCGCTGGGGCAGGTGTGGAAATGAACGTCCTGGCCCGCCACGGCGGCACGGGCCGCGTCCAGGTCGAAAGCATATTCGATATCGACGGCGACCTTGCGGGCGGCCTTGAGCGGATGGAAGGTGAAGCCGGTCTGCACGCCTATCTCAAGATAGGACGGCGCTTCGTAGAGATCGAGAATCGGCTGTAGAACGTCCGCCCGCTGCATCGTCACCTCTCGTCAGTTTCGGCGGCAGGCCTAGTCGATCCGCAACGTCATGGCCAGTCGCGGGCGGCGACGCGTGCCAATATCGGCGGAAGGGCAACAAAAAGGCCGCCCGGATCGCTCCGGACGGCCTTTTTTTTCGTTCGATGTCGAAGCGATCAGGCTTCGGCGTCGCCCTCGGCGTCGGCCGGCTCTTCGAGCAGGTCGGCAGCGATCTCGCCGGGTTCGGCGTTGGGATCATAAGCCTCGGTGAAGCCGGCGTCGTCGCGCTCGAACATCGAGGCCATGACGTCGACGCCCTGCGACTGCAGCTCGGCCTCTTCGGGCGAGCGGGCAACGTTGACCCGGACGCTGCGATTGACCTCGGCGTGCAGCGAGATCTTCACCTCGTGCAGACCGATGGTCTTGATCGGGCGGCCGAGCACGACGCCCGACTTCGAGACCTTGATGCCGTCCTCGGCCAGGGCCTCGACGATGTCGCGGGCGGAAACCGAACCATAGAGCTGGCCGGTGTTCGAGGCCTGGCGGATCAGCGTCACCGACTTGTCGTCGAGCTGCTTCGCTTCGGTCTCGGCACCGTCACGGCGCTTGGCGTTGTCGGCTTCGATCTGGGCGCGGTTCGCCTCGAAGACCTTCTTGTTCGCTTCGTTGGCGCGGAGCGCCTTCTTGCGCGGGAGCAGATAGTTGCGGGCAAAGCCGGCCTTGACGGTCACGACATCGCCGATCTGGCCCAGCTTCTCGACACGTTCGAGCAGGATCACGTCCATGGTGGTCCTCCCTCCTTACTTAACGATGTAGGGAAGCAGCCCGAGATGACGGGCGCGCTTGATCGCCTGGGCGAGTTCACGCTGCTTCTTGGCGGACACCGCGGTGATGCGGCTGGGGACGATCTTGCCACGCTCGGACACGAAGCCCTGGAGCAGACGGACATCCTTATAATCGATCTTGGGAGCGTCCTTCGCGGAGAAGGGGCAGCTCTTGCGGCGGCGGAAAAAGGCGCGTGCCATATTGTTCTATCCCTTCCTTACGCGGCGGCGAATTCGCGGTCTTCGCGACGCGGACGGTCACCGCGGTCGCCACGATCACCGCGGTCGCCACGGCGATCGCCACGGCCGTCACGGTCACGATCGCCACGACGCATCATCGCGGACGGGCCCTGCTCGAGCTCGTCGACACGGATGGTCATGTAGCGGATCACGTCTTCGTTGATCGCGGTCTGGCGCTCGAGCTCGGCAACGACGCCGGCGGGGGCGTCGATGTGGAGCATCACATAATGCGCCTTGCGGTTCTTCGCGATGCGATAGGCCAGGCTGCGCAGGCCCCAGGTCTCGGTCTTCACGACCTTGCCCTGATTTTCCTCGATGATCTTGGTGGCGGCTTCCGCCAGCGCGTCGACCTGCGCCTGAGCGAGGTCCTGACGCGCAAGAAACACATGCTCGTAAAGAGCCATGTCAGCGTCTTCCTTCTCTTGCCGATCGCTGACGCCGTGCCCATCACGACGCCCCTCCGGCTTTCTTCGTGCTTTTGGGTGTTCTTCCAAAGGCAAAGCGGGGGCGAAGAACGCGTCTTCACCCCTGCTGCGGCGGGCCTATGACCGATAATGGGGCGAAAGGCAAGGGAACTGTCGCCGATATATGTAGTTGAAACGCAAAGTTCCTGGGGCATGATCCGTCGATGAATCTGGCTGGCCTTTCCATTCGCCTGACGGTCGTCGCGGCGCTGTTCCTTTCCACCCCCGTTCTGGCGCTCACCCCGCGTCAGATCCTCACCGAGGCGGCCTTCCGCACGCGCGACAAGGATGCCGCGCTCGCGCAGATCGGCGAGGCCGAGCGGGCGGCTGCCGCCAGGATGGCGCGCGACCCGTCCGATCGCGAGGCGGCGATGATGCGGGCGATGGCGATGGGCTATCGCGGCAAGCTGCGCCACAGCCGGGGGGACGCGATGGCGGCCCGCCACCAGTTCGAAACCCTGTCCGCCGCCGAGCCCCGCGATCCCGAGGCGATGGCCGCGATCGGCACCTGGCATCTCGATTCGGTGCTGGAGCTGGGCGGATTCGTCGCCGGCATGGCGATCGGCGCGAAGAAGGGGCCGGGGATAGAGGCGCTGGACCGGGCGGTGGCGCTAGGCGGCAAGCGCGCCTTCTATCCGGGGCTGGCCGGGCTGCTGCGCCTGGCGATCGATCCCGACGACGCCCGTGGACGCGCGCTGATCCGGATCGCGGCCGAGGCACCGGCGCCCGAGCCGCTCGACCGCATCCTGCAGGGCAGTGCGGCAGCGATGCAGGGCGCGATCCGCTCGGGCAATTCGAAGGCGATCGAGAAGCTTGCCCGCCAGCTCTTGCCGTTCGGGCGGCTCGACCGCTAGCTAGCGCGCAACCGGCAGGTCTTCGGGGAAGGGGGCTTGCCTAGGCGGCATCCTTTACCTAGGGCCGCACGCCAGACTTTGGGGAGCCGCCGATGCGCGCATTCATCTTTCCGGGACAGGGCAGCCAGGCTGTCGGCATGGGGCAGGCACTGGCCGACGCGAGCGCGGTGGCGCGCGAGGTCTTCCAGGAGGTCGACGACGCGCTGAGCCAGAATCTGTTCAAGCTGATGATCGAGGGGCCGGCCGACGAGCTGACCCTGACCGAGAACGCCCAGCCCGCGATCATGGCCAATGCCATCGCCACCCTGCGCGTGCTGCAGAAGGAAGGCGGGATCAGCCTGGCCGACAAGGCGGCCTTCGTCGCCGGTCACAGCCTGGGCGAATATACCGCGCTGTGCGCCGCCGAGGCGATCGACCTGGCCACCACCGCGAAGCTGCTGAAGCTGCGCGGCCGCTCGATGCAGGCGGCGGTGCCGGTGGGCGTCGGCGCGATGGCGGTGTTCCTGGGCCTCGACTTCGAAGGCGCCCGCGCGGTCGCCGAGGAAGCCGCGCAGGGCGAGGTCTGCCAGGCTGCCAACGACAACAGCAACCGCCAGGTCGTTGTCTCGGGCCACAAGGATGCGGTCGAGCGCGCGATCGAGATCGCCAAGGCGAAGGGCGCGCGCCGCGCGATGCTGCTGCCAGTCTCGGCGCCGTTCCACTGCTCGCTGATGCAGCCCGCCGCCGATGCGATGGCCGAGGCGCTGGGCAAGACCGCGGTGCAGGCGCCGCTGGTGCCCGTCTATGCGAACGTCATCGCCGCGCCCGTCGCCGATCCGGCGGAGATCGTCCGCCTGCTCGTCGAGCAGGTGACCGGCACCGTCCGCTGGCGCGAGAGCGTGGCGGCGATGGCCGATGCCGGCGTCGAGCAGTTCGTCGAGCTGGGCGGCAAGGTCGTCGGCCCGATGGTCAAGGACATCACCGACAAGGCGACCGCCACCAGCGTGGTGACGATGGCCGATATCGAGGCGATCGCGGCTTCGTTGTAATTCGACGTCATCCCAGCGAAAGCTGGGATCTCATTTCTCTCTGTCGGGAAAAGGCAGGGAGATTCCAGCTTTCGCTGGAATGACGACACAGGAAGGTGAAGGCATGTTCGATCTTTCAGGCATGACCGCGCTGGTGACCGGCGCGTCGGGCGGCATCGGTTCGGCGATCGCCAAGGCGCTGGCCGCGCAGGGCGCCAAGGTGGCGCTGTCGGGCACGCGCGAGGAAGCGCTGAAGGCGGTCGCGGCCGAGATCCAGGGCGAAACGGTGATCCTGCCGTGCAATCTGGGCGACGCCGAGGCGGTTGACGAGCTGGTGCCGCGCGCCGTCGAGGCGCTGGGCGGCAAGATCGACATCCTCGTCAACAATGCCGGCGTGACCCGCGACAATCTGATCATGCGGATGAAGGATGAGGAGTGGGATCAGGTGATCTCGGTCAACCTCGAGGCCGCCTTCCGCCTGATCCGCGCGGCGACCAAGCCGATGATGAAGGCGCGCTTCGGCCGCGTCATCACCATCACCTCGGTCGTCGGCACCACTGGCAATCCGGGCCAGGCCAATTATGCCGCGTCGAAGGCCGGCCTCGTCGGTATGTCGAAGGCGCTGGCGCAGGAGCTGGCCAGCCGCAACATCACCGTCAACTGCGTCGCCCCGGGCTTCATCAGCTCGGCGATGACCGATGTGCTGCCCGATGCGCAGAAGGACGCGCTGCTCACCAAGATCCCAGCGGGCAAGCTGGGCGAGGGCAGCGACATCGCCGCGGCGGTGGTCTATCTCGCCAGCCCCGAGGCATCCTACGTCACCGGCCAGACGCTGCACGTCAACGGCGGGATGGCGATGATCTAGTAATTTCGGCGGCAAGGGCCATCTGTGGCCTGTCGTCGCCGTCCGATGGCGTGAACCCCGTCATCAAACCATGCTTGCAAGCAAAGTCGGCCCTCGTTAGGGCAGGCGACAGAGACCCTAAGGAAGGTTTGGAATATGAGCGAGACCGCTGAGCGCGTTAAGAAGATCGTTGTCGAGCATCTGGGCGTCGAGGCCGAGAAGGTCACCGAGGAAGCCAGCTTCATCGACGATCTGGGCGCCGACAGCCTCGACATCGTCGAGCTGGTGATGGCGTTCGAGGAAGAGTTCAGCGTCGAGATCCCCGATGACGCGGCCGAGAAGATCGCCACCGTCAAGGACGCGATCAATTACATCGACAGCCACAAGGGCTAAGCGTCCCACCCGCCGGCCGTTGATCGACCGGGGCAGGTGACCGAGCCGAGGCTTTTCAGCGGCTCCCCGACCCCGGGCAATCCGACGGGACGGGGGGCCGCTTTGCCGTTCAGGAAGACATGCAGGAGAATGCCATGCGTCGCGTGGTCGTAACCGGACTGGGCCTTGTCACGCCGCTGGGCGCTGACGTCGAGACGGCCTGGGCGAATCTCATCGCCGGCAAGTCGGGCGCGGGCCTGATCACCCGCTTCGACACCACCGAACAGGTGTGCAAGATCGCCTGCGAGGTGAAGCCCGCCGACCATCCCTATGGCTTCGACCCCAACAAGCGCGTCGACCATAAGGTGCAGCGCCAGGTCGATCCCTTCATCATCTATGGCATCGACGCCGCGGGCCAGGCGCTCGAGGATGCCGGCCTGACCGAGATGACCGAGGAGGAGAGCTATCGCGCCGGTCTGTCGATCGGCTCGGGCATCGGCGGCCTGCCGGGCATCGCCAGCGAATCGATCGTCTGCGAGACCAAGGGCCCGAAGCGCGTTTCGCCGCACTTCGTCCATGGCCGCCTGATCAACCTGATCTCGGGCCAGGTCTCGATCAAATATGGCCTGCGCGGGCCGAACCATGCGGTCGTCACCGCCTGCTCGACCGGCGCTCATGCGATCGGCGACGCCGCGCGCATGATCGCGATGGACGATGCCGACATCATGCTGGCGGGCGGCGCCGAGGGCGCGATCTGCCCGCTCGGCATCGCCGGCTTCGCCCAGGCGCGCGCTCTCTCGACCGATTTCAACGACGAGCCCGAAAAGGCCTCGCGTCCCTATGACAAGCGCCGTGACGGCTTCGTCATGGGCGAGGGCGCCGGCATCGTCGTGCTCGAGGAATATGAGCATGCCAAGGCGCGCGGCGCGAAAATCTATGCCGAGGTGATCGGCTATGGCCTGTCGGGCGACGCCTATCACGTTACCGCGCCGCACCCCGAGGGTTCGGGCGCCTATCGCTCGATGGCGATGGCGCTGAAGAAGTCGGGCCTGCAGCCGTCGGACATCGACTATATCAACGCCCATGGCACCTCGACCCCGCTGGGCGACGAACTGGAAGCGGGCGCCGTCCGCCGCCTGTTCGGCGACGCGCTGAAGACCGTGTCGATGAGCTCGACCAAGTCGGCGATCGGCCATCTTCTGGGTGGCGCAGGCGCGGTCGAATCGATCTTCTGCATCCTCGCGATGCGCGACCAGATCGTTCCGCCGACCCTGAACCTCGAGGATCCGAGCGACGGGCTGGAGGATTTCGACCTGGTCCCGTTGAAGGCCAAGAAGCGCAAGGTGAAGGCTGTCCTCAACAACAGCTTCGGGTTTGGCGGCACCAACGCCAGCCTGATCATGCGCGCTCTGGAAGACTGAGGCGCCGGTGGCCCGCCGTCGGAAATCGTCGGCGATCGGCCGCCTGATCGCTATCCTGCTGATCCTCGCCCTGGCCGGGGCGGGGGCGGCTGCCTGGATGTCGCGCGACTGGTGGTCCGAAGGGCCGCTGGACAAGCAGGTCAGTCTGCAGGTCAAGAAGGGCGACACGCTCGCCTCGGCGGCGCGCGCGCTGGAGAAGGCGGGGGCGATCCGCTCGACCACCGGCTTCCTGCGCTTCGCCCGCCGCCTGGGCGAGGACAAGCCGATCCGCGCGGGCGAGTTTGAGATTCCGGCCCGCGCAAGCGGCGCCGAGATCCTCGACATCCTGCAGAACGGCAAGCCGGTCCAGCATCTGGTGACGATCCCTGAGGGCATGCCCTCGATCCTCGTCCAGGAACGGCTGATGGCCGAGCCGCAGCTGACCGGTAGCGTCGACGTGCCGGCCGAGGGCTCGATCCTGCCCGACAGCTACAGCTTTGAGGCGGGCGAGCCGCGCGCCGCGGTGCTTAAGCGGATGCAGGACGCGATGACCAAGGCGCTCGACGAGGCCTGGGCGGCGCGCAAGCCGACCACCGTCGTCAAGAGCAAGCGCGAGGCGCTGATCCTCGCCTCGATCGTCGAGAAGGAAACCGCGGTCGCCTCCGAACGCCCGATGGTCGCGTCGGTCTATTCGAACCGGGTGCGCCAGGGGATGAAGCTCCAGGCCGACCCGACCGTGATCTACCCGATCACCAAGGGCAAGCCGCTGGGCCGCCGCATCAAGCGGTCCGAGCTCAACGCGGTCAACGGCTACAACACCTATGCTTCGGCGGGCCTGCCCGAGGGGCCGATCGCCAACCCCAGCCGCGCCGCGATCGAAGCGGTGCTCGATCCGGCGAAGAGCCCGGCGCTCTATTTCGTCGCCGACGGCAAGGGCGGCCATGTCTTCGCCAACACCCTGGCCGAGCATAATGCCAACGTGCAGCGCTTCTACGCCATCCGCCGCGCGCGCGGGGAGATGTAGCCTTCCCCATTTGCGTCGCCCCGGCGGAGGCCGGGGCCGCTACGGGCTCCTGGATTGATCTTGCCTCTAGCGGCTCCGGCCTCCGCCGGAGCGACGCTTGTGGCTAGCGCAGCCAGCCCTTCTTGCCCGCCCAGGTCGCGAACCAGAGCTGGAAGGCCGCCATCGCGATGATGAAGGCGGGGAAGATCGCCGCGCTCCAGCCCATGATCAGGTGGATCTGCGCGATCAGGAAGCTGTGGCCGAACTGGACCACCACCGCGACCAGCGAAACCAGGTAGAGCGGGCGGGCCCAGGTGCGGCGCAGCAGCAGCGCGACCGAACCCAAGGTGCCGCTCCACACCGCGATGCCATAGACCCACCAGAGCCAGGTCGGCATCTGCTTGATGCAGTCGGCGGCGAGCTTGCCCATCTCGGCGACCATCTGGTCATAGGGCGTCGTCAGCTGGCTGTAGAAGGCGAAGATGCCGGCGATCCCCCACAGGAGGAGCACGGCGCCCAATATCCAATACCATGTCGGTACGCTTACGCTTGGTCTGTCGTTCATCGTCGGTCCCCTTCTCGATGGAGCGATGTCCTGAAGACGATGGCGCAGGCCGCTATCCTACAGCGGCCGTCGAAATAATCAGACGAGAATGCCCTGGGTCTTCGCCCAGCAGGCGAAGCCGATCTGGGCGATGGCAATGGCGGTGATGACGCCCGGGAAGATCATCGAGGCGCCGCCGGCCTTCGATGCGCCCTTCCAGACCACGAAGAACCAGCCGAACTGCACGATGATGCCGACCAGCGAGGCGATGAACAGCGGGCCCGCCACGCGATATTGGAGCAGCAGCGCGACCGATCCGAGCAGCCCGGCGATGACGGCCACGGCATAGGCGATCCTGGCGGTGCCCGGCATCGCCATCCAGGCGTCGCGCTGGGCCGGGGGCATCTTGGCGATCTTGTCCATATTGGCGGTCATCTGGCTGAAGCAGGCGGCGCAGCCGATCAGGTTCCAGACGAGCAGAACCCCCGCAGCTACCCAATACCATGTCGGAACCACGCGATCCTCCCCCTCAATCGCTCAGCGCGGGGGAGGATGCTCCGGATCGGGGGACATTTCAATGCCGTGAAGGGGAGGGGGCTGGTCTCGAATAGCGTCGCTCCGGCGGAGGCCGGAGCCGCCGCGGGCTCCAGCGGCAAGCGTCCGGCCACATCGTGGCGGCCCCGGCCGCCGCCGGGGCGACGCTTTCGATCTACAGCCGCAACCCCTCGGTCTCGGGCAGGCCGAGCGCCAGGTTCATATTCTGGACGGCGGCACCCCCGGCGCCCTTGCCGAGATTGTCGAGCAGCGCCACCAGGCGGGCCTGGCCGGCCTTCTCGTCGGAATAGACATAGAGGTCGAGGCGGTCGGTGCCCGCCGCCATCTCGACCGTCAGCGCGCCCGGATTGTCGCGATGGACGGTGACGAGCGGGCTGCCGGCATAGGCCGTGGCGAGCGCGTCACGCAGCGTATCGCCGCTCGGGCGGCCCGGCAGCAGGTGCAGGTGGAGAGGAATCTCCACCACCATGCCGCGATAGGTGTGGACCACCGACGGGAAGAAGATCGGCGGATGGACCAGGCCGGCGCGCTTCTGCATCTCGGGCACATGCTTGTGGCCCAGGCCCAGCGCATAGGCGCGGAAGGCGGTGTCGGTGGCGTCGGGCGAGGCCGCATCCTCGAACATCGCGATCATCGACTTGCCGCCGCCCGAATAGCCCGAGACGGCGTTGACCGAGAGCGGCGTGTCGGCGGGCAGCAGCCCCTCGCGCACCAGCGGGCGGACGAGGCCCAGGAAGCCGGTGGGGTAGCAGCCGGGGTTGGAGATGCGCGTCGCCGCGGCCACCGCCTCGCGCTGGCCCGGATCGAGCTCGGCAAAGCCATAGGCCCAGTCGGCGTTGGTGCGGTGCGCGGTCGAGGCGTCGACCACCTTGGTGCGCGCATTGTCGATCAGCGCCACGGCTTCGCGCGCGGCGTCGTCGGGCAGGCACAGGATCACCGCATCGGCGGCGTTGAGGGCGTCGGCGCGCGCGCCGGCATCCTTGCGCCGCTCCTCGGCGATCTCGATCAGTTCGATGTCGTTGCGGCCAGCCAGCCGCTCCCGGATTTCGAGCCCGGTGGTGCCAGCGGCACCGTCGATGAAGACCTTTGCGGCCATATTCAGAGTCTCCGCCGGCTCAGGATCGGCCGGTCGTG
The DNA here is from genome assembly GCA_963540925.1 of uncultured Sphingomonadaceae bacterium. Classification (GTDB taxonomy): domain Bacteria; phylum Pseudomonadota; class Alphaproteobacteria; order Sphingomonadales; family Sphingomonadaceae; genus Rhizorhabdus. The sequence goes on from CAUTRN010000009.1 coordinate 107,769, forward strand.
ATGGGGTTTCAAGCGTGCCACGACGTCGGCCAGGGACTCGATCACCGTGCTCATCCAGTGCGCATTGGCGTGGATCAGCAGGGTCTCGTCCACCATCAGCCCGACATGGCCGGGGAAGTTGATGACGTCCCCTCGTCGGAGGCGGGCCTCCTCGGGCAGGTCGCTTCCCAGCGATGCCCGTTGCATGTCGGTGTCGCGCGGGGCCGCCACGCCGGTGGCGGCGAGCGCCATCTGGACCAGGCCCGAACAGTCGATGCCGCCGGCACCGCGCCCGCCCCACAGATAGGGGGTGCCCAGGAACATCTCGGCCACCGCCACCGGATCACTGCCGGTCTCGGCGACGGGGGCGATATGGCGCTGGTGGACGAAGCCGGCCTCGGTCTGGAGGAAGTCGCCCTCGATCGTACCGGTGAGCTGGCTGCCATGGGGCAGGGTGGCGATCGCCGGCGCCTTGATCGACGGGCCGGCGAACAGCAGGGTCTCGCGCGCGATCACCCAATGGGTGGGCGCCACCGGCGTATCCAGCGCGTCCGTGGGCACATAGCCGACATAATGGTCGTGCAGCGAGAAGCCCCAGGCCCAGCCGCCGATGATGTCGACCGCGGCGAAGCCTTCGCCCGGCAGCAATTGGGATACCGCCTCGGCGTCATGGCGGGCGGCGCTGCGCATCATCGTCGCGGTGACGGACATACGCGGCATCGGCGCGGCATAATGCGGGGCGAACAATGTGCCCGCCAGCGCGACATCGGCAATGTCGGAACGATAGGCGTTAACGCGCGGATCGAGCTGGTGGGTGGGCCCGTCCAGGCAGAAGGCGGCCGCGGGCACGCGGCCGCGCGGCTCAGATGCCTCGTTTCTCGATATCGATGGACTTTCCGAACGCATCGAGGAAGGCAGCCCCTTTTTCGGTCCTAGCGACAAAGATGTTGCGACGGTCATTATCGTCGCGTTCGCGGCGCAGATAGCCGAGCGACCCCAGGGTATTCAAGGCGCGCGTGATGACAGGCTTCGATACGCCCAGTTGCTGGGCCAGGCCGCGCACCGTGTGGGGCCCGGGGGTGATGTAGCTGATCAGGAGCAGCGCCATCTGCCGATTGGTCAGATCGGGCTGCCCCGAGCGCACATAGGATACCAGTGCGCGCATCCATTGGGAGAGCTGAGAATCGGCCATAGAAAACGCCCTTCGTAAGCACAGCTGGGACAATGTCCCCGCCCGAGCCAACGCGTTGCCCGCGGTTTCGTTTCACTAGGCGACCTTATTTACAGCAATTCGTCGCTGAAATCCCGCTTCTGGGCTCAAGCCGTAACGAATTTACCTTTCAGCATCTCGAAAGCGGCCCGCAACCCCAGCGCGTCGCCACCCTTGGGACGGCCCGGCCGGGCGGCGGGGCGCCAGGCGAAGGTATCGAAATGCGCCCAGGGGGTTCCCTCGGGCACGAAACGCTGCAGGAACAGGGCGGCGGTGATCGATCCGGCCATGCCGCCTTCGCCGGCATTGTTGATGTCGGCCACGCCCGATTTGAGCATGTCGGCATAATCGGCCCACAGCGGCAGCCGCCAGTGCGGGTCGGACACCGCCTTGGCGGCGGCGGCCAGCGCCTCGGCCAGCGGCTCGTCATTGGCGAACAAAGCGGGCAGGTCGGGGCCCAGCGCGACCCTGGCGGCGCCGGTGAGGGTGGCGAAGTCGAGGATCAGCACCGGCTTGTCCTCCGCCGCGCGGGTGAGCGCGTCGCCCAGCACCAGCCGGCCCTCGGCATCGGTGTTGCCGATCTCGACGCTCAGCCCCTTGCGGCTCTTGAGCACGTCGCCGGGGCGGAAGGCGTCGCCGGCCACGGCATTCTCCACCGCCGGGATCAGCAGGTGCAGCCGCACCGGCAGCCGCGCGCCCATCACCAGCCCGGCCAGCGCCAGCGCATGCGCCGCGCCGCCCATGTCCTTCTTCATCAGCAGCATGCCCGACGACGGCTTGAGGTCGAGCCCGCCCGAGTCGAAACAGACGCCCTTGCCGACGATGGCGATGCGCGGATGCTTGGGATCACCCCATTCCAGCTCGATCAGCCGGGGCGCCCGCTCGCGGATCGCGGCGCGGCCGACCGCGGCGATCATCGGATAGCCCTGGTCGAGCGCATCGCCCTTGGTGACCCGGAACTCGGCGCGATGCGCCTTGGCGACCGCCTCGGCGGCGTTGGCCAGCTCGGCGGGGCCGAGGTCGCCGGCCGGCGTGTCGACGAGGTCGCGGACCAGCGCCACCGCCTCGGCCAGCGCCACTGTGGCGCCGATCGTGGCGGCGTCCTTGCTCAGCAGCACGCGCTGCGGGATCGCATCGGGCTTGGCGAGATAGCGGTCGAAGCGGTGATGGGCGAGCAGCCAGCCCAGCGCGCCCTCGCCAGCGCCGTCGCCCTCGATCCGATAGCTGCCGGCGGGCAGCTTCTGCGCGATCGCGGCAATGTCCCAGGGGCCACGGGCCTTGGCGAGGCCATAGACCGCCGACCATTCGTCATCCTTGCGGCCCGGCAGGATCAGCAGCTCGCCCGGCTTCGCCCTGAACTGGGCGGCGGCGGCGAGGGTGCGGACCTGCGCGGATTGCGCCTTCAGCCAGGCGTCGAAGCCGTCGGCGGCAAGCGGGACCAAGCTGTGCGCCGGTTCGCCGCGGTCGGGGAGGAGGAGGCTCGCAAAGTCGGTCATGGCATCCCTGATGGTCGAGCGGCCTATCGGTCGAGGAGGATGTGCATCCGTGCTGTCGCGATCGGCTTGGAGCGGTCGTCCTGCCAGCACACCGCGCTGGCATTGGCGACGCGCTTGCCGATCCGCACGATCTGGGCGACGGCGTGGGTATCGGTCATCAGCCCGCCGCGCAGATAGTCGACCGAGATGTTGATCGGCTTGACCTTGGGCATGCCGGTATCTCGGAATTCCAGGCCCAGCGCCTCGTAGCAGGCCATTTCCAGCAGGCCGGCGATGACGCCGCCATGGACGAAGCCGGGCCGCCCCTCCACCTCGGTGCGCCAGCTCACCGACAGGATCGGCTCGCCGGTGGCGGTGTTGCGCCGGGCGCCGATGACCTTCGAATAGGGTGGGTCGAAGGCCATGGATCAATCCCCGGTGAAGAAGAAGGTGGCCAGCGAATGGGCAACCGGATCCTCCGGATCGCCGTCATGCGCGACGCAGCGGACGAAGGCGACGTTGCGGCTGACCCGATAGCAGGTGGCATGCGCGGTGATCGTCTTGCCGGGCTCGGCCGAGCGCACATAGTCGATGCGCAGGTCGAGCGTGGCGAGCGGGCGCAGCCGCTTGATCTTGGCGATGATCGAAAAGCCGCAGGCGCTGTCGATCAGCGAGATCACCGGACCCGAGGCCAGGATGCCGCTTTCGACGCTGATCGCGAGCTCGGGCTTGTAATCGAACGCCAGCTCGGCCCAGTCGTCGCCATGGTCAACGAAGCGCAGCCCCAGTTCGGCCGCGTGGCCCGACATCATGCGGTTGACGCCGGCAAAGGAGATCACCTCGGACATGTTTCTCGCATAGGGTCCGTTGTGCGCCGCACGCAAGCCCCGAGATGCGATCCGACGTGCCTCAGATCGTCGTCTGCGATCCCAGCTCGACCACGCGGTTGGGCGGGATGCGGAAGAAGTCGGTCGGGTCCGAGGCGTTGCGGTAGAGGAAGATGAACAGCACGTCCTGCCAGAAGGGCATGCCGCTGTGCTTCGACGGGCGCAGGGTGGAGCGGCCGATGAAATAGCTGGTCTGCAGCGGCTCCAGCTTGTTGTCGGCGCGGGCCAGCGCGAAGGCCAGGTCGCGCGGGATGTCGGGGCTTTCCATGAAGCCGTAGCTCAGCACCGCGCGGGTGAAATTCTCGTCGATATTGGTCATGTCCAGCCGCTGCGCGGGCGAGACCACCGGCGTGTTCACATTGGTGATCGTCAGCGCCAGGTTGCGCTCGTGCAGAATCTTGTTGTGCTTCAGATTGTGGAGCAGCGCGCTGGGCGCCGCTTCCATGTCCGACGACAGGAAGATCGCCATGCCCGGCACCCGCTCGGGCGGACGGGCGCGCAGCATGCGGGCCAGCTCCTCCAGCGCGATCGACTGGCTCTGGTCGATCGCCAGCAGCAGCTTGCGGCCGCGCACCCAGGTGGCGATCAGCAGGCCGACGCTGCCGGCGATGACCAGCGGCACCCAGCCGCCCTCGTAGATGCGCAGGATGTTCGCGCCGAAGAAGAAGATGTCGAGCAGCGCCAGCGGCAGGATCACCGCCAGCGTGACCGGCAGGCTCCAGCCCCAGGTGCGCCGCACGACGATGAAGCCGAGCAGGGTGGTGACCACCATCGTCCCCGACACCGAGATGCCATAGGCCGCCGCCATCGCCGAGGAGGAACCGAAGCCCAGCACCAGGATCATCACGCCGATGAACAGCAGCTGGGTGATCGTCGGCAGGTAGATCTGGCCGGCGGCATGTTCGGAGGTCTGGCGGATCTTCAGGCGGGGCAGCAGGCCCAGCTGGATCGCCTGGCGGGTGAGCGAATAGGCGCCGGTGATCACCGCCTGGCTGGCGATCACGGTGGCGCAGGTCGCCAGCAGCACCAGCGGGATGCGCGCGGCGCCGGGCGCCATCAGGAAGAACCAGTCCTGGTTGGTGAACTCGACCCCCTTGGCCGCCGCCACCTCGAGCCGGTGGAGCGCGAAGGCGCCCTGGCCCAGATAGTTGAGGGTCAGCGCCGGGAACACGATCGCCAGCCAGCCCAGCCGGATCGGCTTGACGCCGAAATGGCCCATGTCCGCGGTCAGCGCCTCTGCGCCCGTCACGGTCAGGAACACCGCGCCGATCACGAACATGCCGGTCGTGCCGTGATTGGCCAGGAACAGCAGGCCGTTATGCGGCAGCAGCGCGGCCAGGATCGCGGGCTCGTCGGCGATGTGGATCAGGCCCATGCCGGCGATGGTGACGAACCAGAGCAGGCAGATCGGGCCGAACAGCCGGCCGACGATCGCGGTGCCGCGCGCCTGCATCAGGAACAGCCCGATCAGGATCGCGCAGGTGATGAACAAGATCTGCCCCTGCGAGATGGCATGGCCCATCCCCGGAATGGTGCGCAGCCCCTCCACGGCGGACAGCACCGACAGGGCAGGGGTGATCGCCCCGTCGCCGTAGAACAGCGCCGCGCCGGCAGCCCCCAGCACCAGGACCAGCCGGTGGCGCTTGCGGGTCGATCGCTGCGCCAGCGCCATGAGAGCCAGCACGCCGCCCTCGCCATTGTTGTCGGCGCGCATCAGGAAGAGGACATATTTGCAGGTGACGACCAGGATCAGCGCCCACAGCGCGAGGCTGAGCACGCCGAGAATCTCGCCCGCGACGATGCCGTCGGCGGCCGCCTGGCCCAGCGCCTCGCGAAAGGCGTAGATCGGGCTGGTGCCGATATCGCCGAACACCACCCCCAGCGCGCCGAGCGTCAGCGCCCGCATGCCGTCCGGATGTTTGTCTTCCTTCGGAAGCAGACCTTCGGCCTCGGCCACGTCACTTCGCATCAAAATACGCCCTCGTTCGGCGAAATCGGGCGCGGCTTAGGCGCGTCCAAATCCGAATGCACGCAGAATCTCGGATATGTCGGCATTGTTTGCGTGGGAAGGGCAATCGCTGTAAAGGCGGTTTCGAACTGCCCCGGTGGCGCGTCCGAATCGACGTTGTCTCCGGGGCTTCTCTGTTTTCCCGCGCCCCCGGAGGCCCGATCCATGACCCGCCGCCGCCAGATCTACGAAGGCAAGGCCAAGATTCTGTACGAGGGCCCCGAGCCCGGTACGCTGATCCAGTATTTCAAGGACGACGCGACCGCCTTCAATGCCCAGAAGAAGGGCACGATCAACGGCAAGGGCGTGCTCAACAACCGTATCTCCGAGCATATCTTCACCCTGCTCGGCATGATCGGCGTCCCGACCCATTTCATCCGCCGCCTGAACATGCGCGAGCAGCTGATCCGCCAGGTCGAGATCGTTCCGATCGAGGTGGTGGTGCGCAACGTCGCCGCCGGCTCGCTGGTCAAGCGCCTCGGCATCGAGGAGGGCACCCAGCTGCCCCGCACGATCATCGAATATTATTACAAGGACGATGCGCTGGGCGATCCGATGGTCGCCGACGAGCATATCGCCTGCTTTGGCTGGGCCAGCCAGGAAGAGATGCACGACATCGCCGACATGGCGATCCGCGTGAACGACTTCATGTGCGGCCTGTTTGCCGGCATCGGCATCCGTCTGGTCGACTTCAAGCTCGAATTCGGCCGCTTCTGGGACAATGACTATAGCCGCGTCATCCTGGCCGACGAGATCAGCCCGGACGGCTGCCGTCTGTGGGACATCGCGACCGGCGAGAAGCTCGACAAGGATCGTTTCCGCCAGGATCTGGGCGGCGAGGTCGAGGCTTATCAGGAGATCGCCCGCCGCCTCGGCCTGATGCCCGACGGCGAGAATATGATCCTCGACCTGGAAAGCCATCGGAAGAACCGGGGCAAGTGATTCCAGTGGGTTAGGAGAGGGGCCTTCAAAGCCCCTCTCAACCCTGTTTTCGGCTCGTCGCAAGCCGCCGCAATCCTGCCGCATTTGGTCGCCGCGCCCATTTACAACTGGCGCGCTAGAGATAACGTTCAGCCTCGATCCGGCGGCTCCAGCACCGCCGAGTCGAGGAGGTCCGCACCATGGCGACATCCCGTTTCGAGCACCCGTCCGCAGCGCCTGTGACGCTGCTGTTGCCCGACCTCGATTGCGAGGGTCCGGGCTATTGGGTGGACCATTGGATGAACAGCCGGATCGACTGCCGCGCGGTCGACCTGGGGCATAGCCGCTATCCCGATCGCAATGGCCTGGTGCAGCGCCTAGACCAGGCGATCCGCCGCTCCGAAGCGCCGCTGATCCTGGTCGGCCATGGCATCGGCGCGCTCACCATCGCCGCCTGGGCGGGGCTGATGAGCAGCGAGGAGGAGTCCGCCGTCGCGGGCGCCTTGCTGATCGCACCGCCCGATCCCGCCGGCGACGAGGCCGACAGCCGGCTGCGCAGCTTCGCGCCGCTGCCCTCCACGATCTTCTCCTTCCCCGCGCTGGTCGTCGCCAGCGAGGATGATCCGCATATCGGCGCCGACCGTGCGTTCAGCCTGGCCCGCCAATGGGGCGCCGGCTTCGCGCGCTTCGTCGGGGGCGGCCATTTCCGGCCCGCCGACGGGCTCGGCTGGTGGGACGAGGGCGAAGCCCTGCTCGATCGCTTCATCGACCTGATCGAACCGGGCAACCGGCGCGGCCTGCGCAGCCTCGATTTTTTCACCCAGGCGCTGTCGGGCTCCGGCCCGCTGCCGCCTTTCCTGCTCCGCCCCTAGGGCGGTCTTGCGCCCCGCCCGTCCCATCTCCGGGGGGCGGGCGGGGTTGCCTTTCCGGCCAGGGTCCGGCGTCGAACCAAAGCCCAAGCCCAAGCTAAACTGTCCTCCCGCCAATATAATCCGAGGTGGCGCCACACGGTCGCGCGCTCTATGGGGAGCGCCATCAAGGGCCGGTCTGACGGTTTGGAAAGGAACTATCGAATGAGCAGCCGGACGGAAGCGGTGAAAATCGCGCCGAACGACGCCTTCAACATCCAGACGGTGCTCTGGGTGAAGCATTGGAACGAGCATCTCTTCAGCTTCGCGGTCGATCGCCCGGCGTCGATGCGCTTCCGCTCGGGCGAGTTCGTGATGATCGGCCTGCCGACCGAGGCGCGGCCGTTGCTGCGCGCCTATTCGATCGCCAGCCCCTCCTATTCGGACGAGATCGAGTTCCTGTCGATCGCCGTCGAGGATGGCCCGCTGACCTCGCGCCTGCGCAATATCATCCCGGGTGACGAGATCTATCTGGCTCGCAAGACCACCGGCACGCTCGTCGCCGACGCGCTGACCCCGGGCAAGCGGCTGTTCCTGCTGTCGACCGGCACCGGCCTTGCGCCCTTCCTGTCGGTGATGCGCGATCCCGACATCTATGAGCGCTACGAGCAGGTGATCATCGTCCACAGCGTGCGCCACCTGAGCGACCTGGCCTTCCGCGACGTGCTGGAAAGCAAGCTCGCCGGAGATCCGCTGGTCGAGGAAGAGGCGGCCGCCAAGTTCCGCTACATCCCGATCGTGACCCGCGAGCCTTTCCCGCGGCAGCAGCGCATCACCACCCTGATGGAAAATGGTGGCCTGTTCGACGGTGTCGATGGCGAGAAGACGCTCGATCCGGCGACCGACCGCGTGATGATGTGCGGCAGCATGGACATGATCCGCGACTGCTCGGCGATCCTCGAGCGGCTCGGCTTCGAGGAAGGCTCGAACGCCAAGCCCGCCGACTTCGTGATCGAGAAGGCCTTCGTCGGCTGATCTCGCCTCCGGCTTCGGCCGGAGCGTTCACTTGGTGATATAATGGAAAGGGCGGTCCGTTGGGCCGCCCTTTTCTTTTGGCCTTTTCTGTTGCTCAGGCCTTGCCCTGGCGCATCGCCACCGCGTCCTCGGGTGCCGGAACCGGCTCGCCCAGGGTGTCGAGCTTGACCCGATAGACATCGGCCAGGCGCAGATGGCGGTCGCGCGCCAGCGACGTCGTCGCCCGCGCAGCTCCTGCTATCTCTTCCCAGTAGCGCCACCGATAATATTCGGACGAATCCGAGTCATCGAGAATGATCAACGTTCGTCCGCCAAGTCCTTACCAGACCGGCGAAATAAGCCTTTGGGTCGAGCATTCCAAGCGAGCTAATGTACACTATTGTAAATAAGCGTAAACTTGGCGTTTTGTCGGTTTCGGGCGCGCGAAAACAGTGTAGCAGCGCAATCCTGCGCATTTTTTATGCGTGCTGGTTTCCGGATCAGGGCTTCGGCTTGAGCAGCTGGTCCAGCCAGCCGGGCCCCGCGCCGATCCGTTCGAGGCGCGGATAGCGATTTCCCCCATAATAGGGAATAGCCACGGTGCGATATTGATCGCCCCGGCGCACCAGCAGCTCGATCGGCTTCTTCGTCGTTGCCGCGCTGGCGACCCGCTCGGTCAGCCGGTTGTTGTCGAAGCTCTGCCCGTCGAGTGCGATGATCGTGTCGCTGTTGGTGAGTCCGGCGGCGAAGGCCGGGCTGTCCCAGATCACCTGGTCGATGCTGCGGTCGCCCAGGTCGATGATCAGCCCCAGCGAATAGCTGTGGTCGCCCACCTTGCGGCGGCGCTCCTCGGAACGCCAGAAGGCGCTGGGCTTGTCGCTATAGCTGAGCCGGTAGCCGCCGCGCGCGATCCAGTCGAGCGGAGCATGGGGGCGGGTCTGGTCGACCCGGCTGCGCAGATAGCTGGCCCAGTCATAGGGGGCGACGGCATTGAGCCGGTTCACGATCTCGTCGAAATCATAGGTCAGCACGCCCCAGTCGCCGTCGCGCATGCCGAAGAAGGCGCTGGCGAAGTCGTCGAGCGAGCGCTTGCCGCCGGTCAGCTGGCGGATCTGCATGTCGACGTCGAGCCAGACGAGCATGCCTTCGTTATAATAGTCCTCGGAGCGCTGCAGGCTGGTCCAGGGCTGCGGGCGCCGCGCGGCGATGATCGGGTCGTTGGTGGTGTCGATCAGCGGGCGCCAGCGCCGTCCCGGGCGGGTGTCGAGCTGCGCCGCGACCATCGCCCAATAGGCCAGCGTGTCCTCGTTCGAGACCAGGCCCGAGCGCGCCTGGAGCACATAGCCCCAATATTGGGTCTGCCCCTCATAGACCCACAGCATCGAATTGCGCATCGGCACGCTATAGTCGGGGGTATAGAGGTCGGCGCCGCGTCGGTACTTGCCGTTCCAGCTATGGGTATATTCGTGCGGCAGCAGGTTGCGGCGGCCGGCCTGGTCGTCCCAGCTGGAGAAATAGCCGGTCGAGACGCCATTCTCGCTCGACCGCTGATGCTCCAGGCCGATCCCGCCCAGCCGGTCGCTGATCGACAGCAGGAATTCGTAGCGGTCATAATGTTCGGCACCGAACAGCTTCGTCGCCTGCTCGACCAGGCGGCGATGCGCCTCGATCTGCGGCGCGGTCGCCTCCAGTTCGTCGGCGCTGTCGGCGGCGACGTTGAGCCGCACCTTGGGGGTCAGCCGGAACTGGCGGAAATAGCGGCCGGCCAGCATCGGGCTGTCGACCAGCGTCTCGAAATTGGTCGGCGCGAAGCTCGTCACGCCGGGTGTGCGGGCGGCGGCCGGATCGAGCGCGGCGCCATAGCCCCAGCCCTGCGGCAGGCGGACATTGGGGGAGACCATGATCCGCCTTGTATAATAGCCCGCCGGATAGAAGGCGGTCAGGTTCCACTGCAGGCTCAGCATCTCGCCCGTCATCACGATCCGCCCCTGCGAGGAGGCGACCGGCGAGACATAGTCGAAGGCGAGGCTGATCGAGGTCACGCCCTGCGGCACGTCGACCTGGATCGCATAGACGTCCACCGGATCGCGCCGCCAGGGCAGGGTGGCGCCGTTTGCGGTGACGACCAGGTTCGCGATGTCGTCGATCGGCCCGCGCGGGGCATGATTGCCCGGCAGCCATTGCGGATAGAGCAGGATCAGCCGGCCGGCGGCGCTGACGGGAATATCCTCGCGCACGCGGAAGATGCCGCGCGCCACGTCGGTCGCGTCGACGTTCAGCTCGATCGTACCGGGATAGGGAATGTCGCGGGCCGCGGGCACCTGCCGTTCGACCGGCTGCGGCTGGGGCAGGCTGTTCTCGATGGGGGCCGCGGCCAGAATGTCGGGCAGGGCGGCGGCGGGCAGGGCGATGGTCAGCGCGGCAACGGCAAACGAGGTACGGATACGCATCGGCAGAATTTGATCCTTATGCTTATCCGCCGACAATGCCGCCTTCGCCGCGCTTCGTCACCCCCTTCCGCATCCGCTCCGGTTTCAAAGCATTGCCGTTCACAACATGGCTGGCGCGGCGGCCGATCGCGCCGCACGCAGGCAGGGCATGTCGTCGGGCGCGGTCGCCCCGGCGAAGCACAGCGCGCTGAACGCCACGCCGGCAAGCGCGGCGAGGATCAGGCGGCCGGCTTCGCCGCGTCGGATTGAAAAGCTTGGCATATCAACGGCAAGTCGATTTTTTCCGCTCGACGCGGATCTCGTCGGTGGCCGGCCAGGCCTGATGCTCGGCCCACCACTTGATGCCCACCGCCAGCCGCACGCGCAGCTTTTCCAAGCTTTCCTTTACGTCGTTCCACCTCGTTCCGGTCATCGTCGCCTCCTTCCCTCTGGCGACGTCCCAAATATGCTTGTTCCGCTTTCGTTTCCAATCGGATATGAGCGGGTTCAGATAAGGTGGGTTTATCAGAAATGGCACGACAGATTCCGCCGCTCAGTGCGGTTCGTGTGTTCGAGGCGGCGGCCCGCCACCTCAACTTCACCCGCGCCGCCGAGGAACTGGCGATGACCCAGGCGGCGGTGAGCTATCAGATCCGCATGATCGAGGACCGGCTGGGCACGCCGCTGTTCGTGCGCTCGGGCCGGCGCGTGTCGCTCAGCCCGGCGGGGCAGCGGCTGGCACCGCTCGTCTCCGACGCCTTCGACCAGCTCGACGAGGCTTTCGCCAAGGTCCGTGAGGTGGAGAGCGGGGTGCTGACGATCAGTGCCGCGCCCGGCATCGCGGCGAGCTGGCTGGGGCCGCGCCTTGCGCGTTTCCAGATCGCCAAACCCGATATCGCGGTGCGGCTGCTGGCCAGCCATGAACTGGTCGATTTCGTTCGCGACGAGGTCGATGTCGGGCTGCGCATCGGCCATGGCCAATGGCCGGGGCTGCGCGCGATCGAGATGTTCCCCGCCGAGTTCACCCCGATGTGCAGCCCTTCCTATCTGGAGCGGGAGGGCCCATTCACCGATCCGACCCAGCTGTTCGATACCCTGCGGATGAACTCCGACGATATCTGGTGGCGGTCGTGGTTCAACCAGCTCGGCGTCGAGCTGCCCGCCGACTTCGTCACCCGCAAGACCATCCATGTCGACTCCCAGGTGATCGAGGGGATGGCGGCGGTGGCGGGCGAGGGGGTGGCGATGCTCACCCCGCGCTTCTGGCCGTTCGAGCTGGCGACCGGCCGGCTCGTCCAGATCTTCCCCCATGTCGGCGGCGGCGGCAGCTTCTGGCTGGTCTATCCCGAGCACAAGCATGGCTCGCCCAAGGTGAAGGCCTTTCGCGAATGGGTGATGGCCGAGGTGCGGGCGGGCGGAGACTGAAGATATGGGTGGGTGGAGACCGAAAGATCCTCCCTATGCGGAGCATGGGGAGGGGGACCGCGCCGAAGGCGTGGTGGAGGGGTATTCCCAGCTCAAGGGCATCGCAGGTGGAGAGGTCGCAGACCCCTCCACCATTCGCCTTGCGAATGGTCCCCCTCCCCATCGCTGCACGATAGGGAGGAACTAATAGAGCGGAACTAGCCCCTTCCCCCCGGGCCGCTTTCCCCGCTACACCACCTCCATGTCCGATACCGCCGAGCTGCCCGAAGACAGCATCCGCAACACATCCTTCGATAGCGCGCTCTCCGATCGCTATCTCGTCTATGCGCTGTCGACGATCACGGCGCGTTCGCTGCCCGATGTGCGCGACGGGCTGAAGCCGGTGCACCGCCGGCTGCTCTGGGCGATGCGGCTGCTGCGGCTCGACCCCACCGCCGGCTACAAGAAATGCGCCCGCGTCGTCGGCGACGTGATCGGCAAATATCATCCGCATGGCGACCAGTCGGTCTATGACGCGATGGTACGCCTCGCCCAGACATTCTCGCTGCGCTACCCGCTGGTCGACGGCCAGGGCAATTTCGGCAATGTCGACGGCGATAATGCCGCGGCGATGCGCTACACCGAAGCGCGGCTGACCGCGGCGGCGGGCGAGCTGATGGCCGGGCTCGACGAGGGCACGGTCGATTTCCGCCCCACCTATAATGGCGAGGAGGAAGAGCCCGAGATCTTTCCCGGCCTGTTCCCCAATCTGCTCGCCAACGGCGCCAGCGGCATCGCGGTGGGCATGGCCACCTCGATCCCGCCGCACAATGTCGCCGAGCTGATCGACGCCGCGGTGCTGCTGATCGACAATCCGCACGCCGAGACGATCCAGCTGCTCGAGCATGTGAAGGGCCCCGATCTGCCGACCGGCGGCGTCCTGGTCGACAACCCGGCGATCATCGCCGAGGCCTATGCCACCGGGCGCGGCGCCTTCCGCGTGCGGGCGAAGATCGACAAGGTCGACGAGAAGGGCGGCGGCTGGCACCTCGTCGTGAGTGAGATCCCCTATCAGGTCCAGAAGTCGAAGCTGATCGAGAGCATCGCCGACCTGATCAACGAGAAGAAGCTGCCGATCCTCGCCGACGTTCGCGACGAGAGCGACGAGGACATCCGCATCGTCCTCGAGCCGCGCAGCCGCACGGTCGACGCCGAGATGCTGATGGACAGCCTGTTCCGGCTGACCGACCTTGAGATTCGCGTTTCGCTCAACCTCAACGTGCTCGACGAGACGCGCACGCCGATGGTGATGAGCCTGAAGCAGGCGCTCGCCGCCTGGCTCAAGCATCAGTTCGAGGTGCTGGTCCGCCGCTCCGAGCACCGGCTGGCCAAGATCGCCGACCGGATCGAGCTGCTCGACGGCTATATCATCGTCTATCTGAACCTCGATCGGGTGATCCAGATCATCCGCGAGGAGGACGAGCCCAAGCCGGTGCTGATGGCCGAGTTCGAGCTGACCGATCGGCAGGCCGAGGCGATCCTCAACATGCGCCTGCGATCCTTGCGCAAGCTGGAGGAGATGGAGCTCAAGAAGGAGCGCGCCACCCTCGACGCCGAGGCCAAGGAACTGCAGGCGCTGGTCGCCGACCCCGGCCGCCAGCGCCGGCGAATGAAGAAGGACCTCGCCAAGCTGCGCGACCGCTATGGCCCCGAGACCAAGCTGGGCGCCCGCCGCACAAGCCTGGCCGAGGCAGGGCCGACCCGCGAAATTCCGCTGGAGGCGATGGTTGAGCGCGAGCCGGTGACGGTGATCCTGTCGCAGCGCGGCTGGATCCGCGCGATGAAGGGCCATCTCGACGATGGGGCGCTCGCTTCGGTGAAGTTCAAGGAGGGCGACGGCCCCGACTTCGCGATCCGCGCCCAGACCACCGACCGCATCCTCGTCGCCACCGACCAGGGCCGTTTCTACACGCTGCCGGCCGACAAGCTGCCCGGCGGCCGTGGCTTCGGCGAGCCGATGCGCCTGTTCGCCGATATCGAGTCCGACGCGCGCGTGGTCGAGCTGCTCGTGTCGAAGCCCGGTGTCGAATTGCTGCTCGCGGCGGCCGACGGCAAGGGCTTCGTCGTCGACCTGGCCGACGTCACCGCCGAGACCCGCAAGGGCAAGCAGGTCGTCAACCTGCGCGAGGGCGGGCGGCTCAAGGTCGTCCACATCGTCGCGCCCACCGATGATTATGTCGCGGCGATCGGCGACAACCGCAAGATGGTGGTGTTCCCGCTCACCGAGTTGCCGCGCATGGCGCGCGGGCAGGGCGTCACCATCCAACGCTACAAGGATGGTGGACTGTCCGACGCGATCAGCTTCCGGATCGAGGAAGGGCTGAGCTGGACGATGGGCGGCGAGACCGGCCGCACCCGCACCGAGAGCGACCTGACCCCCTGGCGCGCCGCACGCGGCGCCGCCGGTCGCATGCCTCCGGTCGGCTTCCCGCGCGACAACCGCTTCGGGGGCTGATTTGAGGAGAGGGGGCCAACCATGGACAAAGGGTTAAGCCCCCGGAAACAGAGCATTAACTCTGCTCTGCTAGTGCCGTTCAATCATGCGGGCGGCTAAATCCCAGGCAAACAACAAATCCGATGCGGTCGGAAGCGATGCCGTGTTGCCCGCGCACATCCTGCCCGCCGGCCTGCAGGAGCTTCTCGACACGCCGCGCTCCGCCCCGCGGCAGGAGTTCATCGACTCCCTTCCGATCGCGATCGCGCTGCTCGCGCTGACCGACGGCAAGCCCTCGATACTGGCGCGAAACAGCGCTTTTCTGGCCCTCGCCAACCGCCATGCCAGCCGCCGCCCGATCGATCCCGAGATCGATCTGTGCACCGGCATTGCCCTGCCGCTCATGCCCGAGCTGCGCGACTTCCTGGCTTCCGACGAGCGCGAACGCTCCTTCGACATGGAGGAAGGCGACGGCATCAGCGGCCGCCATTTCGCCGTGCGGATGACCCGGCTGTCGAACGACGAATCGCCCACGCCGCGCTGCATATTGTCGCTGATCGATCGCACCCAGCAGGTGGAAGGGGAGCGCTCGCTGCGCACCCAGATGCTGCGCGACAGCCTGACCGGCCTGCCCAATCGCGCCGCCTTCGCCGAGCAGATCGAGAATGCGATGCTCAACTATGAGGCGGAGCAGCGCCAGTTCGCGGTGCTGCTGATCGACCTCACCCGCTTCAGCCGCGTGAACGAGGGCGTCGGCTCGCTCGCCGGCGACGAACTGATCATCACCGTGGCGCGCCGCCTGATCTCGGCGCTGCGCGCGGGCGACATGCTCGCTCGCCTGGTGGGCGACGAATTCGCGGTGCTGCTCAGCGTCGCCGACGACTCCTCCGAAGCGATGCGCGCCGCGCGCCGGGTCCAGGCCTGCCTGACCACCCCGATCCGGCTCGGCGAGCTGGAGATCAAGATCGACTGCGCGGTGGGCGTGGCGATGATGGCCCCGGCGGTCGATGCCGCCGAGGACCTGATCCGCAACGCCCAGTTCGCGATGAAGCGCGCCAAGCAGTCGGGCCATGCCGAACTCTACCAGGCCTGCGACAGCACCACCGCGCGCGAGCGTTTCGGCCTGGAGACCGAGCTGCGCCGCGCGATCGAGCGCGACCAGCTGCACCTGGCCTTCCAGCCGCTGATCGATCTGTCGACCGGCGGCGTCAGCGGCTTCGAGGCGCTGGCCCGCTGGGAGCATCCCGAGCGTGGCACGATTTCGCCCGCCGAGTTCATTCCCGTCGCCGAGGAATCGGGGCTGATCGTTCCGCTCGGCCGCTGGGCCCTGCGCGCGGCCACCCGCACCCTGGCCGAATGGGATCGCAAGGCCGGCACCCAGCTGCCCGTCCACATCGCGGTCAACGTCTCGGCGGTGCAGTTCCAGCGCGACGACGTCGTCTCGGCGGTCGAGGCCGCGCTGATCGAGAGCGGTATCGGCGGCCATCGCCTGAAGGTCGAGCTGACCGAGAGCTGCATCGTTTCCGATCCCGACGGCATCGCCGAGGTGCTGCACAAGATCCACGATCTCGACGTGATGATCGCGATGGACGATTTCGGCACCGGCTATTCGAGCCTCGCCTATCTCCAGCGCCTGCCGATCGACGTGCTCAAGATCGACCGCAGCTTCATCGCGCCGATGCTCAACGATCCGGACTCGGTGGCGATCGTCCGCGCGATCCTGGGCCTGGCCTCGGCGCTGGGCATGTCCGCCACCGCCGAGGGGGTGGAATCGGGCGAACTGGTCGAGACGCTGATCGAACTCGGTTGCGACGTCGCCCAGGGCTTCCACTTCGCCCGGCCGATGCCGTCGGCGGAAGCCTTTGCTTATTATCGCAACGCGACCGCCTGATCCGGCAAGCCGGGCAGCGCTCGCACGATCCTTGCCACGATTTTCGAGCCGGCAGATCTTCGATCCGCCTCGACATCGCTATAGCGCCTGATCGACCTCTTCGCGCGCGATGGCATCGACCCGCGCCTGATCCGGAAAATCCTCGCCGATCCAGCGTCGCTCGATCGCCTGCATCGTCGCCGCGACCACCGGTCCCGCCTTCAGTCCCAGCGCGATCAGGTCGCCGCCGCTGACGGGCAGGCGCGGCCGTTCCCAGCCGTGGAGCTGATCGAGCCCTAGCGACGCGGCGGGCAGGTCGCTGCGCAGCAGCACGTCGCCCGCCACCTCGGGCCCGAAGCGATAGGCGAGGGCGCGGGGCGCATCGGGCGCCGATACCGCCTGTTCGAGCCGGCGGGTTGCCGCCTTGGACAGCTTGAGCCGCTGCGCCACCGCGACGGCGATCGTCGCATCGGGCGGCAGCAGCGCGCCCAGCCGGCGCAGGCCGTCGGGCGCGACGCCGGCCTCGGCCTCGCGGGCGATCAGCCGGATCAGGCGCGCGGCGCCCTCGGCATCGATCTCGGGGATGATCGGGCGGAACAGGCCCTTGTCGACCATCAGCGCCACCGTCGGCCCGGGATCGCGGCCGCCGAGCAGCTTGATCAACTCGTCGGCGATCCGCTCGCGCGACAGCGCCATCAGGTCGTTGGCGCGCGCGACGCAGGCGGCCAGCGCGGCCGGATCGGGATCGCCGCGGCCGAAGCGCTCATGGAAGCGGAACAGCCGCAGGATGCGCAGATGATCCTCGGCGATGCGTTGCAGTGGGTCGCCGATGAAGCGGACCAGCCCGGCCTCCAGGTCGGCGAGGCCACCGAAATAGTCGTGCACCTCGCCGGTCAACGGGTCGGCCGACAGCGCGTTGATCGTGAAGTCGCGCCGCGCCGCGTCCTCGGCCCAGACATCGGTGAAGGCGACCACGGCATGGCGGCCGTCGGTGGAGACGTCGCGGCGCAGCGTGGTCACCTCGACCGGGCCGGAGGGCAGCACCGCCGTCACCGTGCCATGGGCGATGCCGGTGGGCACCGCCTTGAAGCCGGCGGCCGAGATGCGGTCGCGACTGTCCTCGGGCAGCAGCCGGGTGGCGCAGTCGATGTCCTTCGGGTTCAGGCCCAGCAAGGTGTCGCGCACCACCCCGCCGACGAAGCGGACCATCGCCTGGTCGGCGCCGAGCGCCGCCATCAGCCGGTCGAGCCCGGCGGACTGCCGCCAGGGCGCATCGGGCAGCATCGTCATGCGCGCGACCCGAGCACCCCGCGCAGCCGCGGCGCGAGATTGACGATCAGCCCGGCGGTGACGCCCCAGATATAATGTTCGGGCCAGGGGATCTCGTAATAATGGCGCTCATAGCCTTCATACATGGCCGACTTCGCGATGTGGTGCGCCTCGTCGACGAGATGGTCGAGCGGCACTTCGAACACCGCCGAGACCTCCATCTCCTGCCGGCTGAAGGGCAGGCCGTCGGGGATCACGCCGATCACGGGCGTGATCATATAGCCCGAGCCGGTGGCATAGCCGCGTGTCGTGCCGACCACGTCGACCCGCTCGGGTTGGAGGCCGACCTCTTCCCACGCCTCGCGCAGCGCGCCGCCGACCGGACCGTCGTCGCCGGGATCGATCCGCCCGCCGGGGAAGGCGACTTGCCCGGCATGGGCGCGCAGCCCCTCATGCCGCACCGTCAGCAGCACGCGCGGGCGCGGCGCATCGATGATCGGGACGAGCACCGCCGCCGGGGTCATCACCGGGAATTTGTCGAGCAATCCCTGGAAGCCGACATAGGGCTCGCTGGGTTCGGGATTGTCGCTGAGGCTCCGCCGCAGCCGGTCGGCCAAGTCAGTCATTGTGCGTCGAGCGCGAAGAACTGGCCTTCGCTCCACAGGCCGGCAGGCTCGCTCTCCTCGTCGAGGGCAAGATTGACCAGCTCATAATAGACCGGCCGCGCGATCAGCGCATCGAGACCGCCGCGCACGGTGACATAGGGGTGGGGCCCATCGTCGCGCTCGATCACCCGCAGCGGATGATCGGCATCGACCACGACCAGCGCGTCGGTGTTCAGCCGGAAGGCGAGGCGGCGATCGCGCCCTTCGCCCTCGCTGCGCAGCTCGACCGCGACGAAGGGCGCGTCATCCACCGCAATCGACAGCTTCTCGACGGGCGTGACGAGGACATAGCTGCCGTCGGGCTCGCGCCGCAGAATCGTCGAAAAGAGCCGCACCATCGCCGGGCGGCCGATCGGCGAGCGCTGGTGGAACCAGGTGCCATCGCTGGCGATCCGCATCTCGCTGTCGCCGCAATGCTCGGGGTGCCATTTCTCGACCGGCGGCACGCGATTGTCGGCCGCATAGGCGGCGATGTCGCTCAGCGACAGTCCGGCGAAGTCGGGCGGCGGGCTGGTTTCGGGCATGAGGGCGATGTGCCGTCAATCGGCGCCCGGTACAAGGGGCTCGGTAGAGAGATCGTCGCCGGCCCGCTCAGAGGGCGGGTGGAGCGGCCTCGGCCGGAAGGCGCGGGCCGAGCGCCGCCTGGCCCGGCACGACATGGCCGGCGCGCAGCCGCGCGAGCAGCCGGTCTCGGTCCACAGGGCCTGGCACCGTCCAGCCGCGCGTATGACGGGAGGAGAAGCCGAAGAAGCGCTCATAATAAGCCGCGTCGCCGATCAGCATCATCGGCTCGCGGTCGGCGGCATCGCCTTGGGACAGTGCCTTGTCGACCAGCCGGCGGCCGATGCCGCCACGCTGATGATCGGGGCGGACCGCGACCGGGCCGACCAGGATCAGCGGCGTTGCCTGCCCGCTGCTCTCGGTCGCCTGGATCGGCCAGCACTGGATCGAGCCCACCAGCACGCCATTGTCATAGGCGGCGAAGCTCAGCTCGGGGATCGCATCGGTGCCCGCGCGCAGCCGATAGGCGGTGCGCGTGTGTCGGTCGGTCCCGAAAGCGAGGTCGAGCAACTGCTCGATATCGGCGGCCGGGGCGGAGGCGATGGGCAGCAATGTGATCAATGCGGGCGGGGTCCTTGTAGGAAGGGAGGGGCGCCTTTAGCGTCTCTCGGATTAATGTGAAGCAAATTCGGATGAGGAAATTATGAAGCTGTTCGATGCTGACTGGGCCCCCAGCCCACGCCGTGTCCGCATCTTTCTCGCCGAGAAAGGGCTGGAGGTGGAGCGGGTGCCGGTCGACATCAAGGGCGGCGAGCATCTGGGGGGCGACTATATCGCCGTGAATCCGCAACGGCAGATGCCGGCGCTGCTGCTCGACGACGGCACCCTGATCGACGACTCGCATGGCATCTGCCGCTATTTCGAGGCGCTGCAGCCCGAGCCGCCGCTGTTCGGACGGATGCCCGTGGAGATCGCGCTGGTCGAATCCTGGCTGCGCCGGATCGAGCATGACTGTTTCCAGGCGGTGGCGATCGCCTTCCGCAACAAGGTGCGCGTGTTCGAGGGCAGGGCGGTGAGCGGGCAATGGCCGCCGATCGCGCAGATTCCCGATCTGGTCGAGCGCGGCCGCTGCATGTGGGGCGCCTTTGCCGACGTGCTGGAGGATCGCCTCGCGCGCGTGCCTTATATTGCGGGAGAGGCTTTCTCGATGGCCGACATCTCGGCGCTGGTCTCGATCGACTTCGGTATCGATACGCGGCTGCCCGATCCGCGCGAGGGGCGGCCTGCGCTGGCGCGCTGGCACGCCGAAATTTCCGCACGACCATCGGCCGCAGCATGACTTTGGCATGGCTGCCTGTGGATAAGCTGTGAGTAGCTTGTGGATATGCCGTGAATTCGCTGCGCGGCATATTCCGCAGCGCCTCTTGCCGCCCCGGTGCGGCGACCGTATCGCGGCACGATGACACCCGAGTTCGGAACCAGCAGGACGGCGATCGTCACCGGCGCCGCCAAACGGATCGGCGCCGAGATCGCCCGCGCCCTCGCCGCGGACGGCTGGGACGTGCTGATCCATTATCGTCATTCGGAGGACGACGCCCGCGCGCTCGCCGCCGAGCTGCCCCGCGCCTGGATCGTCCAGGCCGATCTCGCCGCGACCGATGGCGCCGATCGCGTGATCGCCGCGCTCGATGGAATGCCGCCGCCGGCGCTGCTCGTGAACAGCGCCTCCTCTTTCGAGTTCGACTCGTTCGGCGATTTCTCGCCCGAGGCCTGGGACATGCACATGGCCGCCAATGCGCGCGGTCCGGCGATGCTGTCGCGCGCCTTCGCCGCGGCGGTGCCCGAAGGGGCGGGGGGGCTGATCGTCAATATGCTCGACGCCAAGCTGTCGGCGCTCAACCCCGACTTCTTCACCTACACCATCTCGAAGATCGCCTTCGCGGGGATGCACGAGCTGCTCGCGCGAGTGCTCGCGGCGGACAAGATCCGCGTCAACGCGATCGCGCCGTCGGTCACGCTCGTCTCGGGGCCCCAGAGCCGCGAGAATTTCGAGAAGGTGCACGCGCTCAATCCGCTGCGGCGCGGTGTGGAGGTGGCCGAGATCGTCGCCGCGCTGCGCTTCCTGATCGCGGTGCCGACGATCACCGGGCAGACGATCACGCTCGATGGCGGCCAGCGCTTCCTGGGCCTGGCCCGCGACGTCCAATATCTCGCCGAGGAATCCTGATGGACCCCGCTTCGCTCGAAGGGCTCGTGCCCGCCCATCTGCTGCCGCGCACCCGGCGAATCGTGCTGCGCGACTTCGCGGTGCCCGTTGACATCGGTTTCCACGATTTCGAGGTGGGAAAGCCCCAGCGCGTCTTCGTGACGGTCGAGGTCTGGCTCGACGAGGAGAGTTTCGCCGCGGTCGATGCCGTGCCGGAAGCGTGGGACTATGATTTCCTGCGCACCGAGATCCTGGCGATGGTCGCGGGCCGCCGCTTCAACCTGCAGGAGACGCTGGCGCGCGAAATCTACACGCTTGTCGCCGCGCGGGCCGGGGTGAAGGGGCTGCGCATCGCCACCAGCAAGCCCGATGTCTATCCGGACTGTGCGGCGGTGGGGGTCGATCTCAGCTCGTTCTGATGATTCGCCGATTCGGCGGACAGTGCGAATCACCCTCGAATCTTCTGTCCGCCGATCATTTCGATGCAATTTTTCGTCGGGATGGTTGCGTTCAGCGCACAATCGTCCGGCCGCAGCCGCCAAGTTGCTTCAATACATAGGCATAATCGGCCTTCACCGCCTCGGCTTCGCCGGGCGCTAGGGAATCCATGCTGCGCGCCGGCATCTGCTTGGGCAGGAAACAGGCGAGGCGATACCACAGCAAACTGTCCCGAGCTGGGGCACGTGCGCTGTCGTCGACCATCTCCCCCAACGCCACGGCCCATTGCGGCTGCTCGCCCGGGCGGCGCAGGATCGACAAGGAAATCGGGCGATTATCGGCGGTTGTCAGGAAGATCTGGGACTCGCTCTCGCCCGGAATCGCACCGGGAACATGGAAGGCATTTCCGATTCCCGTGATGTTCGGCGGCGCCCCCACCGAGGTGCCCTCGGTGAGAATCGCTCGAAGCGTCGATTCGTTCCGTTGCGTCCAGTCGAGCTGAGAATAAGGTGAAGTGAGGCGGACCTCCGTGGGGCGTCCCGCGACCCGGTTGGCAAACAGGATAAAACGCCCGTTTTTCAGCTTCGGAGCCTTGCCCTTGGCGTCCAGCGGCACGTCAACGATATAGCTGATGACACCGGGCAGACCGTCGGTTCCGCGCAGCAGCATTCCCGTGTTGGCCTGCACAAGAAAACGGGCCGACCCGGCCGCAAGACCCGGCGCCAGCTCGCCCTTGAGGCGCTCTGCCTTGGCGATCGTGACGCCCGCGAGGAGCTGCGCAGAGAAGGTCAGATCGGCCAGATCGGCGTAGGAAAGCCCTTGGATTCCGGGGGTTGCCGCAGCGGCAGCAGCAGGGGTGGGGGACTGGGCGAGGGCAGGGGCTGACACCCCCGACAGTAGGGTGCAAGCAAGAATTGCGCCAATTGATCCAAGAAAGCCGCCTACCGTCTCCGCACGCATCGCCACATCCTTTTTCCCGTGCTATGTTCAGGTTTCATAGCGACGATAGGCTGAACGGGCCATGGCGCAAAAAGGCTCGTCGGCGCTGGCGTTTCGGTTATTGCGTCCATCGAACTGTCGCGATAAGGACACACCTCCGCTAAATATTAAAACTATGTTCGGCGGGGGACAGGACCGGGCTCCGATGGCTTGCCATCCGGTGTGCTCCGGTCTGCTTTGCTGGCTTTGGTTTGGAGGGAGTGTCGTTCCTTAATGGCTTATGGCGAACAAACCCTGAGCACACGCAAGGTGGTGTCGATCGGTCTGGTGATCCTGCTGCACGCAGTCATCGGATACGCTTTCGTCACCGGACTTGCGTACAACGTCGTCAAGAAGGTCGCTCGCGACCTGAAGACGTTCGACGTGGCCGAGGAAGCTCCTCCGCCCCCGGATAAGCCGCCGCCTCCGCCGCCGGAGACGAAGGTCGAGCCGCCGCCCGTCGTGGCGCCGCCGCCCATCGTTCAGGTCGTGCAGAGCGTCGCGCCTCCGATTGTGGCGAATGTGCCGGCTCCGCCGCCTGTGATTCACGAAAGCGCGCCGCCCGCGCCGCCGCCTCCTGCGGTTTCCCGCAAGGGCGAACCGCGCGGTACTCCGGGCGAGTGGGTGACGCCGGAGGATTATCCGTCGGCCGATCTGCGTGCCGAGAACCAGGGCACCACCAGCTTCGAGCTGGCGGTCGGTCCTGATGGCAAGGCCACCGATTGCAAGGTGACCGGTTCCAGCGGCTTCCCGTCGCTCGACACCAAGGCCTGCCAGATGCTCATCCGCCGGGCGCGCTTCAAGCCCCAGCTCGATGGCAATGGTCAGCCGATGCCGTTCTCCTATCGCAATCGCGTCCGCTGGACGATCCCGAAGGATTGAGCTTCCAGGCCGGGCCGGCCATCGTGCCAGCTCGGCCTATTTGTTAGCAAAATCAGACAGCTATACAGTTTCAGAGAAGGATATTCACGATTATGGCTAGTCCCGCAGCGCCCGGTGAAAACCCGTATGGTCTGATGGCCGCCCTTGAGCAGGGTGGTACGATTGCCTGGGCCGTCTTCATCATTCTCGTCGTCATGTCGGCGGCTTCGTGGTACATCATGTTCACCAAGCTGATCGAGCAGCAGAAGATCCTGAACCAGGGCAAGAAGGCTCGCAGCGCTTTCTGGACCGCGCCGACCCTCAAGGACGGCCAGGCCAAGCTCGAGAAGAACTCGGCCTATCGCCAGATCGTCGACGACGGCCTGCTCGCTCAGGAGCAGCACACCAAGCTGACCGATCCGGTCGACCAGCATGAGTGGCTCCTCGGTTCGCTCGCTCGCAGCCAGGCGCTCATCAACTCGAAGCTGGGCAACGGCCTCGCCGTTCTCGCCACCGTCGGTTCGACCTCGCCGTTCATCGGTCTGTTCGGTACCGTTATCGGCATCTACCGCGCGCTCATCAAGATCGGCGCCGCCGGTCAGGCCTCGATCGACGCCGTCGCCGGCCCGGTCGGTGAAGCTCTGATCATGACCGCGCTGGGTCTGGCCGTGGCCGTTCCCGCGGTGCTTGGCTACAACTGGCTGATCCGTCGCAACAAGGTCGTCGCCGAGCAGATCTCGGCCTTCTCGACCGACCTGCACGGCTACATGGTTTCGGCTGGTGCGGTTCGCCCGGTCGTTGCGGCCAAGGCTGCTCCGGCGCCTGCCGTCAAGAAGTAAACGGCTGACGAAGGGCGGGTGCCTCGTGCACCCGCCCTGTTCTTCGCAGGAATAAGGGCCAGGGACAGGCCTTAAAAACCCAAGGTCCCTGAGCCACTCAAGCAGATAGGATTTGTGCCGATGGCCATGAGTGCCGGCCCCGCCGAAGACGACAGCCCGATGTCGGACATCAACACGACGCCGCTCGTCGACGTCATGCTGGTGCTTCTGATCATCTTCCTCATCACCGTTCCGGTCGTTATCCAGACGGTCCCGGTCAAGCTGCCGAGCGTCGTGTTCGAACCGACCACGACCAAGCCCGAGAATGTCGCGCTTTCGGTGCGCGCTGCCGCGGATGGCACCTGCGAAGTCTATTGGGGTCAGACCCGCGTCACGGCGCAGGAACTGATCGACCGCGCAGTGGTCAAGCTCCGCAAGGAGATCGACCGGCAGGGTGGCCCGACGGCCCCCGGCCTCGAGCTCCCCGAAGTCCATATCCGCGGTGACGTGAACACCCCCTATCGCTGCATCGGCGGTGCGGTGTTCACCATGCAGCGGGCCGGGTTCACCCGGGTGGGCTTCATCTCGGAACCGCCGGCTGGCTACACCAGCGCTCGGCTCTGATCGCGCTTTCCAGGAGATATAGTCATGGCAATGTCAGCGGGAAGCGCAGAAGGCGAACCGATGATGGACATCAACACCACGCCGTTGATCGACGTGATGCTGGTGCTTCTGATCATGTTCATCATCACCATTCCGATCCAGACCCACGCGGTGAAGCTCGACCTTCCGGTCGACTCGGGTGACCACACCCCGCCGCCGGTCGACCCGGTCAAGAACAAGGTCATCATCACGCCCGATGGCCAGGTTCTGTGGAATGGCACGCCGATCGATCTGGTCCGGCTTCGTCAGTATCTGGACATCACCCAGACGATGAACCCGATCCCGGAACTTCACCTCGAGCCCGACGCCCAGGCGCGTTACGACCTGGTCGACCGCGTTCTCGCGGTGACCAAGCGGGCCCAGGTTGAGAAGATGGGCTTCGTCGGCAACGAGAAGTACGGCGGCGCTTTCTAAGCGTCTCTCCATCTCGGAAAAAAAAGGGAAAGGGCGGCCTTCGGGTCGCCCTTTTTCTTTGTCCGCTTTCCAATGACCGGACGTCGGATGGCGCCGCTATCCAGCTGCCCGGAAAAGGCGTAATCTGCGCCGACAATGTTTCGGAGAGGTGTTTTCTGAGGAGGTGACCATGGCGATTGCGATGCGTGCTGCGCAGGACGAACCGGTGGCGGATATCAACACTACGCCGTTGATCGATGTGATGCTGGTGCTGCTGATCATGTTCATCATCACCATCCCGCTCCAGACCCATTCGGTGAAGGTCGACCTACCGCAACAGCAGCCATCGCCCCAGCTACCGCCACCCGATGCGGTGAAGAACCAGCTCGGCATCTCGGAAGGCGGCACCGTGCTGTGGAACGGCACGCCGGTCGATCTGGTCCGGCTTCGGCAATATCTCGATATCACCCAGCGGATGAGCCCGATCCCCGAGCTCCACATCCGCCCCGACGCCCAGGCCCCCTATGCGCGGGTCGACGAGGTGATGGCGGTGATCAAGCGGGCCCAGGTCGAGAAGATGGGCTTCGTCGACAACGAGAAGTATAGCGCCGCCTTCTGAAGGCGCGCGATCGGAGCAAAGGAAAAGGGCGGCCCGCGAGGACCGCCCTTTCAATTACAGCGTCGCTCCGGCGGAGGCCGGAGCCGCTAGAGGTTCTTGAGAAACCGTTGAGGCAGGAGCCGGTGGCGGCCCCGGCCTCCGCCGGAGCGACGTTCGTTGATATCTCAATCCAGCTTGGCGAACTCGCGCAGCGGCACTTCGGGGCGGGCGCCGAAGTGCGAGATCACCTCGGCGGCGGCGAGGCCGGCGATGCGCGCGCATTCGGCGAGCGGCAGGTCGCGGGTCAGGCCATAGAGGAAGCCCGCGGCATAGAGGTCGCCCGCGCCGGTGGTGTCCACCACGCGCTCGATCTTCGCGGCCGGGCTGCTCACCCGCTCATCGCCCCGCACCACCAGCGAGCCCTGGGCGCTCCGGGTAACCGCCGCCAGGTCGATCAGCGGGGCGAGCTGGGCGATCGCGGCGTCGAAATCCTCGGTCTCGAACAGCGCGAGCAGCTCGGACTCGTTGGCGAACAGGATGTCGATGCGGTCGCGGATCAGCTCGAGGAAGTCGGCGCGGTGGCGGACGACGCAGAAGGCATCCGACAGCGACAGCGCCACCTTGCGGCCGGCGCCATGGGCGATGTCGGCCGCGCGGTGGAACGCCGCCTTGGCGTGCGGCTCGTCGTACAGATAGCCTTCGAGATAGGTGATCTTGGCGGCGGCCACCATCTCGGCGTCGATGTCGTCGGCGGTCAGGTTCACGCAGGCGCCGAGATAGGTGTTCATCGTCCGCTCGGCGTCCGAGGTGACGAAGATGATGCAGCGCGCGGTAGACGGGCCGTCGCTCGCCATCGGGGTCGAGAAGCGGACGCCGGCCGACAGAAGATCGTGGCGATAGGCGGCGCCCAGCTCATCGTCCTTGAGCTTGCCGATATAGCCGCAGGCGGCGCCCAGCGAGCCGAGCCCGGCGATGGTGTTGCCGGCCGACCCGCCCGAGGCGCGGGTGGTGGGGCCCATCGCGGCATAGAGACGCTCGGCGGTCGCTTCGTCGATCAGCGCCATCGAGCCCTTGGCGAGCTGCTGGTCGACCAGGAACTGGTCTTCGGCATGGGCCAGCAGGTCGATGATCGCGTTGCCGATGCCGACGACGTCGAGGGTCGCTTCCGTCATTGATGATCCTTGCGTTGGGCGGATGCGCCCGGGAAGAAATTGTGCCATTTCCATGCCCGGCCTGCTCCGATCGGGCAAGCGAGAGTTGCAGGAACACACGGACGTTATGCTCGACGAACTCGACGAATTGCTGGGCAAGGCCCGCGACTGGATGGCGCATGGCCATGGCGTCGCGATCGCGACAGTGAAGCAGACCTGGGGGTCGGCGCCGCGCCGCAAGGGATCGCATGCGGTGATCCGCGACGATGGGCTGTTCGAGGGATCGGTCAGCGGCGGCTGCGTCGAGGGCGACGTGCTGGTGTCGGCGCAGGCGCTGCTTCAGGCCGGCGGCGGCTTCGACAAGCGCGAATATGGCGTTCAGGACGAGAATGCCTGGACCTTCGGCCTCGCCTGCGGCGGCAGCATCGAGGTGCTGATCCAGACGATCGATCCCGCTCATTTCCCACTCGACCTGGTCAATCGCATCATGGCCGAGCGGCGCCAGGGGCGCCCCGTCGCCGTGGCGACCGATCTTGCCACCGGCGCGACCTCGGAAGTGCCGGCCGCCGCCGCCGAGGAAGAGGGGCAGTTCATCAACCGCTATCCGCCGCCGCTCCGGATGATGGTCGTCGGTGCGGTCCATGTCAGCCAGCATCTGGTGCCGCTCGCGCGCCAGCTCGGCTTCCGCGTCCATATCGTCGACCCGCGCGACAGCTTCGCCGCCGCCAGCCGCTTCGCCGATATCGAGGTCGACACGCGCTGGCCCGACGAGGCCTTCGCCGCCTGGAAGCCCGACAGCGGCACCGCGATCGTCACGCTCACCCATGATCCCAAGATCGACGATCCCGCGCTGGTCGCGGCGCTGGGCAGCGACGCCTTCTACATCGCCGCGCTCGGCTCGCGGCGGACCCAGGCGAAGCGGATCGACCGGCTGACCGAGCAGGGCTTCACCGCCGATCAGCTCGCCCGCATCGACGGGCCTGCCGGCATCGCGATCGGGGCGGCCACACCGGCCGAGATCGCGCTGTCGATCCTCGCGGGAGCGATCGCGTCGTTGCGCGGGGCATGAGCGTCGGCACCATCCTGCTCGCCGCCGGCAGCGCCCGGCGGATGGGAGAGGACAAGCTGCTCGTCGATCTCGGCGGCAAGCCGCTCTGCCTCTACGCGCTCCACGCGATCCGCGCGGCGCTGCTCGAAGGGCCGATCGTCGCGGTGACGCCAGGCAGCGCGGTGCGCCCACTGTTCGAGGGACAGGCGAAGATCGTCGAGGTGCAGGATCATGCGCTCGGCATGGGCCATTCGCTCGCCGCTGCCATACGCAAGGTGCCGATCCACTGGACCGCGGCGATCGTGATGCTCGCCGATATGCCCTTCGTCCTGCCGCTGAGCCTGATGGCGCTCGCCAGGGATGCGCGGCCGGACAGCATCATCCGCCCGGCCTATGCCGGCGAGCCCGGCAATCCGGTGCTGTGGGGCCGCAACCATTTCGCCCGGCTCGAAGCGCTGACCGGCGACAAGGGCGGCCGCGACCTGTTCGCCAGCCTGCCGGTCGAGCAGATGGAGCTGGCCGACCCGGGGCTCACCATGGACGTCGACACGCCCGAGGCGCTGGAGAAGGCGCGGCGCTGGTTGGCAGGGAGCTAACATATCGTCGCTCCGGCGGAGGCCGGAGCCGCCATGAAGTTCGCGACAACGTGCCCGCAAGAGCCTCTGGCGGCTCCGGCCTCCGCCGGAGCGACGTTGTCTAGAGGGATCTTAGGGCCGCCGCCGGCCTCGCGCTCAGCACCGGCAACGACCCGAGGATACCGATCCCCAAGGTTCCGACCGCGCCCACCAGCAGGGTGAGCAGCACCACGCCCCAGTCGGGCGCCCAGGCCAGTTCGAACAACTGGGTGACGATCGCCCAGCCGGCCACCGTGCCCGCCGCCAGCGCGAGCAGCGCCACGATCGCGGCGAGCAGGGCATATTCGATCGCCTGCGCGAACAATATCTGGCGCCGGCTCGCGCCGAGCAGCTTGAGCAGCACCGCGTCATAGAGGCGCGCGCGGCGCGACGCGGCGATCGCACCCACCAGCACGGCGATGCCGGCGGCGAGGGTCACCGATGCGGCGGCGCGCACGGCGGTGGAGAGCTGGCCAAAGATGGTCGAGACCTGGCCCACCACATCCTTCACCCGGATCAGCGACACCGAGGGGAAATCCGCGATCACCGCGCGGTTCACCGCATTCTCGCGCGCGTCGGGCAGGGCGATCGTCGCCATATAGCTGTGCGGGGCGCCCTCCAGCGCGCCGGGCGCGAAGACGATGCCGAAGTTGAAGCCCATCGTCTCCCAGTTCACCCGGCGGATCGAGGCGACCTTGGTCTCCATCTCGACGCCCAGCACCGAGAAGGTCATGCTGTCGCCGGGCTTCAGCTCCAGCGCCTTGGCGGCCTGTTCCTCGATCGAGACGAGCGGCGGGCCGGCATAGTCGGCGGGCCACCATTTGCCCTCCAGGATTTCATTCCGGTCGGGCAGCTGCGCGGCGTAGGTGATGCTGCGGTCGCCGTTGAGGATCCAGGCGCCCTTGGGGATCGGCTTCATGTCGGTCACGCGCACGCCGCGCACCGCCACCACCGATCCGCGCAGCGAGGGGACGGCGTTGATGGTCGCCTCGGGCGCGCGGCTAGCAACGGTGGCGCGGAAGCGGTCGATATCCTCGGTCGGCACGTCGAGCGCGAAGAAATTGGGCGCGGTCGCGGGCACGGTGCGCTCGATCTGGTTGGTCAGGTTGGTCTGCAGCACCGCGAGCATCACGAACAGGGTGAGGCCGAGGCCCAGCGCGATCACCAGCCGGTCGGTCTGCGCCGCCGGGCGGTGCAGGTTCGAGATGGCGAGGCGCAGCAGCGGCCGGCGCGGGCGGGGCAGGGCGCGGGCTCCCCGGCGGACCAGCCGGCCGATCCCGCCGAGCGCCACGAACACGGCGACGGTGCCGGCCAGGAAGCCCGCGCTGAGCATCGGTTGGCGCGCGCTGGCGATGGCGAGCGTGGCGATGCCGATCGCGGCGCCGGCCATCGGCGCCAGGATTTGCCAGCGCGGCCAGCCGAAGGGCTCGATCCGCGCGCGGAAGATCGCGGCGGGGCTGGTCTCGCCGGCGCGGCTGAGCGGCGCGAGGCTGAACAGCACCGCCGCGAGCAGGCCATAGAGCGCGCTCACCAGCAGCGGCAGCGGATAGATGGCGGCACGGGGCGCCACCGGCAGCGCATCGCCCGCCAGCTGGCCGACGATCGTCGGCACCGCAGCACCCACCGCCAGCCCCGCCAGGGTGGCGCCGGTTGCGACGATCGCGACCTGGATCAGGTAGATGCGGAAGATGGTGGCCGAGGAGGCGCCGAGGATCTTGAGCGTGGCGATGCCGGGGCGGCGCTGGTCGAGCCAGGAGGCTACGCCATTGCCCACGCCGATCCCCGCCACGATCAGCGCGGTCAGCCCCACCAGGGTCAGGAACTGGCCGAGCTGATCGACGAAACGGCGAAGCCCGCGCGCGGCGTTGGTGCGGTCGCTGACCTCGAAGTTCGCATCGTGAAAGCGCTCGTCGAGCTTCTCGGCCAGCGCATGCGCGTCCTGCCCGGCGGGGATGCGCAGGCGATAGCGCGATGCGAACAGGCTGCCGGGCTGGACCAATTTGGTGGCGTCGAGCCCCGCGCGCGAGACGATGATGCTCGGCCCCAAAGTGAAGCCTTCGCCCACCCGGTCGGGCTCGTCGGCGACCAGCCCGATCACGCGGAGCTGCGCTTCGCCGACCCGCACCATGTCGCCCGCCTTGAGCGACAGCCGTTCGGCCAGCGCCGGGGCGACGATCGCATCGAGCCCGGCGGGCCGCTGGGCGAGCGCGCCGGGGGCCAGGGTGACCTTGCCGTAGAGCGGCCAGCGATCGTCGACGCTCTTGAGTTCGGCGAGCACCGAGGCGGTGGCGTCGGGTCGCGCCGCCATCGCGCGCATCCGGATCGTCTCGGATACCGTTCCGAGTTTCGCGAAGGCCGCGCGTTCCTGCGCGGCCGCCTCGCGCTGCAACACCCTCAGTTCGATGTCGCCGCCCAATATCTCCTGCCCGCGCGCGTCGAGTTCGGCGGTGATCGCGTTCGAGAGGCTGCCGACCCCGGCGAGTCCCGCCACGCCCAGGAACAGGCAGATGATCAGCAGCCGCAGCCCCTTCAGGCCGCCGCGCATGTCACGAAGGGCGAGCGCCCAGGCGGTTCGCATCAGGCGGCGCGCCGGTCGGCGACGATGTTGCCGTCGCGCATCTCGACGACACGCGCGCAGCGGGCGCCCAGCGCCGGATCATGGGTGATGACCAGCAGGGTCGCGCCGGTCTCGCGCTGGCGATCGAAGATCAGGTCCATGATGCCGGTGCCGGTGGTGGCGTCGAGATTGCCGGTGGGTTCGTCGGCGAAGATCAGCGAGGGGCGAGGCGCCATGGCGCGGGCGATCGCCACCCGCTGCTGTTCGCCGCCCGAGAGCTGGGCGGGATAATGGTCGAGGCGATGGTCGAGGCCGACGGCCTCCAGCTCGGCTTTCGCGCGGGTGAAGGCGTCGGCGTCGCCGGCCAGTTCCAGCGGCACCGCGACATTCTCCAGCGCGGTCATCGTCGGCAGCAGATGGAAGGCCTGCAGGATGATCCCGATCCGTCCGCGTCGCGCGGCGGCCAGCGCATCCTCGTCGAGCGCGCCGAAATCGAGCCCGGCGATCAGGATGCGGCCGCTGTCGGCGCGTTCGAGCCCCGAGAGGACGGCCATCAGCGAGGATTTGCCCGAGCCCGACGGCCCCAGCAGCGCGACGGTGTCGCCTTCTTCTATGCTCAGATCGATGGACTTCAGGATATCGACCCGCGCCGATCCTTTGCCGAGCGCGAGGGAGAGGGCGCTGGCGTCGATGATGGGGGCTGGCATGCGGGCTGCGCGGTCCTCGGATGGTTGCTGTACCGCAACATGAGGATTGGGTGGCGGTGTATCAATGGGGTAGGACGGTTTTTCGGTGTTTCCGGGCCGCAATTCCTTTCACGTCATTCCTGCGAAGGCAGGAATCCATGTCTGTTTTCACCATCGGGGATCATCGAGGAGGAGAGAGACATGGACCCCAGCCTTCGCTGGGGTGACGCAGATTTTTAGATGAGGCTCAGGCCGCCTTCGGCCCCTGCGCCGCGATCCGCTGCAGTTCCGGCAGCGCGCGGTCCAGCGCGCTCTGGTGATGGTCGTCGCAGCGCGGCATGCGGTTCCAGGCATCGAGCGCGGCGATCTTGTAGCCCTCGGCCAGGGTCGGATAGTTGAAGGTGTTCTCGACGAAATAGTCGATCGTGCCACCCAGGTTGAGCACCGCCTGGCCGATATGGATCAGCTCGGTCGCGCTTTCACCGATGATGTGGACGCCCAGCAGCCGGCGATCCTCCAGCGCGAAGATCATCTTCATCATGCCGGCCTGCATGCCCATGATGTGCCCGCGCGAGGTCTCGCGGAAGCGGGCGACGCCGCATTCATAGGGGATGCCGCGCTCGCGCACTTCCTGTTCGCTCAGGCCGATCGTCGAGATTTCGGGCACCGCATAGATGCCATAGGGGAAATAGGTGGGCGCCGGCGGCATCGGCGCGTCGAAGGCGTGGCAGGCGGCGATGCGGCCCTGCTCCATCGAGGTGGAGGCGAGGCTGGGGAAGCCGATCACGTCGCCCGCAGCATAGATGTGCGGCACGTCGGTCTGCAACGTCACCGGGTCGACCTTCAGCCGACCGCGGCTGTCCGCCTCCAGCCCGCAATTCTCCAGCCCCAGCGAGGCGGTCGCGCCGATCCGGCCGGCGGCGTAGAGCAGCATTTCCGAGCGGATGCGGCGGCCGTCCTCGAGCACCGAGATCGCCCAGCCGGCGCCGTCGGTCTCGACCCGCTCCACCTTGGCGCCCAGCCGGATCGCCATGCCGCGGTCGCGCAGCTGGTGGACGAAATCCTCGATGATCTCGCGGTCGACGAAGTCCAGGAAGCTGTCGCGCGGCTCGATCAGGGTGACGGGTACGTCGAGCGCCGAGAAGATCGTGGCATATTCGATCCCGATCACGCCCGCGCCGATCACAGTGAGGCTACGCGGTACGCGCGGCTCGCCGATCAGGTCGTCGCTGTCGAGGATGTTGGTGCCGTTGAAGGGGATGGAGGAGGGGCGATAGGGGGCGGTGCCCACCGCGATCAGGACGCGCTCGGCCTCGATGATCTGAACGTCGCCCTTGGGGCAGGTGACCTCCAGCTCATGGGGGCCACGGAAGCGCGCCGCGCCTTCGATGGTGCGCACGCCGTTGCGGGTGAACTGGTGCTCCAGAACGTCGATCTCATGCTCCAGGGTCATCCGCAGGCGGGCGTTGAGATCGTCGCCGCAGATATCCTTCTTCACGCGATAGGCGCGGCCATAGAAGCCGCGCTCGCGCCAGCCGGTCAGGTTGAGCACGGTCTCGCGCAAGGTCTTCGAAGGAATGGTGCCGGTGTGGACCGATACGCCGCCGACCCGATAGCGGTTCTCGACGACGAGCACCGACTTGCCGAGCTTGGCGGCTTGAATGGCGGCGCGCCGGCCGGCCGGTCCACTGCCGATGACGATCAGTTCATAGCGCATCGCATCCCCCCGGAAAGCTCGTTCAAACGAGTTCGACGCGCCTTTCTGCTCCTCAACCTTGGATATATGGTTAACGCAGGACGGAATATTGAATTCATCGAAGACTAGCACGGAGATCGACTGCAGGGAACGACATAAGACCTAGTAAAATGCCGGCCTGTTTGTCGGAGGACCGTTGTCCTCGCCAATTCGCTCCACTCTGGATATTTCCATTCAATATCGATGCTTATCCGGCTTTCTCCGCGATCGGCCTGCCTATATGCCGGTCGTGGGGACCATCGGGGGGCCAGATATGGGCAGGATTCTCTTCGCATTGTTGCTTGCGACGTTGACGATCGCTGCGGTGCCATCGGATCGGCTGTCGGCGCAGCAGCCCACAGCCGAGATGCAGGCCGAACTGGGCGCCGCATGGGAGGCGGCCGGCAAGACCGGCGTTCGCGGCCCCGGGGAGATCAAGCTGCTCGACCAGGCCGTGCTCAAGCTCACCGCCGATCAGGTCTTTATTCCCGCGGCCGAGGCGAACCGTCTCATGAAGGCGCTGGGGAATGTCGAGTCCCCGGTGCGCCATGGCCTGATCGTCAGCACGAAAGAGGATGCCCGGTGGTTGGTCGACCTCAACTGGATCAAGGAAGGATATGTCCGCGACGAGGAGGCCAAGGACTGGCAGGCGGATGCGCTGCTGGCCTCGCTCAAGGAGGGCACCGAAGCCGCTAATGAGGATCGCGTCGCACGGGGCTTTCCCGCGATGGAGATCACAGGCTGGGTGGAAGAGCCGATATATGACCCGGCGACGCACCGGTTGATCTGGTCGCTGGCGTCGCATGATCGCGGCGCGGTGGCGAATGCCCCGCAGACCATCAACTACAATACCTATGCGCTGGGCCGGGAAGGCTATTTCAGCCTCGATCTGATCACCGGCGCGGATCAGATCGCGGCCGACAAGCAGGTCGCTCGGGACCTGATCGCGGCGCTGAACTATGTCCCGGGCAAGCGCTATCAGGATTTCGATTCCTCGACCGACACGGTCGCTGCCTATGGCATCGGCGCCCTCGTGGGGGCGGTGGCGGCCAAGAAGCTTGGCCTGCTCGCGATTATCGGGCTGTTCCTCGCCAAGGCCTGGAAGCTCGTGTTGATCGGTTTCTTTGCGGTGGCCGCCATCGTCCGGCGCTTTTTCAAGCGTGGCGAGAGCGAGGCAGATGAAAACGTCGCCGAGGTCGGGGAGGAGGCTGCGCCCGAAGCCGAAGTCGAGGCTCCCGGAGGGGAGACGGTCGAGGATGTCGAGGCCAGCGAACCGGACAAGGAGCGACAGCCGGTGGACGGTGGCGGCGAACCCAGGAACTGAGATCGATGGCCAGCGCGCTTGCCCTGCTGTTCGGTTTCCTCAAATTCGGCAAGGTCGGCGGCACGTTGCTGACGATGCTGCTGTCGCTGGGTGTCTATGCGATGATGTTCGGCTGGGGCTATGCGGCGGGCTTCATTGGCCTGCTCTTCCTGCACGAACTGGGGCATCTGATCGCCGCTCGGCGGCGTTCGCTGGCGGTGGGCATGCCCACATTCATTCCGTTCGTCGGCGCGTGGATCGAGCTAAAGGACGCGCCGATGGACGTGGAGACCGAGGCCTATGTCGCGGCGGGCGGGCCGCTGCTGGGCACGATCGGGGCGCTGGCCTTCTATTATTGGGGGCGAGAGACAGGGAGCGCGATGCTGCTCGCCATCGCCTATAGCGGCTTCTTCCTGAACTTCTTCAACCTGATCCCGCTGTCGCCGCTAGATGGGGGACGGATGACCGCGATCCTGTCGCCGCGCATCTGGTTTCTCGGCGTGCCGCTGATGCTGGTGCTGATGGTCTATCGGCCGTCTCCGCTCTTGCTCGTCATCGCGATCGCGGCTGTCCCGGCGCTCAGGCAGGCTTGGAATTTCGATCCGGAGGCCGAGGAGAACCGGCGCTATTATGCGGCGTCCACCGCGACCAAGTTCGAATATGGCCTTTTCTATCTCGGGCTTGCGGCATTCCTGGCATATATGACCCACGCTACCCATGAGATGATCGGACGCTAGATTACGGTGCCATTCAGAAGGATGGCATTCTTCGCTTCGGCGATGACGGACAGCACATGATCCCGCTGCACATCATCGGACAGATCGACGCTGGTCGACACCTCCACGATCGCCTGGTTCTTCGCGACGAAAGGCCGCATCCGGGCCTCATAGCGGGCGAAGGCGGTCGCGTGGTCGGCCGGTGCGCGGCCGATCTCCTGCGCCAGCACATAGGCGCCGACGATGGCCAGGCTGGTTCCCTGGCCGGTGAAGGGGGAGGGGCAATAGCCCGCGTCGCCGACCAGCGCGACCCGGCCCTTCGTCCAGTGCGGCATGCGGATCTGCGCCATCGTGCCGAAGTAGAAATCGGGCGCCGCGTCCATCTCGGCGAGGAAGCGTGGCACCTCCCAGCCCAGGCCGGCCACTTTCTCGCGCAGCATGGCCTTCTGTGCCGCGACGTTGCCGTCCTGTTCGTCGGCCAGGGTGGCGGGGAAGGTGAAGCAGGCGCGCAACTCGCGGTTCGCGCGCACCGTGTAGATCAGGCAGTTCGCATCGCCTGCCTCATGGCTGATCTGCCAGTCCTCCAGCCCGATGATGTTGGGCGTGGTGAAGATCGCCAGGCCATGGCCGAGCGGATGGATGAAGGGCGCCTCGTCGCCAAAGGCGAGGCGGCGGACGTTCGAATGGATGCCGTCGGCGCCGATGGCGAGATCGAAGCGGCACGGCGGCGCCTTGGCGAAATGGGCGGTGATCCCGTCGGCATCCTCGTCGAGCGCGGTGATGGTTTCGCCATGGATCAGGGTGATCCGGTCGGTGACGGGCCCCAGCAGCAGCGCGGCGAGATCGTCGCGGAGCAGCTCGACATCGCCGCTGTCGAGCGCGCCGCCGCTATAGGTCATCTCCTCGGTGCGCCACAGCTCGCTGCCATCGGCGGCGACCGCGGACATGCCCTTCATCCGGGTGCGCAGCGCCTGCAGTCCGTCGAGCAGGCCCATATGCTCGATCACCTCCAGCGCGCGGCCGCGCACGTCGATCGCCTGGCCACCGGGGCGGGGGCCGCGCGAACGTTCGACGATGGTGACGTCATGGCCCTGCTCGACCAGCCACCAGGCGAGGGTAGGGCCGGCGATGCTGGCGCCGGAGATCAGGATCGACGCCATGACGTCACTCGTTCGGCTGATAGGGGCGAAAACCCCAGGTCGAGGTGTCGACCACGCCGGCCGGGATCATCGAGGGATCGGCGCCGGCCATCACCTCGTCCCAGCGCGCGGCGACGGTTTCGATCGTCAGGTCGCGATCGGCGAAGCCGGCGGTCTGGGCGACATAGGTGCGGCGTACCTCGCCGCCGACCGAGTCGATGCACTCGCCGGTCACCGGGCAGCTTTCATGCGCCAGGAAGGCCATCACCGGCGACGACAGCTCGGGCGGCAGATGTTCGCGGGCGTGCTGGACCAGCGGCGAGCTGTCGTCCTGCTGCGCGGTCACCATGCGGGTGAAGGCGCCGGGGTTGAGGATGTTGACCTTGATGCCGAGCGGCGCCCCCTCGGTCGACAGCGAGCGCGAGAAGGAGAAGACCCCGCCCTTGCTCGATCCATAGGCGGTCAGGAAGGCGAAGCCGGTGAAGCTGCTGGAGGCGGTGTTGACGATCCGGCCATAGCCCTTCGCCTTCATGTGCGGCCAGGCGGCGCGGCAGGTCCAGACGGTACCGAGGAAGTTGACGTCGATATGCCGCTCGAAATCATGTGGCGTCATCTCCTCGAACGGCACGGCGAGCGAGAGGCCGGCATTGTTGACGAGGATGTCGACCCCGCCGAAAGAGTCGATCGCGGTCTTCACCAGCGCTTGCGCACCTTCCAGGCTGGCGATCGAATGGGTGTCGGCGACCGCCCGGCCACCCAGCGCGCGGATCTCGGCCGCCACCGTCTCGGCCGAGGCGCTGTCGGCATAATGCGATTCCGGGTCGCGGCCGATGTCGTTGACCACCACATTGGCGCCGCGCGCCGCCAGCAGCATTGCATGCGCGCGGCCCAGGCTGGGATTGCCGCCCGCCCCGGTGACGATCGCGGTCCGCCCGTCGAAACGCAGCTCGGCCATGTGCTTCCTCCCCCCTCTCTCTCATTCCTCCCCGGAACGGGGAGGGGGACCATCCGCAGGATGGTGGAGGGGCGCCCGGCAGTCGTGGCGCTTGTGGCGATCCCCCTCCACCGCTCTTCGAGCGGTCGCCCTCCCCGTGCCGGGGAGGAGACGAGGTCTAAGTCATTTGGCTTCTGTTCGGAAGCGCC
Organism: uncultured Sphingomonadaceae bacterium; assembly: GCA_963540925.1. Classification (GTDB taxonomy): domain Bacteria; phylum Pseudomonadota; class Alphaproteobacteria; order Sphingomonadales; family Sphingomonadaceae; genus Rhizorhabdus. The sequence continues at coordinate 145,790 of CAUTRN010000009.1, forward strand.
CAGATAGCAAAAGGCCCGCGTCTTTCGAGACGGGCCTCTTGATGCTTGGGGCGAAGGATCAAGCCTTCACTTTGGGCTTGGTGCCGCCGCCCTTCTTGGGCCGCTTGGGCGCCGCGGGGACGATTTCGAACGCCAGCGCGTCGTCCTTCAGCTTCACCTTCACCTCGCCGCCATGGACGAGCTTGCCGAACAGCAGCTCCTCGGCCAGCGGCTGCTTGATCTTCTCCTGGATCAGGCGGCCCATCGGGCGCGCACCGTAGAGCTTGTCATAGCCCTTGGCGGTGAGCCAGGTCTTGGCCTCGTCGTCCAGGCTGATGTGGACCTCGCGGTCGGCCAGCTGGAGTTCGAGCTGCAGGATGAACTTCTCGACGACCCGCGAGACGACCTCGGTCGGCAGATAGCCGAAGGGGACGATCGCATCGAGACGGTTGCGGAATTCCGGCGTGAACATCTTCTTGACCGCTTCCTCATCCTCGCCCTCGCGGGTGAGGTTGCCGAAGCCCAGCGACTCGCGCGCCATGTCGGACGCGCCGGCGTTGGTGGTCATGATCAGGATGATGTTGCGGAAGTCGACCGTCTTGCCGTGGTGATCGGTCAGCTTGCCGTTGTCCATCACCTGCAGCAGGATGTTGAACAGATCCGGATGGGCCTTCTCGATCTCGTCGAGCAGCAGCACGCTGTGCGGATGCTGGTCGACCGCGTCGGTCAGCAGGCCGCCCTGGTCATAGCCGACATAGCCCGGAGGCGCGCCGATCAGACGGCTCACCGAATGGCGCTCCATATATTCGGACATGTCGAAGCGCTGGAGCGGGATGCCCAGGATCGCGGCCAGCTGGCGCGCGACCTCGGTCTTGCCCACGCCGGTCGGGCCCGAGAACAGATAGTTGCCGATCGGTTTGTCGGGATCGCGAAGACCCGCGCGGCTCAGCTTGATCGCCGAGCTGAGCACCTCGATCGCCTTGTCCTGGCCGAACACCACCCGCTTGAGATCGGTCTCGAGCGCGCCGAGCGTCTTCTTGTCGTCGGTCGAGACCGACTTGGCCGGGATACGCGCCATCGTCGCGATGACCTGCTCGATCTCCTTGGGGGTGATCACCTTCTTGCGCTTGGCCGGGGGCACCAGCATCTGCGAGGCGCCGACCTCGTCGATCACGTCGATCGCCTTGTCGGGCTGCTTGCGGTCGCTGATGTAGCGCGACGATAGCTCCACCGCCGCCTTGATGGCGTCGGGGGTGTACTTGACGTTGTGATGCTCCTCGAACGCCGAGCGCAGACCGGTGACGATCTTGATCGTGTCCTCGATCGTCGGCTCGTTCACGTCGATCTTCTGGAAGCGCCGCAGCAGAGCGCGGTCCTTCTCGAAGTGGTTGCGGAACTCTTTGTAGGTGGTCGAGCCGATGCAGCGGATCGAACCGCCCGACAGCGCCGGCTTGAGCAGGTTCGACGCGTCCATCGCGCCGCCCGACGTGGCGCCCGCGCCGATCACGGTGTGGATCTCGTCGATGAAGAGCACCGCGTGGGGCAGCTTCTCCAGCTCGGTGACGACCTGCTTCAGCCGCTCCTCGAAGTCGCCGCGATAGCGGGTGCCGGCGAGCAGCGCGCCCATGTCGAGCGAGTAGATCACCGCCGGCAGCAGCACCTCGGGCACGTCGCCTTCCACGATCTTGCGGGCCAGGCCCTCGGCGATCGCGGTCTTGCCGACGCCGGGGTCGCCCACATAGAGCGGGTTGTTCTTCGAGCGGCGGCACAGGATCTGGACGGTGCGGTCCACCTCGGCCGAGCGGCCGATCAGCGGATCGACCTTGCCGATCTTGGCCTTCTCGTTGAGGTTGACGCAGAACTGCTTCAGGGCGCTTTCGCCCTTCTTGCCCTCGGCCTTGGCCTGGGCCTTCTCTTCTTCGGCGCCCTTCACTTCGCGTTGCTCCGTGGGCTGGCCGGCCTTGCCGACACCGTGGCTGATATAGCTGACCGCATCGAGGCGGCTCATGTCCTGCTGCTGCAGGAAGAAGACGGCATAGCTCTCGCGCTCGCTGAACAGCGCGACGAGCACGTTGGCGCCGGTCACTTCCTCACGGCCCGACGACTGGACGTGGAGGATCGCTCGCTGGACGACGCGCTGGAAGCCGCTGGTCGGCGAGGGGTCGGTCTCGCCCTCCACCTTGAGCGCGTCGAGCTCGGTATCGAGATAGTTGGTGACCGCGTTGCGCAGCTCGCCCAGGTCGACGCCACACGCCGTCATCACCTTCGAAGCGTGCTCGTCCGCGATCAGCGCCAGGAGCAGATGCTCCAGGGTCGCATATTCATGGCGACGGCTGCTCGCGGCGCTCAGCGCGTTGTGCAGCGTCTGTTCGAGTTCACGGGCGAAGGATGGCATGGTCGTTCTACTCCATTCGACACGGCGGGAACCGCGTCGCTAACCCATATGTCGGGTGCCCGAGGCCGTTCATCAAGAACCTGCCTCCAGCCGGAGCAGTGCTGACACCTTGCTCCGGCAAGTGCGCCCTCATCGTTTGAATAGGCTTTCGGCAGTTGCGCGATGGTTAACGGCGTTTTCAATCTTTAGTCGACAACGCTCGATCTCGCCCGTCAGTGCCGTGATGCGCGCTTCCAGCTCTTCGATCGAAAGATGATCGAGATCCTGCCGGATGAGTTGGTTCACCGGATCGTCGGGGCGCTTCGCGAAAAGATCGTCGGGCTCCATCCGCATAACGTTGACCGGGACGGGCCGCATGTCAATAAACGGCGGACGAAACAGGTTGGTAAGCGTATCTACGGGGGCGAGATGAAGGGAATTCCCGAGTGGATGTCGGCGATTGACCCCGCCGACAAAGGGGGACCCGAAATATTGGTACCGGTCCAGCGGCCGGTGCCCCGGCCGGGTCGTGAGCAGCTGCTGATCCGAGTCGCCGCGGCGGGCGTGAACCGGCCCGACGTCGCCCAGCGCGCGGGCAGCTATCCGCCGCCGCCGGGGGCGCCCTCGATCCTGGGCCTGGAAGTGTCGGGCGTGGTGGTGGCGCTGGGCGAGGGGGCGATGCCCGAGATGCTCGGCCAGCCGGTCTGCGCGCTCGTCGCGGGCGGAGGCTATGCCGAATATGTGGTGGCCGATGCCGGGCTCTGCCTGCCCGTGCCCAACACATTGTCGATGGTCGAGGCGGCGGCGATCCCCGAGACTTTGTGGACCGTCTGGAGCAATTTGTTCGAGCGCGCCTATGCCGCCGATGGGGACCGGGTGCTGATCCATGGCGGCACCAGCGGGATCGGGACGATGGCGATCCTGCTCGGCCGGATCTTCCAGCTCGAGACGATCGTGACCGCCGGCTCGGACGAGAAGTGCGCGGCCGCGCTGAAGCTGGGCGCCACCCATGCGATCAACTATCGCAGCCAGGACGTCGTCGAGGAGGTCGCCCGGATCACCGATGGGGAAGGGGTGAACGTCGTCCTCGACATGGTGGGGGGCAGCTATCTGCCCCGCAACATCGACTGCCTGGCCGAGGATGGCCGCCATGTCTCGATCGCGATCCTGGGCGGCGCCAAGGCCGAGATCCCGATCTGGAAGATCATGCAGCGCCGGCTGACCCTGACCGGTTCGACCCTTCGGCCGCGCAGCGTGGCGTTCAAGGCGGCGGTGGGCGACGAGATCGCCGGCGTCGTCTGGCCACATGTCGAGGAGGGGCGCCTCAAGCCCGTGATCGACGCGACCTTCCCGCTCGCCCAGGCCGCCGACGCCCATCGCCGGATGGACGAGGATCATGTCGGCAAGATCGTGTTGGTGGTGGACGAGACGATCTAACCGGGCAGGGGAAGGCGCGTCGTCACATCTCGCGATGTGAGAGGATGGTCCGTGACGACTGGATCGTCGCGCCCAGCACGACCATCTTCTCCAGCGACTGGAGGATATGGTCGAGCGCCAGCGCCCGGCTGTCGTCGCCTTCCTTGATGGCGCCCTCGATCAGGGTGAGGAGGTCGGCGGAAGCCCGGTCGGCTTCGTTCATCAGATCGTTCATCAGGTCGATGGTCGGCATGGGTAAGCATCCGTTACTAGGGCGGCATGCAGCCATGAAGACCGCTGACGCCCTCTTTTGAAGGCTTTCAGCTTGCGCTTCGGTGAATGGCATATCCAGCCGGTGATTGCCCGGAACACCAGACTTTAGCCTAACTATTCTAGCCTGAATGTTACTGGCTCAGTTCAGGATGCGGTCCTGCAGCCACAGGATCGACGGATAGGCGCAGATCCAGATCCAGAAGAAGCGGTTGAGGCCGAACAGACAGGCATTGGCTCCGTGGAACAGCGCCGCGATGGCGAGCCCCAGGAGCAACGCCGGGCGCGACAGGATGGTGAGGGGGAAGGCCAGTTCGAAGGCGATCACCGCCCAGCCGGCCGCGAACAGCAGCCGGGGGCGATCGGCCCAGCGGCGCAGATTCTCGCCTGCCGGATAGGCCGAGAAGAGGAACACGTCGCGCAGCGCCCGCCCGCTCCGCCAGGCCGGGTTCACGACCTTCACCCAGCCGGCCATGAAGTAAGAGAGCAGCAGCTGCATCCCCAGATAGCCGAAGGCCAGCTCGCGCCAGCGCGGCTCGGGCAGCGCAAAGGCCCCGGTCAGACACAGCAGGATGAGCAGGCTCATCCGATCGGCCCCGCCATTATAGGGCCCGTTGAAATGGGGCAGGATGAACAGGTGGTTCGCCACCAGCGCCAGCGTGAGCAGCGCCGGGTCGAGGCCGGGAACGCCCAGGCTGGCCGCGAGCAGCAGCGCCGAGAGGATCAGGCGCGGCGCGAACAGCAGCCGTTCCTGCCGGCGCGTGGCTGGGCCCAGATGCTCCAGGCTCTGCTGGAGGAAGGCGAGCGCCAGCATCGCGGCGGTCAGACTGGCGGCGGTGTCGAGCGTCATGGCGTCAGCAGGCCGGCGATCGGTTGCGGGGCGGAGAGGTAGACGATCTCGCTCGACACCGGTTCGTCCGCACCGAAGCGGCCGATGAAGCGCAGCCGGATCTGGAGATGGGCGCCAGGATCGCACGGGCCGTGGCGATCGAGATGGCGTGCGATCCTGAGCAGCAATTCGCGCTCGCTATGCGCGACGGTTTCGGCGCTCTCGCCGCGCATCAGCCGCTCGGCCAGGCTGACCAGGAACAGATTCTCATTCCAGGTCGGGTTCCACAGCAGCCGGCGCAGCATCGTGGCGACGCCCAGATGCGCCGGGCGGGGGCGGAATTCCTGCCAGTCTCCGGCGACGGCATCGGGCGCGGTGAGCAGGGCATAGTCGACGCGCGGGCTGGCGGTCACCGCATCGAAGAAGCGCCACGACGGCACGATCGCGGGCAGCAGCAGGCGCAGGCCGGTGAGCGGGGAGAGGATGCGCGGTGCCTTTCGTCGGCGGGTCTCGACAGCTCGATTATCCGCTCCGTCGCGGCCGATCAATCGGCAGGCTTGGCGCGATGGCGGAGGCGGCCAAGAAGATGGCCGGGGCCGACATTCCCTTCGGCGGCCCCATGGTCTTGAACCAAGGGTTCATTGCGGATGCCGCCGCGAGGCGCCATGCCCTGCCGCCTTGTCCGTTCGGACGCGCCAGCTGGAAAGAGAATGACGGTGTACAAAGCGATAGTGATCGACCGTGAGGATGACCGGAATGTCGCGGCGCTGCGCGACATCGACGATGCTTTCCTGTCGGAGGGCAATGTCACGGTCGACGTTGAATATTCGACGATGAACTACAAGGACGGGCTGCTGATCACCGGGGCTATCCCGCTGATTGCCCGTTTTCCGATGATCCCGGGGATCGACTTCGCCGGCGTGGTCGCGGCCAGCGACGATCCGCGCTGGAAGCCGGGGGACCGGGTGGTCGCCAACGGCTTCGGGCTGGGCGAACGGCATCTGGGCGGACTGGCGCAGCGCGCGCGGGTCGACGGCGACTGGCTGGTGCGCCTGCCCGACGCCTTCTCGACCTTTCAGGCCGCGGCGATCGGCACGGCCGGCTACACCGCGATGCTGTGTGTGCTCCGTCTCGAAAAGCTCGGGGTCCGGCCCGACCATGGCGATATCCTCGTCACCGGCGCCAGCGGCGGGGTGGGCGGGGTCGCCATCGCGCTGCTGAGCAAGCTCGGCTATCGGGTGGTGGCGGTGACAGGCCGGATGAACGAGGCGGACTATCTCCGCTCGCTCGGCGCGGCGGAAATTCTCGATCGGGCCGAACTGGCCGAGCCGGGCGCGCCTTTGCAGGCCGAGCGCTGGGCCGGGGCGGTCGATACCGCCGGCAGCCACACGCTCGTCAACGTCCTCGCCGGCATCCGCTATGGCGGCGCGGTCGCGGCCACCGGGCTCGCCCATGGCATCGACCTGCCGGGGACGCTCTATCCCTTCATCCTGCGCGACGTCACCCTGTCGGGGGTCGACAGCGTCATGCAGCCGATGGCGGCGCGTGAAGAGGCCTGGTCGCGTCTGGCAAGCGATCTGGACGTGTCCAAGCTCGAGTCGATGGTGGAGGCGGTCGGCCTGTCCGACGTGATCGCCCGGGCGCCGCAGATCCTGGCCGGGCAGGTTCGAGGCCGCACCGTCGTGGACGTGCATTCCGCCTGAATCGAAAAGGCCGGGCACCTTGCGGTACCCGGCCTTCCCGTCATCAGCCGGAGTTACTTGTCCAGCGATTTGGCGTGGTCGAGATGCTTCTGCACGACCGGCGCGATCTCGCCCGCGGCCGCCTTGAGCGAGGGCGTGTCGCCCTTCTCGGCATAGTCGCGCATCATCGCGAGAGCGGTCTGATGGGCGTCGACCTGATCGTCGATATACTCCTCGTCGAACTCGGCGCCCTTCTTCTTGGCCAGCTCGGCCAGATCGTCATTCTGGTCGCTGGTCAGGGTGGCATCGGGGGTGATCGCCGGGCTCGCCTTGGCGGCGGCGGCCTTGATCTTGGCGGTCGAGTCGGTGTGCGCCTTGATCATCTCGGCGGCGAAATCCTTCACCGCCTGCGACGAGGCGTTGGTCACCGCCAGCTTGGCGGCGGCGATCTCATAGGCGTCGCTCTTGGCGGCCTTGTCGGCGAACTCGACGCCGGTGGGGGTGGGGGTGACGGCCTGCTCGATGTCGACCATCGCGTTCGACGCCATCGCGCCCGCGCTGTCGGCCGTCGCGTCGGCGGTGTTCATGGCCGAGTTGGCGGCCTGCTCGGCCTTGGGACCGCAAGCGGCCAGGCTCAGCGCCATCGCGGCCGTCGAAGCGATCAGAAAATGCTTGTACATCAGGCGTCCTTCCTCCGGTGATGGCGGCTAAACGGCTGGAAGCACAGGACGTTCCGGGTGCATCACACGCCGCGCCGCCGGGTGAAGGGAAAATGATCGCGGATTTTCCGGTTGAAAAACCGCCCCTTGGAGGCCGCCATCCGCAGGGCCGCTACGATCGGTTCGGGTACGTCATGATAGCTGTAGCGCCGCCCGGTGATGAACTCGATATCGAGCCGCCGCGCAGGCGCGTCATAGTCGAAGCGGCGGATCACCGAGGAAGGCATGCGGGGAGAACGCATAGCCCCGCGACAGGGGCACATCTCCCTCTCCCCATTGGGGAGAGGGGGCGCGAGGCCGAAGGCCGAGCGCTCTCGTCTCGTGGTCCGGAAACCCTCACCCAACCCTCTCCCGGAGGGACGGGGCTCAGGCGTTACGTGCGTTCAATATGGCCGGCCTGATCACTTCCAGCACGCCATCGATATTCTCGACGACGTCATTGTTCCAGAACCGCAGAACGACATAGCCACCGGCTTCTATGATCGCCGTGCGATGGGCGTCGGCCTCGATCCGATCCGAATGCTGCCCGCCATCCAGCTCGATCACGAGCCCGGTTTCCGGGCAGGCGAAGTCGACCACGAAGCGATCGATCGGCATCTGCCGACGGAATTTGGCACCCTCCACCTGTCGGCCGCGCAGTCGCTGCCACAGCGCATTTTCGACATCGGTAGCATTCCGGCGCAGGCGTCGCGCTGTCGATGCCGTCACGCCCCCGGCCCACCGCCCATCATCGCGGCGGTGTCGAAATAGTCGCGCCAGGCGGTGATCTTGTCGCCTTCGACCTCGAAGATGCCGCAGACGCGCACCGACATGGCGATGCTGCCATCGGCCTTGTGGAGATGGTCGACCCGCTCGGTCAGCACCTTGTTGCCCTGGGCCGCGATCGCCAGCATGTCGACCCGCATCGTCACGATGCCCAGATTCTCCTCGAAGCTGCTCATGATGGTGAGCGCCTCGTCGGCCCCGGTGGTCGAGGCCATGCCGACATTCTCCCAGATGGTCGTCGGCGTGAAATAGCGGCGATAGGCGCCCGCCATCGCTTCCTTGCTCTGCTCGCATTCGGCCAGGAACGCTTCGACGACGGCGATCGGGCTGCTCATCCTGTCTCTCCTCTCCAGGGTCGCAGGGGAGGCTAGCGGGCGAGCAAGTACCGAACAACCGGGCAATCAGGGGAAGAGGTGGACGACCTCGGCCTCGGGAAACACCGCCTCGGCCAGCAGCGAGCGGTGGCAGCAGCCGGGCTCGCGTTCGAAGCAGAGCAGCGCGGTGGGGCGTTCGGCGGCGGTGTCGAGCAGGATGGCGGCCTGCGCCATCGCCTCGGGCAGCTCCAGCTGGCCGCCATAGATGCGGCGCAGGCTGTCGAGATCATGGCGGCGCGCGGCGGCGCGGCCCTCGGCGGGCGTGCCCAGCGCTTTCAGGCCGAGATAGGCGATCCCCGCCTCGGCCAGGCTGGCGGCGAGGATGTTCTTCGAGAAGCCCGGCCGGCGCGAATTGGGCACCGCGCGGACATCGGCAAGGACGGCGACCCCGGCCGCGCCGAGCCGTTCGATCAGCTCGGCCTGGGTCGCGCCTTCATAGCCGATGGTGAAGATCCGCATCGGCTTATCGGCTTCGCTCAGCTCTTCTTGCCGCCGCGATTGGCGTAGAGCAGCGCCGCGACGATCGCGGCCGAGCCGATGCCGACGGCGGCGCCGATGGCGGCCGTCTTCTTGGTGATCTTGGGAACCGACTTGCCCTTCTTCGCCTTGGCCTTGGCCGGGGCGGTTTCGGGCTTGGTGTCTTCACTCTCGTCCAACGCAAGTCTCTCCTCTTGAGCGGGTCGTCATCACATCGTCATCGTTGCCGAAAAGGCAAGGCCTGCTCGTCGAGTCGTTCCGGCACCGTGGCGAATAGTGCTCAGCTCAGCGCGTTCCACAGCAGCCGGGCGGTAAGCGCGAGCGAGATCGTGACCAGCAAAGGCCGGATCACCTTGGCGCCGAAGCGCATCGCCGCGTGCGATCCGGCATAGGCGCCCAGGGTGGTGCCCGCCGCCATGCACAGGCCCAGCATGTAGAGCATGTGCCCGCCCAGGATGAAGACGATCAGCGCGCCGATATTGCTGGCGAAGTTGAACGCCTTGCTGTGCGCGGTGGCGCGGGTCAGGCCCAGCCCGCGCAGCGAGACCATCGTCGTCGCGAAGAAACTGCCGGTACCGGGACCGAAGAAACCGTCATAGAAACCGATCGTACCACCCACGGGAATATAGGCTTTTTCGCTCAATCGCTGATGCGCGTCCTCGTCGCTCATGCGCGGGCTCAGCAGGACATAGGCGGCCACGCCGACCAGCAGCCCGGGCACGATCAGGTTCAGCACGTCGGTCTTGATCGACTGGACCACCCAGGCGCCGAGCCCCGACAGGATCAGGATCGCGACGACGGTGGGCCAGTAGCGCCGCCACTCGATCATGCCCTTGCGGCTGAAATTCCAGCAGGCGGTGCCCGAGCCGAAGCTGCTCTGCAGCTTGTTGGTCGCCAGCATCGACAGCGGCGGAATGCCGGCCGACAGCATCGCCGGCACCGTCAGCAGTCCGCCGCCGCCGGCGATGGCGTCGATGAACCCCGCGATGAAGGCGACCAGGGTGAGGATGGCATAGGTGTCGACGCCGAGATGCATCGTGGCGCCGTGCCGGAGCGGGAGGGTGGGCGCAAGCGCCATATTCCTCCCCGGTACGGGGAGGGGGACCACCCGCAGGGTGGTGGAGGGGCGGCGCCTCAGCGCCGGCTTCGCCGACGCCCCCTCCACCGCCGTTCCGGCGGTCCCCAGTATCGAGGTCGGTCATGCTCCCAGCATGACCTTGGATTGCCGGGGGCAATCCAACCTCTGATGCTCCGTACCGGGGAGGAACTGGATTGGCAGCCCTCCGACGCCCCTATATGGCGCTCGCCATGACCACTTCCCGTTTCCAGTTCGACATCCACGCCACCGACGGCAAGGCGCGCACCGGCACGATCCGGATGCGCCGTGGCGAGATCCGCACCCCGGCCTTCATGCCGGTGGGCACTGCCGCCACGGTGAAGGCGATGAAGCCCGCCGACGTGCGCGCCACCGGCGCCGACATCATCCTGGGCAACACCTATCATCTGATGCTCCGTCCCAGCGCCGAGCGGGTTGCCCGGCTGGGCGGGCTCCACCAGTTCATGCGCTGGGATCGCCCGATCCTCACCGACAGCGGCGGCTATCAGGTGATGAGCCTGTCGGCGCTCACCAAGCGCAGCGAAGAGGGGGTGGCGTTCAAGAGCCATCTCGACGGCTCGGCGCACATGCTGTCGCCCGAACGCTCTATGGAAATCCAGCGCCTGCTCGGCTCCGACATCGTCATGGCGTTCGACGAGCTGGTGCCGACCACTTCGACCCCGCAGCAGCAGCTCGACGCGATGCAGCGCTCGATGCGCTGGGCCAAGCGCTCGCGCGCCGGCTTCGACGCGGGTGGCGAGCATGCCGAGCGCTCGGCGCTGTTCGGCATCCAGCAGGGCGCGCTCAACGAGCGGTTGCGCAAGGAATCGGCCGACGCGCTGCTCGACATCGGCTTCGACGGCTATGCGGTGGGCGGCCTGGCGGTGGGCGAGGGGCAGGAGGCGATGTTCGCCACGCTCGATTTCGCGCCGGGCCAGCTCGACGCCGCCAAGCCGCGCTATCTGATGGGCGTCGGCAAGCCCGACGACATCGTCGGCGCGGTGGAGCGGGGCATCGATATGTTCGACTGCGTGCTGCCCACCCGCTCGGGCCGCAACGGCCAGGCCTTCACCCGGCTGGGCCCGATCAACCTGCGCAACGCCAAGTTCGGCGAGGATCAGCGCCCGCTCGACGAAAGCTGCGCCTGCCCGGTCTGCGCCCAGTTCAGCAGGGCCTATATCCACCACCTCATCCGCGCCGGCGAAATCCTCGGCGCGATGCTGATGACCGAGCATAATCTCAGCTTCTATCAGGCGCTGATGGGCGACCTGCGCGCGGCGATCGGCGAGGGGCGGCTGACGAGCTTCGCCAATGATTTCCGCGCGGCCTATCATGGCGGGGCAGCGGAGGCGGCAGGCTAGGCGCGCACGTCCTCGGCGATCATCGTCGCGGCCTTTTCGGCGGCCATCATCACCGGGATGTTCGGGCCCGCGCGCATCAGGGTGGGGAAGATCGAGGCGTCGACCACCCGCAGCCCGTCGATCCCGATCACCCGGCAGCGGCTGTCGACCACGCTGGTGTCGCGCGCCGGATCGCCCATCTGGCAGGTGCCGGCGGGGTGGGCGCCCGGCAGCGCGGCGGCGGTGACATAGGCTTCCACCGCCGCATCGTCGTCGATGAAATCCTCCACCCGCACCGTGGCGTTGCGCAGCAGGAAGCGGCGCAGCCCGGCAGAGATGTCGAGACCGACCGAGCCCAGTTCGCTCAGCGCCTGCGCCTTCCAGTCACCCTTGAGCAGCGCCATCATCATCCAGTGTGGCTTGAGCCCGAGCACATCGGTGACGAGCCCTCGGAAATCCTCGCCCATCGCCATCCGCGCGACCCGGCGATAGCCCGCCACCAGCCGCTCGCGGTCGCGCGGGTCGGCCAGGATATTGGCGTCGGCCTTCACTCCGCGCATCGGATCGGCCGGGTCGATCCGCACCGTTCCCGACGAATAGGCCTTGTTGAGCAGCAGCATGAAATTGGCGAAGTGCCGCGCCAGCGGATCGTCGCGCAGCGGCCCCGGTATCCGCTCGAACATGTTGAGGACGAGGTCCGCGCCGGGGCAATCTTCCCGCCCCGAGGAGAAGCGCGCGGTGACCATCGAGGGCGGCCGCAACCCATTCTCGCTCCGCGCCCAGCCACTCAGATGGACGGTGACGTCGACGAAGGGGTGGTTCTGCAGGTTGATGCCGACGCCCGGTCGATCGGCGATGAGGGGGATGCCGGCCTCGGCCAGCCACGCGCCGGGCCCGATCCCCGATCGCTGGAGCAGGGCGGGGGAGAGAATGCCGCCCGCGCAGAGGATGACGTTGGCGGCGGCGATCGTCTCGCCAAGTTTACTATCCAGGTCGTCGCCCTCAAACTCGATACCGGTGACCCTCCGGCCGTCGAACAGCACGCGGCGCACGGCATGGTTCGCCATCAAGGCCAGGTTCGGCCGCGCGCGCACCTCCGCCGTCAGATAGCTGTTGGCGGCGGAGAAGCGCCGATGGCCACCATTGAGCGGCACCGGGGCGACGCTCTCGCCGCCGCCGGCGTTGATGTCCTCCACCGCCGGTAGGCCCTGTTTCACGAAGGCGTCGTGGAAGGCGCGGCTCAGCGGGTTCCACTCGCTGCGCGGCCAGCGCCTTATCTGGATCGGGCCGCTGTCGCCATGCATCGCGCCGGGGAAGTCGGCATCGGTCTCGAGCTTCCTGAAATAGGGCAGGATGTCGTCCCAGCCCCAGCCGGTGACGCCCAACTGGCGCCATTCCTCATAATCGGCCGGTTCGCCGCGCTGGGCGTGCATGCCGTTGACCGCCGATCCCCCGCCCACCAGCTTCGGCTGGGCGAACGGGTAAAGGCCGGGCCAATAATAGTCGAACCAGGCGAAGCCCCGGCCGCCGACATCGCTGATCCGCTCGGGCTCCGCATCGGGGGCGAAATCGGGGCCCGCCTCGACCAGCAGCACCCGGTTGCGCGGGTCTTCGGACAGGCGGGCGGCCAGCACGCAGCCCGCCGAACCGGCCCCGACGATGATATGGTCGACGTCCCCCGCCAAAATAGCACCTCTCGCGCAATATTTTGGCTAGCACTGCCAGATCGGCGCGTCAGGGGGAAGGGGGATCGGATGGGCACCAGAGACCTTTCCGGCGACGTCCGGGAAGGTCCAGCAAGCAGCTGGTTTTACAGCATTTTTTCAGTGAAAATCGCCAAATGAAATCCGGGCTCATCCACCCGAATCCATCGACAGCACCATCAGTTTGATGGTGTTTTTGATGGTGCCGGAGAGCCCCTTTGGAGCTGGCACCATCATGGCACTGAATCATATCCAGATCACCAACGCCAAACCCCGGGACAAGGCCTATAAACTGGCCGACGCCGATGGGCTGTATCTCGCCGTCCAGACGAACGGCACGAAGCTCTGGCGCATGAACTACCGGTACCTCGGTCGACAGAAGACGCTCTATTTCGGCGCTTGGCCCGAGGTAGGGATAGCTATGGCGCGCCAGCAGCGCGCCGCAGCAAGGGAGCAGATCGCCGCCGGGCTCGATCCCGCCGCTGAGAAGCGGAGCGATACACTTGCGCGCAAGGTGGCCGCGGACAACACATTCAAGACGATCGCCGAGGAATGGGTGACGAAGAATGAGCGGGAGGGGCGCGCGCCGATCACGCTCGACAAGATTCGCTGGCTGCTTGGCATGGCCTATCCCATGATCGGCAGCTTTCCCGTATCGAAGATATCGCCGCAGGAAGTCCTGGCCGTGCTGCGCAAGGTGGAGGCGACCGGGCGCTACGAAAGTGCGCGCCGGATGCGCAGCGTGCTCAGTCGGGTTTTTCGCTATGCGATCGCGACCGCTCGGGCGGATCGCGATGTCGCGGCCGACCTGCGTGGCGCGCTCATCACCCCGAAGGTCCGGCATCTCGCCGCGATCACGACGCCTAGGGAGGCTGGCGCGCTCCTACGCGCAATCGACGGTTACACAGGTCACGAAGTCACCGCGATCGCTCTGCGGTTGTCACCCCACCTGTTCGTTCGGCCGGGCGAGTTGCGCAAGGCAGAGTGGGAGGAAATAGATATTCAAGCCGCCATCTGGTCGCTCCCTGCGGAAAAGATGAAAATGCGCCGTCCACACCGTGTATCGCTGTCGCAACAGGCGCTGGCGCTATTGGAAGAACTCCGTCCGCTGACGGGCGATGGAAGGTATCTCTTCCCGTCGTTCCGGTCACCACGCCAGTGCATGTCGGAAAACACCATCAACGCGGCACTGCGCCGGCTGGGCTATAGCCAGGAGGAAATGACGGCGCACGGTTTTCGGGCGATGGCTGCGACCCTGCTCAACGAGATGGGCATCTGGAACCCGGACGCCATCGAGAAGCAGCTCGCCCACCTGGACAGCTCAATGGTGCGCCGTGCTTACACTCGCGGTGAATATTGGGATGAACGCGTCCGCATGATGCAGCACTGGTCCGACTATCTCGACCAGTTGCGGGACGGCGCGAGGATCCTGCGGCCGAACTTTGGTAAAGGCAGAGGCACGCCAGGCTAGGCGCCGGTCAGGGCTTTCAGGCTTTTATATGGGATCAGCGTGGATCGCCCGACCTTGACGGTTTCCAGATCACCGGACTGAATCAGCTCATAGAGACGTGAACGGCTGATACCGGTGAGCTGGACCGCCGTAGAGATGCGGACCGTCAGAGGCTCTATGAATACGGCCCCGCCTTGGTGAGCGTTACTGTGCATCATAGATCACCGTTTCGTCCTGTTTCGCGCAAAGCACCTGTCACTGTCGAGGAAGGCAGCGAGCATGGCAGGGATCAGCTCGGCAACCGGCTCGTCACGACCATAGGTCGTTGCGTAGAGCGCGGCATAGTCGATCAAGGCCTGATGGAGGTCCGGCATGACAGCAATGCTGAGCTTGACCGGATTACGGTCGGGAAGCTGGGGCAATTTGAGGTCGGTCATTTCAGCGCTCCTTCTCTCGCCAAGGTGCGAGAATGAGATCCTTGTGCACAACCAGCCGAACGGCCGCGCCGGGGCGGACTGTGATGGTCGGTTGGATTTGCAGGTTGCGGGACGTAATCTGGTCTCCGGCACGGGACACGTTCTGCTGCGTGGATTGCCGGATAGCCTGGACGAGGTCACTCTCGCCTGAAAAGGTCACGTTCGAACCCACGCCTAGCAGGGTCGACATCGCGACGCCCTTGAGCAGCGTCCAGGTGTGGAGATCGACCTTGTCGGCAAGCCCTGCATAGCCTGAAGGGTCTGTCGCGGGCACGTTGTCGAGCCGTATCGAACTGCCATCCGGCAGGATTATCCGCTGCCACACCACCAGCGCGCGCTTCTGCCCAAAAGCGACCACGCTGTCGTAGCTGCCGATCAGCCGCGCGCCCTGCGGAATGAGAAGAATGCTGCCCGTCGCGCTGTCGAATACCCGCTCGGTTACCTGGGCAGTGACGAGGCCGGGGAGGTCGGACCTGAGTCCCGTAATCAGGCTCGCCGCGATGACGCTGCCAGCGGACAGCATGTCCGGCGACGCCGGTGGGCTCACCCGATGCTCGTTGGCATCGCCGCCAGTGTCGCGCGCCGCGACGAAGTCGGCCTTGCGCTGCTGCGCATTAGGATCACGATCAGGATCGATCGCGAGCCGCGCCTGCTCCGTAGCCGCTGCCGGGGAAGAAGATAGTGTCGCATCAGCGACGCGGCTCGGATCGTTGCGAATGCCAGATTGCACCAGCAATCCAGATTCCCGCGCCGCCTTCAACTCCGCAGCCCGTCGATCGCGCTCGGTCGCGGCGGCCTGGTCCGCGCGACTGGCTTCGCCGTTCGCCGATTCCATGCCCATCGCCCGCTGATGATTGAGGATGGGTCGGCCGAGATCGCCCGGCAGGGGCGGTCCGAGTTTGGGCACGTCGCCATAGCTGCCCGGCAAGCGGCTGAGTGTGTCGGTCGGCGCCTTCGCCGCGACCGTCTGGTCGTTGGCTTGTCCAGCGAGGTGCAGTGCGGACGGCCGCAGCGCGACCCAGGCTGTCGCGATCAGGCTGACCGAACCAAGCGCAGTGATCGCCACCACGGCGCCCCGCTTGAAGCGAATCGCCCGTGCTGGCTGTGCGCGTAGCGCCAGCGTTTCCGGGTCCACCTTGCCCGGTGTGGCGGGGGTTTCGGATACCGGTGGGGCTGCCGCCTCGACGGTCATGACCCCCTCCGCTTGGACGCGCCGTCCGCCACTCGGCTGATGCGGACGATCTGCTGGTGCTTCGTGCCGAGGCGAAGTTCGGCGACGTCGAAGATGCGATCGACGACATAGAAGCGGCCCTTCACGCGATAGTTGACGAGCTGGGCCTCGCCTTTCCCGTCCACCAGGAAAATCGGCGGCGCCTCGCCCGCGGCCAGCGTTGCCGGAAATTCGATGAATGTCTGGCGCCCGTCGTCGAAAGCACGAAACGGCCGCCAGTCCGGTCGATCGCCCGATACGGCATAATTGAAATGGAGCTGCTCGACCTCGATCCCGGACGCTACTGGAGTCGCCGCCTCGGCCGCTACGGCGGTGCGCTTCAATGCGATCAGCGCATCCTGCGGATAGGTCCAGGATAGCGCCGCCATCGCGGTCTTCGTCAGGCTGGTCAGCGCGATATGATAGCTGCGCCGGTCGGTAGTGATGACGAGATTGGTGGACAGGCCGGCGCTGAACGGCTTCACCAGCACATGAGTTCGCTTCTCCGCGCCCGATCCGCTGGTGGTATCACCAATCACCCAGCGAACCGTGTCGCCGCTCGCAACCGCGACGAGCGTCTCACCCGGTTGCAGCGCGATGTCCGTCACCCGCTCGGGGGCGGTGATGACGTGATAGATGGCGCCGTCGGCGAACGGATAGACCTGCACGGCGTTGATGAAGCCCTGCGCGACGGGCTCGATTGTCGCCGCGCGGTTGGCGGCTGCGACCGGCGTGGTATCGCGCGCCGCTTCACCGCTCGGCGAAGTTGCACACGCGCTGTTGGCGGCGAGGATCAGGCAAGGCATCAGCAGCGCGACGGCTGCGAGAGTTCTGGTCATGGCTGGGTCTCCGGATTGGCTGTCGGTTGAGCGGCAAGGTTCGGGTCGAGCGGCGAGCCGAGCGGGACGTTGTTGGGCGGCTGCACGTTGCGCGCGGGAGCAGTCGAGGCCGCAGGCTCGAGTTCGCGGCTCCAGTCGATCGCGTCGATATAGATGCCGAGCGGGTTCTTGCGGAGCGTGTCGGCCGATACCGGCGGCTTCGTCAGGATCGTCAGGATGCCGGTCCAGTGGGAGGAGCCTGCCTCACTGCCACGCTCATAGGCCGTCTCGGTCCACTTGACCTGGAACGAGCGATCCGATGCCCGGACGACGCTGGTCACCTGGATGGACACGGTGCGCTCGCCGATCTTGGCGAACGGATCCGCAGCCCTGGCATAGTCGCCGAGAAACTGGCTCCCCCGCGTCGTGGTGAAGTCATAGGCAGACAGCCAGTCACGGCGCATCAGCACCGGGTCGAGCGAGACCCCGCGGACGTTTTCGATGAACTTCGCCAGATGCCACGCGATCTGGGGATCAGTCGGGTGATAACCCGCTTCGGCCTCGGTCACGGCCCGGGCCTCGCCAAGCCGATCGACCTCGACGATATAGGGCGTGACCCGGCTCTGCAGGGACTGCCAGATGAGCGCGCCCGACATGGCGGTCGACAACGACAGTGTGCCGAACGCCATCAATCGCCAGTTGCGGGCCTGGACACGGGCCGACCCGATGCGGTCATCCCAGACTTGGCCGGCGCGTTGATAGGGGGTCTCCGGCTCGGGCGTCTGCGCGTAGCGCTGGACGGCGCGCTTAAAGAACATGGGATATGAAGATCATGGCTCAATCTTCCCTTTCCTTGATATCTGGAGTGGCGGATGCGCCGCCGCGATCGCCTTCCTTCAATGTCTGGAGCGCAACGTGGCGGTGATGACGGGAGTCTTGTTGTCGGCGCAGCGACTGCGCCCAGGAGGGAGCGCCGTCGGCGGGGGCGTCCGCAGCCTGCCCGCCCGATCCAGCTCCACCGTTGAGTGCGGACCAGGCGGCGTCACGACCCCGCTCGGCGGCCTGGCCCAAGCCCAGCGCCGTCGATGCTTTCTGGCGGGCGGCGTTGCCTGCTGCCTGCGCCATGCCGCTGATGCCGGCGCCGACACTCGAAGATCCGGCCGCGGTCTGGCCAAGCTGGTATGAGGTAGAGGCCGCCGACCCCATCGTCGTGCCGGCCCGGATTGCACCGAGTGCTGCGCCAC
Source organism: uncultured Sphingomonadaceae bacterium (assembly GCA_963540925.1). Lineage (GTDB taxonomy): Bacteria > Pseudomonadota > Alphaproteobacteria > Sphingomonadales > Sphingomonadaceae > Rhizorhabdus. The sequence continues at coordinate 164,012 of CAUTRN010000009.1, forward strand.
CCGCGGCGCGAGCTGCCCCCATGGCGGCACCGCCGCCCAGCGCAACGATACCGGCTGCGCCGACCGTCGTGCCGACCGCTGCACCCGCGCCGAGCTGCGGGGCACCGGCGACAAGGCCCGAGGCGATGCCGGGACCGAAGATGCCGAGGCCGAACAGCGTGAGCGACGCCAGCACGAGGCTCATGGCCTGGCCGATGTCGGGTTCCTGGCCCTGCAGGGCAGCGGTGAACTCATTGAAGAAATTCGAGCCGATACCGACGATGACGGCGAGCACCATCACCTTGATGCCGGAACTGACCACGTTGCCCAGCACGCGCTCGGCGAGGAAGCTGGTCCGGTTCCAGAGCGCGAAGGGCACCAGCACGAAGCCGGCGAGCGTGGTCAGCTTGAACTCGACGATGCACACGAACATCTGCACGGCGAGGATGAAAAAGGCGATGATCACGATCACCCACGCGAACAACAGCACGATGATGGTCAGGAAATTGTCGAAGAAGCTGGTGAAACCCAACAGTTTCGACATCTGTTCGAGGAGCGGCCAAGCTGCCGAGAAACCTGTGCCAGCAAGACGGCCGGGTTTCAGGAGATCGTCCGCCGAGAGCGTGCCGCCGCCCGCGGTCAGACCGGCCGCTGCGAAGGAGCGGAAGATGATGTCGGCGAGGGTCGAGAATCGGTTCAGGATGAACGCGAACGCGCCGACATAGAGGATCTTGCGCAGGAAACGCCCGATCACATCCTGCTCGCCGCCCATCGCCCAGAATAATCCGGCAAGCGTGATGTCGATGCCGATCAGGGTCGTCGTCAGGAAGGCGACGTCGCCACCCAGCAGCCCGAAGCCACTGTCGATGTAGCGGATGAAGGTCTGCAGGAACCGGTCGATGACGTTCAGGTCGTTCATAGGGAAATCCTGGGAATGAAGCCGCGGGGTCCGATCTGGGGAGCGGGACCGAACCCCGCGGCGGCAGCGGCGAAGAGGCGAATTCGCCGCTGCCTGCGCGCCGGCTCGGGCCTATTGAGGGGTATAGGCCGAGCCGGAACCGAGAAACTTGGTGGTCATGGCGCGGGCGTCGATCTCGGCCTGCGCGCGGCGCGCCTGCTCAACCGCCTGCGCCCGATATTGCGCCGCCATCAGGTTCTGGATCTGGAACTGTTGCTTGGCGGTCAGTGCGAGCAGCTGGTTGGTCGCCTGTTGCGCTTGCAAAGCGCCCTCGGCGCCCTGGCTCCGCGATACGATGCCATTGAGGGTCTGGGCGTCAGCCTGGACATTCTCGACGACCTGCGCCTGCACGCCCATCGTCTGTCTGTAGGCTGCCATCTCGGTGTCGAGCCGGGTCCGCGCGGCTACAACCTGGCCGTTCATGGTCATCGCCTGGTTGAAGCTCTGCGGAAATAATGCACGGAACTCCTGGTCGAGACCGGCGACGCGGAACTGGATGCCTTGAGCCTGTCCCATCAACTGGTCGATCTGCTGAAGCGTCTGGGTGATCGCCTGGATCTCGGGGAAGCCAATCGTGGTAAGATTCTTCGCTTGGTTGACCAAGCTCTGCGCCTGGTTCTGAAGCGAGCGGATCTGGTTGTTGACCTGCTGGAGGGTTCGGGCGGCGGTAAGCAGATTCTGGCTGTAATTGCTCGGATCGAACACAGTGAGCTGCGCCTGAGCGGGCGCAATCGGCACGATGAGCGCGACGAGCGAACCGATGGTGCCAGCCCCGAGCGCGGTCGCGATCAGATATTTGCGGGTTGGGATACGCATGATATTTTACTCCTTGGCTTGGGGGACGGGAAAGTCGGCGAGGAGGCTGGCGGCCCAATCGAGTCCGCTTCCTTCAAGGAAGCGGGCCGCGAAATCCTCGGGGCCATGCTCGGCCAGCAGGGCGTCGATCCGCGTCTGAGTCACAGGATCGGATGCGCCACACAGGGCGAGCGCAATCGGGCCGAGGCGGAGTTCGAACAGGCGGTTGCCCCGTGCGGATTGCAGATAATAATGCCGCTTGGGCGTGGCGCGGCTGACCAGCTCGATCTGCTGGTCGTTGAGGCCGAACCGCTCATAGGCGGCGCGGGACTGCGGTTCGATCGCCCGGTCGTTGGGCAGCAATATGCGTTGCGGGCAGCTTTCGATGATGGCCGGCGCGATGCTGCTTTCGGCGATGTCAGCTAGGCTCTGCGTCGCGAACAGCACCGCGACATTCTTCTTGCGCAGAGTCTTCAGCCATTCCCGGATGCGCGCGGCGAAAAGTGGATGGTCGAGGAAGATCCAGGCCTCGTCGAGCACCAGCAGCGTGGGTCGACCGTCGAAACGCTCCTCAAGCCGGTGAAAGAGATAGGTCAGCACCGGGGCAACGACGCCGACCTGTCCCATGAGCGACTCGGTCTCGAAGCACTGGACGTCGGCGAGCGCGAGATGCTGCTCGGCCGCATCAAGGAGGCGGCCGTAAGGGCCGTCGAGCGTATAGGCCGTCAGCGCGGTGCGCAGCGCATTGGATTGAAGCAGCATGGCGAGCCCGGTCAGCGTGCGCTCCTCCGGGGGCGCTGACGCGAGACTGCCCAGCGCCGACCAGACGGCGTCCTTCACCTCGGGAGTGACCATGACCTTCTCGTGCGTCAGCAGCGCCGCGATCCATTCCGCCGCCCAACTGCGTTCGCTTTGATCATCGATGCGGCGGAGCGGCTGGAACGCGAGGGCGTCACCGCTGTCCGCGCCAAGCCCGAGGGCATGATGCGCGCCGCCCATCGCCAGGACTGCCGCACGCGCCGAATAGCCCTTGTCGAAGATATAGAGCTGGGAGCCGGGATAGCGCCGGAATTGGAGTGCGATAAGCGCCAGCAACACCGACTTGCCCGCGCCAGTCGGGCCGACGACGAGCATATGCCCGACATCGCCGACATGTGTGGAAAGGCGAAACGGGGTCGATCCGTTGGTCTGGGCGTAGAGCAACGGCGGTCCGCCGAGATGGTGGTTGTCCGTCGGTCCTGCCCAGACCGACGAAAGCGGCATGAGATGGGCGAGGTTGAGTGTATGGACCAGCGGCTGGCGCACATTGGCGTAGGCCTGGCCGGGCAGCGACGACAGCCACGCTTCGACCGCGTTGACGCCCTCGCGCTTCGCCGTGAAGCCGAGGCCATTGACGATCCGCTCGACCGCGCGGACCTTGTCCTCGGCGCGGGTGCGGTCGACGTCCGACACCGTGATTGTCGTCGTCAGATAGCCGAAGGCGACGTGATCGCCGCCAAGCGCCTGCAGCGCGAGATCGGCATCGACGACCTTGTTGTCGGCGTCGGTGTCTAGGAGCTGGACCGGCTGGTTGTACATCACCTCGCGCAGCAGTGCTGTGATCGACTTACGCTTGTTGAACCATTGCCGGCGGATCTTCGTCAGCGCCTTGGTCGCATCGGTCTTGTCGAGCGCTATGAAACGCGTGACCCAGCGGTAGCCGAAATCCGATAAGTTGAGCGCGTCGAGGATGCCGGGCCGGCTGAGGTTCGGGAATCCCAACACCGTCAGGGTTCGCAGATGGCGGTCTCCAAGCCTGGGCTCCAACCCGCCGACCATCGGCGTATCGGCGAGCAGCGCATCGAGATAGATCGGTGTCTCCGGCACGGCGACCGGATAGCGGCGGCTGGAAACGGTGCCGTGGAGATAGGTCAGCGTCTCGGCGTCGTCCAGCGCCCGCACCTCGGGCATGAAGCCCGACAGGAGGTCGAGCACACGATCGGTCTCGGCGATGAAACTGGCGAGGCCGGCGTGCCAGTCCCGCCCTTTCGCGTCGTCAGGCCGCTCGACCAGTGTCCGTCCCGCGGCATCGCTGCTGTCGGCGGGCGGCAGCCAGACCAGCGTGCCGTGATAGATACTCTCGAAATGCTGGCCCTCGGCTTCGAACCCGGCACGCCGCTCCTGCTCGATCAGCCAGGACGCTGCGTCAGGAAAGGCGCTCTCGGGATAGCCGAGCGCCTCACGCCGTTCGGCCTCGAAAAACAATGCCCAGCCCGATCCTAGCCGCTTGAGCACATTGTTCGCCCGTGCGCAGGCCGAAACCAGTTCGGCCTCGGTCGCGCTTTCAAGGTCTGGTCCACGAAAGGCGAAGGACCGCATGAAGCTGCCGTCCTTGTTGAGGACGACGCCGGGTGCGACCAGCGCGGCCCAGGGCAGATGGTCGGCGAGCCGATCAGCACGCGATCGGTATTCGGCGAGGTTCAGCATGCCAGATATCCTTTCTGGCGCAGATGGCGGAGCAGCACGGGCACGAAGTCCGGGTCGTGGCGGGCCGCTACACCCAAGATGCTGTGCCCGATCGCCCAGATCGCGATCCCGATCAGCCATTGCTGCAAGCCCAGCCCGACCGCCGCAGCGATCGTGCCGTTGACGATCGCGATACCGCGCGGCGCGCCACCCAGCAGGATGGCTTGCCCCAGGCTGGCGTGGATGGGCGCTTCGAAGCCTGCAATATGACCGTTGTCGGCGATGTTCATGCGACGAGCGCCCCGCCGCCGAAGCTGAAGAAGGACAGGAAGAAGCTCGACGCCGCGAACGCAATCGACAGGCCGAAGACGATCTGGATGAGTTTGCGGAAGCCGCCGGAGGTCTCGCCGAATGCGAGAGCAAGACCCGTGGAAATGATGATCAGTACCGCGACGATCTTTGCGACTGGTCCCTGGACCGACTCCAGCACCTGCTGGAGTGGTTCTTCCCACGGCATACCCGCACCGCTGGCATAGACGCGGCTGGTCATGGTGATAGACAGGCCGAGCACCAGCCCGGTGAGGAAGAAGCGGGCGCGGTTGGAAATACGAACGATGGTCATGTCAGTCTCCTTCAAAGTCGTGGTTGGGGTCTGGGAAGAGATCGACGACGGCGTAGCCGCCATCGGGGTCGAGGCCTGCGACGCAGGCGATCGTCTCGATCCGCCGCGCGGTGCCGCGGCCGGCGATGAAGACGATTATGTTGATCGCCTCGGCGACCAGGTGGCGCGGCACGATGACCACGGCTTCCTGGATGAGCTGCTCGATCCGGTAGAGCGCGGAAGCGGCGCTGTTCGCATGGACGGTCGCGATTCCGCCAGGATGGCCGGTGTTCCAGGCCTTCAGCATGTCCAATGCTTCGCCGCCGCGGACCTCCCCAACAATGATGCGATCAGGTCGAAGGCGCAGGGTCGAGCGCACGAGATCGCCCATGGTGACGGCGGTGTTCTTGTCGGATGAGCTTGGCCGGGTCCTGAGCGCCACGGTGTCGCGCGCCGGCGATTGCAGCTCGCGGGTATCCTCGATCAGGATCACCCGTTCGTCGAGATCCGCCATCTCGGCCAGCAACGCGTTGGCGAGCGTGGTCTTACCCGAACTGGTCCCACCCGCGACGAGGATGTTGCGGCGATCGACGACGGCGACCGATAGCAGGCGCGCGGCCTCCGCCGACATAATGCCGTCGGTCACATAGTCCTTCAGCGTGTAGATGCAGGCGGCAGGTTTTCGGATCGAAAAGCACGGGGCGGTCGAAACCGGCGGCAGGATCCCCTCGAACCGCTCCCCGGCGCCAGAACCAAGTGGCGGCAGTTCGGCCGACACGATGGGTTTGTCGCCATGGACTTCGGATCGGACATGGGATGCCACCAGCCGAATGATCCGCTCGACTTGGGCCGGATCGAGCTTCACGTCGGTATCGACACGGCCTTCGCCGAGAATGTCGACCCGCAGCGCACCGTCAGGATTGACCATGATCTCGATCACACGGCTGTCGGAAAGCGCGGCGGCAATCGCCGGTCCCATTGCGGTGCGCAGCATGGCACGGCGGCGTTCCGCGGCGACGCTTGTCGTCTGGGCGGACATCATGATGTGCCTCCGTCGGATTCGACGGGTGCCAGCGTGCGCTTGCCGCCCGCTATCTGGCGACCGACCTGGGAGACGAACGCCTCGAACCGGTCACGCCCGATGGCGCGGGCCGCGGCATCGGCTTCGGGTAATGGCGCTGTCACCATCAGCTGATAGCGGACGAACAGCGACAGGCTTTCAATGAGCACATCGATGTCGCGTCGTGCGCCTGCGAGCTCGCGTGTCAGACGGTCGAGGCGAACCTTCAGAAGGTCGTCGACTTCCTTGGTCCCCCGGCGCGCCAGCCAATCCTTCAGTGCGTCGTTGACGAGGTGGCTCTTGTTGCCGCGCGGACCGGCGGCGAGAGCCTCCAGCGCGTCGCTGAGTTCGCGGTCGATATAGAGATTCTGTCGGATTTTCATCGCTGCCTCAAAAGTCCGGTATGAGGTCGCGCTTCGCGCCCTCGTTGATGGCATGGCCCCGCACGATGGCGTTCTGCCCTTGCGCCTGGTCCATGGCGCGCTTGTCGGCGGCGACATCATCGTCGTCGGGCACGATCTGGGGATCGCGCGTTTCGGCGGTGTCGGTTGCCTTGGAGACCTGTTCGGGAAGGCCGGGATGGCGCTGTTGCTGCATACCGCCATCGTCCTCGCCGCCCGCGGCATCCTCGGCCTGGTGCAGGCGGGCGTCGATGCCGCGCACCTGATCGGACCAGTCGTCGCCGCGCGGCTTCGGCCGATCGGCATATTGACCCGATGCCAGCACCGGCGCCGGTGCCACGCGCGCAGCGAAATTGCGGTCGCGGAAATAGCGCAATTTGCGCGCCCGGATCGGCGCGAGACCGGACACCAGCACAAGCTCCTCGTCGGGCGAAAGCTGCATCACCTCGCCCGGCGTCAGGAGCTGGCGCGCGGTCTCCTGGCGGCTGACCATGACGTGGGCCAGCCAGGGCGCGAGCCGGTGCCCGGCATAGTTGCGCATCGCGCGCTGCTCGGTCGCGGTGCCGAGCGCATCGGAAATGCGCTTGGCGGTGCGTTCGTCATTAGTCGCGAAGGCGACCCGGACATGGCAGTTGTCGAGGATGGCGTTGTGGTCACCATATGCCTTCTCGATCTGGTTGAGGCTCTGCGCGATCAGGAAGGCGCGGATGCCGTAGCCGGCCATGAAGGCGAGGCTGGTCTCGAAGAAATCGAGGCGGCCCAGTGCCGGAAATTCGTCTAGCATCATCAGGAGCTGGTGACGGCGCGAGGATGTGCCGGGCTGGTCCAGTCGTTCGGTGAGACGGCGGCCAATCTGGTTGAGCACGAGCCGGATCAGCGGCTTGGTGCGGCTGATGTCCGACGGCGGAATGACGAGATAGAGTGACAGCGGTTGGTCGGCCTCGATCAGGTCGGCGATCCGCCAGTCACATCGCGACGTGACCTCGGCGACTGTTGGATCACGATAGAGGCCGAGGAAGGACATGGCCGTCGACAGCACGCCGGAGCGCTCGTTCTCGCTCTTGTTGAGCAGTTCGCGCGCGGCAGAGGCAACGACGGGATGGACCCTGGGGTTCTTGTCGTCGCCGAGATGATTGGTGGTCATCATCCGGCGCAGCGTGGCGACGAAGCTGCGCTGCGGATCGGAGAGGAAGGTGGCGACGCGCGCGAGCGTCTTTTCCTCCTCGGCGTAGAGGATGTGGAGGATCGCGCCGACCAGCAGAGAATGGCTGGTCTTCTCCCAATGGTTACGCCGTTCGAGCGCACCTTCGGGATCGACGAGGATGTCCGCGATGTTCTGGACATCGCGCACTTCGTCGATGCCGCGCCGGACTTCGAGCAGCGGATTGTAATGCGCCGAGGTGGCGTCGGTCGGATTGAAGAGCAAGCAGTGCGAGAAGCGCGCGCGCCAGCCGGCGGTCAGCGTCCAGTTCTCGCCCTTGATATCGTGGACGACTGTCGAGCCGGTCCAGGACAGCAAGGTCGGGACGACGAGGCCCACGCCCTTGCCCGAACGGGTCGGCGCGAACGCCATGATATGCTCGGGGCCGTCATGGCGCAGATAGCGGCCGCCAAGCGTGCCGAGCATGACGCCAGCGTCGCGGTGCAACCTGGCGCGCTCGATCTCGCGGGGGCTTGCCCAGCGCGCCGAACCATAGGTGGTGACGTTGCTCGACTGGCGCGCGCGCCATATCGAGCCGAAGATCGCTGCCGCGCAGCCGATAAAGCCGCTGGCGCCGGCGAGCATGCCCGCCTTGTCGAAGACGATCGGGGCATAGGCATCATAGTGATACCACCAGCCGAACAGCGCCCAGGGATGGTAGATTGGCATGGTGCCGAGCCGGAACCACGGCAGGCCAAGTTCGGACTGGTAGGCCAGCATTGCAGCCGCCCATTGCGTCGCGGCCCACACCCCCGCGATGACGATCGCGAAGACGACAAGGATCTGGCCTATGAGCAATTTGGTGGGTGTCACGTCGAGGCTCCCGCCCGCCGAACAAGATCGGCTGGGGCGGATTCAGACTCGGTGACGGACGCCGAAAACGGAACGGCGCTGATGGGCGCTGATGGGCTCGCCTGAGTCCGTTCCGGTCAGATGCCGGAACCGGAAGCTATCCGGCAGGCGTCGCCCGCCGGTTAGAGGCCGGCGTCGGTTCGGAGCGTTTCGATACGTTGGAGCGAAACGGCCTCGACCAATTCGCGAAGGGCGCGAACAGACTGTGCCAGGGCATTGAGGTCGTCATTGCCGATCTCGTAGCTGGCCGAATAGCGCGCCTCGACATAGGCGCGCTTGAGCAATTCGAAGCGGCGGCGATCGATCCGGGCACCGCGTGGCCACGCCTCGATCAGCCGCGGTTCGCTATCCTCGGCGAGCGACCGCAGGAACTTGATGTTGTGCGAGCGTGGAAAATACAGGGTGCGGATCAGCAGGAAGCAGGCGTAAGCGGTTTCGGTCGCTTGGTGGAGGTTGAAGGCTGCGTTTCGAGCCCATTCTGGATCCGCAGTTTCTTCCGCAATTGAAACGTCTGCAAGTTTTAACCAGCGATCGACCGCTGGAAGCTGCTTTGAAAGGTAAGCGCTCGCCATCTCAAACGCATCGGCGGGCGTCAGTGGCTGAGGCGTGGCAAGTGTCTTGCCGGGCAGCGTGTAAAGTTCGATGCCGTCGCGGGCGATATCGACCCAGAAATATTCGCCCCGGCTCAGCGCTAGATTCACTTCCTGCAGCGTATGAACGATGATGTTCACCGGCCGCCCGATCGCCATATCGCGCAGAATCTTGTCCTCGGCGACGTACCAGTAGTCGGCAATGTCGGTAAGATCGGGATGGCTGACGATGATCAACAGGTCGTAGTCGGACTGGTAACCATTCTCGGGCTCGTCGACCCAATCGTCCCGTGCATAACTGCCGAACAGGATGATCTTGAGGATGCGGCCGTTCTTCTTCCATGGCTGGGTCGCACGCGCGGTCGCCTCGGCGAACTCGTCCATCAGCAAGTACTTCACACGGTCCAACTCGCCTTGCTGGACCGAGGGCAGATGATCGATGGCGTCCTTCATGCAAGCGATTCTCGTTAGAAAGCCAAATCTTAGCAACCCTCAATTTCCAGCCATCGTTGTGCGGCAAACCGCCTGCGCATTCAGACACTTACTGTAAGACGGCTACGATCGCTAATTAGATGCCCTTACTTTGGCCAAATCGTTATTTAAGTGAACGAGCTTTCACTTAAATAAGCTGAACGGTTAGATCCTTAAAATGCCGGCCGTTACCCTGCAAGTATGGCAAGGTCAGCTTGTGCAATGGATTACGCTAAAGGGCGATCAGGGAGAAGGCGCCACCACGTTGCCCCACGCTGCGTTTTACGGGTACTGCCGTCCCGAACACCTTCGTTCAATAGATCAGCGATCTTGCGCCCTTCAGACGAAGTCGAATCGTGAACTTCGAAGATGACCCCATCGTCACGGCGCTCAAAGCGCGCAACTGGGTCGGTCATTCCTGCGATCTCAGGAAGCTGCAGCTTCATGGTGTTTCGTGCCTCGCCGGCCTTGGACAGCGTCATCGTTCTCGATTGTCCAGTCCTTGCATCTCGCAAAGCTCGGCTGCCCGCGAAGAAGCTGTCGACCACGCGCAGGGGAATCTGTGTTTGCGTTCTTCCTCGACCGTGCCGAAGTCGCATAACCATTGTTTGCGGGATCGATGAAGCGGCGCTCGCAGTCGGACGCTCATCGATCTCTTCGAACACAATCTCGAGCCGCCATCCCAAGGCGTCTACGGCAAAAGCAAGGTCAGGCAGATCGAGCGCCTTGAAGTCCAGCAAACGAGGCGATCTGAGTTCAAGCACCGCATCATTTTCCGTCAAGCGCATGACCTCGATGAGCTCTACCGCCTTCGGGTACGCGGGACTGGTACGATAACGCCTTATCAAGTCTCGACGTGCAAGCCGGGTGAGGTAGCTGCCTACCCTCCATCGGTCGGCTCTACTGCGCCCCCAATCTCGTGTCAGCCAGTCATAGGCTATTGCCGAACAACGTGCGGCCTCTCCACGTTCGCTGCCTTCTGCCAAGGCAAGCAACGAGAGGGGGGATGTCCGCTCCATCGCCGCATGACACGACCGCGTGCTCTCCCAAAGCTGTGTTCGCGTGCCGACGTGGACTGAATCAAGCCAGATGAACACATCGATCCAGATTCCGCCTGGGACGGCCGTTCGGAACTGGGACGCGTCAAGAGCGCTAGCGTCGGTCGAAGAGTACAGCTCGAACGATTGTATTTGAGCCGCTGGGTCGCCTGGCTGGGAAGGGACCGCGATATGAAGAGCGTTAGCCCCGGCTGAGGACGCAAAAAGCGGTAAGGCGAGGCCGTGGTCGGTGAGGCGCTCGTATGCGATGAGCATCATTCCCAGGGCACTCTCGCCACGGTCGGTCATGTTGCGGCGCCTCCAAGCCGGCGCCGCATAATTTGGGCGATTACATCAGCAAAAGAATCCGGCGTTTCGTTCGGTCGCCAGTCGTATGTTTCGAAGTCAATGTTCAGGTCACGAATTGCCGTCAACAGCGCGCTGTTTGATCCATTTGGATCCTCGAGCAGTTGCTCTGGAAAGACCAACAGCCGGGCATATCCTTGCCGAAGGTCGATCGATTGTGCGTAGGCCAGTTCTACAGCAGAAGCGCGACGATCCGGTTTCGCGCGTCCTGTAGCCGCGAGAGAGGCGATGCGAATCCAATTATGAGCTACAGAGCGCCAACGTGGGATCGAATTGGCCAGCCCCGATCGCACCTTCGCATCGAAGTATTCTTCTATCCCGCCGAACGCCCATTCGATGTGCCGAACGGCTGAGGCCAGCGTCGGCTCAAGCTCGTAATCGTCAATATATATCGATGGGTCTACAGCTTCATCGTAGAAACCCGCCATATAGGCGCCGGTGTCAAATGGGTACACATGATAGGGTGCAGGTAGCGCACTCGGAGACAGGGCGATAGCGAATGGAAAGAAGTTTAGCTGGTCATTCTTCTCATCGCCTCGCCCAAAGCGGTACGCCGGACGGGCTACGAAGAAGTAGAGAAGATCTTTACCGAAGACGTTGCACTGACGGCGTTCCAGCACGCCTCCATTAATGATGCGTCGTCCCCAACCAACCGAAGTGACGTGCACTAGATCGGGAGGAGAAATTGACACCGTGGTACACGCTGCTTTGGCGAGCTCAACAAGTTCGCGACTAGCAATGACGCCACGAGGCTTCCTTCTAGTGTCTGTCGTCATACGAGGAAGCACTCCGGTTTTAGCAGTCGGCGATCTTCATCGCACGTCATAAGGCTAGCGTCTTCGAGTCAACGTTACCAGACCGAGTCTGACCGCTGTGCCGCTCGCTTGAAGGAACAGCCGTATGCACCGCCACCGCACTTCGCCTGCGTTCACTCGGCTGCAAGCACTGGAGGCGACACCCCCATGACATCATCGTACAGACGAACCTTCGCGCCTTTTGATCGCGTCAAGCTGGGCTTTGCAAATATAATTACGTACTCGTGTACATTCTTGAAGAGGAAGTTCGGCGGATAAGGATAGCTACCAAATATTGGTCTCTGGCCGTTTGCTGATCCCCAGCGACCACCGGTCCCGTCTTTCGACCAAATAATCTCGTTGATCATTACTAGACCAATATTGCGAAGCATCACACCGATGTCGGTGCTAAGCGGGAATGTCAGCAGGCCGTGATCCGTCATCTGATTTACGTTCGCGGTAACGACACAAAGTTTCCGCCCCGGACGAAGCACTCGATAGCACTCCTGAAAAACCCGGCGGAGTTCATCGAGGAATTCCACATAGCTGCCCGCCGTGCCGATATCGGAGTTCCGACCACCGTAGTCCGCCTTGTCCCAATAAGGAGGGCTGGTGACGATCAAGTCGATGCTGCTGTCCTTGATCCCGGATAGATCGCGCGAGTCGCCTTGGCGCCCCTCGAACGCGTCCAAGTTTAATTCTTCACTCTTGATCCTAGCCTTCATCTCTTTGACGAATGTCGGGTTCTGGTCGATGCAGATGGAGCGACGGCCCTCGCGGATCGCCGCGACTGCCGTTGTGCCAATCCCGCCAAATGGGTCGAGCACCGTTTCGCCCCAGAAGCTAAACAGCTTGGTAAGGCGCTTGGGGATCTCAGTTGGGAAGGTTGCGGGATGAAGTTCATGACTAACATTCGCAATGCTCCACACCGTCTTAGTATATTCGCGCCATTCGTCCTTAGTCAGCACGCTGAGCGCTTTCACTTCTGCGCTGGGTTTCATTCCTCGACTCCCTTATCTCTACTATTTCTTGCGAGCCGGACCGAGCCGTCGATCGATACGACGCGCCGTTCGAAATCTCGCAGCATTGCTGCTGTGTCGGGATCGGCACCAATTAGGTCGGCGAGCAACATGTCGATTGCGCTTCGAACGTCGCCGATCTCTGTCGGTCGGAACGCGAACGTCAGGCGGTCGCGATTGGCGCTGCAAATCATATCTCGCTGCAAGCCCGCCCAAGCTGATCTCCCGAGATCCGCGAGCTGGTTCGCCAAATTCTCTGGAACCCGTATGTTCAGCAACGGCAGTTCTGAAAGGAACCAAGCCGGGACGTGGAACCCGTCGCACTCGACGTGCCAGAGCCAATAGGCCATTCGCGAAGACAGTATCGCAGTGACGACGTCAGCCTCATTCACTGATGAGCAGCGAAGCCGGTTTATACCGCTGGCACTTAGCGTTCCGCGCCAGCTTAGGTGGTCAGGATAGTTTCGGAACACGTTCAGAAAGTTGTAGGCTGTGCCGGCGACAAACACGTCTGCGCTTAACGCAGTCCCCACGATCTCTGACGCTGCGGCCTTGCTCGGCTCAGGGCGGGCTCCGGATCGGAGGCGGTGAGTTTCCAGCGCGCGGTAAAGTACGACCTCCGCGTCCGATCCAAGCTTAGGCACCAGGCGCGCGATAGGTGCCTGACCCATTTCCGCAGCCCGTGATTCTGTGAAAATCGTAGTGCGCTGCCGGCTCGTCCACTTCAGGAGACGGCTTGTGCGAATAGAGGAGGGCGTTGGCCCTGGTCGCCTTATCGCGATCGTCGCGCGGGTCTTGGCTTCTTCCCCGAAAAGAGCGTGAGGTTGTCGATCGAAGAAAAGAAGGGTCCACTCGCCACCGTGGGTGGACATGGCAGAGCGGCAGCGCCGGTGGTCGGCCGAACGGTTTGCACCAAGTGCGAGTGGCACCACCATAGCGGCCGCGTCACTTGAGGCGCTCGCGACCGTCCAACTCATCTCAAGGAAAGGGAGATATAGCGAATTAGTCGGTCGGCCATCGGCCATGGGTACTACGCCGCCCGTCGCATAAGGCGGGTTGCAAATCAGACGAAGGGGCCCCGTTCCAGGGGCCAGTCGCGCGCGGAGGTCGCCGGCGCGGGCAGAAGACGGCGTGTCAACTGCCAGCAAGTTTCTTCGAATGGCTGCCCAAGTACGCAACGGATTTTGGGTTTCAGCCGCAATCTCGGCGAGCAGCGCAAAGGCGGCAAAGTCGCAAGCCTGAGGTGAGATGTCACACCCGGTGAGCCTCGACTCTGCGAACGCTACCCGACCACATCCGTGATACCGCCGTAGGGCGGCAGCAAGGAAGACGCCGCTTCCGACCGCAGGGTCGAGCCACCACTCACCTAAGTCGCAGCCAGCAGGTGCTGCGATTGCCGCTACCATGAAGTCGGCAACATCGGCGGGCGTATAGAACGACCCGACTTTCTTGCGCTCTGCCCGACTTGTGGAGAGCGTAGTGTCACGCATGACATTGAGGCGCGTAGTCCGCCCGTAAGTGTCGAGAAGATACGGGAGCAGCTCCAACAGATGCGTATCGCTGGGGAGCGGCCTCAAAGAGCTGTCGAGCGCCGACCACTCCACGGAGCCGCCGAGCCCGAACCAAGCGCCTGCACGGGCGCCGTCGGCCGGAAGCCCCGTGCGGATCATATCTATGAGGGTGACGGCTACCGCCGCCCATGCAACCCTACCCTCGAGGTCTGCCCGGATGCTGTCGTGCCTAGACGCGCCTTCAAGCCAGTCGCCGCCGAGCTTTAATTTCCGTGCGACGCCAACTGCAGCGAGGACGTGCTCGCGCAGAGGCGCGATCAATCCCTCCAAGGACCGCCCCGCCCTAGGCGAAGCTAACCTCACCGCCGTCATGATCGATGCTCGGGCGCTGCAATCAGCGACGCTTTTAGCCACCGCTCGTCCAACTCGCGCGCTATCAGCTCTGCGGCACAATCTGAATTGGAGCGTCCAAGCGCATCAACGTGGGCGCGGAACCGCTCGGCGTGATCAGCCTGAACATAGGCCGATACTTTCTTTGAGCGCGCCTCATGTGCCGGGGGTGATGGCACATTGGGCTGGAGTAATCGGATTTCGATCTCGCGCAGGATGAGCAGGGTCAAAAGAGCGGAGCCGCTCGTCAAGCCGATCTCTTTCAGGTACGCCTCAAAACGGAGATGGCAGTTTGCCTGCACATACGCATGTACCGCAAGCTTCTCTGTCCTCTCTTCGATATGTAGTTCGCACCTCATCATGAGGTGGAAGATGGATGACTCAAGATGAGGTGTCAATACCGTTCATCTTTTGTTCTGATATTATTTGGGGGCTCGGTCAATGCTCATTCCTCAGCTTTACGGCCGCCCGTTTCTCGACACGTTGGCCCGCGAGTTCGGTACGGCGGATCGCAGTTACGTGGCCACTGCGTGGGTGAGAGCATCGGGCGTCGGCCTGTTGTGGGACAGTGTCACGGGCATGCTTGGTCGCGGCGGACGCCTGAGGGTCGTTGCGGGCATCGATCGAGAGAACACGTCACGAGAGGGCTTGGCTATGCTTTTGGCCCTCGAGGGCGACGTGCGTGTCTACGTTCGGCACAACGAGGCGACGCCGATTTTTCATCCAAAGCTTTATGGCTTTCGTGCGGGGGAAGAGTGCCGCGTTCTTGTCGGCTCCAACAATCTCACTGGTGCAGGGTTATCGCAGAACGAGGAACTTTCCGCTCTGCTCGTCGAGGAAGCAGGAGGTCCCCTCGAGCGTTCACTGAAGGCGTATATGCAGCAGCTGCGTGACCCCGCCGACGGCCTTGCGAGGCGGTTGGATGAAAACCTTCTCGATCAACTTGCACGAGCCGGTTACGTTGAATCGGAAGCGCGGCTCAGAGGCAAGGCGGGCAACTCAGGCCCCGCCCGCGCCGCCGCAGACAGACTCTTTGGTTCGCGTCAGCCAATCCGACGTCGCATTCCGACAAGAGTGCCTGTCCCAAGGTCAATCGAACCGCGCCCGGAGACACCGGTTGGGGATTGGAACCGAGTATTCGTTAAGCTCCGCTTGGCTCGTGGAACTCAAGGCCAGATCCCGCTTGCGGTGGCACGGGAAGTCAGGCGCCGACTGGGCGAGGTCAACTTGGACGGACCGTTCACCGTGATCGATCGGCATACCCGCGCGGAGCGTCAGATTAGCCCCACCTTCCCCAGACGTCGTCCAGATGCAGCCAATACCTACAAGATCGAGGCACTGCCAGCAGAGGGGCACGCCATTCTGAAACTCGAGTTGGTGGGCAGGCGGGTGCTAGCCGAGTTTTTTGATAGCGCAGATGCGGATGGCGGTGCTGTGTACGAGTTGCTGATCGATGGCTTACGTTCAGAGCCGGCGAGCACTGTTGACCCTAATGGTGCCGCCGCACGACGTGCGGCCGGTCAGAGCCTTGAGGATGCAACTGAGGGCGTCACGCTATACCGATTTGACTGACCTGCGCCGTTGTCGGTAGGTCCTTGGCAGACGCGCTCGACGTGTTAAGCTTCACGGCTAATCACATCATCAACGGTCACCGCGCAATCACGGCTGACCTGGCCATGCTTCTAACGCATGAACGGAATGCTGCTTACAGCAATGGCGCCTTGAAGGCGGACTATCGGCAACGTCCGACTTTTCCGACGCGGGGTGCTCCGCGCGCAGCTAAAAATTATGTCCGCGTTCGGGCAGTTGGACAACGGCTTTGAGCAGCAGGGATGGGTTCAGGCCGTTTGAAAACGCTGGAACGGTGGTTTTGAGAAGGGAGTTCATTTCACAAAGCCGCATTGCCGCGAGTTGAGCGCAGCGGTGCCTTTAGGTCGCGATGGCTTTCAGGATTGCCTGGCTACCCATGATGTTGAGCACCCTGGTCAAGTTGTAAGCGAGGACACGGAGCGCCATCTCGGTTGAGACGCGCGGTTTGGTCTTCGTGAGGAAGTGCGTGTAGCCCATCTGTCGCGTTTCACACAGTCTGGGTCGATCCTATCTAATGAAGATCAATTACGAGATGCTCGGCCCGCTCCGACCACGCCCGATCGACCAGCTGATGCCGTCGCCGCGCATCAATCCCGAGACCGATTTACCGACCTGCCGCTCCAGTACCGGACGCCACGGCACCAGCGTAAAATCCCGGGTGCGCTCGATCACTGCGAAGCGCCCGCTGACGAGATCGACCGAACGGCGATAGACGCCCTCGATCCGGGCGCCCTCGGCAGCCTCCCGGAATGGCATATTCACCTCGTCGGCGAGCTGGCCTGCAACCCGCAGCAGTTCGCGCCGCTGGAGCGCCGCGACCATGCCGTTCGAAAACGTCGTGTTGCCGCCCGCCTCCTCGGCAAATCCCTGCGCCGTCAGCCACTGCCGGCGACGCACCTGTGCGTCGCGCAGATCATGGCCAAACCCGGCATCGCGAGCAGGCACGGGCGCCCCCGACACCAGCTCGCGGTCGATCCAGGTCGCAGCCTCGACATCGACCAGCCGATCGAGCGGCTGCGTCGACAGCATTGTGATCGCGACAGGACGGTCCCGCAGCCGCTCCGTCTCGTACACGGCTACACGCTCGAGATGGTCCGGCGCGACGATCCAACGACCGGACGGCTCGCGCTCGACGATGCCCGATAATCGTCGCATCGCTTCGAGCCGCCGGACATGGGTTTCGGCAAACGCCTGGGTTGCGGTCGGATCATGGCGAAGATGGGTATCCACATCGTATCGTCCACCGTTGGCGGCGGCGACGGCGGCGATGGTCCTATCGACCTCCCGCACTGTCGGGCTGACCGGATCGATCCGCACGATCGCACCGCGCGGCAAGCTGGCGTGGGTTTCCGTGCCCCCTTCGGCGAAACTCAGGCCAAGCCTGCCGATCGCCACATAGTGGCTGCGCCCGTCCACGCCATCGACGATTAGATAATGGCGATCGGCATGCTCGTCGGCGAGTCCGCGCGCCAGCACGCGGCCGACCAGCGGGCGGGCATCGAGTGCGGCCGAGTCGTAGATCGCCTGATCTGCCGGTGCTCGGGCAATCGCGGCGCGCGAAAATTCGCGCTGCATGGTGCGGATGATGTCACCGCGCTCGCCCAATGCGCGCAGCGTCTCTGCAAGGTCGGGCGCGAGCCGGAAGCGGCCGGCGCCGAGTGGCTCGGCCAGACCCAGGCGCGACAGCTTCGCCAGCCGACCGGCGCGCAGCGTCTGGTCGAAAGCGTCGCAACCGTTGGTCGCCACCACCCGATCGGCGTCCGCCCCCTTGAGCAAGGCCCGGTCGATCGATGTCAGCCGCTCCTGCTCGACTTCGGCGCGCAGCGCCTGCGCGATCTCACGGTCCGTGCGCGGGCCAAGATCAAGATCGACCAGCTCTGCGGCGCGCTCGCGGATGCCAGTCGTGATATAGTCACGGGCGATGACGAGATCGGCGCCACGACCGTCCTTCCCGAGCACCACGATATGGGTGTGTGGATGGCCGGTGTTGAAATGATCGACCGCGACCCAGTCGAGCTTGGTCCCGAGATCCTCTTCCATCCGGTCCATCAGCCGCCGGGTCAGGGGTTTGAGATCGTCATATTGATCGCCGTCTTCGGGCGAAACGATGAAGCGGAACTGGTGGCGATCACCAGACCCGCGCTCGCCGAACGCCTTGCCGTCCACGGTATCGGCATCGCGTCCATAGAGCGTGCCGCGTTCGCCCTCGCGCGTCGTGCCGTCGCGCTGGAGATAGCGCAGGTGCGCGGCGGCGGCCGATACGCCCTTTCCGGTGAGCTTGACGATGCTTGCCTTGACGATGACACGGCGGCCGTTCGACGCTCCAGGCCCACCGCGGCTGGCAAGCAGGCGTCCGACACCCGCGCCGCGCCCGATCCGGGTGCCGGAGAACGCCCCTCGTGCAAGGCCTGGGGCAGTACCGCCGCCGCGCGCGAGATTGGCGGCGGCGAGGACGCGTCCGAGATAGCGCCGGGCGCGCTTACCGCCCTGCTGGCGCTGGCGCTCAAGGCGCGGCTCAAAGCTGTCGTCGTCGGCCACTGTCCTGATTCCGTGGTGTGGATCGGCGAGCATGCCGCGCAGCCGATGATATGAAAACCGGTGCCACCAAACATGGCGGGATGCCGTCCCTTCGGCGCGGAACGGCACTGGTGCCCAGTGGGCAGTGCCGGTCACGGGTCCAAAAAGCGATGTGCAGACAAGGGCTTATGGCGCGCCAGTGCCATAGCTTTATCTTGCCTTACGCCACCCTTCCGCTTGCCTTACGCCACCCTTCCGCTTGAACCGCTCCTGTCGCCCATTTCTGCCATCCTGATGCCCGCCCATTTCGCAGAGCCGAGGCAAAAAAGAAGCCGGGACACGATGCCTGTCCGGCACCCTGTCCCGGCGTTTCCGAGCCACCGATCAGTGCGTGGCAGCGAATGCTTCGCGTGCCTGCGCTTCGCTTTTGAAGCTGCGCCGCCCCATCAAGCCCTGCGCGTTGCCATCACCATCGACGATGCTCACCGCGACGAACCAGCGGCCATCCAACCGCCCGACAATCGCCACCCGATCGAGTTCGAAATCCTCCTCGTCGATGCTCTCATATGCCCCGAGCCACCGCTCCGACACGCGCGCATCCCACAGGAAATCGCTCTCCTCGGCCTCCAGGAACCGCTGCGCCAGCGCCTCGCCCGCGCCCCGTCCAAACTCGATTTCGAGCCCTGCCACCAGCGTCGTCACCACGCGGTCCGACGCCGCACCGATGGGTTGAAACATGGTCATGATCGCCTCCTTCGCTTGAAGTCCCCATCATCGAGGACAGACCTCCGACGACGGGTGGCGGAGCGGCTGTCAGGGCCGCTAGAGGCGAAGCCGGAAGCGCCGCGCAGCGGCGGCGGAGGAACCGATTTTGTTGCGCTGAAAACAAACAGACTCGGCTGCGCAGCAGCCTCCGGCTCGCGGCAAAATTGGAGGGGCCGCCGGCCTTGCACAGCCGCTTCGCCGCCCGTCATGCTGGTCCTTGCCGAGACGAGCCCCTCCAACGTCCGAGATCGCGCGATGCCCTCGCAGCCCTCCCCCTTCGACGCTGCGGCCTATGCTGGCTCAACGGGGTGCGCGGATCGCAAACAGCGTATCTGGTGGCTCGTCAGGCGCGCGTGATGGTGATGGAGTGACGGATGCGTTGTTAATTCGAAGCACGACGAACAATGCTGGTGGCGGTTGCTGCGAGGGGGATTGCGGCGGCCTCGACGGCGTGCCCGTCACTTGTGCGAGATAGGCGCGCGTTTCGGCCGGCAACGCACGACCTGATGCAAGATGCGCGGCGTAACGGCTGGGGCCCGCATTGTAGGCACCGAACAGCCCAGGATAGCCGAAGCGGTCATACATCGCGCGCAGATAGGCGGTCCCTGCGAGGATATTGTCGCGTGGATCATGGGGATTGCGCCCCAGGCCGTGCGCCGCGCGCATCGCCGTCCATGTCGCTGGCATCAGTTGCATAAGGCCCATCGCGCCCGCATGGGATGTGATCGGTCGCCCGCCAAGCATGGTCTGGCCACCGCTTTCGGCGCGCATCACCCGTTCGATCCACGCCACCGGAACGCCGAACCGCGCGGACGCCTCGGCGATCTCCACTCGCCAGCGATCGAGTGGATCGGCAGCGGCAGGGGTCGCGACGAACAGCGCGACGGCGAGCGCGAGCGTCCTCAGCGCAGCCACAGCGGGGTCGCCTTGCCCATGACATCCTGCGCCAGCGTTGGCCCGAAATAACGCCCGTCGAACGAGTTCGGGGTCTCGGCCATGAGCAGGAAGACCATTCCCGGCCGCAGCCGGATGCACCCCCGCCACGCAGGCAAATCGCGGCCTCCGGCATCGGCGGCACGGCGGATGGCTACCGGCCTTCCATTCAGCGTCACAACGCGATCGACCGCGCAGATTCTATCCCCGGCCACGCCGACGACGCGCTTCACCAGCGGCACGTTGGACGGCAGATAGTGGCGGCGTGCAGCCAATTGCCGCGCTTCGGCAGGCGGCCAGGCAATCACCATGTCGCCGCGTTGGAGCGCTGCACCGGGCGACACGGCATAGAGTCCGATGGGCGCGCTGGCGCTGGCGTTCCAGAGGAGCCGGGGCACAGGCGGCAGCGCGATCGTGAGGCCGAGGCAGGCGATGCCAGCGGCGATCAGCGCAGCGCGGCGGCGCAGCCGCAGGCGGCGGACATGGGCGGCGCGCCGGACCTCCAGCCAAGCGAAGAGTGGCAGCGGGCGATCACGAATCCGGGGCTCAACCATGGTCGCCTCCGCGCGCGCGGGCTGCCGACCACGTCTCGATATCGTCGATATGATAGCGCCAGGTGCGCCCATGCAGGCGGCATGTCGGCCCCTTGCCTGTCTGGCGCAGGCGCTTGAGCGTCGAGTAGGCAAGGCCGAGATGAAAGGCCGCCTGCTTGGCGGTGAGGAAGGGGCAGGTTTCGCGCGCGGCCTGCGCACGTGTCGCGGTATCGTCCATGATGAAGGTCCATCTGCGCCGATGCACCCTGCGTCGGCTGAGAGGTGCGGATTGGATCGATACGGTCCTCTCAGGCAGGGTCGCAAATCGACCCATGCGAATCCGACCTCCCTTTTTTGGAGCCAGGGTTTCGGGCTGGCGGCGATGCCCCGCGCCCATTTCGGGCGCGGGGCGGTTCGCTCAGTCGGCCGGGTTCCAGATGATCGCGAAGGCGTCGTCATCGTCTTGGCCCGCAGCGCGGCCGAGATTGGCGTAGAGCCGGCGCGGGCCGAATTCGGGGGCGGCGAGCGACAGCGACACATAGTCCTTGCCGCTCATTTCGCCGCGCCGGATCCATCCCGCTCCGACCTCGACGCCGGCCGCCGACACCCGGTAATCGGGCTGGGTGTCGCCGGACTTGCGGGCGTTGGGAATGATCTCGATATCGGTGCGGATCGAGAGCGTCTTGAGCTGGCCCTTGAAGCCGTTTCCGTCGCGGGTGACATAACCGATGGCTGGCATTGTTCGTCTCCTGAATAGTCGCCCCGAACCGTTTCCGGGCGATGGGCGGACCAGAGGGACGGTCACAGCAGGCCCGCGAACCGGCAGGCCGGAGCGGCAGCGGAGGACCGGAGCCGAAGGCTTATTTGAGAGCGCAGCGACCGCGAGGAGCCCGCGCCCACCCCACGCGGCATGCCGCGTGAGGTGAGCGCGGGCGGGGAAATAAGCCGCATGGCGATGGTTTCGCGGGACTGCGGCCGTCCCAGGTCATGCGCCCGAGGAGCCGGAAACGGTGCGGGACACGGCAGTGGTAACGACGACAATGCCGCTGGTTCATCCCTCGCGATGGATTGGCCGTGGACTGCGCGGACGCACCACCACGCCATCGGACCGACCGTCCAAACGCACGCACGGCGACGCTGCCGCCATTAGGCCGATGACGGCCGGTCAGAGCTTCGCGTCCGGGGTAAAAGGCGATACAGGCCAGCGACATGTCGCTGACCATCTTCCGCCTTCCGACAGGCTGCGCCACGCTCCTACGGATTGCCGCCGCGCCGCCAAGCCAGGGGCGCGTCGGCTAGCCACAAGATGGCGACACCCTCCCGGCTGGAGAGCGGCTTGGCGCTCACATCGCCGGGATCGACGCCGCCGAAAGCCCAAGGGGGACAGACGAGATGCAGGGCTGAAATCGCGCTCGGCCGTGCCGCGACGGGGCGCGCCCGGATGCTGCTCGACGGCCGGACTGTCACCATCAGGCGGGTCGGGCGCAGCTATAATCGCACGGTTGCGCGGTCGCGCAGGTCACGCTGGTCGGTCGCGATGTCGGGGCCGAACTAGTGGCGACCGGGGTCGCGCGCTCGTGGCCGCGCTTGCAGCGCAAGCCCGACTGTTGCGCACGCACGCTGATGAGGAAAAGGGAATAGCCGCGCCCCGGCCCGCGCAGCGGGCCGGGGCGCGGTCGATATTCAGGGCATCAACCGCAGCGGCGGCACGACGAAATCGCCCGCCGCGAAGTGGGCGAGGATCGCTTCGTAGCTGCCGAGACGTTCGACGGTGCAACGACCGATCAGGAGATAATCGTCCTCGTCGGCGGCATAGGACTGCACCTCGCCCGCGCCGGTGAAAACGGCGCGCTCGGCGCCCCACTGGCCACAATAGGCGCCCGACCAGCGGGCGAAGGGCAGGCCATGCTCGACGCACCAGCTTTCGAGTTGCTCGAACCGGCCCCAGGCCACTTCATGCGCCATGAGTTCAAGCGGCACGCCCTCGCAAAACATCGAGAGCGTGAAGGGTTCGCCGTCCCATTCAGTGGACAGTCCCTCTGCCTGAACGAGAGCGGCAAGGTCGGGCAGCAGGGATCGCGGCAGGGTGCCGCCGATGGTGATGCTTGCGGATGTGCGGTCGGCCATGATGGTCTCCTTTCCCGCGCGCCCGAGCCCATAAGGGCGAGGGCGCGCGGCCGAATTTTCGTGAATGGAAAGGATGCGGGCGGCGGCTTTTCCGCCGCCCGCAGGGGATCAGGCGGCGAGGCAGTCGGCCTCGTCGTCGTTGAAGGGAGGCACGGGACTCGCTTCGACCGGCAGGGCCATCACCGCGCCGGGTGCGGTCGGATCAGGCTCGTCGTCGTCCGGCAACCGCCGCTCGATCTCGCGCGCGGCTTGCGCCTTGGCATGGGCCGCAACGGTGCCGACGCCGCCACGCGCCGTATAAGCGGCGGGCGGGAACGCCATCCAGCGCGGCACCCAGCTTTCGCGCCGGTCGCGCCCGTTGGTGCCGTCCAGATGATCGCGGACGATGCGTTTCAGGGTCTTGGTCTTTTCTTGCCGGTTGGCGCTGGCAACTGTTTCGCCCGCCACCTCGGCGACGATCCGGGTCAGCACTTCCCGGTCGCGGATCAGCTCAAAAAAGGTGTCGTCGGCCTGCCAACAGCGGGCCATATCGACGCCGATCTCCATGCCCACCGCCTCGACGGCGGCACTGCCGGACGCCAGCGTTTCGCCCATGACGATGGCGATCACCTCCATGACCACCGCATCGGGAAGGTCGAGCAGCCGCTGGAAGATGCCGACGACACCATAGTCGTCGCCATTGCCTCCGGTCACGGTCGGCTCCTCGGCAGAGAAGCCGAGAACCGCCAGCACGGCGCGGCGGCGCTCGTCGAAATTCGCCTCAGCCTTGCTGTTGTCGAGGCTGTCACGCACCTCGTCGTTGCGGGTGGATTGCGGCTCGGGCGTGACGCGCCAAAGATGCGAACCGCCGATGGCATGGGCCACCATCAAGCGCAGCGCGATGGCCGGATGGCCGGTCAGCGCGGCGCGGACGGCGGCATGGCGATGCAGATCGACATAGGTCTGCATCGTCGATGTCATTTCGGGCCGCGCCGCTTTCTGGTCGGTCCCGGTCCCGTTCTCGGACCCCTCGGCCTTGGCGATCCGGCGGGCCTCCTTGCCCGACACATAGCCTTCATGGACGATCACCTCGCCGGTCCCACGCACATCGATATAGACGCGCCCGCCCTTGCGCTTGCCCGCCTTCTCATATTCCCATGTCGAGAAATGTGTCGTGGGCGGCACGATGATCGCGTCGGCCCAGCCTTGCTCGACATAGGCAGCGCGGCGTGCCTCGATCTCCGCATTCTGCGCTGTCCAGAAAGCATCGGGATCGGCGACATAACGGTCCTCGCCGAAGAGGTCGGCGATGGTCGCAATCCCGCTCGCCTCCACGTCGAACAGCGCATGTTTCACCGGGATCGACTGCCCGCCCAGCAGCCATGATTTCAACTGGTGGCCGGTCGGCAGATAGGCATTCTCATCGTCGGCAAGTGCCAGCCATGCTTTTTGCTGGCTCTTGGACGCCATCGTCAGATGGCGCACGGTCGCCGCGTCGATCTGTTCCTTGCGGTAGAGGTCGCGGATGGCGGGGAGCAGATTGCCGAGCGCCAGCACGCGCTTGACGGTGAGGTCGGGCAGTCCGAACGTCGCGGAGATGTCCTCCACCTTGCGGCCCTCGCGGACGAGGCGCGTGAAAGTCTCCCATTGCGTCACCTCGTCGGGGTCGAGTCGCGCCATGTTCTCGATCATCGACGCCTCGATGGCAGCGGCGTCGTCGCCCTCGTCTAGGATCGCGCACGGTAGCATGAAGTCTTGGGGCTCCGGCGTCATATCGCCCGCCGCCCGCCGTTCCTCGGCCACGATCTTCGCGGCATGGAAGCGGCGGCTTCCCGCGACGATTTCGTAGCCATCGGGCGCGCAATTGGGACGGACGATGACCGGCTGGATGATGCCACGGCTGCGGACGGTCGGCAGGATGTCGGACACGTCCGGGGCCTTTTTGCTGTAACGCATATTGGCCTTGCTCACGACCAGCTTGTCGAGCGGGATAAAGTCGAGTTTCATGGGTCTACTCCTTGTGAGTGCCGGTCCCGTCGCCACGGGATTCGCGGTTTCGCCGCGTCGGGACCGGTTGCCGGGGTCGTTGACCTCCCCGGCGAGGCTTGCGGCGGGACGCGCCGCGCGTCATCCGCCGTTCCCGTCATCGGGATCGGTCGGAAGCTCGGGGACCGGCGCGGACTCGATGCGCCAGATGATGGATTGGGCTTGGCTGATCGAACCGGCGCGGCGCGCGGTGTCGGCCCAGACCGACAGGCTGGCGGTCGTCGAAAATCCGATATCGCGCTCGATCTGCAAGCCGAACGACAAGCGGATGCTCGCCAGTTCGGACAGGCTGAAACAGCCCAGTTCGGGACAGCCGAAACCGAGGTCGGCCAGTCCGAACAGCGTGTCGCCATCATCATACAGCTCGGTCGCCAGCCATGTCGCCGCGCCCAGCGGGTTGAAGAATTTGACGACCGGCGCGGGGTCCGGTTCGTGGGTGCCGGTTTGCATCGCATCACGGTGCGCTGCGGCATTCACGCGCAGCACGGCGTGAAGTTCGGGGGGCAGAAGGATCATGCCGCCCTCCGTTCGCCAGAGTCATCGAGGGAAGAGTCGCCTTGGACTGCCTCGGCTTGGGCGGAGGCGTGCCGCGCTAGCAGCCAGTCGGCGGCCTTGCTGGCGGCGCTGGCGGCGCGGAAGATCGCGCGATTGTCCTCGCGCAGCACCTCCAGCCAACTGCCGAGATAATCGGCATGGCGGACGGTTGGGACGATGCCGAGCGCGGCGCAGAGAAAGGCCGAACCCATTTCGGCAATCAATTCCTCGCGGGCATAATCCTTCGATCCGAAGCTGGTGACGAGGTTGCGGTTCAACCGGGACGGGTGGCCGCTGCCGTGACAAAGTTCGTGCAGGCAGGTCCGGTAATAGTTGATCTGCTCGAAAAAAGCCGGTTGCGGCGGCACCTGCACATAGTCCTGCGCGGGCACATAATAGGCGCGATTGCCGCCGACGCGGAACTCGATGCCGCTTGCGGCGATCACTTCCTCGGCGACGGGCACGATCTGGCGTTCCGGCAAGGGGGCCGGATCGGGCGCGAGGCCGGGGCGCAATCCCTCGCACTGCGCGACGTTGAACACGGTGAAGCGTTTCAGGAAGGAAATGGACTTGGCGTCGCTGCCGGTTTCGACGGCGCGCACTTTCTCGGCCTCGGGGGTGAAGCGGTCGGCATAGACGACGGTGGTGCCGCGCTCGCCCTTGCGGACGCAGCCGCCTGCCTCAAGCGCCTGTTTGAAGGTGAGCCACCCTTGCGAGGGATAGCCCTGCTCGATCACGGCGCCCCACAGGATGAGGACGTTCACGCCAGAATAACGGCGCGCAGTAAGGGCGTTGCGCGGCAGGCCGGGGCTTACCACGCTGCCATCACCATCGGGACGCCCCCAAGGCTGAACCCATGGAAAGCGGCCCGCCTCCAGTTCGGCGATGATCCGCGCCGTCACTTCGTCATAAAGGTTCGTGCGCGCTGTTTCGGACTCTGTCCGGGCCTTGGCCGCGTTTAGGGTTCCGCCGTTGGACACCTTGTGTTTCCGGCCCTTGCCGCGCGCGCGGACAGTCGTGGGAGCACGCATCATTCACCTCCTGCACCGCCCCAAAACCACCATGGCCTCCCCCGGAAGCGGGGGTGGGCGGCAAGATGCGAACCGAAGAGGACCGCTTGAGCGGCGTCGGCACCCGAAGGGCCGCAACGTCAGTGAAGGAGCCGGGCGCAGCCCGGCTTGCCGGGGATGCGAGCGGGCCTAGTAGGGAGCGCCGCCCACTCCCGCGCCACCGGGAGAGGCCACCAAC
>CAUTRN010000010.1:0-166359 GCA_963540925.1 uncultured Sphingomonadaceae bacterium
GCAGCGTAGTCTCGTGGGCTCGGAGATGTGTATAAGAGACAGCCCCCACCCCTCCCCTGAAGGGGAGGGGCTTAGTCAGTCACACCCCATACTCCAGCAGCACTTTCGCCGCCTCGCCCGGCTTCGCCGCCACCGCCCAGGCCGCTTCGAAATCGTCGCCCGGCAGGCGGTGGCTCACCATCGCCGTCGCGGTCTCGCCATGGTCGCTCAGCAGCGCGATCGAGTCGGGCAGTTCGGTCGGGTAGCCGACCGCGGTGGTGATCGTCATCTCCTTGCCGAGCAGCGCCATGAAGTCGATCTCGATCGGCTTCTTCTGGACCGAGACCACCGCGAGCGTGGCGTTGAGGCGGGCGGCGGCGATGATCTCGGGGATCACGCCGGGCGCACCCGAGGCCTCGATATAGCGGTCGGTGCCGACGGCCGGGATGAAGCCCCACAGCGTTTCCTGCCCATGCAGGTCGCCCAGTGCCTCGATCACCGGCGTCTCGCGCGGGTCGAAGGCGGCGCGGGCGCCCAGCGCCAGCGCGCGCTCGCGGCGGAAGGGGGAGAGGTCGAACACGACGATGTCGTCGATCCCGCGCGCCTTCAGCACCAGCACGACCCCCAGCCCGGTCGGCCCGGCGCCGAACACCGCGATCTTCTCGGCCGCCTGCGCGCCCGATCGGTTGACCGCGTGGATTCCCACCGCGACCGGCTCGACCAGCGCGCCCGTCTCGAACGACATCGCGTCGGGGATCGGCAGCACCGCGTCGGGGATGCCCACCACGTCGCGGATCAGCAGATAATCGGTAAAGCCGCCCTCGGGTCCGCCATTGCCGACCATGTTGCGCAGCGGGTTGAGGATCACCCGGTCGCCGATCGCAAAGCTCGCCACCTCATCGCCGGCCTCGACCACGGTGCCGCTCAGCTCATGGCCGAGCGGGAAAGGCTCGGGCGCGGGGCCGACGACGCCGCCGATCTGGAACATGCCAAAATCGCTGCCGCAGATGCCGGCGGTCGCCACCTTGAGCACCAGGTCGCGCGGGCCCGCGGTCGGCCGCTGGACGTCGATCACCCTCAGGTCGCCCGGGCCATAGATATAGGGCAGCTTCATATCGTTCCTCTCCACATCCCCTACGCGGAGAGTAGCGGGGGGCGAGCCTTCCGCCAAAGGCCGCTCCGCTATTCCCGGATACCGAAAACCTATGAGATTCCGGCACGTGGCCTCGCTAGTCCTCGGGCCGGAACAAGAGAGAGGGAGAGGTTCGCATGGCGGTGCTGTTCGTGCATGGCGTGCCCGCGACGTCGCGGCTGTGGCGCGACGTGATCGCGCTGGTCGATCGCGAGGACGAGGTGGTCGCGGTCGACCTGCCCGGCATGGCGGCGCCCGCGCCCGAGGGTTGGGTCGCGACCAAGGAGAATTACGTCCGGTGGCTGATCGGCGAGATCGAGGCGCTGGTCGAGCGCAATGGCGGGCCGATCCATCTGGTCGGCCATGACTGGGGCTGCCTGCTCACCCTGCGCGCCGCCTCGCTGCGCCCCGAGCTGCTGTGCAGCGTCGCCGCCGGCAACGCGCCGATCGACCCGCACTGGCCGCTCCACGCCTGGTGGGACGTGTGGAACCAGCCCGGCGAGGGCGAGCGCTGCCTGGAGGAGCTGTTCGCGCCGCATGTCGTGCCGCTGATGATGGCGCAGGGCTTTCCGGAAGAGGATGCGGCGGCCTGCGGCTTCGCTACCGATCATGGCCGCGCGGCGATCCTGTCGCTCTATCGCTCGGCGTCGAAGGTGGGCAGCGAATGGGCCGAGGACCTCGCCCGCATCGTCATCCCCTCGATGATCATCTGGGGCGTGCGCGACCTGATCGTGCCGGTCGAGATCGGCCGGCGCATGGCGAACCGGATGGGCGCCGAGGTCGTCGAGCTCGATAGCGACCATTTCTGGCCCTACCGCCAGCCCGCCGCCGCGGTCGCCGCGCTCAAGCGCCACTGGGAACGCGCCGAGAGCGGGGTCTCGACGATCCTGACCCAGAGCATCGACGATTTCTCGGCGATCCTGGCGGGGTTGAAGGGGTGAGCGTTCTCGAAGACACGTCGCTCCGGCGGAGGCCGGAGCCGCCACGCTATGTGCGGTGACGTGGCCGCGAGAGCCCGTGGCGGCCCCGGCCTCCGCCGGGGCGACGTTTGCGGGCAGGATCTAGGGGCTATTCGCCCACTATAACGAACGGCTCTTGCCCGCCCCGCATTAGCTATTGGACGCTGCGGAGGTGCCGATTTACGCCAAGCATGAGCGGCCCTGCGACGGTCGCACGGAGGGGATGAGGATGACGGATTTCACGCCGCCCAACGACACGGTTCTGTTCGAGCGGATCGACGAGCATGTCGCGCTCGTCACCCTCAACCGGCCCGAGAAGCGCAACGCGGTGAACGGCGATCTCGCCCAGGCGCTGGGCGCCTGTGTGGACCATATCGAGGCGAGCCGCGAGCTGCGGGTGGCGATCCTCACCTCGTCGATCCCCAATGTCTTCTGCGCGGGCGCCGACCTCGCCGAAATCTCGGCCGGCCGGGGCGAGACGCTGGCCACCGAGAAGGGCGATTTCGCCGGCTTCGTCTATTATCCGCGCACCAAGCCGTGGATCGCGGCGGCGCGCGGCGCCACCCTGGGCGGGGGTATGGAGCTGTGCCTGGCCTGCGACCTGATCGTCGCCGCCGACAGCTGCCGCTTCGGCCTGCCCGAGGTGAAGCGCTGCCTGCTCCCCGGCGCGGGCGGCCTGTCGCGCCTGCCCAATGCGGTGCCGCTGGCGGTGGCGCTGGAGATGATCATGACCGGCGACCCGATCGACGCGAAGCGCGCCTATGAGATCGGCCTGGTCAACCGCGTGGTCGCCGAGGACGCCGTGCTCGACGAGGCGAAGACGCTGGCCGCCACGATCGCCGCCAACGCCCCGCTCGCGGTCTATGAGGCGCTGTCGATCGCCAAGCAGGCGTCGGTGATCGGCGAGGTGCCGGCCCGTGCGCTGATCCTGCCCGGTTTCCAGAAGCTGTTCCCGACCGAGGATTATCAGGAAGGCCCGCGCGCCTTCCTCGAGAAGCGCGCGCCGGTGTGGAAGGGCCAATGACCCAGCTCAGCCGGTTCGACGACTATCCGATCCAGCAGACCAGCGAGCCGATCGCCTATCTGGCGACCAGCGACCGCAAGGCCTATGGCCGATACTGGTTCAACGGCTTCGACCCGGACGGCGAATTCTACTTCGGCGCCGCCTTCGGCATCTACCCGCATCGCGAGGTGATGGATTGCGCGCTGTCGATCGTCCTGAAGGAGGGGATGCAGCACAGCTTCCGCGCCTCGAAGCGGCTGCGCGGCGACCGCACGATCACCCAGGTGGGGCCTTTCACCCTGGAGGTCGTCGAGCCGATGCGGACGATCCGGATCAGCATCGCCGACAATGAGACCGGCATCACCGCCGACCTCCATTTCCGCGCGCGCAGCCCCGCCCATGCCGAGCCGCTCGACCGGATGATGCAGGGCACCCGCACCCTGATGCAGGCGAGCCGCTACAGCCAGTTCGGCAATTGGGGCGGCCATATCACGATCGGCGACCGGCGGGTCGAGGTCGACCCGGCCCGCATTCTCGGCACCCGCGACCGCAGCTGGGGCTGGCGGCCCAATGGCGAGCCCGAGCCCGGCGTCACCCCGCCGATCCCCGAGCAGGTCTTCTGGATGTGGGCGCCGATCCTGTGGTCCGACCATGCGACTCATTATGGCCTTTACGAGAATGCCAAGGGGGTGCGCTCCAAGACCTTCGCGCACATCTTCCCGCTCCACCCGGTCGACGCCGATTTCGATCCGCTGGGCAGCGAGGGATTCCGCGACATCCAGGCAGGGCAGCACCGGCTGAGCTTCCAGCCCGGCACCCGCTTCGCCGGCGTGTCCGAACTCGACATCGTCGAGGATGGGCAGGTCGTGACGATGAAACTGGAGCCGCTGCTGCGCTTCCCGATGATGGGGCTGGGTTACCAGCATTCCACATGGGGCCATGGCTTCTACAAGGGCGAGTTCGCGATGACGTCGGAGAGCGGCAGCATCCACGATCTCGATCCCGCCTCGCCGCAGAGCCAGCATGTCCAGACCGTGGTCCGCGCCACGATCGGCGACCGGGTCGGCCATGGCGTGCTCGAACAGGCGATCTTCGGGCCGCATGAGCGCTACGGGCTCAAGGGCTTTACCGATGGGGTGTGAGGCATCCAACCTCTCCTCCATCTCACCGTTCGTGCCGAGCGAAGTCGAGGCACGTTCCGCTCGCCAACGTCCCTCGACTTCGCTCGGGACGAACGGATGGGAAAAACATGTCTGACGCTCTCGACATCCCTGCCGACCATGCGGCGGTCCTCGTCGATCCCAAGGCCTATGCTGATGGCCGCATCTTCGAGACCTATGCCTGGCTGCGCGCGAACAACCCGCTCGGCATCGCCCGGCCGGAGGGGTTCGATCCCTTCTGGGTCGTGACCCGCTATGATGACATCCGCGCGATCAGCCTCGACAACAAGCGCTTCCCCTATGGCGACCGCTGCTCGCGGCTGACCGACAAGGCGTCGGACGACTTCACCCGTTCGCTCACCGGCGGCGATCCCGAGGTGCAGCGGACCTTGATCTCGATGGATCCGCCGCAGCATATGAAGTTCCGGCTGCTCACCCAGAGCTGGTTCATGCCGAAGAACCTCAAGCTGCTCGATGAGCGGATCGAGGAACTGGCGCACAAGGCGCTCGGCCGCCTCGCCGAGAAGGGCGGCCGCTGCGACTTCGTCACCGATGTCGCGCTCCATTATCCGCTCGAGGTGATCCTGAGCGTGCTGGGCCTGCCGGAGGAGGATTATCCTTTCATGCTGCGGCTGACCCAGGAGGTGTTCGCGCCGCTCGATCCCGACACCATGCCCGAGGGGATGGACCTGACCGATCCGGCGCTGTTCGCCAAGGCGCAGCATGCGGTGCAGCAGATGCTGGCCGACTATTTCCAGCCGATCATCGCCGACCGCCGCGCCAACCCGCGCAACGACATCGCCAGCCTGATCGCCAATGCCGAAATCAACGGCGAGCCGATGAGCCTGTCCGACCAGATCGGCTATTATGCGATCATCGCCACCGCCGGGCACGACACCACCTCCTCGTCCAGCGCGGCGGCGATGTGGGCGCTGGCGACGCAACCGGGTCTGCTCGACCGGCTGAAGGCCGATCCCGCGCTGATCCCGAAACTGGTCGACGAGTCGATCCGCTGGGCCTCGCCGGTGAAGGTGTTCATGCGCTCGTCGAAGGAGCCGACCGAACATGCCGGGCGCCAGTTCGGCCAGAATGACTGGCTGATGCTCTGCTATGCCTCGGGCAATCGCGACGAGGCCAAGTTCGCCGATGGCGAGGCGTTCGATATCGATCGTGGCGCGAGCGATCATGTCGCCTTCGGCTATGGCCCCCATATCTGCCTGGGCCAGCACCTCGCCAAGCGCGAGCTGGGCGCGCTGTTCAACACGCTGGTGCCGGCGCTGGCGTCGGTCGAACTGGACGGGGCCGGCGAGATGAGCCGCTCGACCTTCGTCAACGGCTTCAAGACCCTGCCGATCCGCTACACGCTGGAACGGCCATGATCCTGAGCACGCCCGAGCGGATCACGGCGGAACGGCTGACCGCGCTGCTGCGCGCCAAGGGCTGGATCAGGGACGCGACGGTCATCGGCTTCAGCCATGAGGCGATCGGTGTCGGCCTGTTCGGCGACACGCTGCGGCTCACGCTCCGCTACGACCGGGAAGAGCCGGGCGCACCCGCCTCGATCGCCGGCAAATTCCCCACCTTGAACGAGCAGGTCCGCGCCAATGGCGCATCGCTCAACATGTATTCGATCGAGATCGGCTTCTACCAGCAGATCGCGGGGCAGGTCGGCGTCCGTCGGCCCGACTGCGTCTATGCCGAGATCGACGACAGCGGCGCCGAATTCGGCCTGCTGTTCGAGGATATGGGCCCCGCCCGCGCGGCCGACCAGATGGCCGGCTGCAGCCGCGAGGATGCCGAGCGGGCGATGACCCAGGCCGCCGCGCTCCATGCCCCTCGCTTCGGCGATGCGGGGCTGCACGACATCGGCTGGCTCAATTATCGCTACCAGACCTATCCCAAGGTCTGCGCCGACCTGCCCAACTATCTGCGCATCTTCCGCGAGCGCTATGAAGCGATGCTCGAGCCCGAGCATCTCGCGCTGGCCGAGCGCTTCGCCGAGGTGGCGGTACCGCTCGCCACGGTCTGTGGCCCTCGCCCGGCGATCATCCATGGCGACTTCCGGCTCGACAATATGTTGTTCGACGCGAAGGGCGGCGCGGTGCCGCTGGTGGTGCTCGACTGGCAGAGCGTCGGCTGCGGCAACCCCTGCCTCGACGTCACCTATTTCCTCGGCACCAGCTACCCGCTCGACCAGCGCAGCCGCGACGAGAAGGAGCTGCTGCGCTTCTACCATGAGGCGATGCGGGCACAGGGCGTGCGCGACTATGCGTGGGACGATCTGTGGCTCGATTATCGGCGCGGCGCCTGGATGGCGCTGCTGACCGCGATCTTCGCCTCGGCGGTATCGAAGCAGACCGAGCGCGGCGACCGCATGTTCATGCGCATGTACAAGGGTGCTGCGGCACAGATGCTGGAGCATGACACGCTGGCTTTGGCGTGATTCTTCTTCGTCATGCTGAACTTGTTTCAGCATCCACCAGGCCCCGCAGACTGGCCGGGAGGTGGCACGGATGATGGCGACAGGAGCCGGATGGCTGAGGCCAAGCCTCCCGGTGGATGCTGAAACAAGTTCAGCATGACGGTTAGTGGAAGGGAAATGGGAATGACCACAGGCAAGGTCACCGGAACGGTCGAGAACGGCGTCGCCCGGCTCGTGATCGACGACCAGCCGGCGCGCAACGCGATCGGGCTGCCGATGGTCGAGCAGGCGCTCGACGCGCTCGACGTGATCCTGCCCGATGCGCGGGTGCTCGTCGTCTCGGGGGCGGGCGGGCATTTTTGCGCGGGCGCCAATCTCGCGGTCGATCCGAATGTCGACCCGCGCGAGATGGACGGCGGCGGCCCGCTGCTCAGCCATTACAACCCGCTGATCCGCGCGATCGCGCAATGCCCGGTGCCGGTGATCACCTCGGTGCGCGGCGCGGCGGCGGGCTTCGGCGCCTCGCTGGCGCTGGGCGGCGACATCATCCTCGCCGAGGAGAAGGCCTTCTTCGCGATGACCTTCCGCGCGCTCGGCATCGTGCCGGACGGCGGCGCGGCGTGGATCCTCGCCAAGGCGGTGGGCCGGGTGCGGGCGATGGAACTGATGCTGCTCGGCGAACCCATCTTCGCGCCGCAGGCGCTGGCCTGGGGGATGATCACCAGGGTCCACGCCGCCGACGAACTGGAGGCCGCGACCGAGGCGATGGCGGCGGCGCTCGCCACCGGCCCCACCTTCGCCCTCGCCCGCATCCGCCGCATGGCCTGGCTCGCCTCGGAATCGAGCTTCGAGGAGGAGCTGGCGCTGGAGGTCGACTATCAGCGCGAATGCGTGCGCAGCGACGACCTGCTGGAGGGGTTGACCGCCTTCCATGAGAAGCGGCCACCGCAGTTCAGGGGGCGGTGACGTCCAAGATCCTCCCTGCCCGAAGGGCGGGGAGGGGGACCATGCGTAGCATGGTGGAGGGGTTTCCCACCTCTCCACCATCGCCGGCCTCACTGTCGGAAAACCCCTCCACCACGCCTTCGGCGCGGTCCCCCTCCCCATCGCTGCGCGATAGGGAGGATCTTTTACGTCACCGCGGCGCCATGCGGATGCCGCCGTCGAGCCGCACATGCTCGCCGTTGAAATAGCCATTCTCGATCATCGTCAGCGCCAGGCCGGCATATTCGTCGGCCTTGCCGAGACGCTTGGGGAAGGGGACCATCGCACCCAGCGACGCGATCAGGTCTTCCCCGGCGCTGCCCATCAAGGGCGTGTGGAAGATGCCGGGCAGGATGGTGTTCACCCTGATGCCCTCGCTCGACAGGTCGCGCGCGATCGGCAGGGTCATGCCGACGACGCCGCCCTTGGAGGCCGAATAGGCGGCCTGGCCGATCTGCCCGTCGACCGCCGCGACCGAGGCGGTGTTGACGATAGCGCCGCGCTCGCCATCGTCCAGCGGGTCGAGGGTGAGCATGCCCGCCGCCGACTTGACGATGCAGCGGAAGCTCCCGACCAGGTTGATCTGGACGATCTTGTCGAACGCCGCGATCGGGAATTGCTTGATCTCGCCGGTCTTGCGGTCGCGGCCCACCGTCTTGATCGCGTTGCCGGTGCCCGCGCAGTTGACCAGGATGCGCTCCTGCCCGATCGCCGCGCGCGCCTTGGCGAAGGCGGCGTCGATGCTGTCGTCGCTGGTGACGTCGGCCTGGCAGAAGACGCCGCCCACCTCCTTGGCGATCGCCTCGCCGCGCTCGGCGTTCAGGTCGAAGATCGCGACCTTCACCCCCTTGGCGGCGAGCGCGCGGACGGTGGCCTCGCCGAGGCCGGAGGCGCCGCCAGTGACGACGGCGGATACCGATGCGTCGAGTTTCATTGATCCCTTCTCCCTGTTCCTTGATCCGTTTGTCCCGAGCGAAGTCGAGGGACATTGGCCAGCGATGCGCCCGGGGAACGTCCCTCGACTTCGCTCGGGACGAACGGTGCGTTTGAGGCGCGGTCCCTAGCTGTCGGTCTTCCCCCAATAGCGGTCGCGCAGCAGCCGCTTGTAGAGCTTGCCGGTCGGGTGACGCGGCAGCTCGTCGATGAAGTCGAACTGGCGCGGGGTCTTCACCCCGCTCAGATGCTCGCGGCAATAGGCGCGCAGCTCGTCGGCCAGCGCGGGACCGGCCTCGGCGGGGTCTATCGCCTGGATCACCGCGACCACTTTCTCGCCCAGATCCTCGTCGGGGGCGCCGATCACCGCCACGTCCATCACCTTGGGATGGGTGACGAGGAGATTCTCGATCTCCTGCGGATAGACGTTCACCCCGCCGGTTATGATCATGAAGCTCTTGCGGTCGGTGAGGAAGAGGAAGCCCTCCTCGTCGATATGGCCGACGTCGCCGAGGCTGGTCCAGCCATGTTTGTTGGTGCTCTCGGCCGTCTTCGCCGGGTCGTTGTGATATTCGAAGCGCGGGCCGCCGGCGAAGAAGATCTGGCCGGTCTGGCCGGCGGGCAGCGGATCGCCCGCCTCGTCGCAGGCATGGATCTCGCAGCCCATCGCCTTGCCCACGGATCCCGGCTTGCGGCGCCAGTCGTCGGGGCCGATCGCGGTGAAGCCATTGCCCTCGGTCGCGGCATAATATTCGTGGAGGATCGGCCCCCACCAGCCCATCATCGCCTCCTTCACCGGCACCGGGCAGGGGGCGGCGGCGTGGACCACGGCTTTGAGGCTGGAAACGTCGTGGCGCGTGCGCTCCTCGTCGCTCAGCTTCAGCAGGCGGATGAAATGGGTGGGCACGAACTGGCCATGGGTGACGCCATAGCGTTCGATCGCGGCGAGCACCGCCTCGGGATCGAACTTCTCCAGCACCACCACGGTCATCCCCACCCGATGGCACAGCATCGTCCAGCCGAGCGGGGCGGCATGGTAGAGCGGCGCCGGGCAGAGATAGACCGACGACTGGTTGGCGCCATAGACATGGGTGAGGAGCGCGCCCATCGCCGGCATCGGCAGGATGCCGCCGTCGCTGAGCGCGCGCTTCACCCCCTTGGGGCGGCCGGTGGTGCCTGACGAATAGAGCATCAGTTCGCCCGCCGATTCATCCGGGATCGGGGTGGCGGGGAAGGGCGCAGCGGCCTCCTCCCAGCTGCGATAGGGGCCGCGCGCGCCGTTCGCCATCAGCAGGTGGAGATCGCCCAGCAGCGCGCCCAGCTCGTCGGCGACCGGGCCGGCCTGGGCCGAGGTGAGGAACGCCTTCGCCCCTGAATCGCGGACAATATAGTCGGCCTCCTCGGCGGTCAGCCGGGTCGATATGGCGGTGATGTAGAGGCCCGCGCGCTGGGTGGCCCAGGCGATGTCGAACATGTCGAGCCCATTCTCCAGCACCGCCGCGACGACGTCGCCGCGCTGGAGGCCGAGCGAGCGGAGCAGGTGCGCGGTGCGGTTGGCGCGCGCCTCCAGCTCGGCATAGCTGAGGGTCGCGCCGGTTTCGGCGATGATCACCGCCGGACGGTCGGGCGTGGTCCGCGCGAAGACGAAGGGATGGGTCATGCGCCCGCTATCCTGTGCGTATAGACTTCGTTGTGGACGATCAGCCCGTCCCGGAGCAGGCAATGATCGAAGCCGCGCAGGCGGACGGCGTCCGCCCCCTCGCCCAGATCCATGTACCAGCGGCCGCAAAAGCCGCCCTCGATCGGCCACACCGCGTCGGGGTGCATCACCCAGCCGGGGGTGGCGGCGAAGACCTGGTCGAGCAGCCTGGCGAGCGCTTCATGGCCGTGGACGCCGCCGGGCGCGGCGTCGTCATAATAAGCGATGTCGGGGTGGTAGAAGGTCAGGATGCGATCGACCGACTTGGCGGTCCACGCTTCCAGCCAGGCGCGGTTGAAGGCGGTGATGTCGATCGCGCTGCCCATCGTCGAACCGGCCCGTCCCCTAGCGAAATAGCGCGCTCCGGCGCCTGTTCGTCTGGTTCCACACATCCGGCGGTGGAGCAAACAGCAAAGCCCTATTACCTTATAGGTAGAGGTCGGTTGACCCGTTTATAGCGTGTTATTAATTTTCGCCGCACCGAGGGACTCGGCGCAGCGGATGGGCTAGTCTCCATTCACCGCCACCCGGCAAGAGAGGATCCTGCGATGACCCTGACGTCCGTTAAAGAAGCCATCCGTCATCCCGACAAATTCTTCATCGGCGGCGACTGGGTCGACCCGTCGAGCGACGCCGTCATCGAGGTGAAGGACAGCTATTCGGAAGAGGTGTTCCTGACGGTCGCCGCCGCCCAGCGCGCCGACATGGACCGCGCCGTCGCTGCCGCGCGCCGCGCTTTCGATACCAGCGGCTGGCCGCTGCTCGCCCCGGCCGAGCGCGCCGTGTGGCTGCGCAAGATCGCCGCCGCCTGGGAGAAGCGCGCCGATGCCGCCGCCGACAGCTGGACCGCGGAGTCGGGCGTGCTGCGCTCGATGTCGGCCTACAACCATGTGATGCTGTCCGGCATCTTCAACAAATATGCCGACCTGGCCGACACCTTCGCCTGGCAGACCAAGCATGTCTCCGAAGACGGCCTGCCCGCGCTGCTGGTGAAGGAAGCTGTCGGCGTCGTCGCGGCGATCATCCCGTGGAACGCGCCCGCGATGCTGATGGCTCACAAGGTGGGTCCGGCGCTGATCGCCGGCTGCACCGTCGTCCTCAAGCTCTCGCCCGAGGCGCCGAGCTGCGGCTATCTGCTCGCCGAGATCTGCCAGGAAATCGGCCTGCCCGCCGGCGTGTTCAACGTCGTCACCGCCGACCGCGAAGTCTCCGAGCAACTCGTCCGCCATCCCGACATCGACAAGGTCAGCTTCACCGGCTCCACCGTGGCCGGCCGCAAGATCGCCTCGATCTGCGGCGATCGTATCGCGCGCTGCACCTTGGAACTGGGCGGCAAGTCGCCCGGCATCGTCCTCGACGATTATGACGTCGCCACCGCCGCCGCGAAGATCACCGCCTTCGCGCCGCTGATGTCGGGCCAGGTCTGCTCGTCGCTCACCCGCATCATCGTCACCGAGAAACGGCATGACGATCTGGTCGAGGCGCTCAGCTCGGCCTTCGGCTCGATCAAGGTCGACAATCCGTTCGACATGACCACCCAGATGGGTCCGCTCGCCTCCGAGATCCAGCGCGAGCGGGTCGAGGGCTATATCGCCAAGGGCAAGGCCGACGGCGCCAAGCTCGCCCTCGGCGGCGGCCGGCCGAAGCATCTTAACCATGGCTATTTCATCGAGCCGACCGTGTTCGGCGGGGTGGACAACAGCTGGACGATCGCCCGCGAGGAGATTTTCGGCCCGGTCCTCAGCGTCATCCCGGCGCGCGACGAGGAGCATGCGATCGAGATCGCCAACGACACGATCTACGGCCTCAACGCCTCGATCTTCACCAATGACAGCGACAAGGCCTATGCGCTCGGCCGCAAGATCCGCTCGGGCACCGTCGGCCAGAACGGCTTCAAGTCGGACTTCGGAATCGCCTTCGGCGGCTTCAAGCAGTCGGGCCTCGGCCGCGAAGGCACCGTCGAGGGCATCCACAGCTATGTGGAGTCGAAGACGATGATCTTCGACCAGGAGCCCAGCCAGACGAAGTAAGGGTAAAGAGGGCCTTCTCCCACTTTCTTCCCCCTCTCCCGCCTGCGGGAGAGGGCCGGGGTGAGGGTCTTCTTCTTTCTTCTTCTTGATTCCAACCCAGAAGGAAGAAGAAGACCCTCACCCTCCCACCGCTGGCGCGGCGGGCCCCTCCCTCTCCCGCAAGCGGTAGAGGGGCTCCATCGATCACTGAGATCGGGCAAATCCATTTCCCTTGTTGCGAAGCATTCGCAATATGGCGGGCATGCCTACGGACCTCATCAAGACCTTCACCTATCTGACCATCCACCTGACGGTGGGGTTCAGCGTCGCCTATCTGATGACCGGCTCGGTCCAGATCGCGGGCGGGATCGCGCTGGTCGAACCCTGCGTCAACGCGGTGGCCTTCTTCTTCCATGAGAAGGCGTGGAAGAAGAAGTTGGCGAGCGATGCCGGCAAGCAGCGGGGCGGCACGGGCAGCGCGCTGCCGGCCTGATCTGTCGCATTGTACCGAGGGCTCACATGCTGTATTAGATAAATAATACACTATGTGAGGATCCGCGCATGCCTGCCGCCTCCGTCGCTATCCCGGCTCCTGCCGCCGCATCATCCGATCGCAACCGCACGGCGCGTCTTGCCGGGGCCTTCTATGTCGGGACGATTGCCGCCGGACTCTTCGCCGAAATTGGCGGTCGCGGCGCTGTGCGAGGTGGCGATGGGGCGCGAATGATGGCGGCGCTCGCCGATCACCAGGCGCTCTATCGGGCGGGTGCGGTCGCCGATCTGGTGATGCTCGGCTGCTATGTGGTGGTGACGGCGTTGCTGTATGCGTTGCTCGCTCCGCGTGCGCGGGACATCTCGCTCGTCGCGGCCTTCCTCAGCCTGATCGGCATCGCCGTTCTCGCCGCCAATCTGCTGTTTCACCTGCTGCCGCTCAACCTGATGGCTGGGGCCGGGCATGATGGCCTGCCGCTCGCGCTGCGACAGGAACTGGTCGACCTCGCGCTCGACATGCATGGTCAGCTGTACGGGGTCAGTCTGGTCTTTTTCGGGGCCTATTGCGTGCTGGTCGGTTTCGTCGCCGCGCGTGATGGGCTGGTGCCGCGCCTGGTTGCTGCGCTGATGATCTTCGGTGGGGCCTGGCACCTGTTCGCCGACAGCGTCGCGATTGCGTCGCCGGTTCTCGCCGATCGCCTTCCGCGCCTGCTGAAGCTCTCGCCGCTGATCGGCGAAGCTGTGTTCGGCGGCTGGCTGCTCGTCTTCGGGGCGAGCAAGCGCGCGGGCGCGCCTGGCTAGCTCACTTCCGGTCGCAGAGCTTCTTCGTCTGCTTGCAGAAGGCGGCGGCGGTGCTCTTCTTCAGGTCGACCTCGCCCATCGTCCGCATCGCTTCCATGATCACCGCGGGCTGGGCGGCGCGGAAGCGTTTCGTCTCGGGGCGGTCGTTCGCCGCGATCAGCGCGCGCATGTCGGGGATTGAGAGGCGCTCGGCATAGGCATGGCCCATCGTGGCCAGCAGCTTGTCCACCGCTTGTGCTGCCTGGGCGCGGCCGATGGTGAGGAGCGCCTGTTTTTCGCTGTCGCTGAGATCGGGCTCTTCGGCGGCCAGTTCGGCCAGGTCCTTCTCAACGAGCATCGGGATCATCGAGGCGAGCGCGCTGCTGGCGGCGAGGCGGCGGCCCAGGGTCTCGGCCTCGCCCGAGGGCGGGGCGCCGGGGGCCACCGACTGGAGCAGGGCGGCGAGGAGGATGGTGAACATGGTTGGAAGATAGAAGAAAGAAGACCCTCACCCAACCCTCTCCCGCAGGCGGGATCACTGCAAAACCTCATCGTCATTCCCGCGAAGGCGGGAATCCATATTCTCCGAACCGCGAGAGTCTCATGCTTCAGAGGTTATGGATCCCCGCCTTCGCGGGGATGACGATGGTGGATGACTGTCGCAGCAGTCCCGCCTGCGGGAGA
Organism: uncultured Sphingomonadaceae bacterium; assembly: GCA_963540925.1. GTDB lineage: Bacteria > Pseudomonadota > Alphaproteobacteria > Sphingomonadales > Sphingomonadaceae > Rhizorhabdus. Next base: position 14,237 of record CAUTRN010000010.1, read on the forward strand.
AGGTCGGGATGAGGGTGTTCTTCTTCTTCCGCCCGTTCGGCTCAGCGCCCCGGCACGATGCCATCCACGAACGTCACGACCTCGTCCACCGCCTCACCGGCGGCCCCGGCGAAGAACAGGTCCATCGTCGCGAAGCCGTGGATCATGCCCGGATAGCGGCGCACTGTCACCGGCACGCCGGCGGCCGCCAGCTTGTTCGCATAGGCCTCGGCTTGTTCGGTCAGCAGGTCATGCTCGGCGGTGATCACGATCGCGGGGGGCAGGCCGGCGAGATTGTCGGCCTTGATCGGCGAGAAATCGGGATGGTCGCGCGCGGTCCGCTCCGGGTCGTACTGGTCGAAGAACCAGACGATCTGGTCCTGGGTCAGGAAGGGCGCCGGAAAGGCGTGGACCGAGGGGATGTCGGCATCGTCGGTGCACGGATAGATCAGGATCTGGCCGGCGAGCAGGCTCTCGCCCGCCTCGGCCAGCCGTCGCGCCACCACCGCCGAGAGATTGCCGCCCGCGCTGTCGCCGCCCACCAGCAGCGGTACCGCGCCGCCGGCCAGCCGGGCGCGGTTGGCCGCGATCCAGCGCACCGCCGCGAGTGAATCCTCGACCGCGACCGGAAAGCGATGCTCGGGCGCCAGGCGATACTCGATCGAGACGACCGCGCAGCCGCTCTTGTTGGCGAGCAGCCGGCAATAATTGTCGGTACCGTCGATGTCGCCCAGGGTGAAGCCGCCGCCATGGATATAGGCGATGATCGCGCGCGGCGCCTCGACCGGGCGATAGAGGCGCAGCGCAATGTCGGCGCCGTCGGCGGGCGCCGACAGTTCCTCGACATGCGCGACGGGGATGCGCTCGATCGGCATCGCGTCGGCCGCCGCCTTCAGTGCCGCGCGGGTCTCGTGCACCGGCCGGGTCGGCATTCCGCTCCAGGTCGGGTCGGCGCCGAGGAAATCGCAGACCTGCGCCGCGACCGGATCGAGCGGACCGCTCGGCCGATGGAAATTGTCGGTCACGATTTCGCACCCTCCTCCTCAGCGGCCAGGTCCTCCTCGAACCATTCGAGGTCGGCGCGGCCGTCGCCTTTGCGCAGCTCCACCTCGCGGCGGCGCAGCTCTACCCGGCGGATCTTGCCCGATATGGTCTTGGGCAGATCATTGTCGAACTGGATTCGGCGGATGCGCTTGAAGGGACCCAGCACATTGCGTGCATGGGCAAGGATGTCGGCGGCCAGCGCCGCGCTGGGCGCATGGCCCTCGGCCAGGTTGACCAGGCATTTGGGCACGGCCAGCCGGATCGGATCGGGCGAGGGGATCACCGCCGCTTCCATCACCGCCGGATGCTCGATGAGGATGCTCTCCAGCTCGAACGGACTGATGCGATAGTCCGACGCCTTGAAAACGTCGTCGGCGCGGCCGACATAGGTGAAGCGGCCTTCCTCGTCGCGCATCGCCACGTCGCCGGTGCGATAATAGGCGCCGTCGAGCGGCTGGTTGGCATCGTCGATCCGATAGCCCTGCATCAGCCCCACCGGCCGGTCGGCGCCGAGCCGGACGGAAAGCTCGCCCTCGCCCACCTCGCCGTCATCCTCGTCGAGCAGGTGCAGCTCGAAGCCGGGCAGCGGACGACCCACCGAGCCGGGCGAGATCGGCTGGCCCGGCGTGTTGCCGATCATCGCCGAACATTCGGTCTGGCCGAAGCCGTCGCGGACGGGGAAGCCCCAGGCCGACTGGACCTGGGCGATGATCTCGGGGTTCAACGGCTCGCCCGCCGCCACCGCCTCGCGCAGCGACAGCGTCCAGCTCTTGAGGTCCTGCTGGATCAGGTGGCGCCACACGGTGGGCGGCGCGCAGAAGCTGGTCACCTTCTGCGCCCCCAGCAGGTCGAGCGTGTGGACCGGATCGAAGCGGCCCGGCCCCATCGCCAGGATCGTCGCCTCGGCCAGCCAGGGCGCGAAGACGCAACTCCAGGCGTGCTTCGCCCAGCCGGGCGAGGAGATGTTGAGGTGGACGTCGCCCGGCTGCAGCCCGATCCAGTACATCGTCGAGAGATGGCCGACCGGGTAGGAGACATGGCTGTGCAGCACCAGCTTGGGCTTCGCGGTGGTGCCGCTGGTGAAATAGAGGAGCATCGGGTCTTCGGCGCGGGTCGGCCCGTCGGGGGTGAAGGCGCGCTCGGCCGCCTGCCAGTCCTCCCAGCGTTGCCAGCCGTCGCGCGCGCCGCCCACGGTGAGGCCGGTCCAGTCGCCCGCCGGGAACAGTTCGGTGAGCTGCGGTGTCGTGATGACGAAGCGGACATGCGCGCGCTCCAGCCGGTCCTCGATGTCGCTGCGGCTGAGCAGGGTGGAGGCGGGCACGGTGATCGCGCCCAGCTTGATCGCGGCGAGCATCGCCTCCCACAGCGGGACGATGTTATCGAGCATCAGCAGGATCACGTCGCCGCGCTTCACGCCCAGGCCGCGCAGCATGTTGGCCGCGCGGTCCGACGCTTCGGACAGCTCGGCATAGCTGCGGCTGTCGACCGAACCGTCCTGCGCCACCACCCGCAGCGCCTCGCGGTCGGTCCGGCGGGCGACGTCGTCGAACCAGTCGAGCGCGAAGTTGAAATGCTCGAAGCGCGGCCAGCGGAAGCCGGCACGGGCCGCCGCATAATCCTCGCGGGTCGCCAGCAGGAAATCGCGCGCGTCGCGCAGCGCCTGCGCCGCAGGCTTGCCGTCGGTCATTGTTCTAACCTCTCCCGCACATGAAAACCGTCATGCCGAACGAAGTTCAGCATGACGGCTTGCAAGGGTCCAGTCCCCCTTTCCGGGAGATCGGACTCCTTGGATCAGGCGGCCGGCGCCAGCGCCGGGGCGGCGGGGTCGCCGACGTCGAGGCCGGGCTCGATCGCCTTCAGGCGCGGCAGCACCTTGGCCGCGAACAACTCCTGGTTGCGCTTGGCCTCCGCGGGCGACATGCCCGCATAGTTGAAGATGCCCAGGAAGGTGCTGGCGCCCAGCTTCTCGCGGATCGCCGCGATCTTCTCGACGCACTGGTCGGGCGTGCCGAACACATGGTTGTTGGCGAAATAGTCGCTCGACTGGTCGGGGGTGATCCCGGCCGCCTTGGCGGCGTCGATCGCCTTCACATAGGATTCCATGCCCTTGATGCTGCGCAGGTGATCGCCGCCGACATTGTAATGCGCCATCGCGCTGTCGACATAGCCGCGGACATATTTGTAGCCCAGCTCCTGCGCGCGCTGCTCGTCCTCGTCGACGAAGGTCCAGCAGGCGAAGATCGGCGCGGGCGGCTCGCCCTCATGATATTTCGCCCAGGTCTCGCGATAGACGTGCAGGTCCTTGGCGACATCGTCCCAGCTCTTCTGGCCGGGGATGAACAGCAGGCCGATGCCGGCCTTGCCGAACAGCTCATAGGTCTCGGGCGACTGGGCCGAGCCGAAGATCCGGTTCTTGAAGCTGTATTTCGGCTTGGGGCGGATCTGCACCTTGGGCTGCTTGATCACCGTGCCCTGGTAATCGATGAACCCCTCTTCGAGGCCCATCTTCACCGCGTCGATCCCCTCGACCAGCAGCGCGCGGCTGTTGTTCTGGTCGATGCGGAAGCCTTCGAATTCCTGCTTGGCGACGCCGCGGCCGACGCCCAGGATGGTGCGCCCGCCCGAGACATGGTCGAGCACCGAGGCATCCTCGGCCACGCGGATCGGATCGTGCCACGGCATCACGACCACCATGGTGCCGAGCTTGATCCGGCTGGTGCGGCCCGCGAAATACATCAGGAACTTCAGCGGATCGGGGCACATCGCATAGCCGTTCAGATGGTGCTCGACGCTCCACAGCGAATCGAAGCCCAGCCCTTCGGCGGCGTCCGACATCGCATATTCGGTCTCGTAGACCCCCGCGTCGAGATCAGGATTCCCGTCATTTCCTTCCGGGTTCTGAAAGATCACGGTCATTCCGACGTGCATGGTTCACCTCTCCCAAAATGCGTTCTCGGCAAGTATTGTAACATGATATAAAATGTTGTTACAAGGCCCCGTCCGATGCCGCCGCAGGCGGCGCAACGGGCCTGTGCGCGGTGCGAATCGGCCGCCGAGGGAGGGGATGTGATGGTGAGAGCGAAGCCGGCGCTGGCTGCGGCGCTGATGGCGGCGGCAGGGCTGCTGATGGCCCCGATGGCCGCCAGCGAGGGGCCGAAGACGGGGCTCGACTGGGCCGTCCATGGCGGCACCGACCAGGAACAGCGCTTCAGCCCGTTGGCGCGGATCAACGCCGCGAACGTCGCGAAGCTCGGCCTCGCCTGGTCGTTCGGCATCGACACCAGCCGCGGGCAGGAAGCGACCCCGATCGTTGTCGGCGGGGTGATGTATTTCACCTCGGCCTGGTCGAAGCTGTTCGCGGTCGACGCGCGCACCGGCAAGGAGCTGTGGCGCTACGATCCCGAGATCGCGGGCCGCAAGGGCTTCGATGCCTGCTGCGACGTGGTCAATCGCGGCGTCGCGGTGTCGGGGGGCAAGGTGTTCCTCGGCGCCCTCGACGGGCGCCTGATCGCGCTCGACGCGAAGACCGGCAAGGTCGCCTGGGAAGTCCAGACCACCGACCCGGCCAAGCCCTACACCATCACCGGCGCCCCGCGCGTCTTCAACGGCAAGGTCGTGATCGGCAATGGCGGCGCCGAATATGGCGTGCGCGGTTACGTCACCGCCTATGACCAGGCGACCGGCAAGCAGCTCTGGCGCTTCTACACCGTCCCCGGCGATCCCAAGGCGGGGCCCGATGGCGCGGCCTCCGATCCGGTCATGGCCAAGGCCACCGCGACCTGGAATGGCAAATGGTATGACTATGGCGGCGGCGGCACCGTGTGGGATGCAATCGTCTACGATCCCGAGTTGAACCAGCTCTACCTCGGCGTCGGCAACGGCAGTCCCTGGAACCACAAGATCCGCTCGGACGGCAAGGGCGACAACCTGTTCCTGTCCTCGGTGCTCGCGCTTGATGCCGACACCGGCGCGTACAAGTGGCATTATCAGGAGACGCCCGGCGAGAGCTGGGATTTCACCGCCACCCAGCCGATTATGCTCGCCACGCTCAAGATCGGCGGGCAGGACCGCAAGGTGCTGATGCAGGCGCCGAAGAACGGCTTCTTCTATGTCGTCGACCGCACCAGCGGCAAACTCATCTCCGCGAAGAATTTCGTGCCGATGAGCTGGGCGACCGGGGTCGACATGGCGACGGGCCGGCCGATCGAGAATCCCGACGCCCGCTATCCGGGCAAGAATTTCGTGATGTACCCGTCGGCGCTGGGCGCGCACAGCTGGCACCCGATGGCGTACAGCCCGAAGACCGGGCTGGTCTATCTGCCCGCGCATATCTTCGCGATGGTCTATGGTGACGACAAGACCTTCAAATATCGCCCCGGCAACTGGAACACCGGCATCACCGACGACAATGCCGTGCCGCCCGACGATCCCGAGACGCTCAAGAAGGCGACTGCCAGCTTCGAGGGCCGGCTGATCGCCTGGGATCCGGTCGCCCAGAAGGAAGTCTGGTCGGTCCGCCACGAGAATGTGCAGAATGGCGGCGTCCTCGCCACCGCCGGCGACCTGGTGTTCCAGGGCACCGCCGATGCGCAGTTCCAGGCGCGCGACCCGTCGACCGGCAAGCTGCTGTGGAGCTTCCCCACCCAGACCGGCATCATCGCCGCGCCGATCAGCTATGAGCTCGACGGCGTGCAATATGTCGCCGTGCTTTCGGGCTATGGCGCCGCCTATTCGCTGGGGCAGGGCGCCGACAAGACGATCGCCCGGCCCGACGGGCGGATGCTGGTGTTCAAGCTGGGCGGCAAGGCGAAGCTGCCCGCCTTCACCGGCACGCTCGCGCCGTTCAACCCGCCGAAGGAAAGCTTCTCGAAGGAGCAGGTCGATCGCGGCCGGATGGGCTTCATCGGCAGCTGCTATCGCTGCCATGGCGCGGGCGCCCAGTCGGCCGGCGTGCTGCCCGACCTCCGCCGCTCGGCCGCGTTGAGCGATCGCGAGCTGTGGAAGGCGATCGTCATCGATGGCGCGCTCGAACCGCGCGGCATGGCCAGCTTCCGCCAGTGGCTGAGCCCCGAGCAGGCCGAGGACATCCGCGCCTATGTCGCGCTCAAGTCCAGCATCGCGGTGAAGGCGGGCATGAAATGATCGAGGATATCGGCGAACTGACCCCGCTCGACGAGACGCTCGACCACCAGATCGCGGACACCTTCGCGACGGTGGCGCAGAGCGACATCGGCTGGACCGAGAAGATCTGGGGCTCGCTCGCGCGCAAGGATGGCGGGCTGCAGGTCGAGTTCGGGCTCGGTAAATATCACAACCGCAACGTGATGGACGGCTTCAGCGGCGCCTCGCGCGGGGCCGAGCAATGGACGGTGCGGGCGAGCCGGGTGCTCTCGCCCGATCTCCAGACGCCGACGGTGGGGCCGGTGCGCTACGAGATCGTCGAGCCGCTGAAGAAGGTGCGCTTCGCGCTCGACCGCAACGCCACCCAGCCGCTCGCCGTCGACATCGTCTTCGAAGGCGAGCTGCCGCCCTTCTTCGAGAAGCGCAACCGGCTGCGCGCGCGCAATCGCACCGCGATGGACGTGATCCGCTACCACCAGCCGGGCAGGCTTTCGGGCTGGGTCGAGCTGGAGGGCGAGCGCCACGAGGTGGGCGACGACTGGTTCGGTTTCCGCGACCATAGCTGGGGGATGCGCGGCCATGGCGTCGGCGCCCATGTGCCCGATCTCCAGCCCGGCGGCGGCGTGCAGGACCGGATGAAGCTGCTGTGGGGGCCGTCGCTGCTGACCCGGCCCGATGGCTCGAAATATGAGCTGATGCACTTCCTCTACGCGACCGGCCATTGGCAATATTTCAGCGGCCATGTGAACGAGGCGGGCAACGAGCCGGGGTCGATCCGCCAGTCCGAGATCGTGGCGATGGTGCCCAATATCCGCTTCGATCCGGTCACCCGCGCTTTCCTCGGCGGCGACTATGTCTACACCTTCGCCGATGGCAGCTCGCGCACCGTGCAGGTCGAACCGCTCGGCCCCTCGGGCTTCTATCTGCGCACCGGCCTCTATGGTGGCTGGAACGGCCATCGCCACGGCAGCTGGCAGGGCGACTATCAGGAGGATGGCGAACATATCGCCGACATCCGCCAGGAGCTGCACCGCATCGGCCAGTTCCGCGACCTGCCGGTACGGATCATGGACGGCGACGCCACTGGCTATGGCATCCAGGAGTCGGTCTATGCCGGCCTCTATCCCGAACTGGGGCTGACCGCCGAGTCCGACCATTCGAGCGACATTTGACAGGTCGATGTCATCCGACGAAGGAAGGGCGGGGGAAGCCTTGGGGATTGAATAGGTGAACGAAGCATCGTCCGGACCGTCGCCCGCGCATGAGCGCGGCAAGCAGCGGCGCCGCCGGGCGATCGTCGACGCCGCCCGCGACATCATTTCGCGCGAGGGCGAGGCGGGCATGACGATGCGCTCGATGGCGGCGCAGGCCGGCGTCAGCCCCGCCACGCCCTATAATCTGTTCGGCTCGAAACAGGCGATCCTCCAGGCCGTCTATGACGAGGATCTGGAGCAGTTCCGCACCTATTATGAGCAGCGCCGCTCGGGCGACGCGCTGGCCCGGCTGTTCGACATCATGGACGTGTCGATCACCTATTTCGAGCGCGAGCCGGAATTCTACCGCGCGCTGATCGGCATCCTCCAGCGCAATGCCGGGTCGGAGATCGGCGCCTCGGCCTGGGCATTGCGGCTCAACTATTTCCGCACCCTGATCGAGGACAATATCGCGGCGGCCGAGCTGCGCTCCGACACCCCGGTCGAGCTGGTCTCCTCGGCGCTGGTGCGCATCTTCAAGGCGATCGCCCAGGAATGGGTCGACGGCTCGCTGAGCCTGCCCCAGATGCGCGACGAGCTGGGCACCAGCTTCAGCCTCGTCCTCGCCAGCCTCGTCACCGCCAAGGGCGAGCCGGTGCTCGACGAGGTCCGCCGGCGCTATCATCGGGCGGGCTGAAGGCCCTCCGATCCCAAGACCGTCATGCTGAACTTGATTCAGCATCCAGATACGCAGCGTGGCGGTTCTTGCCCGAGCGTTGCGTATCTGGATCCCGGATCAAGTCCGGGATGACGATGTGGCTGGACCGGCGATTGACGAAATTATATCAAGCTCTAAAATGTGCCTAAATCGGTCGAGGCGTCCTGCCCGGCCGGACCGGAGGGGACGCAGCGCACATGCCCGACACGATCGGCCAGCTCATCGATGCCGACGAATTCCTGAACCACCAGATCGTCAACAGCTTCTCGGCCGTCGCTACCCCCGATTATAGCTGGACCGAGAAGATCTGGGCGACCTTGATGCGCAGGGACGGCGCGGCCCAGGTCAATTTCGGGCTCGGCAAATATGCCAATCGCGGGATCATGGACGGCTTTGCCGGCGCCTGCCGCGGGCTGGAGCAGCGCACCGTGCGAGCGAGCGGCGCCCTGGTGCAGCAGCGCGATCCGATCGTGCTGGGGCCGTTGCGCTACGACGTGATCGAGCCGCTGACCAGGGTCCGCGTCGCTCTCGCCGAGAATGACGCGCAGCCGCTCAGCTTCGAGCTGACCCTGGAGGGGTTGCTGCCACCCTTCTTCGAGGGGCGCGACTGCAAGCTGGAGGCGCGCACCGGCCGCACCCTGACCGACGTGATCCGCTATCACCAGTCGGTGAGCGTCAGCGGCTGGCTGAAGATCGACGGCGAGACGATCGACGTCCGCCCCGAGGAGTGGTTCGGCATCCGCGACCATAGCTGGGGCACGCGCGAGCATGTCGGCCACGATCCGTCGGACCTCGCCCCCAACGAGCATGACGTGCTGGCGCGCACCCTCCACGTGAACTGGCTGATCGCCTATCTCACCCGGCCTGACGGCAGCCGTTACGAGCTGGCCTATTATTTCCGCGAAAATGGTCGCGGGCTCCAGCATTTCACCGGCTTCATCAACGAGGCCGACGGCACCCAGCTGCCGATCGTCAAGGCCTGGCCCGAGTTCGACTATCGCCGCCGCGACCTCGGGCTGATGCGCGGGCGCATCCATGTGATGGTCGACCGCCGCGACGGCCCCGGGCTGGAGCAGCGGACGTTCGAGATCGAATGCCTGAACCCCGACATGGGCTTCCACCTCAATCCCGCGCTCTACATGCCGTGGAAGGGCGCGATCCATGGCAGCTGGAAGGGCGAGGCGCATCTGGAGGGCGAGTGCATCCCCGATGTCGACAAGGCCTTCACCCTGGCGGAGAACCCCGCCTGGCAGGTGCGCGACCGCCCCTTCCGGATCAGCGAGGGCGCGGCGAGCGGCTTTGGCGACGTCGAGACGGTGGTGATCGGCGACTGGCTGGGCTGCACCCTGGTGGATGGGTGAGGGACCTCGCCCCAACCCACCCGTCATGCTGAACTTGTTTCAGCATCCACCAGGCCGCTCAGGCAGGTGGAGAGGTGGTGCGGGGCGATGCTGCAGGAGCCTCAAGGACAAGACCAAGGCTCCCGGTGGATGCTGAAACAAGTTCAGCATGACGATGAAAATAAGGGGAGGGCGTAAGTGAGCCAGGCACCATCCGACATCATGTTCCCGGCGCGCGAGGCGGAATTCCTGCGCTGGCTGGGCGGGCATCTGCCCCGGGCCGAGGGGCTGGCGCTCGACCATGCCCGGCAGCTCACCTTCGGTCATTCGAACCAGACCTGGGACGTCGCGGTCTCGTGGCGCGAGGGCGGGGAGGCGCGGGGCGACCGCTACATATTGCGCGCGCCGCCGGCCGGCATCGGCCTGCTCGAACCCTATGACGTCGCCAAACAATATCGGGTGATGAAGGCGCTGGAGGGCGGCGCGGTGCCGCTCCCCCGGATGCTGTGGATCGACGAGAGCGGCGATGTGCTCGGCCTGCCCTTCTTCCTGATGGAGCGGCTGGACGGCTATGGCATCGAGTGGAATCTGACCGACGCGATCCGCGAGATGACCCCGGACGAGGTCCGCGCGATCTGCGAACAATATATCGACGCTGTCGCCAATGTGCATCTGGTCGACTGGCGCGCCGTCGACACCGGCCTGCCGCCGCCCGCCGCCGATCCGGTGCTGTTCGAGATCGACTGGTGGGCCGACAAGGTGCGTGACCATTATCCCGAGCCGATGCCGTCGACCGAGCATATCGTCGCCTGGCTGCGCGACAACCGCCCGGCCCCGGCCGCGCCGCGCCTTGTCCATGGCGATCCCAAGCTCGGCAATCTGCTGCTGTCGGGATCATCCTTGGTGGCGCTGCTCGACTGGGAGATGTCGGCGATCGGCGATCCTCTGTGCGATCTCGGCTGGCTGTCCTTTCAGTGGCGCGGCGCCTTCACCGCCGGCTTCGCCGACCTGCCCGGCGCGCTCAGCTGGGACGAGATGGCCGCGCGCTACACCGCGAAGACCGGCATCCCCACCGACAATATCCGCTATTATCAGGTGCTTCAGGGCTACAAGGCCGCGGCGATCTGCTTCATCGGTTACATGATGTTCCTCAACGGCACGATCGACGATCCGCGCTTCGAACAGTTCGGCCCGGTGGTGCCGCCCCAGCTCGACGTGATGCTGCAACTGATCGGGGCCGAGTCGATGCCGCATGGTGCGGTGCTGGACCGGCTGGTGACCTGAAGATCCTCCCTATCCGAAGGATGGGGAGGATCTTGGCCACCACCCAATTGACCGCAGCCGTAGCGCCACCCATCATCCCCGCCCGAGTCCAAGCAGCGAGAGGAGAGCGGCATGATCGAGCTTTATGGGGGCGACACGCCCAATGTCTGGAAGCCGATCATCCTGCTCGAGGAACTGGGCATCCCCTATGAGCGCAAGCCCGTCGACATCCTCAAGGGCGAACAGTTCGAGCCCGCCTTCCTGGCGATCAGCCCGAACAACCGGGTGCCCGCGATCGTCGATACCGAACCCGCCGACGGCGGCGCGCCGCTGTCGGTGTTCGAGTCCGGCGCGATCCTGCTCTATCTGGCCGACAAGCATGGGCAGTTCATCCCGCAGAATCCGCGTGGCCGCAGCGCCGTGGTCGAATGGGTGATGTGGCAGATGGCGGGGCAGGGGCCGATGTGCGGTCAGGCCGGCCATTTCCGCAACTATGCGCCCGAGAAAATCCCCTATGGGATCGAGCGTTACAGCAACGAGGCGCGCCGCCTCTACCGCGTGCTCGACACCCGCCTCGACGGGCGCGACTATATCGCCGGGGATTATTCGGTGGCGGACATGGCCTGCTGGCCGTGGATCTATTTCCGCTCGCACCATGGCGTCGACCTGGCTGAATTCCCCAATGTCGAGCGCTGGTGGCGGGCGGTGGAGGCGCGCCCGGCGCTGGTTCGCGCCTTTGGCGATTTCAACATGCCCGCGCCGCCCAGCTTCTCGGAGGAGGAACGCAAGCTGCTGTTCGGGCAGAAGGACTGATGGGCACGCTCGACTATCGCAGCGTCGCCGAGGCGCGTGGCGCGGGCGGGTTGCGCCTCGTCATCAGCCGCGGCTTTCCCGCGCCCTGGGGCTTCGCGGCGCGCGCGATCTACGAGCTGAAGCGCATCCCCTTCACTGCGGTCGAGCAGCTTCCCACCCAGGACAATCCGGAACTCGTCGCCTGGACCGGGCACAACAGCGCGCCGATCGCCGTGCTCGACGAGGAACGCGCCCGCGTGGTCTGGTACGAGGTGCTGATGCTCGCCGAGCGGCTGGCGCCCGATCCCCGGCTGGTGCCGCTCGACCAGGACGAGCGCACCGAGATGTTCGGGCTGGCGCATGAGATCATGGCCGAGGACGGGCTGGGCTGGAACATCCGCACCTTCCTGTTCGATCGGCAGAAGGCGGCCGGCACCGCGATGCCGCACATGCTGCACAAATATGCGAGCAGCGCCGATGCGGCGGATGCGGCGGTCCGCCGGATCAACCAGGTGGTGGCGATGCTCGACCGGCGGCTCGCCGCGCAGCAGGCCAGCGGGCGGGATTATCTCGTCGGCGATGCGCTGAGCGCGGCCGATATCTACTGGACCGCCTTCTCCTGCCTGATCCGCGCCTTCGTCCCCGAACAGTGCGAGACGCCGCCTTATTATGCCGCGCTGGCCGATCCGGTGGGGGCGATCATCGAGACGCCGCTCGACCGGCTGATCGCGCATCGCGACCGGATCGCGCGCGACTGGCTGGACCTGCCGCTGCAATTTTGATGGACATCATGTCCGATGAATATCAGGGTGCCCCTCGATAAGGACAATCGATGGGAGGAGCGGCATGGACGCCGTCCAGATCTTGGTCGAGCGCGATGCGATCATCCGGCTGAAGGCGCGCTACTGGCGCTATTGGGACACCAAGCGCTTCGACCACTGGCTGGCGCTGTTCGCCGAGGATGCCACCCTCACCGCCGATTTCGAAGTGCCCGAGCCGGGCCGCGAAATGATGCGGCTGGTGGCCCGGGGGCATCAGGAATTCCGTGAGAAGCTGATTGCCTATAATCTCGACACTGTCACCGTCCATCACGGCCACACGCCCGAGATCGACCTGCTGTCGCCGACCGAGGCCAAAGGCATCTGGCCGATGCACGACCTAGTCGAGCGCGGCGGCAACACCACCTGGGGCCATGGCCATTATCGCGAGACCTATCGCAAGATCGACGGAGCGTGGCGCTTCGCCTCGGTCCACCTCACCCGGTTGCGGCTGGTGCAGGAGCGGCGGCCTTAGGCAAAGACGTCGCTCCGGCGGAGGCCGGAGCCGCCACCGGCTCTTGCGGCCAGTTCATCGCGAACTTCGTGGCGGCCCCGGCCTCCGCCGGGGCGACGCTATGTCAGGTCCGGAACACCGCCTCGTCCAGTCCCAGCTCGCCCTGGAAGCCGGCGATGCGCAGGGTGGCGTCGACCAGGTAGCGGGCGATGCCGTGGATGCGGGCCGGGTCCTCGGCGCGGTTCCAGTGGAAGGCCTGGGCGATCATGCCGTTGATCGAGGCGGCGGCGAACTCGACATTCGCGACCGCGAAGTCGCCGGTGGCGACGCCGGCTTCCAGCGCCTCGGTGATCTTGCCGACGCAGGATTGCTCCAGCTCGATCGCCCGCGCGCGCAGCTCGGGGGAGAAGCTGCGCTCTTCGCGGAAGAAGATCGCCACCAGCTTCTGGTTGCGGATGATATGGTCGGCGAAGAAATAGGCGGCGAGCGCGAGCCGCTGCGCCGGGCTGCGCCCCGCGGTGAGGCCGCGGTCGAGCGCTTCGACGCAGAGCAGCGAGGTGCGGTCGACGATGCTTTCCAGTACGCTCATCTTCGAGGCGAAGTTGTAGTAGAGCACCGCCTTGGTCACCGACATCGTCGCTGCGATGTCATCAACGCTCGTGTTTTCAAAGCCTTGCGCATAGAAAGCGTCGATCGCGGCATTGAGGATGATCTCGCGCTTATAGGCGCGCACATCCTCGCGCATCGCCATCGCGGCGAGCGGGCGCGGCTTGGGAGTCGACATTTTCTTGTGGGCTTGTGTCGCCATCGACCAGCGATCCTTTGTACTTGAGAGTTTATCAATAGTCACAGGTGGGTGTCATTTCCACCCGCTTCGTATCGGCCCCGCATTTCATCGATATTGCCGCATGTAGCGGCCATGTTGCTGTGCCGGACGCCACAGCGATGCGCGGTTGCATCGTGCTCTCAGGGTAATTATGATACACTGTATATCATAAAGAGAGTCGGAGACTGCCCATGGCCACCGCCGCCCCCACCGCCAGCCGCTGCCCGATCGATCCCCGGCGCGACGACCGCAAGACCGCCGCCGCCTATGAGGCCGAGGTGACCTTCAAGCCCGGCGCCGAGGTGGTGCGCGACGCCGAGGGGGTGAAGGGGGTGCTGCGCAGCACCGGGCTGCTGCAGGACGCGCTGGACGCGGCGATCTTCAAGACGATGCCGCCCGACGAGATTCCGCTGATCTTCCTCGACGGCAAGCTCCACCGCGAGCGGCGCAAGCAGATCACCGACTTCTTCTCGCCCCGCGCGATCAAGGAGAAGTTCGAGCCGCTGATGAAGAAGACGGCGGATGTGCTGGTCGGCGAGCTGGAACGCGACAAGCGCATGCGCATCGACGAGGCGAGCTGGCAGATGGCGGTCACCCTGGTCGGCGAACTGATCGGCGTCACCCGCGGCAAGACTCGCGAGCAGATGAAGAAGACCGCCAAGCGGATCGAGCGCTTCCTCTACCGCACCCATATGGGCGACCTCAGCGGCTGGCGGCTGAAGGTCGCCCAGGTCCGCAGCGCGCTCTATGTGCTCGACTTCCTGTTCCGCGACGTCCGCCCCACCGTGCGCGCCCGGCGCAAGGCGCCGCAGGACGACGTCATCACCCGCCTGATCGCCGAGGGCTATAGCGAGAAGGCGATGCTGATCGACTGCATGACCCTGTGCGGCGCGGGGATGCAGACGACGCGCGAGTTCATCTCGCTGGTCGCCTGGCACATGCTGGAGAATGACGAGCTGAAGCGCGACTTCCTCGCCGGCGACTATGAGGCGCAGATGGCGATCCTCGAGGAGATCCTGCGCCTCGAGCCGATCGTCTCGACCCTCTATCGCCGCGCCCCCGAGGAGCTGGCCGCGCGCGAGGCGGGCCAATATGAGCCCGGCCGCTCCTATGCCGTCAGCCTGCGCCACGCCAATATCGACCCGGCGGCGGTGGGCGAATGCCCGCTCGCGCTCGATCCGTCGCGCAAGGAGCGGCAGAAGGACCAGGGCGCCTTCCTCAGCTTCGGCAACGGCATGCACCGCTGCCCCGGCTCGCCGCTCGCGCTCAACGAGACGCTGGCGCTGATGAACCGGCTGCTGCGGGTGCCGGGGCTGAAGCTGGCGTCGAAGCCCGAGGTGAAATGGGTGACCCATCTCGCCACCTTCGAGATCGGCAATGTGCTGGTGACCTGCGACTGATCATGGGTTTCCAATCACCAGTCTCCCCACCCCGCTCGTCCCGAGCGAAGTCGAGGGACGTCGGCTAGCGGATCGCGCGGGAACGTGTCTCGACTTCGCTCGACACGAACGGGGTTGGGGAGACGAGGTTGGATCGTCATCCCTTGCGTCCTGTGTAAGGCATACGCATTGTCCTGCCGGATAAGGGAGAGGACGGGATGCGCAGGCGGTTCGAGGGCAAGGTCGTGTTCGTCGCGGGCGCCAGTTCGGGGATCGGGCGGACGACGGTCAAGCGCTTCGCCGAGGAGGGCGCCACCACCATCTTCTGCGCGCGCCGGGTGGAACTGCTCGAAAGCCTGGAGGCCGAGGTGCGCGCGGCCGGCGGAGAGGGCGAGGCGATGGTCGTCGATATCGGCGACCATGACGCCTATGTCGCCGCGATCGAGGCGGCCGCCGCGAAACATGGCCGGCTCGATGTGCTGGTCCACAACGCCGCCTATATGAAGCCGGGCGACCTGGCCGAGACCGAGCTGAAGATCGTCCAGCGTCATTTCCGGCTGAATAGCGAAGCCTGCTTCGCGGCGAACGGCGCTGCGGTGAGGATCATGAAGGCGCAGGGCGGTGGCGCGATCGTCAACCTCGCGACCATCGCCACCCAGCGCGCGGTGCCGCTCCATGGCGCCTATGCCATGTCGAAGACCGCGATCGTCCAGCTTTCCAAATATCTCGCGGTCGAGAATGCGCGGCACAATGTGCGCGTGAACGTCGTCGCGCCGGGGATGATCTGGACCGAGTCCCTGAGCTGGGCCTTCGATCACGACCCCGCCCGCGCGGCGGCCGTCGAGGCGCGCATCCCGATGGGCCGCTTCGGCACCACCGACGAACTGGCCGCCGCGATCCTGTTCCTCGCGTCGGACGAGGCGTCCTACATTACCGGGCAATATCTGCTGGTCGATGGCGGCAAGGGCGAGCAGCTTATCGTTTAGAGGGCAGGGGCCTTATCTGTCGGCAAGCTGACCAAAGCCTCTCCACCCGTCCCGGAACCGCCCCGGCCAATCCTTGCCCAAGCGCAATGACCGTCTCCTTGCACGCTTCATCGCGTGGCATGGAACTAAATCGAACGGCGCCAGAACGATCCCGTTGACCGAATCACCCGCTCCATGATGGCTGATTTCCACGGGCATCTTGGGGGCTCATGTGACCTACGGTTTTGCACTGGCCTATGCGGCCGCGTCGTCCTTCATCCTCTCGTCTCTGGCGCGTGCGCGCCGTGAGGAGCGCGAGGCTTCGGCGATGCTGGTCTATACGAGCCACGGCTGGGCCGCGGCCTCGGCGACGGGCGGTTGCCTGGCGCTGAGCCTCCTGGCGTTCGGAAGCTTCGCCCACCTGTAGGGCGCAATCGCATGGAGCGGGTGCCAGCCTGACCCCATGATCAGACAGGACTGCCGGTCGCCACCCGTCAGCCCTTCAACCGACGAAAAATGGGCCTTCTCCAGGGGCCCGACGGTGTTGGAGGACGCCATGGGGCGTGGGGTGGTGCTATTTTCCGTGATGATCGCGGCTGGGCTGGTGCAGATGGCGCCCGCCGCCGCGCAGAGCAGCGAGCCGGGGCAGGACAAGCCGGGCGATGCCGCACCGTCGTCGTCCGCGCCTCCATCCGCGCCGTCGCGCATGCCGGTGTTCGTCAACGTGCCGCCGATCGCGCCGCCCGTCGTCGAACCGAAGGCTGAGCCCAAGGCTGCCCCGAAGGTCGCGGAAGCGAAGCCGGAGCCCCGGCCCGCGCCTGTCGTCGAGCGCGACTATGGCGCCGAGGGCCGGGCGATGGCCGAGAGGGACCTCGCGCCCGTTCCCGACGAAGGGCCCCGCCCCGTCATCATCGATCCCAACGCCGCGCGCCGCGCGGTGGAAGCCGCGCGGCAGGCTGCGGCACGGGCCCGCGTCGAACCGGAAGTCGATCGCGCCGTCCGTGCCGCAGCCAAGCCGCCCGAGCCCGTTGCCGCGCCTGTGGCACGCCCGGTGAAGGCGGCCGAGGCGCCGGCCCCCGCGCCTGCGCCAGCAGTGGAGCGTGAAGCGCGTCCCGTTCAGCAGGCTTCGGCGCCCGTGCCCGAACCGGCCCCCGAACCCGCTGGCGTGCCGATCGAACAGGTGGCCGAGCGCCGCGATGCCGGTGGCTATGACGGCGATTATGAGGATCGCGAGCATGAGCGCCGCCCGGTCTATGCCGGCGAGGAGCGTGATCCCCAGCCGATCTACGAGGCACCGCTCGACGAGGCGCCGGTCGAGGTTGCCGAGGAGCGTGCCGCCCCGGCGGGCCGCGACCTGCGCGAGCGCGAGGCGCGCGCCGCCGCCGACATCGCCGAACCGGCCCCGCCGCCCGTGCGCGACGTCCGCGAGCGCCAGGCCCGCGCAGTCGATGCCGAGGATGAGCGCCTCGATCAGGTCGCCGATGTCGCGTCCGATCCCGAACCCGCGCCGCTGCCGGAGCGGCGCCCGGCGCGTCCGGTCTATGCCGATCAGCTGCCTGTGCCGGCGCCGGCCTATCCGCGCGTGCCGGTCGACGTTCGCCGCCCGGCCGCCCCGCTGCCCTCGTCGCGGCCCGTCTATGCCGACGAACTGCCCGAGGATCGCGGCTATGGCCGTCCGGGTGCGCAGGATGGCCGGCCTGTCTACGCCGAGGACGCCTATCCCGAGGCGGCACCGCTTCCCGATGCGCGCGACGGCAGCCGCTGGGCGCTCAACCGTCGCGATCCGACGGCGGACTATGGCCGGGGTGGTCGCTTCGCCGATCGCGGGCCGATCCGCGCCTGCAGCGACGACCGCGCCTATCGCCTGCAGCAGCGCATCCGCCGCCAGGCCGAATATGACCGGATCGACTGGCGCACCGCCGAGGATCTGGAAGACGAACTGGGCCATGTCGACGATGTCCGCCGCAGCTATTGCAGCTCGGGCATGAACGAGTGGCGCGAGGAGCGGCTGAGCCAGCTCTACGCGCAGGTCGAGGACCGTATCCGCTATGAGGAGGATCGCAGCTGGGGACGCTGATGAGGGGACGCTCAGCGAGGGATGCTGCGTAACAGGGGAGAGCGGCCGGCGCGGGGGCGTGCCGGCCGCTCTTTTCTTTGGGGAGGATCAGAAGCTGGTCGTCGCGCTCAGGCCATAGCTGCGCGGATCGGCGCGGTTGACCCTGACCGCCGAGCTGCCGGGGAAGACGCCGTTGCGCAGGCCGAAGGCGGCGTCGAGGATCTGGTAGAAATTGCCGACCGAATAGCGCTTGTCGGTCAGGTTGTTGCCGAACAGCGCGATCGACCAGCGATCATCGGGGCCGCGCAAGGTGATCCGCGCGCCGAGCAGCGCATAGCCCGGCTGGATCGTCTGCGGGTTCGCATCGGTGATCAGCCCCTGATATTGCTTCGACACGAAGGCGAGGTTGGTGGCGATCGTGAAGCCGAGCCCGCTCGACCCCAGATCGCCCGACCAGGCCGCCGCGATCCGCCCGCTCCATTTCGGCGAATAGGTGGCGGGCCGGCCCTTCAAATCCTGGGTGCCGCCGATCCCCGGCAGGCCGGCGGCGTTGGGATAGTCGAGGAATTCGGAATCGAGATAGGCGATCGCGCCGCTCAGCCGCAGGCTGGCGACGGGCGCCGCCGCCAGTTCGGCCTCGAAGCCCTGCTGGCGCAGCTTGCCGGCGTTGCGGACCGAGAAGTTGGTGCCGTCGAAGGCGCGGTCCTGATAGCCGGCGATCGTCATTCGATAGAGCGTGAGGTTGGCGGTCAGCGCGCCGCCCAGCCAGGCTGTCTTCGCGCCGAGCTCGGCATTGCGCGAGGTCTCGCGCTTCACGCTACGCTGGGTGGCGATCAGCCGGCCGGCGGCGTCGAAGGTCGACAGCGGCTGCGCCCCGGCGCCGCTGTTATAGCCCGCCGACTTGTAGCCGGTCGACAGGTTGGCGAAGACCAGTGCGGTGGGTGCGGGGCTCCAGTTCAGGCTGGCCCGCCAGGTGAAGCGGCCGTCGTCGATCTTCGGCAGGTCGAGCGCCTCGGCCGCGCGCAGGCTGCCGACGAAGGGATTGGCGATGCGCTGGTCGTAGCGCCCGCTCTTGCGGTCGCGCGTGTAGCGGCCGCCCAGGGTGAGCCCCCATTGGTCGGAAAAATGCCAGGTCGCCTGGCCATAGCCGGCATAGCTGTGGACGCTCTGGTCCACCTGCTGGTCGGTCGAATCCTGGTTGGGGTTGCGCGCGATATATTGGGTGCAGGGCGTGCGTAGCGCGGCGGGCAGCAGGATGACGCAGCTCTGCTCGCGGGCGCGCAGCAATTCGGTCAGCCGATAATCCTCGTCGAAATAATAGAGGCCGGCGACCAGATCGAGATGGCCGTCCAGCCATCGCCGGCTGGGCGAGAGGAACTGCAGCTCGTGGTTCTGGCTCTTCGAGCGATAGCGGCCGACCCGTGAGAGGATCGGCTGGGGCGTGTAGATCACGTCGCCGTCGAGCTGGCGGTTCGACCAGTCGCGATAGCCGTCGATCAGCCGCACCGTGCCGGCGTCGAGGTCTAGCGACAGGATGCTCGACATCCCCCATTGCCGATCGTTCAGCCGGGCGGTGACGAGCTGGTTAAGCCGGCGGTCGTCGAGGTCGGTGTTGGGCAGCTGGCCGCTCAGTCGCTGGCGGAAGGCGGCGAGCTGCGCGGCCGAGACCGAGCCCGGATCGAAATCGACATTGCTGTAGCCGTCGCCGTTGATCCGCGCGACATCGGTGCGGACGATCCATTCCAGCCGGTCGCTTTCGGCACGATAGCTGCCGCGAAAGGCGACGTCGTCGGTCCCGCCATAGCGCCGGCCGTCGAGCCGGTTGCGCCAATAGCCGCCGAACCATTGCGCGAGCCCCGCCAGCCGCAGCGCCTGGCCCTCGCCCAGCGGCAGGTTGAAATGGCCGCTCAGCCGATAGCGATCGGCATTGCCGACCTCGCCGGTGATCGCCGCCGACAGCTCGGGCCTGGGGGGGGCGGTGCGCAGCGCGATCGCGCCGACGCTGGCGTTGCGGCCGAACAGCGTGCCCTGCGGCCCGCGCAGGATCTCGACGCCCTCCATGTCGAGCAGCGCGCCGACCATCGCGCCGGCGCGGGGCACGTAGAGGCCGTCGACGAACAGCGCGACGCTGGGCTCGATCGTGGTGTTGCTGACCGCGCCGATGCCACGCACGCTGAGCCGCAGGAAGGCCGATTGCGGCCCGCGCGTCACCTGGAGATTGGGCGCTATCCGGCCCAGGTCCTGGACGGTGCGGACATTGGCCTGGGTCAGCTTCGCCGCGTCGAGCGCGGTGATCGAGATCGGGACCTGCTGGATATCCTCGGCGCGCTTCTGCGCGGTGACGGTGATGGTCTCGGCATCGTCGGAAGCATCGCCGTCCGCCGCTCGCGCGGTGGCAGCGCCGAGCAGCAGGCCGCCGATCAAAGCGGCGCGCATCATGACGGCTGTCGAGCCCCTGGCCCCTCGCTGCGACATCGCTCCCCCAAGAAGCCCCTGCTTTGGCCAGATCGATGACGCTGTCCAGATCAATTATCCGTAGCGGCAGGGTGCGGAGCGGGCCGAAGCGATGTTGACGATGCCGCCATGGTGATGGCATTGGGCAGGCATCGGCTGGAGGCGCGTCGCTCCGCTGGCCGAGGCGACCGAGAGGCCGCCATGCCCGGTGAGCGGGTATAGCATAGTGGTAATGCTCTAGCCTTCCAAGCTAGCTAGAGGGGTTCGATTCCCCTTACCCGCTCCATCGGTTCCGCGCTTCCCCCTCACATCAGATTGCGCCAGTCCCAGCGCGCCTTGGCCTCTGGGGTCGAGGGTTCGACGAGCAGCAGGTCTTCGAAGGAGAAGGGGCCGTGCGGCTTGGCGGGGCGGGGGCGGTCCTCGCGGACGCACCAGACCTTGCCCGCCTGGATGCGGACCACGCGACGGCGGGTGCTGTCGGGTGGGATGTGGACCACAGCCCCGATGTCAATCGCCATGATGCGCGCCCTTTCCGTTACGTAATATTGGATCGGTTAAAGCGCGCAACGACTGATGAGGAGGGGGGAAAGGTAAAATCTGCGGCGGAAATACGGTTTTCTGGTAAACCGCTTAGTAGTCGACTTTCTCACGGAATATTGATGGAAACGGATCCGTAATGGAGCAATCCGTCGCCGGCTGGCGGGCTCGACTATGCGGCCTTTTCTAAGACGCCTGTCTTATTGCTCGGGCTGAAAGCCCATGCGCGGAGCCGTCTGGCTGCCGACCCCGAACACCATTTGGGCGACCTCCTCGGGGCGGACGCCCGCCAGGATCAGGCCGTAGCGGTCGCGCTCCTCGGGGGTGGCGCAGGCGAAGCGGCCGAGCGGATCGGCGATTGCCGGGGTGCATTCGATCCGCTCGCTGGTCTCGCTCGCCTGGCCCTTGCGGTCGATGCGCAGCACCCGGAGCTGGACGATATCGTCCTGGCGGTTGAGGCTGTCGACATCGGCGAAGGTCGCGCTCGCCGCCCCGCGCGCGTCGCCGCCGCGGGTGTCGTTGACCAGCCACCAGTCGGCGGGCGCGGCGGGCGTCGAGAGCACCGCGGCGATGAGGGCGAGAGGGGCGATCGGACCGGGCATGCTTCACCTTTTTGGCCGCACGGGTGGCGCGGCTTATGGGGAAGAACGTCCGGCGGGGCGGTTTTAGTTCCGCGGGTGGGGGTTCAAGCATTTCTCCCCGCACCGTTCGTGTCGAGCGAAGTCGAGACACGTTCCGCGCGCCAACGTCCCTCGACTTCGCTCGGGACGAACGGCGTGGGGAGAGGGGCGGGCCGTGCCCCTACCCCTCGAACCGGTTGTAGCTCAGCACCTCGGCCACCGGCTTGCGCCACGCCTTCTTGAAGTCGGTACCGATCGTATAGGCGATCGGGAACATGCCGACCTGGGTATATTGGTCGAAGGGGATGCCGAGCAGTTCGGCGATGTCCTTCTCCCGGCGCAGCGCCACCGTCGCCCAGATCGACCCGAGCCCACGCGAGCGGGCGGCGAGCATGAAGCTCCACACCGCCTGGATGATCGAGCCCCACATCGGCGCCTGGACGACCACGTCCTTGCCGTCGGGCCGGCCGCGCATCAGCGGGATCAGCAGCGCCGGCATGTCGGCCAGCTTGTCGCGCAGCACATAGGCCGATTCGAGGATCTTGTCCTCGCCGGGCACGCCGCCCATCACCGCCTTGTCACCGGCGCGCTGGCCCACCCACAGCGCGTCCATCGCCTCGGCATAGATGCGCGCCAGTTCGACGATCGTCGCGCGATCGTCGATCACCAGCCAGCGCCACTCGTTGCGGTTCGAGCCGTTGGGCGCCTGCAGCGCGATCTCCAGGCATTCCTCGATCAGCGCGCGCGGCACCGGCCGGCTGGTGTCGAGCCGCTTGCGCACCGCGCGGGTCGTGGTGGCGACCTCGTCGAAGCTCAGGTCGAGGATGGTCATGGCGCTCTCCTTAACGGTCATAATAGCAGCGGCCGCCGTCGACATGCAGGGTGCGGCTGGTGATGTAGCCGCCGCCGGGGCCGGCCAGGAAGACGACCAGCGCGCCCACGTCGCGCTCGGGATCGCCCATGCGGCGCATCAATATGCTCGACAGATGCGCCTCGCGCGCGTCCTCATCGAGCCCGTCCCACCAGCGGTCATAGGCGTCGGAGGTGGTGAGCGGGCAGATGGTGTTGACGGTGATGCCATAGCGGCCCCAGCCCGCCGCCGCGCTCTTGGTGAGCCCGCGCACCCCTTCCTTGATGATCGCATAGCCGGCCATCTCGGGCAGGCCCATGGTCGACGCGCCCGATCCGAAATTGACGATGCGGCCGCCCTGTTCCTTCATCGTCGGGAAGCAGGCCTGCATCGTATAGATCGACCCTTTCACGCAGGTGCGGAAGGCGGCGTCGAGATTGTCGTCGTCCTCTTCTTCGAGCGGACGATTCTCGGCGGCATAGGCGTTGTTGACCAGCGCCCAGATGGGGCCCAGGCCCTCGGTGACGGCGGCGATCGCCGCGTTCACGTCGGCGCGGTCGCCGACATCGCCGACGCAGACCATCGACTGGCCGCCGAGCTCGGCGATCTTCGCCGCGGTCTGCTCCAGGGTTTCGCGGGTGCGGCCGAACAGGCCCACCTTCGCCCCCGCCTTGGTGAGCGCCAGCGCGATCCCCACGCCCACGCCGCGTCCCGCTCCGGTCAGGAAGGCGGTCTTGCCGTCCAGGTCGCCCATGCCCCTCTCTCCTCATCCGCTGTTCTAAGTCAGGGACATTAGAGCGGTTCGGGCGCGAGACAAGTTGTCTTGTAAATTGGCTAGCCCGCCGGCTTCTCGAAGACATGGACCGCGCCGGTGCCGCCGAGCGGAACCGGCTCGCCCAGCGGGCGCAGCCCGGCGCGCTCGGCGAAGGGCAGCGGGTCCCCGTCGAACAATGTGTAGCGCTCGCGGCTGCGGCGGCGCTCGATCCCGCCGGCATCGCTCACGACATAATCGAGGATCAGGTCGAAGCGCCCGGTCTTCGCCTGGAGCTGCTGGTCGACAAACTGGAGGGTCAGCAGCTCGCCGTCGTCGGTCTGCGTCTGGAACAGCTGGGTTCCGGCGGGCGGCGGCGTCTGGCCCATCTTGTCGCGCAGCGGCAGATGCGCGGCGAAGCGGCCGCCGGGCTTCAGGTGGCGGGCGATGCCGGCGAAGCTGGGCTTCCAGGCGATCGACGGCTGGACATGGGCGAGGGTGAAGAAGGTGGCGATGATCAGGTCGTAGCTCTGCCCCAGCGCCAGCGAGCGCATGTCGCCGCGCACGAAGCGCAGCCGCTCGGCGACTTCGGCCGGCAGTGCGCGGTGCCGCACCTCGGCCTGGGCCAGCATGGTCGGCGCGATGTCGAGCCCGGTGACGTCGAACCCCCGCTCGGCCAGCGGGATGGCGATGCGGCCGGTGCCGGCGCCCAGTTCGAGGATCGAGCCCCCCGCCGGTGCCAGCCCGGCATAGAGATCGATATCGCCGTCGAGCGAGCGGTCGGCGGCGGTGATCAGGTCATAATGCGTCGCCGAGGCGCCCTCGGCGGCATAATAGGATCGGATCGCGGTCATATGGACGGTAAAGCGCTTGTCATCGCCGCCATCTCGCGCCGATGATGGCGGCGCTGTCAATCGGAGGCATGATGATCCGTCCGCTGCCGCTCGCCGCCATCCTCGCCCTGTCCCTCGCCACCCCGCTCTGGGCGCAGTCGTCGCTGGAGCGAACCGAGGCGGCGTTGAAACGGATCGAACGGCGTGACGGCGCCTATCATGCGGTGATCGCGGTCGACCCCACGGCGCGGAAACAGGCCGACGCGATCGACCAGATCCGCTTCTTCCGCCACGACCCCAGCGCGATCGTGGGCGAGCCGGTGCTGATCAAGGACAATATCGACGCCGTCGGCGGGCTGCCGACCACCGCGGGATCGCTCGCGCTCAAGGCCAATATCCCCGCGCGGGATTCGGGCGTGGCCGAGCGGCTGCGCGGCGCCCATGCGGTGATCCTGGGCAAGACCAACCTCAGCGAATGGGCGAACATCCGCTCCAGCGCCTCGACCTCGGGCTGGAGCGCGGTGGGCGGGCAGACCCGCAACGCCTATGCGCCCGAGCGCAACCCCTGCGGTTCCTCCTCGGGCAGCGCGGTGGCGGTGGCGACGGGTATGGTCGCGATGGCGATCGGCACCGAGACCAACGGCTCGATCACCTGCCCGGCGGCGATGAACGGCATCGTCGGGCTCAAGCCCACCGTCGGCCTCGTCTCGCGCACCGGGATCGTGCCGATCAGCGCCAGCCAGGACACCGCCGGCCCGATGACCGCCACCGTGCGCGATGCCGCCCGCCTGCTCGGCGCGATCGCCGGCAGCGACCCGGCCGACCCCGCGACCGCCGAGGCCGATGCGCACAAGATCGACTATGCCGCGCAGCTCGACGCCGCTTCGCTGAAGGGCGTGCGGATCGGCGTGCTGCGCTTCGCCACCGGCTTCTCGATCATCACCGACGAGGCGTTCGAAAAGGCGCTGGCGGTGCTGCGCGCGCAGGGCGCGGTGCTGGTCGATATCGACAGCTTCGATCGCTCGAAGATCAATGCCAACTCGCTCACCGTGCTGCTCACCGAGTTCAAGGTCGGGCTCAACGCCTATCTCGCGGGGGCGCCCGCGGCCGTGAAGACGCGCACCCTCGCCGATCTGATCGCCTTCAACGCGGCGCATCCGGCCGAAGAGATGCCTTTCTTCGGCCAGGACCTGTTCGTGAAGGCCGAGGCGACCAAGGGCCTCGACGATCTCGACTATCGCAAGGCGCATGAGCTGATCCGTCGCCTCGCGGGCCCCGAGGGGATCGACCGTATGCTCAAGGAGAAGGACGTGATCGCTCTTGTCGCGCCCACCACCTCGCCGCCCTATCTGACCGACCAGCTTCTGGGCGGCGGCTCGGCCGGCGGCGGCGCGGGCGGGCTCGCGGCGGTGGCGGGCTATCCGCATCTGACGGTGCCGATGGGGCTGGTGAAGGGGCTGCCGGTGGGGCTGTCGTTCATCGGCCCGGCCTGGTCCGAGGCGCGGTTGCTCAGTCTGGGCTATGCCTATGAGCAGGCCAGCAAGGCACGGGTGGCGCCAAACCTCTCCAAATGATCGTCACTCCAGCGAAGGGGATGGCGTTTCCGGTAATCAGCCCGCCCGCGACAGCAGCGCCGAGCGCAGGCATTCGCAGACGATCTCGTCGCGCTGGTTGAGCATGATGTGGCGGAACACCACGATCCCCGCCTCGGGCCGCGAGCGCGAGGGGCGCAGCTCCATCACTTCGCTCTCGGCGCGCAAGGTGTCGCCGATGAACACCGGCTTCGGCATCACCAGCTTGTCATAGCCGAGATTGGCGACCAGCGACCCGAGCGTCGTGTCGCCCACCGACAGGCCGATCATCAGCGCGAAGGTGAAGGTGCCGTTGACGAGGATGCGGCCGAACTCGCTCGCCTTCGCCGCCTCGGCGTCGATGTGGAGCGGCTGCGGATTATAGGTCATCGCCGAGAAGAGCAGATTGTCGGTCTCGGTGACGGTGCGGCGGATGTCGTGGACCACCTTGTCGCCCACCGCCCACTGGTCGAAATGCCGGCCGGCCATCAGTCGCCCTCCTTCTCGACGCGGACGAGCACCGCGCCCTCGCTCACCTGCGCGCCGACCGCCGCCTTCAGCTCGGCGACGACGCCGTCGAACGGCGCGAGCATCGCCTGCTCCATCTTCATCGCTTCCAGCACTAGCAGCTTCTGGCCCTTGGTCACGCTCTGGCCCTCGGTCACCTCGACCGCGATCACCTTGCCCGGCATTGGCGCGAGCAGCGCACCGTCGGACACCGCCCCGCCGCCGCCGGCATGGTCGGCGCGTGGCGCTTCGAACGGCCAGGCCTCGCCGTCGAGGAACAGCAGGGTCTCGGGCCCGACGGCGCGGACCTTGCTGCTGCCCTCCTGCGGATCGATCTCGACCAGATGGCTGTGCCCGGCAATCTCCACCTCGACCCGGCGGTCGGGCGCAGTGTTGGCGCGGAAGCCGGCGAGCGCGGTCCAGGCGCTGGTCGGCTGGGGCAGCAGCGCGCGGGCGGCGGCCTGCTGCACCGGCGCGGACGGCTCGGCCGCCGGGATCAGCCGCTCGGCGTGGCGCTCGATGAAGCCGGTGTCGACATGGCCCGCCACGAAATCGGGATCGTCGGCCGCGCGCGCCAGGAAGGCGGCGTTGGTGCGGACCGGCCACACCTCCACCCGCCGCGCCGCCGAGGCGAGCTTCGCCGCCGCCGCCGGCCGGCTGGGCGCCGAGACGATCAGCTTGGCGATCATCGGATCATAATAAGGCGAGACCTCGCCGCCTTCCTCGACGCCGCTGTCGACCCTTATGCCGCGCGGCAGCCGCAGCCGGTGGAGCGGGCCGGTCGAGGGCAGGAAGCCGTTCGACGGGTTCTCGGCATAGAGCCGCGCCTCCATCGCCCAGCCGCTGATCGAAAGCTGGTCCTGGCGCTTCGGCAGCGGCTCGCCCGAGGCGACCTTGAGCTGCCATTCGACCAGGTCCTGGCCGGTGATCATCTCGGTCACCGGATGCTCGACCTGGAGGCGGGTGTTCATCTCCATGAACCAGATGCGGTCGGCTCGCAGCCCTTCGGAGGCGTCGGCGATGAACTCGATCGTCCCCGCGCCGACATAATGGACCGCCTTGGCGGCCTTCACCGCGGCCTCGCACACCGCGGCGCGGGTGGCAGGATCCATGCCGGGGGCGGGGGCCTCCTCGATCACCTTCTGGTGGCGGCGCTGGAGCGAGCAGTCGCGCTCGAACAGGTGGACGACATTGCCGTGGCGGTCGCCGAACACCTGCACTTCGATGTGCCGGGGGCCGAGGATGTACTTCTCGATCAGCACCCGGTCGTCGCCGAAGGACGAGGCGGCTTCGCGCTGGCACGAGACGAGTGCGTCGGCGAAATCCTCCGCGCGGTCGACCTTGCGCATGCCCTTGCCGCCGCCGCCGGCGACCGCCTTGATCAGCACCGGATAGCCGATCGCGTCGGCCTGGTCCTTCAGATAGGCGGGGTCCTGGTTCTCGCCCATATAGCCGGGGGTGACGGGCACGCCCGCCTCGACCATCAGCTTCTTGGCGGCATCCTTCAGCCCCATCGCGCGGATCGAATGCGGCGGCGCGCCGACCCAGACCAGCCCGGCCTTCTCCACCGCCTCGGCGAACTCGGCATTTTCCGACAGGAAGCCATAGCCGGGGTGGATCGCCTCGGCCCCGGTCGCCTTCGCCGCGTCGAGGATCCTCGCCTGGACCAGATAGGATTCGCGCGCCGGCGCCGGGCCGATGCACACGGCCTCGTCGGCCTCGCGCACGAAGGGCATGTTCGCGTCGACATCCGAATGGACCGCGATGGTGCGCACGCCCATCTTCCGCGCGGTACGGATGATGCGTCGCGCGATCTCGCCGCGATTGGCGATGAGGAGGGAGCGGATCATATATCATTCCTCCCCGGAACGGGGAGGGGGACCGCCCGAAGGGCGGTGGAGGGGCTGGCGCGATGCTGAGTGGAACGAAGAGTGCCGTATTTCGCGCGCGCCGGTTGCGCCGTGAACTGACGCTGCCCGAGGGCTTGTTGTGGCGTGCCTTGCGGCAGCGGCCGGGCGGCTTCAAGTTCAGGCGGCAGCATCCGGCCGGCTCCTATGTGCTCGATTTCTTTTGCGCTGAGGCCCGAGTGGCCATTGAGGTCGATGGCGTCGCTCATGATCTCGGCGACCAACCCACGCGAGACATGACCCGCGATGCATGGCTCGCCGGTCATGATATCCAGGTGGTTCGCATCCCGGCGCGCGATGTGTTCGATGATATCGCTTCGGTGATCGAGCATATCGTTCGAACCTGTGCGTCGCGCAGGCCCCTCCACCATCCTGCGGATGGTCCCCCTCCCCGTTCCGGGGAGGAATGTTAGCGTCGCGCCCACCCCCATCACATCCGGAACAGGCCGAATTGCGGCCTCTCGGGGATCGGGGCGTTCAGGGTCGCGGCGAGGGCGAGGCCGAGCACGTCGCGGGTCTGGGCGGGGTCGATGATGCCGTCGTCCCACATCCGCGCGGTGGCGTAATAGGGGTTGCCCTCATCC
This sequence comes from uncultured Sphingomonadaceae bacterium, assembly GCA_963540925.1. Lineage (GTDB taxonomy): Bacteria > Pseudomonadota > Alphaproteobacteria > Sphingomonadales > Sphingomonadaceae > Rhizorhabdus. The sequence continues at coordinate 42,799 of CAUTRN010000010.1, forward strand.
TCATATTTCTGGCGGATCGGCGCCTTGAAGGCCTCGGCCTCCTCGGGCGTCCATTTCTCGGCGTCGCGGTGGACGGTGGCGAGCACCGAGGCGGCCTGTTCGCCGCCCATCACGCTGATCCGGCTGTTCGGCCAGGAGAAGAGGAAGCGCGGCTGATAGGCGCGGCCGCACATGCCGTAATTGCCGGCGCCGAAGCTGCCGCCGATCAGCACGGTGATCTTGGGGACGCTGGCGGTCGCCACCGCCGTCACCAGCTTGGCGCCGTTCTTGGCGATGCCCTCGGCCTCATATTTGCCGCCCACCATGAAGCCCGAGATGTTCTGGAGGAACAGCAGCGGAACCCGCCGCTGACAGGCCAGCTCGATGAAATGCGCGCCCTTCAGCGCGCTTTCGGAGAAGAGCACGCCGTTATTGGCGAGGATCGCCACCGGCTGGCCCCAGATATGCGCGAAGCCGCACACCAAAGTGGTGCCGTAGAGCGGCTTGAACTCGTGCAGTTCGGAGCCGTCGACGAGGCGCGCGATCACCTCATGCACGTCATAGGGCGCGCGCACATCATTGGGCACGATGCCGTAGAGCTCGGCGGGATCGAACAGCGGTGCCTTGGGCTCGGCCATGTTGACCGTCGCGGGCGACGGCGGCTGGAGCGTGCCGATGATGTCGCGGACGATCATCAGCGCATGTTCGTCATTCTCGGCGACATGGTCGACCACGCCCGACTTGCGGCCATGCGTTTCGGCGCCGCCCAGTTCCTCGGCGCTGATCACCTCGCCGGTCGCGGCCTTCACCAGCGGCGGGCCGGCCAGGAAGATCGTGCCCTGGTTGCGCACGATCACCGTTTCGTCGGACATCGCGGGCACATAGGCGCCGCCGGCGGTGCAACTGCCCATCACGCAGGCGATCTGGGGAATGCCCTCGGCCGACATCTGCGCCTGATTGAAGAAGATCCGGCCGAAATGGTCGCGGTCGGGGAACACCTCGGCCTGGTGGGGCAGGTTGGCGCCGCCCGAGTCGACCAAATAGATACAGGGCAATCTATTTTCCCGGGCGATCTCCTGCGCGCGGAGATGCTTCTTCACCGTCATCGGGAAATAGGCGCCGCCCTTCACCGTCGGGTCGTTGGCGACGATCATGCAATGGCGGCCGCGAACCAGGCCGATCCCGCCGATCACCCCGGCGCCGGGCGGGCCGCCCTCCTTGTCGTACATGTTGTTGGCGGCGAGCTGGCCGATCTCGAGGAAGGGCGAGCCGGGATCGAGCAGGCGATGGACCCGGTCGCGCGGCAGCAGCTTGCCGCGCGCGACATGGCGTTCGCGATGCGCCTCCGATCCGCCGAGCGCGGCGGTGGCGACCTTGTCGCGCAGCTCGTCGGCGAGCGCGCGATTATGCGCGGCGTTGGCGGCGAAGCCTTCGGAGCTGGGGTCGGCGAGGGTGGAGAGCCGGGTCATGCGCCGATCACCTCGCGGCCGATCAGCATGCGGCGGATCTCATTCGTCCCGGCGCCGATGTCGAGCAGCTTGGCGTCGCGCATATAGCGTTCGACCGGCCAGTCCTTGGTGTAGCCGGCGCCGCCCAGCGCCTGCACCGCCTCGTTCGCCACCTTCACCGCATTCTCGCTGGCAAGCAGGATCGCGCCGGCCGCGTCGAAGCGGGTGGTGCGCCCGGCGTCGCAGTTGCGCGCCACCGCATAGACATAGGCGCGCGCCGAATTGAGCGCGACATACATGTCCGCCACCTTGGCCTGCATCAGCTGGAAGGCGCCGATCGGCTGGCCGAACTGCTTGCGCTCGCGGATATAGGGCAGGACGGTGTCGAGGCAGGCCTGCATGATGCCGAGCTGGATGCCCGCGAGCACGGTGCGCTCATAGTCGAGGCCCGACATCAACACGCCCACGCCGCCGCCGACCGGGCCCATCACATTCTCTTCGGGCACCTCGCAATCGTCGAACACCAGTTCGGCGGTGGGCGACCCGCGCATGCCGACCTTGTCGATCTTCTGGCCGATCGAGAAACCCTTGAAATCTTTCTCGATCAGGAAGGTGGTGATCCCGCGCGAGCCCTCTCCGGTCTTGGCATAGACGACCAGCGTGTCGGCATAGGTGGCGTTGGTGATCCAGAATTTGGTGCCGTTGAGGATGTAGCGATCGCCCTTCTTCTCGGCCTTGAGCTTCATCGAGACGACGTCGGAGCCGGCCCCCGCCTCGGACATGGCGAGGCTGCCGACATGCTCGCCCGAGATCAGCTTGGGCAGGTAGCGGGCCTTCTGCTCGGCCGTCGCCCAGCGGCGGATCTGGTTGACGCACAGGTTCGAATGGGCGCCATAGCTTAGCCCGATCGAGGCCGAGGCGCGGGCCACTTCCTCCTGCGCGACGACATGTTCCAGATAGCCCAGGCCCAGGCCGCCATCCTCTTCGGATACGGTGATGCCGTGCAGGCCGAGGGCACCCATTTCGGGCCACAGCTCGGTGGGGAACCAGTCCTCTGCATCGATGCGGGCCGCCAGCGGGGCGATGCGGTCGGCGGCAAAGCGCGCCGTGGTGTCACGGATCGCATCGGCCATCTCGCCAAGCGCGAAATCGAAATCTGCCATTGTCGGCCTCTCCGCCTAAATCAGTTGCGCCCTGATAAACCGGTCCGCATCCTAAGAAAAATTGAAAGAACCAAGGGAACATCATAGACCGTGTCTATGATAGACCGCTATCTCCTCCGCTACTTCCTGGCGGTGATCGACCAGGGCAATTTCTCCAAGGCCGCCGCCGCGTGCAACGTGTCGCAGCCTACGCTCTCCGCCGGCATCGCCAAGCTGGAAACGCTGCTCGGCCGCCCCTTGTTCATCCGCACCAACCGGCGGGTCGAGCTGACCGCCGCCGCCGTCCACCTCGCCGATCATGCCCGCCGGATCGAAGCCGAGTTCGCCGCCGCTGAGCGGGCGGTGCACGAGACCCCGGCACCGCACAGTCTGCGCCTGGGCGTGCTCGCCTCGATCCCGGCGGCCTGGATCGAGGATTATGTGCTGGCCCTCCGCGATGCCGGCATTTCGGAGCGGGTCGAATATATCGAGGGGCGCGAGCGCGAGCTGACCGAGCGGCTGGCGCGCGGCAGCCTCGATCTCGCGCTCAGCATCGTTCGCGACGATGCGCGCTTCCCCGCCGAGCGGTTGCTGACCGAAGGCTATTCGCTGGCGATGGCGGCGACCCATCCGCTCGCGCGGCGCGAGCTGATCGACGGTGCCGAGCTGGCCGGCGAGACGATGATCGTGCGCCGCCATTGCGAGCTGCTGTCGGACACCAGTCGCTATTTCACCGCACGCGGGGTCCGCCCCTTCTTCGCCGCGCGGGTGACGAGCGACGACCGCGCGCTGCGGCTGGTGCGCGCCGGGCTGGGGGTGACGGTGATGCCCGACTGTTTCACCGCGCCCGGCGTGGTGCGCCCGCGCCTCACCGATTTTGCCTTCACCCGCGAGATCGGATTGCTGTTCGGGCCGCACGCCGAGGGCTCGCTGCGCGAGCGGCGCACCGTCCGGCTGCTCGCCGATCTGATAGAAAGCCGGTCGGCCGACGGATTCGTGCGACGCGCGGTGTAGGATCACCGCCTTCCGCACCGTCCTTGTCATGATGGTGTGTTATTGCCATCGTACAGCCAAGGAGAGAGACGATGCCCTATGTCGACGGTTTCATCCTCGCGGTGAAAAAGGACAAGCTCGAAGAGTATCGCAAGATGGCCGAACTCGGCCGTGAGGTGTGGATGGGCTATGGCGCCCTGTCCTATCTCGAGGCGGTGGGCGACGACGTGCCCTATGGCGAGCTGACCAGCTTCCCGCGCGCGGTTCAGGCGGCCGACGACGAGGTCGTCATCTTCTCGTGGATCACCTATGAATCGCGCGAGGCGCGCGACGCCATCAACAAGAAGGTGATGGAAGACGAGCGGATGAAGCCGAACATGGAGAATATGCCCTTCGACGGGAAGCGCATGATCTATGGCGGCTTCCAGGCGATCGTTCAGAGCTAAGGGGATATCGACATGGCGTTCGAAGGAAGCTGCCACTGCGGCAAGGTGGCCTATACGGTGGAGGCCGACCTCCCGACCCAGGCGATGGCGTGCAACTGTTCGCATTGCCGGCGAAAGGGCTTCCTTCTCGCCTTCTTCCCCGTCGAGCAGTTCACGCTCGATAGCGGCGAGGGCGATCTGCAGAGCTACCATTTCTACAAGCACGCGATCGAGCATCGCTTCTGCACCACCTGCGGCACCCAGAGCTTCGCGATCGGCACCGGGCCGGGCGGGGCGAAGATGGCCGCGGTCAACCTGCGTTGCGTGCCCGAGGCCGATCTCGATGCGCTGGAGATCCAGAAGGTCGACGGGGCGAGCTTCTGATGGCCGGCACCCCCTATGTCGGCATCGGCGGCTGGACCTATGAGCCGTGGCGCGACAATTTCTACCCCAAGGGCCTCGCCCAGGCGCGCGAGCTCGAATATGCGAGCCGCCAACTCACCGCGATCGAGATCAACGGCACCTTCTACAGCACCCAGAAGCGCGAGACCTGGGCGAAATGGGCGGAGACGGTGCCCGAGGGTTTCATCTTCTCGGTGAAGGCGTCGCGCTTCTGCACCAACCGCAAGATACTGGCCGAGGCGGGCGAGTCGATCGAGAAATTCCTGGGGCAGGGGCTCGCCGAACTCGGCCCCAAGCTCGGCCCGATCCTGTGGCAGTTCGCGGGCACCAAGAAATTCGACTCGGCCGACTTCGGCGGCTTCCTGAAGCTGCTGCCGTCCGAGCGGGAGGGCGTGAAACTGCGCCACGCGCTCGAGGTGCGGCACGACAGTTTCCTGGTGCCCGAGTTCGTCGCGATGGCGCGCGACCATGGCTGCGCGATCGTCTTCGCGCATGACGACGTCTATCCGATGGTCGCCGACCTCACCGCCCCGTTCGTCTATGCCCGGCTGCAGCAAACCCAGGCCGACATACCGACCGGCTATGACGATGCCGCGCTCGATCGCTGGGCCGACGTTACGAAAGCCTGGCTTGCCGGCCAGGCGCCGGAGGGTCTGCCTTATGCTGCGAACCCGGTGGACAATGCTGCGGATCGCGACGCTTTCGTCTTCTTCATCGCGGGCGCCAAGGAGCGTAATCCGGATGCAGCCAGAGCATTGATCCAGCGCTTGTCCTGAATGCATTTGTCATTGCGACAATGCTGCAGCCGCGAATGTGCAATGCCGCAAGAAAAACCGTAGTTATGCGCCATTGTTGCGCAGTAATTTCGGTACTATACGAGGCCTGCAGACAGCCCCCGTCTGCCGCCTGATCCAACGAGATCGGGCGACGTGAAGAAGGCGTAAGGTCCGCCCCAAAAAGGACCGCGTCCGCAGGAGTATGATTATGTTCAAGCATGCGCTGATTGCGCTCGTTTGCGCGGCGGGCATGTCGACGGCGGCCATGGCCGACAGCGACATCGCCGTCTCGGGCCCCGACGGCCTGAGCCGGACCGCCACCGTGAACATCGCCGACCTGAATCTCACCGAAGCGCGCGGCAAGGTTGCCCTGCGTCAGCGGATGAAGGCGGCGGTGGAAGCGGTGTGCGCCAGCGACGCAGCCTGCAACTACACGGCCGAGCGCCAGGCGGCCCGCCTGACCTCGAACGCGATCGCGGCGGCCAATGGCCAGCTCGCGATGGCGACCCCGACCAGCGTTTCGGTCGGCGCCGCGCACTAAGAACCATAACCGTAGCCAAGACTGGCGGGCCGTTCCCTTTCGGCCCGCCATTCTTTTTTGGGGCGCCCTCATTCCTCCCCGGAACGGGGAGGGGGACCGCGAAGCGGTGGAGGGGTGGCGCGTCAGCGCCGGCTTCGCCGTCGCCCCCTCCACCATCCTGCGGATGGTCTCCCTCCCCTGCGTGGCAGGGGAGGAATTGATTCTTAGGCCAGCTCGACCGCCTTCGTGATCCCGAAGGCCTCGGCCACCAGTTCATAGGAGCGGATGCGCTTCGCGTGGTCGGACATGATGTTGACCAGCATCATCTCCTGCGCGCCGTAGAGCGCGGCGACCTCCTCGACCTGCGCGCGCACCTCGGCCGGCTGGCCGAGCAGCATCCGTCGGTCGCCATGCCCCATGGTGGGGTTGGCCGAGCGCCACGCGCGCGCGGTTTCGAGCGAGGGGACGCGGATCGTCTCGCCGCGAATGAAATGGGCGAACATCATCGCGAAAGGCAGCGCCAGGTCGCGCGCTTCGGCGGGGTCCTCGGCGGCGAGCGCCCAGCAGCTCACCATCACATAGGGCTCGCTCGACCAGCGCGACGGCTGGAAGGCGCGGCGATAGATGTCGGCCAGCGGGCGGGCATTGGGGTTGATGAAGTCGGCGATGCAATAGGGCAGGCCCAGTTCTCCCGCCCATCGGGCGCTGTCGGGCGAGGAGCCGAGCATCCACGGCGCGGGCGAGCCCTCGGTGCCGTCGGGCAGGGTCTTGGCGAGCGGCGCGAAGGGATGGTCGTCGGGCAGGCTGTCCGACAGATAGCCGAGCAGTTCGGCGACATGGTTGGGGAAGTCGTCGGGCGGCATGCGGCGCGAGCGGTCGCGCTGCAGCGCATAGGCTGTGCGCTGGTCGCTGCCCGGCGCGCGGCCCAGCCCCAGGTCGATCCGCCCCGGTGCCATCGCGCCGAGCAGCCGGAAGGTCTCGGCGATCTTGAAGGGGGAGAAATGCGGCAGCATGATCCCGCCCGATCCCACCCGGATCCGTTTCGTCGCCAGCGCGACCGGCCCGATCAGCGCCTCGGGCGCGACCCCGACGATGCTCTTCGAGGCATGATGCTCGGCCATCCAGTAGCGATCATAGCCCAGCGCATCGCAATGGCGTGCGAGGTCGATCGTCTCCTGCACCGCGTCGGCGGCGGTCTTCCCCTCGGCGACGGGGGTCTGGTCGAGGACGGAGAGGCGGAAGGGGGCGGGGTTCGGCGTGGACATGGCGGTGATGTGGGGCTTCTCCGTGCATTCGCAAGCATCTGCTTCTCGCCGGCGTCGCCCCGGCGGAGGATCGAGGGGCGGTCAACAAACTGCCGGGGGCAGTTTGTAGCCCGAGATCGGTTCGCTATGCGAACCGGAGGGCCGCGAGAGGCATGGGCGCGCGCTGGCCGGTGGCGGCTCCGGCCTCCGCCGGAGCGACGATCAGTTCAGCTCAGTGCTTCGCCTTCCACGCCTTCACCGCCGCCATCGTGCCGTTGACATGGCCGGCCACGCCCATCGCCGAATGGGTGAAGATGATCTTGCCGTCGGGCGCGATCACATAGGAAGTGCGGTTGGTGCGGTTCGACATGCCGGGGATCGCGGTGAGCGCGACGTCATAACCCTTGATCATCGCCGGGCTGGCGACGCCGACCGCGAATTTGTTGCGGCATTCCTCGACCGAGAATTTGTTGAGCTCCTCGATCGTGTCGGCGGCCATGCCGATCACGGTGGCACCCATCTTGTTGAAGTCGTCGGTCGCCTCGGCGAACTCATGCGCCTCGACGGTGCAGCCGCTGGTGAAGGACTTGGGGTAGAAATAGAGGACGACCGGGCCCTTCTTCAGCGCCTTGGCCAGGTTGAAGTCGAAATCCTTGCCGCCCAGCGAGGCGCGCGTGTCGAACATCGGCGCCTTGGCACCCACGGTCAGCGCGGCGTTGCCGGCGGCGACGGGAAGGGCGAGGGCGGCGATCAGGCTGAGGGCTTTGGCGAACGAGCGCATGAGAATCTCCTCCGGGGCGGGTTACCCCTCACGATGCCGTTCGTCCCGAGCGAAGTCGAGGGACGTTCTCGCGAGACGACGTGTCTCGACTTCGCTCGACACGAACGGAAATCCGCGCCGCACTGTAGTGAGGCAAGCGTCGGCGTCCAGCCCGCCCGATCACCCCTGGTGCGGCGTCAGGCTCACCAGCATCGGCGGCGGCGCGCCGAGCGCGTCGCCCGGCATCAGGAAGCGGACATTGCGGTTGGCGAAGTCGATCGACACCCGGTCGAACAGCTTCAGCGCGTCCATGCCCAGCAGCAGCGCGGGCTTCTTGTCGAGGCCCAGCCGGTGGAAGATCTGCACGTCGGCGAAGGCGACCGGCATGTTGCTGAGCGTCGCGCCGCCGATCCGGATCAGCCGCATCGAGGTGTAGGCCGCCGGGGTCACCTCGCCGGTCACGCTGGTGATCAGGATCGGCACCGGCGGGCTCAGCCTTTTGCGGGCGGCGAGCCGTTCGCGCAGCATCGGGTTGCCGATCGACACCTCGGCGCCGGTGTCGATGATCACGCTCACCTTCTGCCCCTCGGCCTCGGCGTCGACCAGGATCAGCTGGCCGGAGCGTCGCCGCGCAGTGACGACGATCTCGTCGCTGTCGGTGCGGTAGCTGGTGGAGGCGTCGCTGATCGACATGCGCATCGTGCGGAAGTCGACCACCACCTTCTTGCGCTGCAGGCTGTCGATCCCGAGCATGCCGACCGCGCCGAGATGGGTCTCGGCGATCAGCGGCGCGTCGAAATCCTCCATATGGTCGCGGCTGGAGGTGAGTCGCAGGCGCGAGACCTGCGCGGTCTGGACCAGGTCCTCGCCCGCCACGCTGAGGATGGTGACGGGGTGCGACGGCGTGAGGGTGAGCCGGTCGGCCAGCTCGCGCGAGATCAGGGTGCGCTCGGCGCCGGTGTCGACCACGAACTGATAGGGGCCGGAACTGCCGATCGTAACGGGTACGGTCATCCGCTGGCTGAGGTCGTGGCCGACCTTGACCTGTTCGGGTTCGGCCGTGCCAGGGGCGCTCGCGGGCACCGGCTGGGCCAGCAGAGCGGCGCCGGCTAGCATGGCCCAGCGACAGCAGACGGACGGCGTGATCCTCATCGCATCCTCCCCATATGTTTTCAGCAGGATAGGCCTTTCCCGAATCTTTCACAACGATGAACGCCCCATTTTCCGGGAACTTGAGCGCCGCGAGCCGGTTCTTGCGTCCGTGCGTAACCAGTACGGAGTGAGTACCACCATGAAACAAGCTCTGCTCATCGGGCTCGCCGCGGCCAGCCTGACCGCGCTCGCCGCGCCGAGCCCTGCCCTTGCCGGCGATGAGGACGACGCCCGCGTCGCCATCGCCGCCGCCAAGGCCAAGCTCGACGGCGCCGAGAAGGCGGGTGTCGGCGGCAATGCCGGCGACGTCCTCAGCCGCAGCCGCACCACCCTGGAAGCGGCGAATGTCGAGTTCAAGAAGGACAAGGATCGTGCCGCCAAGGCGCTGGCCCATGAGGCCGAGGCGCTCGCGGACCTTGCCACCGCCACCGCCGAGCTGCGCGGGCTCGAGACCGAACGCGACAAGGTCGCGGTCGCGAACTGATCGCCGCCGCAGCAGCAAGGTAAGGAGGATTCGTCATGAACAAGTTGATGCTTAGCCTGGTGGGCGCGACCGCGCTCGCGGGCCTCGCCACCCCGGCGCTCGCCGACAAGACCGACAAGCTCGTCACCAGCCAGTATATGGAGAAGATCGGTGCCGCGCGCGCCGAGCCCGGCGTCGCCGAATATGGCAGCGTCTATCTCGACCGCGCCGCGCAGCGGGTCGCCACGCTCGACAAGAAGCTCGACAATGACAAGGCCGGCCAGGCCGATGCCGTTGCCGGCGAGATCGATGCGCTGATCGAGACCGCGCGCACCCGCGCCAAGATCGCGATGCTCAAGAAGGACGTCGAGGTGGCCAAGGCCGACGCGGCGTCGCGCAAGAATGCGCAGCTTGCCGATGCGCAGGCCGCCGCCGCGACCGCGCAGGCCCAGGCCAGCGCCGCCGAGGCGGAGACCGCCAAGCTCAAGGCCGAGATGCGCGAATATCAGCTGAAGCAGACCCAGCTCGGCGCCACCCTGGTCCTCCAGGACGTGGTGTTCGAGACCGGCAAGGCCGATCTGAAGCCGGGCGCCGCGCAGCGGTTGCAGCCGCTCGCCCAATATCTTCAGGCCAATCCGGCGGTGAAGGTCCGCATCGACGGCCACACTGACTCGCAGGGCGCCGATGCCTATAACCAGCAGCTGTCGGAAGCGCGTGCCCAGTCGGTGCGCAACGCGCTCGCCGGCATGGGCGTGACCGGCGATCGCATCACCGCGATCGGCCATGGCGAGGCCCAGCCGGTGGCGGACAATCTCAACGCCGCCGGCCGCCAGCAGAACCGCCGGGTCGAAGTGACCCTGGTGGGCCAGCAGGCCGCGAGCTTCGCCGCTCTGCAATGAAGGCAGCGGGGCCGGTTTCGACCGGCCCCGTCCTTTGCCATCGCCCGGTCTGATCGGGCGTCATGCCAGCGAAGGCTGGCATCTCGGGAGAACAGGGTATCCCCCTCTCCCGAGATGCCAGCCTTCGCTGGCATGACGGGTTTGGGAAAGGGCGGCTTAAGGGCCAGGCGGGGCGCTTTCGCGACAATGGCGCGTCAGCATTGGTTGCAGCCTGCGGACCCCGCAGACTATGCAGGTCGCAAATCCGCATTTCAGCGGTGAAATCCAACGGTAAGAAAGGGTGATAACAGAGCCGGCATGACGATGGTGCATCGCCCCTACAAGCTTGCCGGTCCCGCGCTCGCGGCGGCTTTGCTGCTATCGGCCTGCAATGCGGGGCCGGACTATCGCCCGCCTTCGGTCTCCGAGCTCAAGATCCCCGAGCAGTTCCAGTCGACCTCGACGATCGCCGCCGAGCAGGACATGGTCGATCTCGCCCGCTGGTGGGAAAGCTTCCAGGACCCGGTGCTCACCCAGCTGGTCGATCGCGCCTTCACCGGCAATCTCGACGTCGCCGCCGCCGGTGCCCGGCTGCGCCAGGCACGGGCCACCCTGCGCGGCACCCAGGGTCAGGCACTGCCCACCGCCGGGATCAGTGCCTCGGCCAATCGCAGCGTCGGCAACAGCAGCACCAGCTTCGTCGACACCACCACCGGCCAGACGATCAGCCGCGGCGGCGACACCACCATCTATCGCGGCGCCTTCGACGTGGCGTGGGAAGCCGACCTGTTCGGCGAGATCCGCCGCTCGATCCAGGCGGCGCGCGCCTCGGCCGAGGCGAGCGAGGCCACCTTGCGCTTCACCCAGGCGAGCATCGCCTCCGAAGTGGCGCTCAACTATGTCCAGGCGCGGCTCGCCCAGATCCGCCTGCGCATCGCGCGCGAGAATCTGTCGTCGCAGGACGACACGCTGGAGCTGACCGACTGGCGCCGCCGCGCCGGGCTCGTCTCGGGCGTCGACTATGAGCAGGCGCGCCAGCTGCGCGCGCAGACCGCCGCGTCGATCCCGGCGATCGAGAATGACTATGCGACCGCAGTGAACCAGATCGCGGTGCTGCTGGGCGAGGCGCCGGGCGCGGTGACGTCGCTGATCTACCAGCCCAGCTCGATCCCGCTCGCCCCCGGCGTCGATGCGCCGATCCCGGCGCAGGTGATCGAACGCCGCCCTGACGTCGCCAGCGCCGAGCGGACCCTGGCGGCCGAAAGCGCGCGGATCGGCGTGCAGACCGCGCAGCTCTATCCGGCGCTGCGCCTGTCGGGCACCTTCGCGGGCTCGGCCACCTCGGTCGGCGACGTGATCAGCAGCGGCATCGGCAATCTGATCGCCGGCATCAGCGCGCCGATCTTCCAGGGCGGCCAGATCCGCGCCGCGATCCTGGGCCAGCGCGCCGCGACCGATGCGGCCTATTATGATTATCGCGCCACCGTGCTCACCGCGCTCCAGGAAGTGGAGAATGCGCTGAAGGGTCGCGAGGTCGCCGAGCGGCGCGAGGCCGATCTGGCGGTGAGCTATGAGGCCGCGAACAACGCCGCCACCTATGCCCAGCTGCAATATCGATCGGGGCTGATCGATTTCCAGTCGCTGCTCGACAGCCAGCGCACCCGTCTGTCGAGCCAGGACTCGGCCGCGCAGGCGCGTGCGGCGCGGGCGACCGCGACGATCCAGCTCTACAAGGCGCTGGGGGGTGGCTGGCAGAACGCCCCGATCCCCGCGCCCGGACCCTATGAAAGCAGCCGCAAGGCCGCCAAAGCCGATCAAGCCGAGACGAGAAACTGATGACCGATCCCGACAAGCAGCCTCAGCAGGATCTCGACGATTTCCTCGGCGTCGAGCCCAGCTCGCCGCGTGCGGCGCTGTTCCGCCGCATCGGCATCGGGCTGGCGATCCTGGTGGTGCTGATCATCCTGTGGCGGCTGATCTTCGGCGGCGACGACAAGGCCGCCTACGCCACCCGCCCGGTCGAGCGCGGCGACCTGACCGTCGTGGTGTCGGCCACCGGCAACCTCGCCCCGACCAACCAGGTCGAGGTCGGCTCCGAACAGTCGGGCACCGTGTTCGAGGTCTATGTCGACAATAACGACCGGGTGAAGAAGGGCCAGCTCCTCGCCAAGATCGACACGTCGCGCCTGCAGGACACGGTCGACCAGGCGGTCGCCGGGGTCGCCTCGGCCGAGGCATCGGTCCAGACGGCGGAAGCCACCGAGCAACAGGCGCGGGCGACCTTGCGACGACAGGAACAGGTCTGGCGATTGTCGGGGGGCAAGGTTCCCTCGGCCACCGAACTGGACGTCGCGCGAGCCGATGCGGCCCGCGCGACGGCTGGCGTTTCGACGGCCAAGGCCTCGGTGGTGCAGGCGCAGGCGACCCTGGCCTCGGCGCGGACGGCGCTGTCGCGCGCGTTCATCACCTCGCCCGTTAACGGCCAGGTGCTGTCGCGCTCGATCGAGCCGGGCCAGACCGTGGCCGCCTCGCTCAACGCGCCGGTGCTGTTCACCATCGCCGAGGACCTGCACCAGATGCGGCTGGAGGTGAAGGTGGACGAGGCCGATGTCGGCCAGGTCAAGAAGGGCCAGAAGGCGACCTTCGTCGTCGATGCCTTCCCCGGCCGCACCTTTCCCGCCACGATCGAACGGGTCGATGTGGGCGCGAACGCCACGAGCAGCTCGTCCAGTTCGTCGTCCAGCTCCAGTTCGACCAGCACCACGACCAGCGGCGTCGTCGCCTATACCGCGCGGCTCACCGTCTCGAACGCCGACGGGTTGCTCCGCCCGGGCATGACCGCGACCGCCGATATCGTCACCACCGAGAAGAAGAATGTGCTGCTGGTGCCGTCGGCGGCGATGCGCTTCACCCCCGACCGCAAGGCGGCGGCCAGCGGCGGCGGGCTGACCAGCGTGCTGGCGCCGCGGCCGATGCGCCGGGGCGGCGGCAGCGGCGACCGCGAGGCGGCGATCGGGCGCGGCAGCAAGCAGACCGTCTATGTGGTCGGCGCGGCGGGCGACAAGCCCAGGCCGGTCGAGATCACCGTGGGCGACAGCAATGGCAGCCAGGCCGAGGTGACCGGCGGCGAGCTGGCCGAGGGCGCCCAGGTGGTGATCGGCCAATATTCGGCCGGCGCCGGCGGCGGTTCGGGCGGACGGCGGCCCAATGGCCAGTGACGTCGCCATCGGCGAGACGCTGATCTCCCTGCGCGGCGTCACCAAGGTGTTCGGGGAAGGCGCCACCGCCTTCTCCGCGCTGAAGGGCGTCGACATCGATATCGCGCGCGGGGACTTCGTCGCGGTGATGGGGCCGTCGGGCTCGGGCAAGTCGACGACGATGAACATCCTGGGCGTGCTCGACGTGCCCACCGCGGGCGAATATCTGTTCCGCGGCCATCATGTCGAGGCGCTGGACCGTGACCAGCGCGCGCTGCTCCGCCGCCGCTATCTCGGCTTCGTCTTCCAGGGCTTCAACCTGCTCGCGCGGACCAGCGCGCTCGAAAATGTCGAACTGCCGCTGGTCTATCGCGGCGAGGAAAAGTCGGTGCGGCGCGAGATGGCGATGGCCGCGCTCGAGAAGGTCGGCCTCGCCGAATGGTGGGACCATACCCCGGCCGAACTGTCGGGCGGCCAGCAGCAGAGGGTTGCGATCGCGCGCGCGATCGTCACCCACCCCGACGTGCTGCTCGCCGACGAGCCGACCGGCAATCTCGACACCGAGCGCTCGATCGAGATCATGGAATTGCTGACCGACCTCAACCGCAACAGCGGGATCACCGTGCTGATGGTGACGCACGAGTCCGAAATGGCGGCCTTTGCCCACACCATCATCCATTTCCGGGACGGCCTGGTCGAGCGGATCGACCAGGGCAAGGGCGCCGAGGTGAGGGCGTGATGGTGTTCGAGCGATCCCGGTTCACCCTTCTTAGCCCTCTCCCGCTTGCGGGAGAGGGTTGGGTGAGGGTCTTCTTCCTTCTTCCCTTCCTCCTTGTGATGACCGGTGACACAAGAAGAAAGAAGAAGACCCTCACCCCGACCCTCTCCCGCAAGCGGGAGAGGGAGCTTCCGGCGGAGAGCCGCGAATGATGTGGGCCACCACCTTCCTGCTCGCGGTGCGCGAGATCCGGCGGCATCTGCTCCGCTCCTTCCTGACGGTGCTCGGCATCGTCATCGGCGTGTGGGCGGTCGTCACGATGATCACCTTGGGCAATGGCGCCACCGCCGCGGTCAAGCAGCAGATCTCCAGCCTGGGCGCCAATGTCCTCCAGATCCGGCCCGGCCAGGGTTTCGGGCGCGGCGGCGGCGGGCCGCAGCCGCCCGACTTCAAGATCGAGGATCTCGACGCGATCCGCACCCAGATCGTCGGCGTCACCGCGGTCGCGCCGCTGGTCCAGTCGACCGGCACGGCGGTGTTCAACGCCGCCAACTGGTCGACCACGGTCAACGGCACCAACCGCGAATATTTCATCGCCCAGCCCTGGACCTTCACCGGCGGGCGCGCCTTCAACGCCGCCGAGGAACAGGCCGGCAAGGCGGTGTGCGTGGTCGGCAACACCGTGGTCAATCGCCTGTTTCGCGGGGTCGATCCGATCGGCCAGCGTTTCCGCATCAAGAATATCTCGTGCGAGATCATCGGCACCCTCGCCGCGCGTGGCCAGGGCGGCTTCGGCAACGACCAGGACGATATCGTGCTGATGCCCTACAAGACGGTGCAGCGGCGGATGACGGGCAATCGCGACGTCCGCACGATCATGGTCTCGGTCGATGCCGACTATGACAGCCAGTCGATCCAGACCTCGCTGCGCGAGCTGCTGCGCGAGCGCCGCCACCTGACGCCCGAGGCCGAGGATGATTTCAACATCTTCGACACCCGCCAGGTCTCCGACACCTTGTCGGGGACGACCCAGATCCTCACCTCGCTGCTCGGCGCGGTGGCGGCGGTCAGCCTGCTGGTGGGCGGCATCGGCATCATGAACATCATGCTCGTCTCGGTGACCGAGCGGACCCGCGAGATCGGCATCCGCCTGGCGATCGGCGCGGTCGCGCGCGAGGTGCTGATGCAGTTCCTGGTCGAGGCGGTGACCCTGTCTTCGCTGGGCGGCCTGCTCGGCCTGTTCCTGGCGCTGATCTCCACGATCATCCTCGCGCCGGTGCTGCAGGTGCCCTTCCTCTTCGATCCGCAGATCAACCTGATCGCCTTCTTCTTCTCGGCAGCGATCGGGGTGGTGTTCGGCTATTTCCCGGCGAAGCGGGCGGCGTCGCTCAACCCGATCGAAGCGCTGCGGCACGAATGAAGCGCGCGCTGCTCCTTTCCCTGCTGGCGGCCTGCACCGTGGCTCCCGCCTTTGCCAAGAAGGACGTGCCCGCACCGGTCTGCCCCGAGCCGATCAAGCCCAGCCTGTTCCTCTCGCCGATGGGCGAGCCCTTCCGGCCGAAAGGGGAGGGCGACGATCCGGTGAAGCGCTGGTTCGACCAGGCCGATCGCAACCAGGACGGCAAGCTGACCGTCGGCGAGCTGATGCTCGACGGAGACCGTTTCTTCGCGACGCTCGACAAGGACGGCAATGGCGAGCTGCTGCCCGACGAGGTGGCTGCCTATGAAGAGAATATCGCGCCCGAGATCCGCCTCTACCAGCGCCGTCCATCGCGGGATGATGCGCCTGCAGCAGGGGCCGGGACCGATGGCAAGAAACCCGGCGGCGATGATGGCGACAAGCCGCGCAAGCCACCCAAGCGCGGCAAGATGGTCGACGACGGCATCGTCGGCGGCGGCCGCTATGGCCTGCTCAACATCCCCAACCCGGTCGCTTCGGCCGATCGCGATTTCAATCGCGCGATCAGCCAGCAGGAATTCCGGGCGGCCGCCGTCGATCGCTTCAACGATCTCGACCCCAAGCAGGAAAAATCGCTGAGCTTCGCGCAATTGCCGAAGACCCCGGCGCAGCAGGCGGCCAACCTTCTGTGTCTTCAGCGGATCAAGGAGAGAAAGGACCAGCGCCGATGAGCGCCGCCAACCCGCTGATCATGGTCGTCGATGACGATGCCGATCTGCGCAACCTGATCACCGACTTCCTCCGCGCCAACGGCATGCGGGTGGAGAGCGCCGCCGATGGCGAGGAGATGGACGCGCGGATCGCCGCCGAGCGGCCCGATCTGATCGTGCTCGACCTGATGATGCCGGGCGAGGACGGGCTGTCGATCCTGCGCCGGCTGCGCAAGCCGGGTGGTCCCGCGATCATCATGCTCTCGGCGATGGGCGAGGACACCGACCGGATCATCGGGCTGGAGGTGGGCGCCGACGATTATCTGGCCAAGCCGTGCAATCCGCGCGAGCTGCTCGCCCGCATCCGCGCGGTGCTGCGCCGGCGCAGCGAGGAGGCGGCCGCAGCGGGCGGCCCTGCCGCCGGGGCGGTGCGCCGCTTCGGGGTGTGGACGCTCGACATCGTCCAGCGCGAGGTACGCCGGCTCGACGCCGCGCCGGCCGCGCTCACCGATGCCGAGTTCCGCGTGCTCGCCGCCTTTCTGGACCGGCCGCAGCGCGTGCTGAGCCGCGACCAGCTGATCGAGGCGGGCAAGGGCATCGACAGCGACGTGTTCGACCGTGCGATCGACGTGACGATCAGCCGATTGCGCAAGAAGCTGGGCCCCGACGATCCGATCCGCACCATTCGTAACGAAGGCTATATGTTCACGCTGAAGGTGGAAGGCGAATGATGGGCGCGCGGGGGCGGGGCCTGTCGATCTTCTGGCAGACATTGCTGCTGCTGCTCGCGGGCGTGGCGGTGGTGTTCGTGGTGACGACCGGGCTGTTCCTGGCCGCCCCGCCGCCACGGCCCGACTTCAACAGCCTGACCGACATCGCCGAGGCGCTGGCCGGGCGGAAGATCCCGCGCGAACGCTCGCCCTGGCGCGAGATGACGGTGCCGCAGCGGCGCGGCAACGAGCCGGTCGAGCCGCGCCCCGTCCGCCCCGAGAAGAACGATGACGACGACCGCCAGCGCGAGCAGCGGCTGGCGATCGAGACCCTGCCTGCGGCGCCCGCGAGCGGCCCCAACATGGTCACCTCGCTGGCCTTCTCCGAGCGCCTGGCCGACAAGATCGGCGTGCCGGTGGACCAGGTGCGGCTCTATTTCGAGCCCGACCAGCGCAGCAACATGCCGTTCCGCTCGCATGGCGAGCGGCGGGTGATGGTGCGCCGTGGCGAGCCGATCTTCTTCGACACGGTGGTCGCCGCGCTGCGCACCGACGATGGCTGGCGGATCGTGCGGACCCCACCGCGCGACTGGATCCCGGCCTGGCAGCGCCGCATCCTGATGCTGTTCGGCATCGGCCTGCTGATCGTCATCCCGCTCGCCTGGCTGTTCGCCCGCGCGCTCGCCAAGCCGATCCGCCGCATCGCCGACGCCGCCGACCGGATGGGCGCCAACCCGCAGGCGCCGCTGATCGTCGAGGAAGGGCCCACCGAATTGCGGGTGACCGCGCATGCGCTCAACCGGATGCAGGAGCGGCTCTCGGCCTATCTGACCGAGCGGACCAACATGATCGGCGCGATCGCGCACGACCTGCGCACCCCGCTCGCCCGCATCGCCTTCCGCATCGAGGGGGCCCCCGACGATGTCCGCGAGAAGGTGCAATCCGACATCGAGCAGATGCGCGCGATGATCGCCGCCACCATCAGCTTCGTCCGAGACACCGGCAGGGTGAACCTGTTCGAGCCGGTCGCGCTCGACACGATGCTGCTCGCCATCGCCGAGGACGAGGCCGAGATCGGCCGGCCGGTGAAGCCCGGCGCGATCGCCCCGGTCACCGTGCCCGGCGATCCCAGCGCTCTGCGCCGGCTGTTCCAGAATCTGGTCGACAATGGCGTCACCTATGGCGGCGGGGTCGAGATCGGCCTAGCGCGCGATGGCGACGAGGCCGAGATCCGCATCGCCGATCGCGGCCCCGGCCTGCCCCAGCATCAGCTGGAGGCAATGTTCCAGCCCTTCGAGCGCGGCGAACCCTCGCGCAACCGCACCACCGGCGGCATCGGCCTGGGCCTCAGCATCGCCCGCGCCATCGCGCAGGAACATGGCGGCAGCCTGATCCTGGCGAATCGCGAAGGCGGCGGGATCGAGGCGATCTGCCGCTTGCCGATCCGCTCCTAGGCTGTGCCGATCGTACCGGCGCCGGGGGCGTCGGTACGCCTGCATTTTCCGTCCGGTCATTCCGGCGAACGCTGGAATCTCCCTTTTCTTCGGGTCTTTTCGCGCGCGACCGCGTTGAGAGGATAGCGTGATCCCGGCTTCCGCCGGGATCACGATGGGCTGTGCCGGCGCCTCACGGCGAACCCCTATATTGGAACCGAAGCGGCCCTGTTGTAATTTTATTCCAACGAGCTATAAGCCCAATATTGGTCAGTACTACTGACCATTTTTAGGAATGAGGATCAGCAGCGCATGACGGGTCGCAATCTGCCTCCCTTGTCGCTTCACGTCCCCGAACCGGCCTTCCGGCCTGGCGATGCGGTGGACTATAGCGACTTCGAAATGCCGGTCGCGGGCGCGGTGCGCCGCCCCGGGATCGACGCCCAGCCCGCCGACATCCGCGACATGCCCTATGCGATGGTCCGCGTCCTCGACGAGGAGGGCAAGGCGCAGGGGCCATGGGATCCCCGGCTGGCGCCCGAGACGCTGCTGAAGATCCTGCGCTCGATGGCGCTGACCCGGGCCTTCGACGACCGACTCTACCGCGCGCAGCGCCAGGGCAAGACCAGCTTCTACATGAAATGCCTGGGCGAGGAGGCGACCTCGGTCGCCGCCGCCCATGCGCTGGCCTATGACGATATGTGCTTCCCCAGCTACCGCCAGCAGGGCCTGCTGATCGCGCGCGACTGGTCGATCGTCGACATGATCAACCAGATCTATTCGAACCGCGCCGACCGGCTGAAGGGGCGCCAGCTGCCGATCATGTATTCGTCGAAGGAAGCCAGCTTCTTCTCGATCTCGGGCAACCTCACCACCCAATATCCGCAGGCGGTGGGCTGGGCGATGGCAAGCGCCGCGCGCGGCGACACCCGCATCGCGGCGGCCTGGTGCGGCGAGGGCTCGACCGCCGAGGGCGACTTCCACTCGGCGATGACCTTCGCCGCGGTCTATCGCGCGCCGGTCATCCTCAACGTCATCAACAACCAGTGGGCGATCTCGTCCTTCTCGGGTTTCGCCGGGGCCGAGGCGACCACCTTCGCCGCCCGCGCGATCGGCTATGGCATCGCCGGCCTCAGGGTCGACGGCAATGACGCGCTCGCGGTCTACGCCGCCACCCAATGGGCGGCCGATCGGGCGCGCAACAACCATGGCCCGACCCTGATCGAGCATTTCACCTATCGCGCCGAAGGCCATTCGACCTCGGACGACCCGACCAAATATCGTTCGGCCGAGGAGAGCGTGAAATGGCCGCTCGGCGACCCGATCGCGCGGCTGAAGAAGCATGTCATCGGCCTCGGCATCTGGGACGAGGAGCGCCACGCGGAGCAGGACAAGGAACTGGCCGTGATGGTGCGCGACGCGCAGAAGGAAGCCGAGAAGAACGGCATCCTGGCGGATGGCCTCAAGCAGAGCTTCGACAGCATGTTCGAGGACGTGTTCGAGGAGATGCCCTGGCATCTGAAGGAACAGTCGGCCGAGATGCTCGCCGAGCGGAAGGCGGCGGGGATATGAGCGGCTTCTCCATCGTCGCTCCGGCGGAGGCCGGAGCCGCCACCGGCCAGGGCGCAACATATTCTCTGGCGGCCCCGGCCTCCGCCGGGGCGACGCTGCCGGGGAGGGCCGCGCAGTGACCGAAGAAACCCGCACCATGAACATGATCCAGGCGATCAACTCGGCGCTCGACGTGGCGATGGGCCGCGACGACACCACCGTCGTGCTGGGCGAGGACGTCGGCTATTTCGGTGGCGTCTTCAAGGCGACCGAGGGGCTGCAGAAGAAGTTCGGCAAGACCCGCGTGTTCGACACGCCGATCAGCGAGAATGGCATCATCGGCGTCGCGGTGGGCATGGCCACCTATGGCCTGCGCCCGATCCCCGAGATCCAGTTCGCCGACTATATCTATCCGGGCCTCGACCAGCTCGTCTCCGAAGCGGCGCGGCTGCGCTACCGCTCGGCCGGCGAGTTCATCGCGCCGCTGACGGTGCGCACCCCCTTCGGCGGCGGCATCTTCGGCGGGCAGACCCACAGCCAGAGCCCCGAGGCGCTGTTCGCCCATGTCGCCGGGCTGAAGACGGTGATCCCGTCGAATCCCTATGACGCCAAGGGCCTGCTGATCGCCGCGATCGAGGACAATGACCCCGTCATCTTCTTCGAGCCGAAGCGCATCTACAACGGCCCCTTCGATGGCCATTACGACCGGCCGGTCTCGCCCTGGAGCAAGTTCCCAGAGAGCGCCGTGCCCGAGGGGCATTATACCGTGCCGCTGGGCAAGGCGCGCGTGGTTCGCGAGGGCGGCGACCTGACCATCCTGGCCTATGGCACGATGGTCCATGTCGCGCTGGGCGTGATTGCGGAGACCGGCATCGACGCCGAACTGATCGACCTGCGCACGATCGTGCCGCTCGACATCGAGACGATCGCGGAATCGGTGAAGAAGACCGGCCGCTGCGTCGTCGTCCACGAAGCGACCAAGACCGGCGGCTTTGGCGCCGAGCTGTCGGCGCTCGTCCAGGAACATTGCTTCCATTCGCTCGAGGCGCCGGTCCAGCGCGTGACCGGCTGGGACACGCCATATCCCCACAGCCTCGAATGGGCCTATTTCCCCGGGCCCGTCCGTCTGACCCAGGCGCTCAAGCGCGTCATGCAGGATTGATCCGAACCATGGGCACTTTCCGTTTCAAGCTGCCGGACATCGGCGAGGGCATTGCCGAGGCCGAGGTCGTCGCCTGGCATGTGGCGGTGGGCGACGTCGTCGAGGAGGACGCGCCGCTCGCCGACCTGATGACCGACAAGGCCACCGTAGAGATGACCGCGCCGGTCGCCGGCAAGATCGTCAAGCTCGCCGGCGAAGTGGGCGAGATGATCGCGATCGGCTCGATCCTTGCCGAGTTCGAGACCGAGGACGATGCCGAGCCCGCGCCGGAACCGACCCCCGCGGTCGAGGAAGCGCCGAACGAGGCGGCCCAGGTGGTGAAGCCCGAGCCGACGCCTGAACCCTCTTCCCATCGGGGAGAGGGCAGGGAGAGGGGCGGCGATGCCGAAGGCGTCGCCGTTAAGGCCTCCACGTCGGCCCCTCTCCCCGACCCTCTCCCCAGTGGGGAGAGGGAGCATAAGCGCGTCCTCGCCTCGCCCGCCGTGCGCCAGCGCGCCAAGGATCTGGGCATCGATCTGGCCGACGTGAAGGCCGCCGAGGACGGCCGGGTCCGCCACTCCGACCTCGACGCCTTCCTCAGCTACAATGCCGGTGGCGGCTATGCCGCGCCGGGGGCGAAGCGCGCCGACGAGGCGATCAAGGTGATCGGCATGCGCCGCCGCATCGCCGAGAATATGCAGGCGGCCAAGCGCCACATCCCGCACTTCACCTATGTCGAGGAGATCGACGTCACCAAGCTGGAGGAGCTGCGCGCCGACCTGAACGCCACGCGCGGGGCCAAGCCCAAGCTCACCATGCTGCCGCTGCTGATCACCGCGATCTGCAAGACGATCCCGCAATATCCGATGATCAACGCCCGCTATGACGACGAGGCGGGGATCGTTACCCGCTATGGCGCGGTCCATCTCGGCATGGCGACCCAGACCGACGCGGGGCTGATGGTGCCGGTGATCCGCAACGCCGAGAGCCGCAACGTCTGGCAGCTCGCGACCGAGATCGTCCGCCTCGCCGACGCCGCGCGCACGGGCAAGGCCAAGTCGGAGGAGCTGTCGGGCTCGACCCTGACGATCACCTCGCTCGGCCCGCTCGGCGGCATCGCCACCACCCCGGTGATCAACCGCCCCGAGGTCGCGATCATCGGACCGAACAAGGTGGTCGAGCGGCCGGTGTTCAAGGATGGCCAGATCGTCGCCGCCAAGCTGATGAACCTGTCGATCTCGTGCGACCACCGCGTCGTCGACGGCTGGGATGCGGCGAGCTACGTCCAGGCGCTCAAGCGGCTGATCGAGACCCCGGCGCTGCTGTTCGTGGATTAAGGATGTACGTCGCTCCGGCGGAGGCCGGAGCCGCCACGGGCAGGAGCACTCCCTTGCCTCTGGCGGCCCCGGCCTCCGCCGGGGCGACGGACTCGGCTTGCCTAGCCCCCGTTCGGAAGGCTAGAGAGCGCGCCACTCATCGACAAGCAGGACGGGACGGCAATGGCCGGTCATAGCAAATTCAAGAACATCATGCACCGCAAGGGTGCGCAGGATAAGAAGCGCTCGGCGCTCTTCTCGAAGCTCAGCCGCGAAATCACCGTCGCGGCGCGGATGGGTCTGCCCGATCCGGCGATGAACGCGCGTCTGCGCCAGGCCGTGATCACCGCGCGCAAGGAAGGCCTGCCCAAGGACAATATCGAGCGCTCGATCAACAAGGCCGCGGGCGGCGACGGCGCGAATTACGAAGAAATCCGCTATGAGGGCTTCGGTCCCGGCGGCGTGGCGCTGATCATCGAGGCGCTCACCGACAACCGCAACCGCACCGCCACCAACGTGCGCACCGCGGTGTCGAAGAATGGCGGCAATCTCGGCGCGGGCGGTTCGGTCAGTCATGGTTTCGACCGGCTCGGCCTGATCAACTATGGCCCCGCGGCGGGCGACGCCGAGAAGGTGTTCGAAGCCGCGCTCGAAGCCGGCGCCGACGACGTCACCTCGAGCGAGGACGGCCATGAGATCTGGACCGCGCAGGACGGCCTCCACGAAGTCGCCAAGGCGCTGGAGCCGGTGCTGGGCGAAGCCGATGGCGCGAAGCTCGCCTGGCGCCCGCAGACGATGGTCACCGTCAACGAGGAAGACGCCGCCAAGCTCCTCAAGCTGATCGATGCGCTCGACGACGACGACGACGTCCAGACCGTCTGGGGCAATTACGACGTCCCCGAAGAGGTGATGGCGAAGCTCGGCTGACTGCCTTAAGCCCCTCCCCTTCAGGGGAGGGGTTGGGGTGGGGAAGAGCGAGACGCTGCGCGAGCGCGCAAGGAAAATGCGCAACGAGCCCACCGAGCCCGAAAAGCGGCTCTGGCGATATCTTTCCAATTCCCAGCTCGGTTTTAAATTCCGCCGCCAGGCCGTCATCGGTCGCTTCATCGTTGATTTCCTCTGCCCCGCGAAGGCGCTGATCGTCGAAGTGGATGGCGACACGCATGAGCCTGAAGCCGATCGAAAACGAGACGACGGCCTTGCACAGCTAGGCTATCGGACGATCCGCTTCACCAACGCCGATGTGATGACCCATATGTATGGCGTGCTCGACGTCATCGCGAGAACCGTGGCTGAGCGCCCAGATCGGTGGCCCCACCCCAACCCCTCCCCTGAAGGGGAGGGGCTTTAGGAAGGCTGATCCGTCTTCGCTTTTCCGCTTCACAAATTGTGAAGGGTAGGCGAAAGAGAACATGTTATGAACATGGGCGCCGCGCAAGCATGATCCTGATGGGCTTCGATCCGGGCCTGGGCACGACCGGCTGGGGGGTGATCTCGGCCGATGGCAACCGGCTCAGCCATGTCGCCAACGGCCAGATCAAGACCGAGCCGTCGATGGAGCTGTCTCGCCGGCTCTACCTGCTCCACGCCGCGCTCGCCGAGATCATCCGCAGCTACCGGCCCGAGGCCGCGGCGGTGGAGGAAGTGCTCGGCAATTCGAACGCGCAGTCGACCCTCAAGCTGGGCCAGGCGCGCGGAGTGGTGCTGCTCGCGGCGGCCAATGCGGAGATTTCGGTGGGCGAATATCATCCCTCGATCGTCAAGAAGGCGACTGTCGGCACCGGCGGCGCCGAGAAGCGGCAGGTGCAGGCGATGGTGAAGGTGCTGCTGCCCGGCGCCAGTCTGGCCGGGCCCGATGCGGCCGATGCGCTGGCGGTGGCGATCACCCATGCCCACCATCTCGCCTCGGCGCGGGCGATGCGGAGGATCGTGGCATGATCGCGCGGCTGAAGGGCATCCTCGCCGAGACCACCGCCGACCATGCGGTGCTCGACGTTCAGGGCGTCGGCTATCTGGTCTGGTGTTCGGGGCGCACCCTGACGGCGATCGGCGAGGTGGGCGGCGAGGTGCTGCTCTTCACCGAGATGCAGGTGCGCGAGGACGCGATCACCCTGTTCGGCTTCGGCTCGGCGGCCGAGCGCGATGCCTTCCGCCTGCTCACCAGCGTGCAGGGCGTCGGCGGCCGGGTGGCGCTGGCGATCCTGTCGGTGCTCGATCCGGGCGAGTTGTCGCGCGCGATCGCGGGCGGCGACAAGGCGATGGTGGCGCGCGCCAACGGCGTCGGCCCCAAGCTGGCGATGCGGATCGTCAACGAGCTCAAGGATAAGATGGGCGGGGTCGCGATCGGCCCCGGTGCCGGCGGTGCGGCCGCGCCCAAGGGTGGGGTCTCGACCGACGCGCTTTCGGCGCTCGCCAATCTCGGTTTCCGGCCCGCCGAGGCGAGCAACGCGGTCGGCGCCGCGGTCGAGGAACTGGGCGACGGTGCCACGCTCGACGCTGTGGTCCGCCTCGCGCTGCGCAAGGCGGCGAAATAGTCCGTCGGGATCGTCTCCTCGATCGTCATTCCGGCGAAAGCCGGAATCTCATTTCTTCTCCTCCCGCTCCCGACACGAAGGCAGTGAGATCCTGGCTTGGCCAGGATGACGGAGAGGGTGGGCTAGATCACCGGCGTGACCAGCGGGCGCCCTGCGAAGAAGGCGTCGAGATTATCGACGACGAGCTGGCCCATCGCGGTCCGCGTTTCCACCGTGGCGCTGCCCATGTGCGGTATCAGCACCACATTCTGTAGTGCCAGCAGCGCCTCGGGGATATGCGGCTCATCGGCGAACACGTCGAGCCCGGCGCCGCCCAGCCGGCCCTCCACCAGCGCCGCGACCAGCGCCTCCTGATCGACCACCGATCCGCGCGCGACGTTGATCAGCACGCCGTCGGGGCCGAGCGCATCGATCACCTTCGCATCGACCAGCCCATCGGTCCCCGCGCCGCCCGGCGTCACCACCACCAGCACGTCCACCGATTCCGCGAGCGCGGCCGGGCTTTCGGCGTAGCGATAGGGCACGTCCGCGCGGGGATGTCGCGAGTGATAGGCGATTTCGCCGCCAAAGGGTTCGGCCCGTTTGGCGATGGCCAGGCCGATCCGCCCCAGCCCCAATATGCCGATCCGCCGCCCGGCGAAGCGACGGGCGAGCGGCGGCGCACCTTCGGCCGCCCAGCGGCCGGCGCGGGCATAGGCATCGCTCTGTGGCAGCTGGCGGTACACCGCCAGCATCAGCGCGATGGCAAGGTCCGCCACATCGTCGGTCAGCACCTCGGGGGTGTTGGTGACGCGGATGCCGCGCGCGCGGGCATGGTCGAGGTCGACCCCGTCATAGCCGACCTGGCCGAGCGCGATCAGCTTCAGGGCGGGCACCCTGTCCATCGTCGCGGCGTCGACCTTGCCGGTGGCGACGAGCGCGGTGATGCCGGGGCCAGGCTCCGATCGCACGTCGAAGCGCGCGGCCAGCGCCTCGGCCAGGCCGGGCAGGACGAGCGCGCGGAGCATCAGGATGGGGGGCTTGGTGGACATGGTCGGGCTCCGGATGGATGGCACCCTCTCCTGCACCCGCCCTGCCATCGCGGCCATCGACTGTCCACCTCGCCCACGATAAACTCGGCGCATGCGCGGAACCGATCGGCCCATCACCGCCCGCTGCCAGTGCGGTCAGCTCAGCGCCACATGCTCGGGCGATCCGGTGCGGGTGTCGGTATGCCATTGCCACGACTGCCAGCGCCGCAGCGGCAGCGCCTTCGCGGCGCAGATCCGCTTCCCCCCGGACCAGGTGACGATCGACGGCGAGCATCGGATCTGGATCCGCATCAACGACAAGGGGAACAAGGCCTTTCACCATTTCTGCCCGATCTGCGCCACCACCCTGTTCTACACGCTCGAACAGATGCCGGGTTCGATCGCGTTGGCGATGGGCGCCTTCGCCGGCACCGAGCTGCCCGCGCCGTGGGTGTCGGTCTATGAGGAGCGCAAGCTTCCTTGGGTCGAGATCGTCGGCGACGGGATCGAGCGCGACTGAGGTCGACAGGTCGAACCGGAACGGTTAGGGAACAAGGCCAAGCCATGACCGACACCGACCGCCTCCTTTCCGCCGGCCGCCGCCCCGAGGATCTCGATGCCGCGCTGCGCCCCAAGTCGCTCGACGAATTTGTCGGCCAGCAGGCGGCGCGCGACAATCTGCGCGTGTTCATCGAGGCCGCCCGCCAGCGTGGCGACGCGCTCGACCATGTCCTGTTCTTCGGCCCGCCGGGCTTGGGCAAGACCACCCTGGCCCAGATCATCGCCAAGGAGATGGGGGCGGGGTTCCGCGCCACGTCGGGCCCGGTCATCGCCAAGTCGGGCGATCTGGCGGCGCTGCTCACCAATCTGGAAGACGGCGACGTCCTGTTCATCGACGAGATCCACCGCCTCCAGCCCCAGGTGGAGGAAGTGCTCTACCCCGCGATGGAGGATCGCGCGCTCGACCTGATGATCGGCGAGGGGCCGTCGGCGCGCAGCGTGCGGATCGATCTGCCCCGCTTCACCCTGGTCGGCGCCACCACCCGCCAGGGCTTGATCACCACGCCGCTGCGCGATCGCTTCGGCATCCCGATCCGCCTGCAATTCTACACGGTCGAGGAACTGGAGCGGGTCGTCAGCCGCGCTGCGCGGCTGCTCGACCTGCCGATCGCCCAGGATGGCGCGATGGAGATCGCCCGCCGCGCGCGCGGCACGCCGCGCATCGCCGGACGGTTGCTGCGACGGGTGCGCGACTTCGCCCATGTGCTGGGGGCAGGGATCGTCGATGCGAAGGTGGCCGACCAGTCGCTCAACCGGCTCGAGGTCGACAATCTCGGCCTCGACGCGATGGACCGCCGCTATCTCCACATGATCGCCGACATCTATCGCGGCGGCCCGGTGGGGGTGGAGACGCTCGCCGCCGGCCTGTCCGAGCCGCGCGACACGATCGAGGATGTGATCGAGCCCTATCTGATCCAGCTCGGCCTGATCGCGCGGACGGCGCGGGGTCGCTGCCTCAACAGCCGTGGCTGGAAGCATCTCGGCCTCAATCCGCCGCCCGAGGCGGGCCAGGATAGCCTCTTCGACGGGGTTTGATCTCTCCCTCTCGCGTCATGCCAGCGAAGGCTGGCATCTCGGGAGATTGGGGCGACACCTTCTCTCCTGAGATGCCAGCCTGCGCTGGCATGACGGAATTGGGGCAATCTCATGAGGAATGAGGTTGCCGGGAATGACGGGGAGGGTTGCTCCGTACATCGCCCGAATGAGGTTTGGGTGGGGTGAAGCGAAGAAAAACCCGTCAAAAGGGATTCATTTCGGTGTCCGATCGCCTAAACAGCTTCGGACATGGAGGACGCCCCTTATTCCGGCCGCTTCGAAGCGGGTGAGCATCGCTTCGCGTTGCGCGTCTATTTCGAGGATACCGATGCGGGCGGCGTCGTTTACCACGCAAGCTATCTGCGTTTCATGGAACGGGCCCGCAGCGACATGATGCGGCTGGCGGGCGTGGACCAGCGCGGGGCGATGGAGCGTGGCGAGGGCAATTATGTGGTGTTCGGAATGACCCTGCGGTTCCGCACCCCGGCCCGGCTCGACGATGAGCTCGTCGTGGTCAGCCGGGTCGGAAAAATGGGCGGCGCCCAGTGCGTCGTTCATCAGAGGGTCATGCGCGGGCCCGAAACAGTGGTCGAAGCCGACGTCTCGGTCGCGCTGATCGGCCCCGAGGGGCGGCCGAAGCGGCAGCCCCGCCACTGGATCGAGACGTTTGAACGTTTGAAAGGGATGGAAGAAAACTGATGATGCAGGATCTGGCGGTCTCCGCATCCACCTCGGCGCTCTCGCCGATCTCGCTCTTCCTTCAGGCCGACATCGTCGTGAAGTCGGTGATGATCGGCCTGCTGCTCGCCAGCATCTGGACCTGGACGATCATCCTGTCGGGCACGATGTCGCTCGGCCGCGCGCTGAAGGCGAGCAAGGCGGTCGAAGCGGACTTCTGGAAGACCGAGGATATCGACAAATTCTATGATGGCCCCGGCCGGCAGGACGTTCCCGCCGCCAAGGTCTTCACCGCCGGCGTCGCCGAATGGCGCCGCTCGGTGCGCAACGGCAAGCCGGTCGATCGCGAGGGCACCCGCGCCCGTCTGGCCCATGCGATGGCCTCGGCCACCGGGGCGGAGGTTGATCGCCTGTCCGATCGGCTGAACATCCTCGCCACGGTCGGCTCGGTCGCGCCCTTCGTCGGCCTGTTCGGCACGGTGTGGGGCATCATGCGCAGCTTCACCGACATCGCCGCCTCGCAGAACACCTCGCTCGGCGTCGTCGCTCCCGGCATCGCCGAGGCGCTGTTCGCCACCGCGCTGGGCCTGTTCGCCGCGATCCCCGCGGTGATCGCCTATAACCGGCTGCTCCATAAGATCGGGCAGATCGAGGGCCAGCTCCACCGCTTCGGCGATTCGATCCACATGACGCTCAGCCGCGAGCTGGAGCGGCTCTGATGGCGATGGGCCCCGTTTCGGGCCGCGGCGGGCGCCGCGCGCCGATGGCGGACATCAACGTCACGCCGCTGGTGGACGTGATGCTGGTGCTGCTGATCATCTTCATGGTCACGGCGCCGCTGCTGCTGGCGGGCGTGCCGGTCGACCTGCCCGAAAGCTCGGCAGGTGCGCTGGACCAGGACAAGAAGCCGATCCAGATCTCGATCGACAAGGACGGCAAGGTCTATCTCGACGACAAGGAGATCCAGTTCTCGGCGATCGACGCCCAGTTCGCGGACATCGCCGCCAAGTCGGGCAAGGGCAAGGAAAGCCCCCAGATATTCCTGCGCGCCGATCGCGGGCTCGACTATGGCCGCGTGATGGCGGTGATGGGCGCGCTCAACCATGCCGGCCTCAACCGGGTCGCGCTGGTGACGATGGGCGAAGGCGAGAGCGCGGCTCCGGCCGCCGCCGAGCCGGCGGCGCAGTGATGCAAATGGGCGAGCGCTATGGGTTGGGGCTGTCGGTGGTGGGCCATGTCGGCCTGCTGGTGATGCTGTCGCTCAACCTGATGAGCGTTCGCGAAATGCCCAAGCTCAGCGAGCCGATGGACGTGATGCTGGTCGACAACGCCGGCCTCGTCTCGGGCGCGCCGAAGATCTCGCAGGAGGCGCCGCAGGCCGCCCAGGCGCCCGAGCTCGGCCCGGTCGAGGAGGCGCCGACGCCCGAGCCGACCCCGCCCGAACCGGCCCCCACGCCCAAGCCCGCGCCGCCCAAGCCGACCCCGACCCCCAAGGTCGCCGAGAAGCCCAAGCCGACCCCGCCTGCGCCGGCCAAGCCCACTCCCGCGCCCGCCAAGCCCGCGCCGCCGGCCCCGGCCAAGCCGAAGCCCAAGGCGACCTCGCTGGGCGCCGACTTCATGAAGGGCATCCCGGTCGAGAAGTCGGCGGGCAAGGCCGACGCGCCGCGCGCGGCGACGCTCAGCCCGATTCAGATGAACGGCCTCAGCGCGCTGATCGCGAGCCAGGTGAAGCCCTGCTACACCATCCCGACCGGCGGCACCGATGCGGAAAGTATCATCACCAAGGTCCGGCTGCGGTTGAAGAAGGATGGTTCTATCGCCGTCGCGCCCGAGGTGATCGGCAATGTCGGCGTCAACGGCGCCAACCAACGTTACGTCGATCAAATGAACGGAGCCGCCACGCGCGCGTTGCAGCGTTGCGCGCCCTATAAATTGCCCGCGGATCTTTACGAGGGAGGATGGGAAGACATCATCTTCAACTTCCGCCCCGCGCAGATGAACTGACGATTTGACTTGTACCCCCGCCTTCGGGTCTAACCGTGGCGGGGCAGAGGAGACGAGAATGCGTTTTCGCCCGCCCTTGCTTCAATTGGCCCTGGCTTGCCTGACGATGGCCTTCGTCGCGGCCCCCGCCGCGGCGCAGCTCGAGGTCGACATCACTGGCGGCATTGCCCAGCCGATGCCGATCGCGATCCCCGGCATGCCCACCCCGGCCGTCGCCAGCACCCCGGCGGGCGACACGTCCGACCTGGGCCAGCGCGTGGCCGAAGTGGTCACCAACGACCTGAAGAACAGCGGCCTGTTCGCGCCGCTGCCGCGCAGCGCGATGGAGACGGTTACCCATCCGCAGGTCACCGCGCCCAACTATATGTTCTGGACGCAGAGCGGCGCGCAGGCGCTGGTCCAGGGCTTCGTCCAGGCCAATGGCGACGGCACCCTCACCGTCGGCTGCTATCTGTACGACGTGCTCGCCCGCAACGAACTGACCCGCCAGGGCTTCGTCGTGCAGCCGGGCCAGTGGCGCCGCGCCGCGCACAAATGCGCCGACATGATCTATACGCGCCTGACCGGCGAGGGCCCCTATTTCGACAGCCGCGTCGTCTATATCTCGGAGACCGGCCCGAAGACCAAGCGCATCAAGCGCCTGGCGATCATGGACCAGGACGGCGCCAACCATCGCTTCCTGACCAACGGCCAGACGATCGTGCTGACCCCGCGCTTCGCGCCGAACCAGCAGACCGTGGTCTACATGTCCTATGCCGGCAACCGCGCGCGCATCTATGTCTATGACATCGGCAGCGGCAGCCAGAAGCTGGTGGTCGACCAGAATGCGATGACCTTCTCGCCGCGCTTCTCGCCCGATGGCCGCTATGTGGTCTTCTCGATGGCGGTGGGCGGCAACACCGACATCTATCGCGTGTCGACCAGCGGCGGCGGCGCGCCGCAGCGGCTCACCACCTCGCCGGGCATCGACACCGGCGCCAGCTATTCGCCCGACGGCTCGAAGATCGTGTTCGAGAGCGACCGTTCGGGCACCCAGCAGCTCTACGTGATGAACGCCGACGGCTCGAACCAGAACCGCATCAGCTTCGGCAGCGGCCGTTATGGCAGCGCTGCCTGGAGCCCGCGCGGCGACCTGATCGCCTTCACCCGGATCGGCGGCGGCTTCAACGTCGGCATCATGAAGGTGGATGGCTCGGGCGAGAAGATCCTGACCAATGGCTGGCAGGACGAAGGGCCGACCTGGTCGCCCAACGGCCGCGTGATCATGTATTTCCGGACCGGGCAGGGCTCGGGCAAGGCCGATCTCTGGTCGGTCGACCTCACCGGGGTCAACGAGCGGCCGATTCCGACCCCGCTCGATGGCTCGGATCCGGCCTGGGGACCATTGCTACCGTGAAATCGGCGGTTTCACGGGAGCATTTGGGAATAAAAACCGTTATTGCTGCGTAACTAGCTGTGGAAGGAGATTTATATGGCGCGTCTGTCGATGAAAATCGCGCTCGTGTCGGCACTGGCTTTGAGCCTGTCGGCTTGCGCGAAGAAGAAGGTTGAGGAACTGCCGCCGGCCCCGCCGGCCGCCGCGCCCGCTCCCACGCCGGAGCCGCCGGCGCCGCCGCCCCAGACCGGTCCGGTCCCGGGTTCGCGCGCCGACTTCCTGGCGCAGGCTGGCACTGACACGATCTATTTCGGCACCGACGGCTATGACGTCGACGCCGAGGATCAGGCGACCCTCGCCAAGCAGGCGCAGTGGCTGGCGAAGTTCCCGAACGTCGCCGTGACCGTCGAAGGTCATTGCGACGAGCGCGGCACCCGCGAGTACAACCTCGCCCTGGGCGAGCGTCGTGCCAATGCGGCGAAGAACTATCTGGTCCAGCAGGGCGTCTCGGCGAGCCGCATCTCGGTGATCAGCTACGGCAAGGAACGCCCGGTCGCGACCGGTTCGGACGAGGCCTCCTGGGCCCAGAACCGCCGCGCCGTCACGGTGGTGCCGAACTAAGAACTGTCCCTGTTCCCCTCCCTGCAAGGGAGGGGCGTAGGGGTGGGTCAAGAAAGGCCAGGGGCTCGATGCCCCTGGCCTTTCTTCGTTTCCGAGGCAGGAGGGCTCGCTTCGCTCGCCATCCACCCAGTGTCGCACCGGCCAAGGTAAATCATGCTCCCAGCATGATTTAGGAATTGCCGGGGGCAATTCCGACCTTGGCAGGTGAGACACTCCCCTCCCTTCCAGGGAGGGGAGGCGCGTAACTGGCGCGTTTCGCCCGTTCGGCCCCGTTGCGTGCGCGGCGTCGGCATCTATTGTCGCCCCGCCACGAGCATAAACAGGGGGAGGCGATCATCACCGAACGGCCAGCAACCGACTATCGGCCCGCCGCGGCGTGGGGCACGGTGGCGATCCTCGTCCTCTTCCAGTTCCTGTCCTTGGTCGATCGCCAGATCATCGCGATCCTCGCCGACCATATCAAAGCCGATCTCGGCCTTTCCGATGTCGAGCTGAGTTTGCTCCAGGGCCTCGCCTTCGCGCTGTTCTACAGCGTCGCCGGCCTCCCGATCGGGATCGCGATCGATCGCTATTCGCGCCGGTGGATCCTGTGGATCGCCATCTCCTTCTGGTCGCTCAGCTCGGCCGCCTGCGGGCTCGCCAGCAGCTTCACCGGGCTGTTCGTCGGCCGGGTCGGCGTGGGCGCGGGCGAGGCGGCGCTGACCCCGGTCGCGACGTCGCTGATCAGCGAGAGCTTCCCGCGCGGCCGCTCGGCCACGCCGATGGGGCTGTTCGCGGGCAGCTTCTATGTCGGCTCGGGCGCGGCGCTGATCCTGGGCGGGGCGCTGGTGCAATGGCTGGCCACCCATGGCGAGCCGGTGCTGCCGCTGGTGGGCGCGGTGAAGCCCTGGCAGGCCGCCTTCCTGCTCACCGGCCTGCCGAGCCTCGCGCTCGCCTTCCTCGCCTTCCTGATGCACGACCCGCGCGAGGCCGCGCGCCGCGCGGCGGCGGCGGCTGCCACGAAGCCGGCGGACACGGTCGGCTTTCGCAAGCTGCTGCGCGAGCGCTGGCAGGTCGTGCTGTTCTACATGGTCGGCTGGGGGCTGCTCAGCTCCTATTTCTACGCCACCACCGCGTGGACCCCGGCCTTCGCGATGCGGACCTTCGGCTGGAACACGCGCGAGGTGGGGACGACGATCGGCCTGATCCTCGCCACCGCCGGGGTCGCCGGATCGGTGCTGGGCGGCTGGGGCATGGACCTGATGACGAGGCGGGGGGTGAAGGGCGCGACCTTCCTGCTCACCGCGATCCTGCTCGGCTCGGCGCTGCCCTTCTTCCTGGGCGCCTATCTGATCGGTGATCCGGCGCTGATGGTGCCGCTGCTGGCGATCGGCTTCCTGCTCTATTCGCCGATGGGGGCGGGCGCCTATGCCTCGCTGCCGATGGTCGCCCCGCCCGGCGCGCGCGGCAAGGTGGCGTCGCTGTTCGTGTTCATGCAGGCGATTTTCGGCGCGGCGCTCGGACCCGCCGGGGTGGCCGTCATCACCGATTTCGTGCTGCGCGACGAGGCCAAGGTCGGCCAGGCGCTGGCGCTCTACGGCGCGATCGTGGTGCCGGTGGGGGTGATCTCGCTGATCATCGGCCGGCGCTATGTGGTGGCGATGGAAGCGGCGCGGGAGGCCGGGACGGTCCAGTAAGAGCCGTCATCCCAGCGAAAGCTGGGATCTCACTGCCTTTCCGCGCTTACCGCCTGCGGCATGAAGAAAAGGGAGATCCCAGCTTTCGCTGGGATGACGGTGGAAGGGGCCGGATCGCTCCGGCCCCCATATCGGGTTCAGGGAAGGATCGGCTTGCCGTCCGGGCCCTTGATCGTCTCGGCCCACTGCTTGCGGACCATCTCCTTCACCGCAGCCGGCAGCGGCACATAGTCGAGCGCGGCGGCCTCGGCGTCGCCCTTGTTCAGCGCCCAGTCGAAGAAGCCGAGCACCGCCTTCGCCTTCGCGGCGTCGGCCTGCTCGCGATAGACCAGGATGAAGGTGGCGCCGGTGATCGGCCAGCTCTCGGCCCCCGGCTGGTCGAGCAGCAGCAGATAATTGCCCTCGGCCTTCGTCCAGTCGGCGCTGCCCGCCGCCGCGCCGAACGATGCCGACGACGGGGCGACGAAGCTGCCCGCCGCGTTCTGCAGCAGCACATGGCTCAGCTTGTTCTGCTTGGCATAGGCATATTCGACATAGCCGATCGAGCCCTGGGTCTGCTTGACGAAGGCCGACACGCCGTCATTGCCCTTGCCGCCGATGCCGGTGGGCCAGGACACTGCGTCGCTGGCGCCGATCTTAGAGGCCCAGGCCGGGTTCTTCATCGTCAGATAGGAGGTGAAGAGGAAGGAGGTGCCCGAGCCGTCCGAACGGTGGACGATCGTGATCGGCAGCGGCGGCAGCTTCACGCCCGGATTGAGCGCCACGATGCGCGGGTCGTTCCACTTGGCGACATCGCCCAGGAAGATCGCGCCGAGCAGTTCGCCGCTCAGCTTCAGCTGGCCGGCGGCGATGCCGGGTGCGTTGACGATCGGCACGACGCCGCCCATTACCGTCGGGAACTGGTAGAGGCCGGCGGCGGCCAGCTCGTCGGGCTTCAGCGGCTTGTCGGTGGCGCCGAAGTCGACCGTCTTGGCCTTGATCTGCTTGATGCCGCCGCCCGAGCCGATCGCCTGATAGTTCATGCCGGTGCCGCTGGACGCCTTATAGGTCTCGGCCCATTTCGCGTAGAGCGGCGCCGGGAAGGTCGCTCCCGCGCCCGACAGCGCGCCCGCGGCGGCGGTGCCGCCCGATGCGTTGCCGTCCTTCGTTCCCTGGCCGCAGCTGGCCAGCACAAGGGCGCAGGCCAATGCCAACGCCGACCGGAAACCAGGCTTTGTCCTCATCATCATCGCTCTCTCCAAAAAGGGGCGGTTCGTGCCGTCATACCCCGCTATCGTCGGCTTGATATGTGACAGCGTCAATCGAGCCCGGTCAGATGATCGCGCAGCGCGCGCGCATCGTGCAGGGCATTGTGCG
This sequence comes from uncultured Sphingomonadaceae bacterium, assembly GCA_963540925.1. GTDB lineage: Bacteria > Pseudomonadota > Alphaproteobacteria > Sphingomonadales > Sphingomonadaceae > Rhizorhabdus. Next base: position 78,006 of record CAUTRN010000010.1, read on the forward strand.
GAACCGCGCTGTTGCGCGCGGTGGAAAAGCCGGGGGTGCGGCGGAATTCGAAGCGCATATGGCGGATGTCGACGATCTCGGTCTCTCCCACCAGCAGCAGCCGGCAGAACAGCGCGATGTCCTCGGGCCAGTCGGCGATGATCACCGGATCGGGATCATTGGCCAGGAAGGCCGCGATGTCGTGCGCCGCCGCCTCGCGATCGAGCCGGTTGTAGAGGTTGCGCGGCACGCTCGAGAGATAGGGGACGACATGTTTCTCGACCCAGGGATGGTAGGGGCCCTCGATCGGGATCTCGACATAATAGTCTTGGTCGCCATATTCGGGGACGAGCCCCACGCTCATCAGCTCCCCGCCGAAGCCGTTGAATTCGGTGTCGAGATAGTAGCGCACACCCTATCCTTATCGTCATCCTGACGAAAGTCAGGATCCAGAAACGCTCCGCTCCGGTTCGATCGTTGCGGCAATGGATGCTGAATCAAGTTCAGCATGACCAATGTCAACGTTCAGTCCAAAGCCTCGTCCAGCATCCGCGCCAGCCGCAGCCCGCCCCGCGCCACCTGCAGCCGCAGCACCGGCACCAGTTCCGCGATCTTTTCGTTGGTCAGCACCGGCCGGGTCGCCGGCACCGGCGCGCAGGCGTCGCCCAGCAGCGCGGCATAGGCGTCGTGCGCCACCTGCCAGTTCTCGCGGCTCCACGCCTCGACATCGCCCGCCGCCAGCGCGGGGCGCTCGGCCGCCGGCACCCCGGCCAGGATGCCGTTCGCGCCGCCCGGCGGGGTCGAGATCGCCCGATCGGCGAGCAGCCCGTCCCAGATGGTGTGGAGGTTGGTCCTGGGGCGGAAGCCGTAATCGGCCTTCATGTCGTTGCCGCCGCGATCGTGGCGGTCGCCCGAATGGAGCGGCTGGTGGAGATCACCCATGAAGTGGACCAGGAAGACCAGCGCCTCGACCCGCACGCGGGCGGGTTGTTTCTTGTCCTTCAGCAGCCGCGCCATCCGCTCGATCTGGCGGGCGACGCAATTGCCGTCGGGGCAGTTCGCCTTCAGGTCGAAGGGCTGGCAGACGTCGATATTCTGATAGTGCCAGCTATAGGCATAGCTGTAGCGGTCCTTCAGCGTCTTGACGCAATCGGCCCAGACCGATGCCTGCTCGATCGTTTTCGCCGGGCAGGTCGGGGTCTCTAGCAGCGCGCTCTGCGCCAGCAGCCGGCGGACCGCGCGCTGGGTCTCGGGCTTGGCCGAGGCCATGGCGATGTCGGCCACGGTCTCATGGCCATAGTCCCACCAGGCATGAGCGGGGGCGGCGAGCCCGATCAGGGCCGCCAGGGCGATCAGCAGTCTCTTCATCATTCGACGCCGTACAGCTCGACGATGACAGGTTGGTCGGCACGGGCGAGGCCGCGATACATGCCCTGGCTGTTGAAGCACCAGCCGCCCCGGCCCTGGCCGTCGACGCTGATCAGCCCGCCGATCCCGCCCAGCGTCCCGATCTCGCCGATCACCGCCTGGCTCGCATCGCCGATCGATTCGCCGGCCAGCCGCACCCGCGCCGACAGCTCATGCGCGGCGCCGACCCGGATGAAATGTTCGCCCGATCCGGTGCAGGAGGTGGCGGCGCCGGCATCCTCGGCCCAGGTGCCCGCGCCCACCACCGGCGAATCGCCGATCCGGTTCCAGCGCTTGCCGGTGAGGCCGCCGGTCGAGGTGGCGGCGGCGAGATGGCCCTTCGCGTCGCGGGCGACCGCGCCCACCGTGCCATATTTCAGGTCGGCGTCGAAGCGGCCGCCGGCGCGCAGCTCCTCATATTGGCGCCAGCGCTCGTCGGTGTGGAACCAGGCGGGCGCGGCCTGCTCGATCTCATGCTCGGCGCCGAAGCGGTCGGCGCCCGCCGCGGTCAGCATCACATGCGGGCTCTGCTCCATCACCGCGCGGGCCAGGGTGACGGGGTTCTTCGCCTTGGTGACGGCGCTGACCGCGCCCGCGTCGCGGGTGGCGCCGTCCATGATCGCGGCATCGAGCTCGTTGATCCCGTCGGCGCTGAACACCGCGCCGCGCCCGGCGTTGAAATAGGGATCGTCCTCCAGCACGCGGACCGCGGCCTCGACCGCGTCGACCGCGCCGCCGCCGGCCGCGAGGATCGCGGCACCGGCATCGAGCGCGGCGGTCAGCACGCCGGTGGCATGCGCTTCGGAGGCGGCGTCGAGCTGCTGGTCGCGCAACTGGCCGGCGCCGCCATGGATGACGAGGGTCCAGCCCTCGGTCGGGCTGGTCCAATAGGACGAGAGGGGGCGTTGATCGGACAAGGCACTAACTCTGATCTGGGGCGCTCTCCCCCCGGAGACGCCGATGCTGATCCCCGCCCAGGGCCGGGATTTGATTTTGGTTCGTCGCGATGCCGGCCCGAAGGCGATGCGATCCCGGCCCCTGCCGGGATGACGGCTGTTATCGCGTCCGGATTACGCCTATACGGGCGGCGACCAGATTCAAAGAGTTTACATCCATGTCCATCCGTCCGTGGCGTGACATCCAGCGCCGCCAATCGCGCCAGATCATGGTCGGCAACGTCGCCGTCGGCGGCGGCGCGCCGGTCACCGTCCAGACGATGACCAACACCCCCACCGACGATGTGAAGGCGACGATCGACCAGATTCGCCGCTGTGAGGATGCGGGCGCCGACATCATCCGCGTCTCCTGCCCCGACGAGGCGTCGACCGCCGCGCTCAGGCAGATCGTGCGCGCCGCCAAGGTGCCGATCGTCGCCGATATCCACTTCCACTATAAGCGCGCGCTGGAAGCCGCCGATGCCGGCGCCGCCTGCCTGCGCATCAACCCCGGCAACATCGGCTCGGCCGAGCGGGTGGCCGAGGTGGTGCGCGCCGCCAAGGCGAACAACTGCTCGATCCGCATCGGCGTCAACGCCGGCAGCCTCGAGAAGGACCTGCTCGAAAAATATGGCGAGCCCTGCCCCGAGGCGCTGGTCGAAAGCGCGCTCGACCATATCAAGCTGCTGCAGGACCACGATTTCCACGAATATAAGGTGGCGGTGAAGGCGTCCGACGTCTTCCTCGCGGTTGCCGCCTATGCGCAGCTCGCCGATGCGGTCGACTGTCCGTTGCACCTGGGTATCACCGAGGCGGGCGGGCTGATCGGCGGCACCGTCAAGTCGTCGATCGGGATGGGCAACCTGCTCTGGTCGGGGATCGGCGACACGATCCGCGTCTCGCTCTCGGCCGAGCCGGAAGAAGAGGTCCGGGTCGGCTTCGAGATGCTGAAGGCGCTCGGTATCCGCAACCGTGGCGTCCGCGTCGTCTCCTGCCCCAGCTGCGCGCGCCAGGGCTTCGACGTGATCCGCACCGTCCAGACCCTGGAGGAGCGTCTCCAGCATATCCGCGTGCCGCTGTCGCTCTCGGTGCTCGGCTGCGTCGTCAACGGCCCCGGCGAGGCGCGCGAGACCGACATCGGCCTCACCGGCGGCGGCAACGGCAAGCATATGGTCTATCTGTCGGGCGTCACCGATCACACGATCCAGGACGCCGACATGGTCGAGCATATCGTCAAGCTGGTCGAGGCCAAGGCCGCCGAGATCGAGGCGGCCGAAGCGGCACAGGCGCAGGCGGCGGAGTGAGGCTGGTTCGGGTTGCCGCATTGTCGGCGCCATTGTTGCTTGTGGCCTGCGCCACGACCGAGCATCCGGCCTATGTGATCGCGGTCGAGCAGCAGAGTGATGGGGACTGCCGGCTCGCCTTGGACGGGCAGGTGGTCCGCGGAAAATATCCTGACCTGGATGAGCAACTTATCCGCAAGGCGATGCCCGACAAACGAGGAAGCGTAAACGTCGTCGGAAATGGGAATACGCCTTATCGCTGCATTGGCGGAGTGGTCTTCTTACTCCAGCGTATGGGCTATCGGAACATCATGTTCGCTTCGGAGCCCCCACCGAAGAATGGCCAAGAGGCCAATCCATGAAGCAATCCTCCGTCATGGTGGCCTTCGCGGTCGCCTGTCTCGGCATCGCGATCTTCTCGTCGATGGATGCGGTGGTGAAGCATCTCAGCCTGGCGATCGGCACCTACAACACGCTGCTGTGGCGCAGCTTCGCCGGCATCGGCTTCAGCGCGATCCCCTGGGCCGCGTCGCGACCCGCCCGCCCGTCGCGCGCGGCGATGCGGCTGCATGTCGAGCGCGGCGTCGTCTCGGCGGCGATGGCGATGTTGTTCTTCTGGGGGCTCGCCCGCACCCCGATGGCGCAGGCGATCGCGCTCACCTTCATCGCCCCGCTGATCGCGCAGGGGCTGGCGGTGGTCATGCTCGGGGAACGGATGAAGCGCGGCGCGCTCGCCGGCTCGGCGCTGGGCTTCGGCGGGGTGCTCGTCATCCTGTGGGGGCAGGCGGGCGCGGCGATGGGGCCCGAGGCGTGGCTCGGCGCGGCGGCGGTGATGCTGTCGGCGGTCTGCTATGCCTATAACATCATCCTGATGCGCAAGCAGGCGCAGATCGCCGATCCCTATGAGGTCGCCTTCTTCCAGTGCGTGATCGTCGCCGCGTGCCTGGCGATCGTGATCCCCTGGTTCGCCGAGCTGCCGCCGCTCCACCATGCGCCGATGATCCTGCTCGCGGCGCTGCTCGCCACCGTCTCGCTGGCGCTGCTCAGCTGGGCCTATGCCCGCGCCGAGGCGAGCTATCTGGCCCCGGTCGAGTTCACCGCCTTCATCTGGGCGAGTCTCTGGGGCTTCGTCTTCTTCAACGAACATGTCGGCCTGCCGACCCTGCTGGGCGCCGCGCTGATCATCGCCGGCTGCCTGATCGCGGCGCGCGCGCCCAACCTCGAAAGGGATGTGATTCCGTGACTGCCCCGACGGCCACCACCACCGCGATCGTCCGCCGCGCCCGGCCCGGCGACGAACAGGACATCCTCCGCCTGATCCACGCGCTCGCCACCTATGAGGAGGAGCCCGATGCGGTCGAGGCGACCGCCGAGGGGCTGGCGGCCAGCCTGTTCGGTGCGGAGCCGCGGGTGTTCGCCCATGTCGCCGAGCAGGACGGCCGGGTGATCGGCATCGCGATCTGGTTCTTCACCTTCTCGACCTGGACCGGCAAGCACGGCCTCTATCTGGAGGACCTGTTCGTCGACCCCGAGGCGCGCGGCGGCGGTGTCGCCCGCGCGCTGTTCGAGGCGATGGGCGCCGAGGCCCAGGCGCAGGACTGCGCCCGGATCGACTGGGGCGTGCTCGAATGGAACGAGCTTGCCAAGGGCTTCTACCGCCGCCTCGGCGGCCGTCACATGGACGCGTGGGAACCCTGGCGGATCGATGGCGAGGCGCTGGAGGCGTTGAAGGTACGGTAAGAGAAGGGGTGGAGGAAGGGGTAGGAGAAGAAGACCCTCACCCAACCCTCTCCCGCAGGCGGGAGAGGGCTTTCCATGCGGCGAGCGCCCACGACTCTCCTTCTCCCGCTTGCGGGAGAAGGTCGGGATAAGGGTCTTCTTCTTGTTCTTCCCTCACCCGACCCCTCTCCTCATCCCCCCAGCACGTTGATCGTGAAGGCCAGCACGCCGATGTTGAACACGAAGGCGGCGAAGCAGTGGAGGATGACGATCCGGCGGATGCGGCGGCTGCTGATCTCGACGTCGGAGGTCTGGAAGGTCATCCCCAGGGTGAAGGCGAAATAGATGAAGTCCCAATAGTCGGGCTCGCCCTCGCCGGGGAAATCTATCCCCGCGCAGTCGCCGCCATTTTTCGGCTTCGGGCTGTAATAGAGATGCGCATAGTGCAGCGCATAGACCATGTTGCTGAACAGCCAGGCGGCGAGCAGGGTACCGATGATCAGCGCGATCCGGAGCGGGGAGAGCGCCCCACGTTGCGCCAGCTCGTCGGCGATCGCGACCAGGATGACCGAGCAGACCATGCCGGTGATCACCAGCAGCAGCACCCGGTTCGCATCGTTGCGCTGGGCGGCGGCGCGCATCGCGCCGGTCTCGTGCCCCAGCAGGCCGATGCAGGAGAGCAGGAAGACGAGCGCGCCGACGTCGAAGCCGATCATCGCCGCGCGCGCCCAGCCCGCCCATTGGATCGCGACCGCGAACCCCGCCAGGCTGACCGCTATGAAGGCCAGGAAGCGCGGCGGCGCAAGGCGGTGGCCCAAGGCCAATGTGGGGGCGGGCTTGGCGGACATGGTGCCAGCCTAGCCCAAGGACGACGCCAAGGGGAAAGCTTTCAGCGCGGCCCGTCGTTCACCGGCCCGCCGATATTCGCCTCATGCTGGACCAGCGCGACGATGTCGTCGAGCATCGGTTCGCAGCCGGGGAATTGCCCCAGATAATGCATCGTCCAGTTGCAGCCGGTGACGTCCTCGCTCGCGGTGGGCTTGGGCATCGGTGCGTGGATCTTCTTGCCGCGCAGGCCGGGATGGGCATCGATCCGCGCCTGCACGCGGCGCTGGATCTCGACGCCGGGCACCAGTTCGCGGTCCATGGGGCCGGCGATCGGCACGGCGGCGGCGGTCCGCAGGTCCAGGGGTTCGGCACTCATCGCAACTCTCCTTGCGTCCCTCCCGCGTCAAAAGCGCGTTGGGCAAGGTGTTGGTTCCGTCAGCTCCGCAGCCGCAGCCGGGCGCGCAGGCCGATCACCCGCGGCTCGCCAGCGATCAGCATCGGCGATCCGGGGCGGGCGGAGGGGCGGTCATATTGGCGGTCGAGCAGGTTGGTGGCGAGCGCCTCGACCTCGAAGCCCTGCGGGAAGGCATAGCCGAGCTGGGCGTTGACCAGCATGATCGCGCCGGGTTCGTCCCCATCGCGACTTCCGCCCATCCCGATCCCCATCGCCGACTGGCGGGCGACACTGGGGGTGAAGGCGAAGTGGCCGGGCCCCGCCGGCAGCAGCAGCACCGCGCCCGCCGCCGCCGAATGATCGGCGGACAGTCGGAAGCGGCGCCCGTCGCGGAAATGATTCTTCAGCCGGCCCTCGCGCACCGCATAGCTGGCGAACAGGCTGAACCGGTCGCTGGCGCTCCAGCGCGCGAAGCCCTCCAGCCCATAGACCTTGGCCTTGCCGACGGTGCCGGTCGTCTGGATGCCGCCCTGGCGCATCGTCGTCTGGACGGCGCGGAACTTGTCGTAGAACAGCCCGGCCTGCAGCGCGACGGCGCCATCGGCCAGCGCGGCGTGCAGCCCCATCTCATAATCCTGGAGCTGCTTGCCCGGCAGCCGGCTGAAGCGCGGCGCGTCGCGCAGGGACAGCGCTGCGTTCGGCGTTTCGACACCGCTCCGCGCGAAACTCAGCAGATGGTCGGCATCGGGGGCGGGGCCGAGCGCGAGCGCCCGCGACCGTTCGCCGTCGCGCCGGCGGTCGGGCGCGCCGACCAGCCGGAAGGGGCTGAAGCGGCGGACGCCGAGGCCGAAGCTGGTGGGCGAGGTGGCGCCGCCCAGGTCGAACTGGCTTTCGGGGCTGATGCTTTCGGGGACGGCGGGGGCGCCGCCGGACGCTGCCAGCACCGGCGCATGCGCGAATATGAGGCCCAAAGCCGCCGCGCGACTGGTCATCCGCATCGTCTGTCCCCCTGTTGGCGGTCGGATAGCAGAGGGGGGTGACCCGCCGGTGGCGGGACGGAGTCGTGCAGGCGTCGTCCGCGAGTCACTTCTGTTGCAGCCAGGGCGCGCATCGAGGCCGCTACGCAGGCGTTCCGAATCGCGCCGGGCCCCACGGCCATGCTATCATCGTCCCCGACAGCGGCCCGCGACTGTGACGCAGGACATAGTGGGCCGCAGGGGCAAGGACTAAGGTTGGGCTGCTTCGGGCTCGTCATGGACCCGGGCGAAACCGCCGGGCACTTCCTGTCGTATCAGGAAGAGGCGGGGAGACAGGGAAACGAGAATGGCCAACGGGTTGGGACGCCGTGTTTGGATGATCGCGCTGGCGGTGACAGCCGCGGTGCCGCTGACTGCCGCGCAGGCGGCGGATTCGCCCGCGATCAAGGCCTATAAGCGCGATCCCCTGCCGATCTACGACGATGCCGGCACCAAGCTGCGCGACGTGCCGGTGGCATCGATGCCGGCGGCGGGCTCGACGGGCGCGCAGGTGCTGCGCTCCAAGCCCGGCTTCGTCGGCGTCCAGCTCGACGGCAAGCTCGCCTGGCTGCGCCTGTCGACGGTCGATTATGTCGGCGACCTGGCGGCGGTGAAATGCGACGCCAGCGCGATGAGCTTCGCGAAGATGGAGGAAGACGGGCTGCAACAGTCGCTCGGACTGGGGTGTGGCGCCAGCCAATAGGAAAAGGGAGGCCGGGGGGCGCAGACAGGAGGGTTTTTAATATGCGAAACGGCATGGTCTTCGCCGCGCTCGCGGTGGCGCTTGCGGCTGCCCCGGCGCTGGATGCCGCCCCCAAGAAGAAGCGCCCGGCGGCCCCCGCCAAGGCCGCGGCCCCTGCCGTGCTGGCGGCGATGGCCGAACTGCCCGAGCCCGCCTATGTGCCGCTCGACGGCTGCCCGGCGCCCGCCGCAGGAGCGCTGCCCGCCGCGGCCAAGGTGGACAAGAAGGCGCGCGGCAAATTCTCGATCGCCCAGGCGCCGCTGATGTCCACCTTCAAGCCCGCCGACCTGTGCACCACCAACATGAAGATGCGCTCGGGCGCCGGCGCCACCGCCGGCGCGATGGGCCTGTCGTCGCAGGTGATGAACACCCGCTCGGCGCGCATGGACCTGATGTCGATCCCGGCGGTGGAGGCCGAGCTGCGGCCGGTGCTGGAGGCGTTCGGCAAGGCCTGGCCCTATGCGCCGCTGGAACGGACCCCCAAGATCCTGTTCCGCGCCGACGAGGCCTATCAGGCGCAGGCGCTGCCCGACAACACGATCATCGTCTCGATGGGGCTGCTCCAGGCGGCGCAGTCGGATTCGGAGGTGCTGTTCGTCCTCGCCCACGAATATGCGCATCTGCTGCTCGGCCATTTCGCCAAGGCCGAGACGATCGCGGGCGCCAAGAACGCCACCCAGGCCGTGTCGGTGGCCTGGTCCGCCGGCAGCGCCTTCACCGCGATGAAGCGCAGCGACGGTTCGCTCAGCGCGCTGCAGGGCGGGCTCGACAGCGGCGCGCGCCGGGCCGCGCCGGTGGCCGAGGCGCTGCGCTTCGCGGTCGACGACATCTTCGCCCCCTCGTGGAACCGCGACCAGGAGAATGAGGCCGACGCGCTGGCGATCGACCTGCTCGTGCGCGGCAACATGACGATCGACAGCTATGCCAATGTGTTCGAGCGGCTGCAGAAGGCGTTCGAAAGCGAGCAGGCCTCGCGCAACAAGCGCAAGGCCGCGGCCGAGGCGGTGCAGGCGAGCCTGGGCGAGGCGATGAAGGGCTATGCCACCGATACCGCGAAGACGGCGGCCTTCACCGGCGGCGCGGGGATGCAGGGCATGGGCACGGGCCTGCTCAAGACCGCGGGCGGCGCGCTGGTGAACAATCTGGGCAACATCACCAAGTCGCTGGGCGGCGATACCCACCTTCCGCCCGAGGAGCGGCGCAACGGCCTCGCCGCCTATTTCAAGGCGGGCTACCCCACCGCCGATCCGCCGATCGACACCGGCGCGCTGATGGGCCGCATCCGCGCCCGGCCCGATTATGCCAAGGCGATCAACACCCGCGATACCTATCTGCGCGCGCGCGGCGCCTATTTCGCGCAGGACTATGCCGGCGCGACCGCGCAGCTCCGCACGCTGGGCGCAGGCAGCGGCACGGCGCCCACCTTCGTCAACTATGTCGCCGGGCTGGCCGCGCGCGAACAGGGCGACGTGCCGGCCGCCGCCGGCTTCTTCGACGCCGCCCGGCGCGGCAACGGTATCCAGAATCTCCAGCTCTACGAAGCCTATACCGACATGGAACTGGGCATGGGCGACGTGCAGGAAAGCGACGTGCTGATCGCCGAGGGCAAAACCCGCTTCAAGGATCCCGACCATTTCAAGAGCATCGAGATCAAGCGCGACCTGGCGGCGGGCGACCAGGCGGCGGCGCAGAGCGTCTATGCCGCGTGCATGACCGTGAAGGGCCGCGACTATATCCCCGAGCGCTGCCGCGCGGCGATGCCGCAGGCGGCGCAACAGGCCAATCCGCTCGGTATCAAGTTGCCGTTCGGGGGATGATGGACCTGCCCAAGCCCGTCGCTCCGGCGGAGGCCGGAGCCGCCACGAAGAAGTTGACCAGCTTGCCGCGAATCTCTGGCGGCTCCGGCCTCCGCCGAAGCGACGTGTGTGGTTTGGTCGTGGCCTTGCTTCTCGCCAACCCCGCCCTGGCCGCCGACCCGGCTTCGGCCGATCGTCTCCCCGCGCTGGAAGCGCAGATCCAGACCGCCACGTCCGCCCGTCGCTGGGACGAGGCGATCGCGCTCGGCCGCGAGGCGCTGGCGATCGAGGAGGCGGCGAAGGGCCCCGACCATCCCGAGGTGGGCGGCACGCTGAGCCTGATCGCCGGCTGGCTGGTCCAGCAGGGCAAGCCGGCCGAGGCGACCCCGCTCTACCAGCGCGCGCTCGCCATCTTCGTGAAGGCCGGCGGGCCGGGCAATCTCTATGCCGAGGAGGCCGCGTCGAACCTCGCCGGCAATCTCCAGGCGCTGGGCCGCTATGACGAGGCCGAGGCGCTCTACCGCGCCGCGCTGGCCCGCGCGCTCGCCAAGCGGCCCGACAGCCGCGCGTCGGGGCTCGCCTATAACAACCTGGCCTATGCGCTGGGCCGGCAGGGGCGCTTCACCGAGGCGCGCGATCTTTACGCCAAGGCCTATGCGATCGCGCTGGCCTGGGATCCCGAGGATCTCGACCTGGCGCTGATCGAAAGCAACGTCGCCGCCAATCTCGACGCGCTCGGCCGGTCGATCGAGGCCGAGCCGCTCTATCGCCAGTCGCTCGCGGTGCGCATCGCGGAGCTGGGCAAGAACGACCCGGCGGTCGCCACCAGCTACAATAATCTGGGCTTCAACCTCGACGGTCAGGGCCGCTATGCCGATGCTGCCCCGGCCTATGAGCGCGCGCTGGCGATCCGCAAGGCGATCGCGCCCGATGGGCTCGCCGTCGCCACCAGCACCAACAATATCGCGCATAATCTGAACCGGCAGGGCCGCTATGCCGACGCCGCGCCCTATTATGAGCGGGCGCTGGCGATCTGGCAGCGCATCTATGGGCCGAACCACCCGACCACCGCGATCGGTCTGTCGAACGTCGCGGTGAACCAGGAGCGGCAGGGCCAGGTCGATGCGGCGGTGGCGGGGTTCGAGCAGGTGCTGGCGATCCGCCTCGCCGCGCTGCCCGCCGGCCACCCCGACATCGCGACCGCGCGGCTGCGGCTGGGCCATGCGCTGGCCGAACAAGGCAAGTACGACCGCGCCCTGCCGCTGCTCGCGACGGCGGTGGCCGAGCGGCGTGCGGCCTTCGGGGCCGACCATCCTGCGCTGGCCGAAGCGCTGACCGACCAGGCCTCGGCGCTGCTCGGGGCGGGGCGGCCCGGCGACGCGCTCAAGGCCGCTCGCGAGGCGGCCGAGATCGTTCGCCGCCGCCGGCTCGGCCGGATCGGCGAATCGCGCGATGGCGACCGTACCCAGCAGGCCTCGGCACGCAGCGACGCCGCCGACGCCAGCCGCTTCGACCCGCTGGCCGGCGCCTTCGCCGTCCTCATCAGCGCCGCCTGGGCGGAAGCGCAGAAATATCCCCGCCAGGCCGAAGGGCTCCGTGCCGAGGCCTTCCTCGCCGCGCAGGACCTGTCGATCTCGGCCGCTGCGCGCAGCATGGCGCGCACCGCCGCGCGCACCGCCGCCGGCGAAGGGCCGCTCGGCGATCTCGTCCGCCGCCAGCAGGCGCTGTCCGATCGCGCCGCCGAGCTCGACGCGCGGCTGCTGCGCCGGCTGGTGCGCGGCGACAGCGCCCGGATCGCGGAGACCCGCGCCGAACTGGCCGGGGTGTCGCGCGACCTGGGCCTAGCCGACGCGGCGCTGAAGAAAGCCTTTCCCGACTATGCGCGGCTGATCGGCGCGCAGAGCCTGACCCTGGCCGACACCCGCGCCCGGCTCGACAAGGCCAGCGGGCTGCTGCTGATCGTCGCGGCGGGGGACGATATCTACAGCTTCGGCCTCGGCACCGGCAGCGCGGCCTGGACCCGGCTCGACGGCGGCGCGGCCAAGGTCGCGGCGACGGTGAAGCGGCTGCGCTGCGAGGTCGATCCCAAGAGCTGCGGCGACAGCGAAGGCGGCTGGCCGCCCTTCGATCGCGCCGCCGCCCACAGCCTCTATCGCGACCTGATCGCGCCGGTCGAACCCGCGCTGGCCGGGGCGCCGGGGCTGTTCGTGGTGACGGGCGGTCAGCTGGCCGAACTGCCGCTGGCGCTGCTGCCCACCGCCCCGCCCGCCGGGGAGGGCGAGGCCGATGCGGCGGCATTGCAGGCGACGCCCTGGCTCGCCGATCGCTATGCGATCACGGTGCTGCCCGCAGTGGCGGTGCTGAAGCCCGCGGCGCCTCGCGATGGCGCGGGCGGCAACCCGGCGGCCCCCTTTGTCGGCTATGGCGCGCCCAGCTTCCTCGGCCCCGCCGCGCTCGACCGCAAGCTCGACGCTTTCGTGCGCATCCCCCAGCCGGTCGATCGCGCGGGGCAGGGGCTGGTCGATCCGTCGGCGCTGCGCGAACTGAGCCCGTTGCCGGGCACCGAGATCGAACTGAAGGCGATGGCGCAGACCCTGAGGGCGCAGCCCGACGTCCTCCACCTCGGCAATGCCGCGACCGAGGGCTCGATCCGCACCGATCCGGCGGTGGGCAAGGCGCGCATCCTGGCCTTCGCCACCCATGGCATATTGCCGGGCGAGATCGGGCTGAAGGAGCCCGGCCTCGCCTTCACCCCGCCCGAGCAGAGCAGCCGCGAGGATGACGGCCTGCTCGCCGCGTCGGAGGTGGCGGGGATGCGGCTGGCGGCCGACTGGGTGATCCTGTCGGCGTGCAACACCGCTTCGAGCGACGGCACGCCTGGGGCCGACAGCCTGTCGAGCCTGGGCCGCGCCTTCCTCTATGCGGGCGCCGGCTCCCTGCTGGCGAGCCGCTGGCGGGTGGCCGACGATGCCACCGCCGCGCTCACCGTCGAGACGCTGGTCGCGCGCGGGCAGGGCCTCGGCCGCGCGGCGGCGCTGCAGCGGGCGATGCAGGCGGTGCGCAGCGGCAAGCGGATCGACGGCCGCCCGATCGAGGGCTGGAGCCCCGCCTGGGCACACCCGGCCGCCTGGGCACCGTTCACGGTGATCGGGTCCGACGCGGGGTAGGTCGCCGGTGGTGTCGCCCCGGCGGAGGATCGAGTGGCAGTCAGCAAACTGCCGGGGCAGTTCGCTGCCCGAGATCGGCTCGCAAAGCGAGCCGTAGGGCCGCTAGAGGCTGAGGCGCGCCCTCGCCGGTGGCGGCTCCGGCCTCCGCCGGAGCGACGAAGACTTCTGTTGCTATTCGTGCGGGCGCAGCCCCCAGTTGAGCTTGTCGACCACCTCGGCGATCGGTTCGACCACGGTCACGCTGCGCCCCTCGCCGAAGCGGATGCGGGTGCCTTCGCTCACCTGCGAGATGAAGGTCACCTGGTGGGCGTTGATGGCGGTCTCCACCCGATCCGATCCGGTGAAAGTGACGAGCATGGCATCCTCCTTCTCTGACTGGTTTCGCCCGGCGTCTCGCCGGTTATCGCTTTCCATTTACATGAGCGCCGTCTTGCACCCGCGCGCCTGGTGCACGCCACGCAGGAAGCCGCGACGGGCGACCCCGGCGGCCACCGCGCGCGCGAAGCGGCGGTCGGCGGGGGCCGCCCCCGAAATCTCGCGGACGAGCCCGCGGAACGGCAGGATCGAATTGACGATCGTCTTGCCGCCTGCCTCGGCCAGCTTGCCGGCCCTGTTCTCCTTGGGCGCGTCGCCGGGGGCGAAGTCGGGCCCGATCACGTCATTGAGCGCGTGGAAGGCCGAGGAGAGATTCTTGCAGGTCTTGATGCCCTTCAGTCCGTAGGGCGCCGCCTGCGCGGCTAGCAGCACCGGGGGAATGTCCTTCTTGCTGGCGCCCACGTCGCGGGCCGGCTGGCTGGCGATCTGTCCGGCGCTCTTGCCGACCGCTTCCACCCGGCTTTCATTGCCGTTCTGGCTGTTCGACTGGGCAGCCAGCATCGTCGGCGCCGCGAGCATCGCCACCAGGAGCGGGAACCGGAACGTCTTCATCATCTTCCTCCTCAGCGAGTCGGACCCGAAAGGATATGTCCGTTTGATCACTCGCAGCAACGATTTCGCCGCCGATCCGATCCATGGCTTTTGCCCAAGCCACCGGGGCTTAGCGTTCCAGGCCCGGATATTCAGCCTAAGCGCGCGCTTAACCAGCCCTGGAAAGCCCGCATTGACGTCGGGAGCGCGATGGCGAGGAGAACTGGGAGTAGAGTAGCATGGACATTGCCAATATCGCCCGCTCGGGCATGCAGTTCGGCCAGACGGTGGTGACCGCCAGCGCCAGCAACATCGCCAACAGTCGCACCACCGGGGCGATCGCGCCGGTCTCGGCGGTGCAGGCGGTCTATGAGCCGGTGCGCGCGGAATCGCAGAGCCAGCAGAATGGCGGCGTCGCCTCGCGCTTCGCGCTGCGCGGCGAGGCGCCGGTGATCCAATATGATCCGGGCAGCCCGCTCGCGAACGGCGAGGGCCTGGTCGCCGCGCCCGCGGTCGACCTGACCGAGGAACTGGTCGAGCTGCGCCGCGGCCAGCAGATCTACACCGCCAACGCCGCGGTGCTCCGCACCGACGACCGGATGATGCAGACCGCGCTCGACCTGCTCGCCTGAGGACGGCGGGCGGTCAGCGGCGCTCAGGCCGCGATCGCCTCGTCGCTCCAGCGGGGGCGCAGGCCGTTGCGCCAGGCGCAGCTGCGAAAGAGGCGCGGGCCGGTGCAGCTGCGGAAGAAGGCGACCATGTCGTCGCTTAGCTCGATCCGGTCGCCGCGGTTGAGCGGGATCGTCTCGCCATTCACTTCCCAGACGATCGCCGTGTCATGGGCCAGGCGGCCATGCAGCGCGATGATCTCGTCGGCGTTGACGATCCGGCTGTTGGTGGCGCGCAGGCAACCGTCGATGTCGATGATGTAGCGGCCCACCGTCTGCTCTTCGAACCCGATGTTCATGTCCCGTCATCCTTTTTCGATCTGACGAGACTCGGTATCGCAGGTGGAGGCGACAAAAACTGTCACCCCCTGTTTCAGCCCTCTCAATCTACGTCGCTCCGGCGGAGGCCGGAGCCGCCAGAGGCTCTTGCGGCACGCTCTCCGCGCGCCTTCGTGGCGGCTCCGGCCTCCGCCGGAGCGACGTGGGTGAAAGCGTTCACGGCAGCGACGGAAAATCCCCGCGCCGCCACGGGCCCACCATCGCCGCCAGCGCAGGCGGGGCGAGGACCTCCACCGAATCGCCCCAGCTGTAGAGGTGCCACGCCATCTCGAGATGGCCCGAGGCGTGGAAGCGGACGATCAGCGATCCGTCGTCGGTGATCTCGCTGGTCTGCGACGGGTGGAACAGGAAGCGCCGGGCGCGATCGACGGCCTCGGGGGCGAACTTCCACACCACCTCGCCATATTCGAAGTCGTTGTGGAAGGAGCCGAAGGCGCGCTCGGCATAGCTGGCGAGGTTGAAGTCCTCGGGATAGTCGAAGCTGCTGTCGAGCGGTTCGGCGCGGCTGATGTCCTCCACCCGATAATGGCGCAGCCGCCCGTCGTTCCTCGCCACGTCGATCCCCACCAGATAGCGCCGCGCGCCGAGCAACAGCCCATAGGGCGCGATGGTGCGCAGGCTGGGCGTGGTCTCGGCGCGGCTGCGATAGTCGATCGCCAGATGGAAGGGGCCCTTCAGCGCATAGGAGATCGCCTCGTCGACCTGGGCGTTGAGGGTGGGGCGCGGGCCGGGGCGAGCGGCATAGCCCATCGCTTCGAGCAGCGCCTCCTCGTCCACCGCCAGCCGGCTGCCCTTTTCGGGCGGCACCAGCGCGCGCACCTTCTGGCCCAGGGTGCGGAGCAGGGCCGCCTCCGATCCCTGGCCGGCGCGCTCCAGCGTGGCGACCGCCGTCGACATCGCCGCCAGTTCGTCGGCGCTGGGCGACAGCAGCGGCGCGATCGCGCGGGCGGGCAGGGTCCAGTAATGGCGGCCGTCCTCGCCGATCTGGTGCTCGGTGGCGGGAAAGGCATCCTGCAGCGCCGCGATCATCCGCTGGGCGGTGCGGCGGACGCAGCCATATTCGGCCTCGACATCGGCCAGGCACACGCCGCGTCGCCCGGTGGCCATCATCGCCAGCCGCAACAGGTCGACCGCCTTGAAGAAGGACATGCTCTTGCGCTCCGCCTCGTCAGGTGACCGATTCTGTCACCCTGGGGCGGCGGCGGTCAATCGGCAGGGCCGTACACCAGCAGCGCGTTGCCCGGCATATGGTTGGAAAAGCCATAGCCCGAATTGGTGACGACATAGCCGTTCGCCACCGCCGGCCCCGGCCCGCTCATCGATCCGCCGCGCGCGATCGCGCCGTTCACGGCCTTTACCGGCTGGGTCGTGTCGACCTGCCAGAGCAGCGTGCCCGTCGCGCCGTCATAGATGTGCAGCCAGCCGTCGAGATGCCCGGCGATGACGAGGCCCGGCACCGCCGTGATCGCGGCCGAGATGCCGGGGTCGCAATAGCGACGGCCGACGCAGCGATCCTCCCGAACGATGTTGCTCCAGAGGAGCTTGCCGGTGGTGACGTCGAGCGCATGGAGGCCGGGCACGCCCTTTTCGCCATAATGGCTGCCATCGGCCTTCAGCGAGCTGTCGGCGATCGGCACGTAGAGGCGCGATCCCTCGGCGGCCATGCCGAAATGGACTCCGCCCTGGATGCTGCCGCGCCCTACCCGCGTCTGCCACAGCAGCTTGCCGCTGTCGGGATCGAGCGCGAAGACGATGCCGGTCTTGGGCGCGGCGATCAGCACGTCGCGTCCGTCCGCACCGGGCAGCAGCATCACCGAGGCGGCGACGTCATGGTCGGGGCCGTTCTCGGCGGGGCAATTGGGGTTGCCCGCCATCATGCAGGCGCCGTTCCATGAATCCCGCGCCGTGGTCTGGAAGCGCCATTTGCGCTTGCCCGTCCTGATATCGACCGCGAACACCGCGTCGCTGTTGCCGTCGGCGGGCGAGGAATAATTCTCGCCGCTCCCGAAATAGACGAGGCCGCGCTTCGCATCGACGGTGGGGCTGTTCCACACCGGCGCGCCCGAGGGGCCCATGATCGTGGTGCCGATGCTCGTCTTGCCCTGGTCGGTGGGGATCTTGTCGACGGTGTAATGCTGCCACTTGGTGGCGCCGGTCGGGATGTCGAGCGCGATCACCGACCCGCGGAAGGTGCAGCAGGCATAGTCCTTGCCCGCCGCGGTGACGACTTCGAGCGAGGAGACCGGCACATAGAGCGTGTCGCCCGCCAAAGTGGGCGACCCGGTGATGGTGGCGTTGGGATGCTCCTCGGGCCGGGTCGACCAGAGCAGCTCGCCCGTCACCGCGTCCATCGCATGGACCCGGCCGAGCAAGGTGCCGAAGAACAGCCGTGGGTGGCGCGCGGGCTTGGCGCCCTCCGGCCAGGGCTCGACGATGATCGCGGTGCGCACTTCGGCCGAGACGCGGCTGGTCCAGCGCGCGCAGCCCGTCTTCAGATCGAAGGCGTAGATCGTCCCGTCCTGGCTGCCGACGAAGATGGTGCCGCCCGCGATCACCGGCTGCGACCGGGCGCGGAAAGCCGAGGGGAAGGCGTAGGCCCATTTGAGCGTCAGCTGCGGCACCTGCGCGGCGGTGAGGCCGGCGGTGGCGCCGGGGATGAAGCGGCGATTGTCATAGCCCCAGCCGGCCGGCGCGGGCGGCTTGGTCCAGTCGAAGCCGGCGGCGCCGTCCTTGCACATCGTGGCGCCGGGCGCGGGCTGGTAGGTCGCGAGGTCGACGCGGGCGATATATTCGACGACCTGCCGGCGCTGCTGCTCGGTCAGGCCTGCCGCCTGCTCGCGCATGATGCCGTGGGTCAGCGCCTCCTGGATCGCCTCGGGCGCCATCTCCTGCAGGAATTCGCGGTGCGGCGCTTTGCCGACCCCGCCTTCATGGCAGGCCGCGCAATGCGCCTCATAGACCTGACGGCCCGGATGCCCGGCGGCGTCGAACGTGCTGCCCTCGCGCGCGAAGGTGTCGACGGTCTGGGTCGGGGCCGAGCGCGCCAGCGAGGGGCCAAGCAGCGCCAGCGCCGCCGACAGCGCGAACAGGAGCGGCGCGAGGGCCTTGCGCATATGAGACATCCCATGATGGCGCGGGCCGGGCGGCCCCGCGAAAGAACGCGGTCGCCCGCTCCCTTGTTCAGACGGTCGAGCATGCCGGATCGGCAGGAAAAATATCGCGGGCGGCTCCGGCGATGCTTTCGAACGGGTCGAGCGACATGACCAATTGTTCATCCGCCGGGCATCGGGCGGAAAGGTGGTGCAGGCTAGAACTTGTGTCGTCGATCGGTAATCTCCCTTCCTGTCGACGATCATAGCGGCGTCCGGTTTTCCCCTTTCGGCCGGACGCCGCACCTTTTGGGGAGGCTTTTCGTCCGCGCATGAAGAGAGCCGATATCGTGGCTGGTTTGTCGGTGGCGGGGCTGATGCTTCCCGAAGCCGTCGCCTATGCCGCGATCGCGGGCCTTCCGGCCGCCCGTGCGCTCGTGGCGGCGGTCGTCGGTGCCACCGTCTATGCGCTTGCGGGGCGCAGCCGCTTCGCCATCGTTTCCCCGACATCCTCTTCGGCCGCGATCCTGGCCGCGGCGCTCGCGACGACGAGCCGCGACCCCGTCCTCCAGGCGATGCTCGCCACATTGGCGACGGGGCTGGTCGGGCTCAGCTTCCTGCTGGCGGGCACGTTGCGGCTCGGCGGGCTCACCAGCCTGGTCTCGCGGCCCGTTCTGCGGGGATTCGCCTTCGGGTTGGCCATCACCATCATCATCAAGCAGTTGCCCGTCCTCGCCGGCGTCGAGGCGGGGAGCGGCGGCAGCTGGGATGTGCTGGTGGCGCTGCTGTCCGCGATCGACCGGTGGAACGGGGTGAGCGTCGCGGTCGGGCTCGTCTCCCTGGCCCTGCTTCTGGGGTTGCGCCGCTATCCGCTGGTGCCCGGTGCGCTGGTCGTCCTGATGCTCGGCATCATCGCGTCGGTCGCGATGGATCTTCCGGGGCGCGGCCTCGCCGTCGTCGGCCCGATCCATCTCGCCTGGGCATGGCCGGGCTGGAGCGGGCTCGACCTGCGGGTGGTGAACCAGCTGGCCGACCTCGTCCTGCCCCTGCTGCTCATCCTCCTCGCCGAAAGCTGGGGCACGATGCGCACCCTGGCGCTTCGGCATGGCGATACGGTCAATGCCGATCGCGAGCTGCGCGCCCTGGGCTGGTCCAATCTCGCGGTCGCGCTGGCGCAGGGCATGCCCGTGGGAGCGGGGTTCTCCGCCGGATCGGCGAACGAGGCGGCGGGGGCGCGGAGCCGGTTCGCGGGTATCGTTGCGGCGGCCGGGCTGGCCGCGCTGATGCTGATCGCGGGTGGCGCCGTCGCCCAATTGCCGAAGACCGTGCTGGCCGCGGTCGTGATCGCCGCCTTGGCGCATGCCCTCGATCCCGCCCCCATGTTCCGGCTTTGGAAATTGCGCCGCGACCTGCCCGTCGCGCTGGGGGCCGCCGCCGCCGTGCTGTTGCTCGGCGTGCTCAATGGCATGCTCGTCGCGATCCTGTTGTCGCTGGCGCTGCTGATCCGGCGGCTTTCCTCGCCCCAGCTGGTCAGGCTCGGCCGGATTGGCGAACATGATTATGTCGACGTCGCGCGCCACCCGGAGGCCTGGGCGCCGGCTTCGGCAATGATCTGGCGCCCGGCCGAACCGCTGTTCTTCGGCAATGCCGAGCGCATCCTCGCCGCCGTCGAGCTGCGCCAGCAGGCCGAGCCCCAGGCGAAACTGGTCGTGCTGAGCCTGGAAGAAAGCTTCGACCTCGACAGCACCGCGCTGGATGCGCTCGTCGAGTTCGATTCCCGCCTGCTGGCCAGGGGGCTCTCGCTTCGCCTGGCCCGCGTCCGCGACACGATCCGCGATCTGCTCGATGCGGCGGGCGCGGACGACTTGGCGAAGCGCTGTTCCTACAGCGTCGACGACGCCGTCGGCGCGATGGACTGGAAGGATCCGACTCTATGACGGCCCTGATAGAACCGCTGCTGCACCCGGTTTCGATCAAGGATCTGCGGCCCACGCAGATGACGGTCGGCCTCCACGAAGTGGCGCTCAAGCGCGCCGTCTGGCGTGCCCGCGTCGATCGGGACGGTCCGGAATATCTTGGCCATCATATGATCCCGGTGGTGATCGGCCCGAAGGACCGCTTCCATCTGATCGACCATCATCATCTCGCCCGGGCCCTGTTCGACGAGGGCGTCGAACATGTGCTCGTTCATGTGATGGCCGACCTCGGCCGCCTGTCGCACGATGCGTTCGAGACCTTTCTCGACAACCGCAACTGGCTCCACCCCTATGACGCCGAAGGAAAGCGGCGGTCTTACAAGGAGATGCCGAAGCATATCGGAAAGCTCGACGACGACCCGTTTCGATCGCTGGCCGGCGCGATCCGGCGGTCTGGCGGCTGCGCCAAGGTCGATACGCCCTATGCCGAGTTCCTGTGGGCCGATTTTCTGCGCCGCAGGCTTCGGCGCAAGGATGTCGAGCAGGCGTTCGACCGGACGCTCGACAAGGCGCTCTGGCTCGCCCGGTCGGCCGACGCGGCCTATCTGCCGGGCTGGGCCGGGGAGAGCCGCTGATCCCGGCCCGTCGTGCGGGCTGGTCTCAGACGAAGGTCCGGTAGACGATCTGGAGGATCTCGCCGGTCCGCATGTCGACCAGGACCGCATCGGGCCCATAGCGTATCCATTCGAAGCCGACGGGCGGCACGTCGAGGCCGAACAGCCCATAGTCGGCCAGGACATAGGACGACGCCCAGAACGCCGCCGGCAGCACTTCGCCATGATGCCAGCGCTGATAGGTGAAGCCCGCGGGCGGATGATAGGGGCCGATGCCGTACGCGTGCCGCGCCTGGAAATTATGTTCGTATCGGTTGCGATCGACGGTCTTCGGGCGGGCCTCCGGGGCGGCGGGCCGGGTCAGCCGGGCATGGCCAGGCGTATCGGGGTGCCGCTTCACCGTCACGTCATGATCGGGCTTGTGGCTTTCCTCTGCTCGCGCCGGCGCACCGTGGAGGGCGATGGCACCTGCCACGCACGCCCCGAAAGCCACGATGCGCAAAGGATTCCTGCGAGGCATGAGCTTTCCCCTTCCAGCGCCGTCCCGCCGCCGGGGGCGAGGCCCCGCGTTGTGGATGGGATCGATGTTCCGGTGGGATGATCGCGGGCGGAACGCCCGTCAATATCGGCAACATCCGATGTGGTGCTCGCGCGTGGCGATGGTTCCAGTTCGCTTTGGTGCGGCTCGCAATCTGTTTTATCACGGTGCACCGGGGCGCCATGGGTGACCGGCTTCGATGTGATGGCCGATGTCGATCGGAGGATTCGCATGTACGCTTCAACGCTTCGGGAAAGACCAGGCGTTCCCCGCGCAGCCGGTCTGCGCAAGCTGCTGTCCTTCATGCTGTTCGGCATTCAGGGCCTTGCCGATCCGGCGATCGCGGTCACGCCCTCGCTCGCGCTGATGCGCGATGGCGGCATCACCATCCCGCCGGAAGGATGGATCGAATTCTGCGCCCGCAATCCGCTCGATCCCGCATGCGGCGAAAAGACCGCGCCGATCGAGCCGGTCGTCCTCGACGAGGCGCATTGGCAGCATCTGAAGCAGATCGAGGCCAGCGTGCTCCATATCCAGCCGGAAACCGATTATAAGCAGTTCGGGGTCGCCGAATATTGGCAGATCGCGACCAAGGCCGGGGACTGCGAGGATATCGCCCTGGCCGCGCGCCAGCGGCTGCTCGACAGCGGATGGCCGCGATCGGCCCTGCGGCTTGCCACGGCCTATACCGAGGATGGCGAATATCACACCGTCCTGACGATCGACGTTTTGCAGAACGGCAAGCCCGAGACCCTGGTCATCGATTGCCGCTATGACCGGGTCATGCATTGGACGACGCTCGAGGAAGCCGGCTATCATTTCGTGTCGCGCCAGGCTGCCGATGGTCCCGAATGGGTGAGCATCGAGCCTGAGCGGCCCGGTGGATCGCGCGCCGCCATGGGTATCGACGGCGATCCCGATGCTGGCGGCGTCGAGGTCATCGCTGGCCTGACCATCGTCGATCGCCCTGCGGCGGGATCCTATAGAGCGTGAACGACATCGCGCGCACCACCGAGGGTGGGGCTCCCCGTTGGGGAGTCATTATGCAAATCTGTCGGAAAACTGGAGCGGGCGAAGGGATTCGAACCCTCGACCCCAACCTTGGCAAATTTGAAATCTTGATCCGCCGCGGCGCGATGAAGCACTATATACCACTCAAATCAGTTATTTACAAACCGCAGCCTTCGCTATCACACGCTTCCATAGCCGATAAATCGCCTTTTTCTGCTTACGTATTGCTTACGTTTGGTCTAGAAGCGATCCGCGTAAGCAAGCGGTACACGCAGGATCGAGGCGGACATGGCAAAACTCACTAAGAAAGCGATCGACGCCCTGCCTATCCCCCCGAAGGGACAATCCTTCCATTGGGACACTGAAACTCGGGGTTTTGGAATCCGCGTTGGCGCATCGGGAGCGAAAACCTTCGTCATCCAGTATCGCAACGTCGATGAGCGCTCACGTAGGGTCAAGCTCGGCCGGTATGGTATTTTCACTGTCGAGCAGGCGCGCGATCTGGCCAAGATCAAGCTAGGTGAAGTGGCGGCTGGCGGCGACCCTGCCGAGGCAGTGGTCCAGGCTCGCAAGGATGTCACCGTTGCCGAGTTATGTGATTGGTATCTGGAAGAGGCCCGCGCCGGTCGTATCCTTGGGCGGCGCAACAGGCCCATCAAGGCATCGACTCTCAGCATGGACGAGAGCCGGATCAAGTCACACATCAAGCCGCTGGTTGGTCAGCGTAAGGCCCGCCATCTTACGGTGGCTGACGTCGAGGCAATGCAGGCCGACGTTGTGAATGGAAAAACGGCGAAACCGCGCACAGGCGGTCGCGGCGGCGTAAGCACTGGTGGTGCCGGCGTAGCTCCCCGTGTGGTGAGCACGCTTCAGAGCGTGCTTGGCCATGCAAAGCACAAGGGGTTGCTGAAGGAACACCCAACCAAGGGTGCGCGTAAACTCGCATCCAACAAGAAGAAGCGCCGATTGAGCGTGGCCGAGATCGAGGACCTGGGTGCCGCCATGGTGATGGCAGAGCGCCATGGAGAAAACCCGGTAGGGATCGCTGTCATCAAGCTGCTATTGCTGACCGGGTTTCGGCGCCAAGAGGGCCAGGGCATGCGGCGCGAATGGCTGAATGCCGCAGGCGGGTTTGTCTCATTTCCGGATACCAAAGGGGACGCTCAACTTCGTGCGATCGGTGCTCCCGCTATTTCGTTGATACAAGAGCAGCCCACCGTCGCTAGCAATCCTTACGTATTTCCATCTGCTGGTGGCGATGGCCCGATCACAACGGCCCGGGACTGCCTCGCACGTCTGTGTGCCATTGCAAAAATCACCGGGGCGACACCGCATACCCTGCGACATACCTTCGGTAGCGTCGCGGGCGACCTTGGCTTTTCAGAACTGACGATAGCCGCGATGCTTGGTCACGCCGCACAGACGGTAACGCAGGGCTATATTCATGTGGATGAAGCGTTGCGATTAGCGGTGGCGCGGACATCGGAAGAGATTGTGGCGATCTTACTGCGTGGGGCATCTCGGTAGATTAAAAAATTATACCGGTTTATTTCTGATTGTGATTCAATACACATACTCACGTCTATTACTGTATTCTGAAAACGTAAATTTTTATCCGCTCCGAACGTATCTCGCAACTTCACAAATATGTCGTTCGGCTGCTTGCCGGGCAGCGCTTGAGTCTTTTGTTGCAATGGCGCTTATCATCTCTTGGTGTTCTTCAGCCGCGCTCTTCAGGTGAGGTATGAAGCCAACCGTCTGAACGATGAAGAAGTCGGACATCGTGAATATATTTCCTTGACGCTCTACCAACAAAGGGGAGTTCGCCATCTCATGAATGAGGGCGTGGAACTCCCTGTTTAACAAGCGGTAGGACTCTGTTGCATCGCTGTCGTTGTTGTCGATCATCGATATCTGCATGTTTATAGACTTGAGTTTTCGTACCTGCTCCTCGGTACGCCGCTTAGCCGCGAGCTCGGCCATGAGGCCTTCAAGCCGCTCAAACATAAGATAGAAGTCATTGATCTCATCTGTACTAGGTGATGCGACTTCGCACCCTACCTGGGCCACCACGGTGACGAAGCCCTCAGAACTCAAGGTGCTCAAAGCCGTCATAATGGGCTGTCGGCTGATCCCGGTCTCCTCGCTGAAGGCTTTCACCGAAATCGGATCGCCAAATTTATAGGTTCCATCCAGCAGCCTGGCGAGGATTTCCTCGCGCACCAAATCCTTCTTCCTCAAAACTGCCTCCGGCATGCCAAGCTATGTTGCATGCTAGCATTAATCCAACAACGCACGTATCGGCAATGGCTTACCGCGAATATGTGTAATTTGATCAAATGCCGGAATTCCGGGGCTTTCGGAGAGGTGTTTGACCTGAATCAAAATGGGGGTTGCCAACTAACATGTTAGCGTGTCAGAACGCTGCCAAGAAACAGAGACGCTTTGGGAGAGATTCGCTCATGCTTATGAAGGCTGCGCGGCTGCATCAGGTCGGCACGGATTTTTCGGTTGATGAGATCGCGGTTCCGGAACCGCGCCCGAATGATGTGCTGGTCAAGGTGAAGACTTGTGGCGTGATCCCGAACATGAAGAACGTGATCGCGCACTATGCTGAGTGGTTCCCGTTTCTGCCACTTCCGCCCCTCCCGGCAATCTATGGCCTGGACGCGGCAGGTGAGGTCGTCGCGGTTGGCGATCAGGTACGTGAGATTGCAGTAGGTGACCGTGTTTATGTCAACCCGGGCGTTTCCTGCGGCACTTGTCACGCCTGCCGTTGCGGGCAGCCTATCAATTGTGAAGCATACACGTTCCTTGGATACTTCGGGTTTGGTCCGAAATCGACCGAGGTCTTCCAAAGCTATCCTTATGCCGGCTTTGCGGAGTTTATGACTGCGCCAGCCTCATCAATTGTAAAGCTGCACGACAGCATCTCTTATGAGGCTGCTGCACGCTTTGGTTACCTCGGGACGGCATACTCCGCTCTGCGGAAAGCAGGTACGCGCGCTGGCCAGTCTGTTCTTATCAGCGGTGCAACCGGGACGCTTGGGCTTGGTGCCGTGATGCTTGCATTGGGTATGGGCGCCACCAAGGTATTCGCGGTCGCTCGCAACGTTGAGCTGCTAAGTGAAGTTAAGGCTCTCGATCCGCGTCGCGTCGAAATACTCTCCATTGCGGAGACGGGAAGTGATGCCGGAATTGGTGATTGGGTCCGCTCAAAAACGGATGGGCTTGGCGCTGACATCTTCGTTGACGCGGTTGGACCGGGGGCGCCGCACACCACATCGATGAACTGCATCGACGCACTCCGCCGTGGTGGCCGCATGGTCAATATCGGCGGAATGAGTGAGCCTCTCCCGCTCCACATGTTCAAGATGATGTGCTTCCAGATCAGCGTTATTGGGTCGCTCTGGTTCGACACCGCTGAGGGACAGGACATGGTCGAGATGGCGGCTGCTGGCACTCTGGATCTGTCGGTTTTCCGCCACAAAACGTTCGGTCTCAATCAGATCAATGAAGCTCTGGATGAGGTCGAAAACCGGCGCGGTGGTTTCACCAACGTCGTGATCAAGCACGGATAAATATCATGACGATACGGCGCGTCCTGGCCAGCAATGTTGGCGGCAAATCGCAGGTGATTGATGATACCTCAGGTATCTCTAACGCCTTTGAGCATGTGCGTGGCTTTGACCCCGCTCTGCTTTGGAAAACTGCCCCAGGCGCACAAGTTGCGGTGGTGCAATCTCCTCGGTCGGGCCAAAATGTCCTCCCTGTTCCAGGCGAAACTAGTCTGCTGATCGTTACGTTTCCGCCAGACGGAAACATGATGGACATCGCGGACCCTGCGGCGGCTGGTGCTGAATATCTTCAAAGAATCCCTGGACTCGCTGAAAAGTTCGAGCCCGAAAACCCCGGCATGCACCGAACCGAAACCACTGATTACGGTATCGTCCTAGAGGGCGAAGTCGTGTGCATGTTCGACAACGGGGAAGTTACCCTGAAAGCTGGCGACGTGCTGGTTCAGGATCACACTCGACACGGGTGGAGCAACCGTACCAATGCTCCTGCCAAAGTGGCATTTGTTTTGATTGGTTGAGGCTTTGAGCCTCTAAAGTTCAACTATACGAGGGAGGAGAGCATGAAGAAGATCCTGTTAGGCCTAAGCGTGTCCACAACTGCCATGCTAGCATTTAACACCGCTGCGTTTGCTCAGGAGACTGCCGCTACTGCCAGCGGGGAATCCGAAGCCGCATCAAGCTCCGATAATGGCGACATCGTGGTGACGGCCCAGCGTAAGTCCGAGAAGCTGCAGAACGTTGGCATCGCTGTTTCTGCATATTCTGGGGAGGCACTCCGCACCCAAGGCGTTACCGCCACCATCGACATTGCCAAGTTCACCCCGGGCGTTAGCGCATCCGGAACGCTCGGCGGTCAGGGCATGCAATTCTCTATCCGCGGCGTAACGCAGAGCGATTATAACGACGCTATCGAAGCGCCTGTCGCTGTATACGTCGATGACGTTTATATCTCGTCGCAGCAAGGTCAGGGCATGGCCCTCTATGACATGCAACGCGCCGAGGTTCTCAAGGGACCGCAAGGCACACTGTTTGGCCGCAATGCGACAGGCGGCCTTGCCCATTTCATCGTCAACAAGCCTGAACTGGGCGTTACAACCGGCTACATGAATGCCGGCTACGGCAGCTATAATCAGACGAAGTTGGAAGGTGCAATCAACCTCCCGCTTGGCGACACACTTGCTGTTCGCGCCTCGGGCTTCTGGAACCGCCATGATGCGGTGTGGAAGAACGTCAATCCTGCGGGTGTCGCCACGGGCGCGCCGCTGAACTTCGGTCCGGCTGGCGTTAGCCCGGCCGGGCAGGACCTTGGTGGTGAAGATGCGCTTGCTGGCCGATTGCAGATTCTGTGGCAGGTCTCGGATGCAGTAACTGCCCGTCTTACCGGCTCGATCTTCCGTCAGAACCTCTCCGAGTCTCCGTGGACGTCTGCTGCTGTTGTACCGGAAGTGGACGCACAAGGCCGCGTTGTCGGGTCGATTTATGCTTCGCCAACCGAAACGCGCGCTGCCATTGGGCCAAACGGACAGAATTATTTCAATCCGGCCGTCCTGCCTTTCCAGGGCTTTCTTTTCAGCCCGAACAATGACGGCCACCGTGCCCCCGGCGCGAGCTGGTTCGGTTACACGCCGGTCAACATCGAAAATCGCACGCTGTCCAAGGACTTTGCCCTCAGCAACCTGAACCAATTCCGGGCATACAATGTCGCGTTACACCTCGATGCCGACCTTGGCTGGGCACAGCTCGCTTCAGTGACCGCGTGGTCGCAGTACCGCAAAGTCTTTATGCTCGATGCCGACGGGTCTCCTGTGAACGGCTTCGCTTTCGGTACCAAATCGAACATCAAGACGATCTCGCAGGAACTGCGCTTGTCTGGTGAAACCGGCAATTTGTCGTGGACTACAGGCGCCTATTTTCTGAACATCAAGGCCCCCAACGCGCAAGGGTTGCTTGCTCCCAAGGGGTCGGCGCTTTCAGCTGTGTTCGGCATGGCCGCTACCGGCGTAGACCCGATGAGCGTGTTCACGCTCAAGACAACATCTGGCTCGCTCTTCGGACAAGCGAATTGGAATTTCGCCCCCAAGCTGACCTTGGTGGTCGGTGGTCGCCTCATTCGCGAGCATCAGGAATATGACTTCTCTTCGGGTGGCTACCTGAATGAGAACGACTATACCGTGGACACGGGCACGCTGCTGTTTCCGCTTCAACCCAGCTTCACGGATCGCCGCACCAATACTCTTTGGGCCGGCAAGGCGCAGCTGGAATACCGTCCCATTACAGGGCTTCTGGTTTATGGTGGCGTCAACCGCGGCGTGAAAGCTGGCAGCTACAACGGCAAGCTGTTTGACGGCACGCCGGCGCTGGCTCCAAGTCAGATTCCCTATAAGCCGGAAGTACTGACCTCGTTGGAAGGCGGCTTCAAGTACACCGGTCCGGGTGGCGCATACACGCTGAATGGGACCTTCTTCCACTACAGCTACAAGAACTACCAGTCGTTCGTTTTCTCTGACATTTCCGGTTTCGTCCAGAACCGCGATGCTCGGACCAATGGCGTAGAACTGGAGGCCACTTTCCGCCTCCTCGACAGTATCCGCGTTGGGCTGAATGGTTCCTATGTCGATGCAAAGGTCAAAGACCTGCAAATCGCGCCTGGGGTCTTCCGGGATACTCGTCCGACCTACACGCCAAAATACTCAGGCAGTGCCAATGTCCGGTACACCTACCCCAATCCAGTGCTGGGAGGAGAGCTCGGGTTCGGGGCAATGGTCTCGTATCAGTCCAGCTTCTACCAGAACGCGCGAAACTTCGCTTCGCAGTTGTTTGATAGCCGGACGCTTGTGGACCTCTCAGCTGACTGGAACTTCAATTCCGGCCTGAGCCTGTCCGCCTATCTGCGCAACCTGACCGACAAGCGCTACAAGCAGGTCGGTCTTGATCTCGGCACGGGCTGCGGGTGCAATCTTGAAGCTTACGGGATGCCTCGCACCTGGGGCGTCTCCGTCGGCTACAAGTTCTAACATGCAAGGGGTGTCTCTCATCGAGAGACACCCCGGTTGCGGCTGCACTCTGCCGCGCATGAAGACCAGTTGTTGATGAAGCGGAGTGGGTAGCCCACCTTCAATCTAACACTCTAGTATGCTAATGCGACAAGGTCCCGACCATGCCAATTGCAACAATCTGCGCTTCCCACTCGCCACTCATGCATGAGGGTGAAGCGGATCAGGAAACCAAGGATGACGTTCGGGAGGCATTTGCTTCACTGACCTCCTTTGTCGCAGACTTCTCTCCAGATCTGATCGTGATGTTCTGGCCAGATCACTTCAACAGCTTCTTCTACGATTTGATGCCGCCCTACTGCCTTGGTATCAGTGCACGTTCCATAGGAGACTGGGATACTCGGGCTGGTGAGCTGCCGGTTCCGTCCGAGGACGCCTCAGATCTACTCTCCCAACTTCTGTGTAACGGCGTCGATATGGCATCGTCACGGCGAATGTCGGTGGATCATGGCGCTGTCCAGATCTGGGAGGAGATGTTCGGCCAAGACAATCCCTATCCTGCCCCCATCATTCCAATCTTCATAAATTGCTCGGCGCCGCCTGTTCCTGAGTACCAGCGCGTGCGGCAACTCGGCCAACTGGTAGGCAAATGGGCTTGCCGTACCGGGAAGCGGGTGCTTATCGCCGGCTCAGGCGGGCTCTCTCATGATCCGCCAACTCCCGAAATCTCAACTGCTCCGGATGAAGTTCGAGAACGGCTCATTTCAGGTCGGAATCCCACGCATGAGGCGATGGCTGCACGTAAGGCTTTCGTCCTCGAAGCCGGGGCTGCCGCTGCGAAGGGCTTGCCGCCCTGCATGCCGCTAAACCCTGCCTGGGATGCTCAAGTTCTGGAGATCATGTCCAGTGGCAAACTGAGCGAATTCGACGCATTCAGGCCGAGGCAAGTCCGGGAGATCGCCGGTCGAGGCGCCAACGAGATCCTCACCTGGGTAGCGGCACTGTCGGCCCAGGCGGCGGCTGGTGACTACGAGTCCGCATTCCAATTCTACCGAGCTGTCGATGGCTGGATCGCCGGCATGGGCATGATCGCGTGCCGGTCGAGCCAGTCCTGAACCCGATACAATAATTCAGAAAATCTCGGAGATTTTTCCATGAACAAAGGCCACTTCGATACGGATGTGCTGATTGTTGGATCCGGCCCCACCGGAACCACGACAGCTCTGGCACTGGCCACCTACGGAATTCGCTCTCACGTCGTGTCGATGTGGAACTGGCTTGCTCACACGCCCAGGGCACACATCACCAATCAGCGGGCAATGGAGGTGTTTCGTGACCTTGGCTTTGAAGACCAGGTCTTGGAACAGGCCACGGCATGGGAGATGATGGGTGATACGCCCTATACGACCAGTCTTGCAGGCGAGGAACTGATCCGCCAGCGCTCTTGGGGCACCGGTGACAAGCGCAAGGGCGAATACCTTCAGGCCAGCCCTTGCGGTCTCGTCGATATTATCCAGCCGAAAATTGAGCCGATCCTGCTCAAGAACGCTGCGGAACGCGGAGCTTCATTCGCCTTCAACACCGAATACCTTCGGTTCGAAGAAGACACTGACGGCGTAACTGTATTTCTGCGGGAGCGGTTGACTGGCCGCGAGTACACTATGCGAGCACGATATCTTGTCGGTGCTGATGGAGCCCGCTCATCTATCGCAGAACAGCTTGATCTCCCGATCGAAGGCCAAATGGCTCGCGCGGGCACTGTCTACACCCTGTTTGATGCAGATCTCACCCGGTATGTCGAACATCGTCCTAGCATCCTGAACTGGATCGTTAGCCCGGACGCCAGCTTCGGTGAAATCGGCATGGGCCTGCTGCGGGCTGTAACGCCATGGACCCGCTGGATTGCAGGTTGGGGTTTCGACATCAGCAAGGGGGATCCTGATCTCTCGGACGACTTCGTCATCAATCGCATTAAAACGCTGATCGGTGACCCTGAAGTCGATGTGAACCTGATCAATACGTCCGTTTGGTATGTAAATCAGGCGTATGCGACCAAGTATTCACATAGCCGCGTCTTTTGCGGTGGCGATGCCGTTCACCGGCATCCGCCCTCCAGCGGCCTCGGTCTGAATACCTGCGTTCAGGACGCCTTCAACCTCGCATGGAAGCTGGCCTATGTTACTCATGGTTTCGCTGGCCCGGAGCTGCTGGAAACCTACAGCGTGGAACGCGCTCCCGTCGGTAAGCAGATTGTCCAGAGAGCAAACCAGTCGCGCCTCGACTATGCTCCGCTGAATGCTTGCTTCCGGGTCCCGGGCGCAGAGAACCCGGTTCACGAGGGCATCAAGCGTTTCCGTGATCCCGGACCGGATGGCATGGCCGCTCGGAAGGCCGTTCTCGATGCACTTCGTCTCAAAGACACGGAGTTCAATGCCCTCGGTCTGGAACTAAACCAGCGCTATAATTCCTCAGCCGTTGTCTCGGACGGAACGGGCGCAGAAGTGTCGGACCGGGACCCCGTTCTCCATCTGAACCCAACGACCCGGCCAGGTGCCAAACTGCCTCATGCTTGGCTGGTCGGCAGGACCGGCAGGCGTGTGTCTACCCTCGACATAGTCGGAAAGGGTATGATGACGTTGATCACCGGATTGTCGGGTGACGCTTGGGCCGCTGCAGCCGAGCGCCTGTCATTGCCGTTTCTCAAGACTGTCGTCATCGGGGCACCTGAATATCAGGATCTATATTGCGACTGGCAGGAAGCTCGCGAGATCGATGAAGACGGTGTGATCCTCGTTCGTCCAGACGGATACGTGGCTTGGCGCAAGCTTGCGGGCGTCTCTTCAACCGATGAAGCTGAAGCCATGCTTCGAGAAGTGCTCAGTGCAGCACTCTCACAGGCACCTGGCAAAGAGCAAGGTGGTGCCTACCGTCCCAACTTCGGCCCCCACCTGTTCGGCTGAATTTTTCGCCTGCGGGACAGGCTAAAAAGATCGAGGAGTATTTTATGAGTGAAATCCGCCCGACGAATTTTTCGAGTGTGTGGTCCGACTTACGTGGGGTGACCTTTTCGCAAGGTTATCTGGAAGCAGGAGGTATCCGCACGCGTTACATTCAATCCGGCGATCCGTCGAAGCCCTTGGTGCTTGCGTTACACGGGGTGGGTGGACATGCGGAGGCCTATTCCCGCAATTTCGGACCTCATGGTGAACATTTCTGGTTCGTTGCCATCGACATGCTCGGGCATGGTTGGACTGACCAGCCGGCGATAGATTACCAGGTCAAGGACTATGCGGAACATGTGCTTGCTGTTCTCAAAGCTCTCGGCCGTTCGAGTGCGATGTTCACTGGCGAGTCCCTGGGGGGCTGGGTCGCGACATATCTCGCGGTTCACCATCCAGAAGCCGTTGAGCGGCTGGTTCTGAACACGTCAGGTGGCTGGACGGCTCATCCTGAAGTCATGGCTCGTCTCAAGAAGCTGTCGAACGAGGCCGCCTCGGATCCTTCGTGGGAACGCATCAAGGCTCGCCTTGAATTCCTGATGTGCGACAAGTCGATGGTTTCCGATGATCTGATCGAAACGCGACGCGCGATCTACGCCCAGCCGGAGTTCGAGGCCACGATGGCGCGGATCATGTGCCTGCAGGACATGGAAATCCGGCGTCCTAACATGATTACCGAGGCACAATATCGCTCGATCAAGGCTCCGTCTCTGGTCGTTTGGACGTCGCATGACCCCACGGCTACGCCGGAAGAAGGGAAGCAGATCTCGGAAATGATCCCAGGCGCCCAGTATGTCGTTATGAACGAATGTGGCCATTGGCCCCAGTTCGAAGACGCCGACGAGTTCAATCGTCTCCATATAAACTTTCTTTTGGGACGATCCTGATGGCCGGGCCCTATGAACAGACCGCGCGCGCGTTGCGTGATGCCTACACCAACGGTGCGATCCCCCCCCTGCGTGATGCCTTGGAGCCCACGGACGCTGCTGGCGCCTATGCGGTGCAAGAGATCAACACCCGCTATTGGGAAGCGCAGGGCCGGCGCATTGTCGGGCGCAAGGCGGGGCTGACCGCGAAGGCGGTACAGGCGCAGCTAGGCGTAGACCAGCCCGATTTCGGAGTGCTGTTCGAAGACATGCAGGTGGCTGATGGCGGGAGGCTCGATCCCGGCAAGTGCCTGCAGCCCAAGGCCGAGGCGGAGATCGCCTTCGTGCTGGCGTCAGATTTGCCTTCGGCACAGACGACGCCTGCCGATGTCGCTGCGGCAGTGGGCGCGGTTCACGCGGCGATCGAGATCGTCGATTCCCGCATTGCTGACTGGAAGATTACGTTCGCCGATACCGTGGCCGATAATGGCTCGTCGGCCTTCTTTATTCTGGCTGATGAAGGCCTTCTGCTGGCCGGGCTCGACCTTGAAGGCGCGGCGATGGAGATGAGCTTCAATGGGAAGGTCGTCTCTACAGGGGTGGGTTCAGCGGCACTTGGCAACCCGCTCAATGCGGCGGCGTGGCTCGCCTGCACACTAGCCTCGCGCGGCGAGCCACTGAAGGCGGGCGATATCCTGCTGGCAGGAGCCCTCGGTCCGATGGTGGCGCTGACCCCGGGCGATGTCATCCATGCGCGCATCGCCGGGATCGGCGCATGCGGCTTCACATACAAAGGCGTTTGAGATGACGAAGACCAAGGTCGCGATCATTGGTTCCGGCAATATCGGCACCGACCTGATGATCAAGGTGATGCGCCTGTCCTCGGTGTTGGAGATGGGTGCGTTTGTCGGCATCGACCCGGAATCCGACGGGCTGAAGCGCGCTCAGCGCATGGGCGTGCCCATCACCGCCGACGGCATTGACGGCCTTGTCGCCATGCCCGAGTTCGTGGACATCGGCATAGTGTTCGATGCGACCTCGGCCGGAGCGCACAAGCATCACGACGCGGTGCTGCGCGCCCATGGCAAGCGGGTGGTCGACCTCACCCCGGCTGCAATCGGCCCCTATGTCATTCCGCCGGTCAACGGCGAGGCAGCGCTCGATGCCCCCAATGTTAACATGGTGACCTGTGGCGGGCAGGCGACTATCCCGATTGTCGCGGCAGTGAACCGGGTGGCCAAGGTGCATTATGGCGAGATCGTCGCCTCGATCGCATCGAAGAGCGCAGGCCCCGGCACGCGCGCCAATATCGACGAGTTCACCGAGACTACCAGCCAGGCGATCATGGACGTAGGCGGCGCAACCCGCGGCAAAGCGATCATCGTCCTCAACCCGGCCGAACCGCCCCTGATCATGCGCGACACTGTCTATTGCCTATGTGACGATGCTGACCAGGAGGCGATCCGCCAATCGGTCCACGACATGGTCGCAGAAGTGCAGAGCTACGTTCCCGGCTATCGCCTGAAGCAGGCTGTGCAGTTCGAGCATATCGGCTCCAACCGGCCACTGCGCATTCCCGAGATGGATGGCGAGTTCACCGGCCTCAAGGTCTCGGTCTTTCTCGAGGTAGAAGGCGCGGCGCATTACCTGCCCGCCTATGCCGGCAATCTCGACATCATGACCTCGGCGGCGCTGAAGACCGCCGAGAAGATCGCGCTGCGGATGCGTGAAGGAGCAGCGGCATGACTTTCGACCCCATCACCCAGAAGCTCTACATTCAGGACGTCACTCTCCGCGACGGGATGCACGCGATCCGCCACCAGTACGGGCTCGACCACGTGCAGGCGATTGCCCGCGCGCTCGACCGGGCCAAGGTCGATGCGATCGAGGTTGCGCACGGCGACGGGCTGCAAGGCTCCAGCTTCAACTACGGCTTTGGCGCACATACAGACTGGGACTGGATCGGGGCGGTGGCCGAGGTGCTGGAGCATTCGGTGCTGACTACCTTGCTGCTCCCCGGCATCGGCACGGTGCATGACCTGAAGCATGCTTACGAGATGGGCGTGCGCTCGGTCCGCATCGCGACCCATTGCACCGAGGCGGATGTCTCCAAGCAGCATATCGAAGCGGCGCGCAGCCTGGGCATGGATGTCTCGGGCTTTCTGATGATGAGTCACATGACCGGCCCCGAGGCGCTGGCCCAGCAGGCCTTGCTGATGGAAAGCTACGGCGCGCATTGCGTCTATGTCACCGACAGCGGCGGGGCGATGAGCATGGACGACTACGCCGCGCGCGTTGCCGCCTATGACAGGGTGCTGAAGCCCGAGACACAGCGCGGTGTGCACGCGCATCACAATCTGAGCCTTGGCGTCGCCAACTCCATCGTCGCCGTGCAAAACGGCGCAATGCGCGTCGATGCCAGCCTGGCCGGGATGGGCGCGGGCGCGGGCAACGCGCCGCTCGAAGTCTTCATCGCCGCTGCCGACCGCATGGGCTGGAACCATGGCTGCGACCTTTACGCGTTGATGGATGCGGCAGAAGACCTCGTCCGCCCCTTGCAGGACCGCCCGGTCCGGGTCGACCGCGAGACGCTCACGCTGGGATACGCCGGGGTCTATTCAAGCTTCCTGCGACATGCCGAGAAGGCCAGCGCCGATTACGGCGTCGATACCCGCTCGATCCTCGCCGAGGTTGGCCGTCGCAAGATGGTCGGCGGGCAGGAAGATATGATCGTCGATATCGCCCTCGACCTTTCGAGGTCACAGGAAATGCGGAATTCACAGTGAATTGATGGGGGTGGGAAGCTACCGAGATTGCCTCTCGAATTGCGGCACATCCGCTATGTGGTGGCTGCCGCAGACCATGGCAGCTTCCGCCGCGCTGCGGCCGCTCTTGGCATTCAGGAGTCGGCTGTCAGCCGCAGGATTCGTGATCTTGAAGATCGACTGGGCACGGCATTCTTCATCCGCTCTCCTGGCGGCGTAAAGCTGACACATGCGGGCAGGCAATTCGTCCAGCGTGGGCGCAAAGCGTTGTCAGAGATTGGCCTAGCAAAGGCTGAAGTCTCAGCCATCGGGCGCGGAGATGATGGTCACCTGAAGATTGGCATATTCTCATCATTGGCGTCAGGGTTCCTCTCCGAACTGGTCCGGGCCTTTGGCGACCGATACGCGGCGGTCCAACTCACTTTCATCGATGGCAATCCGGCTGAGCATCTTGCGGCAATCCGCCAGCACCAGTTGGATGTCGCCTTCATTACCGGCTCCGGCTCTTGGCCAGGATGTGCCAGTCAGCATCTCTGGTCGGAACGAATCTTCGCGGTCCTGCCCACGCATCATCCCCGCGCGGGCGACCTCATGGTCAAATTCGAGGATCTGGCCCATGAGCCGTTCATGGTGAGCGAGGCTGCACCGGGAGAGGAAATCCACGACTATCTGGTTCAGCGACTTGCCGGTCTTGGAAGGCACCCGGACATTCATCAACACCTGGTTGGGCGGGACAATCTGATGCAATTGGTGGCACTCGGGCGCGGACTGACGGTCACGAGCGAGGCCACCACTGGAGCACAGTTCCCCGGCGTTGTGTTCAGACCCATCGAGGATGAAGTTCTCCCCTTCTGCGGAGTTTGGTCGGATGGCAATGACAACCCCGCGCTGGCGGGCCTTCTCGACCTAGCCCGATCCATGACCAGCGCCGACGAACAATCCGCCTTCAGCTTCCTGTTCCCCGAAAAGGGAGAAAGCGATCTTTAGGACCTCTCGGTCTCGAGGGGACCAACAGTGAGAGGCCCGGTTGTCCCGTGTCCGAAATCTGCATGCGGATTTCGGACAAGCCAGTCCAGGCTATCATTCTCCGTTTCGGCGTTCGGCATCACGCCTGGCTTTGGCAAAGCCCCGGTCTGAGGCCACGAAGCGCTCGAGCATGGGAACGATCAGGCGGATGGGATCGCCGCTCGCCTGCCCCGCTTCGCGACCCAGGATAGCCGCATAGGCCACGAGGTCGCGGTGTAGGCTCGCCGGCAATTCCAATGTGATCTTGACCGGCTTGTCGTCTGCGATCGGCCCCAATTTCAGCTTTGCCATCTCAGCCTCCGTAGGGTTCAAGGACAAGGTCGCGGGTCACCATTACCCGGACCGGGAAGCCGGGCCTGATGGTCAAAGTGGGCGCGATTCCGAGCTGCCGGCTGACGATCTGCTGGCCAGTCTGGCTGATGCTGTTCGAAGCCCCCGTGCGCAGCGCCTGCACCAGGCTGCTCTCGTTCTGGCTTGTACCCGCCTCAGCACCCACCGAAAGCAGCGTCGAAAGCGCCGCAGCCTTGAACATCTCGCCCCAGTGGAAATCGACGCCATCTTCCAGGCCGGCATAGCCTTCGGCGTTGGCGCCGGGTTGCCGTTCAAGGACGATGGAGCGTCCGTCTGGCATGATGAGGCGGCTCCAGACCAGCAGGACCCGGCGCTGGCCGAAGCCGACGCCGCTGTCATACTGGCCGATGATCCGCGTTCCTTGAGGCACCAAGAGGATGCGACCAGTGGGGCTGTCATAGACGTTCTGCGTGACCTGCGCGGTGATCTGGCCGGGCACGTCGGAGCGGATTCCGGTGATCAGGGCAGCGGGAATGACAGCGCCCGCCTGAAGGACATTGGCAGAGGCAGGCGCCATGACCCGGTCGGGCGCAATCGTGCGCTTGTCGGGTGTTTGCCCGAGGAACGCGAGTTGGCGGTCCTGCGCCGTCGGTGTGGCCGGCTGCGGCGCAAGACCGAGACCGGCAAGGTCGGTCGGGGCTGCACCGGACTGCGGGGCAGGCGAAGCATTCCCGGTGACCGCCTGGGAAGCCGAGAACAGGCGAGCCGTCCGTGCCGCCTCCAATTCCTGACGGCGGCGTTGAATTTCAGGATCGGGACCGGTTGGCGCGGCGGCTTGCGGCGCCATGCCAGGTGTAGGAACTGGCTGGCCGTTATTCTGGGCATTGAGAATTGGTCGCCCAAGGTCGCCCGGAAGCGGCGGCCCAAGCCGCGGGACCGCACTATAGTCCTTGGGTAGCCCCGCCAAGCCATCCGGAGCGCTGCGACCATCCGTCGTGTAGAGTTCCTCGGTCGCCTTGCCGCCGTGCTGGGCCTGGAGCGCGTAGATCAGCGTGCCCCCAATTCCGAGGCCGGTCACGATACCGACCCCGGCCAGCACCTTGCGCGACAGGCGTGTCACACGAGGCGGTTCTGGCCGCAGTCGCATGCGCGCGACCGGCTCGCCGACAAGCGGCAGTGCGTTATCATCACCGTCCGCGTCCGGCAGGGCAGAACCCTGCGGCGCTCCACCGTCTCCCTTTTCGGGTTCCTTCTGTTCGGTCACGATGCCGGCCTCCCGTCGGTACGGGAGATCCGGACCCGCTGCTGGTGCTTGCCGGACCCGAAGCGTAGTTCCGCGGCTGCAAAGAGCCGGTCAACGATCATGTAGTTGGCGCGGACCCGGTAATTCACCAGTTCGGAGGTGTTGCCTTCAGGGCCGACCACGAAGATCGGCGGCATCTCCCCTTGGGCAACACCGCGCGGGAATTCGATGAAGACCTGGCGACCATCGTCAAATGCCCGCAGTGGCTTCCACGCCGCCCGATCGCCCACGATGTCGTAGCGGAAATTGACGCGGGCGAGATCAATGCCCGACGCTACGGGCTCGGCGGCCCTTGCCTCGGCGTTCTGACGGCGAAGCGCAATGAGCTGGTCTTGCGGATACTGCCACGAGACAGAGGCCATGTAGGTCTTCTCGGTCGAGCGCAGCTCGATGTGATAGGTGCGCTGGGTGGTGTTGATGACGAGGTTGGTCATCAGCGAGGCGCGCGTCGGTTTGACGAGGATGTGGACCTGCCGCGCTGAGCCGATGCCGCTTTCGGTATCACCGATGATCCAGCGCACCGTGTCACCGGCCGCGACCGGGCCGGCACCGACGAGTTGTTCGCCGGGTTGCAGGCTGATGTCGGTGATCTGCCCCGGCGCGGTATAGACCTGATAGAGCGCCCCATCGACAAACGGGTAGACCTGGATGGCGTTGATGAAGCCGTTCCTGACAGGCTGCATTCGTGCTGCGGCATTGGCGGCGTTCACGCGAGAGGCCGGGTCGGGCGAGTCGGGCGGTGGCGACCCGTCCCTGCCGACCGGCTTCAGCTGCCCCGGCAAGGGTAGAACCTGTGGGAGTTCCACGACCTTGATCGGCAACGGTGGTTCGACCGATTGCACGGCGGCCGGGGCATCGTCGAAACTGATGGCGGGCGGCTTCTGCACCGTGGCACAGCCGCCGAGCGTTGACGTGCAAAGCAGCAGGGGCAGCGCGGAGTTCCGCACGGCCGGGATGACAGCGAAGAGGAAAGCCGGGAAATCCACACTCGGGCTCAAGGCATTGCGCAAGGTGGGTTTCATTGTCCAAGCTCCTTCGACCAGTTGATGGCGTTGACGTAGATGCCGAGCGGATTGGCCCGGAGTTTCTCGGGATCGCGGGGCGGTTGCACGGCGATGGTGAGGATGGCGGTCCAGCGTTCCGTCGCTGCGAGCGCGCCGTCCTGATAGGTGCGCTGGACCCAGGCCACGCGGAACGAGGTCGGCGATGCCCTGATCACGCTGGAAACGTCGATCGCCACCTGCGTCTTGCCGACCTTGGCGAAGGGATCATTGGCACGGGCATAATCGCCCAGCGCCAGCGCCCCGGCCTGAGTGGTGAAGTCGTAGGCGCGCAGCCAGTTCTGGCGCACGATGATCGGGTCGGCGGGGATGCTCCTGACCTGCTCGATAAAGCGCGCGAGATAGAACGCGATCTGCGGGTCGCTCGGCTGATAGTCGGCGGTCGCTGGAGCAACAGCCTGAGCCTGTCCAAGATGGTCGACCTGCACCACCCAGGGTACGATGGAGCCGCTGGCGGTCTGCCAGACCAGTGCCGCCGAAAGGCCTGCCGACAGGGTGAGTAAGCCGAAGGCCATGAGCCGCCAGTTGCGGGCCTGGACGCGGGCCGACCCGATGCGGTCATCCCAGATCTGTGCAGCGCGCTGATAAGGCGTCTCGGGCGTGGGCAATTTACCGTAATGGGTCGAGGGGCGTTTGAAGATGCTCATGGGTCAGTCGCTTTCGGAAAGGTTGATAGAAGCGCCGCCGCCGTGGCTGTCGCCGGCTTTGACGGCGTGGGCGGCGACCTGGACGCCTTGGGAAAGCTGCTGATTGCGCTTCATGCGCTTGGCCCAATCGGGCTGGCCTTCCGGGGGCGGCGATGAAGTGGTTGCGGCGGGGTCGCCTTCGGTGGCTCCGCCAGCGATCCCGGCGGCGGCATCAGCACCCGCCTGATAGCTGGACTTGAAGCTGTCGGCGGTTTTCGAAGCGGCCCGTTTGAACGGTGAAGCGGCGGCTTGAGCGCCGGTGCTGGCGACACTGCCGAGGCCCGAAGCGACGCTGGCAACGCCGGTCTTTTCGGCCGCACCCAAACTATAGGCGGTCGATGCTCCTCCTGCGAGCGTTGCACCGCCGCGCGCGGCGGCAGCGGCCCCGCTTGCCAATGCGGCCCCGCCTGATGCGACCGCTCCGGCAGCGGCTGCCCCGGCAACGGCCATGCCGCCGGCGGCGAGGCCGGTCCCGACAGCAGCGCCTGCACCGAGTTGCGGTCCGCCCGAGACGATGCCGTTCGCAATGCCCGGTCCGAAGAT
The DNA here is from genome assembly GCA_963540925.1 of uncultured Sphingomonadaceae bacterium. Lineage (GTDB taxonomy): Bacteria > Pseudomonadota > Alphaproteobacteria > Sphingomonadales > Sphingomonadaceae > Rhizorhabdus. Next base: position 118,464 of record CAUTRN010000010.1, read on the forward strand.
GCCAAGGCCGAGCAGCGACAGGGCGGCAAGAACGATGGCCATGGCCTCGTCGATCGTTGGCGTCGCACCGCCGAAGCCTGCTGTGAACTCGGAGAACAGCGTCGAGCCGATGCCGACGATGACGGCGAGCACCAGGACTTTGATGCCAGACGAAATCACATTGCCGAGCACGCGTTCGGCCATGAAGGCGCTTTTGCCGAAGAGGCCGAAGGGTATGAGCACAAAGCCTGCGAGCGTCGTCAGCTTGAACTCGATCAGGGTGACGAAAAGCTGGATCGCAAGGACGAAGAAGGCGAGCAGCACCAGCGCCCAGGCGAAGAGCATGACGGCGATCTGGATGAAGTTCTCGAAGAAGGACCAGTAGCCCATCATGTTGGAGATCGAGTCGAGCAGCGGCCGCCCGGCATCGAGCCCAGTCTGCGCGACCTTGCCGGGGCTGAGGAGGTCGGCGGTGCTGAAGCCCGATCCGCTCGCCTTGAGACCAAGGCCGGCGAAGCTTTCGAAGACGATACGGGCGAGGTTGTTCCAGTTGCCGATGATGTAGGCGAACATGCCGACGAACAGCGTCTTCTTGATCAGGCGCGCCATGATGTCGTCGTCGGCACCCCACGACCAGAACAGCGCGGCAAGCGTCACGTCGATGACGACCAGCGTCGTGGCAATGAATGCGACTTCGCCGTGCAGGAGACCGAAGCCGCCGTCGATGTAGCGGGTGAAGACCTCGAGAAAATGGTCGATGACGCCGGTGCCGCCCATGTCAGCGGACCTCCGTGGGATCGGATGCAGACTGCTCCGGCTCAGATCCGAGGAAGCGACGGCGATTGTCGGCCCAGGCCTTCAGGCATTGCGGATCGTGTGCACCGGCCTCGCCCGCCTCGGAGCAGCGGGCAAGCTGCGCGTCGAGTGGATCTTGGGTAACGATGGATGGCACCTTTGCCGATGTCGTCCCCGGCGCTGGATCGCGGCGGCTCATGTCGATCGCGGTTGCCGTGACCGCGAGGGCCAAGAAAACAACGGCGCCGATGCGTGCGAGGGTCTTGCCGTCCATCGTCTGACCTCAATTGCCCGACTGGAACATCTTGGCGTTGCCGGGTTGATAGCCGGTTCCGGGCGTCAGGAATCGGCGGCGCTGTTCCTGACCCTGTGCCGCCGCAGCCGCCTGTTCAGCCGACTGGAGCGCCTGCGCCCGGCCGTTGGCCGCGATGAGCGCGGTGAGGTCGGCCAGTTGCTGTGCCTGAAGTGCGAGGAGCTGGTTTCCGGCTTGTGCTGCCTGCAAGGCTCCGGTTGCGCCCTGGCTCTGGCTGATGAGCGCCGACATCTGGGTACGGTTGGTGTCGATATTGCCAACGACACCGGCCTGCACGCGCATGGCATCCTGCAAGCCGCCCACCGTATTCTGCCAACGCGTGCGCGCATCGGCGATGAGCTGGGTATCGCTCGGCGACATGGCGGTGCTGCCATATTTGAGCTGAAAAGCGCGGTCGATCGACTGCACGTCATAGGCGATGTTCTGGGCCTGGCTCAGCAGCGACTGGGTGCGCTGTACCGACTGCTGGAGCTGCTGGAGCGCTGAATAGGGCAGGCTTGCGAGGTTGCGGGCCTGATTGATCAGCGACTGCGCCTGATTTTGGAGTGAGGTGATCTGGTTCGTGATCTGCTGGAGCGATCGCGCCGCCGTCAGCACATTTTGCGCGTAGTTCGAGGGGTCGTAGACGATCCCGCCGAACCCGAATTGTGCGTAAGCCGGCGCTGCCAGTATCGGAGTGAGGGCCACAGGGGCGACAAGCAGCGCGGCAATGAGCCGAACGCTGCGCGAGCGGCGCAGTTTCATGGGGCTTTGTCCTGGTTTGTGAGGTTGGGGACGAGGTCAGCGGCCCAGCCGAGCCCGCGGTGTTGAAGCCATTGGATAAGGAAGGCTTCGCGTCCGTGCTCGCTGAGGATCTTGGCAATGGCAGCCTGATCGGTCTTCGATGAGGCAGCGCAGAGCGCCAGTGCGACGTCGGACAGACCCAGCTCGAACAGCCGGTTGCCGCGCCGGGACTGGCAGTAATAGTCGCGCTTGGGGGCTGCCCTCGCGATGATCTCGATCTGGCGATCGTTGAGCCCGAAGCGGCGATAGATGGCCGTGATCTGAGGCTCGATCGCGCGTTCATTGGGGAGGAGCAGCCTAGTCTGGCAGCTCTCGATGATGGCGGGCGCGATCGGCGAGCCGTCGATGTCGGACAGTGACTGTGTGGCGAAAACGACGCTGGCGTTCTTCTTGCGCAGTGTTTTCAGCCATTCGCGCAGCTGGCTGGCGAATCCCTCGTCGTCGAGCGCGAGCCAGCCTTCGTCGATGATGATGAGCGTTGGCGATCCGTCGAGCCGGTCTTCGATCCGGTGGAAGAGATAGGCCAGGACCGCCGATGCCGCTCCGGTGCCGATCAGTCCCTCGGTCTCGAACGCCTGCACTGTGGCGCTGCCGAGATATTCGGCCTCGGCATCGAGCAGGCGGCCGTAGGCGCCGCCGACGCAATAGGGACGAAGCGCCTGTTTCAGGTCATTGGACTGGAGCAGGACCGCAAGGCCTGTGACGGTCCGCTCATCGACGGGAGCTGAGGCCAGTGAGGTTAGCGCGGTCCAGACATGCTCCTTCACATCGGGCGTCATTGCCACGCCTTCGCGCGTCAGGATCGCGCCGATCCAGTCGGCAGCCCAGCCGCGTTCGGCGAGATCATCGACCCGCGAGAGCGGTTGCAGGTTGACCGAGGTTTCTGCGGCGTCGGTGAGACCGCCACCGAGATCGTGCCAGTCGCCGCCCATGGCGATCGCGGCTGCCCGGATCGAACCGCCGAAATCGAAGGCGAAGACGTGGGCTCCGGTATAGCGGCGGAACTGGAGCGCCATGAGCGCAAGAAGAACGGACTTGCCCGCGCCCGTTGGGCCAACGACGAGCGTGTGCCCGACATCGCCGACGTGAAGGGAAAACCGGAACGGGGTCGAGCCTTCGGTCTTGCCGAAGAGCAGTGGGGGGGCTGCAAAATGCTCGTCCCGTTCCGGCCCCGCCCACACCGCTGACAAGGGTATCATGTGGGCGAGGTTCAAAGTGCTGATGGGCGGCTGCCGGACGTTGGCGTAGACATGCCCCGGCAGGGAGCCGAGCCAAGCATCGACCGCGTTGATGGTTTCCGGGCTGGCGGTGAAATCGCGGCCCTGGATGATCTTCTCGACAAGGCGCAGCTTTTCATCGGCGGTGCGCGGATCGGTATCCCAGACCGTCACGGTCGCTGTGACATAGGCCATGCCTGCATAGTCCGCCCCGAGTTCCTGGAGTGCGAGGTCGGCGTCGGCGGCCTTGTTCGCCGCGTCGGTATCGACCAGGATCGATGCCTCGTTGGTCATTACCTCTTTCAGGATTGCAGCGACGCTTTTGCGCTTGGCGAACCATTGCCGCCTGATCTTGGTCAGCAGCTTAGTCGCATCGGTCTTGTCGAGCAGGATCGCGCGGGTTGCCCAGCGATAGGGAAATGCCAAACGATTGAGTTCGTCGAGTAGACCGGGCGTCGTGGCCGTGGGAAAGCCCGTGATGGTGAGAACGCGCAAATGCGATGCGCCGAGGCGCGGCTCGAGGCCGCCGGTAAGCGGCCGATCGGCGAGCAGCGCGTCGAGATACATCGGCGTTTCAGGGACGCGGACCCGATGGCGTTTGGTCGATACGCAGCCGTGGAGGTAGGTCAGCGTCTCGGCATCATCGAGCCAGCGGCATTCGGGCATGAAGGTTTCGATCAGTCGCAGGATGCGATCGGTGCGGTCGGCAAAACCAGAGAGCACTTCGAATGGCGCGATGCCGGAATGCTCCCGGCCCTCATAGAGCCAGCTTTCCGCGCGGGAGGCGTCTTCCGCCGGTGGCAGATAGCAGATGGTGAGGAAGTAGGCGGACTCGAAGTGTGCGCCGGCTTCCTCGAAATCGGCCTTGCGCTCGGCATCGACCAGCGCCGAGGCCGCGTCGGGAAACCGGCTGTCAGGGTAATGGGCAGCGGCGTGGCGATCGGCCTCGACGAAGATCGCCCAGCCCGATCCGAGGCGGCGGAAGGCGTTGTTGAGCCGCCCTGCCACGGCCACCAGTTCGGCAGGCACCGCGGAATCGAGGTCCGGTCCTCGGAACTGAGCCGTGCGCTGAAAGCTTCCGTCCTTGTTGAGGACCATCCCTTGGCCAACCAAAGCCGCCCAGGGCAGGAAGTCTGCGAGCCGGCTGTTGCGATTGCGGTATTCGGCGAGGTTGAACACGGATCGGCGCTCCTCAGACGGAAAGATGGCCGGGGATGCGCAAATGGCGGCGCACCACATCGACAAAGAGCGGATCGCGCTTGGCGGCCCAGACGGCGACGACATGGCCGACTGCCCAGATGCCAATGCCGACGAGCCAGAGGCGCAGGCCAAGGCCCACGGCGCCTGCGAGCGTGCCGTTCAGGATGGCGAGACCGCGCGGCGCCCCGCCCAGAAGGATCGGCTCGGTCAGCGCCCGGTGAACCGGGACCGTATAGCCTGCGATCTCGCCGCCTTGTTCGACACCGCCGATCATCAGACGAGCGCTCCGCCGCCGAACGAGAAGAACGAGAGGAAGAAGCTCGAAGCGGCAAAGGCGATCGAGAGACCGAAGACGATCTGGATCAGACGGCGGAAACCGCCCGATGTGTCGCCGAACGCCAGCGTCAGTCCGGTGGTAATGATGATGATCACTGCGATGATCTTGGCGACAGGGCCTTCGATCGACTGGAGGATGGATTGCAACGGGGCTTCCCAGGGCATCGAGGAGCCGGAAGCGTGGGCAGCAGGCGCCATCACGGCACTGAGGACAAGCGCAGACAGGGCCGTTGTCAGGCGGCGACAGGAACGATGGGCAAGCGCATTCATGGGCAGGCTCCTTCTTTGGGCCGAGGGATGATGGGTGTGACGTGGTAGTCGCCGTCCGGCCCCAGGCCCTCGACGAGGGCCAGTTCGACAAGGCGGCGAGAAGCACCGCGACCCGCGAGGACGGCGATGAGATCGATCGTTTCCGCGATCAGCGCGCGGGGCACGGTGACGACTGCTTCCTGGATGAGCTGCTCCATCCGCCGCAGTGCGCCGATGGCGCTGCCGGCGTGGATCGTGCCGATCCCGCCGGGATGGCCGGTCCCCCAGGCTTTCAGGAGATCGAGGGCCTCGCTCCCGCGCACCTCGCCGATAGGAATGCGGTCGGGACGCAGGCGGAGCGACGAGCGCACGAGTTCGGACAGTGAGGCGACACCATCCTTGGTGCGCATGGCGACTAGGTTCGGCGCGGCGCATTGCAACTCGCGCGTGTCCTCGATGATGACGACGCGGTCGTCAGTCTTCGCGACTTCGGCCAGGAGCGCGTTGGTAAGCGTGGTCTTGCCGGTCGAAGTGCCGCCCGCGACGAGGATATTGGCGCGTGCGGCAACACCTGAGCGCAAGGCCTCGGCTTGATCGCTCGCCATAATCCCCGCAGCGACATAGTCAGCCAGCGTAAAGACCGCGACGGCGGGTTTCCGGATCGCGAAGGCGGGCGCGGCGACGACAGGCGGGAGCAGCCCCTCGAACCGCTCCCCCGTTTCGGGAAGCTCGGCGGATACGCGCGGCGAACTGGCGTGCACTTCGACGCCGACATGGTGTGCAACGAGGCGGACGATGCGCTCGCCATCGGCCGCAGAGAGGTATTCGCCGGAATCGGAAAGCCCTTCCGACAGGCGGTCGACCCAGAGCCGTCCGTCAGGATTGAGCATGACTTCGACGACCGACGGGTCTTCGAGCAAGCGGGCAATGGCGGGACCGAGCGCTGTGCGCAGCATGCGCGCGCCGCGTGCCGACCTTTGCGAATTGTGGTGTGAAGCCGCCATCGGGTTCCCCGTGTCACCGGGGAGAACAGGCGCTCCCCGGCTTGGGGATGATTAAGAGAGCCAGAAATTCGGCCGGTTCAACAGCTTTCGGTCGTAGTAGAAGCGTGGCGTGCAAATACAGGGAAACGGCGGAGTTCCGGCGATCTGGGAAGGCAGCGGGGCGACGCGCAGTGCCTTGGTCGCCTGTAACAGAGCACGGATAAGCGCTCGGCATCGCCAATAGCTTGAGGTTCTGCCGGCAGGTCTGGAAATGACCGCCATAGCCGTCAGGAATGGGCTTCATGACTGCCTACACGGTCATTCCATTGTTTTTTAACATAGTTGCTGGTATTGACCGTTATCGCGGTCGAGAAATGGCCTTATGACCGCCATAACCGGCATTGAGGTTCATGTGACTAACCATCCCCGCCCATATTCCCGCGTGACGCGTGAAGCGCTGACCATGATGGGCGGACTCATTCGCCTCGCACGTAAACAGCGCAAGATGTCGGAGGCTGATTTGGCGGCCCGCGCAGGTATCGCGCGCAGCACGCTGCAACTGATCGAAAAGGGGCACCCCAAGGTAGAAATCGGGCTGGTGTTCGAGGCTGCGACGCTGGTGGGTGTACCGCTCTTTGTTGACGAGCCTTCGCGGCTTGCTCCCGAGATTTCCAGGGTCAACGACAAGCTGGCGCTCCTTCCGCAGTCGGTGCGGCGTCCTCGCTCGGAGGTGAAGGATGACTTCTGATCGCCCTCAGCCCACCACTACGGCTCACGATCCGATCGCGCCCGCCACGGAAGCTTTCGTGTGGATATGGCTGCCGGGCGCGCTTGAGCCCGTCATTGCCGGGAGGATCGAGTTGGATGGTGGCCTCTATGCCTTCAACTACGGCCGTTCCTATCTCGAACGCGCCAACGCCATACCGATCTATGCACCGGAGCTGCCACTCCAGCGCGGCAGGATATTGCCCGAAGCACCACTCGACATGGCCGGGTGCTTGCGCGACGGCGCGCCGGACGCATGGGGGCGCCGGGTCATCATCAATCGTCTGACGGGCCTTGGCGGTGAGGCCGCGCACAATGTCGAGTTCGACGAACTGACCTTCATGCTCAATTCGGGTTCCGATCGCATTGGCGCGCTCGATTTCCAGACCTCAGCCGACAAGTATCAGCCCCGTGAGCAGGATAATGCGACGCTTGAGGAACTACTGGAAGCGGCCGAACGGGTCGAGCGCGGCGAACCCATTCCCCCGGCTCTGGACAAGGCGCTGTTCCACGGGAGTTCGATAGGCGGCGCACGTCCCAAGGCCTTGATCCAGAATGGCGAAGACAAGTTCATCGCCAAATTCTCAGCCACCAATGATACCATGGCCGTGGTGAAGGCCGAGTTCGTTGCGATGCGCCTGGCGGCAGAAGTGGGCCTCGACGTCGCGCCCGTTCAACTGACGCAGGCGAGCGGCAAGGATGTCCTCCTAGTGCGCCGCTTCGACCGCAAATGGAACGGCACTGGCTGGACTCGCCGGGCAATGGTCTCTGCCCTGACGATGTTTGGCCTCTCCGAAATGCAGGCCCGCTATGCGAGCTATGTCGATCTCGCAGAGATGGTGCGCGCGCGCTTCACCGATCCGCAAGCGACTCTGCGCGAACTGTTCGGGCGGATGGTCTTCAACGTGCTGACAGGCAATACCGACGACCACGCCCGCAACCATGCGGCCTTCTGGGATGGTGCCAGCCTCACACTCACCCAGGCATACGACATATGCCCGCAGCCACGAAATGGCCGGGTGGCCAATCAGGCGATGCTGGTGAATGGTGAGGACAAGCGCAGCCTGCTGGAAAGCTGCCGCCTATCGGCGCCGAATTTTCTGCTCAGCGACCGCGATGCCCGTGATCTGATCAACGACCAGATCGTCAAGATCGCCCGGTTGTGGCCCAATATCTGCGAGGAAGCCGCACTGAGCGAAGTTGATCGCGGATATCTGTGGCGCCGCCAGTTCCTCAATGATTACGCCTTCGAAGGGTATGTCGATGGAGTGCCGCAACTTTGAGTGCAATGCACCGCACAAATGGGAATCCCAAGGTCCGAAAAACCGACATCGACGGCTCAGCGACCAAGTTGCTGGGGTTTCTGGAGAGAAACAGGCTCGAAAGGATCTTCGACTACCCCTTCGGATATTCCTACCCGCAGAATTGCTGCGAGAGCGTGTCGCTCATGCTGACCTACCTCCTCGAAGAGAAATATCGCCTCGACAACGTCTGCATTATCAAGGGATCGAAGGCTTGTGGATATGATCACCATTTCTGGGTCATGGTAGGTGACTGGAACTACGATCTGACCGCTCACCAATTCGCCGGCCGCAAGCCGCGGATCGGCGTTCTCGCCGATCCCTTGTTCCTCTCCTTTCCTGAGTGGAACATCGAGAATAAGCGGGAGTTCGTGGAGCGGTCGGAAGTCGTTGCCGCATTCCGCAGTGGGGTCATTCCGTTTTGAGCGGATGAGATGGCGAAGCACCGCTACCTTCAACCGCGCGTTCCTCTGGGATTTCCTGACGCAGCCTCGGTCCCTTGGCCAACCGTCGGCCGAGTGCCGTGACAAAGGCGTCGTAGCGTTCGCCGGCTTTGGCCCGGGCAGCATGGGCCGCCGGTTCTGGCAAGGCAGGTGTGGTCGCCAGCCAGAAGCGGATGAAAACCGCCAAGGTCTCGATTCCAATGCCCACATCGCGTTCCGTTCGCGCCATACGTCGATCGAGCTGATCGAGCCGTTTAGCGAAAGCCGCTTCGCGTCGGTCGGCAGCATCCGGCGAAAGGAACGAAGCGATGGCCGCTTCCGCTACCAACGACTGTGACTGATTGCGACGTGCGGCATAATCCGCCAGCATCGTCATGACATCAGGGTCGAGATAAACGGAAATCTGCGCCTTCTTCTTGCGGATGGTCATCTGTCAGATCTCAATCCCGTCGCCGAGGTCGAGCGAAGCTTGACGCGCTACGCCCTGCATGATCCCGGTCAATGCGCGGTTTCGTGCAGCCAGATCGTCTCCATCATCATTGTGCTCGCTGTCGATCTCGAACTCATTGGGGATAGGCTGCGGGCTCTCCGCGGGCTTGGCCAGACTCAATTCGGGCTGATGGCGGCGCTCGGAATCCGTAGGATCATCATCCCCACCACCAGTCAGCATTGCCTCTGGGACCGCCGGCGGCGCTGGCAACGCCAATCCGGTCCAGTCGTCCGCCTGCCCTTGTTTCGGTACGTCCAGTTCAGGCGGCGGCAATATGCGCTCTCTGAAACGGGAGTCCTCGAAATAGCGGGCTTTCATGGCCCGGATCGGGGGAATGCCCGCAGCCATGACGATTTCATCGGCGGGCGGAAGCTGCATGATCTCGCCCGGTGTCAGCAAGGGACGCGCGGTTTCGGATCGCGACACCATCAGATGCCCGAGCCAGGGCGAGAGGCGGTGCCCGGCATAATTGCGCATGGCCTTCATTTCAGTGGCGGTGCCGAGCGCATCCGAGACACGCTTGGCGGTGCGCTCGTCGTTTGTCGCGAAGCTCACCCGGACATGGCAATTGTCGAGGATCGAGTTGTTCGGACCATAGGCCTTCTCGATCTGGTTCAACGACTGCGCGATGAGGAAGCTCTTCAGTCCGTAGCCTGCCATGAACGCCAGCGCGCTTTCGAAGAAGTCGAGGCGGCCAAGCGCGGGAAACTCGTCCAGCATCAAGAGCAAGCGATGCCGGTGGCACTTGGCTTGCAAGTCCTCCGTGAGCCGGCGTCCGATCTGGTTGAGCAGGAGCCGAATGAGCGGCTTTGTCCGGTTGATGTCGGATGGTGGGATGACGAGATAGAGCGTGGTCGGATGCTTTCCGCTTACGATGTCGGCGATCCGCCAGTCGCAGCGCCGGGTCACGGCGGCGACCACCGGGTCCCGGTAGAGGCCGAGGAACGACATGGCGGTCGACAGCACACCTGATCGCTCGTTGTCCGATTTGTTGAGCAATTCGCGGGCAGCACTGGCGATGACGGGATGTGGGCCGACCTTGCCCAGATGCGCCGTCGTCATCATTGCAGCGAGCGTCGATTCGATAGGGCGCTTGGGATCGGACAGGAAGGCAGCGACGCCGGCGAGCGTTTTGTCGGCTTCGGCGTAAAGGACGTGGAGGATCGCGCCGACCAGCAGGGCGTGGCTGGTTTTCTCCCAGTGGTTGCGCTTCTCAAGGCTGCCTTCGGGATCGACCAGAATGTCCGCGATGTTCTGGACGTCGCGCACTTCCCATTCGCCGCGCCGAACTTCGAGCAGTGGATTGTAGGCGGCGGACTTTGCATTGGTCGGGTCAAACAGCAGCACGCGCCCGAAACGCGCCCGAAAGCCCGCAGTAAGTTGCCAGTTCTCGCCCTTGATGTCGTGGACGATGGCAGAACCCGGCCATGCCAGCAGCGAGGGCACGACCAGGCCGACGCCCTTACCCGAGCGGGTCGGTGCAAAGCACAGCACATGCTCAGGGCCATTGTGCCGCAAATACTCGTGCTGAAAGCGGCCGAGAACGACACCATCGGGACCAAGCAGGCCTGCGGAGCGAACCTCACCGGGTTCTGCCCAGCGCGCCGAGCCATAGGTCTCGACCTTCTTCGCTTCGCGCGCACGCCAGACTGACATGGCGATGGCGACGACAACCGAAATCAGGCCACCGGAGGCAGCGATATAGGCCCCCTCGACGAAGATGGCTGGTGCATAGGCATCGAAGCCGTACCACCACCAGAAGAACGAGGGCGGCAGATAGAAGGGGAAACCGAAAAGCCGGAACCATGGCGCGCCCAATTCTGGCTGGAATGCCAGGCGCCAGGCCACCCATTCCGTCGCTGCCCATGTCGTAGTGAGCACGATCAGGATGACGGTAATGACCTGGCCCCACAGTATCTTGGTCGCGGACATAAAAATGGTCCTTTCGTATGTGATGGATCAGAGACCGAGCCCCCGCTTGCGGGCGAAGCTCCAGTCGATGCCGCCGTCGCCCCGCGCCACGCCGGAAACGTGGCGACCGAGGTGCTTTTCAAGGGCGGGCGTCCAGGGCACGAGCTGGAAGCCGAGACCATCATCGAGCATTGCGAAGCGGCCAGACGCCAACGTCATGCGCTGTCGGTAAGTCCCGGCCACATATTCGCCGTTGCTTGCGTGGTTGAAGGGCTTGCCGGTCTCGGCGGAGAGCCTGTCCCCAAGAGCGTCCAATTCTTGCCGCCGAAGCGTATCGATGAGATTGCGCGCGAACCGAACCTGCACACCGTGTCGCTCGGCGAGCCCTTGGCCGATCAGATGTTCGGCACGGCGGCCCAGTGCTTCACGCACGTCGCCACCGAAGCCGCCTTCTGACAAGCTGGCTGGTTCCTTGGCGATGGCTTGTCGGTCGAGCCAGGTCGCACCGGCGGCTTTGATCTGATGGTCGATGTCAAGGTCTGATCGGATGGCCAGTGCTACACGCCGCATCCCACGCGCGTCATCAAAGGCACGTAGTTCGACGATGGAGCCTGGCGTGCAAGCACCAGCGGCATCAAGGTCGGACAGCCTGATGTGATGGGCTCTCCCATCGATGCCGTCGACCACCGCATAGGCGGTGCCCTTCAATTCATCGTCGAGCCCGCGCGTCACCAGCCGGCCCACAACCGGCTGGTCGAAAAGCTCGGCGGCAAGTACGTAACTGGCAGCGGCGCGTTCTATGCCGCGTTCGGTCAGTGCCCGGTGCATGCGCTTGATGATGTCGCCGCGCTCGCCGATTTCGCGCAAGGTTGCCTCGGCCCTGGCCCCGATGGACCATTGGCCGGGACCGATCTGTTCTGCGAGCCCGAACGCCTCCAATTTGCGGAGGCGACCGACTTTGAGAGACTGGAACGGATCAGGCTCCCCGCCGGGCAGCGGCGCCACGTCGATGACACCGTTCATGCCGCCATCACGAACCAATTGCCGGTCGAGCTGAGTCCACCGCTCCGCGCCGATCTGATGTTCGAGGGTCCGACGAATCTCGAGGTCGGTGCGCGGCCCCAATTCCTGGGTGATGAGGTCGCGCGCCCGATCGCGCATGCCTTCCTTGATGTAGTCCCGGGCGATGACCAGATCCTGCCCGTCGTCACGTACACCGCGCACGATGAGGTGGACGTGGGGATGTTCGGTGTTCCAATGATCGACGGCGGCCCAATCGAGCCTCGTGCCGAGATCCTTTTCCATCTGCGCTACCAACTCGCCGGTGAAACTTTGGAGATCCGACATCTCCAGTGCGTCATCGGGTGAAACGATGAACCGGAAATGGTGGCGGTCATCCTGACAGCGCTCAGCGAACGCCCCGCCTTCGACGTTGCTCTTATCCGGACCGAACAGACGGGCTTTCTCGCCATCGCGGGTAACGCCTTCGCGGCGCAGATAATCGAGATGGGTCGTAAGCGGCGCGCTGCGTGCATTGTGCCGGACGATGCGCGCCTTGACGACGGCGCCGCGTGTTCGTGCGGTTATGAGCCTGTTGGCCTGGATGCTGGCGCGCTGTCCTCGGCCGAAACGCGAGGTATTTCTCGTCTTGATGCGGCCAGCCCGGGAGATGCCGCCGCCAGCTCGCTCGGCTGCCGCCAAGGCTTGGGCGATGAATGGCCGTGCGCGCTGCGAGCCCGATGAACGAATGCGGCCAGGGCGGATGCGAAATTCGCGGTCATCGGCCATCGGTGCACCGAACAATGTGCAAAAAGCGATGGATAAACAGACTGTTAGGTAGGTTCGGCACCTTGCCAATACCCGGCACAAGGTGTGCAAGGGCCACAAAAACCTCGAAAAAGCAACCAACCGACCGGGGCGCAACGTGCACCCTTTTATCCTGCCCTCCCTCGGTTGTGGGCGCAGTCTCCCCCCATCTCCCGCTATCCTTCGAGAGAATGCGATTGGGTGAGGTGTCGATCATTGAGGTCCTGCCCCTGCAGTCCGCGCAACGAAGAGGCCGTGGGTTTGCTTGGCTGGAGCGGTGTCGGCACGTTGCAGAGGCTCGATACCTTGCGCGTCAGCTGGCTCTGCCGTCAGCGCACCGGAGACGTCACGGCGCCCGACGAAGATCGGCGAACGTGTCCAAGCGAAGCGATCGACCATCGCAATTGTCGGAGTGCTTGCAACGCGATTCTGCCCGATCGCGGGTGCGACCACAGCGACATAGGCGCGAGTTTCGGCGGGCAAAGGTCGCCCCCTGAGCGAAGCTTCATAGCGCCCGGGGCCGGCATTGTAGGCTGCTATCCAGCCAGGCGAGCCGTAGCGATCATACAGCTCACGGATGTATCCAGCGCCTGCGATGATGTTGTCGTGCGGATCGAAAGCGTCTGGTCCAAGGCGATGCCGTGCGCGCAAATAGTCCCATGTCACGGGCATGATCTGCATCAGGCCCATCGCCCCCATTGGCGAAATGGCGCGGGACTTTCCGCGACTTTCGGCATGCATGATGGCGTGCAGCCAGGCTGGAGGAAGCGCAAAGCGTGACGCCGCCTCGGTGATGAATTCGCTGAACGGAACTCCTGGCATCGCGCGTTCGGTCGCAGCCGATTGCGCGAGCGCGGCCGTCGGCAGGGAGCAGGCGCAAGTCAGGCCGGAAAGGAAAAGGAGTGCAGAGCGGTGCATGGCATCAATCCCGCGCATCGCGCCTGGAAATGCGATTCCAGTGCAGTGTCCAGGACGCACCGTCGGCGCCGGCGCGGAACAGATTGGCGCGAATGGGCTGCGGCAGAGCGGGATCGTCGATGATCAGCGCGATGAAGATGCCGGCACGCTCGCCGGCACGTTTCCAGCCCGCGCCAATCACGGGTCCGACCTCGATGCCGTCGTCAAGACGTATATGAATGCGAAAGTCCGGCGCATTTTCAGCATCAGACGGCTCGGCGGGCAGGATGCCGACTTCCTGGCAATGCGAGAAAGTATGGATACGTCCGACAAAGCCGTCCGCCGTTTCAGTGAAGGTGCCGATCTGTGGCATTGTAGGTCTCCTCGCGTTGCCGGTTGAGATGCTGTTTGGTGAGCGATGACGGGGCCGAAGGGGCGTGGTCAGCGCGCCGCCAGCTGGTCGTTTGCGCGCCAGACGAATTGGCCGTTCGCCGCTTCGTCGGTGTAGATCGGCGTGGCTCGACCTATGATCGTGCGAGCGGAGATCGGGCCGAAATAGCGACCGTCGAGACTGTCGGGAACAGCGGCGTTCATCAGGAAGACGGTGCCAGCCGCGATGGAATGGCACCCCTGCCAGACCGGCAGATCGCGTCCTTTGCGGTCATGGGCGAGCGCCTCGCCAAGGGCCATGCCATCGACAGTGATGGTGCTCCTCAGCCGGCAAACAGTCTGTCCCGGCAGTGCGGCCACATGCTTCATCAGCGGCACGCCCCTACCGAGGTAACCGCGCTCCACCATGAAATCGGCCAGCGGCCGCTGCGGTGTCACGGCGACCAGATCGCCGACGCTAAGATTGCGCGGCGGTTCAAGCCCATAGAGACCGATGGGAACGCTGGCCGATGCATTCCAGACCAGCCGGAGCGGCAAAGGCAGGAATGAAGCGAGGCCCATGCCAAGGACGGAGAAATACGTCGTCATGACGTAGCCGAAGCGGGTCATCCCTCGATCTCCCGGCGCTTGAGCCATGCCTGATGACGCTCTGGCGTGTATGCACGGGGAGCCTGACCGACGCTCATCCGGTTCGCGACATGGCGCCAGTGATCGGGGGCTACGTCGCAGGCATCGAGTCCGACGGCCTCCACGTCATCGATCAGGCGGAGCACCTGGCAAACCTTGGGCCAGCCATCGGCCGTCAGTAGGATCTCGCCGCCGGGTCGGATGAAAGCCAGCGTCTGATAGGCTTCAGCTGGCGCCACGGTACGAACGATGTCGATCCGGGAGGCGACGGTGCCGAAGTCGTTTGCGGCCCAACGGACGAAGCCGAAAACGCTGCCCGGTCGATAACTAAGCACGCGCCGTCGTCGATCGAGGATCTGTTCGTGTACATGGCGGCCGAACCTGATCCAGTTCTCGATCCGCTTCTCGATATGCGTCAGTTCGACGTGGGTCAGGGCATCGGCAGCGGGCGTGAGCGGCGCGGGGCAGCGATGCGCGCCGGAGGTCGTGGCGCTGTTCATGATGGATCTCCAAGGAAGTTTGCAGAGGCGCGGTCAGCAGCGCGCAAACTGCCGATCGAGCGGGTGCAGGTTCGCTGCGTTCGCGCAGGTTTGTGGTGCGGGGTCAGCATGGCTGCTCATCCGGCGGCGACTTGAAGGGAAGCTCGGATGTGCGGGCAAATTCCCGCTCGTTGTGGAGATGAGATCGCCGCTGCCGCGCATTGACCGTGAGGCCGTTGCGGACTGTGTCGATGAGGCCGCGCACCTCGCGCGCGCGTTCTTCAAAGTTAGATTCTTGGTTAGAGTCTAAGTTACGGACGCGATTTCGGCTTTCCCTGTCGAGAGTTAGCCCCTGTTTTGGTTCCCGATGGCACGAGGCCGAGGTTCCTGATGGCACGGGCCGTCTGGTTCCCGATGGCACGACGCCATCCACAGGGTTTCCACAAGGCGCCGACGGCTTGAACGCGAGCAGTGTTCGGCCACGAGCCTCCACTTCGAGGAACAGGACATAGCCTGGGAGCGGCTGGCGCCGGACGATGTCCCGCAGCTCAAAAGCAAACCGCTTGAAGGGCGACAGGCTGCCGGACTTCAAGTGAAGATGGCGAAAGTCGAACCGCCAGCCATGACGCTGCTTGCCGCCATGCTTGCGGACCAGGCGATAGAGCCAGCGATCAAGGCCGCCGGTGAGATCGAAATAGGACCGGTCGATGGTCAGCACGAGAGCGTCATCGAGCACGGCTTGATAGAACCAGTCGGACAGGATCAGTTCGATGCCGTCGGGGCGGCCATTGCTGTCCCGACGTTCCTTCCATTCATTGATCCATGAAAATCGGTGTCGCCGTCCTTCGGCATGCTGGCGGATGGAAGTGGCCACGGTAGTCGATTGCAGCCGGTCCAACGCCGCTTTCAGGCGTTGATAGTCGCGCATGGACGTGCCGCGTCCGATGAACTTGAGCACCTCATAGGGCGTGGCGACGATCAGCCGGGACGTTCGAAAGCCGGCGTCGCGCGCCTCGACGATCTGGCTGGCGGCCCAGATCAGGATGTCCGCATCCCAAATGGTGGCCATGCCATGATCTGGCACGGCCTCGACCCGGATCGAGACATTGCCAGCGGCAAAGTCGATTGGAGTGATGCGGTGGGTCTTGGATAGAGAGAAGAATGGATAGGCCATGAGGTCCTGCGCGTCTCGGGGGGCGACGTCGCCGGGGATCGTGCGGAACAGATCGAGTTGTCCGCGCTCCGGGAGGGATTGAAGGCGGGGTGCCATCGGCAAATCCGTCGCGGGTCAGCGCGCCAGGCGCCCGGCCATGGAAACGACGTCGTCCGGATGCCACTTCGCTGGCAGCACGGTGCCGCGGGGGTCGGACGTCGAGGTGACGGCACCGCGCTCGGCCCAATGCTGCAAATCGTCGACCGAGTAGACCACCCGGCCACCGAGCTTCTTGTAGGCGGGGCCGGTGCCGTAAGTCCGGTGCTTTTCGAGCGTTCGCGGCGAAAGGCTGAGAAAAGCCGCTGCTTCCTTGGTGCGCAGGTAGCGTGGCGGCAGAATGGCGAGGTCGGGTCGCATAAGTCGGCCTTTCGTAGGCTTCGTTGGTGCCGTCGGAGATCGACGGCGGGCGACGGCCACAATGGCGAAGCGAAATCGGCGAGTTGCAGCGGGATTTTGGCACCAGTTAAATACCCACACCGGTTGCCAAGGTATGGGTCAGGACCGCCGACGGTGCCGCAAGAGGTTGCGATATCCGCCCGCAACCATCGCACGGGCATCACGCAGCAGTGCCATAACCGCGTGCCGCGAGGCAGATGCCTGCCATTCGTCCCGGCTTACAGGGCCAATGCGGAACAGAGTTCGAGCGATCTCTTGTTGGGTGGCGCCACTGCGTGCCCCGTCGAAAGCCTGCAACATTCGGCGCGATCGCATCCGTTGCTGTCGGGTCAACCGGGTATCAGGAGGAATGGTCCGCCCGTGAAGCGCCGCCAGGAGGCGATGGGCGGCCTCCAGCCTACCAAATCCGTCGATATCCAGTGGAATCAAGGCCACCGCCTGGCCGGCCCCGGAGGTCAGAAGCTGAATCTGGATATGCTCGCCGTTGGCTAGCGGGAGAGTGATGCTGCCATCGCTTCCGGTGATCGCCTCAGGCAGCATGCTCCCGCCAGAATAGGAGGCCAACTCAGAAGGAGCGTCGGCAACCACAACGATGCTGGTGTCGTCTTTGGGCATCCAGAAAACGGTGGTAGCGGCCTGATCGAGTGCTGGGTCGACCGCGAAATCGTAACCTCCAGCGCTGACGGATCGCGTCCGTCAGCATGGGGATGTCGGCATCTTTCGCCGACAATTCGTCGAAATCGCGGTTATAGGCCTCGTTTCGTCGAAGCCATTCCCACGCAAGGCCCGAGGCGCTCATGCGTTCGACGGGTTCGTAGCGTGCAGCGGAACGCCATTGAGAAGCATCCGGCATCATCTCGATTCTCCCCCGGCCTCAGACGATTACGGGAGGGCGATGATTCCTTTCTGTGACGGGCGCCGGAAGTCCCCATCTCGGCAACAGGCGATGCCGCAGCGGCATCACCTGTCAGTCGGTTGGCCCCTTGCGCAGCAGTTCGCGGTAGCCGTGTTCGGTCATCCATTGCGCGCGCGCCAGGTGGGCGTCATGAACCTTGCGGGCTCTCACCGGATCGATCGCGGCGTCCAGTCCGAACAGGATCTGCGCGGCTTCACGCCAGTCGGCGCCGTCCCTATGGCTGTCCAGGAGCCGAAGATACAGCACCATGTGCTCACGATCGTAAGAGGTGAGTTGCTGGCCCTGCGGCGGTTGATCAAGAAACTGCGGTGTAGACTCGTCCATCACCGGCCACCACGTTGTTCTAGGTGTTTTTGCGACTTTCCATTGACCCTAGCATTGATCCAGAACAGCGGCCCGCAGAATTTTTCCGGTCGAAGATAGCTGTGACAGCCAGCCTCAAGGCCTGGCTGATCGATCACCTGGTTGATGAAGTCGCAGAACACCTTCGCCCTTCTCCGTGGACAAGAGAACGACACCGGCGGATTCAAGCGCCCTGCGCACCTGATCGCGTGTGGATTCGTACACCTCGAGCCCGCTTTCGGATTCGAGGCGCTTGAGCGCGGTCAGAGAGACCTGGGCCTTGTCAGCGAGCGTCTCCTGTGTCCATCCCAGCAACGCGCGTGCGGCCCGCGATTGGCGAGCGGTGATCATGCATGATCGCCTCCCACCGCCGCGGATGAACGCGCCAGAACTACGACTATATTAGTCGCCCTTGGCGCGAATGCCACCTCTATCGTGCACCACTCACCCTTTGGATCTGGGAACTAGTGGCGAGGCGGACGGAACTGATTCGGTTGCTCGAATGCCAAAAGGCCCCGGCCGTTTCGGCCGGGGCCTGGCTGCGGGCCTCAATCGCCCCGGCGACCATTGGGGCGGGACCAGATCAGCGAGTAACCTTCGCCGTCTTCGTCGTCGAAGAGGTTGGCGTAGATCGGGGCATTGAAGCTCGGATCATCCAGCTTGAGGCCCAGATAGTCGCGGCCCTCGCCCGAACGCTTGGACCAGGCTGCGCCGATTTCCGCGCGGCCGACCACGACCCGGTGGCTGGGGGCGTTTTCGCCGGTGGCGCGCAGGTCGGGGATGATGCGCACGCCCTTGGCCTGGACGCTGAGGGTGATGATGTCGCCGGTGAACTCGTTCGAGCCGGCCTTCTTGAAGGTGCCGATGGTAGCCATGAGAAATCTCCGTTCATTCGTCTTCGAACCCGCACCATTGCGGCCTCGATGGCGATCGAGAGGCCGGAGACGACCGACGCCGCACAGCTTGCTGCCGCAGCGAAGCGCAGGACGGCGTGAAGCCAGCTTTCTTGTCGCGCGAGGAATGACGGCCCTGGCCGGCAGGGGAAGAAAGTTGGCGGAACGCGGTTGCGGCATAGGCGGTCGAGGCGCAGCCGGTCTTCGGCCAGATCAGCCCATGACAGAGGCCGTTTGGAGCGGGCGCGAGCGAACTGTTACGGGACAATCGTGGCGATACGCCTTCGCCCTTCAGACCGGCGCGGCCCACCAACACCGCGATCTCGCCCTCGCCAGACAGGCTGGCGCGCTATCAAACGCAGCACGCACAGGAAACGCCCTGGGCCACGTGTTGGTCATATACCGCGTCAATCGGGGAACCCTTGGTCGTTCGGACGGTGGCGCCGCGTGGCAAGCATGGGCCAGGGTGATCCGACGACGCAGCCCCGTTTTGCTACTCTCTTCCAGCAAGACGGCAACAGTTTCGCCTCATCGGTCGTCCGGTAAATCGGTTGGGCTGCTTCAGGTTCTTGCCAGATGCCCCGACGACGGCTTGGTGCCTGCCATGCCTGCTACTCGAACGAACGCCGTGCAGCCCACCACGAACGCGCCGATCACCGAGAATACTTGCTGCCAGGCTTCGGAGGGCATGGTGTGCTGTACGATGCCGTGGGTAGCATGGTATCCGGCTATAACCGCAGGCGCGACGAAGGCGAGTGCAATCAGCAGTCTCGCCCAAGTGGGCCGCACGAGCATTAGGCCAATCTGTCCAAAGCCGAGCGTCAAGCCTGCCGCAAGCAGTCCGATGAATGCCGCGCCCAGCCAGCCGGCGCCGGATTGATAGGCCCATGCAGCAACGCTCATGCCGATGAAAAAGGGCAGCGCGAACACCGCAAGCGTGAACAGCAACCAGCAAAAGAAGCCGATCGCCGCAATCGACAGAAAAATACCAAGAATAATCATGGTGGTGGTCTCCCGTGACAAAAGGTCTGACGGTTGCGCCTCCACCACCACCACAGCGCAGGTAGCCATATAGCGGAATTCAGGCCCCGACGGGAGCGGAAACCGTCGCGATTTCCGTTCCGCCTGAGCGATCGGACGCGGTCAGAGCGCGAAGGGATCGATTTCCGCGATGACTTCGGCATCGTGATCGAATTCGGTGGCCGGTATGACCGACAGGCTGCCGTCACCGGCGCGGAAAATGACGATTGCGACCATCAAGGTTGCAGCGAGGCTGAAGGCGAAGGCTTGTGCATCGTTGAGGGACATCGGACCTGCTCCTGTTCGAAGCGGAGGCTCATCCCCCGCTGACAGGCGCCCGAAGTGACCGGCCAAGGGCTGCAATCACCGGGCTGGCGAAGCCAGTTCGGCGGCACGCTTTGCGTAGTCCGACCCTTTACGGGTTGATGGCGTCAGGCCCTGGGCCGGGCCAAGGATCAGCGCATTTGAAGCGGGGGTGAGCAGTTGCCGAATTGGAGCGATGTGGCCGAGGATCAATGCCCACGCGACATTTGCATGCCTCGCATCTGCGACAGAGCTTGACGCCGCCCCATTGGGACGGCTTGCTGCCGGTATGTTTGAACCGTTCAATGCCATTCAGCTTCGTGTGTCGGTTGACGACATCGAACCTCCGGTCTGGAGGCGTCTGATCGTTCCGATCCACTGGGACCTTGAGCAACTCCACCTGACGATCCAGGCGGCCTTCAACTGGTGGAATTACCATCTGCATGAGTTTCAGATCGGGGGGCTGCGTTTCGGCGATGCCGCCGCCGCCTACGAGGGTTCTTGCGAAGGCGACCCTCAGGTCTTTGAGCAGACCGACGTGCGCCTGCGAGACTTCTCGAGATCTGGGACGAGGTTCAACTACCTCTATGATTTCGGCGACAGTTGGATGCACACTGTCGAATTGGAGCAATGGCTTTCCCTCGATGCTGCGCCGAAGAAAGCCCAATGCGTGGATGGATCGGGTGCTCGCCCTCCAGAAGATGTTGGGGGAATTCCGGGCTATGAACGGTTTCTCGAAATCATGGGGGACACCGGCGATCCAGAACACGGCGAAACCAAACGATGGTGCGGAGGCCATTTCGACCCGGACTGGTTTGATCTAGCGATCGTCGACAAGGACGTTGGCAATGCACTGAAACCCAATGTCAAACGGCGGCTGTACCAGCCCAAGCCTCGAAAGAGCTAGCGTCCGGCGGCGCTCACGCGCCGCCAGAGCCGAACCGATAGACAGGAATCCCGAGCTTGCGGGCCTTGTCGGCAAGGTTGTCCTGAATGCCGGTGCCGGGGAAGATGATGACGCCGATCGGCATCACGGCCAGCATCTGATCATTGCGCTTAAATGGCGCAGCCTTGGCATGCCGGGTCCAATCGGGCTTAAATGCGATTTGCGGCACCTTGCGGGTGTCGGCCCAGCGGGATGCGATCCTTTCTGCACCTTTGGGCGAACCGCCATGCATCAGCACCATGTCGGGATGCTTGGCCCGAATCTGATCGAGCTTCGCCCAGATGAGCTGATGATCAGTGCTTTCACCGCCGGAAAAAGCGATCTTTGGTCCGGCAGGAAGAAGTACTTCGGTTTCGGCGCGGCGCTTGGCGTTGATAAAGTCGCGGCTGTCGATCATCGCCGCGGTCAGGTTGCGATGGTTGACGATTGAGCCTGAATGCGGCTTCCAGCTTGAGCGGGTCTGACGCTCGAAATGGTCGGCTGCCTGGTCACGCATCAGTTCAAACGTATCGCGCCGTTCGAGGAGGGTCTGGCCCTCGGCGGTCAGGCGCTCGAGTTCGACCGACTTCACCTCGCTGCCATCCTGTTCGTTCTGGAGCCGCCGCTGTGCTACCTCGTTGTCGTCTAGTTCACGCTCGATCCTCTGGCAGGCTCGGTGGAAGAGATTGACGGTAGACCACAGGAGGTCGTCGAGGTCGGGTTCGAGGCGGGTGTCTTCCAGGGTCGAAATCAGGGCGTCGAAGATGTCGGCGATGGCTCCTGCGACCCGGTCGCCTTCAGGCAGTAGCCGGGGATCGGGTTCATCCTCGAAAGGGCGGTAGCCGTAGAGTTGAAGCTCTTGCAGGACGTGATCGGTGGGGGAGGATGCGTGATGCGGTTCAAAGTCGTCATGCTCGTCCATCGGATGCTCCATCGATTGGACCGCGCCCTCGCGGCCTTCATGGCGATGAAGCCCACGAACGGGCCGGTCCTGCACCCGTAGGGCCGCAGCGGCAGCGGAGGATGGCGCAAGGCCGGCTATTTTGTCTCGCGATGGAAAGGCGGGCGAAGCGCGCCGCCGGAAAATAGCTGGCCTCAGCCATTGCGGGGCCGGAACGCTTGTGGGCCTATCGCCCTCTCGAAGGCCGGGCGCGGCCCATTGTCGATGGTGAGATCAATCGCGATGCGACCAAACCCGCAGGACCGCGCGAATTTCCCGGACCGATGATCAGGCTGCACAAGTGAGAAAACGAGCCACGTCCTGCGGGGCGATCTGGCTCCGGATACTTGCCCGCAGCGCGTCAAGGCCGTGAGCGCAAAGGTCTTCGTTGAAATCCCCATGCACTGGCGACAACACAAAAGCCTCGATCCCGGCCGCATGGGCTCGTTCGACCAGGCTATTGCCAGCCCAATCGCCCGCCGGATCATTGTCGCGGATGATGTAGAGGCGCCGCAGCGCATCGGGGAATGCGATGGCAGTGAGGTGCGCCGCGGAAAGTGCAGCGGCCATCGCCATGCCGGGGGCGGCTTCGCGAACGGATAGCACGCTCTCGATGCCTTCGCCGGCCGCCATGACTTCGCCAGGTATGCCGAAGTGAACCGCATGACCGAGCAGGTCTCCCATCGCCTTGCGAGGTGTATCGACGGGTGCCTTGCCGGTCCCATCGTGAGCAAGCCAGGTGCGGTGAACCCCGGTAATCTGGCCATCGAGATCGGTGACGGCGGCGATCATAGCCGGCCATGTCTGGGTGGCTTCGCCTTCCCCCGCTCGATAGTAGCAGCGGGGATGGAAGCGCAGGGTTGCCGGGCCGGGCAATGACGCAATGCCGCGATGTCGCAGATAGATGCCGACGACGGAGCTGACGCTTGGTTGTGACATGGCAAAGAGCCGTTTTGCGGCTTCGACCGATCCCGATGCAGCAGGTGGCAGTTTGTTCGGCAACGGCGTGGGTTCCGGATGCGACAGGCTTAGGAACGTGCGGGCTTCGTCGGCAACATCGGCGAACGCGGTGAGTCCCCGTGCCAGTCGGATGAGGTCGAGCAAATCGCCGTGGTCGCCCGTTGCAGCGTCCTGCCACTTGCCTGCGGCGCCCTTGGGAGAATCATGGAGCCGGACGAAGAGGGAGCGCCCCGGCGTGTTGTTGGCATCGCCAACCAGCCAGTAATTGCCCCGTTTGCAGCCGGCACTGAGGTAGCGGCGGCACACCGCCTCGGCCTGGCGGCCGAGACGATGGGCAAGATCGCCTGCATTGATCCGGTGCATCAGGCCGCCTCCCGTTCCAAAAGGCGCTGGGCTGGAAAGGTTTCGAGCAATCGCGCGAGCACAGTGGGGCCGCTCGCGCCGACGGGGACAAAAAAGCGCAGCTTCCACGAGATGATTTCGGTGAACAGCCCGTAGGCGCGCAGGCGTGCGCGCATCGCCTCGGTAAAGCCGGTCAGCTCAATGCGGTTTGCGGCCATGACCTTGATCCGCCGCAATTGCAGACCTTCGGCAAGGTCGATGATCGTCTGCCCGTCGAGAAGGGCGCCGTAGGCTGCATCACCGGTCAGGTCGGGCGAGCTCGAAGTGTCAGCATTGGCCGCCCACGCAGGCGACACGCGCCGGCCAATGATGCGCTCACCGTCGTCGGTCTGGAGCCGATAGACCCGGGTCGATTCGTCGGGCAATCGCTTCCACACCGGCAGGAGCAGGCCAGCCACGATGTGGATCGTGCTATCGGTGAAGGTCGGTACGTCTGCCAGCTCGCGTTGCCAGGCATGGGCGAAGGCATCGCGGTCCACCTCCTCCCAGTGGCTGTCGGCCATCATGGCGCATGAGGCGTGATGGTGTTCCATCGGACGGATCAGGCGAACCCGGCGCTCGATCTCGCCATCGTCGAGCATCAACGACGGTGCCGGGACCTGGACGGCGGCGCGGCCCGACTTGGTGTTGACCAGCAAACGACCCTGGTCATTTTCCAGCCATGCCAATGCATCACCGAGCGACAGTGGTCGATTGCGCTCGCGCTGGGTAATGGTCAGTAGCCGCGTTTGCGCGCCGGTTGCCGGGTGCGTGTAGATGCTGACCCTATCAGTGAGCACGAAGCTTTCAGCGGTGAGGGTTTCGAGCCCCGGATCATAGGTGCCGCTCGCCACGGCGCCAGCAACCTTCGCGTCGAGCAACTGCTCGAAGGCCGAGAACAGGATGCCCTGCAATTCGATGGTGAGTGCGAGAAGCCGGTTCAGGAAGGTCGTGATCGGCGGCAGTTCGTCCTTGATGCCATTGGTGTCGGTCAGTTTCAGGCCTGTGGCATTTTCGAACCGCGCGAGCGAGCAGCCCTCGATCTTGCCGCGGACCACCAGCAGATAGAGCTGGCGCAGCGCAGCGCGTGCATAGGGGCTTTCGAGATTGTCCTCGGGCCGAAACAGGCCTTGGCCTCCGGTCTGCCGCTGGCCGCGCGTGATTGCCCCGAGCGTGTCGAGCCTGCGCGCGATCGTACTGAGGAACCGCTTCTCGGCCTTCACGTCGGTCGCGATCGGCCGGAAAAGCGGTGGCTGGGCCTGATTGGTGCGATTGGTGCGCCCCAGACCCTGGATCGCGGCATCCGCTTTCCAGCCCGGTTCGAGAAGATAATGGACGCGCAGGCGCTGGTTCCGGGCGGAGAGGTCGGCGTGATAGCTGCGTCCGGTGCCGCCGGCATCAGAGAAGACGAGGATACGCTTGAGGTCGTCCATGAAGGCGGCGGTCTCTGCCAGATTGGCGCTGGCGGCCCGGTTTTCGACGGCGAAGCACTCGCCTTTGCGCACGATCCGCCTCGAGCGCCCGGTGACTTCCGCGACCATTTCGGTGCCAAACCGCTGGACGATCTGGTCGAGGGCGCCGGGCACCGGTGACAGGGAGGCAAGCCGTTCGATGAGGTCGTCACGGCGTGCGACAGCTTCACGGCATTCGACCGGCTGACCATCGCGAACGACCGGGCGTGAGGCCAGATTGCCCTCGCTATCGGTGTAGGGCTCGTAGAGCTGCACCGGGAAGGAGTGCTGCAAGTACGAGAGAACATATTCGCGCGGCGTGATGTCCACGCGCACGTCGCCCCATTCCTCAGTCGGGATCTCGGCGAGCCGCCGTTCCATCAAGGCTTCGCCCGTGGACACGATCTGGATCACGGCAGCATGACCGGCTTCGAGATCACGCTCGATGGAACGGATCAGGGTGGGCGTCTTCATCGAGGTCAGGAGGTGACCGAAGAATCGCTGCTTGACCGACTCGAAGGCGCTGCGGGCGGCGGACTTCGCCTGGCGGTTGAGCGTGCCATCGCTGCCGGTGATATTCGCGGCTTCCATTGCCGCATCCAGGTGGTTGTGGATGATCGCGAAGGCGCCCGCGTAAGCGTCATAGATCTGGCGCTGATCGTCGGTCAGCCGGTGTTCGACCATTTCATATTCGACGCCGTCGTAAGACAGCGAACGGGCGGTGTAGAGCCCGAGCGCGCGCAGATCGCGCGCGAGCACCTCCATGGCTGCGACGCCGCCATCTTCGATCGCCTCGACGAATTCGGCGGGGGTTGCGAAGGGGAAATCCTCGCTGCCCCAGAGCCCAAGACGCTGGGCATAGGCAAGGTTGTGCACGCTGGTGGCGCCGGTTGCGGAAACATAGACTACGCGGGCATCGGGGAGCGCATGCTGAAGCCGCAGGCCCGCGCGCCCTTGCTGGGAGGGAGCGACATCGCCGCGTTCGCCCTTGCCGCCACCGGCATTCTGCATGGCATGGCTCTCGTCGAAAATGATCACGCCGTCGAAATCGGCGCCTAACCAATCCACGATTTGCCGGACCCGTGAAACCTTGTCGCCGCGCTCGTCGGAGCGCAGCGTAGCATAGGTTGCAAACAGGATGCCTTCCGACAATCCGATTGGCTTGCCCTGGGGGAAGCGGGAGAGCGGCGTGACCAGCAGGCGCTCCATACCGAGCGCTGACCAGTCGCGCTGGGCATCCTCGATCAGCTTGTCGGATTTGCTGATCCAGACGGCCTTGCGCCGGCCCTGCAACCAGTTGTCGAGGATGATCCCCGCCGATTGCCGTCCCTTGCCCGCGCCGGTTCCGTCGCCGAGCATGAAGCCGCGCCGGAACCGAACGGATGCCGTCGCACCTTCCGATGCTGCCTGCACGAGGTCGAAGGTCGGATCGACGGTCCAGGACCCGGCGAGGTAATCGCTGTGCGCCTCGCCGGCGTAGATCACGGTTTCGAGCTGGGCATCGGACAGCTGGGCATGGATGTTTGTCGGCAGGCGCGGACGATAGGCGGGCTTGGGTGGCGCGACCGATGCCATGGCGGCCGACTGTACCAGCTTGGTCGGATGGGGTTGCGCGCCCGCGATCCGGATCGATTGCAGCGTGTAGCCCTCGTAAAGACCGTCGCTCATCCGGGCCTCTTCGGGCGGGCTCCAGTCGACGGGTTCGTAAGCAAGTTCGACATGCTCGGGATCGGCGGCGACGTGATTAGGCGGAGCTTTGGCTGCCGCGCGGGCGAGATAGCCGCGCACGGATTTATGCGGGGCGGCGATCGGCACGGTCGTTGCCGGGAGACTGACCGGCAATCGCGGCGGAACGTGTGTTTTGATCCAGGCCAGCAGCGTTGCCACATCGGGCGCAGTTCCGGGCGCGAGCGGGAGCACGTCGGGATCGTCGGCGGGGGACTTGTCGATGACAGTCAGGCGCGTAGGGAAGGTCGTGCCGTGGCGGGCATAGACGCTGCCCGCCATCGGGCAGCTGAACACGACACGTGCCCGCGCCTGCAAGGCGACAAAGGCATCGCGCCAGTCGGAATTGTCCGGTCCGACATTGGCGCCGGTGATGGCGACAAGCCTGCCGCCCGGGGCCAAGCGACGCAGTGCGGAGGAAATATGCCGGAAACCGGCGTCCTGAACGCGGCCTGCCACATGGGCCATGGCCGAAAACGGCGGGTTCATCAGCACGACGGATGGGACCACGGCATGATCCAGGTGATCGTCGATCTGCGCGGCATCGAACTGTGTGATGGGCGTTGCGGGGAAGAGCGTGGCCAGAAGCTCAGCCCGCGTTTCCGCCAGTTCGTTGATGGTGAGCGACCCGCCAGCCAGCTGGGCGAGAATGGCTAGCAGGCCTGTGCCGGCCGAAGGTTCCAGCACGCGGTCACCGGGACGGATCGCGGCTGCGGTCATGGCTGCGAGCCCGAGCGGGACCGGTGTCGAAAATTGCTGGAGCGTCTGGCTTTCCTCCGAACGCCGGGTGTGGGTGGGAAGCCGGCCCACAATTCTGGTCAAGGCAGCCAGACGCGCTGCGGGCGTTGCGGCTTTGCGAAACAGGGCCGGGCCATATTTGCGCAGAAAAAGGACTGTTGCAGTCTCACAGGCCTCGTAGGCCTGCTTCCAGTTCCACACCCCAGATGCGTCCGAGGCACCGAATGCCGCTTCCATGGCTTGACGCAATTGGGCGGTGCTGATCGCCTGGCCCTGTTCGAGACGTGGGAGCAAAAGTTCCCCGGCCGCGAAGATGCTGGCGGAGTGGTCGGGTAAAGGCGGCGTCGCCGGAGAACCGGCAACGGCGGACAGGATGTTCATGACGGAAGACCTCAAGGAGAGCGGGAAGGACGGAGCGCGCGCGACGCTCTCTCTCAGCCGCGCGGGTCTCGTCCCGTCCCGGCAGACCTCTTCCTCTCCTACGCGCTGCCTGCGCACATCAATTCATGGATTTGCGCGGGCGTTGCGGCTATCCGGGCGGCCCCATCAATTCACGAAAGTAGCTTTCATTATGAACAACAGTGATCTTGCCGACGCACTTGCCGCTGCGAATGGCTTGACCAAGACCGATGCCCGGAAGCTGGTCGATGGCGTCTTTGCCGCAATTGCTGACGCAGCAGCCAAGGGCGATGAAATCGCGATCAATGGCTTCGGCAAGTTCAAGATCAAGGACACGCCGGCGCGCGAAGGCCGCAATCCCTCGACCGGTGCGACCATCCAGATCGCTGCTTCGAAGAAGCTGACCTTCGCACCAGCGAAGGCCATCAAGGACAAGCTGAACGGTTGAAGTAATGGAAAACGCCCTGCCGATGCAGGGCGCTTTTCCCGTCAGCCGAACCGACGACCGGAACCCGTAAACGTGTAGGCGTTGGCGGTGATCGCCGTGTCGATACATTCGTCAGACGAGAGGTATTCGTACTCGCGCTCAAGTTGGCGGTAGAGCCAGCGTGCCAGATCGCGCAGCGTTTCCATGACAACATTCTCGGCATCGGCGGTCATGTCCTGGCCGGTGGGGCTCTCGCGCTCGACCGACACGTCCATGCAATACTCATGATAATAGTGGCCGCGGTGGCGTGCCCGAGCATGGAGCTGATAGAAATTGCGGCGCTGCACCGCCTGTAAGGTGTCGGCGAGCTGATGGAGTTCGGTGTCTTTGGGCGCGTACTCGCGGATATTGGACGGAACGCCGCGCGCGTAAGCGTAGCGCCCCTCGAAGCAGGCGCCGTCGCCCTGGCTCCAGAAGCCCCGGAAATAAATGCACGGCTCCTGTCGCGATCCTCCGCCGACGAGGCAAACGGTGCGGGTGTCGAGTGTAACGCCCAGAATGGCGCAGATCTGCTCGAAGTCAGCGTAGACGTCGTCATACCAGTCATGGTCGAAGCCACCTTCGCGAAACCAGGCCCGTGCCTTGTCCTTTGCTGCCTCATCCAATTCGGCGAGTTGATAGACGGTGGTCTGGATGATCTCAGGCATCGCCGTCGCCTCCGTCCAAAACGGATGCGAGCCACCCGTCGGTATAGGTCCAGGCAATGGTTTCGCGGGTGGCCAGATCGAGGACATGGGCGCCGCCCCCGAATCCATCGAGGCGGTGCTTCGAGCAGGTGTTGGCGTATTGGAACCCCCACCGTCCCGTGAGCTGGAACTGCTCGGCGCAGCGCAGCACGAACTGAATGACGCGCTCCGGGTCTCCGGTCACGTCATCCCGCATCCAGAGCGCGGTGCCGCCATGTTCGGGCTGGATCGAGAGGAGATAGCCCTCGGACGGCGGTTCCTCCGAGGCGCCTTCCTCGGAAAGGGCGTTGTAGAGCGCGAGTGCGCGGGCGGCATTTTCAGGCGTGCCGACATCGAGCAGGCACGAGAAATGGGTGAAATAGTCAGCCATTGAGAGCCTTTCAGATGAAAATGCCCGGCCCCGCGCGAACGCTGTCGCGCAGTGATGGCCGGGATGAGGTGGAGAAGAATGTGGAAGTGGGTTCAGTACCCAAACTGCCATGACGGCCAGTCCTGGCCGTCGTCGGCAGCAGCGACGGCTGCCGGCAGCAGTTCTGCATCGCCCTCAACGAGGATCGGATCGCGGACCGGGGTTTCGTCGATCACCGTGACGCAGGTGACGATCCCGTCTTCGACTTCGACATGGACGGGCACGAGGTACTGGAAGACCACGCGGCCTGTCGACATGGGCAAATCGGCCATGGCGCATTTCCTTCGAAAGGGGCGCGGAGAGCGGTTATCCCGCCCTCCGCTTGAGGCCGATCATTCGGCAGCGATGGCGGTGAGGTCTTCATCCTCGCTTTCCGCCTGTTCGTCGTCGTCGCCATCCTCGGTGAGGAATGCCGGCAGTGTTGCCTCGCCCTCCGCCTGATAGGTCAGGTCGGCACCAGCGGCTTCATCGGGGTCGGCGAGCCGTAGCGGCTCGGGCAGCCAGCCAGAATCCGCGAGCAGGCGTTCGGCCTCCTTGGCCATGTCGCCTTTCTTCATGTGGTCGATGAGCTGGGCAGCCCGGTCGCCAGCGCCCTCGCGCACGGCCTCCAGAATGCGCGACTTGGTGACACGGCCCAGATAGTTGCCGACGGTCGGCCGCCATCCAACCTGCACCATGTCGAGGCCGGTTTCCCGTGCGAGGCGGTCGGCCTGGTCGAAGCGCAATTGCAGGCCGTATTCACTCACGCCCGAACTACTGTAGGGATTGGGCCGCTCGTAGAGCGCGTTGATGCCGTAGCTCACGCAGTGGGCAAGAAGCGCCGCCCGGTTCTCATCGTCGAGCACGGTCAACCAATCCCACAGCATGGCGTCATCGACCGGGATGCGGCTTTTCCAGTGCTCGTTGCGCTCATCGACCGACTTGACCGACAGGCTGTCACCGAGATCTTCGGCCTGGGCCGGGAAGAAGATGTGCCGAACCTGTGCCTCGAGAACGCCGCTCATCGAGCGGTGGTGGAAGGTGTCCGACACGAGCTTGTGGAGCAATGCCGTCATCGCAATCCGCGGATTTTGGGCGACAGCATCGCGCAATGCCAGCGTGCGGTGAGCGGTCAGTTCGGTTACCAGGCGTTCGGGCAGCGGCTTGATGCCGTCGTCCTCTTCGTCCTCGACCGGCGCTGGCTGGCTACCCATCGTGACGACGACCGGCCGAACAGCGTGGGCCATCGGCGATTTGCTGTGCCCAGTCTCGGCGGCAGCGTCGCCGTCACGTTTGGATGCGGCGGGTGCCTCGTCTTCGGGGCGGACATAACCGCGGTCCGCGATCAGCGATCCGTCCGTATCAATGGTGACGAAAACCCCGGCGGTCGCAATCTCGGCGGGTTCGAAGCGCATGGGGCGATTGTCGAGTGCCTCCAACGCGGCCTCGATCTCGCCGAGGCGTTGATCGATTTCATCGGGGAGTTCGTCCGCGTCCTCATACTGGTCGGTCAGGCGATCCAGCTCGGCCTGCAATCCGGCGCGCGTGACCTGCTCCTCCTCGGTCATGTCGAGCGGTGTGCCGGTGATTTCGCGCATGCCGTGCGCGACACCGTAGGGGATGCTGAGGCTCGCCTCGACCCACTTCCATCCTTCGGCGGCGATCCGGTCGGCCTCGGTGTGGAGCTTCTCAGCGACGAGCCGGTCGAGCAGGCCCACGTCCTGAAGCCAACCGCCATCATCGGACTGGAAGAGGTCGCGCAGCACGATGCCCCCCGCTGCCTCATAGGCATCGATACCGACGAACAGCGCGCGCCTGTCCGATGCCCGAACGGTGGTTTCGGTGAGCATGCGCCGGATCTGCCATGGCTCCTTCTGCCAGCTGTCGCGGATCGCCTCCCAGACCTGCTCCTGGCGGGAGTGGTCTTCGGACACCGTGAAGGCCATCAACTGTTCGAGGGTCATGCCGTCTTCGGCATAGACCTCGAGCAAGGCGGGCGCGACAGTCGCGAGCCGCAGGCGCTGTTTCACCACATTAACGCCGACGAAGAAGGCTGCGGCGATGGCCTCTTCGGTCATGCCCTTGTCGCGCAGGGCTTGGAACGCGCGGAACTGGTCGAGCGGATGGAGCGGCGCTCGCTCGATGTTCTCGACCAGCGAGACTTCGTCGATGAGGATGTCGCTGGCGGCATCGCCGACGACGCAGGGCACTGGCGTGGTGCGGGCAAGGCGCTTCTGTTTGGCGAGGAGTTCGAGCGCACGGTAGCGGCGACCACCGGCGGGCACTTCGAACATGCCGGTTTCAACGCCGTCGGCGTCCATCACCGGCCTGACGTGCAGCGACTGGATGAGACCACGCCTGGCGATGGACTCTGCGAGTTCCTCGACCGACACCCCGGCCTTCACACGCCGGACGTTGGACTGGCTGAGCACCAGTTTGTTGAAGGGGATGTCGCGCGAGGACGACAGGGTGATCTTCTGGACGGCAGTTGCCATGGCATTACCTTTCGCGACGGGCTGCCCGAAAGCCTCTCTCTCGGACCTCAACCCGTCACGAAGCGAAGCTCCGCCCTCTTCCTCTGAAGGGGGCAGCGCAACGCAAGGTATGCCGGAGTCTTCGCGGCAGGGGTCAGTGAACCCGGTCGAGGAGCTTCTTGGCCTTGCCCTCCATGTCGAGGCGGGCGTCCTGGTGGGACTTGTCGCGAGCCAGCGCGGTGATGCCCTGGACGAAATCGAAGATCGATTCGGGCGGGCGACCTTCCTCGGCGAGTACGGTCTCAATGATCTTGCCTGTCTCCGCCTTCGAAAATCCGCGCCCCCGCAGAAAGTCGCTGCGATCTTCATCTGTGCGGGCCACGATGCGTTCGCGGGCCGCCCTGATGCCGTTCACGAAAGGCAGGGGCGAAGAGTTGGCGAACCCCTCCAGGGCAGGAGCCGCTTCATGGGCGAAGCGGTTGGCGGCGTATTTGCTATGCCGAATGGAGATTTCCTCGAATTGTTCGACGCCCCAGAGGTTCCGGTTCTGGCAGACCGCGCGCAGGTAGAAGCTCGCCATGCCGAGGGTCTTGGCGCCCACCTCGGAATTCCAGCAGTAGAATCCGCGGAAGTAGAGGTCGGGCGATCCATCGGATAGCCGCCCGGCTTCGATCGGGTTGAGATCGTCGACCAGGAACAGGAACACATCGCGGTCAGAGGCATAGAGAGTGGTCGTGTCGCGGGTGATGTCGACACGCGGGTTGTAGATGCCGGTCGACCAGTCGAGCACGCCGGGGACCTTCCAGCGGGTGTCGCCCGTTCCGTTGCCAGCGATCTTTTGCACGGCTTCGACCAGTTCGTGGTCATAGATCCGGCCATAGTCCGGCCCGGTCACTGCGCGCAGTTCGAGCCTGCCGTTTTCGGTCTCGAGGGTCTTGATCTGCTCGGCCCGATGCGAGGTCAGCCCGTATTGCAGGTTAATTGCCGCGAGCGGCGCGGGCAGCTGGCGCAAGTAGGCTGCGGGCGCACTGACCTGGCTGGCGAGCTGGCCGAAGCTCCAATGCGTCGGGGTAACTGGCGCATCGGCACCCGGCAAGATCAGGGCAAGCCGCTCGGGATCGTTCCGGTTCGCCTCGACGTGGATCAGGGTGGTTTCGACGACACGAGTCCGGCTTCGCTCTGATCGGCCGCGCACCGCACCGGCCATATCCCCAAGCGACAGGAATCGCTCGTCATCGGGCCGCGAGAACCACTCCGACGAAACCCGGCCTACGCGCTCGCCCCGCGAGACATCGACTTTATAGCCACCACTCGCATCGCGGCGAGCATCGAGAACCTGCATGTTCATGGGGAAACCTCCATGACGGGCGCCGAGAGCCTCTCTCTCAGCCCTGCTCCGTCACGGAATTTCTCGCTCTTCTCTCACTCTGAACGGGGCGTTGCGGGGTGACCACGCTGAACTCGCCGAAGCTCGCGTTGTCTAACGCGTAGTCCAGAGAGTTCAGCCGACTGGACAGCATCATTATGGTGCGGAATGCTGGGACAGCCTTCGCAGTCGCATCGGCACGCACAAGATCACGTGGCCCTATGCTGCTCGATGCCTCGTTGATTGCGCGGGCAACAGCAAACCAAACATCATTGGCCCTCCCGTTGCGTTCGTGAATTTGCCTCCCGTGTTCGGCAGCCTGCTGTGCAACGCCGCCCTCGTTTCCAAGATCACGTTGGGCGGGCATTGCCTCGTAGGCGACCTTTTCCGCCATCACGAGGAACTGACGCAATGAGAGCTTCGGCATGCGGCGCAAAGCGTCGCTGATCTCCTGCTTAATACGATCGCGCGCCTCGGCGACTGCGACGCTCAATTCGACATAGCGGATGTACTCGGCCCGTTCCTCGCTATCCTCTATGACTTGCGCAGCCTCAATGAGAACTTTGGCAGTGTGTCCACGATCCGTGCCCCGCGCCCGCATGACCGTCTTCTGCCGACGCATCGCCAGCAGAAGCACCAACGAGCAATGAGCTCGAACTTTGTTCTCGAATGTGTCGAGTTCACTCGCTTCGAGATGCCGCCCCAGCACTCGGACTAGCTTTTGAATCTTCCGGTCAGTTGCTGGTGCGAGGTTCTCGTCCATCTGGAAGCGTATAACGATACAAGGCGAAATTTCGTAATGCTGTCAATTGAGCGCGACCAAGCCGAAGGGCAAGGTTAGCCATGAAACGCCTGCGACATTCTCGCGTAAACAAAATTGGCCCCGCGTAAGCGTTTTTCATGGTTCGCGTAATCAGCCCCATCGCTCCGCATCAGTGCTGTCGCGCCCAACTTTAAGGTAGTCGAACTCGATCGGAAAATCCCCGAGATTAGCGAATTGATCAGCCCACTCTGCCGGAAGCGTCCCAAACACCGCCGTTTCTGCGAGTTGCACCGCTTACGCATTGCTTACTTTTGTGATTCTGCAGAGCGCGTAAACAGAAAAAGCGACCCTTGCGGATCGCTCAACTTCTTGATTTTCCGAAGAAAAACTGGAGCGGGCGAAGGGATTCGAACCCTCGACCCCAACCTTGGCAAGGTTGTGCTCTACCCCTGAGCTACGCCCGCTCTGGCGTCGTCACCGGGGCAATCCCCGGCGTCGAGGCGCGGCTATTAGCGTGGGGGTTTCCACTCCGCAACCCTCTTTCTCGTAAAAATTCACAGGACTTGGCATAAGCCTGCGGCTGCCCACATAAGGGGCCCAATTTTCGGGATAAGGAGAATCATCCGTGGCGACCCTGGGCATGAGCGCGGCGGATCGTGAAGCGATCGAGGCGTTCCGGCGCGACGTCGTCGAACCGTCGATGACCGCGCTGGTCATCCTCGACTTCTGGGCGGAGTGGTGCGGCCCCTGCAAGGCGCTGACCCCGGTGCTGGAAAAGGTCGCGGCCGACTATGCCGACAAGGGCGTGATTCTCGCCAAGGTGAACGTCGACGAGCAGAAGCTGGTCGCGGCGCAGTTCCGCATCCAGTCGATCCCCACCGTCTATGCGCTGTTCCAGGGCCAGCTGGTCGCCGACCTCACCCCGGCGCGCACCGAGGGCCAGCTCAAGCAGATGCTCGACCAGATCCTGCGCCAGCTGCCGATCCAGGGCGAGGCGGACAAGATGCACGAGGACATCGCCCCGCTGATCGCGATGGGCGAGGAGGTGCTGGAAGCCGGCGACGTCGAGCGCGCGCTGTCGATCTTCGGCCAGCTGATCGAGATGGCGCCCGAGGATGTCGAGGTCGTCTCGGGCCTCGCCCGCGCCCTTGTCCAGGCGGGGCAGCTCGACGAGGCCGAGGCGCTGCTTGCCGGCCTGCCGCCCGAAAAGGCGAAGGAGGCCCCGATCGCGCGGGCCCAGGCCGCGATCGGCCTGGCGCGCGAGGCGACCCCGGTCGACGATCTCGCCGGGCTGCGCGCGCAGGTGGCGGCCAATGCCGACGACCATGCCGCGCGCTTCGAGCTCGCCGGCGGGCTGATGGCGGCGGGCGATCGCGATGGTGCCGCCGACAATCTGCTCGAGATCATCGCCCGCGAGCGCGAGTGGAACGAGGGCGTGGCGCGCCAGCGGTTGCTGAAGCTGCTCGAGGTGGTGGGTCTCGAAGACCCCTGGGTTCGCGAGCAGCGCCGCCGCCTGTCCGCCATCCTGTTCACCTGAGGCGCGGGACGTGGCCGAGCGCCTGTCGATCTTCCCGCTGCCGGGCGCGCTGCTCTTCCCGCGCGGCCATCTGCCGCTGCACATCTTCGAGCCGCGCTATCGGGCGATGGTGACCGATGCGCTGGCGCGCGACCGGCGTATCTCGATGATCCAGCCGCGCGGCGCGGGCGAGCCGCCGCCGCTCTTCGGCATCGGCTGCGTCGGCCATATCCGCGAGTTCGAACGGCTCGACGACGGGCGCTTCAACATCATCCTCGAAGGGCTAAGCCGCTTCCGTCTGGTGCGCGAGCTGGACGTGTCGACCCCGTTCCGCCAGGTCGAAGCCGACATCCACGCCTTCAACGACATCGAGGTGCCCGACGCGCTGCCCAGCATCGTCCGCGCCGAGATCGAGCGCGAGGCGCGCCGTTTCGCCGACAGCCGGGGCGTCGCGGTCGACTGGACCGGGGTCAGCCGGCTCGACGACGAGACGCTGGTCAACGCGATCGCGGCGATGGCGCCGTTCGACGTCGCGTCGAAACAGGCACTGCTGGAAGCCGCCACCCTCGATGAACGCGCCGACCTGCTCGCGCAGTTCCTCAGCTTCTTCCGCCGCGGCGACGACGACGGCGCGACGCTTCAGTGAGCCTCGATCCGGACTTGCTCGCGGTGCTGGTCTGCCCGGTGACGCGCACCCCGCTGCGCTATGACGAGGCGGCCGGCGAGCTGGTCTCCGAAGCGGCCGGTCTTGCCTTCCCGATTCGCGAGGGCGTGCCGGTGATGCTGGTCGAAGAAGCGCGGGTGATCCCCACCTTATAAGCCCCTCCCTGCAAGGGAGGAGGAAGGGGTGGGTCTACGGTGGCGAGGGGCTCGATGCCCCTCGGCGGCGTTTTCCGGATCCTCGCGGGCAGGCTCGCTGCGCTCGCCACCCACCCCCAACCCCTCCCTGGGAGGGAGGGGCTAAGCAGGGTCAGATCGACACGCCTTCCAGCAGCTTCGGCAGCTTGCCGGTCTCGCCGCGTGCCTCGGCCATGAAGCGGCCCTTCAGCGGCCCCATCCGCTCGACTGCGGCGAGGCCCAGCCGGCGGATCGCACGCGGCACGCGGCCGGGCAGGCCGAACAGGCGGGTGAGCGTGTCGGTGGTCGCCGAGACCAGGAAGGTGTCGAGGCTGCGCCAGCGCTGGTAGCGCGCGAGCAGCTGGGCATCGCCGGGGTCGAGCCCCAGCCGCATCCCCTCCACCAGCACCTCGGTGAGTGCCGCCACGTCGCGATAGCCGAGGTTGACGCCCTGGCCCGCGATCGGGTGGATGCCGTGCGCGGCGTCGCCGACCAGCGCGAGGCGGGTGTCGGTGATCCGCGCGGCATGGTGGAAGCCGAGAGGATAGGAAGCGCGTGGGCTGATCAGGGTCAGCTCGCCCAGCAGCCCGCCCATCCGCTTCTCCGCCTCGGCCTGATAGGCGCGCTCGGGCAGCGCGGCCATCGCCGGGCCATGCTTCGCCTCGACCGTCCAGACCAGCGCCGAGCGATGGCGGCCGTCGGGCAGGTCGAGCAGCGGCAGGATCGCGAAGGGGCCGGTCGGGTAGAAGATCTCATAGGCGATGTTGCCGTGCGGCTTTTCATGCGCGATCGACGCGATCATCGCGGCATGGTTGTAGCTCCAGCGCGCCACGGTGATCCCCGCCGCCTCGCGGGTTGGCGACTGGCGGCCCTCGGCGCCGATCAGCAGCGCGCCGGTGATCACCCGCCCGTCGTCGAGCGTGACCGTCACCCCGTCGAGGTCGCGGACCACGTCGACCGGGCGGCACGGGCGCAGCAGGGTCAGCCCATCGGCACCCCGCGCGGTCTGGTCCAGCGCGATGCGCAGCTCGCGATTCTCGAACATGTGGCCCAGCGCGCCGCCATCGGCCGAAGGCTCGAACATCAGGCTTTCGGGGCTGAGCCCGTCCTGCACCTTGATCGCCTCGATCGGGCAGCCCTTGCCGGCCAGCTTCTCGCCGACGCCGATCGCCTCCAGCATCCGCCACGGCGCGCTCGCTACCGCCGAGGCGCGCCCGTCGAAGCCGGCGGCGAGGATCTTGTCGGGATCGGCGGGATCGATCACCGCCACCCTGATGCCATGCTTCGCCAGAGAGATGCCGAGGGTGAGGCCGACCAGGCCCCCGCCGAGGATGATGACGTCCTGCCGTTCCATGGGGGCGTCATAGGCCGAGGTGGGAACGGGCGCCACTAGTTCCTCCCCGGAACGGGGAGGGGGACCGCACGCAGTGCGGTGGAGGGGCGGCGCGATAGCGCCGTCTGCGACGGCGGCCCCTCCACCATCCGCTTCGCGGCTGGTCCCCCTCCCCGTTCCGGGGAGGAACTACGCAGCTCGTCGCCCGTCGCTTGACCGCGACTCGCCACTATGGGATTCTGGAACAAAGCGAGGTTTTACGGGTCGGGGCGCCCGTTCGAAGGACGGACGAATGGCAAGTCGCAGCATCAGGATCGTCGGGGCCGAGCCCGAGCCCGCCGCCGCAGCGTCGGCGGACGGCTTGCGGGGCGTCATGGCCGGGCTCGGCCGCCGCGCCGGATCGATCGCCGGGGCGCTGGGGCTGATCGGCACCACCATCGCGCTGGGCTTCGTCCTGGCCAGCTATCATGTCACCGATCCCGCGCTGAACACGGCAGCGGGCGGCCCCGCGCAGAATCTGTTCGGTCCGGTCGGCGCCTGGATCGCCGATATCGCGCTCAGCATCTTCGGCCCCGCGATTGGCCTGGTGCTGCCGCTCGGCCTGGTGTGGGGCTTCCGCCTGTGGCGCGGCTCCTCGGTTGGCCGCTGGGGCCGCTCGCTGGCGATCGCGCTGGTCGCGGTGGGCGTGCTCGGCATCGGCCTGGCGCTGTTCCGCGGCGGATCGGTCGCGGGGCTGCCCGCCGGTTTCGGCGGCAGCATCGGCCTGAGCGGCGCCGCGCTGGCAGGGCTCGGGATCGACCAGCTCGCCGATCCGGTGGTGGCGAATGGCGTGCGGCTGGGCGCGGCGGTGCTGCTCGCGATCCTCGGCGTGTCGCTGTGGCTCTGGGGCCTGGGCCTCGAGGGGGACGAGCGCGACTGGCTGCTGCGCCGGGGCGCCTATGCCCGCCGTCCGCTCGAGCCGTTCGACGCCGATGACGACGATATCCCCTTCGACATCGACGATGACGACGAGACCGACGTCACCACGATCGACAAGATGCCGGTGCCCGCGCGCCCGCCGCGCCACGTCGCCACCCCCGAGGAGGAAGACGCCGCCCCGCCGCCGGTGATCGCCGATCGCAAGAAGCCCGCCGCCCCCTCGGCCAAGGCCGTCGCGCGCGACCGGCAGAGCTCGCTGCCGCTGGGCGACACCTACAAGCTGCCCAGCCTCTCGCTGCTCACCCCGCCGCCGCCGAGCAACACCAAGACGATCGACAAGGCCGCGCTGGAGCGCAACGCCCGGCTGCTGGAGACCGTGCTCGACGACTTCAACGTCAAGGGCCGCATCGTCGAGATCCGCCCCGGCCCGGTCGTCACCATGTACGAGCTGGAGCCCGCCGCCGGCATCAAGGCGAGCAGGGTGATCGCGCTGGCCGACGATATCGCCCGCAACATGTCGGCGATGTCGGCGCGCATCGCGGTGATCCCGGGGCGTACCGTGATCGGCATCGAGCTGCCCAACGCCAAGCGCGAGACGGTGTCGCTAAGCGAGCTGATCGCCAGCGACCCGTTCGAGGAACTGGCGAGCGGCGGGCTTGCCCTTGTGCTCGGCAAGAATATCGGCGGCGACCCGGTGATCGCCGATCTCGCGCCGATGCCGCACCTGCTCGTCGCCGGCACCACCGGCTCGGGCAAGTCGGTCGGCATCAACTCGATGATCCTGTCGTTGCTCTACCGGCTGACCCCGGACCAGTGCCGCATGATCATGATCGATCCGAAGATGCTCGAGCTCAGCATCTATGACGACATTCCCCACCTGCTCTCGCCCGTGGTCACCGAGCCGCAAAAGGCGGTCCGCGCGCTCAAATGGGCGGTCGAGCAGATGGAGGACCGCTACCGGATGATGTCCTCGGTCGGCGTGCGCGGCCTCGCCAGCTTCAACGAGCGGGTGCGCACCGCCAAGGCCAAGGGCCAGCCGATCGGCCGCCGCATCCAGACCGGCTACGACGCCGAGACCGGCCAGCCGATCTACGAGGAGGAGAAGCTCGACTTCGAGCCGCTGCCCCAGATCGTGGTGATCGTCGACGAGCTGGCCGACCTGATGATGACCGCCGGCAAGGAGGTGGAATTCCTGATCCAGCGGCTGGCGCAGAAGGCGCGCGCGGCGGGCATCCACCTGATCATGGCCACGCAGCGCCCCTCGGTCGACGTCATCACCGGCGTGATCAAGGCGAACCTGCCCACCCGCATCAGTTTCCAGGTGACCAGCAAGATCGACAGCCGCACCATCCTGGGCGAGCAGGGCGCCGAGCAGCTGCTGGGCAAGGGGGACATGCTCTATATGGCGGGCGGCAAGCAGATCATCCGCGTCCACGGCCCGTTCGTGTCGGACGACGAGGTGCGCGCGGTGGCCGATCACTGGCGCGGCCAGGGCACGCCCGACTATATCCAGGCGGTCACCGAGGAGCCCGAGGATGGCGGCTTCGCGATGGAAGGCGGCCCCACCGGCCCCGACGACCCCGAGACCCAGGTCTATCGCCGCGCGATCCAGCTCGTCGTCGAGAACCGCAAGGCCTCGACCAGCTGGCTCCAGCGCCAGCTCCGGGTCGGCTACAACTCGGCCGCGCGCCTGATCGAGCGGCTGGAGAAGGACGGCATCGTCTCCACCCCCGACCATGTCGGCCGCCGCGAGGTGCTGCTCGACATGGCCGACCTGGGGCGGTTCCTGAGCTGAGGCGGTTAAGACCCATCCGTCATGCCAGCGAGGGCTGGGATGGCAGGAATTGAAGTGCTGTCGCTCTCTTCTTGTCATTCCCGCGGATGCGGGAATCCATAACCTCCGAACCGCAAGAGGTTCGTGCTTCAGAGTATATGGATCCCCGCCTTCGCGGGGATGACGCTTGGTGGGAGAGAAACCGCTTTGCGATAGCCCCCTCGGTTTTTCGGATTGGACAGCCCGGCGCACGTCGCCCGATATCCCGTGCATCAGGCAGCGCCGGGAGAGGGCCGATGTACAAGTGGATCAAGACGACCGAGGATATCCCCTTCTCGGTGGACGAGCGGATCGCGCGGATCACCCTGCATCGCCCGCACCGGCGCAATGCGCTGTCGGACCGGTTGCTCAAGGAATTGCGCGACGCGCTGCACGAGGCCGACGACCGCCTCGACGTCAACGTGATCGTGATCGAAGGGGAGGGCGGTACCTTCTCGGCCGGCTATGACATCGCCGAGACTCATGGCGTCGGCCCCGAGCGACCCAGCGACGTCCGCTACCGGTCGGACCTCGACACGGTCGAGAACGACTTCTGGCAGCTCGAGAAGAAGGTCGCGCCGATCCAGGCGCTGTTCGACGTCCACAAGCCGGTGATCGCCAAGGTCGAGGGCTATTGCCTGGCCGGCGGCTGCGAACTCGCCTTGATGTGCGACATCGTGCTGGCGGCGGAGGATGCGCGGCTCGGCCACCCCGGCGTGCGCGGGCTCGGCACCCCGCCCAACAATGTCTGGCTTTACCATGTCGGCCCGCAATGGGCGAAGCGGATGCTGCTGACCGGCGACTGGATCAGCGGCGCCGACGCCGCGACGATCGGCATGGTGCTCGCCGCCTATCCGGCCGAGCGGCTGGAGGGCGAGGTGATGAAGCTCGCCCGGCAGATGGCGAAGATCGATGCCGAGGTGCTGGCCGCCAACAAGCGGGCGGTGAATGTCGGGCTGGAGCTGCAGGGGCATCGCTCGATGCTCAACCTCGGCGTCGAGCTGGATGCGCGCGCGCATGTCTCGCAGGGGCCGCAGCGCGACGCGTTGCTCGCCGACATCGCTGCCTCGGGCCCGCGCCAGGCCTCCCGCAATCGCGACGCCGAGTTCGGCGAAGGGAGGGTCTCGCTCGACTGATCGGGCGATCGAACCGTTAAGTATCTTTCCGATTGGACAGTGTCGGGGATCACAGCGGCTTGCGAAGGCTTCACCCATGCCTTGGATCGCGGGCCACCGCGATTCGCTCCGGATCGCTACGGCTTGCCGGGGTTTCGGGTTGCTGCGTGGGAGATGACGATGGCCAGGCTGTTTGTGACGCTCGGGTTGCTCCTCGCGCCGGTGGCCGTGCAAGCGCAGAGCCTGGCGATCGATTTCGACGCGGACTCCTACACGGCTCCCGCCGCTGGCGAAGAGGCTGCGCGGGCCAAGCCTCCGGCGCCGAAACCGGAGGCCGAGACCGCGACGCCCGTGCAGACGCGCACGGTGCGCCATGGCGAGAAGACCATGCGCACCGACGACAAGCCGGCCACCCCGCCCGCCGCCAAACCCCAATAGCGATCGGCGATCAGGGCTTCTCCGGCGCCGCATCGGCGGGGTTGTGCTTCTCGATGAAGGCCAGCGAGGCCTTGAGCATCGTCAGCCGGGTCTCGCTGCGCGACAGCCAGTGATCCTCGCCCGGCAGGGTCACCAGCTCATAGGGCTTGCCCGCCCGGTCGAGCGCGGAGGCCATCACCCGGCTCTGCGCGAAGGGCACGACGATATCGTCGACGCCGTGGATCAGCAGGATCGGCGCATCGGCGCGGGCGACGAAGGTGACCGGTGACACCTGCTTCAGGTCGCGGCCGCGGCCGACCTCGGCCCTGAGCGCGCGGATCGTGGTGGGGTCGTCGCCGCTCTCATAGATGTCGGTGG
The DNA here is from genome assembly GCA_963540925.1 of uncultured Sphingomonadaceae bacterium. Taxonomy (GTDB): domain Bacteria; phylum Pseudomonadota; class Alphaproteobacteria; order Sphingomonadales; family Sphingomonadaceae; genus Rhizorhabdus. The sequence continues at coordinate 160,521 of CAUTRN010000010.1, forward strand.
AGGCCATGCGGTAGACGTCGGCGACACCCGCCACCGAGACCGCGCAGCGATAGAGGCCCTGCTGCAGGGTGACGCCGGCGAGCGCGGCATAGCCGCCATAGCTGGCGCCGACGATGCAGGCGCGTTTCGGATCGACGATCCCCTCAGCGGCGAGCGCGGCGACCCCGTCGGAGATGTCGCTCTGCATCTTGCGGCCCCATTCGCCATAGCCGGCGCGCAGGAAGGATTCGCTGATCCCGCTCGATCCCCGGAAATTGGGCTGGAACACCGCATAGCCGCGCGAGGCATAGGCCTGTGCCCACCAGTCGAAATCGGGATGATCGCGCGAGGCCGGGCCGCCATGGGGTAGCACGATCAGCGGCAGTTTCTTCGCGTCGCGGCCGGGCGGAGTGGTGAGCACGCCGCTCATCGCCAAGCCGTCGGCAGCCTTCCAGGCGAACATCCGCATCGGCGCGACCTCGCTGTCGCGCAGCGCATAGCCATAGCCGATCTCCTCGGCGGTCCCGGTCTTGATGTCGACGGCGAACCAGCTTTCCGGCGCGCGGATCCCGCTGGTCTGCACGATCAGCCGGTCGAAAGCGTCATTGGCATCGATCACCTGCATCGAGACGTCGGGAAAGGCCTTGCGCATGGCCGTGGCGACGCGCTCCCTCTTCGGATCGAAATAATGATCCTCGGGATAGTCGCCGTCGCTCCGATAGCCGATGAGCTGCCGGCTGCGGCTGTCGATCTGGTAGGAGGAGATACCTTTGTCCTCGAGCACCTCGACCGGCTCGCCGCCGGCCAGCGGCACTTCGAACAGCCGGTCGACGCCGCTGTCCTCGCGGAAATAGTAGAAAGCGGTGTCGGGGGTGCGGCCCAGGCTCAGCAGCGCGATGTCCCCGGTCGGCGCCTTGCCGGTGGCGAGCGTCCGGCCCTCGCGGTTGCGGATCGTCCAGCTGCCGCCGGTCGAGTTGAAATCCAGGCTGGCGGCGACGGTGCCGTCGGGCCCGATCACCCAGTCGCGCCGGATATTGTCGGCGTCGGACCGGCGCGCGATCAGCCGGGCCTTCTTCGTTTCCAGATCGACCTCGTACAGTTCGGGCCGAGTGCTCATCAGCTGCTTGTCGAAGCCCCGGCTGTCGAGCGTGATCCCGCCGAAATAGCCATACCAGCGCCCGCCCCGCTCGATCGCGCCGAAGAAGCCGCGGATGCCGCCGGTGATGTTGCTGTTGTTGGCGAAGACGTTCCAGGGCTGGGCCTTGCCCGACACCGGCACGACGATCATCGTCGTCAGTTCGGTCTTGTCGGCGGTGAAGCCGATGCCCAGCTCCACGGTCTTGCTGGCGCGCACCAGCACCAGCTCCTCGCCGGCCCAGTCGATGCTGCGGATCTTGTTGTCGCCCACATCCATCGCCGCCAGCGGCGTCTTGTCCCGGCCCAGGACGAGCAGGCGGCGCCGGTCCTGGACCACGCCGATCAGTGCGATCCGATCGCCCGAAGGCGAGAGACTGGCCATTTCGAAGCCCGGCAGCCGGCCGTAGATCTCGATGTCGGGCGGCGCGGCCGATGCGGCGGCCAGCGGCAGGCCGAACGCCAGCAGCATGGCAAGAATCAGTCTGCTTATGGTCATGGCCCCCCCTCTTTCCCCAGGCGATCCATAGCGCAACCGCCGCCTCATGCGCGCTTCGCTCCGCTTCGGAGCAAATCGCCGGCGCGCGCGGATTTGAAGCCCGGCGGCCGACATCCAGAATGCAACGGCAGTTTCAATATTGTCGGCTTTTCGGGCCCCCGATACCCCCGCCGCAGGAGATGGGCGGAAGGATCGGCGGCGATGAACGGGCAGGCGGCGGCATTTCATTACGACCCGTTCGACGAGCGGATCATGGCCGATCCCTTTCCCTATTATCGCGAGCTGCGCACGCATCATACGGTCTATTACACGCCGCGCTACGACACTTTCTGGTTGTCGCGCTTCGCCGATCTGGAGGCGATGCTGCAGATCCGCGGCAATGCGCTGGTGCCGTCCGAATCCTCGATCCCGATGCCCGAGGTGCTGCTGAACCACCACAAGGGCCGCCCGCCCGAGGCGTCGCGCGCGCCGATGGCGCCGATGACCCTGCTGCACAGCCCCCATTATGACGATATCCGCCGCGCCCACACCCGGCCGTTCACGCCTTCGGCGGTCGCGGCGATGGAGGCCGACATGCGCGCCATCGTGCGCGGGCTGCTGGAGGCCGGACTCGACAAAGGGCGTTTCGATCTCTTCCTCGATTATGGCGGGATGCTGAGCGCGCTGCTCACCTGCCGGCTCTTCCATATCGACGAGGCGCTGGCGCCCGAGATCCTGACCACGGTCAACGCCACCACCAGCTATGATCCCGAGCGCGGCGGCATCGACAATCTCCAGTTCTTCCAGGCGATGAAGCGCTTCATGCTGCCTGCGATCGCCAGGCGACGCGCGGAGGGACCAGACGGCAGCGATCCGCTCTATGATGGGTTGCTGAGCTACAGCACGCGCGAGGATGGCCGGGCGCTCAGCGACGAGGAAGTGGCCGACGCGCTGACCTGCGTGTTCATCGCCAACACCGAGACGCCGGGCAAGGTGGCCGCGCAGGGCCTGCTCGAACTGCTCCGTCGTCCCGACCAGCTCGCGCAGGTCCGTGGCGGCTCGCGCGCCGACCTGCGCGCCAATGTCGTCACCGCGACCGAGGAGATGTTGCGCTATTGCGCCCCCGCCCAATGGTTCCTGCGGACGATCTTCGAGGATGTCACCATCGCCGGGGTCGAGATGAAGGCCGGGCAGCGGGTGGTGGGCCTCGTCGCCTCGGCCAATCGCGACGAGCGCGAGTTCGAGAATTCCGAAGCGTTCGTCTGGAACCGCACATTCCGCAAGCAGCTCGCTTTCGGCATGGGGCTGCACCACTGCATCGGCCTGCACATCGCGCGGATGCAGATCCGGGTGCTGGTCGAGGAATTCCTGGCGCGGGTGGAGGATTACAGCTTCGATCTCGACGCGGCGGTGCTCAGGCCCAGCTATTTCCATTGGGCCTATAGCAGCCTGCCGGTGACGATCGGGAGCCTGCGGACGTGATCGGCGGGGGAGGGGATATGACGAACCAGCGCAAGGTAGCCCTGGTGACGGGCGCCGGATCGGGGATCGGGCGGGCGACCGCCGAGGCCTTTGCCGCCAGGGGCTATGCCACCGTGCTCGCCGATCGCGACGAGGCGCAGGGCCGCGCCGCCGCCGAGGCGTTGGGGGCGGATTTCCTCCGCTGCGACGTCGCCGACGAAGCGTCGGTCGATGCGATGATCGCGGGGGTGGTGGCGCGCCATGGCCGGATCGATGCGGCGTTCAACGCCGCCGGCATTGACGGCGACAAGGCGCCGACCGCCGACTGCACGCCGGAGAATTGGGACCGGGTGATGGCGGTGAACCTGCGCGGCCTGTGGCTGTGCCTGCGCCGCGAGATCCGCCAGATGCTGGCGCAGGGCGGCGGCGCGATCGTCAACTGCGCGTCGAGCACCGGGCTGATCGGCACGGTGATGATGCCCGCCTATGTCGCCTCCAAGCACGGCATCGTCGGGCTCACCCGCGCGTCGGCGCTCGAATATGCGCGCAGCAACATCCGCATCAACGCGGTCTGCCCGGGCATGATCGACACGCCGATGTGGCAGAAGGCGATCACGCCCGAGCTGACCGCGCAACTGCTCGCCAATGATCCGGCCGGGCGTCTGGGCCAGCCATCGGAGATCGCGGCGGCGGTGATGTGGCTGTGCGACGACAGCGCCAGCTTCGTGACGGGGCAGGCGCTCGCGGTCGACGGCGGCATGACGATAGCCTGAGGGGAGAAGGGCGATGGGAGTTCTCGACGGCAAGACCGCGCTGGTGACGGGGGCCTCGCGCAACCTGGGCCGGGGCATCGCCGAACGGCTGGCGGATTCGGGCGCGCTGGTCGCGCTCAACTATGCCGCAAACGATGCGGCGGCCCAGGAGGTGCTGGCGGCGATCGAGGCGAAGGGTGGCCGTGCCTTCCTGGTGAAGCAGGAACTGGGCACGGCGGAAGCGGCCGAGGCGCTGGCGGCGGCGACCACCGCGGGGCTGGAGCAGCGCACCGGGTCGCCGGGGCTCGACATCCTCGTCAACAATGTTGGCGGTGGCGACTATGCGACGATCGCGATGGCGACCCCCGAGATTTTCGAGAGCACCGTCTCGAACAATCTTCGCGCGCCCTTCTTCCTCACCCGCGCGCTCATCCCGAATCTGCGCGACGGCGGGCGGGTGATCAACCTGTCTTCGGCCGCCTCGCGGCTCGCCCTGTCGGAGGTGATCGTCTATTCGATGTGCAAGGCGGCAGTCGACGTCTTCACCGTCGCGCTGGCGCGCGAGTTGGGCCCGCGCGGGATCACCGTCAACGCGGTGGCGCCCGGTTTCAACGAGACCGAGTCCAACGCCGCCCAGGCGAGCGACCCGGCGGTCCGCAAGCAGATCGAGGATCTCACCACCCTCGGCCGATTCGGCACGATCGCCGACATCGCCAACACGGTTCACGCCCTCGCCTCGCCCGACATGGGCTGGGTGACCGGCCAGATCGTCGAATCCAGCGGCGGATTTCGACTATAGGATGAGCGTCTGGTTAATGGCGCGCTTCCGGCTACCGTAGGGTTACGGTAATTTCCGGGCATGAGCACAGCCCTTCCCCAGACCACCATTTCCGGTCTCGACGCCGACGCGATCGCCGCCATCCGGGAAGCCGAGGCGGCCTATGCGGCCGTGTATCGTGCGCTGCCGCCGGTCGACCCGGCCCATGCCGCCGACAAGGACATCTGGATGCGCCTCGACGCAGCTGCGCCGCTGGTGTGGGTCGCCGTCGCGCTGCTCTATGGCGCGATGCTGTTCTGGGTCAGCCGCTGACCGGCAAGGGCAAGCCGAGCAATTGACCCACCTGTAAGTCCAGCACCTCGCGCACCGTCTCGGTCGGCCAGCCTTCGGGATCGACCAGCGCCTGCAGCGAAATCCCCTGTACCAGCGCGTTGAGCGTGCGGGCGACCGTCATCCTGTCGGTCCGCGGCCCGTTGCGGGCCTCGATCGCCGCCGCGATCCTGGCGATCGCCAGCTCGCCATAGGCGCGGATGCTGGCGGCGGTTTCCGGATCGCGCACCGCCCATTCCCAGAAGGACAGATAGAGCCGCCAGTGGCGCACCCCGGTCTCGTCGGCGGCGGCCATGATCATCAGCGCCCCGACCAGATCGGCGGGATCGCGCGCGAGCAGCCGGTCGATCTTGGCGAAGGCCTCTCCCGCCAGCAGCTCGAAGGCCTCGAGCAGCAGCTCCTGCTTGCTCGCGAAATAATGGGTGACGATCTTGGTGCTGTCGCCCACCTCGCCGGCGATGCGGCGGATCGTGGCGGCCTCCAGCCCTTCCTCGGCGATCAGCGCGATCGCGGCTTCGGAAATGCGGCGGCGGCGTTCCTGATGGTCGACGGCGAACATCGGGCGAGCATAAGCGGGGTGGGCGGCCTTATCCATGCGTCATCGCGTCTATCGTCGCTCCGGCGGAGGTGGGAGGGTCTTCATCCCGGCACATAGAGCGGCGGCACGCCGCCGACGATCTGCACCTGCGAGTCCGTCGCCGAGAACCTCATCCCCTCCAGGTCGAGGAAGTCGCCCACCATGGGCGCGATCTTCTGGACGAAGATCGGCTCGTTGCGCAGCGCTTCGGCATCGGCCTCGCTGTCGAACCAGGCCTCGGAGAAGCCGTCATAGGGCAGGTCGTCCTGGCTCTGCCCCGGCATCGGCGACAACCGGTGCTGGACATAGCGGCGCAGATGGCGGCGCAGTTCGTGATGCTCGGCGTACAT